>CAZURE010000004.1:0-176392 GCA_964623195.1 uncultured Gallionella sp. | reverse complement strand
AATAACAAGCCTGAACGCATCAGAGACCTGTTCGAAACTCAGCCCTAGCAGCTCATTCATCAGACTTATTCTTTAGCATTGCCTGCAGATCGGCAAAAAGGATTATGGGTTGCCATCCGCCGGATTATTATCGTGATTAGGATCCCTGTGATGCCCAGTCAGTTCACGCAAGCGAACACCAGAAAACTCACGACCACAGCGACCACATATCCACGGAAACCACTTGAGTGCCTGCTCGCGATAACCCGCCTCGCGTGATTCACGTTGCTTGCGTGCTTCCGCAACAACACGATCAAGTCTGGCGTTGTCAGGGGCGCGCTTAGGCATGGCGTGACTTGATAAACGCCAGATACAACTGCTCCACCTTGGTTCTAGCCCACGGCGTTCTGCGTAAAAACTTCAAGCTGGACTTGATGCTGGGGTCATGCGTAAAGCAGCGTATGGGTACTGAATCGCCCATCGCCATCCAGCCCATCCCTTCAGAAAGTCGGGTGACCATCATCTCAAGTGTGATGCCCTCCAAAGCCGGACGGTCAGGGAATTTTTCAGATATATTCATGACTTCATTTTACATATGAAACGTGGCTTAAGTGCTTATATCTATGTGCATCGCCCGCTTCGTTGCATGTTCAAATCCAAAAGAGAAGGATGGTTTAGAAGTGTGATGGTGTGGGTATAGTGCTTCATCTGGCAATTGGCTGTAAAAACTTAGCCATCTGATAGACAGTAATAAAACCTGACGGGGCTGTAGAAAAACAACCGGATAAAATTAACTGCGAATATCTGCTTCCTTTAAATTCGGGAGGCAGCTCGCGACATCTTGCGTGTCTGTCAAAAAAGTCGGTTTGAAGGCCTGGTGCTCGGCCAAAGCGGACTGTTCGAGGCTATTAGCTTCCGGCAACTCTTTTTATTAACTCTTTCTTTTATTTTCTCGGGCTGAACGTTCGAGGGAAATACACAATCTCCTGTGGATGCGCTAATCGATATAGCTGTGCAGGCCTGTTGGGACCACCACGAACTTTATCTACTTTAACGACAAGATTGGCAGCAACTACCCGGGTCCTGAATGCACTTTTTTCTAGGGGGCGTTCCAGTACCACTTCATACATTCGTTGAAGATCACTCAGTGTGAACTCTTCTGGCAACAGGTACGCAGGTAAAGAGGTATATTCCACCTTGTTACGCAGGCGCTGTATAGCTGCATCAAGTAACTTAGTGTGATCAAATGCCAGCCTCACACTTACTTGATTATCTTCTATTGGGAACCACGCTGCATCTGTATTGTTAGCGCCTTGCAAAGCTTGGCTTGGCGATGGAATCAGTGCAAAGTAAACGTGCGTTGCCGACCAGTATCGAGGGTCTCGCTTAAGACCGCCCCAGCTGCCAACCTGTTCAAGATAGGGCGTTTTGACGCCTGTTTTTTGCTGTAATTTTCTAAGTGCGCAGCTTTCTAGATCCACGTCCTTATGCACGTCCACAAATCCGCCCGGTAGTGCCCACATACCGGGATAAGGCTCATCAGCCGCTGCTGCCCGTGTCACCAACAGTACGTGCAAGCACTCATCTAGAACCGTAAAGATAACTACATCAACAGTTGTGATAGGACGTTCAATCGTTTGCAAGTTAAAGCCGGAGGCGGCTCTAGTAACCGTTTTTCTCTGATTCATTGAGGTACGTCATATCTATTTACTGAAAGTATTGACAGTGTATTTTAATTAGTGCTACTGTGCAACTATCTTAGTGATACTGTACCACTAAGCAATCAAACCAAGGAGAATGATCATGTTCGGTATACGTTTTATCAAATCTCAACCCACCACATACTTGATCGAATACAAATCTGGAAAGATCGTGAGACAAGGCGCAGGTCTTTCTTTCCTATATTTTGTTCCGACCACAACCCTAGCTGCCATTCCTGCAGGTAGCAGAAATGAATCATTCATATTTCAGCAGGTTACTTCGGATTTTCAGAGTATTACAGTGCAGGGCCAAGTAGCATATCGGATCAATGATCCTGCAAAGGTGTCATCCATGCTGAACTTTGCACTTAAAGCAGATGGAAAGACTTATGAATCAGACGATCCAGAAAAATTGTCACAACGTGTATTAAGTGCCGTAGAAGTGCTGTCGCAGAAATTCATAAAGTCAATCGAATTGAAAGAAGCGCTGCTTGCTTCGGACAAACTTGTGGCAGTAATCATCAACGAGCTAAAAAGCTCTCCAGAGATTACCTCTCTTGGAATCGAAGTGCAGGGGGTTTCTGTACTGGCAATTAAGCCTACCCCAGAAACTGCACGTGCATTGGAGGCTGAGGCACGTGAAAATATATTGAGATTGTCTGATGAAGCAATCTTTGATCGCCGTAATGCAGCGATAGAGAGTGAACGCATCATTCGTGAAAGCGAACTGGATACCGAGGTGGTCGTAGAAATGAAGAAGCGAAACATACGTGAGACACAAATGGAAGCTGAGGCCAGTATCCGGCGTAAGAAGCAGGAACAAAGAGATGTCGAGATGGATGCAGATATTGCTCTGGAGGAGAAACGAAAATCCTATGTTGCTAATAGTGCATATAACACCAAATCGATTGCTGATGCCGAAGCATACCGTGTGGCTGCTGTCATGAAGGCTATGGAAGAAGTAGACCCGCGTATCGTACAAGCACTCTCCGCCGTTGGTATGCAGCCCGATCAATTGATTGCGCAAGCATTTTTAGGAATTGCCGAGCGAGCAGACAAGATTGGGCAGCTCAATATATCTCCTGACTTGCTACAAACCATGCTCTCACAACCCCAAGCTGTGGAGGCCAAAAGTGGACGTGCAATCTGACAGAAAAATAGTGCTGGTGACCCGCAAGACACGGCTGGAGAACTTGATAATCAGGTTTCACACACAAGCACAGGCAAAGTTCTATATAGAAAGCCAAGGTGCTGACTTTACTGATTACCTGAATGAGAATAAACAATATCTGAGTGCTTTACGGGTCACGCTGGCAGCGTTGGAGGAAAGAGGTCGATTTCAACGTATAGATCGTAGCTATCTAACCAACTTCCAATTTGCGCCAGATGATATTGTTGTTGCGTTGGGGCAGGATGGCTTAGTAGCTAACGTCATCAAGTATCTAGATGGACAGCCGTTGATCGGTGTCAATCCAGACCCTTATCGTTATGATGGAGTGCTGCTTCCTTTTGAACCACGAGACTTGCAATTGATTATTGAAGAAACTGCCGTCAATCAGCGTGCATATGAAACAGTTACCATGGCCAAGGCGACGCTTGGCGACCAACAGGTTCTTTACGCTGTCAATGATCTCTTTTTCGGTCCGAAATCTCACACGTCGGCACGTTATGAGATCGAGTTTGGAAAATACAAGGAAGTGCAGTCTTCAAGTGGGGTTATTGTTTCTACCGGACTAGGTTCAACAGGATGGATGAAAAGCATCGTTACGGGTTCAGTCGGTATTGCGGCAGGGATGATGAACCAACAAATGGACATCACTTACCCCGCCACGAAGTGGGACAGCAACAATCTTCAGTTTGCTGTGCGTGAACCGTTTCCTAGCAAAGCAACAGAAGCTAGGCTAGTGTTTGGTGAAATTAACGCGAGTAAACCACTTGGATTGTCATCACTCATGCCTGAAAACGGAGTGATATTCAGTGATGGTATTGAGACAGATTTCTTGGATTTTAACTCTGGTGCTAAGGCAGTAGTTACAGTTGCGGAGAAACAAGGTAGGTTAATTATTTAAGGAAACTCAATTTAACATCGCGACCGTCCGTTATGGCCGATGACCAGACCGTAGGCTTTCACCTTCCGATATTCTCATTCTGGCACAAAGTATCCCTTCAATAAGCCACGCCCCTAGCGTTCATTCCTATCATACAGACCATATTGAAGACCGCCATTTACCCAATGGCATTCAATCAAAAGATCAGCGAAAAAAATCGCACTCGTGCTGTTTATAATTCGTTCCAATAGGTATATATTCAGTACGTAAAGGGGAAATCGTAAGGAGCAATTCTTCGACAAACTTTATTGCTCAATATTGTCCCTCTTAGTTTTGCAGTCGGTAAATTCAGATACTTATCTATATTAGGAGAACGATCATGAATGATGAAGCCAAACCCGAGAAAATAGGGCAAGCGACAGCAGGTGATAAATCTGAACAATCAACAGATGCTTCCAAGCATGCAGAGCTGTACGACCGATTCGTTGAAAAGACCAATGTTCTCTTTGAAAAAGGGCAGGAAAAAGGCGAAGAGGCTTGGGAAAAGGCAATGGATGTCGCACGCCATCAAATGGAGGTGGCGGGTGAATTCTCCGCTGAGCAGGGTGAGATATTTAAGCAATATCTGCGGCGTGACCTTGAACACACCATGTCTGATATGCAGAAGCTGGGTGTCAGTGCAAAAGAACATTTGAATCCGGCTCGATTGGGCGCGGGTGCATTGTCGACGTTGTCCAGACTGTTGCATGCCACTGGGGGGGCATTGTTGACGCTATCCGAGAAAACAGAAGAAGCACTTTTATACAGGGCAGGTGAAGTCACGATGGCGGGCACGCTGACTTGCACATCATGTGATCATTCAATGCAATTCAAGACAACGACTGTCGTTCCGGCCTGTCCGAACTGCGAAAACGCTACCTTCCGTAAAGGTTACTGATTGTGTGTGGTGTGCAAATCAGATTTCAATATAGCGATGGCGGGAACTTTTGAATGGGTGTATCGCGCAAAATGCGGATAGGGCTTGCGCTGGGTGGTGGTGCAGCACGAGGCTGGGCTCATGTCGGCGTTATCCGCGTACTGGAGCAGGCAGGCATCAAGCCTGACATCGTGTGTGGTACCTCGATCGGCGCATTGATCGGCGCGACTTACGCCGAGGGCAATCTGGATAGTTTCGAGGAATGGCTGACAAAACTAGGCATCAAAGATATGGTCTCGCTTGTGGATGTGCGCATGAATGGCGGCATGATCAAGGGCGAAAAGCTGATGGATTTTTTTCGTCGCAGCTTTGTAGATCGCCCGATTGAAGAATTGGATATTCCTTTTGCCGCAATCGCCACCGACCTGCACACGGGTTCTGAAGTCTGGTTGCGTGAAGGTTCTGCAACGGAGGCAGTACGTGCCTCTATTGCAATTCCCGGATTATTTGCACCGGCAGTGCATGAGGGGCGTATGCTGGTTGACGGCGGCCTGTCTAATCCGGTGCCGGTTTCCGTGGCGCGTGCGATGGGTGCGGATATCGTGATCGCAGTCGATTTGAACTCTGATCTTATCGGTCGTCATTTGCATGACAAACCTAAGCCTGAGTCCGGGCAGGAATCAGAAAATAATGAGGAAACGCAAACCAGTGAGATCGGAGAATGGATACGCAAGCTTCAGGAAAATCTGAGCGCGTATATACCATCAAGTTCGAATGATGAACCTGAGCTGCCATCCATGCTCGATGTGATTGCCAACAGCATCAACATCATGCAAGTGCGCATCACGCGCAGTCGTATGGCAGGTGAGCCACCGGATGTGATCGTGACCCCTAGACTGGCTCGGCTCGGACTGCTGGATTTTCATCGTTCCGAAGAAGCCATTGCAGAAGGCAAGCGTGCGATGGCAGCAGAGTTGCCTGAACTTAAAGCGCTGCTTAAATAAGCACAGTGTATATATAGTAAAACTACAGAAGAGCGTTAATCATCCATACGGCGACAAGTGCATAGGCCAAGCGGGGTAGCCATGTTGCCAGTTCATCATCCTGACGATCAAGCACCTCTGCTTGCTGTTGGTTGTAGTGCGATATACCGCCTGCCAGATCACCGCTTTGCTCACTGCTATTGACCACTCCCAGCATCATTCTGTCGATCACCGATACCGTTTCCAGTGTCTCCATCACACTGGCACCGCTACCCAGCATCTTTAATGCAGGTGAAAATTTTGCCCTTAATGCCTCATTACGTATCGTCGTAACTGCCTTGGGCAGTGCCTCATAAAATGCTAAACCGCCTTCTAACAACATGGCGAGGGTGAAGAAGAAATCATTCAACTGACGCGCAATGATATGTTGCCCAACAACAGGTATCGCTAACACTAAGCGACTCCAAAGATCGCCCATGCCAGCATTGCGCAAGATACCCGGCAGTCGCATCAGCAAAACAATCAACATCGCAAGTATCGCCAAGCGACCAAAGGTCAGGAACAAGTATTTTCCAGAACTGATCTCATCGCCGACTAAAGCGGGTAACGGCTGCACGAAAAGTGCGATAGCCAATGTGATGGCAGGCAGCCACATTCTTGATTTTACTTTGGCTGTTCGAACAGCCTTGCCCGAGTAATACTGGGTGAGCTGACCATATACTTCTGCTAGGCGTCCGCTGGACTCTGCCGCATGGATCAGTGCACGTAATGTGTCATCAAATAACTTTGCGCGAAACCCCGCTTCTGAGATCGTCATGCCTGCTTTCAAATTACGCTGCATCAGCACCAATAACGTTTTCAAACTTGCATCCGATTCCACCAACAACTCAAACGCCTGTATTGCAGGTAATCCGGCAGATTCAAGTTGCCGCAACTGTTTGAATAACATTGCCAGCTGTGCAGGGCTTAATGCGATTGATGAATTGTGCATGGCATTAGCGCATTGGAGGTAAGGCGATGTTGTACCTTAATTTTCCGGATATAGACAGGGCGAACTATTTTACCTATAACATAGGTAAAATGATTAATATTCGTATTCGCTTGAATGCGACTTTCCTTAAGGAGTGACAACAATGAGCGAGCTGAATGAAGGATTCACTAAATACTCAGGAGCATTAATACTGTTCGTGCTAGTGCTTACAGGTTGTGGCAGTGAAGACGGAACGAATTTCGAAACGACTCAGGTCACCACTTTCGCTGGAACGGGCGTCATTGGCTCTGCAGATGGAACTGGCATAGCGGCATCATTTTATGCACCTTATGGCATTGCGAACGATGGCACTAATCTTTATGTCGCAGATACCTTCAACCACAAGATCAGACAGATTGTGATAGCCAGCGGTGCAGTGACCACGCTGGCAGGAACCGGCGCGTTCGGATCGTCGAACGGAGTCGGTTCACTAGCAACATTCAATTTACCTTATGGCATTGCTTCTAATGGTCCCAATCTGTTCGTGGCAGATACCGGTAACAATCTGATTCGTCAAATTGTGATTGCAACCGGTGCGGTAACTACGTTGGCTGGATCTGGTGTATCAGGGTCGGTGAATGGTGCCGGCTTAGCTGCAACTTTCAATGCCCCCTACGGCATTGCAACAGATGGTACTAATTTGTATGTGGCGGAAAAGGGTAATCATCTGATTCGCCAAATTGTGATTTCTTCAGGTGTGGTGACAACACTGGCAGGTTCGGGAGCGATTGGTTCGGCAGACGGCACGGGTACGGCGGCAGAATTCAATGAGCCACAGGGGGTTGCTTCGGATGGCACAAATCTGTTTGTGGCAGATACTTCAAATTATAATATTCGACAAATTGTTATTTCAACGGGTGTAGTCACAACGCTGGCGGGTACGGGTTCATTCGGTTCAAGGGATGGTAACGGGACTGCTGCATCTTTTGACAGGCCAACAGGTATTGCGACTGATGGCACCAACTTGTATATCGGCGACACTTCCAACCACAGAGTGAGGAAGGTGGTGATTGCCACGGGAGAGGTAACAACGTTGGCGGGTTCTGGCGCAACAGGTTCTTCGGATGGTGCTGGTTCTGATGCAACGTTTCAAGGGCCAACAGGCATCACTACTGATGGTACTAATCATTTTGTGGCAGATACCAGCAATCATCTGATACGAAAAATCAACTGATGGCTAGATTAGTTGCATTAAAGATTAATAGAGAATGATAGACAGGCTTGTCACTCAAGCCTGCCACACACCGAAACCGGCGCTGCGCAGGTCGATGCCGATTTCGACCTCCCGCTCACAGGCTTCATCGTAAGACATCGGATTGAATCCTTCGTAGAGGTCGGGAAGTAGGCGCAACCCATATTGCTTTACATAGCGATTGGACTGTATCCCGGCCTTGTGTTTGTCAAAACGCACATCAGGATCGAGCCCGGTCATGCCGACATAAACACAAGGCTTGCCGGTGACATAATCAGGATTACACTTCTTGAATTTTCCTTCGTACAGCACGTCACCGGATAGTTCGATGACGTAGACGCTGTAATGATTGCGACGCCCCATCAGTTGTCTTAGTGATGTGCGGCTGCCTGATTACGTCCTAGTCTATGCAACCATATATAGCCGAGTACGCCAGATAAAATCGATGCGGCCAATACACCGGTCTTGGCCATCAGCAGAAATTCTGCCTGGTCATAAAATCCGAGTTCCGCGATGAAAATGGACATCGTAAAGCCGATACCACCCAGTAATGATACGGCTGCGATTTGCGCAAAGCGTGTGCCGCTCGGTAATTGGCCTACCCCGAAACGAAGAGCCAGCCAACATGCGCCGGTGATGCCGATGAACTTACCCAACACCAAACCGAGTGTCACACCCAGCATGACAGGGTGGCTCAGTGTGTCACCTAGTCCATCGACATGGATCGGGATGCCGGCATTGAACAGGGCAAATATCGGGATGATGAGGAACGCGACGGGGAGATGCATACTATTTTCCAGCCTTTGCAGAGGGGTCTGAACACCTTTGGCAGCATTCTCCAGCGTTTGTGCGATGGTGTGCAGCCTTTCGTTGGTCATGATGTTTGTATCCAAGTGGATACTTTCATCATAGCGTGTTGTCATTTCCTTGATACGAGTGCTGAAAGTAGTAGGGTTGTACTTTGGCCGGGCAGGTACAGTGAATGCGCACAGTACGCCAGCAAGTGTGGCATGCACACCGGATTGCAGCATCGCATACCATAGTACGGTCGCCAAAAGGAAGTAGGGGAGCACTCGTCTGATGCCGATAAAATTAAGGGCGACCAACATCAATACCAATAAAAGTGAGATGAAGAGCCAATCTAATGATAATTCTTGCGTGTAGAAAATTGCGATGACCAGTACAGCGCCCAGATCGTCTGCAATCGCGAGTGCGACCAGAAAAGTGATCAGCGATTTAGGCACGCGGTTAGCGAGCAATACCAGCGCACCGACTGCGAATGCGATGTCGGTCGCCATCGGTATCCCCCAGCCTTTTGCCGCTTCTCCAGTAGAATTGAAAGCCAGATAAATCAGTGCGGGCACAATCATGCCACCGATCGCTGCAAAAATTGGCAACGCAGCCTGACGCAGATCAGATAGCTCGCCTACCAACATCTCCCGTTTAAGTTCCATACCAACCAGAAAGAAGAATAACGTCATCAGCGCATCATTGACCCAGTGATGCAGGCTCATCTCAAGGCTCCACGAGCCGAATTGAATACTGGTCTGGGTGTGCAGCAGGTGCAAATAGTCGTCTGCAAGGAAGCTATTAGCGAGTACCAGCGCGATGATGGCGCAACCCATCAGCAGCAGGCCACTTGTGGTTTGTCGATGGATAAAATGCTCGAAAGGCGACAATACTTTATCGAATGCACGTTCCCAGGGTGCATAGATCACCCCCGGCTTAGTTGATTCTTCAGTGTGATGCTGGTCAGTCATGTTTTGCTTTCTTATATTTTGCTTGCGAGTAAGTCGCTAGTATAAATGTTGATATCCATCATTGATTATATTCGAGAGAAACTGATTTGAAGAATTCCAAAATATTGACTATTTTCTGAGTGGTATCAACTCAGGTATTGAATCTGATCCGCACCAGACAATTGCGTTCTGCTGGTACTTTTTTCCGAATGCCTTAGATGCTTCAAGGGAAAGTCCTAGCGCAAATAAGCTGGGCTCTTCCGGCCATCCGCCCTGTGGGTGTTTGCCGACACCATCAAAGCATATCAAGTTGTGTTGGCTGAGTTCCTTCGTGAGTTCGGCTTGCTTTGCTTGATTGGCTGACGCTTCGGTAATGCGGCTATGTGGATTCCATGCCGTAATGAAAACGCCGCAATCAGTCTGTGTCTGTTTGTATAGCCGCGTTAGTGCGTGGCTGGCGACGCCTATCCTTAAGATAAATGGGGCTTTGCCAAGCACATGATAATCTGTTTCGAGATAGGCGTTGATGAGGGTTTGTTGAATCTGAGGCATGGTGATGTGTCGCACTGAATTAGTGACATTCTACTATGTGAGCTGATTTGCAAATCAAATTTCAATCATGCAGCTAATGCTGCTGTCCAGTATCATTCTGCTATTAATCAATATCTAGCAATTTCAATTAATGACTTTTTCAGAACGACTTTCGCTATACCTTCAACTCACACGATTGAATCGGCCTATCGGGATTTTGCTGCTGATGTGGCCGACGCTATGGGGGGTGTGGATCGCAGGTGAGGGTCATCCCGATTGGCATATTGTGCTGATCTTTATCACCGGGGTGGTACTGATGCGATCTGCCGGATGTGCGATCAACGATTATGCAGACCGCGATATCGATAAGCATGTAAAGCGTACCAAAGAACGCCCGCTCACCAGTGGACGCATTGCTGCGCGTGAGGCGGTATGGGTCGCAGTCGTACTGGCATTGCTGGCATTCATATTGATTCTCCCGCTGAATAATCTGACCTTGATGATGTCGGTCCCGGCGGTTTTCCTTGCCGCGAGTTATCCGTTTACCAAGCGATTTCTGGCGATTCCACAGGCATATCTGGGTATCGCATTCGGCTTTAGTATTCCAATGGCGTTCGCGGCGCAGCTAGGTAGCGTACCCCCTGTTGCATGGCTGCTGCTGATCGCCAATATGTTTTGGGCGATAGCGTATGACACTGAATACGCGATGGTAGATAGGGATGACGATATCCATCTCGGTATACATTCCGCCGCATTGTTGTTCGGTAAATATGACGTGGCAGCGGTGATGACCTGCTATGCGATCACACTGGGCTTGCTGGCTTGGGCGGGTCAGATTCTGGGTCTGGCTTGGATGTATTACGCAGGATTAGCGGTTGCCGCAACTATCGCGATCTATCATTACACCTTGATCAAAAACAGAAGTCGGGAAACCTGCTTCAAGGCGTTTTTGCACAACAACTGGTTTGGTTTTTCGATATTTTCCGGAATTGTTGGAACGTATGGGTTTGCTTAACCCAAGTTAGCAGCATTGTCGTACGCGGTGAATTCTTGTGGATTAGGTATTCAGGTCTTTAGTTAGTGCCGAAGACACTTCAGCCGGAATCGGTGCCAGCGTGATTTGATATTTGGGATGATCGACGCCCATATTCAATGCCGGGCCGTTTTCCTGTGCTGTCCGGTTTTTCATAGCAGCAATCATGTCCGGTAACAACTCAAAGCGCATAAAATGCACGGCGGAAGTTTTATCTGCTGTCGCACGCTCAAGGTCTTCATCGGCAATGGCGTAGACGCGATCAAAACCCTCTACCTGCACCCATACCTTATCTTCGATACCGACCAACTCACCCAACATACGACGTCGCTCTTCGACATCCGTATATTCGATCATCATCGTTGCCTTCCAGTTACTGCCGTCAGGGATAAGCGTGTTATAGGTCTCCAATTCTTCCTGTATGCCTTCCTGCTCGAAGATCTTTTCAACGCGCAACATCTCCTGTACCTGATACTGGATGGTCAACTCATCCTCGAATATCAGCGTGACGTGGTCGCCCAGCGCAACGTTACGATTTTTTTTGTGCGCCATCACTGTTGCGCGGAAATCATTACGTGCTTTTGCGTAGGCTTCTAGTGTCATCAGGCTATCGTTTGTAAGCTTTGTCATGAGGTGCTCCTCTAATTCTTTCGTTAAATATCGTATGCGATACGCATCAGGGTGAGCGGGTGTTGCTTCTGCGGTGGCTTTTCATCGGCAGGGGCATCGCCCATGCCCTGCAGGATATGCCTACCAGCAATCGCGCAATCAGAACTGACATAGTCAGGCTCCGGTGCGGCCATTTGCTTGAATACATGCTTTCCGATCTTCATTGATTCGGCAAAGAACTCACTTTTCACTCCCCACGTGCCATCATGGCCTGAGCAACGTTCAACCGTAGTGATCTCAGTCTCCGGCACGAGTTGCAGCGTTTCGCGGGTTTTCTGTCCCATGTTCTGCACACGCAGATGACAAGGCACGTGATAAGACACCTTACCCAATTGCTGTTTGAAATCGGTTTTGAGCAGGCCATCCTTGTGGCGCAGCATCATGTATTCGAACGGGTCATACATTGCCTCTGCTACCGCTTTGACATCCGCATCATCCGGGAACATCAACGGCAACTCCTGCTTGTACATCAACGTGCAAGAAGGAATCGCAGTCAGGATTGCATATCCTTCTTTCGCCAGCTTAGCGAGGTGCGGGATGTTGGTTTCTTTCAGCCTGGCAACGGCTTCAAGGTCGCCCAACTCTAATTTAGGCATGCCGCAGCAAGCCTCTTTCTCGACCAGTCTGGCGGGGATTTCGTTATGCGCCAATATGGCCAAAAGGTCATGTCCGATCCCCGGCTCGTTGTAATTGATGTAGCAGGTCGCATAGATCGCGACCTTGCCGGGCGTGCGCTCGCCGTCCTTTACCGGATGGCTTTCATTGATCGTCGCATGGCTGCGAAAAGTCTTGCTACTGTACTCAGGCAGCTTGCGATCTTGATGGATGCCCAACACGCTATCCATCACTTTGCGGGTGACTGCGGTGTTGTTCACCGCGTTGACGGTCTGGGTGACGACAGGGATAGAGGCTAACTTGCCCAGCGTATCCGTGCTGGAGAGCAACTTGTCGCGGAAAGTGGTTTCACCCTTCTTGAATTTCACCGCTTTGGCACGCAGCATCAGATGCGGAAAATCCAGATCGAACTGGTGGGGCGGCACATACGGGCATTTGGTCATGAAGCACATGTCGCATAAATAACATTGGTCGACGACTTGCCAGTAAACTTTTTTATCGACGGTATCCAGCTCCATCGAAGGGCTCTCGTCTATCGCGTCGAACAGCAGCGGGAAGGCATTGCATAGATTAAAGCAGCGACGGCAGCCATGACAGATGTCATAGACGCGCTCTAACTCATCCACCAGCGCAGATTCGTTATAGAACTCTGGATTTTGCCAATCAAGCGCATGGCGCTGAGGCGATTCAAGACTTCCTTCGCGGGTGCTCATTACACTTCTCCAGTGACTGCTTTATAGAATTCATATCGGTCAGGTATACACATCCCCGTAATCGGGGATGTGATTTGGCATATTAATCAGCCAACGCGTCCAGAGCTTTCTGGAAACGATTCGCGTGTGAACGCTCAGCTTTGGCTAATGTTTCAAACCAGTCTGCGATCTCGTCAAAACCTTCATCGCGGGCAGTCTTAGCCATACCGGGGTACATATCGGTGTACTCATGAGTCTCACCGGCGATAGCAGATTTCAAGTTGTCACTTGTGCCGCCGATCGGTAGATCAGTTGCCGGATCACCACACTTTTCCATGTACTCCAGATGACCGTGTGCATGGCCGGTTTCACCTTCGGCGGTAGAGCGGAACACTGTTGCTACGTCGTTCTGACCTTCCACATCAGCTTTTGCCGCGAAATACAAATAGCGGCGATTCGCTTGTGATTCACCTGCGAATGCATCTTTCAGATGCTGATGCGTCTTTGATCCTTTGAGTTCCATTGTCATTCTCCTTCTAGTAAAGATTGTTTTTTCAAGCTTGAAACAGTGGTTAGTTAATCCACGGATGCCATATTAGGCTAGCCAAGCTGATAATGCCAATTTGATTATTTTAACATCACGATTTAATATATAAATCATCTAGAAATCGATAGACGGCAATGACCCTGAACGAATTGCGTTACATCATCGCGGTGGCACAAGAGCTGAATTTCCGTCGCGCTGCGGAAAAAGCTTTCATCAGCCAGCCCGCCCTATCTCTGGGCATCCAGAAGCTAGAAGAAGAATTAGGTGTGCGGATATTTGAGCGTGGCAAGAATGAAGTCACTGTCACACCGGTTGGCATGGAGATCATCGAACATGCCCAGCGTGCATTGGAAGAAGCCGAACGCATACATGAGATCGCCAGACAGGGTAAGGATCAGTTGTCGGGCAGTCTGCGTCTCGGCATCATTCACAGCGTCGGGCCATACCTGTTGCCAGACCTGATTCCCGCATTGAAAAAGCTGGCTCCCGAGATGACAGTGGCGATTGAGGAAAATATCACCGCCAACCTCGACACCTTGCTGCGCAATGGCAAGCTGGATGTCATCATCATCGCGCTCCCTTTTGGTGATAGCGGTATCCGAACCATGCCGCTGTACGATGAGCCATTTGAAGTTGCCGTTAACAAAGCGCACCGCTGGTCTGACCGTCGCAGTATCAAGGCGCACGAGCTGCCGGAGGAAAAAGTTTTACTGTTGGACTCGGGGCATTGCTTCAGCAATCAGGTTGCCGAGGCTTGTCCTGATCTGGCAGGGAAGGGTGCTGATACACAGCAAGGCACCTCGCTGGAAACCATACGCAACATGGTGGCATCAGGACTGGGCGTGACCGTATTGCCTGCTTCGGCGAACAGCACCCGTTACCGGAATCCGCTACTGACGATCATCCCATTCGCCAGACCAATGCCATCAAGGCGAATCGCGTTGGCTTGGCGGAATAGCTTTGCCAGAGAGCAAGTGATAGAAGTGCTGATGAAAGCGATCGCAAAAACCAAGATTACGGGTATCACCCATTTGCCATGAAGCACCATTCTCAACCCTATCGCGAAAATCCGTTCCTCAGATTCAGCTATAGCCTAATCGCACCGATATATGACTGGGTGATATCGGCTCCGATGCGTGCAGCTCGTACCCGTTCGTTACAGTCTTTGCAAGGTGATGAAGAGGCTAATGTATTGCTAAGCGGCATCGGCACCGGGCTTGATCTACCGTTGTTGCCTGCGCTGCATCAATACACTGCGCTGGACTTCAATGCGGCAATGCTGTCACGCGCAATACCGCGTGGCGCAGCGTTGCAAATAGGCTGGGTGCTGGGCGACAGTATGGCGCTGCCTTTTCCTGATGCGCATTTCGATCATGTCGTGCTACATCTGATTGTCGCAGTCGTGCCGCAGCCTGAGCAATGTCTGAGTGAAGCAGCACGTGTTCTCAAGCCAGGTGGTACGGTAGTGTTGTTCGATAAATTTCTGCAACCGAACAAGCTGGCGCTATTCCGTCGTGCGTTGAATCCATTATCACGACGCATCGCTACGCGTACCGATGTGGTGTTCGAGGAAGTGCAAAGTGCAGTACCGGAACTGCAAGTGATCAGCGATGTGCCGCTGTTGTCACGAGGGTGGTTTCGCGGCATTGTGCTGAAGAAGCGTTAATGCTCCCTTAATTCATAGATGCGAATGCTGGCGATGAACGGATTGCCTTGAGCGATCTTTTCAGCATCATCCAGACTGGCAGCTTCGATGATGTTGTAACCGGTGATGGCGTCCATATCCCACTGCAATTCACGCGTGCCATTTTTTGAAATTTCCCTGCCGCCCATGAATCCACCCTGGGCGACTTGCTTGTCGGCGATGGACTCGAACCACGCTTGCCATGCCTTCATGATTTCCGGTGTAGGATTTTCAAAACCGATGTGAAGCAACATAAATTTTTTCATTTGGCTCCCCTTTGTATGAAAGTTAAACGAATCTTGCGATTTAAAAAAACAACGGGAGCTGCTCTACATCATGATGAAACTGTAGAACGCTCCCGAATTTGTTTTCAGTAGTCTCTTTAACCGTGCAGGAATGGGTTACTGCTTATTACAATCCCAACCCCAACCACGTTGCTTTTCTACGAATGCTGCTGCTTTTTCTTCACAGTAGCTGACATCGTTTTGCGCCTGCCAGAGACTTTCAGCGCCTTCACCTTTGTCATACGTGACCTCACATGGCGCGGCTGAGTCTGCATTGGCATAGACGATTGCAATCGTCCGTTCCTGATCGCCATGTTTGCAAACATAGGTCTCGGCGAGTAGCGAGGAAGATGCGAATAGGGCTACCACTGCAGCGAATAGGGTTACTTTTTTCAATGAAATCATATTTCCTCCTGTTATGTAATGTTGCGGGCTATTGCAGTTTTCAAGCTATCATGCTTTTAAAGAAGAAACCAGTTTGAGCCGCATAAAACCCTCCGCTGAAGCACCGTTTGCTGTGATGAAATATACAGCTGTTGTACTATAATCTTACCCATACGACGGCACGTGGTGTTTGCAATACTGGTGTTTTTTATACTGGGAGTTTGAAATGCTGCTTTGGTCGCAACTCGCATTCTGTTTGGCAATCATTGGTGTTGCCGGATATTTCCTATCGCGCTATGGCGATATCATTGCCGATAAATCCGGCATCTCGGCATCATGGATCGGCCTAATCCTGCTTTCTACTGCGACATCTTTGCCTGAGCTTGTGACCGGCATCACTTCGGTTTCATTTGCTGCCGCGCCTGATATCGCGGTGGGGGATGTGTTGGGTAGTGTGGTGTTCAATCTGGTCATTCTGGTGGTTCTGGATGCGTTATATCGTCGCGAGACTTTATATAGTCGTGCAGCGCAAGGGCATATCCTGTCTGCGTCGTTGGGTTCGCTGCTGATTGGTTTGGCTGGTTTCAGTTTGCTACTGGATCATGCCGGGATGAGCCCTACATTGGGACACATCGGTTTCTATTCGCCATTCATCGTGGTGGTCTATCTGGTGGCTATGCGTGCTGTTTACAGTTATGAACAACGCACGGTAGAAGAATATACCGAGGCATCTGCTGATCGTTATCCCGGGATGACATTGAAGCGTGCCATTCGGGGATATTTGCTGGCGGCAATGGTGGTGGTGGTCGTGGGTTCATGGCTGCCATTTGTCGCCACGGACATCTCTGACTATATGGGTTGGGGGCAGAGCTTTGTCGGTACCTTGCTGGTAGCGGCAGTGACGTCTGCACCGGAAGCGGCAGTCACTATTTCGGCATTACGCATTGGTGCGCTGGATATGGCGATTGCCAATCTGCTGGGTAGCAATTTGTTCAATATCATTATATTGGCGATTGACGACATGTTTTATACCGAGGGGGCTTTGCTGGCGCATGTTGATGCCAGCCATGCGATGACTGCATTTACTGCTGTGATGATGAGTGCGCTGGTGGCGGCAGGTTTGATCTTCCGCCCTAAGGGGCGTGCCATGCTGGGGCTTACCTGGATCAGTGTGGGATTGTTTGTGCTGTATTTGCTCAATACTTGGATATTGTTTGAGCATGCATCCTAAAAACTACTGATACAACTACTAGCCATCTGGCTAGGCTGCCAAAAGACGACAGCCAAGCCATTGGTTATGCGCTCGGCATAACTGTGTTGCTCAAGGACTCAAAATGCTCATTTACAACTGTGTAAATTCCGCTTTCTCGTCCTTTCGCGCCTTGTTCTGCCATCGCAACTGGTACATGTGAGTGCGATACGTTCTGAAAAAGAATCCATTTGTATCGGCGGCTTCTTTTCCTACAAAGCGATGGCGGCGACCATCATTTTCACTTTCGGGCTGCAAATGGCAACCATTTATGTGCCAGCGCTCAATCCAATCTTTAATACAGAACTTTTGAGCTTGGAGGCGTTGTTGCGGTGTCTGGCAATATCCAGCGTGGGGTTCTTTGCGGTAGAGGCCGAGAAGTGGTTGGTGCGGAGAGGGCTTTTGTATCGGGCCTCAACACGGTGATAACGCAGCGTTATCCAAGTTAACTAAAGGGTTACAGGGTTTTCAGTCCAGCCATGTTGTGTTATAAAATGCGCTTCCCCTGACAGATATGCGTGCGGTGCGTGAGGTTTGCATCGAGTTTGCTATGCGCCATATACAAAATCAGGAGTGCCCTGATAATAAACAGCAGATTGCTACTGAAAATCAGAGGTTTTTTTACAGAATAAGCAAGAATTGTCCGAAGGAATCAGAATACAGTGAATAAAGCGCTATCAAATATGGAATTAATCTATACATCAGAAGCCCCAAAATTTAAGTCCTACCAGTTGAATAATTTTCGCGATATCCCTCAGATTCAAAAGCTGAGCGAGGAGCAAAAATTCGAAATCGAAGTGGTGGGCAGTGTATTGCCTTTCAAGGCGAATAATTATGTCATTGACCGTTTGATTGATTGGGATAAAGTCCCGGATGATCCGATCTATACACTGACGTTTCCGCAAAGGGGGATGTTGCTCCCCGAGCATTTTGACGAAATCGCTGGATTGCTCAAAAGCGGTGCGGATAAAGCAGTAATCAAAGAAGTGGCGAATCGTATCCGCATGCAGTTGAATCCACACCCGGCTGGTCAGGCTGATCACAATGTTCCCGAATACAACGGCGAGAAGTTGCACGGTGTGCAGCATAAATACAAGCAGACCGTGCTGTTCTTCCCCAGTCAGGGACAGACTTGCCATTCATACTGCACTTTCTGTTTCCGCTGGCCGCAATTTGTCGGCATGACTGACATTAAGTTCGCCAGTCGCGAAGTGGAGAAGTTGATTGGTTACGTGCGTGAGCATGAAGAGATCACCGATATCCTGTTCACCGGGGGTGACCCGATGATTATGTCGGCGAAGAATCTGGCGGGATACATCGAGCCGTTGCTGGAAGCGGATCTGCCCAATTTGATCAACATCCGTATCGGCACCAAGGTGCTGGGCTTCTGGCCGCATAAATTTGTGGATGACCGGGATGCAGGAGAGATGCTGGATCTGTTCCGCAAGGTGGCAGCTTCCGGTAAGCAACTGGCACTGATGGCGCATTTCAGTCATCCGCGTGAATTGGAAAGTGATGTGGTCAAACAGGCGATCTATAACCTGCGTGAAGCTGGCGTGGTGATACGGACGCAATCACCGGTGATGCGAAATATCAATGATGATCCTGAGGTCTGGGCGAAGATGTGGGAAGCGCAGGTCAAGTTGGGATGTATGCCTTATTACATGTTCTTGGCGCGTGATACGGGTGCGCAGCATTATTTTTCAGTCCCGTTGGTGAGGGCATGGAAGATTTTCCGCGAGGCATATCAGCAGGTATCCGGCCTTGCGCGCACGGTTCGAGGGCCAAGCATGTCAGCCAATCCCGGCAAGGTTCAGGTGTTGGGTGTGTCGGAAGTCGCTGGCAAAGAAGTGCTGGTGATGCGATTCCTGCAAGGCCGAAATCCGGATTGGGTGCAACGTCCGTTCTTTGCGGAATATAGCGACACTGCCTGCTGGGTGGATGAGCTCAAGCCTGCTTTCGGTGAGTCTAAATTCTTTTTCGAAGAAGAGATGGAGAACCTCTACCACGAGAAGAATGACACCAGCACTGCGGACGATTTCGAATAAACGCTTTTGAGTGATCGCTCTGGCGTGCCTTTTCTCCCCTGATTGTGGTTGAGCCGGAAAGGTATGGCTTTTCCTGGTTGCTGCCCAGTCACATGAATAGTCAGATAAGCATCTGAATAATAAAGGATGTTATTTGGGTGGTGCTGATACTCAGGCAACGGGTAATGCCATCTTTTTTCGACTCGATATATTGCAAAGATTTGATTCTACGGTGCATGTGAATGTACTGATTTTCGATTTATCAGGTCGGGTATAATCCTCCCCCCGGATTATTAAGAGAACGAATGTCGATAACAATATTTGCCATCGGACTGACCGTGTTTTTTGCACACTTTCTGTCCCTGCAGTTCCGCAAGACCAATATACCGGATGTGCTGGTGCTTGTTGTGATGGGAATTGTGATCGGGCCGATACTGGGTATCGTGTCTCAGGACGATTTCGGCAGAGTAGGCTCATTGTTCGCGACCATCGCCCTTGTCGTCATCCTGTTTGAAGGAGGCACGACGCTCGATATGAAAATATTGAGCAAATCATTGGGTACGACAAGCAAGCTGGCGTTGGGCAGTCTGGTGCTGACCGCCATCATCGTAACGCTCGTCGGCGTGTATTTGCTTGAATTACCGATAATCTCTGCTTCGTTGCTCGGACTGATTCTGGGTAGCACCTCTCCTGCTGTGGTAATTCCTATTGTGAATAGCCTTGGTTTGTCTGAAAAGCCATCCACTGTATTGGTGTTGGAGTCGGCGTTGAGCGATGTGTTGTCCATCATCGGCGTGTTCGCGTTATTGCAGATTTTCCTGCATGGCGAGGTTGAGCCCGGACGGCTGGTCGGAGAAGTGCTGTCTGCAATGGTTTTTGCGGCGGCCATCGGGGTGATGGGTGGGGTGGGATGGTTGCTGGTGCTGGGTAAGGTCAGGGATTTCCCGAATACCATCTCTTCTACACTGGCTTATGTATTTATCGTTTACGGGCTGACTGAATTGTTGGGGTTCTCCGGCCCGATCGCGGCCCTGGCACTGGGTGTCACGCTGACCAACTTTGAAAAACTGGGTCTGAATCGTATTCCCAGCATCGATCGGAATCTGGTTCCATTGAATGAAATCGATCTTGCCTTCTACCGCGAGGCGGTATTTTTGCTGAAAACCTATTTCTTCATTTATCTGGGCATATCTATCCAATTTACCGACATGAACTTAGCAATTGTTGCGGTTTCTATGGTTTTCCTGGTTTACGCCATGCGCTTGTTTCTTACCCGATTCGTCTGCAGCGACCCTGTGTTCAGTCTGCGCGATGCCTCGGTGATTTCGATGATGGGCCCAAAAGGACTGGCATCTGCGGTGCTGGCAACATTGCCGTTGAAATATGGTGTGCCGGGGGGGGAGATGATTCGTGATGTGACCTATATGGTGGTGCTGATCAGCATCACCCTCACTGCTTTGCTGGTGATCGCCTATCCGAGAGGGATCACCCGGCGGTTGTACGCTAAAACATTAAAAAAACCTCTGATGTCAGAGGGTACAGGTTCTGAGCCTGTTACTGGAGATAAATAATGTATCGGAGATTTAAATGATGTACCGGATTTTTGTGTTGTTGACACTGTTGTTCTTACCTTTTCAAGCCTTTGCATCTGAAGAGGGAGGGCGACTCGACCTGACTGCAAGTTGGGTGGGTTTTGCAGCAGTTGCAGTATTTTTTGTAGCCTATCTGATTGTGATGGCAGAAGAGTTTACCCATCTGCGTAAATCCAAGCCGGTGATGTTGGCGGCGGGTATTATCTGGGGGCTGATCGCATGGCATTACCAGACTCACGAAATTCCGCATCTGGTCGAGAACGCGCTGCGTCATAACCTTGAAGAATATGCCGAGTTGATGCTGTTCCTGCTGGTCGCGATGACCTACATCAATGCGATGGATGAACGAAATGTCTTCGAAGCATTGCGCTCTTGGCTGATACGCAAAGGATTTGGTTATCGTGCACTGTTCTGGGTGACCGGGCTGCTGGCATTCTCTATTTCGCCGATTGCCGACAATTTGACGACAGCGTTGTTGATGGCGGCGGTTGTCATGTCTGTTGGTGCGGGCAACAAGCAGTTTGTGTTGCTGGCCTGTATCAATATCGTGGTTGCTGCAAATGCAGGCGGTGCGTTCAGCCCATTTGGTGATATCACCACGCTGATGGTCTGGCAGAAAGGTATCGTCACCAGCAACGGGGCAGTTGATTTCTGGGCGTTCTTTGCGTTGTTCCTCCCGTCATTGGTCAATTGGCTGGCGCCGGCGGTGATGATGCACTTTGCCGTACCGAAAGAATATCCAGCAGGCGGCGGAGAAATGATCGCGATGAGGCGCGGGGCATATCCCATCATGTTTCTGTTCTTAGTGACGATCTCACTGGCGGTCAGTTTCCATAGTGTGCTTGGTCTGCCACCAGTGATTGGTATGCTCACCGGCTTGAGTTTGCTCCAGCTTTTTGCCTACTATCTGAAGTTACAGGGTGAAAAAGCTCACGCGCGAAGTGGCGATGCAGAGAACATTGGTAGCCCGGTGCCATTTGATATCTTCAACAAAATTGCGCGTGCTGAGTGGGACACGTTGTTCTTTTTCTACGGGGTAGTGATGTGTGTCGGCGGGCTGGGCTTTATCGGATATCTCAGCATGATCTCGCAGGTGATGTATGTGGATTGGGGTGCAACCTACGCCAACATAGCGGTGGGCATGATCTCGGCTATTGTCGATAATATTCCGGTGATGTTTGCCGTGTTGACGATGATGCCGGATATGCCGTTAGGTCAGTGGCTATTAGTGACACTGACTGCCGGTGTCGGCGGCTCGTTGCTTTCAATCGGCTCAGCGGCTGGCGTGGCATTGATGGGGCAGGCACGCGGAGTCTATACCTTTTTCGGTCATTTGAAATGGGCACCGGTGATTGCACTGGGTTACGCTGCTAGTATAGGTGTACACATGCTAATCAATAAAAGCCTGTTTTAAAGGCGTAAATTGACAAGGATTGACGCGGTGAGAGTTAATCCATAGAATTCCAGACTAATCAACTAGGGTAATAACGATATGAGTCAAGACATCAAACAAGTAATCAGCGATCAGGTGACAAACAATCCGGTCGTGCTATATATGAAGGGGTCTCCACAGTTTCCGCAATGCGGGTTTTCTGCAAATGCGGTGGGCATACTTAACGCGATTGGCGTTCAGGAGATGCTGACTGTCGATGTATTGCAGGACCCTGAGATACGTCAGGGAATCAAGGATTTTTCAAATTGGCCAACCATCCCACAGCTCTATATCAAGGGAGAATTCGTCGGTGGCTCTGACATCATGATCGAGATGTATCAGAGTGGTGAGTTGAAGGAAATGCTGTAACGCTGACAGACAGTATTCTGTAATACACGCATTAAAAAAAGCCCGTCGCCTTATCAGGTGCGGGCTTTTTTTATGTTTTGTCTACAAGAACAAGAATGTGACTATAGCCGTAAAGCATCAGACCCAATCTGTCGGGATCAGAAATTTTTCGTACAGTTCCGCTTCGGGCGTGCCCGGCTTCGGTTGCCAATCGTAACGCCACTTCACCAGCGGCGGCATCGACAACAGGAAGGATTCGGTGCGGCCATTGGTTTGCAGGCAGAAGATCGTACCCCTGTCGATCACCAGATTGAATTCGACATAACGCCCGCGCTGGTAAAGCTGGAAGTCGCGTTCGCGTTCGCCATAAGGGGTATCTTTACGCTTTTCCAGAATCGATGCTACTCATGTGCTCTCCAATCTGGAATAACCCCTACTTAGAGCCGAACGATTTTATCATCCGCCCAAGACACGATCCTCGAAGGCTGTTTGCGCTTGCCCACGCGTCCCGGCAATACCCGCACACGCTTGCCGAACAAGCGTTGGCACTGAGCAAAATTCTTTGCCGGACGCTGCCCACAACGGTTTGCACTGGTCGAAACCAGTGCAGAGTTAGCAGTTTCGCAAAGTCGTCTGGCGGGCGGATGGGCGGTAAACCGCACCGCCAGCGTATCGTGCTTGCCGCGCAACCAGCGTGGGCAAGAAGGACGTGCAGGCATCAGATAAGTAATCGCCTGCGCACCATCGCGCTTCAACCTTTTTTGTTCATCCGGCGTGAGCGGCAGCAGATAGCGCGACACTTGTTTGTAATCCGACGCAATCAAAATCAAACCCTTGTGCTGCGGGCGTCGCTTCAGCTTGAGGATGCGCTGCACTGCGGCACGATTATTAGGGTCACAGCCTAGCCCGTAGCAGGATTCGGTCGGATAGGCGATCAAGCCGCCACGCTGGAGATGGGGGGTGAGGGCGCGGGTTTGAATACGTGATCTTGGTAACGCAGAGTTTCTTGCTTTTAAAGTGAAATTTGATTTAACGCTCATGTTTGATTAACTTAGTACGGTCACAAACTCTGCAATAACCTTTACGTCATCTGCACTTTCAGGTTGAAGAATAATGGGTTTATAGCTGCTATCAGTAGAATTTGGCTTGAGCGTAATTCGACTGTGTCGCCACTCATCATTCTCATGATGCAATTTTTCACTTTCGTAAACCTTAAGTGTGTAATGTCCCCCTGTATCAGGATCTTCTATATCCCGATGTTGTACCAAAATTGTTTTACCTTGTCTTGAGCCAACAGGGTTTAAGCTAAAGAGACACCATGCGCCATTAGGTATGCGTTTATTCATGGACTCACCAACAACCCTCGCAACAAATTGCTTGGACTGAATTCGGAAACTATCTGGTAATTCCACCCACTGATATTGATCAATATTTGTGCTGCTCCCAACTTGTGGCATTTCGTTTACCAGTTGTGTATCACTGAACATACCTGCGGCTATGGCAAGATCATATATAGGTACGGCATTGATGTATGGTTGTACTTCATTTGATTTTAACAACCTTAGCGTTAGTCCTTCATATTGACTATCGTTGCTTGCTTGAATTTCCTGAGTTGCTTTATGTGCGGTTGGTAGAGTTTCTTGATATTCCAGTTCAACCCTACCCATAGCTTGTTTAAACCATGCATTGGTTTCATCGTCTGTGCAATAGATGTAACATCCTTTCATACCGCGAGTCATGAGAGTGCGGTAAGTGTTTTTAATGATTGCATCGGCCTTTTGTTTGGCATATTTCGGATTCTCTCTAAGTAATGTCCGATAACCTTTAATGGATGCATCCTGCCTTGCTCGTTTGGCTGCATCCGTTACCGCTACACCATTGCGGATAACAAAATCCGAGCCAATAATTACACCGATATAATCTGTTTCCAACCCTTGGCAGGTGTGTATACAGCCGACTTCGTTGACGGAGTCCGGTTTGAGCATCCATAGATTTCCGTCACTAGCAAGATTCCACTTCATAGCGAAGTCATGCTCTTCGAGAGTAATATCTTTCAGAGTCGTGTCGTTTTTACTTATCCAGTTCCAGCAATAACCAGCGACTAGACGAGACTTGTTGTTGATGCGGTTTTTTTCAAAGATGGCATCTCGTAGATCATTGGGCGAATCGAACACTCGAAAGTCATAATTTATACCTTCCAGAGTTTCATTCGCTGTTTCATGGATTTCTAGGGTGTTGTCGATCCAAGCTATGTAGCCATCAGAGCCGTTGCATCGGAATTGGGATTGGAGCTCCAGTTGATGAACTGTTGCACCAAGATGTTTAGCCCATTTTCTTATCGCATTTGTTTCGCCAATATCTTTAAATGTGACTCTTTGATCTTCATCAATAAAAAACACGCTGAATTTAGCCGCATTTATGATTTCTTTAATTTGGTTTTCGCCTTGATTTTGGTAAAAGCCCGACATTTCGTTTAACCGATGTGCTTCATCGACAATGAGAGCATCAAATACATTAGCGTCTGTAGTTGTATATACACCAGAACCTTTGAATAAATTATCGATGTGGCTTCTTCTAAACGAGCCTGTCAGTAACGAGGCATAGACGGTGCGCGGTGCGGCATTTCTGGTAACGTACTGGGTTAGCAATTGTTTATTAGTGAGCGCAACCAGCAAGTTTACCGCCACTACAGACTTTCCTGTGCCAGGGCCACCCTCGACAATGAGTACATGTTTGTCTTTCACAGTGGCTCTGTTCGCCAGCGATAGTGCAGTTTCATAGACGATCTTCTGATCATCTATCATCAGGAATTCCTGATTGCCCTGTAACAGCGAGGCCAGTTTGTCAGCTAGATTTTTGGATGGTCGAATTTTGCCCTTATCGATTCGATACATTACTTCACAGGAGTCACCATATTTGACATAGTGCTTGATGAAGTCGGTAAGTTTTTGCACATCCTTTCTAAGAAATGCTGGAGCCTTGTTAGTGTGATAATCGTAGAAGGCATTATTGATCACGTCATCCGAAATACAATTGTGCAAATAGGTGCAAGGTTGCAAACCGATGTTTTCAGTCTGCACAGTTTCGTTGAAGTCCTCCAACAAGGCGGCATAAGTCCAAGCTTGATACGAAGGATGGTTGACTTCACGTTCAGCACCTCCGACAAATGTTCGGACAACACCATCCATCGGTGTGGCTTTTACGCTTTCCCACTGCTTTAGCTCGATGATAATTGCGGTGGACTGATTGTTTGGACCTTTACCCGTGAGAATAAAATCTATTCGTTTGGTCGTTTGCGGGAGTGTGTATTCAATTGCGACGCCTGAATTATCTGGAATACCGTCATCGGCTAGAACTTGCCCCATGTATAGCATTGAGTTTCGCCAAGATGCTATTTCATTCTTGTTGGTTGAACGACCCAAATGACGCTGAAACGAAGCTAGGATTTTTTCGTCAACGATGTCTGAACGAACGTCTTTAAGAAACTCTGTTTTTGTTGAAGTGTAAACCAGCACCTGATCTCCCAGACCCTGTTATTTGTATTCAGTATACTTCTTAGAGCTTCCTCTGACCTTTTCCGCAGGATATTTCAGAGCATTCAGAGCAAGCTTCTTATCTACAGCGTCTAGCAAATTTAGTTGCAGCTTATCTGCCAAGCTGAGGAGGTATATCTGGATATCCGCAAGCTCCAGTTCTATTTTGGCAAGTTTCTCTTGGCTCAAATTACTGCTTTGTTCTTCTGTCATCCACTGGAAATGCTCCATCATCTCGGCAACCTCAACGATAAGAGCCATGGATAGGTTTTTAGGCGAATGGAACTGATCCCAATCGCGATCCTTGACGAATTGGTGTACTCGTTTTGTTATTTGATGAAAATCCGTTTCAGCCATTGCCCCTCCTTCATTTTCTTTAAGACAATTGTGTCTCTTTATATTTTCCGCTGCGGTAGTCATCAATATGACGCGCGAAGTTTTCGACCAGCTTTTGGACTTCATTCGGTGCAGGCATTGTTGTTCCCTTGTGGCGGTTTTGTATCTACCGTTTTGAGCCAAGTATAAGTCAAGTTCTGCGTCAAGCAGAGTCACTTAAAGCAAAACGGGGAAGCAGTATTGCTTCCCCGTTTATTGTGGTACGAATCAAATCACTTCCGCCCAATCGCGCGATAGCCGATATCCCGCCTCATCTGGCTGCCATCGAATTGGATACTATCGGCGATTTCATAGGCGCGCTGTTGTGCCAGTTTCACCATGTCGCCGAGTGCGACGACGCATAACACGCGTCCGCCGCTGGTGATGACGTCATCATCTTTAATTGCGGTACCTGCATGGAAGACATAGGCGTCTTCCAATTGTTCGGGTAGCCCGGTGATGACATCGCCTTTGCGCGGGGTGTCGGGGTAGTGGGCAGCAGCCATGACGACGCCTAAAGCGGTGCGCCTATCCCACTCGGCTTCCACTTGATCCAACGTGCCGTTGACGGCATGGTCCATGATGACGGATAGGTCGCTCTTCAGGCGCAGCATGATGGGTTGCGTCTCAGGGTCGCCCATACGGCAGTTGAATTCGAGCACCTTGATGCTGCCATCGGGCGAGATCATCAGCCCGGCGTAAAGGAAGCCGGTGAAGGTATTGCCTTCCAGTTCCATGCCGCGCACCACGGGGTTGATCACTTCACGCATTGCCTTGGCGTGGATGCTGGGGGTGACCACGGGTGCGGGTGAATGAGCACCCATGCCGCCTGTGTTAGGGCCTAAATCGCCATCCAATAGTCTTTTATGATCTTGGCTGGTCGCCATGGTTAAAACGTTCTTGCCATCGACCATGACGATGAAGCTGGCTTCTTCACCAGTGAGGAACTCTTCAACCACCACTCGCGCACCGGCATCGCCAAATTTATTGTCCGACAACATCATGTCAATCGCGTCGCATGCTTCTTCGTTAGTCATCGCAACCACGACACCTTTTCCTGCCGCCAGACCATCAGCTTTGACGACGATAGGTGCACCGTGTTTTTCGACATAGGCTTTAGCCGCCGCGACATCGCTGAAGGTTTCGAAGAACGCAGTGGGGATTTTATTGCGCGCCATGAATCGTTTGGCGAAGTCCTTGGACGATTCGAGTTGGGCGGCAGCTTTGGTCGGGCCGAATATTTTCAGTCCGGCAGCGCGGAACGCATCGACGATGCCGTCAGCTAACGGTGCCTCAGGGCCGACCACGGTGTAATGAATGTTTTCTTGTTGCGCAAAGGCGATCAGGTCGGGGATGGCAGTGATAGCAATATTTTCCATATTGTCATCCAGCGCCGTTCCCGCATTGCCCGGTGCGACGAATATTTTTTGTACTTTGCGGCCTTGTGATAGGCGCCAAGCTAGCGCATGCTCACGACCGCCTGAACCGATAACAAGAATTTTCATAACAACCTCAAGTATTCTTAATTAACAAAGCGTGATTAAGCCGTCGCGAGCGAAGACAGAACAAGGCGCGCAAGAGTGAAGAAACGGAGTGTACTCATGTACATGAGCATTCTGAATTCTTGCTGCAACGCCGTTATGTCGAGCGCAGTAGGCTTAATGTCTAAAGTGGCGGTAGCCGGTAAACACCATTGCTATCCCATGCTCGTCTGCCGCCGCGATAACTTCATCATCGCGCATCGAACCGCCCGGTTGGATAACCGCTTTAGCACCGGCCTCTGCCAGCACATCGATGCCGTCACGGAACGGGAAGAATGCGTCCGATGATACGACAGAACCGGCGAGTGATAATCCGGCATTCTGTGCCTTGATGCTGGCGATGCGTGTGCTGTCCACACGACTCATCTGGCCTGCGCCCACACCTAAAGTCTGTCCGTCCTTGCAGAACACGATGGCATTCGACTTCACGTATTTCGCGACACGCCATGCGAACAACAGGTCTTGCAATTGTTCCATGCCCGGTTGAGCTTTGCTCACTATTTTTAGTTGGTCTGCTTGTACGTTGAGTGCATCAGGAGATTGAACCAGCAATCCGCCACCGACGCGCTTGAAATCAAACTGATTGTGCGCGTTGGATAACGGCACGGTAAGTACCCGCACGTTCTTTTTAGCCGCGGTGACTTTGAGCGCAGCCTCAGAAGCACTCGGGGCGATGACGACTTCAACGAATTGGTTGGCGACTATTTCGGTTGCCGATTCAGCATCGAATTCACGATTGAAGGCGATGATGCCGCCGAACGCTGAAGTGGTGTCGGTTGAGTAAGCCAGCTTGTATGCGTTGAGTGCATTATCGGCAATCGCTACGCCGCATGGGTTGGCATGCTTGACGATGACGCAGGCGGGCTGGTCGAAAGTTTTGACCAACTCCCAAGCTGCATCAGCATCACCGATGTTGTTGTAGGAAAGTGCTTTACCCTGCAACTGGGTGTAATCCGAGATACCCCCTGCAACCGGAATGAGGTCTTGGTAGAACGCAGCACTCTGGTGTGGATTTTCGCCGTAACGCATTTCCTGCACCTTGGCAAAGTTGAAGTTGATCTGTGCGGGGAACGCGCTTTTATTGCCGTCTGAATTGATGGTGGTGAGGTAGTTGCTGATTGCTGAGTCGTAAGCCGCAGTATGTGAGAAGGCTTTTTTAGCCAGGTCAAATCGGGTTGCGTTGCTGACAGAGGTGTCATTAGCCTGCATTTCGGCTAACACGTCAGTGTAATCCGCCGGGTCGGTGACGATAGCGACATGACCGTGGTTCTTTGCTGCCGCACGCACCATCGTCGGGCCGCCAATGTCGATGTTTTCAATCGCGTCTTCCAGCGTGCAGCCGGATTTGGCAATCGTTGCCGCAAACGGGTAGAGATTGACTACGACCAGATCTATGGTCGGGATATCGTGTTGTTCTAAGGTGGCGACATGCTCGGGCAGATCACGACGCGCCAATATGCCCGCGTGTACTTTGGGTTGCAGTGTCTTGACGCGACCATCCAGCATCTCGGGGAAGCCGGTGTAATCTGCAACTTCGGTGCAAGGCACGTTGTTGTCCGATAAAAGCTTTGCCGTGCCGCCGGTAGAAAGTATTTTTACACCGAGCTGATGAAGGCCTTGTGCGAATTCGAGAACGCCGGATTTATCCGACACGCTGATGAGAGCTTGTGTAATCGTTGCCATGAAGTTTCCAGTTTGAGTTTGTAACTATTCGATGCGGTGTAGCTGCATCTTTTTTCGTAAGGTGTTGCGATTGATATCGAGCATTTCGGCTGCACGGGTTTGATTGCCGCCGGCATATTCCAATACCAATTCAATGAGGGGTTTTTCGACGCTACCCATTACCATGCTGTACATGCCGCAGCAAGGCTCTTCACCATCCAGATTTTTGAAATACTCTTTGAGTGACTTGCGTACATGACTTGCTACATCACTTTCGTTAATCAAATGATCGGTCACGCAGCCAACTCCTCATATGTCAGTTGCTTACTGCGCTGAGATTGTTCAATGAAAAATTCATCGACCGCTTCCATTTGTTCGGTGGGTGTTTCCAGCCGGTTCATGATGTTCCTGAAATGTGCAGAACCTACTAACCCTTTGGTGTACCAGGAGATATGTTTGCGGGCGACACGTAGTCCGGTGAGCTCACCGTAGAATGAATACAGGGATTGCACATGTGCCGCGAGAATGCGATGTATTTCACTGACTTCCGGTGATTCCATAAGCGTTCCGGTCTTGAGGAAATGTTCGATCTCACGAAAAATCCACGGGCGACCTTGCGCAGCGCGGCCTATCATCACGGCATCTGCGCCGGTTTTCTCAAATACAAACTTGGCTTTTTCAGGGGTGGTGATGTCGCCATTGGCGATAACGGGGATATTCACTTCCGCCTTCACCGCAGCGATGGTGTCATATTCTGCATCGCCGGTGTATGCACAGGCACGGGTGCGACCATGTATCGCCAATGCTTGAATACCACTGGACTCAGCAATCCGTGCGATGTTGATCGCATTGCGATTATCTTTATCCCAACCAGTTCGTATTTTGAGCGTGACCGGCACATCGACTGCACCGACGACTGCTTCCAGCAAGGTTTTTACCAGTGGTTCGTTTTGCAACAGCGCGGAGCCGGCCATCACCTTGCATATTTTTTTCGCAGGGCAACCCATATTGATGTCGATGATCTGTGCGCCATTATCTACGTTGTGCTTGGCTGCCTGAGCCAGCATCACAGGGTCTGCGCCAACGATTTGCACTGAGATAGGATCGACCTCGCCCTCATGGTTTGCGCGACGTATGGTTTTTTCAGAGCCGTACAGTAAAGAGTTAGATGCCACCATCTCAGACACAGCCATGCCTGCGCCTAAGCTTTTGCAAAGCATGCGGAACGGTCGATCAGTTACACCTGCCATCGGGGCAACGATCACGTTATTCTTGAGCTGGTAAGAACCTATACGCATCTGTCTCTATCTAATGGGTCTTTCGCGAGGGGGTAGGATTATAAAGGAAACTGGGCGACATGTTATGATCTATGTCATGAATTTTGATGTTGTTATCGTGGGCGGAGGACTGGTGGGCGCCAGTCTTGCTGCCTCTCTCAAGGATAGCGGGCTGTCGCTGGCCTTGCTCGAAAGTCGCCCGTCGCTTAAACATGATGGTGCCGCAAATGGCGGTGATGACACAACAGAAGGTAATGACTGGGATAGCCGCATCTATGCGATCAGTCCGGGTAGCCGGGATTTTATCCGGCAATCCGGTGCGTGGGACTTACTTGATGCAAAGCGCATCGCGCCGGTCGAAGAGATGCGCGTATTTGGCGACACGGGTTCGGAGCTGGATTTCAGCGCTTATCAGATGGGTGTGCCCGAGCTGGCCTGCATTCTGGAAAACCGCGCCCTGCAACATGCTTTGTGGCAGGTGCTGGAGCAGCAGGAAAATCTGACGATTCTGCATTCAGTGCGTTGCTCAACCTTGAAAACGGAAGTCGGGGATGTGGCAGAGCTGACATTGGACGATGGCAGAGCTATCACAGCCAAGCTGGTCGTCGGCGCGGACGGCCGAGATTCCTGGGTGCGCAATCAGGCAGGTATTAGTGCAGCACCTATGGACTATCAACAGTGCGGGGTGGTGGCGAATTTTACGACAGCGTTGCCCCATCGCGGTATTGCGCATCAGTGGTTTCAGGAGGATGGTATTCTTGCATTGCTGCCATTGCCCGGTAATCGGGTTTCTATGGTGTGGTCTGTCAGCCCTGAACAATCTGCTGAATTGCTATCACTTAATCGCAAAGCGTTGTGTGAGGCAGTGACAGAGGCTTCCTGTCATACACTTGGAGAAATGCAGGTCATCACCCCGCCAGCGGCATTCCCGTTGCGCCTGCTGGTATTACCGCAAATCACTTCTACTCGTGTGGCATTGATCGGAGATGCCGCACACAATATGCACCCGCTGGCCGGACAAGGAGTGAATACCGGCTTCCGTGATGCGCAGCAATTGTCGCAAGTGCTGATTGATAGAGGTGTGCAAAGTGATTGTGGCGATCTATCTTTATTACGAAGATATGAACGAAAACGCAAAGAAGACATCTATACTATGCAAGCAACGACCTATGGATTGAAATATTTGTTTAATAACGATGTTTCTCCATTGCGTTCGTTGCGGAATGTGGGCATGGATTTAACCAATCGCATCACACCTCTTAAAAAGATGTTGATGCGACATGCTCTTACTTAAGACTTATTAATTACCAAGATTGATTGTTGCCATGAAAAATTTCACATTGCTTATTTCTCTTTTATTGCTGGGTGTAACACCTTTGGCAAATGCCGGAGAAAAAGAAATTCGGACTTCCCTGAAAAAAAGCTTTCCGAATATCCAGAAGATTGAGCATGTGATTAAAACACCTTATTCAGGTTTGTATGAGGTGTTGCTGGATGGTCAATTAATTTATACCGATGCCAACGGTGAATATATATTCCAAGGCAAAGTGATAGATGCAAAAAACCGGACTGACCTGACAGAAGCGCGTAGCCGCATCCTGTTTGCTATAGATTTTGATGAATTGCCGTTGGAATTGGCAGTGAAAACGGTGCGCGGGAATGGTAAGCGCAGGATTGCGCAGTTTACCGATCCGAATTGTAGTTTCTGCAAAAGACTGGAAAAAGAGTTGGTGCAAATTGACGACATCACTATCTACAGTTTCCTGTTCCCTATTTTTGATGGTTCAGACGTAATCGTGCGTAATGTGTTGTGCTCAGAGAATCCGGGCAAAGCGTGGAATGACTGGATGCTGAGAAACATCAAGCCAGCGCATGCTGTTTGTGAGACAGAAACAGAAAAAGTCGTAGCATTAGGGCGTAAGCATCGGGTGACAGGCACACCCAACCTGATCTTTGCGAACGGCATACAGAACCCCGGTTATTTACCAGCTGCAGAACTAGAGAAAAGGTTGAACGCTGCGCTGGTGGAATAGATTCACAATGCTTTAAGGGAATAGTTCAGGCTCTGCTTCTTTGGGAAACAACACCCACATCTGACCGGGCTGTTTCATCCGTCCAGCCTGAGCACCGGCTTGCTCCCCGAATCCCCAGAAGAAATCTCCTCGTACAGCACCCCTGATCGCGCCGCCGGTATCTTGAGCGAACATCAGCCTGTTCAAAGGCTTGTCGCTATTGGGATAGGTGGTGGAAAGGAATACTGGTGATCCGAGCGGGATCGTTCTTCTGTCTACCGCCATGCTGTATTCGTCGGTAAGTGGTACACCCAGAGCACCCAGCGGGGCACTCAATTCGACGGGTAGCTCACGAAAGAAGACATAGCTGGGATTATGTGCAAGCAAGTCAGCTAGTAAATGAGGATTATCTTTGCCCCATTGTTTGATGCTTTGCATTGATGCCTCTTCCAGGGTGAGTGCGCCCATATCGACCAGTTTTCTGCCGATAGAGGCATACGGATGTCCATTTTGATTGGCGTAACCGATCTTTACCAGACTGCCATCAGGCAATTCGATGCGCCCGGAGCCTTGTATTTGCAGGAAAAACAGTTCGATTTCATTATCAACCCAGAGTAGTTCACTACCTTTTAGGGGGGCATTGCCGCTATCGATGTCGGCGCGATCATAATAGGGAACGATACGATTACCATCGATACGTCCACGTAATCGCATTCCTTTTAATTGTGGATATTGCTCGCTCAATTCGATGGTCAACAAATCTTCCGGTACACCGTAAACCGGATAACGGAAACGGTCGGTCGGAATGCGGCTGCCATACAGCTTAGGCTCATAGTAACCGGTGATCAGTCCCTCAGTTGAGCCGTCCGGGTTGAATACTTGATAGGGTGTAAAGCCCTCCTCGAAAAAATTGTGTAATGCCTCGTTATCGGGTTGCCCTAATTCATTGGCTCGATCACATACTGACTGCCAGCCTGGTTTGTTTTTGAGTGCTGTACAGCTTTGCCAGAATGCTGCCCATGCAGGTTGCAGGTCTTGGGTTGGCCAGTCCGGCAACATTTCCCACTTGCTAACCGCAAAAGGTGAGAATGGCGCATCATCAACTGTGGAGGAAGGGGGTGTTTCTTTGGTTGCACAGGAAGCTAACGCAAACAGCAGGAACAGAGTCGTTAGTCGAATAATCGCGGGATGATCAATGCAGGACACGGGGCACACTCAATACAAATTCTGGAATTTCGGCATCAAATTGAGCGCCGTCTTGGGTTTCCATCTGGTAGCTGCCGCGCATGGTACCAACCTGTGTGGTCAACACCGTGCCGCTGGTATATTCAAAAGACTGATTGGGTTTTAGCGACGGTTGTTCACCGACCACGCCTTGACCGCGCACTTCCTGCACTTGATGGTCGGCATCGGTAATGATCCAATGGCGGCTGACTAGTTTGACTGTTTCATCGCTGAGATTGGTGATTGTGATTGTGTAAGAGAATACGAAACGGTTGCCTGCCTCATCGGATTGATCCGGAAGAAAGTTGACCTTGGTCTGGATGCCAATGCTATGGGGTTCATTTTTTTTCATGTTTTCCATTTGAACCGATTTTCCCTTGTGTCGCAAGGGGTTCAACGTGTATTTGTGATAACCTTCGCGGGTATTTCTAACGAAAATCCAGATTATGAATGGTTATTTAAAACGCATCCTGAATGCACGTGTCTATGATGTCGCTATCGAGAGCCCGCTTGATGCGGCACCCAATCTTTCCTCACGCACAGGCAACCAGATTCTGCTCAAGCGTGAGGATTTGCAGCCGGTGTTCTCATTCAAATTGCGTGGTGCTTATAACAAGATGGCGCAGCTAAGCGATGAACAGCTTAAGCATGGCGTGATCGCCGCATCAGCTGGGAATCACGCCCAAGGGGTTGCTATGTCAGCACTGCGTCTCGGTTGCAAGGCGACGATCGTGATGCCGACCACGACCCCGCATGTAAAGATCGAAGCGGTGAAGCGCTTCGGGCAAGAGGCGGTGAAGGTAGTGCTGCACGGGGAGAGTTATAGCGATGCCTGTGAACATGCACTGGCGTTGGAGAAAAAACTTAAATTAAACTTTGTGCATCCTTTTGATGATCCGGATGTGATTGCCGGGCAAGGCACGGTTGCGATGGAGATACTGCGCCAACATCAGGCACCGATAAATGCGATATTTTGTGCGATTGGCGGAGGTGGCTTGATCGCAGGTGTGGCAGCATACGTCAAGCAAGTTCGTCCTGACATTAAAGTCATCGGCGTGCAGACTGGGGATTCAGATGCGATGGCGCGTTCACTCAAGGCAAAGCGACGCGTCACGCTCAATGATGTTGGATTGTTCTCCGACGGCACGGCGGTTAAAAAAGTCGGCTCGGAAACTTTCAGGTTATGCCGCAAAGGTGTGGACGAAGTCATTTTGGTAGATACTGATGCCGTGTGCGCCGCCATAAAAGATGTATTTCAGGATACGCGCTCTATTCTTGAGCCTGCCGGTGCGCTGGCGGTAGCGGGTGCCAAGCTATATGCAGCACGGGAAAACCTGAAAGGCGAAACATTGGTGACGGTATCCAGCGGTGCAAATATGAATTTTGATCGTTTGCGCTTTGTGTCTGAGCGTGCCGAGATCGGTGAGATGCGCGAGGCGATTCTTGCCGTCACCATCCCCGAGAAAGCCGGCAGCTTCCGTAAATTCTGCTCGTTGATCGGTAAGCACAATATTACCGAATTCAATTACCGCTATGCTGATCCGAAGGCAGCGCAGGTGTTCGTCGGGGTGCAGGTGCGTGATCCATCTGAAACAAACAAGTTGATCGCTCAACTCGAAAAAAGCAAACTTAACGCACTCGACCTCACCGATAACGAGATGGCTAAAATGCACTTGCGTCATCTGGTGGGCGGTCATGCACCCGAAGTGCAGGACGAGATATTGTTCCGTTTCGAGTTCCCGGAACGTCCCGGCGCGCTGATGCTATTTTTGAACAGCATGAACCATAACTGGAATATCAGTCTGTTCCATTACCGCAACCATGGAGCGGATTATGGGCGCGTACTGGTCGGCATGCAGGTGCCTCACCATGATAAAGAAGCACTTAAGTCCTTCCTAGACACCTTAGGTTATCGGTACTGGGATGAGAGCGGTAATCCTGCGTATCGATTATTTTTGGGCTGAGGTGCATGGTTCAAGCCAAGCAACCCATTCGTAAGCAGATCAAAATGTTGCGCGAGCAGCTGTCTGACACCGAGCGTACCGCATACAACGAAGCAATTACTGCGCGTTTGATGTTAATGCCTGATTATCAGCAGGCTGATACTGTGCTGGGTTACATGAACTTTGGTGCCGAATTTGCCAGTGAACGATGGGTTGCACAGGCACTATCCGGGGGCAAACGGGTGGCATTGCCGAGAGTGAACCACCACACCAATCACCTCGATCTTTACTGGGTGGAGGATATGGAAGGGCAATTGGCACAAGGATTGTGGGGGATACGCGAGCCTATCGTCGAACGCTGTGAACGGCTTGCCGGACTAAATGAGGTAGAATTCGCCCTCTTGCCGGGCATAGCTTTCACACTAGATGGGGCTAGACTCGGCTACGGGGGAGGTTTTTACGATAAATTGTTGGGTAATCGCGAAGCTCGCCCGGTGTTGGCAGCGGCAGCTTACTCATTGCAGTTAGTGGAAAAAATCCCGCAAGAGACGACAGATGTAACAATGGATTGGATTATTACCGAGCAGGAGACGGTTTCCTGTTGCGGACTTGAATAACGCAGAAACAATGAAAGAATGAATGATATGGCAACATTACCAGAAGATTATGATCCGCAAGAAACCCAAGAGTGGCTGGATGCACTTGATTCAGTACTGAAACACGAAGGGGCAGACCGTGCGCATTACCTGATCAGCCAATTGATTCATCAGGCGAGAATGGCCGGTGATGATATGCCGATCAGTGCTACCACACCTTATCTGAATACCATCTCGCTGGAGAAAGAAGAGCGCTCCATAGGTAATCACGATATGGAGCACCGTATCCGTGCGCTGACACGTTGGAATGCAATGATGATCATCCTGAATGCCAACCGGGAATCTTCAGATCTGGGCGGGCACATTGCTAGCTTTGCATCAGCAGCCACTTTATATGATGTGGGATTCAACCATTTTTTCCATGGCAAATCCGATACGCATGGCGGAGACTTGGTGTACTTTCAAGGTCATTCGTCACCCGGCATGTATTCGCGTGCTTACCTTGAAGGCCGCTTAACTGAAGAACAGCTCTACAAATTCCGTCAGGAAGTAGATGGCGATGGTCTGTCTTCCTACCCACATCCCTGGTTGATGCCTAATTTCTGGCAGTTCCCCACCGTATCAATGGGTTTGGGTCCGTTAATGGCGATCTATCAAGCGCGCTTTATGCGTTATATGGAGTGTCGCGGCATGGCCGAGACAGAAGGTCGCAAGGTGTGGGCATTCCTCGGTGATGGTGAGACTGATGAGCCTGAGTCACTGGGTGCGGTGTCGATGGCGGGACGCGAGAATCTCGATAATCTGATCTTTGTGATCAACTGTAACCTGCAACGTTTAGATGGCCCTGTGCGTGGTAATGGCAAGATCATTCAGGAGCTGGAAGGTGTGTTCCGTGGTGCGGGTTGGAATGTCATCAAGATCGTGTGGGGCGGCAAGTGGGATAGATTGCTGGCTAAGGATAAGACAGGTCTGTTGCTCAAGCGTATGGAAGAAGCGGTCGATGGAGATTATCAGACCTATAAATCAAAAGACGGTGCTTATGTACGTCAGCATTTCTTCGGTAAATATCCAGAGTTGCTTGAACTGGTTGCCGATATGTCAGATGACGAAATATGGCGCTTGAATCGTGGTGGACATGATCCACACAAAGTATTTGCAGCATACGCAGCAGCAGTCAAACACAAAGGCCAGCCTACTGTGATTCTTGCCAAAACTGTTAAAGGTTATGGCATGGGCGAATCGGGAGAAGCTCAGAACCCGACCCATCAGCAGAAGAAGATGGGCCAAGAGTCACTGCTGAAATTCCGGGATCGTTTCAATATTCCGGTTACGGATGATCAATTGCCAAAGTTGCCTTTCGTACGTCCTGCGAAAGATAGTCAGGAAATGAAATATTTGCAGGAGCGCAGTGCGGCCATGGGTGCGATACCGGCACGTAATCCGGTTGCTGATCCTATCCAGATACCGGGAGTGGAAGCCTTTGATGCGTTGCTGAAAGGCACTGGTGAGCGCGAGATTTCTACGACAATGGCATTTGTTCGATTGCTGAGCGTATTGGTGAAAGACAAAACTATCGGTAAGAAGATTGTTCCTATCGTGCCGGATGAGTCACGTACCTTCGGGATGGAAGGTATGTTCCGTCAGTTGGGTATCTTCTCTCAGATTGGGCAGTTATATACACCTCAAGATGCTGACCAGTTGATGTTCTACAAGGAAGACAGGACAGGGCAGATATTGCAGGAAGGTATCAACGAAGCTGGCGGTATGGCGGACTGGATTGCCGCATCGACCGCTTACGCTAATCACGGCGTGGCAATGATTCCATTCTATATTTATTACTCGATGTTCGGCTTCCAGCGTATCGGTGATATGGCTTGGGCGGCAGGTGATTTGCGTGCACGCGGCTTCTTGGTCGGTGGTACGGCAGGTCGTACGACACTGAATGGCGAAGGTCTACAGCATCAGGATGGTCATAGCCACCTGCAAGCTGCAATGATTCCGAACTGTGTTTCTTATGACCCGACTTTCGCATATGAGTTAGCGGTGATCGTGCAGGACGGTATGCGCCGCATGTATCAGGAGCAGGAAGATGTGTTCTATTACCTGACCGTGATGAACGAAAACTACACCCATCCTGCGATGCCTAAGGGTGTTGAGAAGGATATCATCAAAGGTATGTATCGCTTCAGTGCTAGCAAGTCCAAGGCTAAAGCAAAAATAAAGTTACTGGGTAGCGGCACGATACTGCGAGAAGTGATTGAAGCAGCAGCATTGCTGGAGAAGGATTTCAAAGTGGCAGCCGATGTGTGGAGCGTGACCAGCTTCAACGAACTGCGTCGCGAGGGTCTGGATTGCGAGCGTTGGAATATGCTGCATCCGGAAGCTAAGAAGCAGCGTGTCAGTCATGTTGAGCAGTCGCTTGATGCCAAGACACCAGTGGTGGCCGCAACGGATTACATCAAGAGTTATGCGGATCAGATTCGGCCTTTCATCTCTGCACGCTACAAGGTGCTGGGCACGGATGGATTCGGCAGGTCGGATACGCGCAAGAAGTTGCGCGGGTTCTTCGAGGTTGATCGACACTATGTCGTTATTGCAGCGTTGAAGACATTGGCAGAAGAGGGTGCTGTGCCGGCGAGCGAAGTGAGCAAAGCGATCAAGTTGTACAAAATCGACGCAGAAAAACCGAACCCGACGACTGTTTAATGCAGTTAAGAATAAGCAAGGAGATGCAACGTGGCTGAAGTTAAAAACGTATTGGTGCCCGATATCGGTGACTATAAAGATGTAGAAGTCATCGAGGTCGCAGTCAAAGCTGGAGAAACAGTGGAGGCGGAGCAGACGCTGATCACATTAGAAACTGATAAAGCAACCATGGATGTTCCAGCGCCATTTTCAGGCGTGGTGAAAGAGGTCAAGGTCAAAGCGGGCGGCAAGGTGACAGAAGGTGATTTAATCCTGACGATGGAAGAAGCGGGCGGTAAAGTCGCTGCACCGGAAAAGAAAGCTGCTGCGCCAGAAAAGCCAGTAGCGCCGACAGCTCAACCGGAAAAAGCTGCCAAACCAGCAGCTGCACCAGCTGCACCAGCCGCACCAGCTGCATCTGCTTCAGGCAGTGCACATGCAAGTCCTTCCATTCGTCGTTTTGCGCGTGAGTTAGGTGTCAACCTGACACTGGTAAAAGGAAGCGGCGAGAAAGGGCGCGTCACCAAAGATGATGTGCAGTCGTTCGTTAAGCAGGCGATGAATCAACCTAGCGGATCAGGTGGTGGCGGTAATGGTCTGCAAGTGTTGCCGATGCCGACGGTGGATTTTGCCAAATTTGGCGAGATTGAGACCAAGCCGCTGTCTCGTATCAAAAAGATTTCAGGGGCCAACCTGCATCGCAACTGGGTGACCATTCCTCATGTGACGCAATTTGACGAAGCAGACATCACCGAGCTGGAGGCATTCCGCAAGGAGCTGAATGTCGAATACGCCAAAAAGAAGATCAAGATCACACCACTTGCATTCATGCTTAAAGCGGTTGTGGTGGCGTTGCAGGCGTTCCCGGAATTCAATGCCTCACTGGATGCGGCGGGTGAAAATCTGGTGCTGAAAAAGTATTTCCATGTGGGCGTTGCAGTCGATACCCCTAACGGATTGATGGTGCCGGTGATACGCGATGTGGATAAAAAAGGCGTGGTGCAACTGGCCAAGGAACTGGGCGAAGTCAGTGCCAAAGCACGCGACCTCAAGATCACCGCTGCGGATATGCAGGGTGGATGCTTCTCAATCTCCAGCTTGGGCGGGATAGGCGGCACTGCATTTACGCCCATCATCAATGCACCAGAGGTGGCGATCCTCGGCGTGTCGAAGGCCATCATCAAGCCGATGCACCATGAGGAAACTTTCATCGCCAAATTAATGGTTCCGCTGTCGTTGTCTTATGACCATAGAGTGATAGACGGTGCAGCGGCGGCTCGCTTCACGGTATTCCTGACGCAAGTGCTTTCAGATGTGCGACGCCTTTCGTTGTGATTTTGGCTCTGCAATATAAGTGAACCAGCAAGTAATTGGTACGCCAGTAGGTATTCTGGGCGGAACATTTGATCCGATCCATTTCGGGCATTTGCGGCTCGCAGAAGAGATGCTGGAGTTGGCTGGCCTGAGTCAGATTCGCTTTATCCCGACGGGGATGCCGCCTCATCGCGATATGCCGAAAGTCACCCCCCAACACCGTAGTGCGATGGTCGAACTGGCCATCGCAGACCAGCCGGCATTTGTATTGGATGACCGGGAAGTCTGCCGGACCAGCAAATGTTATACGGTGGATACCCTGCGTGAGATACGCGCAGAGACGGGTGAACATCAGCCTCTGTGCTTGTTGATGGGGGGAGATGCATTCCTTCACCTGCACACCTGGTATGAGTGGGAGCAGTTATTCGAGCTTGCCCACATCGTAGTGGGATATCGCCCCGGATTTACGCTGGAAGAACGCATTCATACAGCAGTACCGGCATTGCAACAGCAATATCAGCAGCGTTTGTGTGCGGTTTCGGAGCTATCGCAACAAGCTGCTGGCAGGGTAGTCGAACTGGCGATCCCGAAACTTGAAATCTCAGCCACGCTGATACGCAACCGCGTTTCTGAGAATCGTAGCATCCGTTATCTGTTACCTAACGAGGTTGCGGCTTATATCAATCAACATCACTTATATACCTAATGTTAAACACCAAAGAAAAAACCAAAGCAGTCATTGCAGCACTTGAAGACATCAAGGCTGAAGAAATCACCGTGATCGACACCAGCAAACTCAGTGATATGTTCGATTGCATGATCATCGCCAGCGCAAAATCATCACGCCAAACCAAAGCGATTGCCGACAATGTGATTGTCAAACTTAAGGAGCGCGGTGAGGATGTTCCCGGCAGAGAAGGGGCCGAGAGCGGCGAATGGATACTGGTCGATCTGGGTGAGGTGCTAGTGCATGTGATGCAACCTGCCGTGCGCCAGTATTACAACCTTGAGGAATTGTGGAGCAAGGCACAAGCTGGCAGACCTAAACTTGCAAAGTCAGCAGAATAATTCATGAAGTTGCTTGTGGTATCCGTTGGTCACAAGATGCCGGACTGGATCACAACGGGTTTCAACGAATACACCAAGCGCATGCCCCGCGAAGCAAAGATCGAACTGCTTGAGATCAAGCCGGAACCTAGAACAACCGGGAAGTCGGTTGCAAAGATCATGGAGGCGGAAGCACAGAGGATTCTATCTGCCTTGCCAAATAACTGTTTACGCATTGCGCTGGATGAGCATGGCAAGCAACCTACCACCAAACAGCTCTCCACTCAGATGCAGGGCTGGATGCAAGAAGGGCGCGATGTGGCTTTTATCATCGGCGGTGCAGACGGCTTACATTATTCGGTCAAGCAGTCAGCGCAACAACTGATGGCACTCTCTTCACTTACAATGCCGCATGCTTTTGCTAGAGTGTTACTTGCAGAGCAGTTGTATCGGGCGTATAGCCTGATACACAATCATCCTTACCATAGAGAATGAAATCGGGATTTCATCCCAACAGTTGTGTTGCTTAAATCATTTCTTGCTGACATATTGATACTAATGCTGTGCCGCGCAAAATTTTTCGTGTCGTTTGTTTTGCGACCTTCCGGTATTTGGGCGAAATTTGAGATTTTTAGGTTATCCTTTCACAAATGACAATCATCCAACCACGTATCTATCTCGCCTCACGGAGTCCGCGTCGTAGAGAGTTATTGAAGCAGATCGGCATTAGTTTCGAGATGCTGCTATTGCGTGCGGACCCTCGACGTAACACTGATGTAGATGAAACGCCTGTTGATAATGAAGAGCCCGAAGCCTATGTGCAGCGAGTCTGTCAGGCAAAAGCTGAAATGGGTTATTCATTACTCAGGCAGCGAAACTTGCCGATTTATCCGGTGCTGGCAGCAGACACCACCGTGACGCTTGATGGCAAGATATTCGGTAAGCCTGAAAGCGCAGAGGGCGCAGCAGAGATGTTGCGTCAGTTTTCAGGGCGTGAGCACAAAGTGTTAAGTGCGGTCGCTGTGGCATTAGATGAACGGATTGAGACGACGATTTCAATTTCCATCGTTAAGTTTGCAGAGCTGGATGAAGATCGCATCCATCGCTATCTGCTGACGAGGGAATACACTGATAAGGCTGGAGGTTATGGGATACAAGGCTATGCGGGCGCATTTGTTGAGCAGCTTTCAGGTAGTTATTCTGGCGTGATGGGCTTGCCTTTATTTGAAACGGTGCAACTGTTGCAACGGTTCGACCATCCCGTTCCATAGGAGTGTCATGAGCGAAGAGATATTGATTAATGTAACACCACAGGAAACGCGTGTGGCGGTTATGCAACTGGGAACGGTGCATGACTTGCACATCGAGCGCAAAAGCAATCTCGGTATCGTCAGTAATGTTTATCTCGGCAAGGTAATTCGTGTGTTGCCAGGGATGCAATCTGCATTCATCGATATAGGTCTGGAACGATCTGCATTTTTGCATGTTGCTGATATATGGGAAAACAGTCGCAACGGTGAGCCCGACAAACCGATAGAGAAAGTATTGTTTCAAGGGCAGTCACTGTTGGTTCAGGTCATCAAGGAGCCATTAGGCAGTAAAGGTGCAAGACTTTCAACTCAGATCAGTATTGCTGGACGGTTATTGGTTTACTTACCGCAGGAGAATCATATCGGGGTTTCTCAGCGTATTGAAAGCGAGGAACAGCGTGAGGCATTACGTGAGCGTCTGCAAGCGGCACTGCCTTCTGAACATAAAGGTGGTTACATCATTCGTACCGTTGCAGAAGCATCGGAAGAGTTAGATTTTGCAGGGGATATCGCCTATCTGGACAAATTGTGGAGCAATTTACAAGCGGCAGCTAAAACAGCGGGTGCGCCGGAACTGTTGTATCAGGAGCTGGATATCAGTTTGCGGGTATTGCGTGACTTCGTTAGTACTGACACTGTCCGCATCTTAGTGGATTCACGTAGCACCCACCAGAGAATGGAAGAGTTTGCGCAAGCCTATAACACCATCGCATCTGATCGTTTGGAGCATTATCCAGGCGAACGCCCCCTGTTTGATTTATATGGCGCAGAAGAAGAGATCGAGCATGCATTGGCAAAGCGGGTCGACCTGAAATCCGGCGGCTATCTGATTATCGACCAGACCGAAGCGATGACGACGGTCGATGTGAATACCGGTGGGTTCGTGGGGCTACGGAATTTTGACGATACTATCTTCAAGACCAATCTTGAGGCGACACAAGTTATTGCACGACAACTGCGTTTGCGCAATCTGGGCGGGATCATCATATGTGACTTTATTGATATGGACAGCCAGGAACATCGTGACGCTGTGCTGGAAGAATTCAAGAAGGCGTTGGCGCGCGACCATACCCGCATTACGGTAAGCGACTTCTCTATCCTGGGGCTGGTGGAGATGACCCGAAAGCGCACTCGCGAGAGTCTCGCCCATGTGTTGTGCGAGTCATGTCCTACCTGTGAGGGGCGGGGTGAAGTGAAGACTGCGCAGACAATATGTTATGAGATTTTGCGCGAGATCGTTCGTGAAGCCCGCCAGTTCAATCCGCGTGAATATCGCATACTGGGTTCACAACAAGTTATTGATTTGTTCCTTGATGAAGAGTCGCAAGCACTCGCCATGCTTTCTGATTTCATCGAGAAGCCGATCTCATTACAGGTTGAAACGATGTATAGTCAGGAGCAATACGACGTTATCTTGATGTGATTGGTGATCGTTTACGGTGACTCCCAATCAGGTGGTGTAAATGGGCTGGGTTATTTCCTACCCATATAGGTAAACAAAAGCAAAGTCGCGGGGTGCGGCCCCGCACGCCGATTACTTTCTTTATGCGGCTAAAGAAAGTAATCAAAGAAACGCCGCCCCAGCTTACCGCCGCTACGCGGTACCCTGCGTTGCTCAAACAGTCAGGCGGCTGCGGAACTCGCGCTACGCGCTCAGACAGTCCTCGCCGAAATCCCCTGACTGTTTTCCGCTACTCGGCGGTGCACAGGGGATGAACGGGAAAGAGTGGTGGGTTCTATCATGTTTTTGCAAACTCAGCTCGTTGGATGGGTTTAGCAACGCGATACCCATCACACATGTTGATGGGTATCCTTCGTCAATCTATCCTACAAGCTACGATCATCCACTAACGATGCCGGATCAATAGTGCTATGCGTGATCTGTACTACTTTATGGCGTGATTGTTGGCCGCGAAGCAATTCGATATTGCGTAGCGGCACGGCAAAGGTCTCCGCCAGAAATTTTATCAACGCTTTATTGGCACGCCCTTCGATGGGAGACGCTGCCAAGCGGATTTTCAGGGCGTCACCATGAAGCCCTGAAATCGAGCTAGTCTTCGCACCCGGCTGGACATGGAGGTTGAGGGTGATGACGTCATCTTTGCGTTGATACCAGCTTGCCATTTATAGCATCTGCATGATGAGTCGTTCCCAAGGGCCGAGCGGGGCGATCAGCAGTAGTTGGCACAACAGTATGACCACCAGAGGGGACAGATCGATATTGCCAACTAGCGGGATGATGCGCCGTATCGGGCTGACAAATCGGTATGTGACCGAGGTCAGAAAAGGTTGCAGTGGCGAATGGGGATTGGTCCAGGACAGGATGGCTTGGATCAATAGTGCCGCCATCAATAGATATAGCGATAGGGTGGCTAACTTTATGATAGTCCACAGCACTAGGGCTTCTAACGGAAATCTGTCAAACGGATAGCCCTTCAACCACAAGCTGAATAATAGATAAATCCATATCAGTGCTGAGGCGACCAGAAAGCTGGATAGGTCAAACTTGCCCATGGTGGGTAACTTACGACGTAGCGGTAATACGGCGAAGTTGGTCAGCGCCATGACGAATTCGCCTATGGTGTTACGCATCGGCACGTTCATCCATACGGCGTGGAATCGCAGCAGTACGATACCGGCGAGCGGGAGCAATAAAACATCCAGCAAGAACAATATTATTTGAGCAAACATTTTAATCCTTACCCAGTTCTTGAGCCATTTCGCGTGAACGGGCTTGAGCTGCTTTAGCCGCTTTACCGATATTGGCAGCGACATGATTGGCATCCAAACTTAATAATGCGCGCTCTGTAGTGCCGTTTTTGGAGGTAACTCTAGAGCGTAAAACGTTGACATCATCTTCACTGGCGACCGCCAGTTTGCTTGCGCCTAGAAACGTAGTCTGTGCCAGATGGCGAGACGCTTCTGCATTGAAGCCCATGTCGAGTGCTGCCTGTTGCAATGCCTCAATCATATAAAAAACGTAAGCCGGCCCGCTGCCTGAGATGGCTGTCACCGCATCCAGCATCTCTTCATCTTGCAGCCATATCGTCTCTCCAACTGCGGCCATGATTTTCTGTGCTTGATCGCGCTGTTCTGCGCTCACGGCTGACAATGCAAACAGCCCTGACATTCCGCTTCTTATCAGGGAGGGCGTATTTGGCATGACGCGAACAATCGCATCAGTCTTACACCATCGTGCCAAATCCGTTGCGCGGACGCCGGCGGCGATAGAGATTACAAGCTGGTCGCGAATGAGTGGTGCAAGTGCCTTTGAGATTTCGTGTAACAGTTGGGGCTTCACAGCCAGGACGATAATCTGACTATTTGCGATGCCTTCAGGCGCTTCAGAAAAGGTCTTTATTGAAAACGCTTTTTCAAGTCGGGTACGACTTTCAGCATTAATCTCCACCACGTTGATCTGCTTTGAGGATAAGCCCTCACTCAGCATCCCGCCGATCAGCGCGGTTGCCATGTTGCCGCCTCCGATGAATGAAATATTCATTTACTTTTTTCTCCGTAATGTCTATTGCCAAAAATGGCAGTGCCGATACGAACCATGGTCGCTCCCTCCGATATTGCTGCGGGGAAATCATGCGACATCCCCATAGATAGTGTGTCCAGATTCAAATCATGATTGTTCAATTGCTCAAGCATTTCCCTTAGTTGCGTAAAAGGCTGTCGTTGCATACTCTCATCTTCACTGGGTGCAGGGATTGTCATCAAACCACGTAATCGAATCTGCGGCAGCTTGGCAATCGCGATAGCCAGTTCAACCACATTGTCGGGTGTGATGCCACTTTTACTTTCTTCACCACTGATATTAACTTGCAGGCAAATTTGCAGTTCGGGTAGGTCTGTTGGTCGTTGTTCAGACAGGCGTTCAGCAATCTTGAGCCTGTCCACACTATGCACCCATGCAAAATTTTCGGCGATAGTGCGCGTTTTGTTGCTTTGTATTGGCCCGATGAAATGCCACGCCAGAGGTAAGTCATGCAGTACCGCGATTTTATCAACGGCTTCCTGCACATAATTTTCTGCAAAACGCGTCTGGCCAGCCAGATATGCTTCACGAATCGCATCATGTGAGAATGTTTTGCTGACCGCAAGCAGTGTGACTTCGTCGGCGCTTCGTCCTGCATGTTTCGCAACTTCTGCGATTGCGGTACGCACAGCTTGCAAGTTGGAAGCGATTGTTGTCATAATCCCGTGCACGGCATGATTTAAAAATTTGTGCGGCGCCTCATTCCTGAAAGATTAGGAAAAAGGGTAATTAGCCGCCTCATCAAAACGGGGACGATTATAATGGATATCACCGAACTGCTTGCCTTTGGCGTAAAAAATAAAGCTTCCGATCTTCACCTTTCATCTGGTTTGCCGCCCATGATTCGTGTTCATGGCGATATGCGGCGCATCAATCTGCCCGCGATGGAGCATAAGGAAGTGCATGGTCTGATCTATGACATCATGAACGACCAGCAGCGCAAGTTTTATGAAGAGAATAAAGAGGTTGATTTCTCTTTCGAGGTTCCCGGGCTGGCACGTTTTCGTGTGAACGCATTTGTCCAAAATCGTGGTGCAGCTGCGGTCATGCGTACCATTCCTTCTACGATTTTGACGCTTGAAGAACTAAAAGCACCCAAAAGTTTCGAGACGATCTCAGACTATCCACGTGGCATGGTGCTGGTTACCGGACCAACCGGTTCAGGTAAGTCCACTACATTGGCGGCGATGATCAATCATCGTAACGAAAACGAAATGGGTCATATCCTGACGGTGGAAGACCCGATCGAATTCGTCCATGAAAGCAAGAAGTGTCTAATCAACCAGCGTGAAGTCGGTAGAGATACGCTGTCATTCCAGAATGCATTACGTAGTGCATTGCGTGAAGATCCTGACGTTATTCTGGTGGGTGAGATGCGTGATCTGGAAACCATCCGTTTGGCGATGTCTGCTGCGGAAACAGGCCACCTAGTATTCGGTACTTTGCATACAAGTTCAGCCGCGAAAACCATTGACCGTATCATTGATGTGTTCCCCGCAGACGAAAAGGAAATGGTGCGTGCGATGCTATCCGAATCATTGCGTGCAGTTATCTCACAGGCATTGCTGAAGACCAAAGATGGTGCCGGTCGAGTTGCGGCGCATGAGATCATGGTTTGTACACCGGCGATTCGTAATTTGATTCGTGAAGCAAAAGTGCCGCAAATGTATTCCGCGATCCAGACGGGTTCTGCGCTGGGTATGCAGACATTGGATCAATGCCTTACCGACCTAGTTAAAAACGGCAGGATTTCACCTGCTGAGGCACGTTTGAAAGCGGCGAACAAAGATGCATTCCCTGGCTAGAAGTATCAGTCAAGCATTATTGATGAGCTAGATTTGGCTTAGTTGCAATTCCCCCAATTGATCGGGTGGCTAACAGTAGGGATTAGGAGTACTTATCATGGAAAGAGACCAGGCGACCGAGCTGATACACAATTTATTGCGAGGCATGCTGGCCAAAAAAGCATCGGATTTGTTTATTACCGCCGGTTTTCCACCGGCATTCAAAATTGATGGCAAATTGACGCCGGTGTCCAGCCAGGTACTCACATCAGTGCATAGTCAGGAGCTGGCACGTAGCATCATGAACGATCGTCAGGCGGCAGAGTTCGAGGCTAACCATGAATGTAACTTTGCGATCAGCCCGCACGGCATTGGTCGTTTTCGTGTGAATGTGTTCGTGCAGCAGCAGCGCGTTGGTATGGTGCTGCGTACCATCACTACCAAGATTCCGGACTTTGACGCGATGGGTCTGCCACCGGTGCTGAAAGATGTGGTGATGACCAAGCGCGGGTTGGTGATTTTGGTGGGCGGAACCGGTTCTGGTAAATCAACGACATTGGCGGCGATGCTCGGCTACCGTAACAAGAACAGTTACGGTCATATCATCACCATCGAAGATCCGGTGGAATATGTACATGAACATATCAATTGCATGATTACCCATCGTGAGGTCGGTGTGGATACCGATTCATGGCATGCCGCTTTGAAAAATACCTTGCGTCAGGCACCTGACGTTATCCTGATTGGTGAGATTCGCGATCAGGAAACGATGGAACATGCTGTGGCGTTCGCTGAAACCGGACATCTTTGTCTCGCGACGCTTCATGCGAATAGTGCGAATCAGGCACTTGATCGCATCATCAACTTTTTCCCGGAAGAGCGACGTACTCAGCTCTTGATGGACTTATCGCTCAATATCAAATCGCTTATTTCTCAACGTTTGATTCCCAAGAAAGATGGTGAAGGCCGAGCTTGTGCGATGGAAATTTTGCTGAATTCACCGTTGATCTCCGATATGATATTCAAAGGAGAGGTCAATGAAATCAAGGGTGTCATGGCCAAGTCACGGGAATTGGGCATGGAAACATTCGATGGTGCGCTGTTTACGTTATATGAAGAAGAAAAAATTTCTTACGAAGAAGCGTTGAAAAATGCCGACTCGGTCAACGACCTGCGTTTGAGAATCAAACTGGATAGTAAGTTGTCAGGTGATCGTGATGTGATGTCAGGCACTCAGAATCTGGAGTTGCATTAAACAAGGCGCATCAATCTACTGCGCAAACCAGCATCAGAGTCACGCGGTACTCGACATCCTCTTGCACTGATATGTACATACCGGTGCCTGCGTTCCGGGTTTCACCAATGCAGATTCGCGCTTGATAATTCCTATTGCCATGTTTACTTGCGATTGCTGCCCGACACGATTTTATACTCCAGCAAGCGGCATTCAATCGCACCATTGAACAATGGCGTGCGTTTGGATGGCGATAAGCGCATCATTTTCAGGATGGCTTTATCGGCCGTGAACAGATAAGCCGTCCAGCCGCCAAATTTCTTTTTCAATGCATCGCCAAGTTTCGGGTATAGCGCTTCCAGCTCGTCCAGCTCTCCCATGCGTTCGCCATAGGGCATATTCGCCACCATGATGCCGCTATCCATTGGTGCTGATATTTCCAGCACGTTGGCTTGTTTGAGTTGCACACACTCCGCGAGTCCGGCTTCTTCCAGATTGCGCCATGAAGTCTTAAGCGCATCGCCGTACAAATCACTCCCCCAAATATCCAACGGCTTAGCCGGCAGCTCTGCCGCGATGGCCGCCTCGCGCATCTCGTGCCATTTTTTCGCATCGAAATTCTTCAGTATTTCAAAAGCGAAACCGCGTGCGATACCGGGCTGGATATTCAGCGACATCTGAGCCGCCTCTATCAAAAATGTACCGCTGCCACACATCGGATCAAGCAATGGTGTACCGGGTTGCCATCCTGACAAACGTAAAATACCCGCCGCCAGATTCTCGCGTATCGGTGCGATATTGGTGTGCTGACGAATGCCGCGCTTGAACAGTGCATCACCGGAGGTATCCAGATACAGCATCAACCGATCATCCTTGATGAACACATGGATGCGTATATCAGGGGTCAGCGTATCCACGCTGGGTCGCTCGTCGCAGTGCTCGCGGAAACGGTCGCATATCGCGTCCTTCACCAGTAGCGTGATGTACTCCAAGCTTTTTAGCGGACAGCGTATCGCCGTCGTGTTCACCCGTATTGTTTGTGTGACATCGAACCAACGCTGCCATTGCAGCTCGTACACCGCCTTGAACACATCCTGTTCAGACCGATAGGTCGTGTCTTTTACCCGCCACAGAATACGGCTGGCAATTCGGCTTTCAAGATTCGCGCGATAGCATAGCGCCCAGTCACCTGAAAAACTGACACCGCCATCAGTGGCGCTCACATCTTGCGCACCCAACGACTCAAGGTCATCACGTAATACGGCTTCAAGGCCACGGGGGCAGGGGGCGAAAAAATCAGGCATGTGAGACGTTAAAAAGGTTGGACGGTGGCTAGTATCACCACGGCGATCAGGACAAGTACCGGTATCTCATTGAAAAATCGGTAGAACACATGGCTGCGGGTATTTTGATCAGCCGCAAACTGTTTTACCAGCACACCGCAGTACCAGTGATACACGACCAGCCCTAGCACCAACACCAGCTTGGCATGCAGCCAGCCGCCACTGAAGCCGTAGCCTAACCATAGCCACATACCAAAGCCCAGTGCCAACACCGCGATTGGGGTGACAAAACGGTACAGCTTGCGAGCCATCAACTTTAGCCGGGCGATTTCGGAAGGCTCGGTCGCCATCGCTTGATTGACGAAGATGCGCGGCAGATAGAACAGTCCTGCGAACCAACTGACAACAAAGATGAGATGAAACGCTTTAACCCACAACATATTCGAGATTCCTATTGAAAAAGATTATTTCTGAACAATTGAACGACCAGAAAAACACCTCGCATGATAGCACTATTGGGGTAATCGTCAGCGGGTTATCCGGGATCGTAGCGAGTCTGATTCCCTTGATGTTATTCCCTCCCCTTTGAGGGGGAGGCTTATAACCAGCGACTTGGCTGGCGTAGTTTGCCAGCTTAGTCGAATGGCTATAACCAATGACTTACTCAGCGTCTTTTGCTGGGTTAGTCAGATGGCTAGTAGTTCCATCAGTAGTTTCATCAGGGAGGGGGTTGGAATCTGTAACACTTGCCCGTATTACAAAACCGCCGGAGATTGCCCGATAGCGATAACCAATGATGTACTCTGCATCGTTTACTGAGTTAGTCAGATGGCTAGTTGTTTCGCCAGTTGTTGTATCAAGCCTAGAGCGGAATTAATCGAATCTGAATCCATTGAGTTTCAAGAGATTTTCATCAGCCAAGCGTCTCTATTCAGCTTAAAAGCGCGTACCCACAAACAAGTTTAATTGTGACTGGTTCTGGATTTCTATATCCGTGACGGCTGTTGAACTGGGGCCATCATCTTGATATTTCCCAAAGTTATAGACGATGTCACCACCCAGATAAATACGGTCAAAGTCTTTGATATAGCCGGCATTCACGCCGTACGTCACACCTTTGGTGGTGGGGTTATCGGTAAACTTAACCCCATTCGGACCTTGCTCCAATTCAAAGCTGGATTGTCCGATTTGCCCGCCAACATAAAATGCAGAAGACTCAAAGTGGTAACGGTAACCAAGCCACGTAGACTGCACATTGGCTAGCTCATTGGCGGATTTGATCTCTACCTGCTGCGTCGGGTTGTATTCGAGATAGATAGCATGTGAGCCAAAGTTTTTTCCAGCGCGCAAACCAGCATTAGACCCTTTAAAGTCTCCCTCAAGTTTGCCACTTGTCGCATGGTTAACCACCTTATGGTAGCTGTCTCTAACACCAAGACGTAGCTCTGCAAAATAGCTTTCAGCATACGCACTGAAAGAAAAAGTGAGCAATAAAGTTAAAAGTATATTTTTCATCGTCATGCGCTCCACATTGTAATGGTTGTATTGCACGGTAGCCCCTATTTACCCTCGAAATCTTACAAAAATCAACGAAAAAATTTAAGGGGGGTACCTCAACCCCCTCTACCTCCCCCTTGTCAGGGCGAGAACCGAACCTGCTGCTCCCCTGATGGGACTACTAGCCATTCGACTAGGCCATCAAAGAACGATGATGACCAAGTCGCTGGTTATGACAAGGGGAGGCTGGGAGGGGTTTAAAACCGTTTCAAACCAAAGACCAAACATTCAAAACACCCCATACTCATTCAAGCTTATCATGCTCCACAGCGGCAATGGCTTGCTCAGTCTGACATCATTGATTTATGATTCCATTGATTTACGTCCTTGTTGATATGTGAAGCAGCAGACAAGTTTAATAACAGATAGGTGCAGAGAAATGAAGCTGTCGGATTACATTCAAGGGCGTGACAATAATTTCAATCTCATCCGTATCGTTGCCGCGTTTTTGGTGTTGATAACTCACAGCTTCGCAATCGCGATAGGAAGTGGAGATGCACAGCCCTTTCGGGGGACTATTGGCATGACCATGGGGACGATAGCCGTTGATGTGTTTTTTATAACCAGTGGCTTCCTGGTTACATCAAGCTTGTTGAGAAGACAGAGTACGATTGAATTCGTATGGGCTAGAGCTTTACGAATATACCCCGCACTTCTAGTGATGCTGCTGCTTACCGTTTTTGGCCTTGGTGTTTATTTCACTGTGTTGCCAGTGTCAAAATATCTTGTATTACCCGAAACCTATGCCTACCTTACAAAAAACTTAACCTTATTCAAGGGTGTGTCTTTTGGCTTGCCTGGCGTATTCGTGGATAACCCATATAGAGGTAATGTTAACGGCTCACTTTGGACGTTGCCTTTTGAGGTTCGAGTGTATGCAATTCTGGCCATTGTCTGGCTTGCTTTGAAAATCACTCCCAAATTTCGTTTGATTGCACTAAAAATAACGGTGGTTACGTTTGCTTTGGCAGCAGGTATATACATTCTTGCGGAGCACTTTTATTGGCACTCTTCGAACAGATTCGTAAAGCTGTCCTTCATGTTTTTTATCGGTGCTGCTTTTTTCACATTAAAAGAATATATCGTATTGCATCGTTGGCTATTCTGGTTGTTGGTGATCAGCCTCGTTGTAGCAATAGGCAATAAGCATGCATTCTTCGTCGTCTATGTGTTTGCTATTGCCTACATCTTGTTCTATTTGGCTTATGTCCCCGCTGGATTCATTAGAAAGTACAACCAGTTTGGCGATTACTCGTATGGTATTTACATCTACGCCTTTCCAGTTCAGCAATCAGTTGCAGCATTGATTCCGGGAGTGACGGTTCCCCAAATGATACTGATTACTACAGCCGCCACCTTTCCGTTAGCGGCTCTTTCATGGCACCTCTTAGAGAAGCGCGCCCTTAAGCTGAAAGGGCATTTCGTCGGCCATACTCATAAATTATTTTCCTGGCGGTTAGGTGCTTCTAGTAAGACTCTCTGAAGACCTAAGTTAGGTTCTCCGCAAGCGCTTAAGGGGCCAGCCTGGATTCAAGAAACAGTCAGCATCCTGCACTGCAAGACGGCATGCTGTCGGGCAAACTCCGGCCGTCTTGCCTTTGTCGAAATGCTGCCTGCTCATCCAAGCTTATCCTGCTCCACAGCGGCAATGGCTTGTTCAGGGGTGATGACACCTGTTTTACGGGAATAGACACAACCCTTTGATGTGCCTTCTGCGATGATGCGATCCCCTGTGCTGAATACATGGGTCATGTAAAAATACTTTTCATCCCAACGGGTGACTTCCAGTTTGACTTCATATTGCTCGAACATCCCTAGTGGCTTTTTATAGGTCATCGTGTGTTCGGCGATGACGGGTATCCACTTGCGTTTGAACATGGCTTTCATCAAACCGGTACGGATGAAAAGGTCGACGCGATTCAGATCGCAGATGGTCATATACCGACCGTTGTTCATGTGGAAGTTGATGTCGAGGTCGCTCGGTAATACGCGCAGCTTTAATATGCTGGTCGAGTTATCGACGCTGAGTCTTTCCCTGAATAACGACAGGAGAAACACGTACAGCATGCGGAAGATCAGATTCACTCGTTTGTTTGTGCTTTGAAATGTTGCATTACGATTTGTTTGAGTTGTGTCAGCCGCCCGTGAAAATAATGTTCCGCGCCGGTGAATACGATGACAGGCAGTTGCATCGGTCTGGCCCAGCTCAGCACTTCGTCAAGCGGGACGACATCATCAACGTCGCCGTGAACCACTAGGGTGTTTTCCGGGACGTCGGGCATTGCGAACCGACCGACAGCGGGTGCGATCAATACGAGTTTGTCCGGGTTAAGTTCAGTTGCGGCGAGGGACTGTACATACCCGCCGAAAGAAAATCCCGCGCATATCAGGGGTAGGTCAGGGTAGGTTTCCTTCAGGAAGTTGGCAGCAGCAATCGCATCTTCTGTCTCGCCGCGACCCTCATCGTATTCGCCGACACTTGCACCGATACCACGAAAGTTAAAACGCAACACTGCGTAATTCAGTTCCACAAAAGAACGTGTCAGCGTGGTCACCACTTTGTTGTCCATCGTGCCACCCATGGTTGGCAACGGGTGTGCGACGACGGCAATGGCATCGGGATTGTCGTTGGGCGAGTGCAGCACTCCCTCCAATATACCGGCGCTTCCTTGAAAAGTAACTTTGCGTTGTGCAGTCATACGTTGCACGACCATTAAATTTTCAGACGTTCGACGACACGACCATGTTGCAGATGTTCAACGATGATTTCATCGAGGTCCTCTTCATCCACAAAGGTGTACCAAGTCGCTTCAGGGTAGATGACAATTACCGGGCCCTCGTCACATCTGTCTAAGCAACCTGCGGAATTGATACGTATTCTATTTTTTCGGTCGGAGATGCCAAGCTCACGCACTTTGTCTTTCACATAGCTGCGAGCTTTTATTGCGTTATGGTTGCCGCAACAATCTTTGCCGTTTTCGCGCTGGTTGACGCAGAAAAATACATGTTTGTCGAAATGGCTCATACAAGACTCCTAGGATGTTGAGTGGGAATTATACTTTCCGAATGCGCCACAAGTGGAGTATCAGCAACAGCGGGAATACTAGCGAGATGGTTTGTGCCAGGCCGTTGTAATTGAGCAAGTGTCCGTAATGCCAGTGGTAAACAGATGCAGCAGCCGATGGCGCATTGCTGTCCAATACCAGATTTACAACCACGAGATAAAGTGACGCAACCACAGCACCGAAGATCAATACGGCAACTCGCGACAAACCAAGCACTGCAAGTAACACGATTATTCCCAAGATGATGCCAACAACTGCTTCGCTGTTGATCCACAACAGTAGCGCCCATGATTTTAAGAGTACGGTTGCAGCAATAAATTTAGCCATCGCTACAACGCTTAACACGACCAAAAGGGATATCGCAGCATTTTTGGGAATGCGTAAAATACTTAACAGTAATGCGCCCAGCATTAATAGATTCAGAGATACTGCCACGCACTCCCACCAATCAAACGTGGTCGGTGGTGGTGTGACAAAAGGTTGCTGCGCGACTTTGCTGAGAAAGATGTTGCCGAGTATCGGCAGGGACGGATTGATCTGTCCGAATATCCAGAGCGAGAGCATGGCAAGTCCGAAGTCCACCTCTTTGCCTAGCTTGAAAAAGTTACCGCGCCATCCTTTCAGGCGATACAGAATCCAAGGTTGTGATGCCAATCCCACTGCCAGCAATGCGCCAGCCAACGTGCCAAAGCTGTTGGAAAGCAGGTCGGTGTTGGAGCTGATGCGCGTGGGCAGATACATTTGCAGATATTCCATGCTCATCGACAACAGGATGCCAGATGTCAGCGCGAATATTGCACTGGATACGGCGCCGAAACGCTCACGTAAGGTCAGCGTAATAAAAAATCCCAGCGGAAGGTACGATAATATATTTGCGGTCGAGTCAAAGGCTGTGTAGCTCAGCCCCAATTGAGCATTAAGTACTTCACTAAACTCGATACCATGGTTACGCCAGCCGGTAAAAGGTGACAGGCTGGCATACACGATAAATAGCGCATAGCCTATCGTCAGCCAGGTGCGTAGTCGTGCATGGGTTGTATGAGTTCTCATGCTTTTTTATTGTTTGTGGGACATGGTCGCGGATGCCAGTTTATCCTATCCGCTATTGTCGTAACGTATGTTCGATTACATTACCCTGTTTATGAAGTATCTTGAGCTTATTAAAGTATGAACAACCCTTCCATCATTTTAATTAATATCCCATGATTCCCGTTACCATCCAATCGCAAAGCGTGAAATTTCAAGCGTTGCCTCCGTTGTCTTTGTACATCCATATCCCGTGGTGTGTACGCAAATGTCCATATTGTGATTTTAATTCGCACGAGGGGCGGGGGGATTTGCCGGAGCGTGAATATGTCGCAGCATTGATGCGCGATCTGGAAATGGCCTTGCCGCAGATCTGGGGACGTAAGGTGTATACGGTTTTTTTGGGCGGTGGCACGCCCAGTCTCTTGAGCGGTGAGAGCATCGCGGAAATCGTGCGCAATGTTCGAATGTTGCTACCCCTTGATCTGGGTGCGGAGATTACATTAGAAGCGAATCCGGGTACGGTGGAAGCAACGCGTTTTGCCGAGTATCGTGATGCAGGTATCAACCGTTTATCTATCGGTATCCAGAGTTTTAACGATGCTCATCTGACTGCATTGGGACGTATCCACTCAGCCGATGATGCTAAGCGCGCTATAGAGATTGCGCAGCAGCATTTTGAAAACATCAACTTTGATTTAATGTATGCCCTGCCTCAGCAGACATTGGCGCAAGCAATGCAGGATGTAGAGACAGCGCTGTCGTTTGCGCCGCAGCATTTGTCTTGCTATCACCTGACTTTGGAACCGAACACCCTGTTCCATCATAGTCCGCCGGTACTGCCTGATGATGATGCGAGCGCAGAGATGCAACAGCACATAGAGACGTTGCTGGCGACACATGGCTATCAACACTATGAGACTTCTGCCTTTGCACAGTTGAATCGTCGTTCGAAACACAATCTTAATTATTGGAAGTTCGGCGATTATCTGGGTATCGGGGCAGGTGCCCATAGCAAGTTGAGCTTTCCGGATAAGGTGATTCGTCAGGCACGCTATAAACAGCCTCAGGAATATATGCGGCAAGTGGCGCAGGGTGCGTCTGTCCAGACTGAGCAGCAAGTCGCCTCCGGTGATCTGGCATTCGAATTCATGATGAATACGCTACGCTTGAATGAGGGATTTGACAGCACATTGTTCGCCGAGCGAACCAGCCTTTCTTTGTTGAGCATTCAACGCAAACTGGCAGAGGCTGAAGCGCGTGGACTATTGAAGCGCGACCATTTGCGTATTGCGCCGACGCAACAAGGGCAGCGATTTTTGAACGATTTGCTGGGTATTTTCCTCAACTAGGGTGGAGTGAGTTGAGCACCATCGAAACCACACTGCCGCCATGCCTCATATACGGCTACGGCGACGGTGTTGGAAAGGTTCAAGCTGCGACTGTCAGGCAGCATCGGTATTCTGGCGCGCTGCTCCGATTTGAAAGCTGACAGCACATCGTCAGGCAACCCCCGGCTTTCGGGGCCGAACAGTAGCGCATCGCCTGACTGAAATTCTAATTGGTGGAAGGGGCGAGCGCCTTTTGTCGTGAGTGCAAATACACGATTAAAATCAAATTCCGACAGGCACGCTTGCAACGTGTCGTGAACTTGCAGTGCCGCGAACTCGTGATAATCCAGACCGGCGCGTACCAGCTGTTTGTCTTGTAGTGTGAACCCAAGGGGTTTGATCAGATGTAAACTGCTACCGGTATTGGCGCAAAGCCTGATAATGTTTCCCGTGTTCGGGGGTATCTCTGGCTGGTACAGAATGATATGCAACATAAATGACCCTCTTGTGCTTGCCAGTAATGATTAAAACGGCTAACTTCTGTCTGTAATTTAGTTGGAAATGGATAATTATCCAAAAGGAGATTATGGCGCGTTCTGAGAAAATTCGCTTAGGTGATATGTTGATTCAGCAAAAACTCATTTCAGAGAGCCAGCTGAGGGATGCACTTGACCAACAAAAACACGTCAAATTAAAACTGGGTCGGATTCTGGTGAACAGCGGATTCGTTTCTGAAGAGAATATTTCTGAGACCTTGGCAAAACAGTTGGGAATCAAATTTTTAGACCTTGAGACGTTCTCAATCAAGCCGGAAGTGGTGCGCTTGATCCCCGAATATGAAGCACGTCGCTTACAGTCACTTGTGTTGGAAGAGCATAAAGGGAAATTCCTAGTGGGTATGGCTGACCCGACAGACGACAAGGCTGTGACAGAATTGACAAGAGTGTTGCAGAAGAGCGTTGAAGTCGGTGTGGTGACTGAAGGTCAATTACTTCTCGGAATAGATCGCGGATATTGGCATACCAAAAAAATCAGCAGCTAGAACGATTCAATAATTTTAGTGTTTAACTAATTTGGCGGCAGCGTTCTTGCCACGACCCAAACATCTACCCTGTTCGCACCTTGCTTGACTATGGTGTTAGCTAGCGCATTCATGCTGGCACCGGTCGTCATGACATCATCCACCAGCACGACATTCATCCCTTTCAAATCCTCACTGCAATGGAAAGCATTTTTTACGTTACGCTTGCGATCTTTCCAGGGTAGGACGGATTGAGGCGGCGTATCACGCACCCGTTGGCAAGCATCCGCTAGCAGTCTGAGATTGAATAATTTCGCCAAGCTGACGGCAAGTAGCAGCGATTGATTAAAACCCCGTTCGCGCAGCTTGTTGGGGTGAAGAGGCATGGGGATGATCAAGTCAGGCTTCTCATCCAGCTTGATGTTGGATGCCAGCTTTGATGCCAAAGCATTTGCCAGTGCCAACTGTTGCCCGTATTTCATGGCATGGATCATCTTATCCAGCGGGAAGGCATAACCGAAAGCAGCCGTCGTGCTGGTGAAGATCGGTGGGCGGGATAGGCAGTGTCCACACACATCACCATTCGGAGTGGGTAACGCACAAACCGGGCAGATAGCATCCTTCAGATAAGGAAGAAGCGCATCGCAATGACTACACCATAACCCGTCGCGGCTCATGCTGCTGCACAGGACGCAGGGTTGCTTTGGCAAAAATTGCTTAATTAGTGTGCGGATGTTCAGCATAAGGTCGTGTAAAATCAAACAGGCGAGAATCAAGGCCGTTGCAATACTTGATTAGAGAAAAAATCTACAACCATTCTGCTTTTACTTCTGAATGGTTAATATCTGAATGACATCATACCGAGTTAGAACATTATGAATACCCAAACAATAAATTTCGTACGCCCTGTCAAAAAAGCCAACCAGCCCGATTCCTTGCGTTGGAGCGTTGCTGATATAGAGACATTGTTCCAGCTACCATTTTCTGACCTGATGTTTCGTGCACAGCAAGTACATCGTGAGCATTTTGATCCAAATGCAGTACAGCTATCAACGCTACTATCGATCAAAACCGGCGGCTGTTCGGAAGATTGCGGTTACTGCCCGCAGTCGGCGTTTCACTCTACGGACGTAGAAGATCGCAAGATGTTAGAAGTCGAAGAAGTGGTCAAGGCCGCCAAGGCAGCCAAAGCGCATGGCGCGGATCGTTTTTGTATGGGTGCGGCATGGCGTGAACCATCGCAAGAAGACATGGAAGCCGTCACGGAAATGGTCAAGGCAGTGCGCGGACTGGGTATGGAAACCTGCGCCACGCTGGGCATGCTCAACGACGAACAGACTACGCAATTACAAGAAGCCGGTCTGGACTACTACAACCACAATCTTGATACCGCCCCGGAATTCTATGGCGATATCATCAGTACTCGCGACTATCAAGACAGGCTGGACACATTGGATCGTGTGCGTAAAGCAGGTATGCATGTTTGTAGTGGCGGCATCGTCGGTATGGGCGAAAACCTCACCCAGCGTGCCGGGTTGATCGCCCAACTCGCCAACATGGAGCCGTACCCCGAAAGCGTACCGATCAATAATCTGGTCAAAGTCGAAGGTACACCATTAGCAGACCAAGAGGACATCGATCCGCTGGATTTTGTACGTACCATTGCCGTGGCACGTATCACCATGCCGACCGCGCGCGTGCGACTTTCGGCAGGTCGTCAGCAGATGTCCGACGCAATACAAACTTTGTGTTTTCTAGCGGGTGCGAACTCGATTTTTTACGGCGAACAATTGCTGACTACCGGCAATCCTGAGGCTGAGCGGGATCGTGCACTTCTCGATAAATTAGGTATGTACCCCTTCGCAGACAAGCATTGATGCTATTTGCAGAACAGAAAAAAGCACTCGACGAGCGTGGTGCATCGGGGTTGCTGCGCAAGCGACACACCCTGCAAAGTCCGCAGTCACCACACATCATCGTTGATGGAAAAGCATACCTCTCTTTTTGCAGCAATGACTATCTTGGCTTAGCCAACCACCCCCAATTGATCGCAGCGATGCAACAGGGCGCACAGCAGTGGGGCGCAGGTGCAGGGGCGGCACATCTGGTAAGCGGGCACTCACAAGCACATCACGAGCTGGAACAGGCGTTGGCTGAATTCGCGGGTACACCTGCCGCGCTATTATTTTCAACAGGCTATATGGCTAATCTTGGTGTGGTGCAAGCGCTGGTGGGTAAGGGCGACACCGTGTTTGCCGACAAGCTCAACCATGCTTCGTTGAACGATGCGATGCTGCTGTCTCGCGCCAGCGTTAAGCGTTATCGCCACAATGATATGGCGCAACTTGAGACATTGCTGGCAAAAGCAGATAGCGGAAATAAACTTGTCATCACGGATGCCGTATTCAGCATGGACGGTGACCTGGCCTGTCTGCCGGAATTGCTGACGCTGTGTGAACAGTACGATGCCTGGCTGTTGGTAGACGATGCGCATGGTTTCGGCGTGTTGGGTAATGAAGGGCGAGGTTCGCTTGCCCATTTCAAACTCGCATCCTCACGCATTATTTATATGGCTACGCTGGGTAAAGCCGCTGGTGTGTTCGGCGCGTTTGTCGCGGCAGAGCAGGTAGTAATCGACACATTGGTCAATCACGCTCGTAGCTATGTCTATACCACCGCTACGCCGCCCGCACTAGCGAGTGCGCTGATGGAAAGTGTGAAATTAATATCGCGGGGCGACGCAATGCGCGCACATTTGCAACAACTGATTGCACAGTTACGTGACGGGTTGAGTAATCTACCCTGTCAATTGATGCCGTCGAATACCGCTATTCAACCCTTGATGATTGGTGATAACCAACAGGCATTGGTATTGAGCGATGGACTACGCGAACGTGACATCTGGGTCGCGGCAATACGTCCCCCTACCGTACCGCAAGGCACAGCCCGACTGCGCATCACCCTGTCTGCCGCGCACACCACAGCGGATGTCGAACAACTCATCGGAGCATTGCATGAGCTTGTACGTTAAAACAATCGGTGCGGGTGAGCCGCTGGTGATGCTGCATGGCTGGGGCATGCACGGTGGTATCTGGCAGAGCACGGCTGAGCGATTTGCAGATAATCATGAAGTGCATGTCGTTGACCTGCCCGGTCATGGTGAAAGTAGTCCGCCGGATAGCTTTACGCTGGACAATGTAGTCGACCAGCTAGATGCCAAGTTTGAACAGCCTGTGACCGTTATAGGATGGTCACTGGGCGGTATCATCGCGCAACATTGGGCGACACAAGCGCCTCACAAGATTAAACGACTGGTGCTGGTCGCGACCACGCCGAGTTTTGCTCAGCGCGATGATTGGGATAACGGTATGCCGCAGGAGACGCTTAGCCAATTCGCCGCTGAACTGGAAAAGAATTTTGCCGTCACGCTGCGCCTTTTTCTCGCGTTGCAAGTGCGCGGTAGCGAAGCCGAGCGCGAATTGCTAAGCGTGTTGCGCGAACTATTGTTCGTGCGTGGCGAACCACATTTGAAGGCACTACGCGGTGGGCTGAACATCCTGCGTGATGCCGACCTGCGCAGTGAGTTACCGGAGATCAATCAACCTGCGCTGGTGATCGCCGGACAGCGCGATAAACTGACACCGCCCGCAGCGTCTCACTTCATGGCGCAGGCCATGCCGAATGCGCGCATGGTGGAAATCACCGGGGCAGCGCACGCACCGTTTTTGTCCCATCAGGATAAGTTTGTGGAATATGTGTTTGGTTTTATGGAGCACTAGGCTCCTTCCCTCTTTAAGGGGGGAGGGGGTTACGCTCCTTTCCCTTTAAGGGGGAAGGTTGGGATGGGGGTAGAAGTAGTCAGTCGTAGTAAATAAAACAGTAAATTAATACAAAATAAATTTATGAGCGAATTCGAAATAGACAAACGCGCGATGCGAAATGCCTTCAGCAAGGCTGCCACGCAATATGACGCAGCAGCTGTGTTGCAGAGGGAGGTGTGCACCCGCATGCTAGAGAAGCTGGACTTAGTCAAAATCAAGCCAACAGATATTCTGGATATCGGCAGCGGTACCGGCTGGGGTACGCGCCAACTGGGTGAGCGTTTCAAAGAGGCCGACATCGTCGCGCTTGATATCGCTATTGGCATGTTGCAGGCTGCGCGTGGTACGTCAAGTTGGTGGCAGAAATTATTTTTAAGCAGTAAACAGGAGTTTCTGTGTGCCGATGCCGAGGCATTGCCGCTCGCACCTCAACGCATGGACATATTGTGGTCCAACCTTGCCGTGCAGTGGTGCAACGACCTGCCCGCCACCTTTGTGGAAATGAATCGCGTTATCAAAAATGACGGCCTGCTAATGTTTTCCACTTTCGGCCCTGACACCTTGCGCGAATTACACATCGCTTTTGACGGAGTGGACGGCTACAACCACGTCAACCGTTTTGCCGACATGCACGACATTGGCGACATGCTGGTTGCGGCGGGTTTCGCCGATCCGGTGATGGAAATGGAAAAGATCACGCTTACCTATAATGACGTTAAAGCCGTGATGCGCGACCTGAAAGATATTGGCGCACATAACGCCACCGCAGGGCGTGCGCCGGGGATGATGGGCAAGGAAAAATGGGCGCGCATCGTTCAGAATTACGAAACCCTGCGACAAGACGGCAAACTACCCGCCACGTTTGAGGTGATCTACGGTCATGCGTGGAAAGTACCGCCCAAGGAAACCTCCGACGGTAGAGCCATCATTCAAACTGATTTCAAACTATAAATTACTTCGTTATCGGGCATGATTGAGCGAGCAGCTGACGCCGCGATACGCCCACAAAATGAATTTGCAGGGGTACACATGAGTTATTTTATTACTGGAACAGATACCGGTGTCGGCAAGACCTTGGTCAGTTGTGCGTTGCTGAAAGGCTTGGCTTTACAGGGCAAGAGTGTGGCAGGTTTTAAGCCGGTCGCGGCAGGTTGCGACCCGGACGGGCGTAACGATGATACCAAGGCACTGCTCGCAGCCGGCACGGTGCCGCTCAGCTATGAACAGGTGAATCCGTATTGTTTGCAGGAGGCCATTGCGCCGCACATCGCAGCACACAATGAGGGGGTGACGATCGAAATGCCGCGCATCGTTACTGCATATCGTGAGATTACCGCGCAGGCGGAGGTCGTGATCGTCGAAGGGGCGGGCGGCTTCATCGTGCCACTGAACGATACTCAGACCAGTGCCGATCTTGCCAAGGAACTCAATCTGTCAGTGGTCGTCATAGTTGCTATGCGCTTGGGCTGCCTCAACCATGCGTTACTGACAGTTCGGGCGTTGGACGATTACGGGCTAAAATGTGCGGGTTGGGTAGCGAACGTCGTGGGCGATGAAATGTCTGCGTTGCAGCAGAATATTGCGGCGTTGCGTGAGCGGATTGCTGCGCCCTTGCTGGGGGTAGTGCCGTATATGGCGGAGGTGGATGCTGAAGCGGTAGTGGAGTATTTGGATTTGGGGGTGTTGGGAGATTGAAAGATTTTACCCCCACCCCAGCCCTCCCCCTTTGCAGGTAACCAGCGACTTGGCTGGCGTAGAGTGCCAGCTTAGTCGAATGGCTAGTAGTTCCATCAGGGAAGGTTGGGATGGGGGTAGAAGTGCAAAACAACACAATGATTAGGAACAGATGAGCGAATTCAGTTTAATTGCGGTATTGATAGTCGGCTTGCTTGGCGGCGTGCATTGCCTCGGCATGTGCGGCAGCATCGTCGGCATTTTCACCACTCAGTTACCGGGGGATCGTGCGCGCTGGCCTTTCCATCTGGCTTACAGCAGTGGACGTATTGCGAGCTATGCGACGGCGGGTGCGCTGGTGGGGGCGGTCGGGCAGGCGGGGTTCTTGATGCGCGATCAGGTGCCGGTGCAGCATCTGTTGTTCGGGTTGTCGAGTTTGATGCTGGTGTTGCTGGGTTTGTATATTGCCGGTCTATGGGGTGCGGTGCGCAAGATCGAGACTGTGGGTGGCGGTTTGTGGAAGCACTTGCAGCCATACACCAAGAAGCTTCTGCCGGTGAATACCGTGCCGCGTGCGTTGGCATTGGGCGCATTGTGGGGCTGGTTGCCGTGCGGACTGGTGTACAGCGTGCTGGTGACTTCGTTGGCGAGCGGCAGCGCAGTGCAGGGCGCACTGATCATGGCAGCGTTCGGGTTGGGTACGCTGCCTAACCTGCTGGCGATCGGGATGTTCTGGGAGCGGATCAAACATCACGCTCAATCGCCGCGTGTGCGGATGGCGGCGGGGCTGGTGGTGATGGGGTTCGGCTTGTACGGACTATTCAGGGTGGGGTTTACTTTTTATACCCATGGTTGGGCGGGTGCATGTCATGTTCCTGCCTGAAAACCAATATTTCGTCGGCATATGGCGTTGCGCCGCTGTTCCAATCAGGCGAGTTGATAATAGATCCGTTCATATTGAGCTTGTCGAAATGTGTACGGATTTATGTGCTTCGACAGGCTCAGCACGAACGATTAACTATGCTCAGGAGGGGTGTAATGCGTAAGCTATCTCTACTTTTATTGGTGATATTCCTTTCCGCCTGCGAGCAAAAACTCCCTTCGCCTTTTAAGGCAGACGATGTCACGGCGAGTTTTGCTCAGACCGATTTTCAACTGACCGACCACACCGGCAAGGCACGCACACTGGCGGATTTCCGAGGCAAAGTGGTGGCCGTATTCTTTGGCTATACGCATTGTCCGGACGTTTGCCCGACCACGTTGGCCGATATGTCTTTGGTGTTGGAGAAGTTGGGTAAGGATGCCGAGCGGGTTCAGGTGTTGTTCATCACTGTTGATCCGGAGCGCGATACCCCGGCGTTGTTGGCACATTATGTGCCCGCATTCAATCCGACTTTTATCTCGTTGTATGGTGATATGCAGGCGACCGAGAAGGTTGCAAAAGCTTTTAATGTGAAATACGAGAAGCAGCCCACTTCATCAGGCTATAACGTAGATCACAGTGCAGGGACGTTTTTGCTCGACCCGAAAGGCCGGGTGCGCTTGTTAGCGCCTTATGGTCAACGCCCGGAATGGCTGGTTGAGGATATTCGCTTACTGCTGGCTGGGGTATGATTATACAAAGTGACATAAATCTACTGCGCGAACCGGCATCGTGGTCGCGCGGTGCTCGGCATCCTCGTGTACTGAATGTACACTCCGGTGTTTGCGCTCCGGGAATTTTATAATGGCATTTGGCAATGTCCGGCGCGCTCGCTACGATTTCTGCCGTATTGTATGCAGTTTTAACAGGGATATTTAATGATTCAATTTTCCATTTCAGCGCACCAACCTTCACGGATGTTCTGTGATGCCTGAAGCCAGTATCAATTCGTCCAGCGGTAAGTTGTTCATGCTGTTGCGTGAGTCGCGCTGGCTGTTGATTGTTGCCAGTGCCGGTTATATCGCGATGGTGCTGTTCGGCTATAACCCTGACGATCCCGCCTGGTCTCACAGTAAGACGGGTGCATTGATCAGCAACCCTGGCGGTGTGCTGGGGGCATATTTTTCCGACCTTATGTTGTATCTGTTCGGATTTTCCGCATGGTGGCTGGTGTTGTTCATGCTGCAACGCGTGTGGGCAGGCTATCGTGAACTGCGCGCCGACAGTATTTTCTGTAAGCGCACATTATGGGTGTCTATCATCGGTTTCGTTTTGCTTCTGTTGGCCAGCAGCGCGCTGGAGTCGATCAGAATGTACACGCTTGAAGCCACGTTGCCGATGGCACCGGGCGGAATGCTAGGTGCGGTGATAGGGGATGCATCAGCCCGACTGTTCGGTTTTACCGGCGCAACCCTGTTTTTGTTGACGCTGATTACGGCTGGATTCAGCTTGTTCAGCGGGTTGTCGTGGCTGCGTTTTGTGGATTGGCTGGGTGAGCGAATCGAGGCGGTATTCAATTGGGTATTGCTGACATGGCGCACTTGGCAGGATAAACGTATCGGTGCGCAGGCTACCCATGAACGCGTCGCGCTGGTGGAAGAGGAGAAAAAGAAGCGGGTCGAAGAACACCAGCCTATCCATATCGAAATGCCTTTGGCTGAAGTGGCCAAGTCGGCACGGGTCATCGAAGAAAAACAGACAGCCCTGTTTGAAGAATTGCCTGACTCTCCATTGCCGCCTTTGCGTCTGCTGGATCAGGCGGCGAAACATCTCGAAACGGTTTCTGCCGATACGTTGGAATTCACTTCCCGCCTGATCGAGCGCAAGCTCAAAGACTTTGGTGTTGAGGTCAAGGTGGTCGCGGCATATCCGGGGCCGGTGATTACGCGCTACGAAATCGACCCTGCTACCGGTGTGAAGGGCAGCCAGATCACCAATCTGGTGAAAGACCTTGCGCGGGCGTTGTCGGTGGTGAGTATCCGTGTGGTCGAGACCATACCGGGTAAGACCTATATGGCACTGGAGCTGCCTAATCAAAAGCGACAGATCGTGCATCTGTCAGAAATTCTCGGCTCTAAAATTTATGCGGACATGCACTCTGTGCTGACCATTGCGATGGGTAAGGATATCGCTGGCAAGCCGGTGGTCGCTGATCTGGCCAAGATGCCGCATGTGCTGGTGGCAGGTACGACCGGCTCTGGTAAGTCGGTGGCGATCAACGCGATGATCTTGAGCTTGATCTATAAAGCCACGCCCGAGCATGTGAGATTGTTGTTGATCGATCCGAAGATGCTGGAGCTATCTGTGTACGCTGATATTCCGCATCTGTTGGCACCCGTGGTCACTGATATGCGTCAGGCTGCCTCTGCACTGAACTGGTGTGTGCAGGAAATGGATAAGCGCTATAAATTGATGTCGCATTTTGGGGTGCGCAATATTGCGGGCTTCAATCAGAAGTTTCGCGAGGCACAAAAGAAGGGCACCCCTCTGACCAATCCGTTCACGCTGACGCCTGAAAGCCCGGAAGCGTTGGAAGAGATGTATCTCATCGTGGTATTTATCGACGAATTGGCTGATCTGATGATGGTGGTGGGCAAGAAGATCGAAGAGCTCATCGCACGATTGGCGCAAAAGGCGCGTGCTTCCGGCATTCATCTGGTGCTGGCGACCCAGCGACCTTCAGTGGATGTGATTACCGGATTGATTAAAGCCAATGTGCCGACCCGCGTGGCGTTTCAGGTGTCGAGCAAGATCGACTCCAGAACGATACTCGACCAAATGGGCGCGGAAGCGTTGCTGGGGCAGGGCGATATGCTTTATCTGCCACCGGGCAGTGGCTATCCGGCACGCGTGCATGGCGCGTTTGTGTCAGATCAAGAGGTGCACCGTATTGCAGAGCACCTGAAATCCAAGAGCGAGCCGCAGTATGTCATTGATCTTGATTCGCTGGAGGAGTCAGCTGATGCAGGCGGTGCGACGACGCTGGATGCCGAAGCCGATCCGCTCTACGATCAGGCTGTTGAAATCGTGTTGAAAAGCCGCCGTGCTTCGATCTCATCGGTTCAGCGACATCTGCGTATCGGTTATAACCGTGCTGCGCGTTTGATTGAACAGATGGAGGCGGCGGGGCTTGTGTCGAAAATGCAGAGTAATGGTAATCGTGAAGTGCTAGCTCCAACCAAAGCAGAATAGGAAATTTGTGCTAAAAAAAATCATATATGGCTTGTTGTTCTGCCTCATGGCGTCTGGCGCGCATGCAGGCGCAGTTGAAAAGCTAAAGACCTTTATCGCTTCGACTCGTTCCGCGCAGGCAGACTTCAAGCAGGATGTATTGGATCAAAACGGAAAGCGCATTCAGCGTGCATCGGGTGTGATGCAGTTTCAACGTCCCGGCAAGTTTCGTTGGAACTATCAGAAGCCCTATGAGCAGATCATCGTCGGTGATGGCGAGAAGTTCTGGTTATATGACATTGATTTGAATCAGGTGACCGTGCGCAAACTGGATGCTGCACTGGGTAGCAGCCCGGCAGCCTTGCTTTCAGGCAGTAATGATATCGAGCGAGACTTTACGTTAACTGAGGACGGCAGTGCGGACGGGCTGGAATGGTTGCAGGCACTGCCTAAAGGTTCAGAGAGTAGCTTTGAGACGATTCGCATGGCTTTTGATACAGATTCGAGTTTGTCATTGATGGAATTGCGTGACATGTTCGGTCATAAAACCGTACTGCGCTTTTCTGCGATGAAGCGCAATCCGAACATACCCGAACAGCAATTCCAATTTACGCCGCCAGCAGGTGCAGACGTGTTGGGAGAGTGATTTTCATCCCGCATTGCTCCGCTTTATTCCGACTTATCCCACTTTTACGCTTAAATTTGACCTCGGTATCCGGTCTGGAATAGTCTCACTTTATGACTGATTTATTCACCAGCAATGCTCCCGCCGCCCCGTTGGCGGAACGCTTGCGCCCTCAATCTATCGACGAGGTTATAGGCCAGTCGCATTTATTGGCGCATGGCAAGCCGCTGCAACTCGCCTTTGAGTCCGGCAAGCTGCATTCGATGATTCTATGGGGCCCGCCCGGAGTAGGTAAGACCACACTGGCGCGATTGATGGCATCGGCTTTCGATGCGGAGTTCATGCCGTTGTCGGCGGTGTTGTCAGGAGTCAAAGATATCCGTGAGGCGATTGCGCAGGCTGAATTGATCCTGCAACAGCGAGGCCGTCATACCATCTTGTTCGTAGATGAGGTACATCGTTTCAATAAGTCTCAGCAGGATGCGTTTTTGCCGTTTGTCGAGCAGGGGCTGGTGACGTTCATCGGTGCGACCACAGAAAATCCTTCTTTTGAAGTGAACGGTGCGTTGTTGTCACGGGCTCAGGTATATGTGTTGAAGTCGCTGTCGGCTGACGAGTTGGCGCAGTTGTTCGAGCGGGCAAGAGACACTGCTATATCTGAGCTTGAATTCGATGACGAAGCCAAAGAACGTATCATCGGCTATGCAGATGGTGATGCGCGTCGTCTTTTGAATGTGCTGGAACAAGTGCAAACGGCGGCACAGACTGCGGCAGTGACGCAAATCAATGTGAAGTTTCTTGACGATACGCTGGCGCAGAACCTGCGGCGTTTCGATAAAGGCGGCGAAGCTTTTTACGACCAGATATCTGCACTGCATAAGTCGGTGCGCGGCTCCAATCCGGATGCGGCGTTGTACTGGTTTACCCGTATGCTGGATGGCGGTGCCGACCCGCGTTATTTGGCGAGGCGTATCGTGCGTATGGCTTGGGAGGATATCGGCCTTGCCGATCCGCGTGCGATCGATATCACTTTGAGTGCGGCGCAGACCTATGAACGTCTCGGTTCGCCGGAGGGTGAGCTGGCTTTGGGGCAGGCGGTGTTGTATATGGCGGTGGCAGCTAAATCAAATGCGGGGTACGTCGCGTATAATGCCGCCCGCGCTCTCGTAAAGCAGGATGGTTCGCGTGAGGTGCCGTTGCATCTGCGTAATGCACCGACCAAACTGATGAAGCAACTGGATTACGGCAAGGATTATCGCTACGCGCATAATGAAGAGGATGGTTATGCGGCGGGTGAGAATTATTTTCCCGAAGGAATGCCGGAGGTGAGCTTTTATGAGCCGACCGACCGTGGGCTGGAAGCGAAGATTGCCGAGAAGCTTGCGCAGCTTAAAGCGCGGGATGCCGCGGAAAAGAATAAGTAGCAAATTACAAATAAAGGGAAGAGCGGTATGTTGGATATTCAAGCATTGAGAGGTGATGTTGACGGTGTGGCAAGGCTGTTGGCAACACGTGGTTATGAGTTGGACACGGCTAAGTTTGCACAGCTTGAGTCAGCGCGTAAAGATATCCAGGTGCGCACGCAGGAGCTTCAGGCCAAACGTAATTCGACCTCCAAGCAGATCGGTCAGGCCAAGGCCAAGGGCGAGGATGTGTCAGCCATCCTGGCGGAAGTGGCCACGCTGGGAGATGAACTCAAGCAGCTTGAAGTGAAATTGTCGGAGTTGTTGCAGGAAATGGATGCCTTTCTTGCGGTGATCCCTAATATCCCGCATGAGACAGTGCCAGAGGGGACATCAGAAGCCGATAACGTCGAGCTGCGCAAAGTCGGGGAGATACCGGGGTTTGACTTCGAAGTGCAAGATCATGTCAGCATCGGTGAAGGTCTGGGTGGATTGGATTTTGAAACGGCAAGCAAGATTTCAGGGTCGCGCTTTTCATTGTTGAAGGGCCCGCTGGCCAGACTGCACCGCGCACTTGCGCAATTCATGATCGACACTCATGCAGACCAACACGGTTATACAGAGACTTATGTGCCTTATCTGGTGAACGCTGATTCGATGCGCGGCACCGGGCAGTTGCCGAAGTTCGAGGAGGATTTATTTCATGTCCCGCGCCAGTTGGGCGATGAGGGTGAGACTAAGTTTTATATGATTCCAACCGCAGAAGTGCCTGTGACGAATATGTTGCGCGACGAGATCGTGCCGCTGGAACAACTGCCGATGAAGTATGTGGCACATACGCCTTGTTTTCGCAGCGAAGCGGGTTCGTATGGACGCGATACACGGGGTTTGATACGTCAGCATCAATTCGAGAAGGTGGAATTGGTGCAGATGGCGCATCCTGAAAAATCCTATGAGATGCTCGAAGAATTGCTTGGGCATGCGGAAACCATTTTGCAAAAACTCGGGCTGCCGTATCGCGTAGTCAAGTTATGTACTGGTGATATGGGTTTTTCTGCCGCGATGACCTATGACATCGAGGCATGGCTGCCGGCACAGAATACCTACCGCGAGATTTCTTCCTGCTCTAATTTTGAATCCTTTCAGGCGCGGCGTATGCAGGCGCGCTTCCGCAATGAAGCAGGCAAGCCGACATTGCTGCACACGGTGAATGGTTCCGGTCTGGCGGTGGGTCGTACGCTGGTGGCGGTGTTGGAGAATTATCAGCAGGCGGATGGTAGCGTGTTGATTCCTGAAATCTTGCGTTCATACATGGGCGGCTTGGAAAAGCTAAGCAAGTGAGAGTCAGCCGCCTCCTCGGGATTGCAGGCGTTGCGGAAAATGAGCACGCTAACGCAAGAGCGTGGGGCAAACGCCTTGAATGGCCGATGGTGGCCGTGGCGTTGTGGATCATCGTGCAGTGGTATCTGCAAGGCACACAAGGGATTTCCAATGAGTTCGCGCGTGTCGCCGACTGGCTGGTGTGGCTGGCTTTCTTGCTGGAAACATTGATTCTGACTTCGCAGGTCAAAGATAAACGCGACTACCTGACCGGAAACTGGATGAATCTATTCATTATCATTGGTGGCTTCCCCATGCTCTGGGAATATGTGCCGCTGGTGGGATTGTTGCGGAGTCTCAGGTTGATGCTGGTGGTGGCTTTGCTGTTACGTATGTCTAAATCAGCGCGTAAGCTATTATCGCAGCACAGGTTGGGCACTACGCTTATCGTGGCTTTTGTGGCGATGCTGTTGTCCGGCATCATCATGTCGCGTATTGATCCTTCGGTGGGAGATGTGTGGGATGGGATGTGGTGGGCATGGGTGACGATGGCGACGGTGGGTTATGGCGATGTCGTGCCGCATACCTCAGCCGGGCGAATGTTTGCATCGCTGGTGGTGCTTTTTGGTGTGGTGCTGATATCATTGCTGACCGCAAATCTGGCAGCCTTTTTTATCGATAGCGATGTCGATAAAATTGAGAACAAAGAGAATGAATCAATACGCATGCTGAAAGATATCTCTGCAAGGCTGGAAAGAGTCGAGCGGAAATTGGCGCAAAATGATAGTCATGATTGCAGTAAATCGTCTTAAATTCGTCCATTTAAGCTCATTTTTTGATAGATTTTGATCGTTTTAAGTTGCGGTGTATTAGGAGAGGTGGCAGAGCTGGTCGAATGTACCTGACTCGAAATCAGGCGTAGCGTGAATGCGTTACCGTGGGTTCGAATCCCACCCTCTCCGCCCCAAAACTTTAGAATTTTCAACTATTCTCCGATTAAAGCGAAGCCTCTCCGTTTGATATATATCAAACCCAAATTTTCCCCTATTCATTACTATGTCCATAGTGCAGGCCGCAATTCCCGAGTGAATTGAGTGGGTATAGCTTTGTTTTAGCGCGCTTTCTACTTTACGAGATTGGTCAGGTGTGCCATGATTGCGCAGCTTTGGAAGCTGTAAGTAAGGATGATGTGTAATTTGCCATGCAAAATGGCGAATGGGCGTCATGTAATTAAAACTTTGCTCTAGGAGGAGATACTGTGGAAGCTAATCAAGCGACACCAGTAAAGTACGACATGGATGTTGTCAGATGGTTCGTCATCATGTCATGCGTCTATGCAGTTATTGGCACGGGACTCGGTGTATATATTGCATCGGAATTAGCGTGGCCGTTTTTGAACTTTGATATTCAAGAAATTTCATTTGGTCGTTTGCGTCCGCTACACACCAATATGGTAATTTTTGCCTTCGGCGGATGTGTGCTGATGGGTACAGGATTTTATATAGTGCAGCGCACCGGTGGGACCAAGTTGTGGAGTAATGGTCTGGCTTGGGCTACCTTCTGGGGTTGGAACCTGATTATCGTACTGGCAATTATTACATTGCCAATGGGTATGACTACAGGTAAAGAATATGCTGAGCTGATATGGCCAATTGATATCTTGATTGCGATTGTATGGGTTGCATTCGGTCTGAATCACATTATGACCACTGCGATTCGTAAGACTTCGCATATCTATGTGTCCAACTGGTTCACCATGGCTATGATCGTTATGATTACCTATTTGCACTTGGTGAATAGCCTGGCAATTCCAGTTAGCTTGACACAATCATTCTCTATTTTCTCAGGCGTTCAAGATGCTATGATTCAATGGTGGTGGGGTCACAATGCGGTTGGTTTTTATCTGACCGGTGGTTTCCTTGGCATCATGTATTACTTCATTCCTAAGCAGTCTGGCCGTCCGATCTTCTCGTATCGTCTATCTGTGTTGCACTTCTGGACACTGTCTTTCGGCTACGTCTGGTTGGGTGCTCACCACTTGCAATACACGGCATTGCCTGATTGGACTGGCTCCTTGGGTGCTGGCATCTCGCTTGCGATGATTATCCCGTCATGGGGTGGTGCGATGAACGGTATGATGACTTTGTCAGGTGCTTGGGACAAACTGCGTGAAGATTACATCTTGCGCTTCCTGGTAACTGCCATGGCGTTCTACGCAATGTCTACATTTGATGGCCCTGTTATGGCGATCAAATCGGTAAATGCACTTTCACACTACACTGACTGGACAATTGGTCACGTTCATGCTGGCGCTTTGGGGTGGATGGCGATGATTTCCTTCGGGGCGATCTACCATATGGTCAAGAAACTGTGGAACACAGAAATGTATTCCACCAAGCTGGTTAACATGCACTTCTGGATTGCATTGATCGGTGCTACAACTTATGTAGTTGCGATGTGGGTTTCCGGCATCATGCAGGGTTTGATGTGGCGTGATTACGATGAATACGGCACCTTGACCTATACTTTCGTTGAATCCGTATCTGCTATGCATCCTTACTATGTGATGCGTGCGGTTGGTGGGGCGACCTTCCATTTGGGTACGTGGGTCTGTTTGTACAACGTAGTGATGACAATACGTCAGGCTAATGCTGCGCGTGGTGTTGACGCTGTAGCAGCTAAAGCATAAGGAGAGATGAAATGTCTGATCACGACAAAATTTATTCGACAAAGTTGCAGGACAAGATCGAACGCAACACGCTGTTGATGTTCGTTATGACTGCTTTGACAGTCGCTGTGGGTGGTATCGTGGAAATCGTTCCGTTGTTTTATTTGCCAAATACGGCGATGTGCCAGAACGATCCTACTTGTAATAATACCCAGCACAAAGACTTGCAAGGTAATCCGATCCACATGGACAAGATAATCTGGAATCCGGAAACTTCGGAGCACAAGACCTTAGAAGACTGGGTGCCTGGCGATGGGGTACGTCCGTACCGTCCTTTGGAGTTGGCTGGAAGAAGCATTTTCATCAGCGAGGGCTGCTTCTTGTGCCACTCACAGATGATTCGTCCATTCCGCGATGAGAAGGATCGTTATGGTCATTACTCGATTGCTGAAGAGTCTATGTATGACCACACTTACCAGTGGGGATCAAAGCGTACTGGCCCTGATCTCGCTCGTGTTGGTGGTAAGTACTCCGATGAGTGGCATCGCAAGCATTTGAAATATCCTCGCGATGTGGTTCCAGAGTCTGTGATGCCCAACTTCTTTTTTCTAGATGAATTAATGGTCGATGGTGACAACCTTGTAAAGACCATGGAAGTGATGACACAAATGCCGTTTAATCCTGTGCCTAAGAATATTTATACAGATGAGTATATCGCTGGTGCAAAGGAAATGGTAAAGGGTAAGACGCACATGGATGCAGTTATTGCTTTCCTGCAATCTCTGGGCAATCACGTGAAGTTCGAGGAAGGTGTGAACTACCGTGACTAAATTTTTGGATTACTTTCACACAGACTGGGCGGCAATGTCGCTGAACGATTGGCTGGGGGTATTTTTTACCGTAGCAGCGTTTATCGCAATGATCGTGGTCTATGTGATGGTGTTCAACCCAAAGAACAAGGAAGCGCTCAACTCGCAGGGCGATATACCCCTGCGAGATGAGGCTGAATACAATAATTCAGGAGAAATAAAATGAGTGACAATCAAAATACTGGTGGTGATGTACCTACTACCGGGCACTTATGGGATGATGATCTGGCTGACTTTACCAATCAACCACCGAAGTGGTGGATGATTGGATTGCTGGCCAGTGCGCTGTGGGTAGTAGTGTACTGGCTGATGTATCCGGGTATTCCAATTGCGATGGGTGGTTTCCACTTTGAGGGAATAGGTTTGCCAGGTACAGGAAAATGGACCGCTATTCAGGAGCTTGAGGCTGATACCAAAAGGCTGGAAGCAGTACGTAGTCCTTATGAGAATAAAATCAAAAATTTGACACCGGCTGCAATTTTGGCTGATCAAGAATTGTCTGAATACGTGTCTCGCTCCGGCAAGGTGCTGTTCAGTGATAACTGTGGTGCTTGCCATGGTCAGAACGGTGTTGGTACAAACCAGACTGGCGAAAAGTTCGCAGCACGTGAGCGTGGTTTGATGGCCCCCATCCTGCTTGATGATGATTGGCTGTATGGCGGTACCGTTGATAAGATCTATGAAACTATTTCTGGTGGGCGTCAAGGAATGATGGTTGCACACAAGGATATGTTGTCTGCTGCAGAGATCGATGAATTGGCCAATGCAGTATCACAAAACGCACCAAACTCAACCCCATTGTTTGCTGAAAAGGGTTGCGTAGGATGCCATGGTATGGATGGTAAGGGGATGCAGTTTATGGGTTCCGCTAATTTGACCGATAAGATCTGGCGTTTTGATGGTTCAGTTGAAGGTATCAAACAAACTATCATGTATGGCGTTAACTCTGGTGATCCTGATACACGTGTCGCAATCATGCCTAACTTTACAGAAGCGGGCAAGCTGACCGAAACCGAAATGAAGAAACTAGCCGTCTACGTTTACCAATTTGGCGGTGGTGTAGCGGAATAAACTGTTATTAATTGAAATCATCTTCCTGCACGGCACGCGTCGTGCAGGAAAACAAAGGAGAGAAAAATGGAACATGACTTTGTCTGGTGGGCAATAATGATAGCCACTGCAGGTGCTTTCGCAGCATTCATCGCAGCATTGGTATTTTTATTCCGCAATGCTGTGAGTAAGAAGCGCGGCGATAAATAAATTCGTTGTGAAGAATAAGGAGGGGGCTAGTCCTCCTCCTTTTCTTATGGCTCCATAGATTAAAAAAGCAAGAAATTGCTACGTAAGCTGTTCTATTTAAGAGCTTAGGTGGGAGCATCTTGCAGTAATGAGCTGTTATATATATAAATGATCGGGAAACGGAATGAGTGACTCTATTAATGATAAAGGCACTGAAGGTGCTGGGTTCAAAGGTCTTTACAATGAGCATGAAGAATGGATTGTAAATTCAGGTGAGAAGACGATTCATGCCAAGCGTATGCCGGGCCGTTTCCGGACATTAAAATATTTAGGTCATTCCATCTGGCTTTTATTTTTTCTGGTGCCATATTTGCGCTGGAATGGCCATCAAGCAATTTTGCTGGATGTCAATAATCGCCAATTTCATTTCTTTGAACTTACCATCCTTCCACAAGATATCTGGATGGTTTCATTATTGCTGCTGCTTTTGGCAATGAGTTTGTTTGCCATTACCTCTGTCGCATCACGTGTATTTTGTGGTTACTTTTGCTTCCAGACTTCATGGGTTGACCTCTTTACATGGATCGAAGAGAAGATTGAGGGCAAGCCCAATAAACGACATAAACTTGATGCCGCACCTTGGGATGCTGAGAAAATACGGATCAAGGTGACAAAGCATAGCATCTGGTTGGTCATTTCATTTTTTACCGGCGTCAGTGCCATTATCTGGCTGGTGGACGCGATGCAGTTCTGGAGAGAATTTGCGGCTTTCGAATTGTCTTTGCTAGAGTGGGCCACCTTGCTTTTGTTTACCTTTGGTACTTACTTCCTTGCCGGTTTTATGCGTGAGCAAGTTTGCTTGTGGTTATGTCCATACGCAAGAATTCAGGGTGTTATGAGCGATTCCCAAACACTTTTTCCAACTTATGATGTAAAGCGCGGCGAGCCTAGAGCCAAGATGCGTAACAAAGGGGACACAGCAGAAAATGATTCAGGTGATTGCATAGATTGCTTCCAGTGCGTACAAGTGTGTCCAACCGGTGTGGATATTCGCGCAGGTCAACAACTAGGATGCATTACTTGCGGACTATGCTTGGATGCGTGTGATGCGGTGATGGAAAAGGTGGGCCGTCCTAAAGGTTTGATTCGATATGCGACGCTGGATGAGATGCAAGGAAAACCGGTTAAAAAGTTGTATCAGCATCCGCGTACGCTGATATACATTACAATTCTTTTGGCGGCATTAGGTGGCATCATTTATGGATTGTCACACTTGGGTGCGATGACTCTAAGAGTTGCCCCTGAACGCCAACCGCTCTTTGTCCGTATGAGCGATGGTTCTATTCAGAATAAATACAAATTCAAAGTCTTAAATAAGACTAATAAAGATATATCGGTAAAGGTCGGTGCTGAAAAAAGCTTAGAAGGTCAGAGAATAGTTGGGGGTGATGATTTGCACCATGTAACACATGGTAAGACTGCATCATTTACCATTTTTGTCCGGGTGCCAGAAGCGCGCATTAAGGAAGAAGTGACAGGTATCGAATTCAAGGTCGAAAATGTAGATGATCCGACTATGGTGGCAAGGTACAACTCCAAATTCACTGGTCCGAAGAAGTAATCCAGTGTAATAGGTAGTTCAGAGGAATTTAATGATTTCACAAAAGAATAAACAGGCATGGCGCAATCCGTGGGTGATAGGACTTGCATTAGTGGTTCTGTCAGGTGTGCTAACGAACGCACGAATGGTGTGGAATGTTGTTAATTATCCAATGCGTTTGCTGGATGATAACTACAGCGTTAAGGCTCACAATCAATATGACGCTAAGTGGGTGCAGCAACAGTCAGAAAGATCGACTCTTGGCTGGCAGGCACATATTCATTCTTCACAAAGACTTAAAAATGATCCGTTGGCTGAAGGAATTTATGCGCGCTTTTTTGTCATGACTAGCCCGGCTCCTTTCAAGTTAGAGTTAAGAGATCAAGATGGGACTCCGATTCAAGGTGGGAAAGTTCAATTGACCGCAGAGTGGCCTGCCAATCCGAAATTCGATTCATCAGCCCCATTACTGGAAACAGCTGCTGGCGTATATGAAGGGTCACTAGAATTCATTCGTCCAGGTAATTGGGACGTTATCATCAAGGCAGAACATGATGAACGCCTCTTCGAAATGGAGCAAAGAGTTTACGTTGTGACTGAAAGCAAGTAATAGTTTTGATTAGAGATGCAGCAGATTGACGTCAGCCGCATGACACACGCAGTTTGCTTTCATTGCGGATTGCCAATTGATGTCGATGCTGATTTTCACAGCAAATTAGCAAGCAAAGCTCAAAGCTTTTGCTGTTTTGCCTGCCAGTCGGTATGTGAAGCTATCTATGAAGCCGGCCTTGAAGGTTATTACCAGCGTACCCCGGAAGGCATACTACTAGCACCTCCTCCGGCACCTCCTAAAGATATTGAAATATACGATTTGGAAGAAGTCCAGCAGGATTTTGCTAACTTCCAGGGCGATATCAGAGATATTCATCTTTTGGTTGAAGGGATACATTGCGCAGCCTGTGTGTGGTTGATTGAGCGTACCATGCTACGAACAACAGGTGTGATCACGGCAAATGTCAATCTAGCAGGAAAGCGTCTGCATTTGCGTTGGGACAATCGGCAAGCCAAACTCTCCCAAATTATTCAAGCACTAAGCAAAGTAGGCTATGCAGCAGTTCCTTTTGATCCGGATTCTGCAGAAGGGATCATCAAAAAAGCCAATCGAGTCATGCTGTATCGCTTGTTCTTCGCTGGCTTTACCATGATGAATATGTCGTTGGTTTCGATTGCGTTATACAGCGGCGCAAGTGAAGGGCAATACCGGGAATTTTTTCATTGGTTGGGCTTTCTTCTGGCGACTCCAACACTAGTTTATTCTGGGTACCCGTTTTATAGAGGCGCATGGAGCGGGTTGCGAAATGCCCAGTTGACGATGGATTTGCCAATCGTGATTGGATTGTCCGTCACCTATCTGTATTCATGCTATGTAATTTTGAACAGTGGTGCCGGCGGGGAAGTTTATTTCGATACCGTAACCAATCTAATTTTCGTAATATTGATTGGGCGGTATCTTGAAGGAATGTTTCGACATCAAGCAGTATCCGCTACCAATCGTTTGATGGATTTGCAACCGCGTGTGGCTACAGTGCTGACCCAAGGGGAAGAAATAATTACCTCAATTCGTGCCGTTAAAGTTGGTGATCATGTGCTGGTCAAGCCAGGTTACAAGGTTCCTATGGACGGTGTGGTCGTTGAGGGACATAGCTCGGTTGATGAATCTATGCTGAGTGGCGAGTCGAAGCCAGTCAGGAAGGACGTCGGAGATAAAGTGACAGCGGGTACCATTAATGGCAGTGGCGCGATGGTGGTCGGGGTTGAGTCAGGACTCCAAGATTCCACGCTATCAAAAATAATACGGATGGTAGAAGAGGCTCAGTCCTCTAAAGCCCATATTCAAAGGCTTTCAGACAGTATTGTGCCGTGGTTTGTATTTGTCACGCTGCTCTGTGCGGGTGTGACCTATTTAATTTGGATTGAAGAGTTCGAAATTGCACTGATGGCAGCGACATCAGTGCTAATCATCACCTGCCCTTGTGCATTGGGAATGGCAACACCGATGTCTATCGCTGTTGCATCGGGTCTGGGTGCGAAGCACGGTATATTGATCAAAAATGGTATGGTGTTAGAGACCTTGTCCAAAGTGTCACACTTCGTTTTTGACAAAACGGGTACTCTGACAGAAGGCAAGATGAAAGTGGAAGGAATGCTGGTCGCAACAGGTCAGGACGAGGCCAATATTTTGAGAATGGCTGCTGCTGTGGAGCGTTATTCCGAGCATGGTGTTGCACAAGCGATTATTCGTGAAGCGGATGAAAAAGAATTAAGCTACCGAAATATCATAGTGCGTCAATTTCACGCTAGAGCCGGTTTGGGGATTGAAGCTGAGCTGGATGGTGAATCATTGTTTTTAGGCAACCTTGACTGGTTGAAGCAAAATCAAGTCGATGAGAATGCGGAATTTCAAGCTCATCTTGATAAGCTGGAAGCGCAAGCTAAAACATGTGTACATCTTGCGTATGCGGGACAGCATATAGCGATGTTGGTGCTGAGTGATACATTGCGATTAGATGCGCTAGAGATGGTGGAATCCCTGCGTTCAGCAGGGATAAGACTTACGTTGTTGAGTGGTGATCGACAAACAGTAGCTGAAGCGATAGCACAACAACTTGGCGGTATGGAGGTGATAGCAGAAGTAATGCCTCAGGATAAAAGTCAGGTCATCAAACAGTTACAAGAGCATGGTGAATGTGTCGCGATGGTTGGAGACGGGGTGAATGATGCCCCGGCTTTGATACGTGCTGATGTGGGAATTGCTTTAGGCTCTGGGACGGACGTTTCGGTCGAGAGCGCAGATATCGTGCTGATGCAAAGTGAACTGAATAAGGTGCGTTTGGCGACGTTGCTGTCGCGACGGACACTACGCACCATCCGACAGAATATTGGATTATCATTTGCTTATAACAGTATCATGGTACCGTTGGCGATGATGGCTTATGTGACGCCGCTGATGGCTGCGATTACCATGCCGATTAGTTCATTGCTTGTGATCGGAAATGCTGCCCGTATCCGTAACCTGTTTAAGCCGTAAACTATATAATTCGCTCAGAAAGGTAGAGAAAAATGGACGTTATCTATAGCCTCATCCCGGGCATGATGTTTTTCGGGCTGATTATGGTGGGTATACTGATCTGGGCGGTACGCAAAGGACAGTATGAAGATATGGAAGGCAATGCCAGTCGAATCCTGCTGGATGATGATGAAGACGCGATGCTGATTGACACGCCAATTCAGAGCAAGAGAAAGGACGAAGAAGAATCTCCTCCATCACCTTAATAAACATTATTTCAGGATTTTTCCGTGCTTAAGCAGCGGTGCACGTAACAAATCAAAGTCTCGTGGAGAAACATATTGCAGAATTGGTTTTTCTTCACCCCCTAAGGTGATGTCGAGACCGTGCTGAGGAAATAGCCAATGTTCTGTACCTGATTTTGTTTCACGTATGCGCTCCGCAGGTGTTCCAAAACGTTTAGTAATTACAGCTTCGTCAATGCGCAAACTAGGAAGATAACCAAGAGACAACACTGGAGAATTACGGACTCGCACCAGATCATCTGGCGTAAGTGTTATACGCTTACCACTTGGCGTACTGTTCATGCGCAAGCCACGATTAAACATGCCATCAAGCTCTTCAGGTGGAACAGCAATTTTCATCACAAACTTTGCTTTCAGACCATTCAGGTTTAATTCATTAAAGAATGCCTCAACCGTCATGATGCCTTCGCTGGTTTTGAATAGACTAATTTCAGTCGTTTCAAAAAATTTTGTTTCCAAATCCTTTAAGGAGCTTTTACCCAGTGTAATCCCAAACACATGAGATGTTTCTGGAGTGGGGTGAGTGATATGCCAAGGTAGGGTATCTGGAGACTGTTTGTCAGGCTCAGGCAGCATCAGTAAAAATGAAATTGAAAATATAACAAGGGCAATAACGCTCAGAACGATCTTTTTATCCATGGCTAACTTCATCTTCCTTGGGGCGTGGGTAATTTGCAGCAGCACCTACCGACACTTTTCCTGACTTTGCCTGATGCTCTGCGTCGAACTCAATAACGATTAAACCCAACACTGCGACCATAAAGGGCAGTAAGCCAAACCCACCGGTAAGTCCCCAGGTTGCCACCTTTTGCATTCCCATCGCCTGACCACCATAAAAGAGCGCGAGAGTGAGGCCGCCCAATGCAAGGAACAAGATTAGAAATAGTCTGGCTCGCTTGGCGGCAAACTGCCAGTGGCAGCGCACATGCCATGATGCTTCTGTTGTGAGGGATTTTTTCGCGCTGACCAAAATGTAGGTGAGCAAAATCAGTGAAAGAACGGCCATTGCTATCAGGGGCAGCATGCTTTGCGCAATGAGCGTTAATGCCATTAGAAACAGGAAGATATGGTTGACGACCAAATTAAAAAGCAGCACCGCATGTAAATGGCGTGCTCGTTTCTTTTCTGCCTCAGTGACGGTCTTTTCTGCCTCAGTAACGGGCTTATCTGCGCCAGCAACGGGATTATCCGACATAATTATTCTCACTTAGTAGTGTTAAATCAATTGAGTTGCGCATAATCCGCCGATGGCGGCCTAATGTCAAACCTTCAGGCGCTTTTCAGGCAGTCTTGAAGACCTGTTAAGTCAATAATCTCGATGGATTTGATGTGAATTTTGATCAGGCCGCGTTGCTGTAATGAGGAAAAAGTCCTGCTGATGGTCTCTATCTTTAATCCCAGATAGCTGCCGATCTCCTGACGCGACATGCGTAAATCAAATTTAGTGGGTGAGAGCCCTCTGGCAGCAAAACGCTGTGACAGATTCAGCAGGAACGCGACCAGCCTTTCTTTAGCATGCATAGAGCCAAGTAGAAGCATAATGCCTTGGTCCCGTACGATCTCGCGACTCATGATCTTATGCAGATGGCGCTGCAAGCTTGGTATCTCGCGGCTCAGGGATTCCAACTTGTTGAATGGCAGCTCACAAACTTCGCTATTCTCCATCGCGACCGCATCACAAGTGTGGTGGTCAGTGCTGATGGCATCAAGACCGATGATCTCTCCAACCATCTGAAAGCCGGTAACCTGCTCACGCCCGTCTTCATGCAATATCTGGGTTTTGAACGAACCGCCATGAATAGCATACAGCGAGTCGAACCGGTCTCCACAGCGATAAAGGTAATCACCACGAGTATAGGTATGCTTCGCGTGACTAAGCTCCTCCAGCCGCTGCACCTCCTCCGCATTGAGATCCACAGGCAGGCACAATTCGCGCAAATTACAGTCGGAACAGGCTATTTTGAGTCGTGGGGATGAGACAGGTCGTTGCACATTGAGATATTCCGTAAAGCTTGTTTGCCAATATGCCACGGATTTTGACATATATCAAACTGATATCGTCGGAAAACTGGCATCGTGGCAATCATGTCAAGGAGATATATATGGCTAATGAAGCAAGTGAGTTAGGGTTAGCTCAGACCGGATTTAATCGCATCAGCATCGGGGTGCAGGATTTTGACGATGCCGTGCAGAAAGCGGTAAACCGCATTAAGAGCGAAGAAGAAACCCTGCGCATCATCGATGCAGCACGTGCCAATGGCTTCAAATCGGTCAGTATTGATCTGATCTATGGTCTGCCCAAGCAAGCGTTGGAAGGATTCGGCGTGCCGTTGGACAGAGTAATCGCTGCCAACCCTGGCCGGCTATCCATATACAACTATGCGCATATGCCGACCATGTTCAAACCGCAGCGCCGCATCCACGAAGATGACCTGCCATCCGGTCAGGTCAAGCTGGATATCCTCAGCATGGCGGTGGATAAATTGACCAACGCGGGTTACGTTTATATTGGCATGGACCACTTTGCAAAACCCGAAGACGAACTGGCCGTTGCGCAACGTCAAGGCAGATTGCACAGAAACTTCCAAGGTTACTCTACCCATTCAGATTGTGACTTGATTGCACTCGGGCTGAGCTCCATCGGCAAGGTCGGGCCGACCTACAGTCAGAACTATCGCAATATGGATGACTATTACGATGCGCTAGACAGGGACTAGCTACCCATCATGCGCGGTATGGAACTGAACGCAGACGACCTCGTGCGTCGTGCCATCATTCAGGCATTGATGTGCCATTTCGAGCTTTCCAAAAAATCGTTCAACATCGCCTACCTGATCGACTTCGATCAATACTTCGCCACTGAGATGGAAGCGTTGCTCGAATATGAGCGCGAAGGACTGCTTGAGATATCACCGCAATGGATCAGCTTGACCCCCAAAGGCCGTATGCAGATACGCAACATCTGCATGGTGTTCGATAAATATCTCAGGACGCGGACGGGGCACGCGAGTTATTCTAAAGTGATCTAAGGACATCGCAAATAATTCGGTTGTGGGGGAAATTAAAGGGGCTCTGGCTCCTATAATTTCTTGAGGGCAGCTACCGACCCGTAACGGAACTTTGACCTTCAAAATAGACTGCCTGAAACCGCGGCACACACCAGCATGTCATGTTGCCATAATCACTGCCTGATAGCAGTCATTCGTCAAGTTCCGCTAATGGCCGATAGCCGCCCTTCACTGCAATGTAGAAACCTACTCTTAAACTTACCTATTGGATATAAGGAAAACCCTTATTTAGAGGCCGATGGCAATATCTCCTGCTGGCTGAGAGCAGACCATTTAGATGGTATGAGGATTTGACCATTTACAACAGCCGCTACCCACTCCGATATAATCCGACCCTGACAAACGCACAGGGTAGATATGGATCAATTCATTTTGGGAACAGGTAAATTCACTCGACTAGCCCGCACAATCCGTGTCTGATTTTTCACGGCTTCTGACGCGCTGGCAACGCCATTATGGACGGCATGACCTGCCCTGGCAGGGGGCGGATGTCTACCCTATCTGGGTGTCCGAGATCATGCTGCAACAGACGCAAGTTGCCACCGTCATTCCCTATTATCAGCATTTTATTGCGGCATTCCCCGATATTGCTGCACTCGCTGCTGCCAGTGAAGATCAGGTGCTGGCACATTGGAGCGGGCTTGGCTATTACGCACGAGGTCGTAACCTGCACAAGGCGGCGCAGATCATCATGGCGCAGCATGGAGGTAAGTTTCCGCGCAAATTCGAACTCATCATTGCGCTGCCCGGTATCGGTCGATCCACCGCCGCGGCGATTTGTGCATTGGCATATCATGAACGTCGCGCCATTCTGGACGGCAATGTCAAACGTCTGCTGGCGCGTTACTGCGGTATCGATGGGTGGACAGGCGGTAAATATATAGAAGAGCAACTTTGGAAGCAGGCCGAGGCACTATTGCCCAAGCGCGATGTCGCTATCTATACCCAAGCACTGATGGATATGGGTGCGACCATCTGTACACGTGGCAAGCCAAAATGCGATATTTGTCCGGTGAAGTTAGGCTGTGTTGCACTGCGTAAGGATCGTGTTAGCGGACTACCGACTCCCAGACCGCACAAGGTAATACCTGAAAGGTATGCCACATTTCTGCTGTTGATGCATAACGATGAAATTCTGCTGGAGAAGCGACCGGGCAGCGGTATCTGGGGTGGTTTGTGGTGTCCGCCACAGTTGGACGATGGGCCGGGCGTGGTGGAAGACTATTTACTGCGCAGTGGTAGCACAGTGAGTGAGCGGCAGGAGCTGAAAAAATTTACTCACATCTTTACACATTTCCGTTTGCACATCACGCCAGTGTTGTTGCAGTTGAAAAAAAAGCCGTTGCAGGCCAAGCAAACCGGCAGTGTCTGGATGGAGTTGGATGAGGCGATGCAGGCGGCTATTCCGACACCGGTACGCAAAATATTGAAGACACTGAATTCCGCCAAGTATTGAATTAGCGGATATTTAGTCTGCAGGTGCACTTAGCTGCTTAATATCGATGCGCTTGTTGTCGGCAATTCGCTCGGCTGAGTGGATGATTTGCTTGGTGATGGCTGCGTCAGGTTCACCTGCCAGCGGAAAACGTTTCAACACATCTTGCGCAAATTCGTAGATGGTTTGATAGGGACCTAGATCACCTTCTGGTGATGTGGCCTGAAACAACAATATACCATTCCGCTGTGTGATCGCCAGCAGGTAATTGTCATGCCCATGTGCTTTGACATGCTTGTCGAGCACGTCGAAAAATAGTGTGTTACTGTCACCGACGCGTGAGCCGAAGGAGGTCAATTCCTTGGCGATTGCTTCGACAAAAGGCTGTGCCAGATTGATATTCGGTGCAAGGGTGACATGATATTTACCGGGACGGTCGATCACCAGCGGGTTGTTCAAAGGTGGCGTCTTGCCGGGACGGAAGAAAGCAAGGTAAAGGATGCAGAGGGTGATGATGGTTATGCTTTCGATCATGCTGGTGTTTCCTTCCGGGCGAGTTATTTCGTTAGCAATATGAAATGCACATGCGGCGCAATACCAGATAGATATTGCGCGCTACATGTGCAGGGTAATTAACTTTGGGCTATACCATTTTCGTCAAACATGCCTGCGAATAAGGCAGAGCTAAGATAGCGTTCACCTGAGTCGGGCAGAATCACGACGATTGTTTTGCCTGTATTCTCGACCTTCTTGGCTTGACGAATAGCTGCAGCAACCGCAGCGCCACTGGAAATGCCGGACAGTATTCCTTCTTCACGTGCCAGCCTCAGCGCATGTTCGATGGCTTCATCGTTCCCGATTTGCTCGACCTCATCGACTAGAGATAAGTCTAGATTGTCAGGTACGAATCCAGCACCAATACCTTGAATCTTATGCGGCCCGGGCTTTAGCTCTTTGCCTGCGCGTTGTAGCGTCAAGATCGGGCTATCAGCGGGTTCTACCGCGACTGAGGAAATAGATTTTTTCTGCTTTAAATAGCGCGATACGCCAGTAATCGTTCCACCCGTGCCCACACCCGCGACAAAAATATCGACAGCACCATCGGTGTCATCCCAGATTTCCGGGCCAGTGGTCTTTTCATGAATGGCAGGGTTTGCCGGGTTTTTAAACTGTTGAAGCAATACATACTTAGGATCAGACGCAGCGATTTCCTCGGCCTTGGCAATGGCGCCGCCCATACCTTTTGCGCCCTCGGTCAGGACCAAGTTTGCACCATAAGCGACTAACAGTTTGCGCCGTTCCATACTCATGGTTTCCGGCATCGTCAGCGTAAGCGGAATTCCGCGTGCTGCTGCAACAAAGGCAAGTGCAATACCGGTATTGCCACTGGTTGGCTCAACGATATGTTTCCCGTCACCGAGCAGGCCACGCTTTTCAGCGTCCCATATCATCGCAGCACCAATACGGCATTTAACGGAATAGGCCGGGTTGCGCCCCTCGATCTTCGCCAGCACGGTTGCGCCGGTATCTGCAGCCATACGGTTGAGTTTTATTAATGGTGTGCGCCCTATTGATAAAGAATTATCCTCAAACCAATTTGCCATAATTTACTCTCCCGAAAGTTTATACAGACTGTGATTGTAGCAAACCTTGGATATAAACTTGAGTCCAGTACTGCTGGTTGTGCGTGATGTGTGTAAAGCCCCCGCCGAAACCTCCTGACCAGCCTGCGCTACTCGGCGACGCACAGGGGAAATGGTCGCGGTATAAAATATATGTGACAACAATGCTTGTTGGTTATTTCGCCATACGTTAGCTGAAAGTTTTATAGGCGTGACGAAGTGAACTGGTTTGAACAACAAACGCCAATAGATATTTCGGGAACAGGATTTCCAAAATTCAAGGATAGAAATGGAATTCCTTCAGGAAGGTTTTGGTATGCCAAAGATGAATTTGTCAGGCATGCAGAAAACCGTTCGAGACGTAAGCACCCATTTTCAATGATAAGCGCACATTCGGTAAATGGCCGATTTGAAGAGCCTGCAAATAATTCTGTGTAACTGCGCTGTTTAAACATAGTCAGTCAACTGTTACTCACCCCACTTCTTCATCAAGGCTTGCGCTACGCCCAGATGATCCAGTATCCGTGCCACGACAAAATCCACGATGTCTTGCACGCTTTCGGGGTGGTTATAGAAACCCGGGTTAGGTGGCATGATGACTGCTCCAGCGTGAGAAAGTTTTAGCATGTTTTCCAGATGTATCGCAGAGAAGGGCATCTCACGCGGAACCAATATCAAGGTACGCTTTTCTTTGAGCATGACGTCAGCGGCACGGGCGATCAGGTCATCACTGATGCCGCCTGCAACCTTACCGAGTGTTCCCATCGTGCAGGGGCACACGACCATTGCATCACCGGGGTTAGAGCCGGAGGCCATCGGTGCATACCAGTCTTGTATGCCGAAGACCTTTAGTTCACCTTTGGATTTCCCGAAATGTTCCCGGAAGAATTGTTCAGCGTCCTGAGGACGGCTAGGTAGGGTGAAATCAAGTTCTTGTTTGGCGACCATGTGCGCGGCTTGCGAATAGACCAAATGTACGCGATGTCCCTCTTGCAGCAGACATTCGAGTAGGCGCATGCCGTACGGCAGGCCAGATGCACCGGTAAAAGCGAGGATGATGGTTTTCATATAATAGCGTCGCCAGGTTAAATCCCCCCTCCCACCAGTGGGAGAGGGGAAGGGAAGAGGGTACTGAAAAATTTCATCCTCTCCCTAGCCCTCCTCCTTCACGGGGGAGGGGATGGTTCTGCGTATTATCCATGAATCTCGCAGCAATCAAACCATTCACTGTGCCGAACACCAGCGCGGCAGTAGCGAAGATGGGAATCAGGTAGGCGATACCGGTGTGCGGGATCAGCCAAAAGTACACCACCAGCATCTGCCCGGTGATGTGTGCGAAGGCGGCATAGATACTATGACTGACCGGGCCGAACCAGCGCTTAGGTAGATGTTGGGCGAAAGCAAGTACCAACAGGCTGAGTGTTGCCCCTGCAAGGCTGAGAAAAAATCCGGGTGCAAGAAAGCTACCAAACAGTAGGCTACCCGCGACTACACGTAACAGTGACACCCATGCCGCAGCACGCCAGCCGTAGCGTGCCAATACGATTAATGTAACGATGTTTGCCAGCCCCGGTTTAACGCCGGGTAATGGAGAAGGGATGGCGTTTTCCAGAACGGTCAAGCCGAGCGCGACCGCCGCCATGCGAGCGATATGATGGTCTTCGGCAGTAGTTTTCAGATGGAAGGTACGTGTATTCATTTGCGGGCAAAATTGTTACAGAAGCGTAGTGAGCGGTCAGAGTGCAAGGAGCCGCGCAACGAGTGACGAGACATATCTATTAGATAGGCGAGGAGAGAGTGAGCACGCGACGCTGCAATCTGGCCGCGGAATAGCTTATGTGACGATTTTTTAATAGTTGAGGCTGTCATATTTCTTCTCCCCGCCTGTTAATTCGACACTGACTTGGTTCGGTAAACAAATGGCGACTTCTCCCGACTGTTGCAACCACCCCTGGCGAACGCAGTATTGGCGCGGGCTGGGGTCAGAGGTGATGCGAACTTTGCGTTTTTCAATAGTGATGACACTGGTGCCGAGCGGGCCGGGAACCTGAATCTGTTGGTCGCGCGATAGTTCTACTTCACGAAATATTTTGCCACCGCTTCGGATGATGGCCTTATCTGCCAATTCACCGTCCCATAGTTCGAGTGTGATCAATGTGACACATACGCAACCTAGTATCAGTGTCAGCCAGTCGCCCGGTTTGATGTGACGCAGTTGTGTTTGCATGGGATCAAGATGCCGCCATGTGCACGTATTAGGCTAGCCCGCGATGGCGCACTAAAACCTGTTGCTGTTGTTCAAAGTGCTGGGCAAGTTTTTCGGTGAGATAAACTGAACGATGCTGTCCGCCGGTGCAACCTATCGCTACGGTCAGGTAGCTGCGATTGTCGGTAACAAAACTGGGTAACCAGCGCTCGACGAATTGACGTATGTCGTTGAACATATCAAACACACTGGCGTTATTTTCCAGGAAATGAATGACGGCTTCGTCACGTCCGGTGAGTGGCCTTAACTCGGGATCGTAATGTGGGTTAGGCAGGCAACGTACATCAAAGACCAGATCAGCATCCAGCGGGAGCCCATGCTTGAAGCCGAAGGATTCGAATAGTAGCGTCAAACGCGCACGATCAAGTTTGATGAATTGCTGGATCCAGAGTCGCAGCGCATTTGCTTTAAGTTCGGTCGTGTCGATGTGATGCCCGATATCATAAATTTCAGACAAAAGCTCACGTTCATATTGGACGCACTCTGGCAGTGTGCGAATGCCATCGTTAAGCGGGTGCATTCTGCGAGTTTCTGAGAAGCGCTTAACCAGTATGTCGGCATGTGCATCCAAAAATAAGACATGAACATCAATGCCTTGTTGCTTGATCTGTTCCAGTAGCTTGGGTAATAGTTGCACACTGTTGGCACTGCGCACGTCAATGCTGACAGCAATGTTGTTATAACCAGCCTGTTTCAGGTGTTTCACTAGTGAGGTTAGTAAGTCGGCGGGCAGATTATCTACACAGTAGTAACTGCTGTCTTCGAGTATTCTGAGTGCGACGCTTTTTCCTGAACCTGACAAGCCACTGATGAGGAATAACTGCATGTGATTATTGTCCGCTTTGCATCATGCTGTCTTGCCGCGCGATAAAGTCATCGGTGGTGTTGATTCCGCGCTGTTGCAACACAAAGTTACGTGCAGCAGCCTCGACAAGCACTGCCAGATTGCGCCCTGCGACAACCGGAATATTGACAGTATTGATATTGACGCCAAGTATCTCCTGATAGGTGGCGTTGAGTGGCAGACGCTCAAGTTTTGACATGTCTCCCCCGGGGGGACGGTTCAGATTTACGATGAGCTTCAGGCTTTTCTTACGTCGTACGGCGGTTTCACCAAACATCACGCGGATGTTTAACACGCCTAAGCCTCTCACCTCAAGGAAGTCACGTAATAATTCAGGGCAACGCCCCTCCAGTGTTTCCGGCGCGATACGGTGTAATTCGACGATATCATCTGCTACCAGTCCGTTGCCACGTGTGATGAGTTCCAGAGCAAGTTCACTTTTACCGATGGCGCTTTCACCTGTGATCATGACCCCGACGCCAAGCACGTCTAGAAATACACCATGACGAGTGGTCGATTCTGCTAATTCTTTTGCAAGATAGTGCCTGATCAGCCACATCAAGTGGATGCTGGAGTTGGGTGAAGTGAGCAGCGGGATATTTGTTCGATTGGCAAAAGCGATCAGCTCTACAGGGATATCGTCTGCGCCAGCAACGATCAGACAAGTTGTGCCGCCTTGTTCGATTTTATGAAATGCGTTAATGCATTCTGTTTCACTTAATCCACGCATGTAATCAAGCTCGGTCTCACTCAGTACATGAATCCAGTTGGGGTGTATCAGGTTGAGGTGACCAATCAACCCTTTGTTCGATGCATTGACTTCTTCACTACGGATGATTCGATCAGAACCATCGGCTCCTGCAATTCGACTCAGATTAAGTCTGGCCTGCTTGTCATCGAATAGCTGCCGGATATTGACTTCCTGAGCCATCAGAAAGCCTCTGTCAAACTACTGCAAAAATCGGTAGCTGCCTTATGCGGTACTCTCTTTTCGTCTATCCATTGGGTAAGTCTCATACGATGTGCTTCATGCGCTTTGCGCTCGCAGTGCTCGTAACCATTCATTGAGGATTTCATGTTGTGCTTTGCCAGTCAGCAAACATCTGATAGATGCTGGTCGAGTCTTCGCAGCTTAGTAGCCGGTTGCGGAACTGTGAGTCGCTAAACATCTGTGCCAGTTCGCCAAGAATTTGCAGGTGCAGATCGGTCGCGCGCTCTGGAACCAATAGCACAAAGATCATATTGACCGGTTCCCCATCTGGTGCTTCAAAAGGGATAGGGTGTGTGGTTTTTACAAAAGCGGCAGTTGCATCTCTGATTTTGGCAATGCGCCCGTGAGGAATTGCGACACCTTGACCTAAGCCGGTTGAGCCGAGTTTTTCACGGGTGAACAGGCTGTCGAATACCTGACTCCGGGCTATTTGCTGATTATTTTCAAATAATAAACCGACACGCTCGAAAACTCTTTTTTTACTGGTTGATTCTGTGTCCAGCAGAATGTTGTCTGGCAACAAAATCTTGTTAATCAGGTTCATGGTTGTAGTCCTGAAGGAGGTACCAAGCAACAGAATTGTGACAGCCCTATATGTCTAATTGGCCGTGAAGCATTTCTGAAAGCTGATATAGATGTACCGGTTCCCTCTGTCATATTTAGGTTAGTAAATTGGAAAGGGCGACATTTCAGCCGCCCACAGATTTTTTATTCGTTTACAACATATTTGCTAGTGTCATCATGCCGTCTGGCAGATAGCTTTTCTTTGTGCTTGAGCACTTGCCGATCCAGTTTGTCCACTAAAGAGTCAATTGCGGCATACAGGTTCTCATTTGAGCATTCTACAAATACGTCCTTGCCACTGATATGTACAGTGGCTTCCGCTTTCTGTTTGAGTTTTTCAACAGAGAGAACAATCTTCACATCAATCACGTTATCAAAGTGACGTTTGATTTTGCCGAATTTTCCAGTTGTATATTCGCGGATGGCTGGTGTGACCTCTAAGTGTCGACCTGTTAGCTGGAGGTTCATAATGTGCTCCTTAAATTTAGAGTGATTTACGAAGATTTACCGGGAGTATACGTAAAGCGTCCCGATACTTTGCTATGGTACGCCGGGCTACAACTATGCCCTGCTGTGCCAAGATTTCTGACATACGACTGTCGGTTAGGGGTTTGCGCCGATCTTCTTCGCTGACCAATTGCTTAATCAGCTCACGGATTGCTGTGGAAGAACAGGTGCCGCCGCCTTCTGTAGACAGGCCGCTGCCAAAGAAATGCTTGAATTCATAGATGCCCCGAGGGGTCAGCATGAATTTTTGTGTAGTACTACGTGAAACAGTGGATTCGTGTAACTCTAGCTCTTCGGCAATCTCACGCAAAACCATTGGGCGCATGCCAATTTCACCATGCTCGAAAAACTTTGTCTGGCGATCAACGATGGCTTGTGAAACGCGAAGTATGGTGTCAAAACGCTGTTGAAGATTTTTAATTAGCCACTTTGCTTCCTGCAACTGTGTGGAAAGCTGAGAGGTGCTTTTATCATCACGTTTTTGTAAGATGTCGGCATATATTTGATTCACGCGTAATTTTGGCATTGCCTCGATGTTGAGACGCACACTCCACTGGTCTTTTACTTTTTCAACGATCACATCCGGGATTACGTAATCGGCCACATTGTTAATGAATTCAGAACCCGGCTTGGGATTCATGCTGACAATCAGCTTCTGAGCAGTGCGAAGCTCGTCGTCAGAACAGCGTAGCAACCTTTTGATTTTGGAGAAGTCATGCGCTGCGACCAAATCAAGATGCTCGCAAACCAGGCGGATAGCTAAATCACGCTGTGGCACGTCTTCCGGGAGTGCTTTAAGTTGTAGTGATAGACACTCTCCTAGGTTACGTGCTGCTAGGCCGGGCTGATCCAGATGCTGTAACTGCACCAACGCTGTCTCAAGATCGTCCAGCGATATTTCAAGTTCCTCAGGCAGCAGTTCGGACAGCTCTTCAAGATCTTGTGCCAGATATCCGTTGTCATCTAGCGCATCAATCAGTAAACCGATTACTTTGCGGTCTCTGTCATCCAGTGTGCTGATCGCCAACTGACTGTGTAGGTGCTCGCGCAATGTGGCCTGTTCGGCAGCCTGCTCTTGGTAATAGTCGTCATCGTCAGTGCTACGTGTTGCACCTGTTCCCGACCCGATATTCCAATCGGTAGGCTCGTCGCCAAAGTCGTCCGCGCCGTTATCTTCGGAGGCCGTTTTTTCTGGTACGTTTTCGCCCGAATCTGGTGTGTTTTCTGAGTTCTGCCCGGTTTGCGGGTCTTCAGGAAAATCACTGGTGACAGCGTCATCAGTAGATTCCAGCATGGGGTTTTCTTCAAGAATATGCGCTACTTCCTGATGCATATCCAGCGTGGAAAGTTGCAGCAAACGGATAGCCTGCTGAAGCTGGGGCGTTAGCGTCAGTTGTTGGGATACGCGAAGTTGAAGTGAGGGTTTCATGACTTAATGTAGTGGCTGAAATATTTCAGGAAGCAATTTCTATCAAAGCTTGAAGTGCTCTCCCAGATATACTTTTCTCACGCCCTCATTATAGATGATTTCATCTGGTTTGCCTTCTGCCATTACTGATCCTGCGTTAATGATATATGCGCGGTCACAAATACCCAGCGTTTCTCGCACGTTATGATCGGTGATCAGCACACCGATATCTCGTTCTTTCAGAAAGCCGATGATTTTCTGGATATCCAAAACTGCGATTGGATCAACACCCGCAAAAGGTTCGTCGAGCAATATGAATCGGGGATTGATTGCCAGCGCGCGTGCGATTTCCACGCGCCTGCGTTCACCCCCCGAAAGACTGACAGAAGGATTGTCTCTGATATGGGTGATATGCAAATCCTCAAGCAAGTCTTCAAGGCGAGTTTGCATCTCGTCTTCTGATAAGTTTTGCAGCTCCAGAACGGCCTGTATGTTTTGGGATACAGTCAGCCTGCGGAATATTGAGGCTTCCTGAGGTAAGTAACCCAGCCCCAGTCGAGCTCGTTTATGTATCGGCAGATGGGTGATATTTTGGTCGTCGATGAAAATCTCGCCGCCATCCACAGCAATCAGTCCGACAATCATGTAAAACGATGTGGTTTTACCTGCACCGTTCGGGCCTAACAATCCAATTACTTCACCACTTTTTACTGATAATGAAGCATCTTGTACAACGGTACGTGAGCCATACTTTTTCTTCAGGCCGACTGCGCGCATTTCACTCATAATTAATTCTCAGGCAAAACAGTGTCTATAGGGTTGGGCGGAGTCTCTTCAGATGCCGGGGCAACTGGTATGGATTTGGGCTGCAATACTGCACGTACTCGTTGAGGTGTGGTGTTTCCCGGCTCGCTTTCATTACTGCTTGCAATCTCATTACCATTCACTTGGAAAACCTCGGTTTTTGCGTTGTAGGTAATATTTTCGCCTGTCACTTCGTCCAAGTCTCGTGTGAATCTGGCCTGTATATGGAGCATGATGGTCTCGGCATTTGTATCGTACTCGATGATTTCACCAAAGCCCTCTACAAAACCATTCAAGCCTTCACGCTTCTGCTTGAAGCTCGCCGGGCTGCCACGTGCTGATACTTGCATGAAGCCATCTTTATCTTGCTTGACAACGATTTTATCGCCCAGTATCAGGAGGGAGCCCTGCGATAAACGAACATTCCCGGTGAAAGTGCTTATTTGATTCGAGTCATCAACCGTTACTTTATCAGCTTCTAAATTGACAGGCTGGTCACGATCTGCACGTTCTGCAAAGCTTGCCGTCATGCAGAACGTCAGGAGTGCGGCAAATAGAAATCTAGCGCTTGCCGGAAACATATTGAGCCTTGACATTTGAAAGCAATTTGATGGTGTGTGCATTATTGTTGATCTCAAGTCCAGTTGCATGCATTGTGTTAGCACCTTCTGTGATGCTGATTGCCTTATTGGTGTTGATGAGATTTTTATCCGGGATGATACGTAGATATTCAGTATGGGCTCGGAGCTCATCGCGCTGTGGGCTTGCACTTCTCATCACTTCAACATTGTCATATAAATAGACAATATCACCTTTTCCAGAGATGACGCCTCGCTCGGAAGCGGAATGAATCGGTGGATGTTCGGGTGTCATGATGGTGATGCGGGGGGACGCGAGTGTGGTGGTGTCATTGCCATCGCCGTTGTCTGGGAAGTGCTGCATCTTGTTGGCAGCCATGATAAAGCGTGGTGTACCCGACTTGCCAAGTTGAACGGCTGAAAAATTTTCCACAATGGCATCTGGTTCGTTTAAGTCGTTAAGTTTTGGCTGGTCGGGATCGGGTTGGACCTGTTGATTCAGCCAATACGTGCCGCCCAGCAAGCCGAGCAAAGGGAGTAATGGCAGCCAATATCGGATACGTGAAGCAAAGGTCATTTCAAATAGGGTGCCAGTTGAGCATCCAGTGTTCCTTGAGCAGACATGATCAATTCGCAGGCTTCACGAACTGCGCCATGCCCACCTCGGCGTTGCGTAACGTAATCCGAATGTTCGCGAACGATTTGAGGTGAATCAGGCACGCTGATCGAGAGTCCTACATGCCGCATCACGCTGAGATCGACAACATCATCACCCATGTAGGCAGTGACGTCACGGGATAAATTCAGTTTGTCGAGCATGTCTACCATCGCTTCAAGCTTTCGTTCCACGCCCTGATAGACGTGGTCTATGCCAAGATTCTCTGCGCGCTTTGTTACGCAGCGTGAGGTGCGTCCTGTGATGATTGCGACTTGTACACCGCTGGCTTTGAGCATCTTGATTCCATGTCCGTCAAGAGAGTTGAAGCGTTTGAATTCTTCACCGGAGTCGGAGAAGTACAATCCGCCATCCGTCATGACACCATCTATATCAAAGGCGACCAGACTGATCAATTTCGAGCGACTTAACAGCATTGATAACTTCTCCTTGATGACACGAGTCTAAATGACTTTAGCATGTAACAGGTCGTGCATATTGAGTGCACCGACCAATTTATCTTGATCATCAACTACCAACATCTGGCTGATGTTGAATTCTTCCATCATCTGTACCGCTTCAGCGGCAAGCGCATCCGGGGTGATGCATCTGGGATGGGCAGACATGACGTCGCGAACGGTGATTATGTTGAAATCCTGCATTTGAGCAAGAGTGCGTCGCAAATCACCATCGGTATAAATGCCCAGCACATGTTTGTTTGAATCTACGATGGCAGTCATACCGACGCCTTTTTTTGAGATCTCAAGGATCGCGTCACTCAACATCGCATCTTCCAGCACCATTGGTACGCGTTCTCCGCTACGCATGATGTCGTGTACGTGAGTGAGTAATCTGCGCCCCAGACTACCACCCGGATGGGACCGCGCAAAATCTTCTGCACCGAACCCTTTCGCATCAAGCAAGGCGACAGCCAACGCATCCCCAAGTGCCAATGCAGCAGTTGTGCTGGCAGTGGGTGCAAGGTTCATCGGACAGGCTTCTTTGTCTATCGCGGCATTCAGATGAACATCGGCCACGAGCGCCAAGTTGGAAGATGGTTTTCCAGTCATGCTTATCAGTTTGGCACCCTGACGTTTGATGATGGGGACGATGGTCATCAGCTCTTGGCTTTCGCCGGAATAGGATAGAGCGATGATGACATCATCATTGGTGATCATGCCGAGATCACCGTGACTAGCTTCTCCGGGGTGAACAAAGTAAGCCGGCGTGCCGGTACTGGACATGGTTGCTGCAATCTTGCGCGCGATATGCCCTGATTTTCCCATGCCGCTAACGATGACGCGCCCTTCGCATTGAAGGATGACATCAAGGGCATGCAGAAAATTATCATCCAGCCGGGTGCTGAGCGTCTGCACGGCGGATGCTTCAATATCTAAAACTTCACGTCCAAGTTCCAGTGCATGAGGTGATGCAGTGATGGATTTATTCATAGCGTCGGATTATAGCAGTGCACCTATTTTGCAGTGAAATTTTGCAAGTGTTGCGACTTAGGGCATTATCATCATTGTTAATGATAGTCCCGTTCGTGAAATTTATATGACAAATGCTTTACAACTATTACTGACCTTGCTTGCCGTGGCGGTAGGTGTGGTCGTGCTTTGTCGTTTGCTGCACCTGCCGGCGATGTTGGGCTATCTTATCGTCGGCATTATGATCGGTCCACATGCGTTGGGTTGGATACCAGATTCTCCTGAGACACGTCATCTGGCAGAGTTCGGCGTGGTGTTCCTGATGTTTAGTATCGGATTGGAGTTCAGTCTTTCACGCCTGAGGAGTATGCGCCGACTGGTATTTGGCATGGGAACCGCGCAAGTGGTGTCCACTATATTGCTGGTGATGCTGACGTCACTATTTTTCGAGCTTGACTGGCGTGCTGGACTGGCACTGGGCGGGGTGCTGGCATTGTCTTCTACTGCGATCGTCAGCAAGATGCTGGTTGAACGTGCTGAATTGAATACGCCGCATGGGCAGAACATCATGGGGGTTTTGTTATTTCAGGATCTGGCAGTCGTACCGCTCATTATACTGATACCGGCACTGGGCAGCAGTAGCGATACTGTCTATGCCACCCTTGGTATGGCACTGTTCAAGGCTGGGCTGGTTTTGGTTGCCTTGTTGTATTTTGGTCAACGGCTATTACGCCCTTGGTTTCATCTGGTCGCTAGACAAAAATCCTCTGAGTTGTTCATGCTCAACATATTGCTGTTTACCCTCGGCTTGGCTTATGTGACCGAATTGGCAGGCTTGTCTCTTGCATTGGGAGCCTTTGTTGCTGGCATATTGATTTCTGAGACCGAATACCGTTATCAGGTTGAAGAAGACATCAAGCCTTTCCGGGATGTACTGCTCGGATTGTTCTTTGTCACCATCGGTATGATGCTGGATCTGTCCAGCGTGGTAGAGGGTTTTGGTTGGATATGCCTGTTACTGTTCATTATTCTTCCATTTAAGGCGGCCGTGGTTGCGTTACTGGCGCGTGGCTTTACAGGTGATTGGGGGGTGGCGATTCGCAGTGGTTTGGGTTTGGCGCAAGCCGGAGAGTTTGGGTTTGTGCTGCTGACCTTGACCGGGGATGTGAACCTATTGCCGCATGACGTGATGCAAAACGTATTAGCAGCCATGTTAATCTCGATGCTCGCAGCACCCTTTCTAATTCAATATTCAGAGGCGATAGTAAGGCGATTTTCTCCTTCGGCATGGATGGATAGCGCGTTGCAATTACACCAGATTGCTGTACATAGCATGGCGACAGATGCGCATATCATTTTGTGTGGTTACGGCCGTAGCGGTCAGGCACTGGTTAAGTTTTTTGAGCAGGAAAAGATACGCTTTATTGCGCTTGATCTGGATCCAAGGCGTGTTCAGGAGGCTGTTGCGGCGGGACAGAAAGTCGTATTCGGCGATGCGGCTAAAAGGGAAGTGCTACTCGCAGCCGGGCTGATGCGAGCCAAGACACTGGTTGTGACATATAACGATAAGCAATCAGCACTTAAAATTCTAAATCATGTCAATGAAGTAAGGTCTGATTTGCCGGTGGTGGTGCGGACTACCGATGACACCTTCATTGAAGAACTCAGAAATGCAGGTGCAGCTGAAGTGGTTGCGGAAGTGACTGAAGGCAGCGTTATGCTGGCTTCACAAGCTTTGCTGTTGTCAGGTGTGCCATTGAAACGTGTGATACGTCGTGTTCAGGAGAGTCGAGCAGGTCGTTACGCCGCTTTCAGCGGATATTTCCGCACAGAGCAGATCGAAGATGATGAAGCAGCGGCAAGTTTGCAGCCGCGCTTTTTAAGCGTACTCCTGAAGAGCAACTCAGGTGCAGTAGGTAAGTCATTAGGTGCTGCGGGCCTGAATAAAATCGGCGTGGATGTTTATGCCGTAAGACGGCGTAATGTACAGGGTGCGCAGCCTAGTGAAGACATGATCTTGATTGAAGGTGATGTGCTGGTGTTGTTTGGATTAGCAGATGCATTGCAGGTTGCTGAGAATCAACTAGCTAAAGAGTGAAAATACTTTTTACCTCCTTAGTTTGATTATTAGTAGTGGTGACGCAATAAAAAAAGCCCGCCGAAGCGGGCTGTGTCACGCCGGGTGAATCTGGTTAGTAATTAGACGCCCAAACAGACAGTGTAGGATGTTGCATCATCAATTGAAGCGGTTGCGATGGCGCTATCACCTATAGCATAGCCAGTGTTCAATGCTGCCATCATTGAACCTGTTTCGGTGTTTCCGTCATCCATTTGCAAGTCGAGCTGTTTGACAAATTTCCCTAAGATGCCTGCTGAACATATTATGTATGACCCGCGAATAGCAACGCCATTTGTATCAAGAATTGGTGAGTTAGCAACAACGGCGGTGCCGCCTTGGATGCCAATCACTCCACCTGAGGCATTGATAGGCAAATACTCTACTGCAGTAGTATCTGTTGAACCGGGAGCTAAATTGGCCAAACGAACATGCTGCCAAAATACAAATGTTTCACTAGCAGTCGTTGTAGCATTCCAGCTACCTTCAATCACACCATTACCGATTACACATAAACCAGCAGCAGCAGGAGCACAAGGAGTGCCGCCAGTCACATTAGTAGCAAGTCGAGCATCATCACCTGGCAACGATCTGAAACGATCCTGATAGCCGTAAACGAATACCGGAATATTTTTGAAATCATTGGCTAGGCTTTTAACTCTTGCACTATTGATTAGTTCTTGACCTTTCAATACGCCGCCGAGTAACAAGCCAATAATCACCAATACGATAGCGATTTCGATTAAGGTAAAGCCAGATTGATTGCGATTCATTGTGTTAATCTCCAAAATAATTTGTGCTACGCTCCAATACAAGCAAATGATATGCCATAACATGAAAATCTGGAGCTGTTATTTCTGGAAAAGGTAAATAGAAAATAAATTCAATAAGATAAACGTAAATTATTGGATTTTTAATTTACTGTATGGGGTTTTTTGGGCGCGTCAGAAAGCTAATCTGTGGTGCTGTTTTACAGAGTGACGAAGATATGACGAGGCGGTGACGAAATGTTGACAGGTGGATTTCGCAGATATGTAACAGGCCGTTGGCTGCTACTGGCAATGCTTGGGTTATTGCACGGCGTATTATTGGTTGGTGTAGACAATTTGCTGATACATCCACTCATATTGGCGCATTTGGGCTTATTCCTGCTTTGGCAACCACTGTGGAGAGGCGAGAGTGAAGTAGGGCTGGGCACGCTGTTGTTCATCGCGCTGGCTGCGCTGGTAGCGATGTTCTGGCTTAACTGGTGGATCATCGCATTCTGGCTGACAGGTATGTTTGGATTGGTCGGTGCCAGAGTATTTGCCTTCAGGGATCGTCGAACGAGAGTGCTATACCTGTCCGTGATGGCCTATTTGCTTGCAGCTTTGTTGCTTTGGGTTGTACCCATTTTGTTTTCGGCGCGATCTGCTATCGAGCCCGGACGCGTTCTGGTCTGGTATGTCCTTCCGGCCTTTTTGGTTATCGTTTCGTTACTACCTGTTAAAACCACTCAGACAGACAGTTCGGAAACAGTCGACTTTGTATATAGCTTATTGCTGTTCATGCTGTTGACTTTGGTGGTGCTGGGCAGTCTTGCATTTATGAGTCTGGGTCAGATGGACTATCTGGAAGCACTATTGCGAACACTACTTTTAATGGGCGTAGTGATGTTAGCGCTGGGAGGATTGTGGAGTCCACGCTTCGGATTCAGCGGATTGCAGGTAATGTTTTCTCGATACCTGCTAAACATCGGGACACCGTTCGAGAGTTGGTTGGCGCAGCTGACCGAGGCCGCCCAAAGAGAGCCGGATGCCGGTAGCTATCTGAGTAAAGCCATCAACTTGATGGCAGACTTACCATGGTTATCCGGCATGTCATGGCGATCGTCTGAAGGGGATGGTCAGATCGGTGCCTATAGTGATTATGCGGTAGAGGTGCGTGATGGATCGCTAACGTTGAAAGTTTATGCCAGATATCAGCTGCACCCCACGTTGCTGTTACACGTACGTTTACTGGCTCAGTTGATCGGATACTTTTATCAGGCAAAGCAGGATGAGCAACGGTTGCGGGACATTACCCGCTTACAGACAGTCTATGAAACCGGATCAAGACTGACGCATGACTTGAAGAACATGCTGCAATCGCTGTTTTCACTAACTTCTATCGCGCAAAGTCGTGATGAGAAGGCCACGCTGTTATTGTTGCAGCAACTGCCACAGCTTACTCAGCGTATCGAGATGATTTTGAGCAAGTTGCAGCAGCCTCAATTTGAAGAAGACTCAACAATCCAGCCTTTGGATGTATGGTGGAAAGGTTTGCGGCATCGTAATCAACACCTGGCTGTTCAGTGGCTTGTGCCTGAGAAGATACCTGAACTGAATATTCCTTCTGCCTTGTTTGATTGTGTCAGCGATAACCTGCTCGACAATGCAACGAAGAAAAAGCAATCAGAACATAATATCACGATACTTGTTGAGTTGAAGCTTGCGCCTTTAAGATTGATCGTCTGTGATAGCGGCAGTGCTATCCCGCAACATACCGTATCAAAGCTATTGCAGAACGTAGTAGTCTCAGAGAACGGGTTGGGTATAGGGCTTTATCAAGCAGCCCGTTGGGCAACACAAGCTGGATACAAGTTAGAGCTATCAAACAACGAGGCCGGAAAAGTATGCTTTGAGCTGATACACAATGCTAGTATGAAATTTCGATAAGCCAGATGAAACTTACGCTTGCTTGCTTGAGTAATAGCAGCATGATTTTCTCACCAAATATGAAATATTTTTCCGATTTAACTCGGGATATACCAAAACAACCTGATTTCAATCAGGTCAAATTTGAACCTCCCCCAGTTTAACGGATACAACAAATAGGCAATTTGGACTACCCCCACTTTAGTGGACATCTAGCCTTGTTTGCTTGGTCTCGGTCAAAGAACGACTCCCGCAATACTAACACTAACAGGGTAGTGGTTATGTGATAAGCTCTTTCCCGTTGTTACTACACCGATTTATTTCAAGTTTCATGTCTTCCAATACCTTAGCCAATACCTTTGCCAGCAATCTACTGCGGCAAGAAATCCTCGATTTACATGCTTATCATGTGCCGGATAGCAATAACCTCATCAAGCTGGATGCGATGGAGAATCCTTATCTTCTGCATGCTTCGTTAGCGGAGGAGATTGCCAGTACGGTGGCTTCCGCCGAAATAAACCGATATCCAGACCCGGTGGCAGCAACGCTCAAGGATAAAATCCGAGCCGCAACAGGCTTGCCGGATGATATGGGCGTGATGCTTGGCAACGGTTCGGATGAGCTGATTCAGATATTGGCGATGGCGGTCAATAAGCCGGGCGCAGTGTTGATGAGTGTCGAACCTTCATTTGTGATGTACAAGATGATCGCCACTTTCACGGGGATGCGCTATGCGGGTGTTCCGCTGACAAGCGACTTTTCCCTTGATTTGCCTGCGATGCTGGCGGCTATTGACCGCGAGCAACCTGCTTTGATCTTCCTTGCCTACCCTAATAACCCTACCGGCAACCTTTTTTCGGCTGATGATGTGAGGCAGATCATTGAACGCACGAAAGGGCTGGTGGTGGTGGATGAGGCCTACTATGCCTTTGCCGGTGACAGTTTTCTGTCCAGATTGGCCGATTATCATAACCTGTTGGTGATGCGTACTTTTTCCAAGCTGGGTATGGCGGGTTTGCGTCTTGGTTTTTTGGCGGGTGGGGATGAGTGGCTATCGCAGTTGGAAAAGCTGCGCTTGCCGTATAATGTCGGGGTGCTGCCTCAATTGGTAGCAGAGAAGTTATTGGATCATCATGATGTTCTTTTGCAGCAGGCAAAGCAGATCAAAGATGATCGTGAGAGACTGCGTCGGCAGATGGAAGAATTGAACGGGGTAGAAGTCTATCCCAGCGAGGCGAATTTCCTGCTGTTCCGGGTGAACAATGCTAGTGCGATATTCGACGGGTTAAAGCAACATGGCATTCTGATTAAAAATCTGAACAAAGGGCATCCGGCGTTGCAGAATTGTTTGCGCGTGACGGTTGGTATGCCGGAAGAGAACGACAAATTTATAGCAGCATTGAGAGAAACCATTAAACAATCCGCATAAGGATAAAACATGCGTAGCACTAAAGTTTCACGAAACACGCTCGAGACTCAAATCAAGGTTGAGCTCAATCTGGATGGAAGTGGCAAAGCAAAATTCGAGACCGGCCTACCTTTTCTGGATCATATGCTCGACCAGATCGCCAGGCACGGACTGCTGGATATTGACATTTTCGCAAAAGGTGATCTGCATATTGATGCGCATCACACGGTTGAGGATATCGGCATCACCCTCGGTCAGGCCTTTAATCAGGCACTGGGCGATAAAAAGGGTTTGAGACGTTACGGACATGCTTATGTGCCGTTGGACGAAGCACTGTCGCGCGTAGTGTTGGATATTTCAGGCCGACCCGGCTTGGAGTTCAATTGCAAATTCGTTCGCGACAGTGTCGGTGAATTCGATGTTGATTTGATCAACGAATTTTTCCAGGGCTTCGTCAATCATGCATTGGTGACGCTGCACATAGATAATCTGACTGGCAATAATGCCCACCATCAGGCGGAGACGATATTTAAAGCTTTCGGTCGTGCGCTTCGTATGGCGTTGGAGCTTGATCCGCGTATGTCAGGTGTAATGCCATCAACTAAAGGGACGCTATAAGGCTCACATGGTTGATGTTGCGGTAGTCGATTATGGTATGGGTAATTTGCGCTCGGTCGAGCAGGCATTACGCTGCGTAGCGCCCGACAAGAACATCGCCGTAACTGATGATGCGGACATCATCACGGGCGCAGAGCGGGTGGTGTTTCCCGGTCAGGGCGCAATGCCTGATTGCATGAGAGAGATGGATGCGCGTGGTTTACGGGATGCAGTGTTATTTGCTTCGCATAGCAAGCCGTTTCTGGGTATTTGCATCGGTTTGCAAATGTTGTTCGATCACAGTACCGAAGGTGATATTGAGGGGCTGGGGATATTGCGTGGAGATGTATTGCGGTTTACTAATAACATGCGCGATGCTCAGGGCGATAAGCTGAAGGTGCCTCATATGGGCTGGAATGAAGTGCATCATGCTCAGCACCCGTTGTGGGAAGGCATCGATCAGGATGCACGCTTTTATTATGTTCACAGCTATTATGTGCAACCTCTGGATATGTCGCTGATTCAGGCGACCAGTCAATATCCAAAATCGTTTGTGTGCGCTGTGGCAAAAGATAATTTATTCGGGGTTCAGTTTCACCCCGAAAAAAGCCACACGGCAGGGCTGAAACTGCTGGATAATTTTGTTCAATGGAAACCTTAACTACTTTGTACTGCCATGCTTATTATTCCTGCGATTGATTTAAAAGACGGTCACTGTGTACGCCTCAAACAGGGCGTGATGGAAGATGCCACAGTGTTTTCAGAAGATCCAGCTGCAATGGCGCAGCATTGGCTTGATCAGGGTGCACGCCGATTGCATCTGGTTGATCTTAATGGTGCATTCGCGGGCAAACCCAAGAATGAGTCTGCGGTGCGCAGCATCATTGAGGTGATGGATGATAGCGAGATACCTGTCCAGCTTGGTGGCGGTATACGTGATTTGGAAACGATCGAACGTTATCTCGATGTTGGCGTCAGCTACATCATCATCGGTACGGCGGCGGTCAAAGTGCCCGGATTCTTACACGAGGCATGTGATGCTTTTCCCGGACATATCATGGTAGGTTTGGACGCCAAGGCTGGGAAAGTAGCCGTGGATGGCTGGTCTAAACTCACCGGGCACGATGTGGGTGATCTGGCGCAACGTTTCGAAGAATATGGTATCGAAGCAGTCATTTATACTGATATCGGTCGGGATGGCATGCTGTCAGGGGTCAATATCCCGGCCACGGTGGAGCTGGCCAGCCCTTTGCAAGTGCCAGTGATCGCCAGTGGTGGTATTACCAATCTGGATGATGTCAGAGCGCTATGTGCGGTTGAAAAAGAGGGTATCACCGGTGCAATCACAGGCCGTGCGATTTATGAAGGTACACTGGACTTCAAGGCGGCTCAGGAGTTAGCAGATGAGTTGAGTGAGGTTAATGCTGTCCTCAAAGAGGTGGTTCGCTAGCTTATGTTGGCTAAACGCATAATCCCTTGTCTTGATGTGACTGCAGGTCGGGTAGTCAAAGGAGTAAGCTTTGTTGAACTGCGGGATGCGGGCGACCCGGTGGAGATTGCTAAGCGTTATAACGAGCAGGGTGCTGATGAGCTGACTTTTCTGGACATTACTGCCAGTTCGGATGATAGAGGCATTATTTTTCGCATTATCGAGCAGGTCGCGTCACAGGTGTTTATACCGTTGACTGTAGGCGGCGGTGTCCGTGAAGTGAGTGATGTGCGCAATCTATTAAACGCCGGTGCTGACAAAGTCAGTATCAATACCTCGGCGATATCCAATCCGCAACTGGTGGCTGATGCATCAGGCCGTTATGGTTCGCAATGTATCGTGGTCGCGATTGACGCAAAGCAGGTTGACACTGACCGTTGGGAAGTCTTTTCTCACGGCGGGCGTAAAGCGACAGGATTGGATGCCGTTGAATGGGCAAAAAAAATGCAGGATTTTGGCGCGGGTGAGATTCTACTGACCTCTATGGATAGAGATGGTCAGAAAAATGGTTTTGACCTTGCACTGACGCGCAAGATCACTGATGTGTTGGATATCCCGTTGATCGCGAGTGGCGGAGTGGGGAATTTGCAGCATATGGTTGATGGCGTGCAAAAAGGTGCAGCAGATGCAGTGTTGGCGGCGAGTATTTTCCACTTTGGTGAATTCACCGTACAACAGGCAAAGCAATATATGTCACAGCATGGGGTCGAGGTGCGGTTATGACAGGGAATGCTGATGAGTGAGGCATGGCTGAGTAAAGTCAATTGGTCGGCAGATGGCCTAGTGACAGCGATTGCGCAAGACGCTGCGACGGATCGCGTGCTAATGGTCGCTTGGATGGATCGTGACGCACTGGAATTAACTTGGCAAAAAAGTGAGGCGGTTTACTGGTCTAGATCCCGGAAGCGGCTTTGGCATAAAGGTGAGGAATCCGGGCATATTCAGAAGGTCAAAGAGATCCGTATTGATTGCGATGGAGATGTCATTCTGTTAAAGATTGAACAACAGGGTGGCATTGCTTGCCATACCGGACGAGAAAGCTGCTTTTACCGCAGGCTGGATCATGGTCAGTGGGTTGAGGTGGATGATGTTTTGAAATCACCTGATGAGATATATAAAAAATGAAACAGGATATATTGCAAAAACTGACCGAAACCCTTGAAGCGCGCAAGCAAGCGCCTGCCGAAAGCTCGTATGTCGCCAAGTTATTTAGCAAGGGCGAGGACGCTATTCTTAAAAAGGTCGGTGAAGAAGCGACTGAAGTGATTCTGGCAAGCAAATCTGGCGATAAAAGCCATTTGGTCTATGAAACTGCCGATCTATGGTTTCATTGCATGGTGCTATTGGCTCAGCAGGGATTAAGTGCTGAAGATGTGCTGAATGAATTAGCACGGCGCGAAGGTGTCTCAGGCATAGATGAAAAAGCAAGCAGAAAGGAAAGCTAGCGATGAGCGACTGTTTGTTTTGCAAAATAACGCGTGGCGAGATTCCATGCAATAAGGTGTATGAGGATGATGATGTGTTGGCTTTTCATGACATCAATCCGGTCGCACCGGTACATTTTATGTTGATACCCAAGCAGCATATTGCATCATTGGCTGATGCAGATGAAAGTCATGCAGCTTTGCTGGGTAAGATGTTATTGCTGGGACCAAGCCTTGCCAAAGAGCAAGGCTTGGATAATGGCTTCCGTACAGTGATAAACACCGGAAAAGGTGGCGGGCAAGAGGTATATCATATGCATATTCATATTATTGGTGGCGGCAATATCCCACCTATGGTGCAACGAAATTAGAATTCCCGGACTCGGATAGTTCGAGATTCGGATTTAAGGAGAAAGACATGGGTACATTTAGCATTTGGCATTGGTTGATTGTGTTATTGGTGGTTGTGTTGGTGTTCGGAACCAAAAAACTACGCAATATCGGTACAGACTTGGGGGGTGCAGTAAAGGGTTTCAAAGAAGGCATGAACACCGAAGATGAGGCGGGTAAACAACTCAAAGAAGATGGGCAAACTATTGAGGGTGAAGTGAAGGAAAAGTCCACCACAAACGCCTGATTCCCTCAACAGGCTGCACAAGATGTTCGATTTCAGTTTTCTAGAATTGATGGTAATTATGGTGGTTGCCCTCATCATAATCGGGCCTGAACGATTGCCTAAAGTGGCACGCACCATGGGGCAATATTGGGGCAAAGCGCAACGCTATGTGAACGGTGTAAAAGCTGACATTGAGCGTGATATGGCAGTAGATGAATTTCGCCAGTTACAGCAAAAAGTTCAAGAGGAAGCTGGAGAGTTGGAAAAGTCCGTCAATCAAGCTTCACAGACACTAGATAATCAGGTTCAACAATTCAATGAAGAAGTGGCACGATCAATGCCAATTGATCAACCTGCCAAAGCCGACCAGCAATCGGCAACCAAAACATCGCTCACTTCTGGGCAGAATACATCACGAAATACAGTACCTGATACAGCGCCAAAAGTATCAGTAGATAAATCCCAATGAGTACCGGTGCAAATATAATCGCCCATCTGCTCGAGCTACGCACGCGATTGCTGCACGCTACTGTGGCACTGCTGGTGGCATTTATATGCTTGTTTCCGTTTGCAGATATGCTTTACGCATTGCTCGCCCAACCATTGCTGGCGAAGCTGCCTCAAGGCGGGCAAATGATCGCCACAGATGTGACCACGCCTTTTTTCGTGCCGCTCAAGGTTGCGATGATGACCGCCTTCTTGACTACATTGCCTTACATCTTGTATCAGGTATGGCGATTTGTCGCGCCGGGGTTGTATACACATGAAAAGCGGCTGGTGGTGCCGTTGATCTTTGCCAGTACATTGCTGTTTTTTTGCGGTATGTCGTTTGCCTATTTTGCAGTGTTTCCGGTGGTCTTCGGGTTTATCACCGCCGCAGCGCCTGATGGTGTGGCGGTTATGACCGACATCGATAAATACTTCAGCTTTGTCCTGTCCATGTTCATGGCGTTTGGCATCACCTTTCAAGTGCCGGTTGCGGTTGTCTTGCTGGTACGCATGGATATGGTGAGCATTGATAAGCTGCGTGAAGGCCGCCCTTATGTGCTGGTGGGTGCATTTGTACTGGGTGCGATATTCACACCGCCAGACGTGGTGTCACAGTTCATGTTAGCGGTGCCGCTGTGGATGTTATATGAGGCGGGGATCGTCGTTGCTTCATGGGCAGGCAAGAACAACAAACCCCAAATAACTGAAACCTAGCCTTAGCAGACACGATTGTACGTATCTGGCCTGAGTCTATTTAACCTGATTTTGGGGTATCGGACGTTTGCCGATTTCTACAGCCAGTGTTTTTAATTTCCCATTACGCATCAGCTTAATTGTAGCGATTTTGCCGGGCGGGAGATTCGCAACAGTATCCAGCATGGTGCTCCATCCAAGAATTGGCTTACCATCCACCTCTGTCAAAATGTCCCCGGTTTTGACACCCGCCTGAGCAGCCGGGCTATTGCGTATGACCTCAGTAATCAAGACTCCCTTTAAATCACCCAGCTTAAAGGATTCAGACAGTTCAGGCGTTAACTCCTGAACCCCCGCACCGATCCACCCGCGAGTGACGGAACCAGTTTGAATGATCTGCTCCATCGTCTTTTTAGCGACACTGGCGGGGATAGCAAACCCGATACCGAGCGAGCCGCCATTCGGTGAATAGATTGCGCTATTGATGCCGATAAGGTTGCCGCGGCTATCGACCAATGCGCCACCGGAATTGCCGGGATTGATTGCAGCATCTGTCTGGATAAAACTTTCAAAGGTGCTGAGACCCAGATGGTCACGTTTGAGCGCACTGATAATGCCCATTGTGACAGTCTGACCAACGCCGAACGGATTACCGATCGCAAGAACAAGATCACCCACTTGAGACAGCTCAGGATTACCGAAAGTAATGGCCGGAATGCTGCCGGGAAGGTCGATTTTAATGACGGCAAGATCGGTTTCAGGGTCTGAGCCGATCACATGTGCTTTCGCGGTGCGACCGTCGGCGAGTGCCACTTCGATCTGATCGGCAGTTTCAACCACATGGTGGTTAGTCAGGATATAGCCATCAACGCTAACGATAACACCTGAACCCAGACTGGAGCTGCTTTGGGGTTCGGAATCAAACTGGTCGCCAAAGAAAAATCTAAATCGGGGATCATTCAGAAAAGGATTGGGGTGTGTCTCTACTATCGTGCTGGTAAAGATGTTCACCACAGTCGGCATGGCTTTTTTTGCAGCAGCGCTTAATCCTGCTGTAGAGGGCTGTGCCTCAGACTGTGTCTGATTTTCGTAAAGTGTGACCACCCCGCTACGTGCCGCCGTTGGTAATAGCTCTGGTTTGAGCGTTTGCACGATGAACAGCATCGCAAGAGCGATGGTGACAGTTTGGGTAAACAGGAGCCAGTGTTTGCGCATGTTAATATTGACTCGAACAGTAATAAATTTTGGAGAAAGCTTATGCTTCTTGAAGAACTACGCGATTATAACGCAAGCTTGCTGCAAACTGGTTTGTTCAAGGATTATTGCCCGAACGGTATGCAAGTGGAAGGGCGAGCTGAGGTGAAGCGCATCGCCACAGGGGTGACAGCCTCTCAGCAGGTGCTGGATGATGCTATTGCATGGGGTGCTGACGCGATTCTGGTTCACCATGGTTACTTCTGGCGCAATGAAGACGCAACAATCACTGGCCTTAAGAAAAAACGCATCGGGCAATTACTGCGCAATGATGTGAGCTTGCTGGCCTACCACCTCCCGCTTGATGCCCATGCGGAATTAGGAAACAACGCACAACTCGGCAAATTGCTTGGGTTGGATGCGCAGGGCAGATTTGGCGATCAAGATATCGCATGGTTGGGGGAACTCGAAAATCCGCAGCCGCTCGCACAGTTTGAGCAGCAAATAGAACACGACTTGCGGCGTACCCCTCAAATCATCGGCGACAGTACCAAAAACATACGCAAAGTCGCTTGGTGTAGCGGTGGTGCGCAAGGGTACTTTGAGGCGGCGATCGCTCAGGGTGTCGATGCCTACATCACAGGAGAAATCTCCGAGCCGAACTATCACCTGTCATGCGAAACCGGTGTGGCGTTTATCTCGGCAGGACATCATGCGACTGAGCGATTAGGCGTTCAGGCATTGGGTGCACATCTGGCAGATAAATTTGGTTTAGAGCACCAGTTCTTCGACCAGGATAATCCGGTTTAGCCTGAAATCAATCAATCAGTTCCTGCCGCATTTGCGTCAAAGTATTATCCAAACTGCCGGGCTGTGTTTTGAGGGCATCATTAGCTCGTTCAAGCTTGGCATAAACTTCGGTTAAAAATATCTCCAGCTTTTCTTTAGCCTCACCCAGCAGTTCTTCGGGTTGGTTTGTCATCCGCAATAAAAAATCACTGCGGCGCGGGTATAGCTTGGTCCATTGCCATGCGAGAAAGCTGTCGTTGTCTTTGAAGCCGTGATTCTGTAGCAGTTGCTTCAGTTCTTGTACGGCGGATATCGCAAGTTGTTCAGGTGTGGGCGATTTACTCCACATGAGTCCAAAATATATCTGCCATGTGTTACCCAGATATTGCTGTTCCATCATAGGACGCAGGTAAAGCTGGTGGTCAGTTTCCGGTGTGAAATGGATGCCTACGACGCAATCATCGGCATTCCTGTCTTCTGTGGCATCAGAGTGCCAGGGCAGGGATTTATGTGCGATGGATTCATTCGTGCGTTGCAGTAAATCCAACCAGAAACGATTGTTGAGTTGCACTCGAATCGCATCGATTTTTTCAGCGACAGATAATCCCAAGGGAAGATTTTCTGGTTGAGTAAAAAAATCAAGTACTGCTTGTTCTTCTTTCATAGGTTGCCTTTACTGAAATAAGGGGTAGTTGAAACATCTCCCATAGGAAGATGCATAATAATTTCTATATTAGAGAATGCTGTAATTTTATGCTACATATAAGTTTTTTTAAGTGACCCTATATGAATGTTGCGTTTGAGTGTTGACTTTATTTTTCAGACTAGACATTATTCGTCCGTGTGGTCGTGCCGTGCTGGTTCAGGCGGAGATAAAAGAAGCAAATAATTATTAAATTTTACGACACGCCGCATCAAAAATAATCCGATTTACCTGTTCGATCAGGCCAGCGGTTTTTTTATTTCGTTGGCAAGGGGTCGTTTGTTTGCTGGGGGAGTCCTTACGATGCACCGTATTTTTCATTTGTCTGTCTTTTTGATAGGACTGTTTTCTGCTGCGACTGTTTATGCAGCTGATGCTTCTCAATCTGCGCCAATGACTCCAGATAGTCAGTGGCCTTTGGTGGAGCAGCCTATCGAATTTCCCCATAACCGTCATGCCAAGGATATGCAGATTGACTGTATGTACTGCCATACCTATGCGAGACGCAGTGCTGTAGCTGGCATTCCGCCATTGCAGAAATGCATCGGATGTCATCAGAGCATTGAATCTGTTCGCGAGTCGCCACGTATCAAGACGCTATTCGAATATTGGGAAGGTAGTGAGGATGGCAAAATTGCCGCCAAAACGCCTATGCCTTGGAAGAAAGTGCATGACCTTCCAGACTTTGTGCGCTTTAACCATGAGCGACACATCAAACGTTTCATCGAGCAGCAGAATCGACCTACACAGGAAGTTTGCGGTTATTGCCATGGAGACGTGGCTGAGCTGACTGTTGCGCGTCGTAGCAAAGCGCTATCTATGGGATGGTGCGCAAGTTGCCACGAGAAGGAACATCCGGTGACCGCAGCAGGCGGTACGCCGATTGGGGATCAGGCTTATTGGTACGGTTTCTATAAGTCCGAAGCTGATGCAGCTGGCGGGGATCTCAAAGCGCATGGCCCTAATGATTGCTGGCAGTGCCACAAGTAAGCGGGCATGACATTTCAAGAATTTTCCGGAGAGGTTGTGATGATGGACAGTGGTTTTGATCGGCGTGATTTTCTGAAGGTGCTGGGCTGGGGTGGCGCGGCAGTTGCTTTGAGCGGCTGCGGTAACACATCAGTAGAGGACGGCAAGGAGACGGTGGTTTCGTATTCGGAGCCAGCGGACTATGTTATCCCCAGTATCGGTGTTTACTATAACTCGACCTGTGCACAGTGCGATGCAGGTTGCAGCATCAATGGTCGCGTGCGCGAAGGCCGTGTATTGAAGCTGGAAGGCAACCCGAATTCAACCGTGAATCGCGGTAAGATGTGTGGTTTGGGTCAGGCTGGTGTGCAACATCACTATAATCCTGACCGTGTACGTGAGCCGTTGCTGCGTACTGGCAATCAGGGTCAGACGATTTCCTGGGAAGATGCCTACAAGCTAATCGCCGAGAAGACGCAGGGCGTCAGCGGTGACCAGATAGCATTCCTGTCAGGCGGCGTGAGTGGTCACCTCAAAGTGTTATTGGGGAATTATCTGGATAGCCTGAGTTGCAAAAATCATTTTGTGTACGAGGCGATTGCACCCGGAGTGGCGCGTGCAGCCAATAAGAAATCTTATGGTGTGGCGATGCCACGCTTTAGCATCAATAAAGCCAAAGTCGTGCTTTCATTTGGTGCTGACTTTCTGGGAAGCTGGGTTTCTCCGGTACATTTTTCTCAGCAATATGCACAGTTCCGTAAAGGTGTAGACGGTCAGCGCGGGGTCTTGGTTCAGGTTGAGCCTAAGATGACACTGACTGGCGCGAATGCTGATCGCTGGGTAGCGATTCGTCCGGGAACAGAGGGTGTGCTGGCACTTGGCATCATCAATGCACTGGGTACAGCAACGGGAGACATCGCTGCCGCAGTGAAGGCGTATGACCGTGATCGCGTTAGCGAGGAGACAGGTGTTCCTGCCGGACAGATCGACAAGATCGCTGCGATGCTGAAATTGCATTCACCGAGTCTGGTGTTGGCTGGAAGTGCTGCAGAAGGATATGAGCATGGCTCACAGAATGCAGCGGCGATCAACTTGCTGAACCATGTTTTGGGTAATGTCGGTAAAACAGTTGAGATGACTGAAGATATGCCGTTCCCGCAAATGTCTCCTGAGACAGGTAATACTGCAGCGCTAACATCATTGAATAATGGTTTGGCTGCCAGTAAGTACAAGGTGCTTTTCAATTTCGCGGCGAATCCTGTATTCACTGCATCCGGCGCGATGAATTTCAAAGAGAACATGGCGAAAGCGGATTTTAAAGTGGCTTTTGCACACTATCTTGACGAAACTGCATTGCAGGCTGATTTGGTATTGCCTTTAGATTCTCCTTTGGAGGACTGGGGTACACAGGTTCCTGAGTATTTGGCAACTTGCGCACAAATCAACATTCAGCAGCCGTTGATGGAAAAACTGCATGCCAATACGCGAGGCATGGGTGACATCCTGTTGAGTATGCTTAAGCAGCGTCAGCCTGATGATTACAATGGTTATGAAGATTACTATGGTTATCTTCGCAGTGCGGTTCTGAGTGTCAAGGACGCTTTGGGTGGTGCTAGTGTTGATGACGAGACTTTCTGGAATCGAACTCTGTCGGGCGGCATCATCAAGTTCGAAGGTTCGGTTAATAAGTTGTCTGCGAATGCAAGTGCGGCAGGTTTGAAATTGCCTTCACATTCTGAAGCGGGCGGTGACTATCCGCTGCGATTGATTCCCGGTGTTACAGCAAGTATGCGTGATGGACGTCATGCCAATCAACCCTGGTTGCAGGAATCTCCTGATCCTCTGACAACGATCGTGTGGGATTCATGGGTGGAGATACATCCTAAGAAAGCAGCTGAGTTGAGCATTGCGGAAGGCGATATCGTCGAAGTGACTTCCAAGACCGGCTCTATCAAAGCACAGGCATATCTGTTCCCCGGTATTCACCCAGAGGCGATTTCTGTTCCGCTGGGACGAGGACATGAAGCAATGGGCCGGTATGCTAAAGGCTACGGTGTGAACCCGTTCCAGATTTTGGATGCGGTGTTTGACAAGGAAACCGGTGAGCTGGCAATGCATGAAACACGTGTGAAGATCAGTAAGACTGGGCAGCGAGTCATAGTAGTAAAAGATGAAGGTGCAGCCGGCGGCCAGCAAATGGGTAAGAAGATTGCCGTGCGTGTGTCCAGCGATGATGTCGATCTTTCGGAGGAGGTTTAAAGTATGTCGGTAACTAATCTATTAGATGACTGGGCGAAGTTTCGTCATCCACATCCAGTTGATGATAAGCCGCACGATCCTTACAAATGGGCGATGGCGATTGATTTGGATGCTTGCTCTGGTTGTAATGCCTGCAGCGTTGCATGTTATGCAGAGAACAATATTCCTGTTGTGGGCAAAGATAAATTCTTGCATGGTCAATCCATGCACTGGATGCGCATCGAACGCTATTGGGATGAAGATGGACGTGACTTCCCGGATCAGGGTGTGCAGTTCTTGCCGATGATGTGTCAGCAATGTGAGGCAGCGCCATGCGAAACAGTGTGTCCGGTGGCGGCAACCAACCATACATCAGACGGTTTGAATTCACAGATTTACAATCGCTGTATCGGTTCTCGTTACTGTTCTGCAAACTGTCCTTTCAAGGTGCGTTACTTCAACTGGTATGACTATCCGACTACTGATGATGTATGGCCTGCCGAGATGACGCAGCAACTGAATCCTGATGTCTCAGTGCGTGGGAAAGGTGTGATGGAAAAATGTACTTTCTGTGTGCAGCGCCTGCATGAAGCAAAGGTGGTTGCAAAAGGTGAAGGGCGAATCGTACGCGAAGGTGAGGTTCAGACAGCCTGTCAGCAGGTTTGCCCTACAAATGCGATTTCATTTGGCAATCTCATGGATCCTGACGCTAAAGTTCACCAGCAATGGCAAGCTCAGCAAGTTGAGTTGGATAAGGACAAGCAAGCCAAAGATGAGAATGAGGGTGGCAGCGAATTGCGCGGGTATCGCATTTTGGAAGAATTGCGACCCTATCCGTCAGTGATGTATCTGGAACGTGTGCGCGAAAGCGCTATCTGAGGCACAAGTAAAAGGGTAAGGAATAATGGAAAAAGATATCCGCGAAGATATAGCCTGGGCAAAGATTAACGGCGATGTGCTGAAAAGCTTGGAGAATCCAAGAAAGCTGTATTGGGTAATCATAGCTTTGGCGCTTGCTGCCTTTGGTGTGGGCGTAGCCTGTGAGGTTTACCAGTACAACACCGGTATGGGTGTTGCCAATCTCGATAATCCTCATGTTTGGGGGCTTTATATCGCTACCTTCATCTTCTGGATCGGCATGAGCCATTCCGGTACGTTGTTGTCGGCGATTTTGCATTTGATGCATGCTGACTGGCGTAAGCCTATTTACCGTTTTGCTGAAGCGATGACGACCTTCTCGCTCATGACGGCGGGTTTGTTTGTGTTGGTTCATATTGGTCGTTTATGGCAGTTCTACTATTCACTACCGTATCCGAATGAACGTGGTATCTGGCCTAACTTCCAATCACCGTTGCTATGGGACGCGATGGCGATTTTCACTTATCTGAGTTCATCCGTTATTTTCTTGTATGTAGGTATGATTCCTGACTTGGCAATTTGCCGGGATCACTTGCATCCGGGCTGGCGTAAGAAGTTATACACCCTGCTTTCATTGGGTTGGGAAGGAACGGATCGTCAATGGCGTAACTTCCGCGTAACCTACTTGACGGTTGCATGCTTCTTGATTCCACTTGCTGTGTCGGTACACTCTATCGTTGCATCCGACTTCGCGATGTCCCAGCAGCCTGGCTGGCATGTGACTTCGTTTGCTCCATACTTTGTGGCGGGTGCATTGTATTCAGGTTGTGCTGCGATTATTACGCTGTTCATCATCCTTCGCTATGTGTTCAAGTTTGAGGAATACATGACGTTGCCGATTTTGAAGAAAACAGTTCGTCTGACTTTTGCGATCGCAATGGTTTGGACATATCTGAATGCGATTGAATTTGCATCAGTATGGTATGGCCACGACGTGGCATCAAAAGATGTGTTGATACAGAAAATGGTAGGGCCCTATGCCTATGCATGGTGGGGGATGATTTTCTGCGGCTCTATCGTGCCATTGGTTCTGGCGTTTAAACGATTCCAGACCAATATTCCGGTATTGCTGGTGATATCACTACTGTTGAATTTGGGTATGTGGCTGGAACGCTGGATGATTGTTTCGCCGACCTTCTCACATGGATACTACCCTTGGACATGGGATCACGACCAATGGCCTAGCTGGGTTCAGTGGGGCATGGTTTTCGGTAGCTTCGGATGGTTTACATTGCTGTTCATGATTTTCTGTAAAGTATTCCCATCGGTATCGATGTATGAAGTTAAGGAAATGGTTTATCACCGCAGTTTGCACTCGAAGAAGGGTGACACTGCAGAGCAGGGAGCACATTAATCATGAGCCAACGTCATATACTTGCACTGTTTAGCAACTTCGATGAGGCCGAAGCGGTGATTTCAGAATTGCGTTCCGCCAACATCGATGGCTTCAACTTTGATGATCTGACACTGAAGTCACCTATTGAGCATCACGAAGTAGAAGAAGTACTGGGTGATCGTTCTGCCAGAGTACAGTGGTTCACACTGGGTGGAGCGTTGATGGGAGGCTTGCTTGGCTTTTGGTTGATTTCGGGAGCTCAAGCTAACTTTTTCGCACAGATGAAGGGTGGTAAGCCGATTGTTCCGCTACCACCTAACTTCATTCTGACATACGAAATGTTCATTCTCGGTGGTGTTTACATCAGTATTTTGGGCTTTTTGATTTGCGCAGGTCTACCAGCCAAGCGTTCACCTCTTTACAGTACAACTGTATCAGAAGACCAGATTGGAATTCTGGTGAAAGCTGAAGAGTCTGCGATCGCTAAGATCAAAAGTGTGTTCCTCAGTCATGAGGCATTGGAGATTCAGGAAGAGGCGGGGAAATGAAGAAACTATCCTTAGCAATAGCGTTGTTGTTGATGCCAATGATGGCACAAGCTTGGCCATGGTCTGATGATATGGCTAATCAGATTAGCACCAAGCCACAGGAAAGCACCGATGGCATTGGTATGAAACCTTTTCCTAAGCGTTCTGTTCCTGTTCCGGGTACGACAGTTTTCGTAAGTGATATGGGTGCCGCTCGAGAAATGGCTAACCCAGTTACTGCGGATGCAAAGTCAGTCGCTACTGGTGAGAGGCTGTTCTCGATTTACTGCACACCATGTCACGGTAAGTCAGGTACAGGCGATGGCTTGGTAGGCGAAAAGTTGCTTATGAAGCCTTGGAATCTTACCTCAGGGAACATGATGCATACATGGGATTCAAAGGAATATCCTGATGGATACATATGGGGATATATGACATTCGGCGGTGCAGTAATGCCAAGCTACGCTAACGATTTGTCTGCGACAGAACGTTGGAATGTGGTCAATTACATACGTAATGTACTGCAAGGCGGCCAAACAACGGCTGAAGCAAAATAGGAGACTACAGACATGTTTGAATACAGTAACTGGGCGGTTTTGACCGTAAGCTTTGTTGTGGTGCTATCCCTTGCTCTAAGTAGCGTTGCGTTGTGCTCGGTTTTACATCTAGTTAATGCCAAATGGCGTTTTGAAGTGCGCCAAATTGTAACCTCACTATATGCGTTGTTTCCACTAGCATTTATCATGCTGATTATCCTGCTCATCGGCGGCGAACACACCTTCCCGTGGTGGCCGCATCCGGGTGATCACCATGATGCACATATGCCTGGTTGGTATCACCCTTCTTGGCTTGTCACACGTGAAATCGCCGGCATGATCTTTATGATGGGATTGTATTGGGAGTTTATCCAGCGTCAAAAAGTATGTGATCGCAGTCCTGAGGATGCAGCAAAATTCCATACCATTGCAACCTGGATTCCATTTTGCTTCGTGTTATACAGCACCATGATTGCTTGGGATTTTGAGATGACATTGGTCCCAGCTTGGCACAGTGCTATATATGGCTTGCAGCAGTTCGTGAGTAACTTTGGTATGTTCCTCGCATTCCTCGTGATATGGCTCAGTGCGCTGAGCAATAAAAATGTTCTTAAGAAAGCAATACCAGATTACATCTATAACTACCTTGCACAAATGATGTTAGCCTTTACACTGCTGTGGATATATTCACATTATGCACAGTACTTGACTATCTGGTACGGCAATCTGCCTGAAGAAACAGGGCGAGTGTTCGCCATGCAGGATGGAGATTACACCTTCATCTGGTGGTCTGTGCTTGCTTTGAAATTTGTAATCCCGTTTTCTGTATTTGCATTCCCCGGACCAAGGCACAATGTAACTATCATCAAAGCAGTGGCCTCAGGCATTATTGTGGGCACCTTGTTTGAACGCTATGTTTGGATTGGTGGGATGGAAGGAGTTGGAGCTTACCCTATAGTAGCAACAATCGTGATTGGCGGAGTAGTGGCTGCGATTGGTTATATACTAGTGCGCATGCAGATGCAGCGTATGCAGCTAATTAAGGGGTAATATTTAATGATGAGGTTGTATTCAGGGACTGTCTGTCCCTATAGTCACCGTTGCCGTATCGTGTTACATGAAAAGGGCATGGACTTTGAAGTAATTGATGTTGATTTGATGCATAAGTCAGAGGATGTTGCAGCTATTAATCCATATGGCAAAGTCCCGGTACTTGTAGAACGTGAATTGGTATTGTATGAGGCAAACATTATTAATGAGTATATTGATGAGCGTTTTCCACATCCTCAATTGATGCCGCCTGATCCGGTGATGCGTGGACGTGCTCGTTTGTTCTTACATCGCTTTGAGCAGGAGATTTACAGCCAGGTTCATCAGGTTGAAAATGGGACAGCAAAGAATTCGGAAAAAGCACGAACTGTGGTTCGTGATAATCTGACACAGCTTTCGCATATATTGACCCAACAGAAATTTTTACTTGGCGATGAGTTTTCAATGCTGGACGTTGCTATTGCGCCACTGCTATGGCGGTTGGAGCATTATGGGATTCAGATGGGTAAGGATGCAGCTCCACTGATGAAATATGCCGAGCGACTATTTTCACGCCAAGGGTTTATTGATGCCCTGACAGCCTCTGAAAGGGCAATGCGTAAGTAATGCTCATACACAGGATGTAGCTGTGTATCTACCATTTCTAAAATTTTAAGTATGAGTGAAATATCTACACGTCCTTATTTAATTCGAGCAATCTACGAGTGGTGTGTAGACGGTGGCTTTACACCATATCTTGCAGTTCGTCCTGATGAACATACTGAAGTGCCTATCTCGCACGTTAAAGACGGTGAAATAATATTGAATCTGAGTTCAGATGCAGTGCGGAACCTGCAGATGGAAAACGAGATGATTACCTGCACAGGGCGCTTTAGCGGTGCACCATTTGACCTGATAATCCCGGTTGTTGCAGTAATTGGTATATTTGCCAAGGAAACGGGTCAAGGGTTGGTCTTTCAACCGGGAGAGCCTCCACAGCCACCAATGCCAGACGTCGCTGTTGAAAAACCATCTGCAACTAAACCCCAATTAAGAATCGTAAAATAAATCTGTGCACATGCAGAATGAAAAAAGTCCCAGTTAATGGGAATTTTTTCATTGAGTGCAGTGCATGAAACGAGCTAGGTCAGCATACCTTGCATCTTGCTCATTGCTTTCTGCTCGATTTGACGGATACGTTCGGCGGATACACCGTACTTTGCTGCGAGATCATGCAAAGTTGCTGTAGAGCCTTCTTCTCTTAGCCAGCGTGAGGTAACGATATCCCTGCTGCGGTCGTCAAGACCTGACAAGGCATTTTCCAGACCGGTTGCCTGTAAGCGCTCATTCTCCGCAGTTTCCAATATATATGAGGGTTCATACTCCTCTTTCTCGGTCAAATACAGGCTAGGTGAGTATTTGTCTTCTTCGTCATTGACAGGTTCAAGTGCAACCTCATTACCTGCAAAGCGGGACTCCATTTCTACGACATCACGTTCACTCACGTTCAACTGATCCGCTATTTCACGAATCTGCTTGGTTTTGAGCGGTTCAAGTCCTTTTTTAAGGCTGCGCAGGTTAAAGAATAGTTTTCGTTGTGACTTGGTCGTCGCAATCTTCACCAATCTCCAGTTTCGTATGACGAATTCTTGCATCTCAGCACGTATCCAGTGCAAAGCGAAAGAAACCAAACGAACGCCACGATCAGGATCATAACGCTTGACAGCCTTCATTAGCCCAACATTACCTTCCTGAATCAGATCAGCTTGCGGAAGGCCATAACCTGCATAACCACGCGCAACACTCACTACCACACGAAGGTGGGACAGAACCAATTGCCGCGCGGCATCAAGGTCGTTGTCAGTGTTAAAGCGCGCTGCCAAGTCATATTCCTCTTCAAGAGAAAGTACAGGTATACGATTAACAGATTGAATATACCCATCCAATCCACCTAAGGTAGAAGGAACCGGCAAACTCATAATGTTACTCATAGTTGAATTCTCCAATAAAAACTTGTTAATATAATTTTAGCACTCATGTGATGAGAGTGCTAGATTTGAAATTAGTTCGACGTATTCTCTTGAAAGCATTGCAATGATGAAAAACATGAATTCGTACATTTTAAGAGAATATTGTGAAAGTAACTAACAAGTAGAGGTAATTTTAACATATATATAATAAAAGTCTAATATATGTGTAGTCGATTTCACTATCTTAAGGAATGTGGAGCTGGAAGAATGCCATCAATGGTTTTAAATGATTTCTGGCATTTAAGCTGCTGACATCAATTTCTTTAGAAAAATGGTGTGAATTAAAATGTAAACTCAAAGAAGCTGAAAGTGTTTAAGTTCTAAAGGTAAAAGAAACTAGTAATACAGATTATTTGCCGCAATATTGGTATAGGATGTGCAAATTAATTAGGGTAAAGTGTCGCGCTTTATTTAGTGCAGCTTTGCGACCAAGATGTACTTCTCGATCCGGGAAAATACTCAGGTCGCACGATAAAGTAATCAGAGGTAGGGTGAATGAGATTTCCAGCTTTTTTATTGGCGTTTGTCATGGCAGTGGTTGCATTGCTACAAGAGGTATCAGCGACACCATTGTTCTCACGTCAGGCAGGCATTAACTGTTCCGCTTGTCATTTCCAACACTTTCCGATGTTGAATGGTTTTGGTCGTGCTTTCAAATCTGCTGGATACACAATGATTGGAGATCAGGAAAAAGTGCCGGGTGAAGGTCTATCAATTCCAAACATTTTAAATATGGCGGTGGTGACGACAGTTGGGTATGAGAAGAGCAATATGACGCTGGGAGCTTACCCAGTCAGATCGACGGGAAATGGCGTGACATATATGCCGGGTAGCGGAGGAGAGCTATCGTTATTCTTTGGTGGGCGCATCAGTGAGATTGCAGGGTTTATAGGTGAGTTGGGAGTAGGCGATGTGGTGGATGGCGGACATAGTGCTGCAAAAATGCCAATTGACATATCTTCGATATTTTCATCTGTGCCAACAAATTTGAGGGTCAGCCTTGTTCCGTTTGCAACAGATTCTCTGGGCGCTTCTTATGGCTTTGAAGTTTTGAATACCGGTGCAAATGTAGTGCATCAGATGGTAAGTGCTTCCGGAATAAATGCGTCGCATAGCGGCGCTTTTTCAGCGCAGCAGTATGTAGGCACTGCCGGTCCCTCTAAGGGAGTAGCTCTTGTTGTGAGCAATCCTAAAGGCTTTGTCAATGTCACGCGATTTGATCGGACAGGTGTAACCGGCGGCCAGCAAGCTAGCCTAGGTTCAACATACATACGGATTGTAGGCTTCTTTAATTTGGGGAGTTGGGACGCAGCGGCTGGAGTGCAGCGGTGGGATGGAAAATCTGCAGTCGGCAATCCTGTCGCTACGGCAGCCACACCTTTAGTAACAGCCGCAACCCAAGCAAAAGCAATCGACGGGCAATTGCAGGGCAGTCTTGGAAATACACCCGTTGGATTTTATGCCAGCTACGCGACTGCCCCGGCAGTTGCTGCTAGTGCCGGATTTTTAGGGAACGCCTATAATACGATTTATACACAAGACGTTCCTGCTGCTCCGACTAAAGGAGTGATTGCGGCAGGTCATACCGTCAAGAGCTCGCTCAATGTTTCCACTGAGGTAGGCATCATCCCTGACAAGGCGACAATCGGTGCAGGCATTCGGATTGGCAAGAGTGGCGATGGGAGAACTGACAATGCCATCATGTTGATGGGCACTTATAAGGTTACGCGTAATATGATGGCCTCACTTTCCTTCACTAGTGCGAGTGGCAGCTATTGGTACAGCAACGCGACAAACACAGGTACAACGGACCAAATTGGCAATACAACCTACACGGTTAACTTATTCACTGCCTTTTAACATGCTAGAGGTGTCGGCCCCTACTTGGGCTGTTATGCCCCCTCACTGTCTTGTCTAGAATCAAGCAGTTTCAATTGCACAACTGTGCTATGACAAGATACCAATATTTTCTTAAACGATCTGCTTGAAGGTTTCTTTGGTTCCCTATTTCGTGCTATTCAGCATGAATCGTGCCCTATTATGGTGCCCTCCAGCTGTTGTGTTCACAAATTCACTCAACTTCTTGCAAAGAAATAACAAATTAGAATTGACAATCCTCCGAACGATTGGCACAATCGCTGGTTCTGTTTGGAGGGGTGGCCGAGTGGTTAAAGGCAGCAGACTGTAAATCTGCCCTCTATGAGTACGAAGGTTCGAATCCTTCCCCCTCCACCACATGGAAGTTTGGTTTGTGGGCAACTGAAGATGTTTAGTGGTTGTGTTTGTTGGAAAAAGCCTGCGGGTGTAGCTCAATGGTAGAGCAGAAGTTTTCCAAACTTACGACGAGGGTTCGATTCCCTTCACCCGCTCCAGTTTGTGAGTGTTTGCCCATGTGGCTCAGTGGTAGAGCACTCCCTTGGTAAGGGAGAGGTCGCGAGTCCGATTCTCGCCATGGGCACCAAAAGGTTTGTATTTTATTGTTAACGGTTTGACATTGATAAGGAATAATCATGGCAAAAGATAAATTTGAGCGGACAAAACCGCACGTCAACGTAGGCACGATTGGACACGTTGATCACGGCAAGACCACCCTGACAGCGGCAATCACCACCGTCCTATCCAAGGCGCATGGTGGCGAAGCAAAAGACTACGCCATGATTGACGCAGCGCCAGAAGAAAAAGCACGTGGCATCACCATCAACACCGCCCACGTAGAATACGAAACCGAGACACGCCACTACGCACACGTAGACTGCCCCGGACACGCCGACTACATCAAAAACATGATTACCGGCGCAGCCCAGATGGACGGCGCGATCCTAGTCTGCTCCGCAGCAGACGGCCCAATGCCACAAACACGTGAGCACATCCTATTGGCACGTCAAGTAGGCGTACCCTACATCGTCGTATTTTTGAACAAATGCGACATGGTCGACGACGAAGAACTGCTTGAGCTAGTCGAAATGGAAGTACGTGAACTACTCTCCAAGTACGAATTCCCGGGTGACGACATCCCAATCATCAAAGGCTCAGCACTCAAAGCCCTGCAAGGCGACAGCAGCCCGATCGGCGAACCAGCCATCATCGAACTAGCGGCAGCACTGGACAGCTACATTCCAGAGCCAGAGCGTGCGCTAGACGGCTCCTTCCTGATGCCAGTAGAAGACGTATTCTCCATCTCTGGACGAGGCACAGTCGTGACCGGACGTGTTGAGCGTGGCATCATCAAAGTCGGTGAAGAAATCGAAATCGTCGGCATCAAGCCCACCCTCAAGACAACCTGTACCGGCGTGGAAATGTTCCGCAAACTGCTGGACCAGGGACAAGCGGGTGACAACGTCGGCGTCCTGCTGCGTGGTACCAAGCGTGAAGAAGTTGAGCGTGGTCAAGTATTGTCCAAGCCGGGATCAATCACCCCGCACACCCACTTCACAGCAGAGATCTATGTGCTGGGTAAAGACGAAGGTGGTCGTCACACACCATTCTTCCAGGGCTATCGTCCACAGTTCTACTTCCGTACAACAGACGTAACGGGAGCGGTTGAACTGCCAGCGGGTACAGAAATGGTGATGCCAGGTGACAACGTCAGCATCACAGCGACGCTGATCAACCCGATCGCGATGGAAGAAGGTTTGCGATTCGCGATTCGTGAAGGTGGTCGTACTGTCGGCGCCGGAGTGGTTGCAAAAATTATTGAGTAATTAAGTGACGATGGTGGCGGAGCGATAAGTTATCGCTCCGCTCTTGTCGTTTGTAGAGGTAATAGGCCAGTAGCTCAATTGGTAGAGTATCGGTCTCCAAAACCGAGGGTTGGGGGTTCGAGACCCTCCTGGCCTGCCAAAGAAGTCGGTAATAGTTAATCGGAATATTCGCACATGGCAGATAAAATTAAGTTGCTTTTGGCCGTCTTGGTAGTAGTAGCGGGCATTGCCGGTTTTTATTACTTAAGTGAGAGTGCAGCGGTTCTTCAATTCGCATCGGTAATGATCGGTCTGATCTTGGGTGCGGTTGTGGCTTGGACAAGTGAGCCGGGCAAGCGGTTCTTCGCTTTCAGTAAGGATTCCGTTGCGGAATCTAAGCGTGTGGTCTGGCCGACTCGTAAAGAGACGATGCAGAGCACCGGTGTGGTGATTCTGTTTGCTATTACGATGGCGCTGTTCTTGTGGGCAGTGGATTCCGGCTTGATGCTGGTAGTGAATCAATTAATGGGACGGGGTGAGTAATGGCAATGCAATGGTATGTTGTCCATACGTACTCGCAGTTTGAGAAGAGCGTTCAGCGTGCGTTGACAGAGCGAATTGAGCGCGAAGGCGTTCAGGATAAGTTTGGTGAGATTCTGGTACCTGTAGAAGAGGTTTTGGAGTTGAAGACGACTAAGGCTGGTCAGCAGAAGGTCTTGAGTGAGCGTAAGTTTTTTCCAGGCTATGTGCTGGTTGAGATGGAGTTGACCGATCAAACCTGGCATTTGGTAAAAAGCACATCAAAAGTTACCGGCTTTCTCGGTGGGTCGGCTATGAAGCCGACGCCGATCAGCGAAAAAGAAGTGCAAAACATCATGCAGCAGATGCAGGCCGGCGTTGAGAAGCCAAGGCCTAAGGTGCTGTTTGAGGTGGGTGAGTTGGTTCGTGTTAAAGATGGGCCATTTACCGATTTCAACGGTTCTGTTGAAGATGTGAATTACGAGAAAAACAAAATGCGGGTGGCAGTGACTATTTTTGGTCGCTCGACACCGGTAGAGTTGGATTTTGGCCAGGTAGAGAAAGCCTGAGTCGGAAAAGCGAGGAATGTGTTTGGTGTATGCCAAGTGCGTTTTTCATATTGGGGAGAGACTAACCGTTTCGCTAGTACCCGTTTGATAGGAGTGAATCATGGCAAAGAAAGTCGTCGGCTACATCAAGCTGCAAGTGCCTGCAGGTAAGGCAAATCCAAGTCCACCAATCGGCCCTGCATTGGGTCAACGTGGTTTGAACATCATGGAATTCTGTAAGGCGTTTAATGCGCAAACACAAGGTATGGAACCTGGTTTGCCAATCCCATGCGTGATTACAGCTTTTGCAGACAAGAGTTTCACTTTCATTATGAAGACGCCGCCTGCGAGCATTCTGATTAAGAAGGCTGCAGGTATACAGAAAGGTAGTAAAACACCGCATACAGATAAAGTTGGCAAGCTGACTCGCAAGCAAGCTGAGGAAATTGCAACGACCAAGATGCCTGATCTGACCGCAGCAGATATGGATGCAGCAGTGCGCACCATTGCAGGTAGTGCGCGCAGTATGGGTATCACCGTGGAGGGTCAATAATCATGTCAAAACGTTATAAGGCAATTGCGGATAAAGTTGATCGCAATAAGATGTACCCGTTGAATGACGCACTTAATTTGGTAAAAGAGAATGCTGTAGCCAAATTTGATGAGTCCATTGATGTGGCATTCAATCTGGGTGTTGACGCAAAGAAATCAGATCAGTTGGTACGCGGTTCGGTGGTATTGCCAAAGGGAACGGGTAAGACGGTTCGTGTGGCTGTATTTGCGCAAGGTGCAAAAGCTGAAGAGGCAACAGCAGCAGGTGCTGATATTGTCGGATTTGATGATCTGGCAGCAACCATCAAGGGCGGTACGATTGAGTTTGACGTGTTGATCGCAAGCCCTGATGCAATGCGTCTGGTCGGTCAGTTGGGTCAGATCCTTGGTCCGCGTGGCTTGATGCCTAACCCTAAAGTGGGAACTGTTTCTGCTGATGTGGCAGGTGCGGTTAAGAACGCAAAAGCTGGTCAGGTTCAATACCGTACTGATAAGAATGGTATCGTACAGTGCACCATCGGACGTGCCTCTTTCGAGCCGGAAGCATTACGTGAAAATATGTTGGCGTTGGTTGAAGCGCTTAACAAGGCTAAGCCAGTTACATCTAAAGGTGTTTATCTTAAAAAAGTATCTGTTTCCAGCACGATGGGCGCGGGGATACGAATCGAGCAGGCAAGTCTGGCTGCTTAAGTTTGCAAGTTTTGCTGACAGAGTTATCTGTCAGCAACAGTTTTGGCGTGCTGGCGTGACTGCAGCATCCGAGACCGTAGGTGTAGAAGGCGGAAAGTAAGCCGGATGCTTAAATGGCTGATGTGTTGATCGCAACAGCCGGCCCACGTAGATGGTGTGGCCGCGAGCAGGAATCGTTGTTCTCCTGACTCAAGGTCGCTGTTGTAAATGATGGGTTGCGCGCAAGTGCAGCTCAGAAACTGGAGGAAGACTTGAGTCTCAATCTGCAAGAAAAACAGGCTGTGGTAGCTGAGGTTAGTGCCCAAGTGGCGCAGTCTCAAACTATCGTTTTGGCAGAATATCGTGGCATCCAGGTTGCGGACATTACCGAGTTGCGTGCTGCGGCACGTAATGCAGGTGTGTATTTCCATGTATTGAAAAATACATTGGCGCGACGTGCGGTGAAGGATACGCCCTTTGAGCCGCTGGCCGAGCAAATGAGCGGCCCTCTCGTGTATAGCATGAGTGAGGATGCGGTTGCAGCGGCGAAAGTGGTATTCGAATTTGCCAAGACCAATGACAAGCTGGTGATTAAAGCTGGTTCAATGAACGGTTCCGTGATGGATGCGGAGCAAGTTGCTGTATTAGCTGCGACACCTAGCCGCGACGAATTGATCGCTACCTTGATGGCAACCATGAATGCAACAACTGCAAAGTTTGTTCGTACATTGGCTGCGGTACGCGACAAAAAAGAATCCGAGGCTACTGCTTAAATTTTTGAATTAACTGAACAAGGAGAATTACGATGGGTGCAACTAATGCTGATTTGATGGAAGCGATCGAAAAAATGACAGTTCTGGAATTGTCAGATTTGATCAAAGAAATGGAGGAGAAGTTTGGGGTTTCTGCTGCTGCTGTAGCTGCTGCAGGTCCTGCTGGTGGCGGTGCTGCTGCGGGTGGTGGTGCTGAGCAGACAGAATTCTCTGTTGTGCTGAAGAGCGTGGGTGACAACAAGGTTAGCGTGATTAAAGCTGTTCGCGCGATTACCGGTTTGGGACTGAAAGAAGCGAAAGATTTGGTTGACGGTGCACCTAAAGACATCAAAGAAGGTGTTGCCAAAGCTGACGCTGAAGAAGCTTTGAAGCAACTTACTGAAGCAGGCGCTACCGCTGAGCTTAAGTAATATATTGTGACGCAAAAAGGCTGACGGTAAACCGTCAGCCTTTTGCCGCTTGAAAAAGTCAGCGGCCAGAAAGTAAGGCTTTCTGACCACTGGCTTTTGGTTTCGGCATGGTTTGTTGTTGCTGAATAAGAAGTGATACTCGCAGTTTTCACCTGAAAAGTGAATGGCTGCAAAATTTTGTTTTCCCTCGATCGTGGAGATTATATGAGCTACTCTTTTACCGAAAAAAAACGTATTCGTAAAAGTTTTGCCAAGCGTGTCGGCGCTTTGCCGGTTCCTTTTTTGCTGTCAACTCAGTTGGAATCATTTGCTGCATTTCTGCAGGCATATACTCCACCAGAAGAACGTAAAAATGAGGGTTTGCAAGCTGCATTCAACGGGATTTTTCCGATATTCAGCCATTCCAAATATGCGCGTCTTGATTTCGTCAGTTATGCGCTTGGTATGCCGCCATTTGATGTTAAGGAGTGCAGGCAGCGAGGGCTGACCTACGCCTCTCCTTTACGTGCGACAGTTCGCTTGACGCTGATGGATAGAGAGTCAACTAAACCTACGGTCAAGGAAGTCAAGGAGCAAGAAGTGTACATGGGCGAGATTCCGCTCATGACGCATACGGGATCGTTTGTGATCAACGGTACGGAGCGTGTCATCGTTTCTCAACTGCACCGTTCACCAGGCGTATTCTTCGAACATGATCGCGGTAAGACGCATTCTTCCGGCAAGCTATTGTTCTCTGCTCGTGTCATTCCATATCGTGGTTCATGGCTAGATTTTGAATTTGACGCTAAAGATTTTGTATATTTCCGTATCGATCGTCGTCGTAAGATGCCGGTGACGATTCTGTTGCGCTCTTTGGGTTACAACAATGAAGACATACTTAAAATGTTCTTCGACTTTGATACCTTCCATATTGGTAAAAAAGGATTGCAGTTTGAAGTTGTTCCCGAGCGTTTACGTGGTGATATCGCTCGCTTCGATATTCTCGGCAAGGGTAAAAAAATTATCGTAGCCAAAGATAAGCGCATTACTGTCCGTCATATTCGCGAGATGCAAGAGGCTGGAATCGACAAGCTGGATGTATCTGAAGAGTTTTTGCTGGGTCGCATGCTTGCTACCAATATCGTGGACAAGGATAGCGGAGAAGTGATTGCGAATGCTAATGACGAGATCACTGAAGGTCTGCTGGAAAAACTGAATCTTGCTGACATAAAGACAATCAATACGCTTTATATCAATGATCTTGATCATGGTGGTTTTGTCTCGCAAACATTGCGCAATGATGAAACGATCGATCAATGGACTGCTCGAGTGGCAATTTACCGCATGATGCGCCCGGGTGAGCCACCTACTGAAGAGGCTGTGGAGAATCTGTTCAGCGGCTTGTTCTTTAATCCTGAGCGTTACGATTTGTCATCTGTTGGACGGATGAAATTTAATCGCCGTGTGGGTCGTGATGAGCTGACTGGCGAAACAACACTTTCCAACGAGGATATTGTTGAGGTTGTTAAGATTCTGGTTCAATTACGCAATGGCATAGGCGAGATCGACGACATTGACCACTTGGGTAATCGACGGGTTCGTGCAGTAGGTGAGTTGGCTGAAAACCAGTTCCGTGCAGGCTTGGCGCGTGTTGAGCGTGCAGTTAAAGAGCGTCTGGGTCAAGCTGAGACTGATAACTTGATGCCGCATGATCTGATTAATGCAAAACCAATATCAGCTGCTGTTAAAGAATTCTTCGGTTCCAGCCAACTATCACAATTTATGGATCAGACTAATCCATTATCTGAGATTACACACAAGCGTCGTATCTCCGCGCTTGGTCCCGGCGGTCTGACGCGTGAGCGTGCTGGCTTCGAAGTGCGTGACGTACATACGACCCACTATGGTCGTGTTTGCCCGATTGAAACACCAGAAGGTCCGAATATCGGTCTGATTAATTCTCTGGCTTTGTATGCGCGTACGAATGAGTATGGCTTTATCGAGACACCTTACCGGAAGGTAGACAAGAGTAAGGTGACTGATAATGTGGATTACCTATCTGCGATTGAAGAAGGTAAATTCACGATTGCACAAGCAAACGCAGAATTGGACAAGAAGGGACACTTTACCAACGATATCGTATCTGCTCGACAGCATAACGAATTCGTACTGGCCGAACCTGAGCAGCTTGAGTACATGGACGTTTCGCCATCTCAGGTTGTGTCCGTTGCTGCTTCATTGATCCCATTTTTGGAGCATGACGATGCGAACCGAGCGTTGATGGGTGCAAACATGCAACGTCAGGCAGTACCATGTTTGCGCGCTGAGAAGCCATTTGTAGGAACCGGGATTGAACGTACGGTGGCAGTAGACTCCGGCACAGCGGTTCAGGCTTGGCGTGGTGGACGAATCGAGTATGTGGATGCTGCTCGTATCGTGGTGCGTGTTAACGACGACGAAACAAGCGCGGGTGAAGTGGGTGTTGATATCTACAACCTGACCAAATATACACGTTCAAACCAAAACACGAATATCAATCAACGTCCGCTCGTGAGTGTGGGTGATCTTATTTCGCGCGGTGATGTCGTAGCGGATGGGGCATCTACCGATATGGGTGAGTTGGCGCTGGGGCAAAATATGTTGGTCGCCTTTATGCCTTGGAACGGATACAACTACGAGGATTCAATTTTGATATCCGAGCGTGTTCTGAAGCAGGATCGTTTCACTTCGATCCATATCGAGGAATTGACGGTTGCAGCTAGAGATACAAAGTTGGGTGCTGAAGAGATTACCCGCGATATACCGAATCTGGCCGAAGCGCAACTTGCGCGACTGGATGAATGTGGCATTGTTCACATTGGAGCCGAAGTGGCTGTGGGTGACGTGCTGGTCGGTAAAGTTACGCCAAAAGGTGAGACACAGTTGACGCCGGAAGAAAAATTGCTGCGTGCGATTTTCGGTGAAAAAGCTTCAGACGTGAAAGACACCAGTCTGAGAGTATCAGCGGGTAGTTCAGGTACTGTCATCGATGTTCAGGTATTCACCAGAGAAGGTCTGGAGCGTGATAAGCGTGCCCAGCAAATCATTGATGATGAGTTGAATCGTTACAGGCAGGATTTGGATGACCAGATGCGTATCGTCGAAACTGACGTTTTCGCACGTATGGAGAAATTGTTACACGCTAAGGTTGCAAATGGCGGCCCTAAAAAGTTAGCTAAGGGAACAAAACTGAGCAAGGACTATTTGCAAAGTATCGATCCACACCAGTGGTTTGATATTCGCTTGGCAAATGATGAAGCTGCTGCGCAGATGGAACAGGTAAAAGAAAGCCTGGAGCAAAAGCGTATAGAGTTTGATGCGGCTTATGAATTGAAGAAAAAGAAACTGACTCAAGGCGATGAACTGCAAGCGGGTGTGCAGAAGATGGTCAAGGTCTATGTTGCGGTTAAGCGTCGCTTGCAGCCAGGTGACAAGATGGCAGGCCGACATGGTAATAAAGGTGTCGTATCACGTATCGTACCTGTTGAAGATATGCCGTACATGGCTGATGGTACGCCGGTTGACGTTGTGTTGAATCCGCTGGGCGTTCCATCGCGAATGAATATCGGGCAGATTCTTGAGACGCATTTGGGTTGGGCTGCCAAAGGCTTGGGTAAGAAGATCGATGAGATGTTACACGCCAATGCCAAGATCACAGAGGTGCGTAAATTCCTGAACAAGATCTATAACCACCAAAATGGCCAGCCTGAAGATTTGGCTTCATTCAGTGATGAAGAGATCATCGAGTTGTGCAAAAACCTGAAGAATGGTGTGCCCTTCGCAACACCGGTGTTTGACGGTGCCAGTGAAGAGGAGATTAAGTACATGCTTGAGTTGGCTGATTTGCCAACCTCGGGGCAGACTACGTTGTTCGACGGTCGTAGCGGCGAAGCTTTTGATCGCAAAGTAACAGTGGGATACAAGCACATTTTGAAACTACACCATCTGGTGGATGACAAGATGCATGCGCGTTCAACTGGCCCATACAGTCTGGTGACTCAGCAGCCGTTGGGTGGTAAGGCGCAGTTCGGTGGTCAGCGATTCGGTGAAATGGAAGTCTGGGCACTTGAGGCTTACGGTGCTGCGTATACCCTGCAAGAGATGCTGACGGTCAAGTCAGATGACGTTGCAGGACGTACTAAAGTATATGAAAACATCGTTAAGGGTGATCACAAGATCGACGCTGGAATGCCGGAGTCATTCAATGTGGTTATTAAGGAAATCCGCTCACTAGCCATTGATATGGACTTGGTGCGTAACTGATACGTTGTGCCGGCATAAGACGAATAGGAGTCTCAAATGAAATCATTGCTTGATTTGTTCAAACAGGTCACACACAAAGAAGAGTTCGATGCTATCAAGATCGGCCTTGCCTCTCCGGAGAAGATCCGTTCATGGTCATATGGTGAAGTTAAAAAGCCAGAAACCATCAACTATCGTACATTCAAGCCTGAGCGTGATGGCTTATTCTGCGCCAAGATCTTCGGCCCGGTAAAAGACTACGAATGTCTTTGCGGAAAATACAAGCGTTTGAAGCATCGTGGCGTCATCTGCGAAAAATGCGGTGTTGAAGTAACCTTATCTAAAGTACGTCGTGAGCGCATGGGTCATATTGATCTGGCCAGCCCTGTTGCGCACATCTGGTTTCTAAAATCATTGCCTTCGCGTCTTGGCATGGTGCTGGATATGACATTGCGCGATATTGAACGCGTACTTTATTTTGAAGCATATGTAGTGACCGAGCCTGGCATGACACCGTTGAATCGTGGTCAGCTATTGTCCGAGGACGACTATCTTGCTAAGACAGAAGAATACGGTGATGAATTCTCAGCCACTATGGGGGCTGAAGGTGTTCGCTCTCTACTGGCTAATTTAGATGTCGCATCTGAGATCGAGCAGTTGCGTGATGATTTGGCTGCGACCGGTTCAGAAACCAAGATTAAGAAATTTGCCAAGAGATTGAAAGTGCTTGAGGCATTTAACTCATCTGGTATTAAGCCGCAATGGATGGTGATGACAGTACTGCCGGTATTGCCACCTGAGTTGCGTCCATTGGTTCCATTGGACGGTGGTCGTTTTGCGACATCAGACCTGAATGATCTGTATCGCCGTGTAATCAACCGTAACAACCGTCTGCGTCGTTTGCTTGAATTAAAAGCGCCGGAAATTATCGTGCGTAATGAGAAGCGTATGCTGCAAGAGTCAGTTGATTCATTGCTGGACAACGGTCGTCGAGGCAAAGCAATGACGGGTGCGAATAAGCGCCAATTAAAGTCGCTGGCTGACATGATTAAAGGTAAGAGCGGTCGCTTCCGTCAGAATCTGTTGGGTAAGCGTGTCGATTACTCGGGTCGTTCCGTGATCGTGGTGGGTCCTCAGTTGAAGCTGCATCAATGTGGATTGCCGAAGAAGATGGCATTGGAGCTGTTTAAGCCATTTATCTTTAGTCGTCTTGAGGCGATGGGTTTGGCAACAACCATTAAGGCTAGTAAACGTATGGTTGAAGCAGAGGAGCCTATTGTATGGGATATCCTAGAAGAAGTGATTCGCGAACATCCTGTGTTGCTTAACCGTGCGCCTACATTGCACCGTTTGGGCATTCAGGCTTTTGAGCCGATCCTGATCGAGGGTAAGGCGATTCAATTGCACCCGTTGGTCTGTTCAGCTTTTAACGCTGACTTCGACGGTGACCAGATGGCTGTTCACGTTCCGCTGTCACTAGAAGCGCAAATGGAGGCTCGCACTTTGATGTTGGCTTCTAATAACGTTCTGTCGCCAGCGAATGGTGAGCCGATCATCGTTCCTTCTCAAGATATCGTGCTGGGTCTGTATTACATGACGCGCGAAAAAATCGGTGCACTGGGCGAAGGCTCAATGTTTGCGAATCTCTCTGAAGTTTCTCGTGCGTACGAGACTCGTGAAGTCGAGTTGCAGGCAAAAGTCATGGTTCGACTCAAAGAGGTCGGCGTTGACGAGGATGGTGAGGCGACTGAAAAACTAGTGCGTCACGAAACAACGGTTGGTCGTGCCTTGTTGTCTGAAGTATTGCCGGATGGATTGCCATTTGAGCTGATTAACAAATCGCTCAAAAAGAAAGAGATATCTCGTTTGATCAATGCCAGTTTCCGCCAATGTGGATTGCGGGATACTGTGATTATGGCCGACAAGCTGATGTATACCGGTTTTAGCTATGCGACACGGGCAGGTATCTCGATTGCGGTGGACGACATGCTGATGCCGCTGCAGAAGCATGAGCTCATCGAATCTGCTGAAAAAGAAGTTAAAGAGATTTACACCCAATACACATCCGGCTTAGTAACCGATGGCGAGCGATACAACAAGGTCGTCGATATCTGGGGCCGTACCGGTGACGTTGTTGCTAAAGCGATGATGGAACAACTGGGTAGTGAACCTGTGCTGGATCGTTTGTCAGGCAAAGAAGTCTTGGAAAAGGGCAAGCCTGTCATGCAGGAGTCATTCAACTCTATCTACATGATGGCTGACTCCGGCGCCCGTGGCTCTGCAGCGCAGATTCGCCAGTTGGCTGGTATGCGTGGCCTGATGGCAAAGCCAGATGGTTCAATTATCGAAACACCGATTACGGCGAATTTCCGTGAAGGATTGAACATGCTTCAGTACTTCATCTCCACGCACGGTGCACGTAAGGGCTTGGCGGACACTGCGTTGAAGACTGCGAACTCCGGTTATCTGACGCGTCGTTTGGTTGATGTCACGCAGGATCTGGTTGTGATCGAAGAAGATTGCGAAACAGATATCGGCACTGCGATGAAAGCGATGGTAGAAGGCGGTGAAGTCATTGAGGCGCTTAGTGAGCGTATCCTCGGTCGTGTGGTCAGTGCAGACGTAGTAAATCCTGAAAGCGGTGAGACTTTGTTTGAAGCAGGTTATCTGCTTGATGAAGCTGCAGTAGAAAAAATCGAAACGTTGGGTGTTGATGAAGTTCGTGTTCGCACCCCCTTGAATTGTGAGACTCGCTTTGGTTTATGCGCAAAATGCTATGGTCGTGATCTTGGCCGTGGCGGCATGATCAATGTAGGTGAGGCGGTTGGTGTGATTGCTGCGCAATCCATCGGTGAGCCGGGTACACAGCTGACTATGCGTACTTTCCATATTGGTGGTGCTGCATCCCGTACGGTTGTTGCGAGTCAGGTGGACAGCAAATCGAATGGTAAAGTGAAGTACAGCCCCAATATGCGCATTGTTACGACAGATCGTGGTGAGATGATCGTCGTTGCCAGAAGTGCAGAAGTGATTGTTGCGGATGATCATGGTCGCGAGCGTGAGCGTCATAAAGTGCCATATGGTGCCAACTTGAAAGTCGAGGAAGGCAAAGCGGTACGCGCAGGCGTGGTTCTGGCTACTTGGGATCCGCATACTCGTCCGATCATCACTGAATATGCAGGTAAGGTAAGCTTCCAAAATGTAGAAGAGGGTGTGACCGTCGCCAAGCAGATTGACGAGGTGACAGGCCTGTCTACTCGCGTTGTGATTGATCCCAAGCGTTCCACTACGCAAACCAAAGGCGTACGCCCTATGGTGCGCTTGCTGGATAAGGGTGGCAAAGAAGTCAAGCTTACGGGTTCAGAAGCGGCTGTCAGTGTGACTTTCCAGACCGGCTCAATCATCACAGTTGAGGATGGCCAGCAAGTTGGTGTGGGTGATGTGCTTGCTCGTATCCCACAGGAGAGCAGTAAGACCCGAGATATTACCGGTGGTCTGCCTCGCGTAGCAGAACTATTTGAGGCTCGTGTACCTAAGGATGCCGGTATGTTGGCTGAGGCCACAGGTACTGTGTCATTCGGTAAGGACACTAAAGGCAAGCAGCGTCTTGTCATTACTGATGTTGACGGTGTCGCAAATGAATTCCTGATATCAAAGGAAAAGCATGTTCTGGCACACGATGGTCAAATCGTTAATCAGGGTGAAATGATTGTCGATGGTCCGGCAGATCCTCACGATATTCTTCGCCTAAAGGGTGTGGCTGAGCTGGCGCGTTATATTACCGATGAAGTGCAAGAGGTTTACCGTCTACAAGGCGTGAAAATCAGTGACAAGCACATTGAGGTGATCGTTCGCCAGATGTTGCGCCGTGTTCAGGTTAACGATGCTGGTGATACCCGCTTCATTACAGGTGAGCAGGTTGAGAGAGCTGATCTCTTGGTTGAAAACGAGCGGGTTGTTGCTGAAGGTAAAAACCCTGCAACGTTTGACTTTGTATTGCTCGGAATTACCAAGGCATCTTTGTCTACTGATTCGTTTATTTCCGCTGCTTCTTTCCAGGAAACAACAAGAGTGTTGACCGAAGCTGCAATTATGGGTAAACAAGATGATTTGCGTGGTTTGAAAGAAAATGTGATCGTGGGTCGATTGATTCCAGCGGGTACAGGACTGACTTATCACGTCACGCGTCGCAAGCAACGCTTGGGTCTGGATATCGCAGAAGAGCGTGAATTGATAGGTGCGGGTGATGGCGAAGACAGTGATTTGCTTGACACTACTGAGGTTTCTCAATAGAATTCGCCACCATTTTTCTGTCGCAGCGGATAAGTTTTTGCTTCTCCGACTGCGACGAATTTTTTTAATCGTTGATTTATAACGTAAGTTTAGATTATTTTAGGATGTGTAGAAAATGCCAACAATTAACCAGTTGATTCGCAAGCCCCGTGTTGCAATCGTAGAAAAGAGCAAGGTTCCTGCTTTGGCAGGTTCTCCGCAAAAGCGTGGAGTATGTACCCGCGTATATACCACGACACCTAAAAAGCCTAACTCAGCTTTGCGTAAGGTTGCCAAGGTCAGGTTGACCAACGGATTCGAGGTGATTAGTTATATCGGCGGTGAAGGCCATAACTTGCAGGAGCACTCTGTTGTGTTGCTGCGTGGCGGTCGTGTGAAAGACTTGCCTGGTGTGCGTTATCACATGGTACGCGGTAGTCTGGATACAGCGGGCGTGAAAGATCGTAAGCAAGCGCGTTCCAAGTATGGTTCTAAGCGCGCTAAAAAAGCGTAATTTTTAAGTAATTTATTCGAGGTTGATATGCCAAGACGTAGAGAAGTCCCTAAACGCGAAGTTCTGCCTGATCCTAAGTTCGGCAATCAGGATCTGTCCAAGTTTGTAAATGTGTTGATGACTGCAGGTAAGAAATCTGTAGCTGAGCGTATTATTTATGGCGCGCTGGAGCAGATTGGCCAGAAGACGGGAAAAGATCCTATCGAGATTTTCGATTTGGCAATCACAAATGCTAAGCCTCAGGTTGAAGTTAAAAGTCGCCGTGTAGGTGGTGCAAACTATCAGGTGCCTGTTGAAGTGCGTCCTTCGCGTCGTATGGCGTTGTCTATGCGCTGGTTGCGTGAAGCAGCTCGTAAGCGTGGCGAAAAGTCTATGGGCATGCGTCTGGCGGGCGAATTGATTGACGCTTCCGAGGGTCGTGGTGGCGCAGTTAAGAAGCGTGAAGAAGTACACCGTATGGCGGAGGCTAATAAAGCCTTCTCACATTTCCGTTTCTAAATTAGATTAAGTTAGGTAGCTATCGTGGCACGTAAAACACCCATAAACCGTTATCGCAACATCGGCATTAGCGCGCACATTGATGCGGGTAAGACAACAACGACCGAGCGTATTCTTTATTACACCGGCATCAGTCACAAGATTGGTGAGGTTCATGATGGTGCGGCAGCCATGGACTGGATGGAGCAGGAGCAGGAGCGTGGTATCACCATCACATCTGCTGCAACAACATGCTTCTGGTCCGGTATGGAGAACCAGTTTAAAGAACATCGTTTTAACATCATCGATACTCCGGGTCACGTGGACTTTACCATTGAGGTAGAGCGTTCCATGCGTGTGCTGGATGGTGCGTGCATGGTGTATTGTGCGGTGGGTGGTGTTCAGCCACAATCAGAAACAGTTTGGCGTCAGGCTAACAAGTACAATGTTCCACGCTTGGCATTCGTCAACAAGATGGATCGTTCCGGTGCTAACTTTTTCAAAGTGGTTGAGCAGATGGGTACTCGCTTGCGGGCAACGCCAGTGCCTATCGTGATTCCTATCGGCGCTGAAGATAATTTCCAGGGCGTCGTTGATCTGATCAAAATGAAAGCGGTGATTTGGGACGAAGCGTCCCGAGGCATGAAGTTTGAATACCATGATATTCCCGCTGAACTGGCTGAGAGTGCAGCTGAGTGGCGCTCCAAAATGGTTGAGTCAGCCGCAGAAGCTTCAGAAGAGCTGATGGACAAGTATCTGGATGAAGGTGATTTGAGCGAGGAGGATATTATCCTTGGCATTCGCACCCGCACCATCGCTTGCGAAATCCAGCCGATGTTGTGCGGTACCGCGTTTAAAAATAAAGGCGTGCAGCGTATGCTGGATGCTGTGATTCAATTTATGCCATCTCCATCTGATATCCCTGATGTAGCGGGTGAGACAGAGGAAGGTGAGCCTCAAACACGTAAGGCGGATGATAGTGAAAACTTTTCTGCCTTGGCGTTCAAGTTGATGACAGATCCATTTGTGGGTCAGCTGACTTTTGTTCGTGTTTATTCGGGCGTTCTGAAAAAAGGCGAAACGATATACAACTCTGTTAAGGGTAAAAAAGAGCGTGTCGGCCGTATCGTTCAGATGCATGCGAACAATCGTGAAGAGATCGATGAGATTTTGGCTGGCGATATTGCGGCTTGTATCGGTATGAAAGAAGTGACCACAGGTGAATCTCTGTGTGACCCAAGCAAACCGATCATTCTGGAGCGCATGGTATTCCCTGATCCTGTAATTCACGTGGCGGTTGAGCCTAAGACCAAGGCGGATCAGGAGAAGATGGGTCTAGCGTTGGGTCGTTTGGCTGCTGAAGATCCGTCTTTCCGCGTTCGTACAGACGAAGAGTCAGGCCAGACCATCATCTCAGGTATGGGTGAATTGCACCTGGAAATTTTGGTCGATCGTATGAGGCGTGAGTTTAATGTGGATGCGAATGTAGGTGCGCCACAAGTTGCTTACCGCGAGGCGATCCGTAAATCAGTTGAAGTTGAAGGTAAATTCGTTAAGCAGTCCGGTGGTCGTGGTCAGTATGGCCATGTATGGCTGAAGATGGAGCCGAATGAAACAGGTAAAGGCTTTGAATTTATCGATGAGATCAAGGGTGGTGCTGTACCTCGTGAATATATCCCGGCGGTCAGAAAAGGTCTGGAAGACACATTGCCTAATGGTGTTTTGGCTGGCTTCCCGGTTGAAGATGTGAAAGTTACCTTATTCGATGGTTCGTACCACGATGTTGACTCCAATGAAAATGCTTTCAAGATGGCGGCTTCTATGGGCTTTAAGGATGGTATGCGCAAGGCGAGTCCAGTATTACTAGAGCCGATGATGTTCGTGGAGGTGGAAACACCAGAAGACTACACCGGTACTGTGATGGGTGATTTGTCATCGCGTCGCGGCATGGTGCAGGGAATGGAAGACATGGCTGGCGGCGGCAAGAGCGTCAAGGCTGAGGTTCCATTGTCTGAAATGTTTGGCTATTCCACATCTTTGCGTTCTGCAACGCAAGGTCGCGCAACATACACAATGGAATTCAAGCATTATGCTGAAGCACCTAAGAGTGTCGCTGAAGCGATCATGAATAAGAAATAATTTTTTAGATTAGTTATATTTAATAGAGGCGAATAATCATGGCAAAAGATAAATTTGAGCGGACAAAACCGCACGTCAACGTAGGCACGATTGGACACGTTGATCACGGCAAGACCACCCTGACAGCGGCAATCACCACCGTCCTATCCAAGGCGCATGGTGGCGAAGCAAAAGACTACGCCATGATTGACGCAGCGCCAGAAGAAAAAGCACGTGGCATCACCATCAACACCGCCCACGTAGAATACGAAACCGAGACACGCCACTACGCACACGTAGACTGCCCCGGACACGCCGACTACATCAAAAACATGATTACCGGCGCAGCCCAGATGGACGGCGCGATCCTAGTCTGCTCCGCAGCAGACGGCCCAATGCCACAAACACGTGAGCACATCCTATTGGCACGTCAAGTAGGCGTACCCTACATCGTCGTATTTTTGAACAAATGCGACATGGTCGACGACGAAGAACTGCTTGAGCTAGTCGAAATGGAAGTACGTGAACTACTCTCCAAGTACGAATTCCCGGGTGACGACATCCCAATCATCAAAGGCTCAGCACTCAAAGCCCTGCAAGGCGACAGCAGCCCGATCGGCGAACCAGCCATCATCGAACTAGCGGCAGCACTGGACAGCTACATTCCAGAGCCAGAGCGTGCGCTAGACGGCTCCTTCCTGATGCCAGTAGAAGACGTATTCTCCATCTCTGGACGAGGCACAGTCGTGACCGGACGTGTTGAGCGTGGCATCATCAAAGTCGGTGAAGAAATCGAAATCGTCGGCATCAAGCCCACCCTCAAGACAACCTGTACCGGCGTGGAAATGTTCCGCAAACTGCTGGACCAGGGACAAGCGGGTGACAACGTCGGCGTCCTGCTGCGTGGTACCAAGCGTGAAGAAGTTGAGCGTGGTCAAGTATTGTCCAAGCCGGGATCAATCACCCCGCACACCCACTTCACAGCAGAGATCTATGTGCTGGGTAAAGACGAAGGTGGTCGTCACACACCATTCTTCCAGGGCTATCGTCCACAGTTCTACTTCCGTACAACAGACGTAACGGGAGCGGTTGAACTGCCAGCGGGTACAGAAATGGTGATGCCAGGTGACAACGTCAGCATCACAGCGACGCTGATCAACCCGATCGCGATGGAAGAAGGTTTGCGATTCGCGATTCGTGAAGGTGGTCGTACTGTCGGCGCCGGAGTGGTTGCAAAAATTATTGAGTAAGGCTACAATGCGCCCCCCTCGCGTGGACGGAGAATTCTTCGGGCCACGCGATTTCGTTCTTTAATTAGCGGCATTGCCGCACATATGCAAGAGAAGATTATGCAAAGTCAGAAAATCCGCATTCGCCTGAAGGCGTTTGATTACCGTTTGATCGATCAATCGGCCGCACGTATCGTTGATACTGCCAAGCGTACAGGTGCTGTAGTGAATGGCCCGGTACCACTGCCTACGAAGATTGAACGTTTCGATGTATTGCGTTCCCCGCATGTCAATAAGACTTCGCGTGATCAATTTGAGATTCGTACGCATTTGCGCCTGATGGATATCGTCGATCCTACCGATAAAACGGTAGATGCGTTGATGAAGCTGGATCTGCCAGCGGGTGTTGATGTAGAAATTAAATTGCAATGAAGATTGTCGTTTGGTGAATATTTCACCAGGTGAGGGCAGTATAGAAGTAAAAAGTAAGTGTGAAGCATCGGTTGACCAATTGTAGTCAACCCCTTAACAAGAGGAAATTAAAATGAGTCTAGGACTTGTCGGTCGCAAGATTGGCATGACCCGCGTGTTTACCGATGACGGATCATCGTTGCCGGTAACTGTGCTGGAAGTGTCCAATAATCGCGTTACTCAGATTAAATCTGTAGAAAGCGATGGTTACTCCGCTGTACAAATGGCCTTTGGTGCTCGCCGTCCAGGCAGAGTAAATAAGGCATCAGCAGGACATTACGCTAAGGCGGGTGTTGAAGCTGGCAGCGTACTTAAAGAATTCTCCCCTACAGCTGAGCAAATGGCTGATCTTCAGGTCGGCTCTGTCGTCAGTGTGGAAATGTTTCAAGAGGGGCAGCTTGTGGATGTAACAGGTGTATCCAAGGGTAAGGGATATGCTGGTGCGCACAAGCGTCATAATTTCGCATTCGGTCGTGCAACACACGGCAACTCGATCTCTCATAGGGTTCCAGGCTCCATTGGTATGGCGCAGGATCCTGGTCGTGTGTTCCCGGGTAAGAAAATGACTGGTCATTTGGGTGATGTGCAAAAGACTGTGCAAAACCTTCAAATCGTGCGTGTGGATGTTGAGCGTCAACTGTTGTTGGTTAAGGGCGCGGTGCCAGGCGCACAAAACGGCAATGTGATCGTGCGTCCAGCAGTGAAGGCAGGTGCATAATGGAATTAAAAGTCATAAATGATCAAGGAAAAGCTTCTAAAAAATTGAAAGCGTCCGATGAGTTTTTTGGTCGTGAATATAATGAAGATTTGGTCCATCAGCTTGTAACGGCCTATATGGCAAATGCTCGCTCAGCGAGTAGCAAGCAGAAAGTACGTAGCGAAGTTGCTAAAAGTACTCGCAAGCCATTCAAGCAAAAAGGTACAGGTCGTGCCCGTGCGGGTATGGCTTCCAGCCCTCTGTGGAGAGGTGGTGGTAGGATTTTCGCGAACACTGGTGAAGAAAACTACACCCAAAAAATCAACCGTAAAATGTATCGTGCTGGATTGGCATCTATATTCTCTAGGTTGGTGAGTGAAGATCGTTTGACTGTAGTTGATGATCTGACCGTTGATGCACCTAAAACTAAGTTGCTGGCTGAGAAAATCAAAGGCATGGGTCTGGATTCAGGGAATGTACTGATTATCACAGACGTGCTGGATGAAAATCTGTACTTGTCTTCGCGCAATCTGTCTAACGTATTGGTGTTGGAAGCTAATCAAGCTGATCCGGTCAGTTTGGTGCGCTTCCCGAGTGTGGTGCTCACACGCAATGCGGTAGCTAAAATCGAGGAGATGTTCGCATGAGCGCAAAAGAATTCAGTCAAGAGCGTTTAGTTAAGATTTTACTAGCGCCTCAAATCTCTGAGAAGGCAACTCATGTTGCTGAAAAGAATGAGCAGGTAATTTTCCGTGTAGCAACAGATGCAACCAAGCATGAGATTAAAGCGGCGGTTGAGATGATGTTCAAGGTCACGGTTAATAGCGTGCAGGTGACTAATGTCAAGGGCAAGGTTAAGCGTATGGGGCGTCAGTTAGGTCGCCGCAACGACTGGAAGAAAGCCTATGTATGTCTGGCAGCTGGTCAGGAAATCAATTTTGCAGCAAGTGAGCAAGGGTAATCATCATGGCATTGATTAAACTAAAACCAACAACTCCAGGGCAGCGTTCAGTCGTTCGTGTTGTCAATCCAGAGTTGCATAAAGGTAAGCCGGTCGCAGCGTTGTTGGAGAAGCAGTCCAAAACAGCAGGCCGAAATAATAATGGTCGTATTACAACTAGGCACATGGGTGGCGGTCATAAGCGTCATTATCGTCTGGTTGATTTCAAGCGAAATAAAGATGGTGTGCCAGCTAAAGTCGAACGTTTGGAATACGATCCGAACCGTAGCGCAAACCTGGCTTTACTATGCTACGCAGATGGTGAGCGTCGTTACATCATTGCACCTAAAGGTGTTTCAGCGGGCGCTGACTTGTTGAGCGGCTCAGAAGCGCCAATCAAGTCAGGTAATGCTCTGCCATTACGTAACATTCCTGTCGGTTCAACGATTCATTGTATTGAGATGAAGCCGGGTAAAGGTGCTCAGTTAGCACGTTCTGCTGGAACTTCAGTGCAACTGTTGGCGCGTGAAGGAAGTTATGCTCAGCTGCGTCTTCGTTCAGGTGAGATTAGAAAAGTGCATGTTGACTGCAAGGCGACATTGGGTGAGGTGGGTAACTCTGAGCACAGCTTGCGTTCAATTGGTAAAGCGGGCGCGATGCGCTGGCGTGGTGTTCGTCCAACCGTTCGCGGTGTGGTGATGAACCCGGTAGATCACCCACACGGTGGTGGTGAAGGTAAAACAGCGGGTGGTCGTCATCCGGTGAGTCCGTGGGGTGTTCCTGCTAAGGGCTTCCGTACACGTCGCAACAAGCGCACTAGCAACATGATTGTGCGTCGTCGCTTTAAGGCATAAGGGGTAATCAAATATGGCACGTTCCGTAAAAAAAGGTCCATTTGTTGATGCGCATCTACTGAAGAAGGTGGAAGCAGTGCGCGCAAACAATGATAAGCGTCCGGTTAAAACTTGGTCTCGTCGTTCTACGGTGCTTCCAGAGTTCGTCGGCATAACGATTGCAGTACACAATGGTAGGCAACATGTTCCTGTGTATATTTCCGAGAATATGGTTGGGCACAAGTTGGGTGAGTTTTCCTTAACGCGTACCTTTAAAGGCCATGCTGCTGATAAAAAAGCAGTTAAGAGATAAGGAGAGGATGATGACAACGACTACAGCTGTTGCAAAACGAATTCACCTCTCTGCTCAAAAAGGGCGCTTGGTGGCAGATCAAATTAGAGGATTGCCGGTGTCGCAAGCCTTTAATATTTTGAATTTCAGTCCAAAGAAGGCGGCTGAAATCATCAAGAAAGCATTGGATTCAGCGGTTGCAAATGCTGAGCACAACGATGGTGCTGATATTGATGAGTTGAAGGTGCAGAGTATTTTTGTTGATAAGGCTACATCTGGAAGAGGCTTTAGGGCCAGAGCCAAGGGGCAGGGTCATCGCCTTGAAAAACAGACTTGCCACATTACGATCAGCGTAGGGAGCTAAGGAAAGATTATGGGACAGAAAATTAATCCAACCGGTTTCCGGTTATGCGTTCGTAAGAATTGGACCTCCAAGTGGTATTCCAATAGTCAAGATTTTGCGGGCTTGCTGCTTCAAGATATTGAAGTACGTACCTACCTGAAAAAAAGACTTGCTACGGCAGGCGTTTCAAAGATTGTGATTGAACGCCCGGCTAAAAATGCCAAGGTGACGATTTATACCGCTCGTCCCGGTATGGTGATTGGTAAAAAAGGTGAGGACATTGAATCGCTGCGTATAGAACTGCGCAAGCGCATGGGCCTTCAGGCAGTTGACGTTGCAATCGAAGAAGTGCGTAAGCCTGAAGTGGATGCGCAATTGATCGCCGAGAACATCACGACGCAGCTTGAAAAGCGGATCATGTTCCGTCGTGCGATGAAGCGTGCGATGCAAAATGCAATGAGACTGGGCGCTCAGGGTATCAAGATCATGAGTGCTGGTCGTTTGAACGGTATCGAGATTGCGCGTACTGAATGGTATCGTGAAGGTCGAGTGCCATTGCACACATTGCGTGCAGATATTGATTACGGTACTGCAGAAGCAAAAACAACCTACGGCATCATCGGCGTTAAAGTCTGGGTGTACAAGGGTGAGGCAGTAGCACAAGAAGCGGTTGCTGCAGAGCCAGAGAAAAAAGTAAGAAAGTCGGGAGCTAAACATGCTACAGCCAGCTAGAAGAAAATATCGCAAAGAACAAAAAGGCCGTAATACTGGTATTGCGACACGTGGTAATAAAGTCAGTTTTGGTGAGTTTGGGCTGAAAGCCGTAGCACGTGGCCGTATCACTGCCAGACAGATCGAGGCGGCGCGTCGTGCTATGACTAGGCACATTAAGCGTGGCGGTCGTATTTGGATTCGTATTTTCCCTGATAAGCCAATTTCCAAAAAACCAGCTGAAGTTCGTATGGGTAACGGTAAAGGTAATCCTGAGTACTACGTTGCTGAGATTCAACCCGGCAAAATGCTGTACGAAATGGACGGGGTGAATGAAGAATTAGCGCGTGAAGCGTTTCGTTTGGCTTCGGCAAAATTGCCGCTAGCTACCACATTCGTCGTTAGACAGGTAGGGACATAATATGAAGGCTAGTGAACTAAACGAAAAGTCTGCAGCTGATCTGCACGCTGAGTTGCTGTCTTTGAGCAAAGCTCAATTCGGTTTGCGTATGCAAGTTGCCACACAACAAATGAATAATACCAGTGAGATGCGTAAAGTGCGTCGTGACATTGCACGCGTTAAAACTGTGTTGACACAGAAGGGAGCTCAGAAATGAGTGATTCGAAACTAACACGCACCCTGACAGGCAAAGTTGTCAGTGACAAGATGGATAAAACAGTGACGGTGCTGGTTGAACGCAAAGTAAAGCATCCATTGTTGGGTAAGATTATTCGCGTTTCGAAAAAATATCATGCTCACGATGAGGCAAACGAGTTTCATGCTGGTGACTTGGTGTCGATTGAAGAGAGTCGTCCCTTATCGAAAACAAAAGCTTGGCGTGTTGCTAAGTTGATCGAAAGAACCGCGACAAGTTAAATTTTTAAAAATTATGCTTGCTAATTATTGGTATTGGCATATAATGCGCGGCTTCGTTTCATCGCTGTTCGCAGCGACCTGACCCTTACGGGTTCCAAAACTGGCCGCTGTATAGCGGAATAAGTTGGAGAATAAATAATGATACAAATGCAGTCTGTTTTAGATGTAGCTGATAACACTGGCGCCCGCTCTGTGATGTGCATCAAGGTGCTGGGCGGCTCTAAGCGTCGTTATGCGTCAGTCGGAGACGTCATCAAGATTAGCGTCAAGGATGCTGCTCCACGCGGGCGTGTAAAAAAAGGCGAGGTCTATAACGCAGTAGTCGTTCGCACTGCTAAGGGCGTACGTCGTACAGATGGATCTCTGATTAAGTTTGATGGCAATGCTGCTGTTTTGCTTAACGCTAAGCTGGAGCCGATTGGTACCCGTATTTTTGGGCCGGTGACACGCGAGCTGCGTACCGAGAAGTTCATGAAGATTGTTTCGCTAGCACCTGAAGTGCTGTAGCGGTAACGAATCCAGTAGAGGGAAATCATGCGCAAGATTAAAAAGAATGATGATGTCATTGTCATAGCCGGAAGAGATAAGGGTAGCCGTGGAAGCGTCAAAAGCGTTCAGGGCGACTACCTGCTGGTTGGTGGCATCAATATGGTAAAGAAACACCAAAAGCCAAATCCTGTTCAGGGTTTGAGTGGTGGTATTGTTGAGATGGAATCACCTATTCATGTATCGAACGTCGCTATTTACAATGCGGCCGCCCAAAAGGCCGATCGTGTGGGTATTAAGTCGCTGGAAGATGGACGCAAGGTTCGCGTGTTCAGGTCCAGTGGTGAAATGATTGAAGCTTAAGGGGTATTTGCATGGCTCGTTTGCACGATTTGTATAAGGATAAGGTCTCACCAGATCTGATGAAGCAGTTTAGCTATAAGTCAGTTATGGAAGTGCCGCGTATTGAAAAGATTACTTTGAATATGGGCGTTGGTGAGGCAGTTGCTGATAAGAAGGTCATGGAGCACGCTGTTCGCGATATGGAAAAGATTGCGGGTCAGAAGCCTGTTGTCACAATGGCCAAGAAATCCATCGCTGGATTCAAGATTCGTGAAGGTTATCCGGTTGGCTGCAAAGTCACGTTGCGTAAAGAGCGCATGTATGAGTTTCTTGATCGGCTGATTTCTATAGCGATTCCTCGTGTACGCGATTTTCGCGGTATTCCAGGTAAGTCTTTTGATGGCCGTGGTAACTACAACATGGGCGTGAAAGAGCAAATTATCTTTCCGGAAATTGAATACGAGAAAATCGATGTGATACGTGGCATGAATATCACTATCACTACTTCCGCAAAAACGGACGATGAAGCTAAAGCGCTATTGCTGGCCTTCAAACTCCCATTAAAGAAATAAGGGGCGACTAATGGCAAAGATGGCATTAATTAATCGTGAATTGAAACGCCGTAAAACGGTAGAAAAATTTGCGGCCAAGCGAGCAGAGTTGGCTGCGATTATTGGAGATTCCACATTGAGTGATGAGGATCGTACGGCAGCAAGGATGAAGTTGCAGGCTTTGCCACGCAATTCCAGCCCTGTGCGTTTACGTAATCGTTGTGCTTTGACGGGTCGTCCGCGTGGCACATTCAGGAAGTTTGGTTTGGGGCGTATTAAAGTGCGCGAATTTGCAATGCGTGGTGAAATTCCAGGCGTTGTCAAAGCCAGCTGGTAGGGGAAATTATATGAGTATGAGTGATCCGGTTTCCGATTTGCTAACGCGTATTCGTAATGCGCAGCTTGCGGAAAAAGTAACAGTGGCGATGCCTTCTTCAAAGTTGAAGGTTGCTATCGTTGAAGTGTTGAAAGACGAAGGTTACGTTGATGGCTTTAATGTCGTCAAAGGTGATGGCGGTAAAGCAACGCTGGAAGTTGGCCTTAAATATTATAGTGGTCGCCCGGTAATTGAGAAGATACAGCGCGTAAGTCGTCCAGGTTTGCGTGTATACAAGGGTTCAGAGGAAATCCCCGCCGTCATGAATGGTTTGGGAATTGCTATTGTTTCCACTTCTAAGGGTTTGATGACTGATCGTAAAGCACGTGCCAATAAAATTGGCGGTGAAGTGCTGTGCGTCGTCGCATAGTGAGGTAGATAGATATGTCTAGAATAGCTAAAAATCCTGTTGTCGTTCCTAGTGGTGTTGAAGTAGCACTGGCAGCTAACGAAATTTCAGTTAAAGGCCCTTTGGGTACTATGAAATATCCGCTTAAGGGTGAAGTAAGTGTCGTTCAAGAAGGTGACACGCTGCTGTGCAAAGCGCAAACTGATTCTAAACATGCGGCTGCAATGTCCGGTACTTTACGCTCATTGCTTGCCAACATGGTGCAGGGCGTTAGCACTGGTTTTGAGCGTAAGCTGACTTTAGTCGGCGTTGGATATCGCGCCCAGGCTGCGGGTGATACATTGAATTTGAATCTTGGCTTTTCGCATCCGGTGTCTTACAAGTTGCCTGCCGGAGTAAAAGCTGAAACACCTGCACAGACTGAAATCGTACTAAAAGGTGCTGATAAGCAGCAAGTAGGTCAAGTTGCTGCAGAGATTCGTGCTTTCCGCGAGCCTGAGCCTTATAAAGGTAAAGGTGTGCGATATAGTGACGAAGTGGTGATTATGAAAGAAACCAAGAAAAAATAATTGAGGCGAATATGTTGATTAAAAAAGAAGCGCGTCAGCGCAGAGCACGTAAAACCCGTGCACGCATTGCTGAAAAGAAATTTATTCGGTTGTCGATAAGTCGGAGCAATCTTCATATTTATGCTCAAGTATTATCTGCTTGCGGAAGCAAAGTCTTAGCTAGTGCATCCAGCATGGAAGCAGATATCCGCAAGGACTTGGCAAATGGCGGAAATAAAGCCGCTGCAGCAGTAGTTGGCAAACGAATTGCTGAGAAGGCAAAGAGTGCGGGCATAAGCAAAGTAGCATTTGACCGTTCTGGAAATCGATATCATGGTCGTGTAAAGGCGTTGGCAGATGCAGCGCGTGAACATGGCTTGCAGTTCTAATTGGAGTTGAGCGATGGCTAAGCCGCAAGGAAAAATGCAACAAGACAAGCGTGACGATGGTTTGATTGAGAAAATGATCTCAGTAAATCGTGTCACCAAGGTAGTTAAAGGTGGACGCGTCATGGGTTTCGCAGCGTTGACCGTGGTGGGTGACGGAGATGGCAGCGTTGGAATGGGCAAAGGAAAGTCTAAAGAAGTGCCTGTTGCCGTGCAGAAAGCTATGGAAGAGTCTCGACGTAACCTGGCTAAAGTCAATTTGAAGAATGGCACTTTGCATCACGCAGTAATCGGCCGTCACGGTGCGGCAAAAGTTGTGATTCAGCCAGCGTCTGAAGGTACCGGCATTATTGCAGGTGGTGCGATGCGTGCAGTATTCGAAGCGGTAGGTGTTCGTGATGTGCTGGCGAAATGTATTGGTTCAAGCAACCCATACAATGTCGTTCGTGCAACGCTTAACGGTTTACAGTCTGTAAACTCTCCATCCGAGATTGCTGCTAAGCGTGGCAAGGAAATTGAAGAGATTTTGGGGTAAGACATGACTAAAGCAAAAACCAAAACAATTAAAGTGACACTGCTCAAAAGCCTGATAGGTACAAAGCAATCTCATCGCGATACGATTCGTGGTCTAGGGCTGCGTCGCATCAATCATACTGTTCAGTTGGAAGATACGCCAAGTGTGCGCGGTATGATCAACAAAGTTTATTACATGGTTAAGTGTGAGGCATAAGATGCAACTTAATAATATCAAGCCTGCACAGGGCGCAAAACAAGCAAAACGCCGCGTTGGTCGTGGAATCGGATGTGGATTCGGTAAAACATGTGGTCGTGGCCACAAAGGACAAAAGTCTAGGGCTGGTGGTTTCCATAAGGTCGGTTTTGAGGGCGGTCAGATGCCTTTGCAACGCCGTTTACCTAAGCGTGGATTTGTGTCATTGACACGTAACGATACTGATCAAGTGCGTTTGTCTGATTTGGAGAAGCTGCCTGTAGATGACATCGACCTGTTGGTACTGAAGCAAGCAGGCATTATTTCTTCACGCGCAATAACCGCTAAGGTTATTTTGCGAGGTGAAATCACACGTGCGGTGAAATTGCAAGGCATTTTGGCTACCAAGGGTGCCCGTGCTGCAATTGAGGCTGCCGGCGGCAGTTTTGCAGAGTAGGTATTAAGTGAGTACGAGTTCCAAGGCTGCAAAAGGTAAATATGGCGATTTAAGTAAGCGCCTTTGGTTTTTACTGGGTGCATTAGTGGTGTTTCGCATTGGTGCGCATATACCAGTGCCGGGAATTGATCCTGATGTTTTGGCGGATCTGTTCAAGTCGCAAGAAAATGGCATTCTGGGAATGTTCAACATGTTTTCAGGTGGATCGCTGGAAAGATTTGCGATATTTGCGCTGGGTATCATGCCTTATATTTCTGCATCGATTATCATGCAGTTGGGTTCGATAGCTGTACCGCACCTTGAGCAATTGAAAAAAGACGGTGAAGCTGGACGTCGCAAAATTGCACAGTACACACGATATGGAACATTGGTTTTAGCAATTTTCCAAGGATTTGGAATTACTGTAGCGTTGCAATCACAGCCCGGATTGGTGCCTAACCCCGGTGTGATGTTTCAGGTGACAGCAATGATTACACTGGTAACTGGAACGATGTTCCTGATGTGGTTGGGTGAGCAAATCACAGAACGTGGCTTGGGAAATGGAATTTCGCTGATTATCTTTGCTGGCATTGCGGCTGGATTGCCGTCAGCTATTGGTAGTACGCTTGAGCTAGCACGTACAGGCGCATTTTCTATACCGTTAGTATTATTGTTGTTCTTCGGAGCAATTGCTGTAACAGCTCTGGTCGTTTTCGTAGAGCGCGGCCAACGTAAGATCTTGGTGAATTACGCCAAAAGACAAGTTGGAAACAAAGTGTATGGTGGGCAAAGTTCACATTTACCGCTGAAGATTAATATGGCTGGTGTTATTCCCCCCATCTTCGCTTCAAGCATTATTTTGTTTCCGGCAACTATTGCAGGATGGTTTGGTAGTGGTGAAGGAATGGGGTGGTTAAGAGATATTAGTGCCACACTTTCACCCGGACAGCCGATATATGTAATGTTTTATGCGGCAGCGATTATATTTTTCTGCTTCTTCTATACGGCATTGGTGTTCAGCCCGAAGGAAACAGCAGATAACTTGAAGAAAAGCGGTGCTTTCCTGCCAGGTATACGTCCCGGAGATCAGACAGCGCAGTACGTTGAAAAAATCATGCTGCGTTTGACAATGGTGGGTGCCGTGTATGTGACATTAGTTTGTTTGCTGCCTGAATTTTTAGTTGTTAATTGGAATGTGCCATTCTATTTCGGTGGAACTTCACTGCTGATTTTGGTAGTGGTTACGATGGATTTTATGGCTCAGGTGCAGTCGTATCTCATGACGCATCAGTATGAGGGCCTGCTTAAGAAAGCAAATTTTAAAGGCGGGTTAACACGTTAATGGCTAAAGAAGATGTCATACAGATGCAGGGTGAGGTAGAAGAATCACTGCCCAATGCAACGTTCAAGATAAAATTAGAGAATGGCCACGTAGTGTTGGGGCACATTTCCGGAAAAATGCGAATGCACTACATTCGTATATTACCCGGCGATAAAGTCAATGTTGAATTGACACCATATGATTTGAGTAGGGCGCGCATTGTGTTCCGCGCGAAATAAATCGAACCAGCAAGGAGAAGAAAATGAGAGTCAGAGCATCTGTAAAGAAAATTTGCCGCAATTGCAAAGTCATTGTTCGCAATCGCGTGGTTCGTGTGATTTGTAAAGAGCCACGTCATAAGCAGCGCCAAGGTTGATTGAGCAACAACAACCTTGGGTGTTATAATTTCCGTTTTTCAAAAGATAGGGTAGCCGCATGGCACGTATAGCAGGGGTAAACATCCCAAATCATCAGCACGCAGTAATTGCATTGACTGCAATTTACGGTATCGGTCGCACACGTTCGCAATATATTTGCGCTGCGGCAGGCGTGACAACGTCAACTAAAATCAAAGATTTGACCGACGCAGAAGTTGAAAAGCTGCGTGAGCAAGTCGCCAAAGTTACCGTAGAAGGTGATCTGCGTCGTGAAACTACGATGAACATCAAGCGATTGATGGACTTGGGTTGCTATCGTGGTCTGCGTCATCGTCGTGGTTTGCCATGTCGCGGTCAGCGGACTAAAACTAATGCGCGTACACGTAAAGGGCCGCGTAAAGCTATCGCTGGCGCTAAGAAGTAAGCAGATATAACGATTTTGAGGATCAAATAATGGTTAAGTCAAGCACTAAAGTGCGCAAAAAAGTAAAAAAGAATGTGGCTGAGGGAATTGCTCACGTCCATGCGTCTTTTAACAACACCATCGTAACGATCACTGATCGTCAAGGTAACGCCCTTGCATGGTCTACCAGTGGCGCGAATGGTTTTAAGGGGTCGCGTAAAAGCACTCCATTTGCTGCACAGGTTGCCGCTGAGACAGTCGGTAAATCTGCAGTTGATTGCGGAGTTAAAAATCTGGAAGTGCGAATCAAAGGGCCTGGCCCAGGTCGTGAGTCTGCGGTTCGTGCATTGAATGCCGCTGGTTTTAAGATCACCAGCATTTCTGATATCACACCGGTGCCACACAACGGTTGCCGTCCGCCTAAAAAGCGTCGTATCTAATTTATTGGGAGCAGATCTTGGCTAGAAATCTTGATGCAAAGTGCCGTCAGTGCCGCCGCGAAGGCGAAAAGTTATTTTTGAAGGGTGAAAAATGCTTTACTGACAAATGTGGAGTTGAGCGTAGAGCATATCCGCCCGGTCAACACGGACAGAAGAAAAATAACCGTCAATCTGAATATGGTGGTCAGTTGCGTGAAAAGCAGAAAGTCCGTCGTATTTATGGCGTGCTGGAAAAGCAGTTCCGCTTGAACTACAAAGCAGCAACCAAGCAGCGCGGCATTACCGGTGAAAACCTGTTGCAGACACTTGAATCTCGTCTGGACAATATTTCATATCGCATGGGTTTTGGTGCTTCGCGTTCGGAAGCTCGCCAAGTAGTGCGCCACAATGCACTATTGGTAAATGGTAAGCGTGTCAACATTCCTTCTTATCAGGTACGTCCTGGTGATGTGGTTGAGGTTGCTGAAAAATCAAAGACACAATTGCGTATCAAGGCTGCGATTGAAGCGGCAGAGCAACGCGGCTTTCCTGAGTGGATCGAAATGGATACCAAGGCGTTCAAGGGAACATATAAGGCAAAGCCTCAGCGTTCCGAATTGCCAGCAACCATTAACGAACACCTCATTGTCGAGTTGTATTCCAAGTAATCCACGCGGAGTAGCGTATGCCTAAGAATGAATTTTTGAAACCACGCATCATTGACGTACAAAAGATATCAGACACACAAGCTAAAGTGGTTATGGAGCCTTTTGAGCGCGGTTATGGTCACACCCTTGGTAATGCATTGCGTCGTATCCTGCTTTCTTCCATGCCAGGAGCTGCACCTACCGAAGTGAAAATGGCAGGTGTATTGCATGAGTATGCATCAATTGATGGCGTGCAAGAAGATGTTGTTGATATCCTGCTGAACCTAAAAGGGGTGGTATTACGTCTGCACAATGTGCCAGAAGTTGTATTGACGCTTGAAAAAGAAGGTAAGGGCGTTGTGACAGCAGCTGACATCAGCACGAATGCCGATGTAGAAGTCATCAACCCAGATCACGTTATCGCACATCTGACTGCCGGTGGTAAGTTAGATATGCAGATTAAGGTCGAGCAAGGTCGTGGTTATGAATCAGCGATTTCTCGCGCTGCTCCAAATGAGACTCGCGCTGTTGGTCATATCGCTTTGGATTCTTCTTTTAGCCCGGTTAACCGTGTGAGTTATGTTGTAGAAAGCGCCCGAGTTGAACAGCGTACCGATTTGGATAAGCTTGTGTTGAGCATCGAAACTAATGGTGCTATTGATCCAGAGCAATCTATTCGTGATGCGGCACGTATTCTGGTTGACCAGTTTTCAGTGTTTGCTGCGTTGGAAGGTACCGAGCCTGAAGTTGAAGCTGTTCAAGCGCCCAAAGTTGATCCGATTTTGTTGCGCCCGGTTGATGACCTAGAGTTGACACCGCGTTCTTCAAACTGCCTTAAGGCACAAAGTATTCATTACATTGGTGATTTGATCCAGTACACAGAGAACGATCTGTTGCGTACTCCGAACTTGGGTAGAAAGTCACTGAATGAAATCAAACAGGTTCTTGCTGAGCACGAGTTGTCGCTAGGTATGAAACTGGAAAATTGGCCTGTACCTGTTGCTTAAGACATTACATTTACAAGCCAAGATATTATAAGAGAGGCAAATCATGCGTCACCGTTTAGGTTTAAGAAAACTCAATCGTACTAGTAGTCACCGACTGGCGATGTTTCGCAATATGACAGTGTCGTTACTGCGTCACGAACTCATCAAGACAACATTGCCTAAGGCTAAAGAATTGCGCCGCGTTGCGGAGCCTATCCTGACACTGGGTAAGAATCCAACACTTGCGAATCGCCGCCTAGCGTTTGCACGTCTGCGTGACCGTGAGATGGTAACCAAGCTTTTCGAAGAATTAGGCCCACGCTATGCAGCGCGTAATGGAGGCTATTCTCGTATTTTAAAGTATGGCTTCCGCAAAGGTGATAACGCTCCTATGGCATTGGTGGAATTGCTGGACCGTCCTGTAGAAGAGGAAGTGACTGCAGTCGAAGAAGAATAAGTCATTAGGTAGTAGACAACAAAAAAGCCGGATTTACTCCGGCTTTTTTTGTATTTTATCGTGTGATAGTCTGCGTTTATTACGCTATGACTTTACCTCGGAGAGATTTCAATTTCCCTCTTTGCGTCTTGCCTTCAATCCGTCTTTTAACGGAATTACGTGTCGGCCGTGTCGGCATGCGTTTTTTGGTGATTGTTGTTGCAGCCTTCAGTACTTCAACAAGTCGTGCCAGTGCATCCTCCCGATTCTTCTCCTGACTTCGATAGCGCTGTGCTTTGATGATGATCACGCCATCGATTGAAATGCGGCGATCAGAGTATTGAAGTAGCTTATGTTTAAAATACTCGGGTAGGGATGACGCTCTGATGTCAAAGCGTAAATGTATTGCCGTCGAGACTTTATTTACATTCTGACCGCCCGCACCCTGCGCGCGGATCGCAGTCAGTTGGACTTCGCTATCAGGAATTCGTACATCGCGTGTAATCAACAACATGGTACTTGGTCAGATCACAAGCCCAGTACTTGCTTTAGATAGGCACCCGTTACACTCTTTGAGTCGAGCGCAACATCTTTGGGCGTACCCTGGGCGATAATGCGTCCTCCACCGTCACCGCCTTCAGGTCCAAGATCAACTACCCAGTCAGACGTCTTGATCACATCGAGGTTATGCTCAATCACAACTACAGTGTTACCTTGATCGCGCAACTTATGGATTACCTTGAGCAACATCGCAATATCGTGAAAATGCAAACCAGTAGTCGGTTCATCAAGTATGTACAGCGTCCGTCCGGTGTCTCTTTTAGAGAGCTCTAAGGAAAGCTTTACACGCTGTGCTTCGCCGCCTGATAAGGTAGTTGCTGACTGCCCTAAAGTGATATAACCCAGCCCGACATCTAGGAGTGTTTGCAGTTTTCGTGCGATTAAAGGCACCGGCTTAAAAAATGCATGAGCTTGCTCTACAGTCATTTGCAATATCTGATATATATTATTTCCCTTGTACTGGATTTCAAGCGTTTCGCGGTTATATCGCTTGCTATGGCACACGTCACACGGGACATAGACATCCGGAAGAAAGTGCATCTCTACTTTGATGACGCCATCACCCTGACAAGACTCACAACGTCCGCCCTTCACATTAAAGGAGAATCGCCCCGGACCGTAGCCACGTTCGCGTGCAGACGGCACGCCGGCAAACAGCTCGCGTATCGGTGTGAACAGTCCAGTATAGGTAGCAGGGTTGGAACGAGGTGTTCTGCCGATCGGGGATTGATCGACATTGATTACCTTGTCGAAAAATTCCATACCGATAATGTCAGCGTGCGTTGCCGGCTCAGCGGCGCTTCCATAAAGATGCTTTGCCACGGCCGGATAAAGTGTGTCGTTAATCAATGTCGACTTACCTGAGCCTGACACACCGGTCACACACACCATCAGGCCGACAGGAATATCCAGTGATATGTCTTTAAGATTATTGCCGGATGCTCGAATAATCTGAAGCATGCGCTCCTTGTTGGGTGGAAGGTATTTTTCAGGTGTTTCGATGCTACGGCGTCCGGTCAGATAATCTCCAGTGAGCGATTGCTTACTTTGACAAATATCGTCCGTTAAGCCCTGTGCCACGACTTCACCTCCGTGTTCGCCAGCACCGGGTCCCATATCGACTACATAATCTGCTGAGCGTATTGCATCCTCGTCATGTTCTACCACGATGACACTGTTACCCATATCACGTAACTTTTTAAGCGTATTCAGCAAGCGATCATTATCACGTTGATGCAGACCAATAGAGGGCTCATCCAGCACATACATCACACCTGTCAGACCTGAACCGATTTGTGATGCCAGTCGAATTCGTTGAGACTCGCCACCAGATAATGTTTCAGCAGAGCGTTCAAGAGACAGGTATTCCAATCCCACGTTGTTCAGGAAGGTCAGCCGATTGGCAATTTCCAGTACGATTTTTTCCGCAATCGCTTGTTTATGACCTTGCAGCGTAAGCCCTTGAAAGAATTCCTGTGCTTTCTTTAACGGCAAGGCACTAATTTCATAGATATTTTTGTCGGCAACACGCACATGGCGCGCTTCGGTACGCAGCCGCGTTCCCTTACAATCCGGGCATGTGCAGTTATTTTGGTATTTAGCCAACTCTTCCCGTACGGTAGGGGAGTCTGTCTCTTTGTAGCGCCGCGCCAAATTATTTACGATGCCCTCAAAGGCATGTTCGCGCAGTGTCGGCTTGCCACGCTCGTTCAAGTATTGAAACTTGATCTGCTCTTTGTCGCTGCCGTACAAAATGACCTGTTGGATATTTTCCGGCAGACTCTCAAACGATTGCTCGATATCAAAGCTGTAATGTTTCGCCAGTCCGGTAAGTAGCTGATGATAGAACTGGTTGCGCCTGTCCCAGCCTTTGATTGCGCCAGAACTCAGTGACAAGGTCGGGAAAGCAACAATACGCTTGGGATCAAAGAAATTGACATTACCCAGACCATCACATTTAGGACATGCGCCCATCGGATTGTTGAATGAGAACAGACGAGGCTCGAGTTCAGGAAGTGAGTAGTCACATATCGGACATGAGAACTTAGCCGAAAACATATGCTCTTTCTCACTGTCCATCTCAACTGCGACTGCACGGCCATCTGCATGTCGTAGGGCAGTCTCAAATGATTCCGCCAAACGCTGCTTGCTTTCAATATTGACCTTCAGCCGATCCACCACGATTTCTACAGTATGTTTCTTGGTTTTCTGCAAGGACGGCAACGCATCCATTTCATAGACTTTGCCGTTGATACGCAGGCGGGTAAAGCCCTGTGCACGCAATTCATCAAATAGATCTAACTGCTCGCCCTTGCGCTCTACTACCAGCGGCGAAAGAATCATGATTTTTGTGCCTTCAGGCAGCTCCAATACATGATCCACCATCTGTCCTACGCTCTGCGCCTGCAATACCAAATCGTGCTGCGGACAATAGGGATCACCCGCTCTGGCGAACATCAGCCTCAGGTAATCGTGTATTTCGGTTACCGTACCAACAGTAGAACGGGGGTTGTGTGATGTCGCCTTTTGTTCGATTGCAATGGCGGGTGATAAACCCTCTATCAGATCAACATCCGGCTTTTCCATCAGCTGCAAGAACTGGCGAGCATAGGCGGAAAGGGACTCCACATAGCGACGCTGTCCTTCGGCATACAAAGTGTCAAAGGCAAGTGATGATTTTCCGGAACCCGATAGTCCGGTAATGACCACCAGCTTGTGTCGCGGTAGATCAATACTGATATTTCTCAGATTATGTGTGCGGGCGCCGCGTATGCGTATTTCTTCCATGGGTACTCTTAGATTGAAACGACCTAGTAGTTTACGCGATTTTTGACACTAACCCAACATATGGTTTGAGTTGGCAGTTAAAGACTGTTGAGCGCAATGCATGTTTTATAAGTGCAGAGATTGTAGGGGGGGGCATGCGGCGATTTTCGAAGCGGAACTTGAAGATAAAGTGATTACGGTGTGTGGATACTATTTTTCATTCCTCAGCAATACCGTTGAAACCAGTTCGCATCTATTTTTACGACCTTTACTGCACAGATAAATACTCGGAAACGGCTTCAATTTCCTCGTCGCTCATGGATCTGGCAATCTTGTTCATAATGATACTTGGGCTGTTGTTGCGATAGTCTGCCTTGAAGTCGATCATTTGCTTAATTAAATAAGACTTATGCTGGCCATCTATGACTGGGTAGATGGCTATCGACTGATGCAATCCTTTCCCACGTTCCCCATGACAATGCAGACATGTCATCACCCTCTCTTCCTTACCTCCCTTGGTGTAGATTTCCTTGCTTTTCTCGTCGTTAGTCCATCCACGACCTTTCATGATTTCCTGGTCGGCAAAGTATGCAGCGATATCGGCAATATCCTGATCGCTACGCGGAGATGACATACCATTCATAATTTCGTGTGAGCGTAAGCCAGCTAAACTTGATGGTTATACCGAATAAGTCAATTCACGCTGTATCGACTATATTCTCCGTGCTCTTATCACGAGGTATCATGCATCTGTTCTCCCTGTATTGAGTTGATAATTGCATAATGAGTAAGCTTTGAATGCAGGGTTGAGATTGTTGGATATTTAACTGCATTTACGTAGAGGAAAAGTAGATATGGAGTTTGAAATTCTTGCGCTATTAGCCGGTATTCTGGTACTCGGCTTTGCATCACAAGTTGCTGCATGGTGGACAAAGCTACCTTCGATACTTTTTCTGCTTCTCATCGGGCTTGGCGCGGGACCTGTCGGAGGTCTGCTAGATCCTGACATTATGTTCGGTGAACTACTATTTCCAATTATTTCCATTTCAGTTGCAATCATACTTTTTGAAGGCAGTATGACACTTCACTTTCGAGATGTACGCGAAGTCGGAAGTGTCATCAGACGATTGGTTTCTGTCGGGGCGATTATTACTTGGTTGATTACGGCGGTGGTGACTCACTGGGCGTTGAATTGCCCCTGGGAAATCGCTTTCCTGTTTGGTGCCATCACAGTGGTGACCGGACCAACCGTCATCATTCCGATCCTTCGCACCGTCCGTCCGACAGCAGCTGTTAGCAATGTGCTGAGATGGGAGGGCATCATCATCGATCCTATCGGGGCTATCTTTGCGGTGTTGGTTTATGAATTCATCATCGCCAGTGCTAGTGGTACGGCACTGGGACATACACTGCTGGTATTCATGGAAATAGTTGCAATTGGTTTTGTGCTTGGTGCGCTCGGTGGGCAGATGCTGGGAGTCGCTTTGCGTAAACACTTACTACCGGAATATTTGCACAACTTCGGGGCACTGGCTGTTGTAGTAGGTTTGTTCGCCCTTTCTAATGATCTGGCAGAGGAATCCGGCCTGCTCACGGTAACTGTCATGGGTATCTGGCTTGCCAATATGAAGGATATCGACATTGCTGATCTACTTGATTTCAAAGAATCCTTAAGCCTGTTACTCATTTCAGGACTGTTTATCATTCTCGCCGCCCGCCTAGACTGGGAAGATTTCAGTGTGCTTGGATGGGGAGCAATAATTGTGTTGTTCGTCATGCAGTTTGTCGCACGGCCGATTAGTGTTTTTATTTCTGCTATCGGCTCAAACCTGACATGGAAGGAAAAAGCACTGATCAGTTGGATCGCACCACGAGGGATAGTTGCGGCCGCGGTTTCTGCGATTTTCGCTTTGCATCTGGAAAAAATTGGTGTCCCTCAGGCAGAGTTGCTAGTACCGTTGACCTTTCTGGTGATTATCGTGACAGTTGTGCTGCAAAGTGTTTCAGCCCGTTGGGCCGCAAAAATGCTGGGCATTGCAGAGCCTGAAGGGCACGGATTTCTGATCGTCGGCGTAAGTGACCTTTCAATTGCAATAGGCAAAGAATTGGTTAAGCAAGATTTGCGCGTCCTGATGGCAGACAATAACTGGGAAAACGTCAGTAAAGCACGAATGGAAGGATTGCCAGTCTATTTTGGTAATGCAGTGTCGGAACATGCTGATAGAAACCTTGATCTGGTTGGTCTCACGGGACTACTAGCACTCTCATGGCGTAACAATATAAATTCTCTGGCTTGCCTGAAATATAGCAGTGAATTAGGTGCAGCCAATGTGTTCACCTTACCAAGCACTGAGGTCGACACGGGTGTCGAAGACTCACGTCATACCAACAAGAAATTTGGCCAAGTACTTTTCTCTAATGAAGAGAATTTCAAATCGCTGAGTATGAAATTAAAGGAAGGGTATACGCTGCACTCAACCAAGTTGTCGGAGGAATTCGATTTCTTGCAATGGGAAGAGCAGCATGGTGGGAAAGCCATCCCGCTTTTTTCTATCTACAAGGGGCAAGCAAAAATATTTGTAGCGGGTCAGGATATGAAGCCTGCTTCTGGGAGCATTTTGATTAGTTTGGCTCCTGAATAAATCGCTCAGCTGAAAGCTTGAGGCGGATCAGAATAACGAGTGCCGCATCGTGACAATTGTAACCAATTGATTGTAGTAAGTATTATTATTATCTTGTCAGGTATTGCCTCATTACAGTCTAACCGATGTAATCTCCTGCATCAATCATGCATATCCCTGCATCAGGTGTAATGTCCTGCTAAAATACACGACTTTTAACGCCTCCTAAAATTCCTATGCAACAAGCTATCTCAGAAGCAATGACTCCCGAAGAACGTCGCGCCGGTATTGGCCTTGCCAGTATCTATGGACTACGCATGCTGGGCCTGTTTATCATCTTGCCGGTTTTTGCACTTTATGCTGAGGATCTTCCCGGAGGCGACAGTCATTTACTGATGGGTATCGCACTCGGGGCGTATGGCCTGACGCAGGCAATTTTGCAGATACCAGCGGGTTGGATGTCCGATCGCTATGGCAGAAAGCCAATAATCTATGCCAGCTTGATTTTGTTTGCGCTGGGCAGTTTTATCGCGGCTTCTGCAGATAACATCTATCTGATCATACTTGGGCGAGTGGTGCAGGGCGCAGGCGCGCTCAATGCGGCTGTGATGGCGTTGACGGCAGACTTGACCCGTGAGGAACACCGCACCAAAGCGATGGCGATGATCGGTATTACGATCGGTATCACGTTCTCGATTTCTATGGTGTTGTCACCGTTACTGAATAGTCTGATAGGTGTGCCAGGTATCTTTGCGATGACGGGTGTATTGGCACTACTGGCAATGGGTGTGGTGAAGTTTGTGATACCAGACCCTGCAATCACACGTTTTCATAGTGACACTGGGGCGAGTGGAAAACATTTTGCCGACGTATTACGTAACCCTGAATTGTTACGGCTTGATTTCGGTATTTTTGCATTGCATGCAATTCTGATGTCGGTATTTATGCAAGTGCCGTTTGTACTTGAGCGTAACGGTTTGGCGTTGGCGCAGCATTGGTATGTATATCTCCCGGTGATGTTTATTGCGTTTTTCCTGATGGTGCCGCCGATCATCATTGCTGAGAAAAAGGCGAAGATGAAACAGATTTTCATGATGGCAGTTGGCTTAGCTGCAGGCGGGCAGATGTTATTGTTGTTTTCACAGAACAGTGTGTGGGGCGTAGCATTCGCGCTGCTTGTTTTCTTTACCGCATTTAATGTATTGGAGGCAACATTGCCCTCGATGATCAGCAAGATTGCACCCCTGGCTTCTAAGGGGACAGCGATGGGTGTTTACAGTAGTGTTCAATTTCTAGGTGCGTTTCTTGGTGCAGCTGTGGGAGGGGCGCTGATGCAGTATGTTGGCGGAAATTCAGTCTTCATTTTCGCGATTGTATTGCTGTTGATCTGGTTTATGGTTGCTTCAGGTATGTCGCCTCCTGCTGCAGTGAGTACCAAGATGTATCACTTGAGTGATATGGAAAACGAACAGGGTGTCCTGTTGCAGAAGGAACTTTCGCAATTAGATGGCGTTCGCGAGGTGATGGTAATAACGGCTGAAAATATTGCTTGCCTCAAAGTGGATATGAAGGGTTTTGATAAAGACGCAGTGGAACAACTTGTGACGAAAGGAGCATGATATGTCGGTGAACAAAGTTATTTTGATAGGCCGCCTCGGCAAAGACCCTGAGACTCGCTATATGACCAGTGGTGATGCGGTGACGAACTGCACGTTGGCAACATCTGAAAACTGGAAGGATAAGAGCGGAGAGAAGCAGGAAAAGACAGAATGGCATAATTTGGTGTTCTATCGTCGCCTTGCTGAGATTGCCGGTGAATACTTGAAAAAGGGCTCACAGATTTACGCTGAGGGAAAGCTACAAACACGCAAGTGGCAGGACAAAGAAGGCCGTGATCGTTATACCACCGAGATCGTAGTCAATGAGATGACGATGTTGGGCGGTAAATCTTCAGGTGGTAGTTTTGAAGTGGTGGAAAAAAAACCAGCTGCCACGCCTGCTAAGGCAGCACCGGCTGCAGCAGCAAAAGGTGGCTTCGATAATTTCGACGACGATATCCCGTTCTGATACGTATTACAGGAGTCGTTTCATGCATCCCTCGAATGTCGATTCGGGGGATTTTTTTATGAGTCTTGTAATTCTCGCGCAAACAGGTGAACCTGATTTCGTCCGTAATCTTTTGCTTGATACATCGCTATGCCGGCCCATTTGAGGATGTCGCCGGGAGAAGAATCGTGATTAGAGAACATCATTACACCTATGCTAGCTGAGCAATGATGCTGAATATCAGTTCTTTCTCCATTGTTACGATAATAGGTTAGGTTATATATCTCGGAAAGAGTTAGACGTATCTTTTCGGCAATACTGGCTGCTTGAGAGGAAGCGGTAGATTCTTCAGCATCCAGTTCGTTGAGCATCACCACGAATTCATCTCCCTCGAAACGAGCAACAGTATCCACTTCACGAACACAGCTTGTGAGACGGTGTGCGACCTCAACTAGCAACAGGTCGCCGGCGGCATGCCCATGTTTTTCGTTGAGTGGCTTGAAGTTATCCAGATCGAGGAAGATAACAGCGCCGAAACGGCGACGACGTTTGCTGACTGCGAGCGCTTGTTCGAGCCGATCATCCAACATGCGGCGATTTGGCAATTGAGTCAGTGCATCATAGAAGGCCATATTGTGAATTTTTTCTCTTGCATGATGTTCGGCAGTGACATCTTCAAAAGTCCATACTGACCCGCGTGACAAACTTGTGGATAAAGGGCTGCCGCTTATTCTTGCCCAGAAGGGAGTACCATTCTTGCGTCGCATTTCCATCGTGCGTTGATAGGACTCACCTAATGTCATGATGGGTAACGCACCAGAAGTGACTGAGTGATATGAAGATTCATCAGGATAAAGACGCTGTGTATTTTGACCGATCAACTCACCGGGCTCATACCCGAATACCTCATCGAACCTACGGTTATTTTTAATAATGACGTTATTTTTGATATAGGCGATGCTGACCTTAGAGGAGTCGAATATCGCTGCTAGTTCCTCGCTGGATTTACGTGCTGTTGCTTCGGCTTGTTTTCGCTTGCTGACATCTGTACCTAATCCTATCAGGGCAGGATTTTCATCCTGAGTTATTCGCTTGCCTGTAAAGTGATAGGGGATTTTGGTCCCATCTTTTGTTTTCAGCATGCCTTCAACGGATGTTTCGCCAATTTCAAATACTTTACGGATGTTGTTTTCAACATGTACGCGGTCATTAGCTTCAAAAAGATCCAAAGCGGTACGCTGTGAGATTTCATCATTGCTAAATTGCGTGACATGCTCAAGTTGCGTGTTCCACGAGATGAAGCGCCCCCTCGGGTCAAGCATGTAAAAAATGCCCGGCATAGAATTGACCAGTTCCTTGCTGCAATTGTTACCCTGTTCTTTGGTGGCTGTGATGTCTGTGCCCACCGCTAAAAACTTGACCGGTTTACCGTGCTCATCCAACTCGGGAGTGATGCTGGTAACTAACCAGAAATTGCTACCATTTTTCCGTTTGTTACATATCTCTCCATACCACGCTTTGCCATCGCTTCTTAGATCATTAAGTATTTTATAAAAGCTATCCAGATGGTGGTCGGATTTGAGTATTCGATCTGGCTCTCCGATGAGTTCCTCGCGGGTATATCCGCTGGCTTGGCAGAATCTGTCGTTACATTCGAGGATAGTGCCAGACGCGTCTATCGTGCAGACGATAGTATGTGCATCAAGCAAATCCATATATTGTTTATGATTGATAGTGGAACGCATCTCTACCTCCAAAGGTTAGAGGTAGTGACAGCAAGCTATATGCCAACGAGTTAAATAATTCCATAACTCATTGTTATTGTTGCATTCGGTAATAATTTTCGAGTTGGGTGAAAGACGAGGAATCGTTGGAAATTGCTGAAATTTCAGCATCATCGTCGTTAATATGACACGCATTTGCTATTGAAACTTGCTTGATGGGTAGTCTGTATTAGTGGCGATTGGATTCCTTGCCGATGTTACAAGCCTAGAAAAGTGCGCTTTTAAGTGATGGATGTTGATCGAGGTCTGAGATGCGCATTTGCAAGATGTACATATAAAGAAGGCTGTGAATTGTATTTGGTCAACCAGTGATCCAGATCGACAGAGGAGGTCAGGGTGTGATTCTCCTTCTTGAAGGAAAATTTACCCCTCAGCGCTGTTCTTCATGTTTATACTGGAAGTTAGAAACTGCTTACAAGTCGCATTCCTGCCATACCCGGTGTAATTTCAGGGATAACAGCTATGTTTCCGGTGCGAAATTGCCGATTGTATGAGACGACATTTTTACCGACCAGTGTGCCTATCATTGCACCTGTCAGGATGTCTGAAGTGTAGTGGCCACCGTGGTAGCTGCGTGCCAATCCAACCAGACCGGCAACTGTGTATGAGGCATAGCTTACCCATGCTTTCTCTTCATAGTGATTGGCGATGACTGATGCAATGGCGAAGGCATGCGTAGTATGGCCGGAGGGAAATGAGTGATCGCCGCCAAATGGGCGGAAGTGAGCATGTCCAAGGTCCTTACGGGGACGTGCGCGACCGGTGATGATTTTTCCGGCAGTGGTGATGATGCCACTGGCAATAATCGTCGCAGTCAGTCCATCCTGAGCGACTGCAATCGCAGTATCATCATCATTCAATGAACCAGCTACATAGAAACCTCCCAACAGTCCGAGGGAGTACATGCGGCCAAAACGCTCAATTTCATGCAGGAAACGACTGTCGTTTGGTGATAGCGGGTCGTCATCGGGAGCAATGCGGCGCATGAAATCCTGCACAGGACGATCAACGAACGCAATCACACCAGCAATGCCTACCGCCGCCAAGCCTATTTGATCCCAGTCATCATCTTTCCATCGTGTTGGCGCAGTCAGGACATACTTGGTGTCCTTCCATAACATCTCGGGGTATCCAATAGTGGATTTTCCAACGGAAGCTTTGCGAGTGCCTTTTATAGTCAAAGCATAGGGGGCATCAGCTTCCTGCTGTGCGAGCTGCAGATTGAATTCTGGCTCGTACTGATTCTGAGCAACGCAAATGATGGAATAGCTGCATGAGGTGCTATCAGCTGCATGAGCAACAGAGAGGAGGGGTGTGACAACGAGTGAAATCGCCAACCAACGTAAGGACGAACTCATTGCTCTGGTGATTTGAGGATTCATGGTTGTGATTAGTCCCGGAAATTTTGGTATTGCAACGGGAAGTCGGTGATGGTCTTTTTGATGAAGGCAATAGCATCCTGCAAGTCATCACGCTTCTTGCCATTGACGCGGACCGTGTCACCCTGAATGCTGGCTTGAACTTTCATCTTGCTATCTTTGAGGTGTTTGACGATTTTTTTAGCAAGCTCGATCTCTACGCCCACTTTGACAACACAACTGCGTTTTACTTTGTTGCCGCTCACCTTTTCAACCTTGTCGCTGATATCAAGACATTTGATGTCTACGCCACGTTTGGTCAGTTTACCGTTCAGGATATCCTGCACCTGATTCATCTGGAACTCGTTGTCTGCATAGACAGTAAGCACTAGCTCGGCTTGCTCTACACGAGCATCAGAACCCTTGAAATCGAAGCGTGTACCAACTTCCTTGTTGGTCTGCTCAACGGCATTCTTGACCTCTGTTTTTTCAACTTCTGAAACGATATCGAATGATGGCATTTTCTTAATCTCCCCCAAAAAATATAATCAGGTATTAACCGTAGCTGCAAACATAGTTAACCACTTCGCTGGTATCAATCATAAAGTGACCACTTTCAGGGATAGAGAACTTATCTCCCTCTGTATAAGTTTTGAACTCCGGCTCGTCGCCGATTTTTATTTTGCATGTGCCGGAGGTGATTTCCATCAGTTCCGGTACACCGACATTGAAGGTTAGCTGGCTGCCGGGCAAGATGACCCCCAGCGTCTTGCGTGCGCCATCTGCAAATAACACAGTGTGCGATACACACCTGCCATCAAAATAAACAGTCGCTTCTTTTTCTACACTTACGTTATCGAACTTAGGCATATTGTGTGCTCTCCATGTTTCAGGGTTATTCTGAGGGTTCGCTGGCTTTGCTACCTTTTTGGTAGCTGGTATAGATATAGATTGGTATCTCAAGATCACCAAGCTGCTTTTCTATCAATGGGCGCACATCGTCCCAGTCTAATCCACCCACTCCACAAGCCAGCTTGGGCAGCGCTATACTTTCGAGCTTTTCATCCTGTAAAAAGCGACGCAATGCATGCAACGAATGATTTACGTGGCTGAGTTTTGCGCGACCCGGCTTGCTGCCATGGTCATACGCAGCTTCTTGCGTGAATAAATTGATCAGATAACGTCCATCTGCGCTCATCCATGTCCATAAACCGCCTGACTTGGGATGCCTGGTATGGCAATAATGGCGAAAATCTTTATACATGGCAGGCATGCGTTCCCGTAGTTGCATTGCTAGCCCGTGAAGAAAGTCATCATTGGGTGCGACGCCTTGTACGATGGCTTTTGCACCACTAAACAAAATGTCTCCGTCCAATTCGTAAATCATGATATGGGTTTAGGGAACGATGCAAATTTCCACTATTTACTTTTTTTCTGGTTTGCCGCAATACGTAAGCGTAATGCATTCAGCTTGATGAATCCGGCCGCATCCTTCTGGTCATAAGCACCTTGGTCATCTTCAAATGTCGCGACTTCAGGATCGAACAGGGAATCAGTTTTGGAATCCCGTCCGACCACGATCACGTTACCCTTGTACAGTTTTATGCGGACCCAGCCGTTGACAGTTTGCTGAGTCTGGTCGATCAGTGCCTGCAATGCGATGCGCTCCGGCGCCCACCAGTAACCGTTGTATATCATGCTGGCGTAGCGTGGCATCAGGTCATCTTTCAGGTGTGCCACTTCACGGTCCATGGTGATGGATTCGATCGCGCGATGTGCTTTCAGCATGATGGTGCCGCCGGGAGTTTCATAGCAGCCGCGTGACTTCATACCAACGTAACGATTCTCTACCAGATCAAGGCGACCGATGCCGTGCTTACCGCCTAGCTCATTTAATTTGGCTAGGGTCTGTGCAGGCGTCATCTGTGTGCCATTGAGCGAAACGATATCGCCCTTGGTAAATTCGATATCCAGGTATTCCGCTTCATCGGGTGCATTTTCCGGTGACACTGACCAACGCCACATGCTTTCTTCTGCTTCTGCTGCCGGGTCTTCCAGATGGCGGCCTTCATAAGAAATATGCAACAGGTTGGCGTCCATAGAGTAGGGCGAGCCGCCCTGCTTATGCTTCATATCAACTGGGATGCCATGTTTTTCAGCATACGCCATCAATTTCTCGCGGGACAGCAAATCCCACTCACGCCAAGGCGCGATGATCTTGATATTCGGGTCCAGCGCATAAGCACCCAACTCGAAGCGCACCTGATCATTGCCTTTACCGGTTGCGCCGTGAGAGATGGCTTGTGAGCCGGTTTCATTGGCGACCTCGATTAATCGCTTAGCGATCAGAGGACGTGCGATTGAGGTGCCGAGCAGATATTCGCCCTCGTAAATCGTGTTCGCACGGAACATCGGGAAAACGTAATCGCGTACAAACTCTTCACGTACATCTTCAATGAAAATACTCTCTTTCGGAATGCCGAATTGCAAAGCCTTTTGACGTGCAGGCTCCAGCTCTTCACCCTGACCAAGGTCGGCAGTGTAGGTCACGACCTCACATTGATAAGTATCTTGCAGCCACTTAAGGATGACTGAAGTATCGAGTCCGCCTGAATAGGCCAGTACAGCTTTTTTGATGTCACTCATTGTTTATTCTCAGGTAAAAATATATTGATCGGTTCCGCCGCTTGTGAGCAGGCGATTTATTTAGTCTTCCACTTTCCCTAACAGCAGATATTCCATCAAGGCTTTTTGGGCATGTAGACGATTCTCCGCTTCATCCCACACCACGCTTTGCGGGCCGTCGATAACATCTGCAGAAACCTCTTCGCCACGATGGGCAGGCAGGCAGTGCATGAATAGCGCATCTTTGGCTGCAACACGCATCATGTCGCTATCGACTTGCCAATCGGCAAAGTCTTTCATGCGTTCTTCGTTCTCTGCTTCAAAACCCATGCTGGTCCATACATCGGTGGTCACCAGATCAGCGCCTCGTGCGGCTTCCATCGGGTCGGCGAACTCCTCGTAGTGCTCATGGCCGTACAAGCCGGCACGCTCAGGCTCCACTTCATAGCCGGGTGGTGTCGAGACATGAACATTGAAATCCAGTATCTCGGCTGCCTGCAGCCACGTGTTGCACATATTGTTGGAGTCACCGATCCAGGCAATGGTTTTGCCCTGGATGCTGCCGCGATGTTCGATATAGGTGTAGATATCGGCCAGAATCTGGCAGGGGTGGTATTCGTTGGTCAGTCCGTTGATGACGGGTACGCGTGAATTGGCCGCAAAGCGTTCGATGATGTCCTGTTCAAAAGTCCGGATCATCACGATATCACTCATACGTGAGATGACTTTTCCAGCGTCCTCTACCGGCTCACCGCGACCCAATTGAGAATCACGCGTGTTTAGATAAATTGCCGCGCCGCCCAGTTGCTGCATACCAGCCTCAAATGAAAGACGGGTACGGGTGCTGGCTTTTTCGAAGATCATGACCAGTGTGCGGTCAGTCAGCGGCCAGTATTGTTGGTAGGCCTTAAATTTGTCCTTGATGATACGTGCGCGTTTGAACACGTGTGCCAGATCTTCACGTGTAAAGTCCTTGAATTGCAAAAAGTGTTTTACGTCTGCGACAGCCACCTTAGGTTTTCCTCTTATGATTTCCTTGGATCAGGATTGTATGAATTCTTTTATCAGCGGACACAGAATATCCAGCAGTTGTGTCGCCTCGTCTTGCGACATGATTAGTGGAGGCAGCAGGCGGATCACATTGTCTACCGTGACATTGATCAGCAAACCTTTATCAAGTGCCTGTTTGACCAGTTCGCCACATGGCTTGTCGAGCTCAATACCGATCATCAGCCCTTGTCCGCGAATCTCTCTGACGCCGCTCATGTCCTGCAATGCGTCGGCGATACCTGCTTTGATGAAGGTGCCGAGACTTTCAGCATGTGACAGAAGGTTATCTAGTTCCAAAATACTCAGGGTTGCCAGACCTGCCGCAGCAGCCAAGGGGTTGCCTCCAAACGTCGAGCCGTGATTGCCCGGCTGGAAGATATCAGCAGCCTTGCCAGCTGCGAGACAGGCACCGACTGGAATGCCTGACCCCAGGCCTTTCGCCAACGTCATCACATCAGGCACGATGCCTGTGTGCTGATGGGCAAACCACTTGCCGGTGCGCCCGATACCGCTTTGCACTTCGTCCAACATCAACAGCCAATTCTGCTCGTCACAGACTTTCCGCAACTGCTCGAGATAATGGATATCCAGCGTACGTACACCGCCTTCGCCTTGGATAGGCTCAACCAACACCGCAACAACGTCGCGATTGCTCTGCGCAACCTGCTGAATAGCCTCCAGATCGTCATAAGGAACACGTACAAAGCCTTTTACCAGCGGTTCAAAACCTGCCTGTACCTTGCGGTTTCCTGTGGCGGAAAGGGTTGCCAGCGTCCGTCCGTGAAAGGCTTTTTCCATCACGATGATGGAAGGGGAGTCTATGCCCTGCTTGTGGCCATACAGCCGTGCTAGCTTGATCGCGGCTTCGTTTGCTTCACAACCTGAATTGCAGAAGAACGCCTCCTGCATCTTAGAAAGACTGCATAACCTTTCGGCGAGTGCCTCTTGCTCACGTATCTGATAGACATTGGAGCAATGCAACAACTTACCGATTTGATCATTCAATGCGGCTGTAAAGCGTGGGTGTGCGTGCCCTAGGGTGTTGACGGCGATACCGGACAACGCATCAAGATAACGCTTGCCATCGGTGTCCCACAGCCAAGCACCCTCGCCATGCGAGAAGGCAACAGGAAGACGAGCATAAGTATTCATTAAATGCGACATACAAACCTCAAAATACCAAATGTCAAAATACCAAATGTCAAAATACAAGACGGCGGACAAGGTATCCGCCGTTCGGCTACAACAAAAGACATATATTGAGCCAAACAGCCCTTGCTAGGCAAGGAAAATAGCAGTCCTACAAAGCAAACAAGCCGACATTGCTGTCGGCTTGTCGCGGAACATCAAAGTAACTCAGCTTTATGCCATCGCCTTGATCGCCGCAGACATACGACTCTTATGTCGAGCTGCCTTATTTTTATGAATGATTTTCTTGTCAGCGATACGATCAACCGTGCTCACAGAAGACTTGTAAACAGCCTGTGCAGCGGCCTTATCACCAGCAGTGATAGCCTTGGTCACCTTCTTGATTGCGGTGCGCAACTCTGAACGCAGGCCACTGTTGTGGGCATTCTTTTTGATTGCCTGACGTGCACGCTTGCGTGTTTGTGCGGTATTTGCCATGTGTTACTCCTAAGTGATCTTTTTAACTGAAGCTAAAATTCTGTACAACGAAAGGCGGGCATTCTAGTGATTTATCCCATATTTTGCAAATCTTTTTGCGGGCGAGGGGGCAGGTTGCCAGAAAGGGGCTAAGATTGGGGGGAATGCAGGGGGGTAGCCCCTCTGAAGTCCCCCTATCCTGCCAAATGCTTAATCGACCTTATAAAACTTGTTGTATCTGATCATGGATGCCAGCTCTTTGCCATATTCAGCACCTCTTTCCGAATAACTATCCAGCTTTGCTACCAGCTTGTAGGGGTCGGCGGATTCCATTTTGACATCCCTGAACTCACCAAAGGCACGCCCACGGGCCAGCACCAGATAATAATTTTTGATCGCTTCTTTGACGGAGCCGTATTTTTTGACCCAGACAGTTTTCTTACCCCGTTTTTCGCCAGCGGCTATCCTTGGCTCGTTTTTATTGAATGACCATACGCCAAAAATGTTATTGGCCTGGACGAAAAATCGTGAAGTCCCCCACGCACTTTCCATTGCGGCCTGAGCCAATGCGATACTTTTAGGGTGAGGCTTCATCGCTTTGAGTAGATCTTCATTAGACTTAACCTTATATTTTTCCTTCAACCGTTTGATGTTTTCGCTCTCGCTACCCTGATTGACTGCCTCGGAGACAGAATTGTATTGATCGGTTAATTCCGAGAACACTTCTGTTACCGCCGGCTGAACCAGACAACGAAACCGTAACTTTTTCTCCTGTACAGTCATTTTTTCAGGAACAACGCTCGGTTGATAGTTTTTTCCGTTACATGCTTTAGTCAAATCTTCCGTCGCATAAGCAGCGTTAGCCAGCATGCTGGAACAAGCGACGGTAAACAGGGTAAGTATTAGTTTGTTGGTGTTCAAAACACGCTCCTTATTAAATGCCTTATTGAGCTTGAAGACTACTCACTCAGCGTTGCTTTGGCAGCATGTTAACAGAGACCATGCTTTGCCCCCTATGGTTCATGCAAAGAAAGAATGTCTGATGAATTCGTAAGAATAAGCTCATATCTGAGACTAACAGCCTATAAGCCACTTATGCTGGAGATATGAAATGCGCATGATCGCGATCTTAAGAGCAATACGGACTAGGCATTACCTTCTGAGCTTTGCCCTCTTGGGTTCAGTCGGATTATTGATGATGAAGGTTGCAGCAGGTGGTCCATGGAACGGATTTGATGTGCGAGATAGCTTGGTTCCGATGGCCGCCATCGAGCACGGAGGGCCGCCACGTGACGGAATTCCCACTATCGACCATCCGCGATTTACCACCATTGCAGATGCCGGGTGGTTGAAAGACGAAGATCGTGTTTTAGGCCTGGAACGTAACGGGGTCGCGCGGGCATATCCGGTTGCGATTCTTAATTTGCATGAGATCGTTAACGACACCTTCGGTAATGAGCCGGTAACAGTGACTTATTGTCCACTATGCGGTACGGGCATTGCCTTTAAAAGTATCGTCAACGGGCAGAAGTTACGCTTTGGGGTCTCAGGACTGCTCTATAACAGTGATGTGCTGCTCTATGACCGCGAAACCGAATCGTTATGGTCGCAGATCATGGGCAAGGCGGTAACAGGACAATATAAAGGTGTCGCGTTACAACGTATCCCAATGAGTCACACTTCTTGGCAGGATTGGAGAAAGCGTTTTCCTGACACCAAGGTCTTATCGCGTGATACGGGAGCCAATCGTGACTATACGCGCAACCCATATCAAGGTTATGGAGACAGCCGTGGTGTATGGTTTTCGGTGTCAAACCAGAGTGATGAACTGCATCCCAAAGCTTGGGTGGTAGGTGTGCAACGCGGTACACATTTCAAAGCCTATCCCTTCGATGAATTGGCGCGCAGTGGTGGCGTTGTTCAAGAACGACTGGGTGGTGAAGAAATTATCATTCGCTATGATGCAAGTAGCCGTAGTGTCACCGTGACCGATAATACAGGCGCAGAAATACCGACCATTTCAGCTTATTGGTTTGCATGGTATGCATTTCATCCTGAGACGGAGATATTTCGGGTAGATCAATAGGGGCCGTGCTGACATGCATCTCCAGTACGTGTAGGTCGACAATAAACCTGCCCTGAGTGTATCGAATAGCGTAGCGCATTGTGCCGCATGTTCATTCTCGAACACTGCCACTAGGTATATCTCACATGGCAAGGTAGGTGCGCCTAGCACTAGTTTTGGCATTACCGCTAGTCGCAAGGCCGACATCAGCTTGACGATTCAACAATAATCCCGGGTAGGTCGTAGAAAAGGGTAGAAAAGGGCTGGCCCCCTTAAATCGCGATTATTCTTCCGTTGCAGTAGATTGACGGTAAAAAATAAGTGCCACCCGGATGCTAGGCGCGACAGTAATCAGGCATGGCAGAAGTATGCCGGAATGCTCATTCGGCGCAATGCGCTACGCTTATTGTCGCCCTACATTTCATACGCCTTACACGGGTTCTGTCGTAATAAGGCACACGAATGAAACCTTCAACGCTGCGTAATAAATTTGTGATCAAATTCGTTTTGTAATCGGTAATATTGTGCGTAGTAGTGATGGCCATGATTATTCCCTTGTTCAATTAGCTTTCTTGTTGAATTTGAAGCGACAAACAGCAGATGCCTTCTCTTGATAAACCCTATGCACCGTTAAGGTGGCATTTTTTGGCAGATACAAATATCCAAAGGATTGTTTATTTTTGTTAGGAGTCCATTCTTCACCCCAATTGATAGCTTCACCTTCCCATTGATCGAAGTAGCTATCCCCAGAAAAATTGAATACATCGAAACTCTGAAGCCCCAACGTGCGCATACTGCCAAACTGAGATCCGGAAGCTTTTATAAAGTCAGTTAAGCCAAGAATCCATTCTGATTTAACTGTATCAATTTTCTTTCCAGTTACATCGACAACCATCACGGGCACTTGCCAATCAACTTTTCTGTGTTTGCCTGTTGACAATAATGGCTCGTAACCACAACGACTGTAATCTACTTTAAGTAGAGTAACTGTATACCCCGTATTGTCTATATCTGCCTCACCTAGCCACATTCGCACCCAGCCATTGGAATGCTGGAATATCATTCCTTTTTCACCTTCTTTAAACCAATCAGTGCTTAATGGTTTTGCAGTATCTGAGCGATTCTTGAATGTCCAGTTGTCAACCTTATGCTGCCACGGCCAATCATTAATATAGCGATAAGCCTGCCCAGCAAGCTCTGGGTAATCCTCCGGTTTGATTTCGTGCCACTTTACTGGGCTGAATTCTGAAAATTCTTCTCCAAATGGTCTTTGGCATTGAGGAGGGTTGTTGTACCAAGTTAACGACCCAGTTCCAAACAGCGGAACCGTTTTACGATATTCAGCACGGTCTTTCTTTTGTGTTTCGTTCACTTCCCATTCAATGTATTTTTTATAGGATTTACATAGCAACTCATTTTTCGACAGCACGGTGATGAAATGCTTGTCAATATCTGGATTCAATTTATTGATACGACCCCGGTATGTCATTTCTAGGCAATCCGCATTGGTGCACCCATCCCGTTCCTTCAACCACCGCCGCTGCGCCTGCTTGATGAAGGCAGCATGCTTCTCATCTTGCAGCGCAACCTTGTACGCTTCCGCCATTTCTTCATCCAACTTAGAAAGCTCCGGATTATCACAAACCATGTGCTCGACCTTGGTGTTAGCCTTCGCACAATCAAAGCTTGCCGCGTGTGCGTCCATATCTGTTGAAATACATCCCACCATCAAGGCGGATACCCATACACAAATTAAAGGCACCAGCGTCGCATTAATTTTTTTCATTTCACCACCTCCAATCAGGCTGCGAATCAAACCTGAAAATTCATCTTTTCGCGTACATCTATCAGGAGCACAAGGTTAATGCCAAATAAGATACGCGGATATAAGGAAAATCCTTATGTTTATGTGAGGAAAAGTGGAATTCGCTTTGATCTTCTATTCGCGGGTTTTGATCCTTTTGTCCACCACCAGTCGTTTGGCTTTTGAATGGGTGAACCAAACACCCTCATACTCCCACCTCCTGCTGATCCCCTCCCTGACCATCCCCCACCGAACCCAACACCCCCTGCCCAATGTTCATCATCTCATCCACCAGCAGGTTCAACGCCGCCTGCACAAGCCAAGGTGAACGTGCCAATTTCATCTATTGCTGGGGAAATGTATGATTGCAAGACCTGACCCCAAGGTTTTGCGCCTAGCACTAGTTTTGGCATTACCGCTAGTCGCAAGGCCGACATCAGCTTGACGATTCAACAATAATCCCGGGTAGGTCGTAGAAAAGGG
>CAZURE010000003.1:0-205008 GCA_964623195.1 uncultured Gallionella sp. | reverse complement strand
GCTGGCTTCTTTTTAGCAGCAGCTTTTTTCTTAGCGGCTGGCTTCTTTTTAGCAGCAGCTTTTTTCTTAGCGGCTGGCTTCTTTTTAGCAGCAGCTTTTTTCTTAGCGGCTGGCTTCTTTTTAGCTGCTACTTTTTTCTTAGCGGCTGGTTTCTTTTTAGCTGCTTTCTTCTTAGCTACGGGTTTTTTAGTTGCGCGCGTTTTTGATGTTGCCATTTTGATTCTCCATGAAAAATTAGAATTTCAGTATGACTCACTACACACCCAAACGCCCCGTAATTAGCTTGAAGACGCTTGCGGCATCGGTACTGTATCTACGTTTAAAAAATCGCGCAACAATTTTGTAAATTTATTTTGATGAATTTACAACCTCATTCCATCACTACTCGATTACTTTTTCATCTGAAAATAATTGCTCTACTGTTTCGCGTGCACGTATCAAATGCATATCACCACCATACACCATGACCTCAGCAGCTCTCGGTCGCGTGTTGTAATTCGAACTCATGCTCATTCCATACGCACCCGCTGAAAGCACCGCCAGCAAGGCTTTCGGCTTGATCGCTAGTTCGCGTGCGTGTCCGATAAAGTCTCCCGTCTCGCAAATCGGGCCGACGATTTCAAAAGTTTCAGGTGAAATATTTTCATGCTCAACCGTCAAGATTTCATGGTGTGCATCATACAAAGCAGGACGCATTAAATCATTCATTGCCGCATCAATGATGGCAAAGTTTTTTTCTTCTCCATGCTTGATATATTCAACACGCGTTAACAAAATACCTGCGTTCCCTGCTAGAACGCGTCCCGGTTCTAAGATGATTTTTTCTTTACGTCCGACGAGTGCTTCCTTCATCGCACTGACATACTCCGCTATCGTCGGTGGCGATTCATCGTCGTAACAAATACCAAGCCCGCCACCTAAATCAAGGTGTTCAAGTTCGATACCTTCACTTGCTAACGCATCAACCAACACCAGCACTTTTTCTATGGCAGCAATGAAAGGCGCAATCTCGGTGAGTTGCGAGCCGATATGACAATCCATCCCGGATATGTGCAGGTTAGGCAATTCATTTTTTATTCTGCGATAGAGCGTCAGCGCCTCTGAATAACTCACGCCGAATTTATTCTGCTTTAATCCGGTAGAAATATATGGATGGGTCTTTGCATCAACATCCGGGTTTACCCGCAAACTGATTGCCGCTACTTTTCCCATGCTGGCAGCAGTTTCATTCAATCGTTCCAACTCGGCAGATGACTCAACATTGAAACACATTATGTTCGCGTCCAATGCCATGCGCATTTCCGCCTCGGTTTTACCCACACCGGAAAATACGATTTTGCGGGCATCACCACCTGCCGCTAAAACACGCTGCAATTCACCACCGGAAACAATATCGAATCCTGCACCTAGTTTCGCAAGCACATTCAGGACACCCAAATTGGAATTGGCTTTTACTGCATAACAAATCAGATGCTCCCTGCCCTGCAATGCCGTTGAAAATTGTTGGTATGCCTCTGTCAGCGCAGCACGCGAATAAACATAACAGGGTGTGCCGTATTGACGTGCGATGTCATCCAAAGCCACGTCCTCGGCATATAACTTGTCTTGCTGATAATGAAAATAGTTACTCATGGCTACTCGTTCTTTTCAGATTGTGTGGAAACTGCTTGCTGGGGAGTGGCTTGCTGTTCTGTTACTTTCTGTTCTGTTACTTTCTGTTCTGGCGCATGCGGCGGTAAGAATAACGCGCCCTTGCGCCCGCATCCTAGCAAAACGAAAAGCGACAACAAAATAATGCCTAGTGTACGCATTGTGCTGCTCTTTCTATGTGTCGTGTCAGGCAGGGATTATATGACGGAATGTAAATCCTTCTGACAAAGTCACACAATGAGCTACGTAAAAGTCGAAAGCTCACGGCACAGGAAGTCGTCATTCTGGGAATGCCAAGCGGAAAGAATTCATACTCACTGATTTATCTTGGAGGGGATACCGGAAAGTGCACTCATCCGACTGGCAGATGAAACTCTATAGTGGATTGCCGTTATTTGGAATGCGTCATATTGTCGCATCTGCGCTAATACTACGCTTACTCGGCAAGGCCAAAGTCTCTCAGTTCGGTACGAAACTGTTTGTATTCAGGGCACACACTTTCCACCACCCGCCAAAATGCAGTGGAATGATTCATTTCCACCAGATGCGCCAACTCATGCACGACGACATAATCAATCAAGTGCAGCGGCATCTTCACCAGTTGCCAGTTCAATCTCACCACACCTGCAGCGGTGCAATTACCCCATTGCGTGGATGCGGATGTGAGCTTTATTTCTCGTGGCTGAACATTCATCAACGGTGCAAAGTATGCCACGCATTCATTGAACACCCGCAACGCTTCGACTTTGTACCAAATTTTTACCGCTTTTTCGATGCGATCATCACACGCATCCTCACCAACGGGCACGAGCAAAGTTTCGCCATGCAATCTTGGACGCTCACCGCGTTTTTTTGGGGTCAACTTCAGGGTGAACTCTTCTCCCCTGAATGGAATATGCGCACCCTCGGCCCAGACAATAGGAGGAGTCTTTTTCGATTCCCAGCCGTCCAGCTTTTCAACGACCCAATTAGCCTTTTCCTGCAACACACCCTGTAACCATTTTTCAGATGTACGCAAAGGCACACTGACAGTCAGACCATGATCGTCGATACGCAGGCCAATATGGCGGCGCTTTTTGCTTCGCTTGAGGGTGTAAGGGATATGCTTACCGGCAAGACGTGTTTCGCGCTTTTCAATGTCCGGTAATCCTTGATTACGCGCACGATTCAACATCAGTGAGTGAGCTGCTGTATCTCGTTCTCTATCCACGCTTCCACTTCGGCGTTGATCTCGTCAGCCTTACGGCCTTGTGTCGGGATAGCTTGCCCGATACTCATCGTAATCAAGCCGGGATGTTTGCTGAACGCATTACGCCCCCACAGACGCCCGGCATTGTGTGCCACCGGCACCACTGGCAAGCCACTGCTCGCCGCCAGCAGTGCGCCGCCAATCTTATACTTGCCGCGCTTTCCATACGGTATGCGAGTGCCTTCCGGGAAGATCACCACACAGAAACCTTGCGCAAGTCGCTGTTTGCCTTGCTTGAGCAACTGCTTCATCGCGCCTTTACCATCACTTCGCTTGATTGCAATCGGGCTGGTCAGTGCTAACGCCCAACCGAAAAATGGAATCCACAATAGTTCGTGTTTCAACACCCATACTTGCGGCGGAAATATCTCCTGCAAGGCTAGCGTCTCCCAAGCCGACTGATGTTTACACAGCACGACGCACGGCTCCTTGGGCAGATTTTCGATGCCCTTGACTTCGTGATGTATACCGCACACCGCTCGCAAAATCGGCAGCATCATTTTTGCCCATTGCGAGATGAATTGATAACGCGTCAAACGGCTAAACGGAAACGTCATCAATGCAAACAGGGCAAAGATCGGCGTGATGATGATTTGCAGCAATAGAAACAGTAGAGAGCGAAATACCAACATATATAAGGTCGTTATCCCTGCAACAAAGCCGCCACCACTGCTGCGAGATCGTCAAAAACAAGCGTCCCGTCCGGAAGGTTTCCTGCCGCTTTTGTTTTCGTACCCTTGCCAGTAAGCACCAGATAAGGCTGCGCACCTAGTGCGGCCGTCGCCTGCAAATCACGTAACGAATCACCCACTGCCGGCACACCATCAAGACTGGTGTTATACCGCGTTGCAATCTCCTCCATCATCCCGCTCTTTGGCTTGCGGCAGTTGCAGTTGCTTTCGGCAGCATGAGGGCAGAAAAATATTGCATCGATATGTCCACCCACCAGCGCACATGACTTATGCATCTTGTCGTGGATCGCATTCAGCATCGGCATGTCGAATAGCCCGCGCCCGACTCCCGATTGGTTCGTCGCCACCACTACGCGGTAGCCATCCTGATTCAATCGCGCAATCGCTTCAAGGCTGCCCGGTATCGGCTTCCACTCTTCCGGTTTCTTGATGAACTGGTCGGAGTCGTAGTTGATTACACCGTCACGGTCGAGAATGATGAGCTTCATATTTTTCCTGTCATCAAGCAGCCAGCTTGGAAATATCCGCAACCTGATTCATCAGTTTGCCCAGTTGTTGTAGCAACGCGGCACGGTTCAGGCGCAACGCTTTGTCCTCACACATCACCATAACGTTTTCGAAAAAGTCATCAATGAATGGCTTGAGCGTAACCAATGCGCGCAGATTCTGCCCGTAATCACCATTCTTAAGAAAACCATTAGCCAGTGGCGTAATATCCTGTAACGCCTGATACAAATCACGTTCGGTATCTTCTTTCAACAGCGAAGTCTTTACAGCAGCATCCTTCAAATCCTCACCCAGCTCTTCCAGGTTCTTGCGCATGATGTTCTTTACGCGCTTGTTGGCTGCAGCGAGATCTTTTGCAACATCCAGCGCAGCAAAGCTACGCACACCTTCCAGTCGCGGTAATGCTTCGTGCAACCGTCCATTCAATATGTATAACACTGCCTCGATGTGCGACACCTCAAAGTCTTGATCGCGCAAATAACCACGCAATCGATCCAGCATGAACACCTCGACGTCTTCCGCCACAGTCGCGCTCAACATATCGGCTGGGAAGTTTTCCGCTGCTTGTTTTAGCAGTGCTCCCAGCGGCAAATCCAGCGGCGTTTCGATCAGAATGCGTAAGATGCCCAGTGCATGACGTCGTAATCCGAACGGGTCCTTGTCACCGGTAGGTACTTGGCCAACACCATATATGCCGACCAGCGTCTCCAGCTTATCGGCCAATGCCAACGCACATGAGATATTTCCTTCAGGCAATGTGTCTCCCGCAAAGCGCGGGTGATAGTGTCCTGCTATTGCATCAGCCACCACGGCTTTTTCGCCATCATGCAACGCATAATAGCGACCCATGATGCCCTGTAATTCGGGGAATTCGCCCACCATGTCGGTGAGCAGGTCAGCCTTGGCTAATCTTGCCGCGCGTTCCGCATCTGTCTTGTCGGCTTCCAATAGACGGGCGATCGTACCTGCCAATACTGAGACGCGTTCTGTACGTTGAAGCTGAGTCCCCAGCTTGTTGTGATACACCACCTTGGCAAGCTTCTCTACACGCGCTTCCAGCGTCTTCTTACGATCTTGATCGAAGAAGAATTTTGCATCCGCCAGACGGGGACGCACCACACGTTCGTTGCCACCAATCACCAAGCTGGCATCCTCAGGCTGGATATTGGAAACGATCAAAAATTTGTTGGTCAGTTTTTCGTCTGCATCCAGCAACGGAAAGTATTTCTGATTCGCCTTCATCGTCAGGATCAGGCACTCCTGAGGTACCTCAAGGAATTCCGCCTCAAACGTACCGAGCAGCACATTTGGACGCTCGACCAGACCGGCCACTTCATCCAGCAGATCATCGTCATCGATAGGCTTGAGCCCTTCCTCCATCGCCGCTGACACAAGCTGGCGCTGCATATCTGATCGACGCGCCTTGAAACTGGCAATGACCCCACCTTCCTCTTCAAGCTGCTTTGCATAGCTATCAGCATCCTTCAACACCACCGCCAGGTTGTCAGACTCGAAACGATGCCCTTGCGTAGCGTTGCCCGCCGACAGACCCAATGCCGTGACCGGCACGATCTCATCGCCATGTAACGCAACCAGCCCATGTGCCGGACGCACAAAATGTACACTGCTCCAACCGTCTTCAAGCTGATAACTCATCACCTTGGGAATAGGCAATTTGCTGATGGCCTCTTCCAGTGCTTTTTGCAACCCGTCGATCAGCGTCACACCCGTCACGATACTTTCAAAAAATAGCGCTTCGTTCTTGCCATCCTGTACGCGTTTGAGTTCTGGCACGATCGAGGCATCTACGCCCATATTGGCGAGTTTTTTCAATAGCGCGGGGGTCGCTTCACCGTTGCCATCCAAGCCAACCTTGACCGGCATCAGCTTTTGGGTGAGTGGCCTATCTATCGCCTGTGCGGCTACCTCCGTGACATGCACCGCCAAACGCCGGGGCGATGCAAACGAAGTGACATCAGCCTCTTCTGCAGCAAGGTCTTGTGCCTTCAAACTTGCGGCTAACGTTTCAGCAAAACTTTCACCCAGCTTTTTCAGCGCCTTAGGCGGCAACTCTTCGACGAGTAATTCGACCAGCAGATCCTTCGTCATTTTGCAGCTCCTTTAGCCTTTTTTGCAGCCGCACTCTTTTCAATCTGCGCCAGCACTTCATCCGCCCATTCCTTCGGCGCCATCGGGAAGCCCATACGCGCACGGCTATCAAAATAACTCTGCGCGACACTGCGCGCCAGATTGCGAATACGGCCGATATAGCCAGCACGTTCGGTCACCGAGATCGCGCCTCGTGCATCCAGCAGGTTGAAAGTGTGTGCACCCTTCAACACCTGCTCATAGGCCGGCAACGCCAGTTGATTCTCCATCAGGTGCTTGGCCTGCTTCTCATGCGCTGAAAAAGCGGACAACAGAAATTCAACATCACTGTGTTCGAAATTGTAGGTAGATTGCTCTACTTCGTTCTGATGAAACACGTCACGGTAAGATACGCCCGGTGTCCAGGTCAGGTCGAACACGTTATCCACACCCTGTAAGTACATCGCCAACCGCTCCAGACCGTAGGTGATCTCGCCGGTGATCGGCTTGCAGTTGATCCCACCAACCTGCTGGAAATAGGTGAACTGCGTTACTTCCATGCCGTTCAACCAAACCTCCCAGCCCAGCCCCCACGCGCCCAAGGTCGGGTTCTCCCAATCGTCCTCGACGAAACGAATATCGTTTTGCTTAAGATCAAAACCCAGTGCTTCCAATGAGCCGAGATACAGGTCGATGATGTTCGCAGGCGACGGCTTCAACACCACCTGAAACTGGTAGTAATGCTGTAGTCGGTTCGGATTTTCGCCGTAACGCCCGTCCTTAGGACGGCGTGAAGGCTGCACATAAGCGGCCTTCCACGGCTCAGGGCCTAGCGCACGCAGGAAAGTCGCGGTATGCGACGTACCCGCACCGACTTCCATATCATAGGGTTGTAGTAAGGCGCAGCCCTGCTGATCCCAATAATTCTGTAGCGTCAGGATAATCTGCTGAAAAGTTAGCCCGCTTGCAGGTGTTGTGTCGGAACCCAAAGTATTCATCGAAAGTATTCAAGCAATTGCAAAGGCAGGCATTTTACGGCTTCCGGGCAGTCACGTCACCTTATGAACCCGAAATAGCGCATTTCATTCGCACGACCAATAACTACACACAATGCTATAATTGTTATAATTATATCAATTAAGGCAGTCATCATGATCAAGGAAGCCACCGCTATGACCGTCCGCCAGAATCTGGGTGAATTGCTAAACGGCGTGCAGTACGGACACGACCAAATCGTCATCACCAAAGGCGGCAAGCCCGTCGCAGCGATGGTGGACACCGATTTGTTCGACAAAATTCGCCTGATGAAGCACGAGTTCAACCGGCTTACCAGTGAGCTCGCAACCGCATACCAAGATACTGCTGAGAACATCGCCCAACAAGAAATTGAAGAGGCAATCAAGTACGCAAAAACTCGCTAGATGCGTGCTGTTGTTGACACCAATGTATTCCTTTCCGGCCTAAAGCTGCCAAAAAGTACACCGGGAATAATCATCAGCGCGTGGCAAACCGGACACTTTGGATTGATACTGTCCGGACCCTTACTGGTCGAAATCGGCACGGCATTGGCTTACCCGAAGATTCGTAAGCGCACTGGCTGGAATGATGACACCATCAATCGCTATCTCACCCTATTGCGCTTTGAAGCAGAAATAGCTGACATCAGTAAAATTTCAGCGACAGTACCCCGAGATGCCAAGGACAACATGGTGTTAGCCACCTTGCTGGCAAGTAAAGCTGATTGCCTAGTTAGTGGCGACCTTGATTTACTTTCGCTGTCAGAAACGTATCCCATTCTTTCGCCTGCCGATTTTGCGGAGCGAATATTTTGAGCTTTATAGATCACCCTCCAATCAAGCAATGGTTAGCCCTTCCTGCTGAATGACACAAAAAACAAGGCAATTACTCAATTAGTGCTAACTTCCCTGACCGTGGCAACCCCTTGATCTCCACCTCTCGTTTAGACGCAGCCGACCTGTCCTTGTGCGACTCTGAATAAACCAGCTCCACAGGCACACGCGCCCGTGTGTACTTTGCACCTTCGCCAGCGTTGTGCACAGCGATGCGTTTATCGAGGTCGTTGGTGATGCCACAATATAACGTGTCGTCGGCACAGCGCAGCAGGTAGCAAAACCAACTATTTGCCACGCCGTACCCAGGCATAGGCCAGCATCACAAACATCAGTAACATCACCGCTGCATTGCCCCAGCGCGCATACGGGGTGAGCCCCTGATAGCCCTGTGCCATACCTTCCAACACGCCTTCTTGATGTTGCGGCAATTTGTCGATTATCTTGCCGTCTCTGTCGATGATAGAGGTGACACCGGTATTGGTGGCGCGCAACATCATGCGGCCAGTTTCCATCGCACGGAACTGGGCGATCTGATTATGTTGTGCTGCGGCATGTGATTCTCCATACCATGCATCGTTGGTGAAGTTGACCAGCATGGTGGCCTGTGGCATCGAGCGGATGATTTCTTCGCCGAACACGTCTTCGTAGCAGATATCCACTGCGATTTTCTGACCGGCGACTTCGAGCGGTGCTTGCACTGCCTCACCGCGCCCGAGGTCACCCATCGGGATGTTGAGCACCTCATTTATTAGCCAGCCAAATATAGGGCGCAGCGGGATGAATTCACCGAATATCACCAGATGATGCTTGTGATAGTGCTGCTCCTTTGCGGTACCTGTCGAAAATACGCTGTTGTAATAGCTGCCGTTATTTCTAATAAAGGAGCCGATCAACATATCGCCGCCGTTCTGTCTGGCATGGTCGCGCATTAATTCGATCAGGAAGGGTGGCACTTCGGAGCGCAACATCGGAAACGCGGTCTCCGGTAGTACAATCAGGCGGGCGCGGCTTTTCTGTGCAAGTCGACGGTAGGTTTCCAGCGTGTTGACCAGTTCGTCTCCGTTGAACTTGAGGTCCTGTGGAATGTTACCTTGCACCAACGCGACACTGATCGGTTCGCCCTGCGGCTGTGTCCAAGTGACCACACGAAGGATTGCACCACCGACCCATAGCGATATGAGAATCGCTAATCCAATCAACGCGGTCCTGCTTCGCAGGCCATAGGCCCTGTATATTCCCGAAGGTGACAGTTCCATTGCATCGTCGGGCTGAACGAATATCGCGGGGGAAACCACCCTCACCAACAACGCGATCAAGCCTGCGCCTACCGCCGCTATCAGCGACACGCCATACACACCGATCAGAGGTGTATATCCCGCCAGCGGGCTGTCACTCTGTGCATAACCGAACGTCAGCCACGGGAAACCGGTAAAGATCATGCCGCGCAGCCATTCGATCAGCACCCAGATCGCAGGCATCACCAACACCGGGCGCCATGTATCGGCAGTCGGGATGCGTGCTTGCAGAAATCCGGCAAGTGCTGTGAACAACGCGAGAAAAGCGGCGAACAGCAATGTCGCGGGCGCCGCCAGATAGATCGCCATATCGCCATAGTCATGTAGTGCGATGTAGATCCAGCTTATGCCGGTACTGAACAGGCCGAGCCCGAACATAAAGCCTAGCCACGCTGCGGCTCGTGGCGAGCCTGCCTTCAACCACAATGCAAACAATATCCCGAGCGCGATAACCGGCACCGGGAAGATGCCGAACGGCGCGAAGCCAAATACGCAGGAAGCACCTGCCAGCAGCGCAATGGTGTTGTCACTTTTTAATAATCTCATAGCGGTAATTGTCGCACGACTATCCGGTTTCGACTCCCTCGCTCTTGCAAGAAGATTGTCAAATATAGTGGATGCCTAATGAAATCTATTTCAGATTGAAGATGATAGAGACGCAAAATCGCTGTGTTACAGGAAACCCGGCCCGACTCGCAGGGATACATTGCCAATGCTTTACGCCCCGTTGTGCAGCGTTATCCAAAATTTTACGCCCACTGCGCTGTAGCTCTTTCCTAATCAGGCAATGATGATGCGCTACCTTAACGGCAGCGCAATCGGAAAAGAAGGCGCTTATAGCAAGCTTGTTTGCATCAGGCCAATCTCAGTTAACCTTACTGCCCGCGCACTCAGCATGCTCGACGTACTTTACAACGCAAACTCGGTAAGCCTCCGTTGGATAACCAATAAGAGTTGAGCATAAGGCGTTGCTTTATGCTTAAATCGCGTCTCTCTTGTAAATTAATCCTTCTCCAATGGAAAAAACCCGCCTCTCAAAACGTATGTCCGAACTTGGTCTGTGTTCGCGCCGTGAAGCTGACCGCTATATCGCAAAGGGCTGGGTGGAAGTCGATGGAGAAGTTGTCAGCGAACTGGGCAGCAAGGTTTACCCTGACCAAAAAGTCACCTTGCGTACGGCGGCTAAAAACACTCAGCAGCAGCGTGTGACTATCTTGATTAACAAACCTGTCGGCTATGTGTCAGGACAGGCAGAACACAATTACAAGCCAGCCAGCACGCTGCTAGATGATGCTAGCCGTTGGCGGGATGACGAGTCACCTGTGCGTTTTCACCGCAGTCAATTTATCGGACTCGCACCTGCGGGTCGCTTAGATATTGATTCACAGGGTTTGTTGGTGCTCACTCAGGATGGCCGCATTGCTAAACGTTTGATCGGCGAGAATTCTCCGGTAGATAAGGAATATCTGGTACGGGTGCAGGGTAAGCTGGAAGACAGCGGGCTCGCATTACTTCAACAAGGCCTTAAGCTCGACGGTGAATACCTCAAGCCCGCAAAAGTTACCTGGCAAAACGAAGATCAATTGCGTTTCGTATTACGTGAAGGAAAGAAGCGCCAGATCCGCCGTATGTGTGAGCTAGTGGGACTCAAAGTCACCGGGCTGAAAAGAATCCGAATCGGCAAAGTTAAACTGGGCAAGCTGCCTGTGGGGCAATGGAGGTACTTGGGCGAAAACGAGCAGTTTTAAAATCGTCGTCAGACTCTGGACGAATCCAGTAATTCCTGCAGCTCTGAGGGCTTGCCAAAATAAAAACCCTGTCCGAAGTCGCAATCAAATTCTAGAAGTTTGTCCCTGACTTCACCGGATTCGATGCCTTCCGCAACCACATTCATGCCTAGCGAATGTCCCAGTGCTACGGAAGAACGAATAATCTCCAGACTTTGCGATGACTCCAGAATCGGATGTACGAATGTGCCGTCGATCTTCAATGTGCCTAGTGGAAATTTTTGCAGATGTTTCAATCCTGAATGTCCGGCACCATAATCATCCAGTGCTAGGCCGCAACCCAATTCAATTAGTTTACGCATTATTTCCAAAGCAAACTCAGGATTTTCAACCATTGCCGTTTCGGTTAATTCCATCTTCAACTCAGATGGCCGCATGTGATGCCCCTCAAGGATAGCGTTAACCTTTTTTACCAGCGATGCATTGTTCAACTGCATCGCGGATAAATTGACACTGATAAAAGGTGATTCAAAATTGGTTAGGCTTCTAAGTTTCACCCAGTCACGACAAGCTCGATCAAGTGTCCATACGCCCACCTCCTGCATAAAACCAGTCTGCTCAGCTATCCATAGAAAATCTTCAGGCTTCATTAACCCATCAATCGGATGATGCCATCTGAGTAATGCTTCAAATCCAGCGACTCTGCCGCTGGCCAGGTCACAGATAGGTTGATAATACAGCTGAAACTCATCGTGACTCAGGGCCCGCTTGATACCATGCGCTAGTGACAATTTCTGAGTCGCTTCAAGCTTGGCTTTATTATTACGCTTGAAATGTTCGTGCGAAATGTCCACACCCACCGGTGCGGAATGCTCGTTCCGATGTCTGAAGCGTTCAAGTATGACCAATAGTAAATGCCGCAATACCGGATCACTTCTTTCCAGCAGGCCTTCCATTAGGGTACGCGGAATCGGCACCAGCACTGTATGCTGAATCGCCCTCACCGTTGCGGTGCGGGGCAGGTAATCAATCAGTGATATTTCCCCGAAAAGTTCACCCTTGCCGATTATTCGGATTCGATGCTCACCCTCTGGTTTGATGACTAAGACTTCAACTTCGCCTTCTTCAATCAGATAAGCGCAATCTCCCGGGTCACCAAGCTGAAATATCAGTTGGCCGGGTTCGAAAATCTCTCGGTCGTATTCATCAAACATGCGTCCCCCAGTGCTGCTTTGGTTTGCATTCGGATGTTAACGATATACCAATTATGATTCTCCGACCAGCCTGTTTTAATTCAAGATTTCCCTTTGCCGGCGTGTGTGTCGCGTTTAGGAATTGGCCGAGCGCAAATAATCAGGAATTATTCTGTTGGAGCGTTTTTTCTACCAGCAAGGAATACAGTCTGCGGCTGTCAGCCCGGAGTACAGTGAAACTGAGTCCCCCAATCGTTGTGATGTAACCCCGCTTGGGTAATTGCCCAGCCGCTTTCAAGACTAGCCCGCCGACTGTGTCGCACTCTTCATCACTGAAGTCCGTCCCCAATGCAGCGTTAAAATCTTCGATTTCGGTGTCTGCTTTAACGCGATACTTACCTGCTTTGTCCGCAATGATGTTGTCTTCGTCATCGTCAAAATCATACTCGTCTTCAATATCGCCGACGATCTGCTCCAGCACGTCTTCAATCGTCGCCATGCCGGAAACCCCGCCGTATTCATCTGCCACCAGGGCAATATGATTGCGGTTACTACGGAAGTCACGCAGTAGCACGTTAAGACGCTTGGATTCAGGTACAAACACTGCCGGACGGAGCATGTCGCGCACGTCCAGTTCTTCTCCGGTGTAATAGTTAAGTAAATCCTTCGCCAGCAGAATGCCGATGATGTTGTCTTTATCACCTTCAACTACCGGAAATCGTGAATGCGCAGTCTCAATGACGAAAGGAATGAACTTCTCAGGGGGTTCGCTAATGTCGATTACGTCCATTTGTGCACGCGGGATCATGATCTCGCGCACTTGACGCTCTGATACCTGCAACACCCCTTCCATCATGGAGAGTGCATCAGCATCAAGCAGGTTGTGTTCGTATGCGGAATGTAGCAACTTAACTAATTGCGTACGGTCTTCAGGCTCCCGTAGCAACATCGTAACAAGGCGTTCTAACAGGGTGGGTTTGGTACTCTCGGATAAATCCATTTAGTGCTTAATTTTCCTTATAAGGATCAGGGTAGCGCAATTCTAGCATCAGCCGGGTTTCCAATGACTCCATTTCGGTGGCATCTTCTTCACTCTCATGATCGTATCCCTGTAGATGAAGTGCTGCATGTATGGTCAGATGGGCATAGTGTGCTATTAATTGCTTGTGCTGCGATTTTGCTTCCTTTGCAACCACCGGCGCGCAGATTACCACATCGCCTTTCAGGCTATTGTCTTCATCGTATACAAAGGTCAACACGTTCGTAGCGTAATTTTTGCCACGGTATTGTTGATTTAACGCATGCCCTTCGGTTTCATCGACTAGACGTAATGTCATCGACACATCACGTTGTAGCGCTTTTTTTATCCAGCGTCGAAACTGTGTACGGCTAGGTATATTCTCTGTACCACATGCATATTGTACTGCCAGGGATAGCTTATGGTTGTTGTTCATGACGCTCATATGCGCTAACGATTTTTTGTACGAGTGGATGACGCACGACATCTTCCGCAAGAAAGTCACTAAAATTAATGCCTCTAACCTCCTTGAGTACATTTCGAGCTTCAATCAGTCCGCTTTTTTGTCCCCGCATCAAATCTATCTGAGTAATATCACCCGTAACAACTGCTTTGCTGCCGAAGCCGATACGTGTCAAAAACATTTTCATCTGTTCAGGAGTGGTATTTTGAGCTTCGTCGAGAATAATGAAGGAATGATTTAAGGTGCGTCCGCGCATATACGCTAGCGGCGCAATCTCGATGACATTTCGTTCAAAGGCACGACTGACCTTGTCTGCACCCATTAAGTCATATAGCGCATCGTATAAAGGCCGCAAATAGGGATCGACTTTTTGTGTCAGGTCTCCCGGCAGAAAGCCCAGCTTTTCTCCCGCCTCCACTGCTGGACGGACAAGCACAAGACGGCGCACGGCTTCGCGTTGTAGTGCGTCAACTGCACAAGCAACAGCCAGATAGGTTTTGCCTGTTCCCGCCGGACCGACACCAAATGTAATGTCATGATCCTGGATTGCTTTGATATAAGTGTTCTGCCGGGGTGTCCGGCCACGAATTTCAGCTTTGCGCGTCATCAACAAGGGCATCGATTCGCAACCGGGAGAGCCTTCATCCTGTGCTTTCATGGCTTCAATCAAACCGAGTTGAAGTCGTTCCAATGATAAATCGTGCTTGGCCTCCTGATAAAAATCGTTTAATACCTGACGTGCCAGTTCGCCACGCTCACCTTCGATAATGAAATGCTCACCACGTCGTGAAACAGTAACTTCGAGTGCATTTTCTATTTGACGAAGATTTTCATCAAATGGTCCACATAGATTCACCAGTCTTTTGTTATCTACCGGCTCAAACGATACTTTTATCAGTTGGTCTTTTTTATTCAAAATGAATCCGCTTCCAACTCTCCGCGCAATGTATGTCGCACGACTTCAGTGACTTTAACCCTGACAAATTCACCTATCAAATTCGGCGACCCTTTAAAATTCACCACGCGATTATTATCTGTACGGCCGGCAATCTCCTTGCTGTCCTTTTTAGATACGCCTTCTACCAATACACGTTGCACGGTTCCAAGCATGGCATTCGCCATGTCGTTTTCCAGCTCGGTTATCCTGTCCTGCAAACGTTTCAGGCGCTTCGCCTTCACCTCCTCGCTATTATCATCCGTCAATTCAGCGGCAGGTGTGCCGGGACGCGGGCTATATAAGTAGCTAAAGCTCACATCAAACCCAATGTCATTGATCAATTTCATGGTTGCTTCAAAGTCTTCATCTGTTTCACCTGGAAAGCCAACGATGAAGTCTGAGGTGATACTGATATCAGGGCGTACCTCTCGAACACGGCGAATGATGGACTTGTATTCCAATACAGTATGACCGCGTTTCATCGCTGCCAACACCCGATCGGATCCGGATTGCACCGGTAAATGCAGATGACTGACAAGCTTTGGCGTGCTTGCATATACATCTATCAGTCGCTGCGTCATGTCTTTAGGGTGGGATGTGGTAAAGCGCAAGCGTTCCAAGCCAATCAGCCCGGCAACAGCTTGTAGTAGATAGGCAAAATCAACTGTATCTTCATCTTCGCCGACACCGTTATAAGCATTTACGTTTTGGCCTAAAAGCGTTATCTCCTTAACGCCCTGCCCAACAAGTATTTTCACATCGTGAATAATATCAATCAGTGGCCGTGATACCTCTTCTCCTCGTGTGTAAGGTACAACGCAAAAAGTGCAGTATTTGCTGCACCCTTCCATGATGGACACATAGGCAGTTCCCGAGGAGGTTTTCGGAGCGGGTAACTGGTCGAACTTTTCGATTTCCGGAAAGCTGATGTCCACTTGCGGCAATCCCGTTGCCTCCCGTTCCGAAATCAAAGCGGGCAACCGATGCAAGGTCTGGGGACCAAACACCACGTCCACATATGGCGCGCGCTTTATTATCGCCGCCCCCTCTTGACTCGCCACACATCCACCCACACCGATCAGCAGGTCTGGATTGGCCTGTTTAAGTGGTCGCACACGCCCTAGGTCTGAAAATACTTTCTCTTCGGCTTTCTCACGTATCGAGCAGGTATTAAACAGAATCACATCTGCTTCTTCAGGTTTATCAGTCTGTTCTAAATCTTCTTTAGCCTGTAATACGTCCAGCATTTTGGCTGAATCATATTCGTTCATCTGACATCCGAATGTTTTGATATATAGTTTCTTTGTCACTTTAATTTTGCATCCCGTCTCTTGTACTTGTTAAATGTACCCTGAATATTCTAAACAGGTCTCAAATATATTTGGCCTTATAAATTTTATGCGTATTGCTAGCAATTTTAGTTATATAATACGGAAACACTTAATCCACCCTATTCTGTGATTGAGTGACTCAAGAATAATCGTTTCTAAGGAAAATAAAATGGCATTTATCGCTACTCTCGCATCTTTATTTACCGCAACAGCTGCAGTGACTTTTGCACTATGGATGGTTATCCAGGTAGTAAAAAAGTAATTAAGTAACCTGTAGTTGAGCGCTTTAAGCGCTTAAAACTTTTTTGTTAGCTGTGCAGTTTGTCTGCGTGGAATCACGCCGGACTGCTTTAGCTATTGTACAAACGGTTTCCCATTAACTGTTTTGTGCTAGGACTCGCTTCGTTGTTCCTATTTTCTGTTCAATAAAGAACGCTCAGTAGGAGAAAAATGTCTTTGATCGCTACTGTATGTTCAGTTGGCTCCATGGCTTGCGCAATCCTTTATTCACTTTTCAATTTGAAAGAATTGTTCGCCAATAAGTCATTAGTATCACTAAAATAAAAAACCAGCCTAGGCTGGTTTTTTTATTTGGTGGTGATAGGTGGATTTGAACCACCGACCTCAGCGTTATGAGTGCTGCGCTCTAACCACCTGAGCTATATCACCGCAAAGAGCGCGGCATTTTGCCGATTTAAGGCTGTTTTGTCAATGTGCAAAGCACCTCATTCAGCACACTATCTTTAAATTCTTTTTGTAACCCTTTCAATTTGCCCTTTATATCCGAGCGAACTTGGTTAAATAAAAACTGTGTAGAAATCAGTTTGCTTGCTCTTTCCCCCATTTTTGCACTGCGCACGCCTTGGGATTTTAGTTTTTTATAAAGATTCTGTGCCGCGTCCTGGGTTTTAAAAACGCCAAGCGAAATCGCATTCTTCCATTTTCCTCTTCCCGAAACTACATAGTATTCAGTTACCCCTAAATCTTTTAGTTCACGGATTTTCTTCCTGACTCTGGCCTTGGTCTTTTGCGGCGGCATATATACCCAGAATCCCGTATCTTGCGCAATCTCTCGCTGACCCAATTTATCTCCCAGCTTGAGCTGTGCAAGCGCTATATTGACCTTCCTAAGGTCTTCGCCAGAAAAATCTCCCCACTCTAAACAGAACCGTTTATTTTGCTCTGGATTTACAGCGCTACTCATCTTAAGCGCAGGATTTGAAGACGGTTTTGGCCTCTGCTTGGAAGCGGGGCGCCCAGGCTCGGATTTGGCCGTATCTCTCAACTGAATCAACTCTGGATGAAGTGGGGGCTGCTGCTGCGCTTTCTCTCCCCAGCCCAGCTCAAATTGTTTCACTGCAAAAAATGTCAGATTGGCCAATAGCAGCAATAAAAACAACAGCCTCATTTGTTAATCACTTCCATTTCTTTCGAAATCAATAATAATCCATGCAAAACTAGCTTATCTATCTTTTGCACAGACTTGCCAAGATAAGGTTCCAATACATCAGCACCCCCACCACTTAATATTACCGGAACATCATTCCCCAGCAGCATTCTCTGACGCTCAACAGCACCACAACAGGCTTGTAGTGCACCTGAAAATATGGCATCAGCCGTATTCAACGGAAAAGGCTGATATTGTCCCCTGATCGTCTCCAATTGGTCCGTTGCGACAGTCAGGCTGCTTTGCATCAATTCTATTCCGGGCAATATCAGCCCGCCAGTAAATTCTCCACTTTCCGATAACGCATCTATCGTCGTTGCTGTGCCACTCGTTACCACTAGGCACTTCGAACGCAGCATGTTCCACGCGGCGATCAGGGATGCCCATCTATCACTCCCCAGTTGCGTGAATTCGGCATAACCATTACTCACCCCGCATTGTAACTTTTGCGAGGCAATCATATGAGTTTGCTTTATCCCCAGCGCTAAAATTTCGTCCCCGATTGCGTTGCCGGCAACGTTACTGACCCAAACTTCATCGATTTCGGACCATTCTGATATTTGTGAAGACAGTTCTGCCGCACTTTCAAGATAGGTCACACCGCTTTGCAGCCATTTGTCATCCTGTACTCGAGCCCACTTGATTCGAGTGTTTCCTATGTCAATAAGCAGCTTCATTGAGTGTTTTCAATCTCGCCTGAATTGAAATATTTCACGCCTTGAGGTGTTTTCAAACCCAGTTCTCCACTTTTGTTGATACTGCTAGCGGTGCCAAGCATCTCTGTACCATCGGGCATTTTCAATCGTACGGTATGATTTTGATAAGCGTGATATTGCTCCCATTCCGCACAAAATACTTCGAAACCTTGATCTGCAAATTCATGCAACACTTCGTCCAACGCTATCAATATCATGGCAAGCAGTTGGTCACGGGACGGCATGTCAGCACACACATTATCTAATGAGCAGAATGGCTGATCGATTATTTTTTCATAGTTACCGGATAATCTGTAATTCAGCCCGATACCGATAACGACCACCGTCGGGCCCAACATATCGCCTTGCGCTTCTATCAAAATGCCGCCCAGCTTTCCTTGTTCCGTCAGGATGTCGTTGGGCCATTTTAGCTGCACGCCTTGTCCACCCTGTTTTTTCAGGGCCCGCACCACGGCAACACCTACTGCCAGACTTAGTCCTGACAGGGAATTCAAGCCAGTTTCAAAACGCCAAAATAATGAAAAGGTCAGCGCATTCCCCAATCCGGAATGCCAGGTTCTTCCTTGCCTGCCGCGCCCGACAGTCTGTAATTCCACGGCCAATACGCTACCGCTTTGTAAGCCCGATGATGCTCTTTTCAGCAGTAATGAATTGCTTGATGTGGCTTGCCGCAATATTTCTATATTGAATTGACCGGCTTTATTTCCTAAAAAGCCTAGCACTTCACCTATTGTCAGTTTCTGCCAAGGCTGTGTAAGCCGATATCCTCGTCCACGCACCCGTTGCAGTGCGATTCCCAGATGTTCTGCCTCTCTCAGCGCATCAAATACACTGGCACGCGAGATACCCAGCGACTTCCCCAATATTTCACCGGAGTGAAATTTTCCATCTGACAATATATCGAGTAGCTGCCATATTCTTTCATTCTTGTCTGGCCTCTTCATTGCCGCACCTTTTATTTTGCCTCAGGCAATTCAAGAAATTGCTTTATCTCTTCACCCCGATTCATCGCATCACGATAGCCTAGTTCAATCAACTTACGGCTATACTTTCCTTCCGATAGCAGGTAACTGACCAAAGCCGACCCACCCTGATTTGACGCTCCAATTAAGCGGAATAATAATCGGATCGTCCAGGGTAATTCTTTGACATAAAGTTCAGCAATATCCTCCAATGATTGGCTTGGTGTGATGACGAGTACATCGACTTGTCGGAGGTTGGTACGAATTCTTGTTTCTTCTTGCATCAAATTGACTAATTCATTTATTTTTTTCACCCGCTCTAGATCTACCTCCATGCTGTCATGGAATAAGCTGTCTAGCGCGTGACCTGCAATTCTTGCCAGCGTTGGGTAGGCTCCAATATTTTTTCGATCCTGCGGCTTTTCATCTGCTGCCGTATTCACCCCTATTACCATGATACTGGTCGACCCAAGCTGTATGGCGCTACTGATCGGCGCAATCTGTCGCATGGATCCGTCGCCAAAGTACTCACGATTTATCTGAATCGGTTTGAAGAAAAAGGGCAGTGCTGAAGAGGCAAGCAAATGTCTGTTTTCTATTTTTGTCTTAACCCCTATTCGCTGTGTTCCTTGCCAGGGGGTGATCTCTTCGGAACCTTGATAGAATGTGACTGACTCTCCTGAACCGTAACCTGATGCTGTAATGCTCAAGGCATGCAGATTTCCCGAGTCAATACCTTCCTGAATTTTCTCGCATGGCATTATTGCTTCTAGGAGTTCTTTCAGAGGTGAATTATCCAGCAGTGAAGTATGCTTTAGCTTATTGATCCCCACTGCACTCAATAATAATCCTGCCAACCATTGGGCGGTGTTGCTTAACACGCCCAATATATCTGTTCGATATATATCATTGGCATGAAAGCTCTTCCAGATGCTATCCAGATAGCGCACACCTTTACGAAAGCTACGCGTGTTTACAGCGAGAACAGCTGCGTTCAAAGCGCCAGCCGATGTACCGCAAATGATAGGGAATGGATTTGACGCTCGGCGAGGCAGCAATTCTGCAATGGCCTTAAGGACACCAACCTGATAGGCGGCGCGTGCGCCTCCACCTGTCAAAATAAGCCCCTTTCTTTTAACCATTTGAATTACAATACTTTTGCCTGAACTGATTCAAGTGAATCTTTTAAGGTTTCTTCTGGCAAACTATTCAACATTTCAGACAATATCTCTGCCGCATCAATTGCACCGGCGGGTAATTTAGTTGCCTCGGTATTTGCAATCATGACGGCCGCGGCACCCACCACTTTAAGAAGTCTTGCGCGTTCGCTCATCAACATTTCGATTTCCTGCCTGAGTAATTCGGTTTCCTGCTTGTTCATCATTTCTCCTAATGCGTTTTTACCCCTGCAACTGCCAGAGCACTCATATTTATTAGTCGTCGTACTGTAGCAGTTTCAGTCAGTATATGAACTGACTTGTTAACTCCCAACAGAAGAGAACCAATTGTGATACCGTCACCTGCTGTAACCTTTAATAAATTATAGGCAATATTCGCCGCATCCAAGTTTGGCATAATTAGCAGGTTTGCAGCCCCTTTTAAGTGCGCTTCCGGAAATATTTCCATACGCAAACTTTCTGACAGGGCTGTATCTCCGTGCATCTCACCATCCATTTCCAATTCAGGTGCTTGTGCTTCCAGCAACTCACGTGCTTTATTCATTTTGGTCGCTGAAGCATTATTGTGGCTACCAAAATTCGAATGTGACAGCAGCGCAACCTTAGGCGTCAATCCGAATCTCCGTACTTCTTCTACGGCAAGCAATGTCATCTCGGCGATCTGTTCAGCTGTCGGGTCGATATTTACGTGGGTGTCACAGATAAACAAGGTATGTTTAGGTAGTATGAGTATATTCATCGCTGCGTAAACGTTTGCATCGGGACAACGACCAATTACTTCATCGATATAACGCAAATGCCTGTGCGGCAATGATGCCGTCCCGCACAGCATCGCGTCTGCGGCACCCATTCGAACGAGCATCGCCGCAATAAGCGTGTTGTGTCGCCGCATATCCCTTTTTGCTCTTTCCGGCGTTACCCCTTTGCGCTGCATCAATTTATGGTACTCGCTCCAGTATTCTCGGTAACGTGGATCACTTTCTGGATTCACCAGCACAAAATGTTCATTGGGGCGAATACGCAATCCCAGCCTTTTAATCCGCTGTTCTATCACGGCAGGTCGTCCCACGAGTATCGGATGAGCAATACCTTCATCTACCACCGTCTGAACCGCATGAAGAACACGTTGGTCCTCTCCTTCCGCATATACCAGCCGCTTAGGGCTTTGTCTGGCCGCATCGAACACTGGCTTCATCAGCATGTTGGAGTGGTAAACAAAGCCTTCTAGCTGCTCACGATACGCTGCCATATCTGTTATCGGCCGTTGGGCGACACCGCTGTCCATTGCGGCCTGTGCGACGGCAGGCGCGATGCGCATGATCAAGCGTGGGTCAAATGGCTTTGGAATAAGATGTTCTGCGCCAAATTCGAGGTTTTCCTCTCCGTAAACCTCTGCCACCTCGTCGGATTGCTCTGCTTCAGCCAGCTCTGCGATGGCACGGACTGCCGCTAGTTTCATCTCCTCATTGATAGTGGAAGCACCGGCATCTAACGCACCACGAAATATGTAGGGGAAACACAGTGCATTATTTACTTGATTCGGATAGTCAGAACGGCCGGTTGCCAAAATCGCATCCGGTCGAATTTCTTTGGCGATATCCGGCAATATTTCCGGTGTCGGATTGGCGAGCGCAAAAATCAGTGGTTTATCACCCATTTCTTTAACCATTTCCGGCTTTAATACTCCCCCTGCCGATAAACCCAGAAAAACATCCGCTCCTTTGATAACTTCACTTAATGATCGCGCTTCTGTTTCAGTCGCGAATCTGGCCTTGTTATCGTCCATTTCCTCAGTGCGCCCCTGATAGACCACACCTTTGATGTCTGTTACAACGATATTCTTCTTCTGTACGCCTAGGCTTAACAGCATGTCAAGACAGGCCAGCGCGGCAGCCCCTGCACCGCTTACGACGAGCTTAACTATTTCGATGTCTTTTCCGACGATTTTCAAACCATTCAACAAGGCTGCGCCCACTATGATTGCGGTGCCGTGCTGATCGTCATGAAATACGGGTATCTGCATCCGCTCGCGTAGTTTTTGCTCAATGTAGAAACATTCCGGTGCCTTGATGTCTTCAAGATTGATTCCACCGAATGTGGGTTCCAGAGCTGTGATGATATCTACCAGCTTATCGGGGTCTGTTTCGTTGATCTCGAGGTCAAATACGTCTATCCCGGCAAATTTTTTGAATAGTATGCCCTTGCCTTCCATGACAGGCTTTGAGGCTAAAGGACCAATCGCTCCCAACCCGAGTACTGCTGTTCCGTTTGATATCACCGCCACTAGATTACCTCGCGCAGTCAGGCTGCGCGCTTCATTTGGATCCTTTACGATTTCTTCACATGCTGCTGCCACACCGGGAGAATAGGCCAGTGCCAGATCTCGTTGAGTGATCATTGGCTTGGTTGGATTTACCGAAATTTTTCCACTCGGACTCGTACGGTGATATTGCAACGCTGCATCGCGAAATTGACTATCCATCTTTACCTCTAGTTCTATATTGACTTGATTATATCTCAGAGCTTCTAACATCATTTCTGGCTAGAATGAGCTGAATCAAAACCTTCTTACTATTTTTTCATTTTCCGTTTGGCCAAAAAAAAAGCAGCCTAAGCTGCTTTTTTGATGTGTGCAAAATTTTATTAATGCCCACTTTGCTTGCGTAATTGTTTGATTGCTGCCAATTGTGCAATTGCTTCTGCCAGTTCAGCCTGCGCTTGAGCATAGTCGATGTCAGAGGAGCGATTTTTCATTGCTTCTTCGGCATCCTGCTTTGCTTGAAGTGCTCTGGCTTCATCCAAATCACCGCCACGAATCGCTGTGTCCGCAAGCACTGTGACTACGTCAGGCTGAACCTCCAACATTCCGCCTGAAACATAAATCAATTCTTCTTCAGATTGATCTGGAAGCTTTAATCTCACTGAGCCCGGCTTGATACGTGTCAGTAATGCTGTATGGCGTGGATATATACCCAGTTCGCCCATTTCTCCGGGGACGACAACTACTTCGGCAAGCCCCGAAAAAATGGATGCTTCAGCACTTACTACGTCTACATGAACGGTCATAGCCATGATTTCTCCCAGTTACAGTGTCTTGGCTTTTTCAACCGCTTCTTCAATACTTCCAACCATATAGAAGGCCTGCTCTGGCAGATCATCGTATTCACCGTCGACAATACCTTTGAAGCCTTTGATGGTGTCTTTAAGCGAAACGTACTTACCTGGGCTACCGGTAAACACTTCAGCTACGTGGAATGGCTGAGATAAGAATCTTTGAATCTTACGTGCACGGGCAACTGCCAACTTATCTTCTGGTGCCAATTCGTCCATACCGAGAATCGCAATGATGTCGCGCAATTCTTTGTAACGCTGCAATGTTTGCTGTACACCACGAGCAACGCTGTAATGCTCTTCACCAACGACCAATGGGTCCAATTGACGAGAAGTTGAGTCTAGGGGATCAACCGCAGGGTAGATACCCAATGAAGCGATATCACGACTCAAAACAACAGTGGAGTCCAGGTGCAAGAATGTTGTCGCTGGAGAAGGATCGGTCAAGTCATCCGCAGGCACGTAAACTGCCTGAATAGAAGTAATCGAACCCACTTTTGTTGAAGTAATACGCTCCTGCAGGCGGCCCATTTCTTCCGCCAGTGTCGGCTGATAACCCACCGCAGATGGCATACGACCCAGCAACGCTGATACTTCGGTTCCAGCCAATGTGTAACGATAGATGTTATCAACGAAGAACAGGATGTCACGGCCTTCGTCACGGAAATATTCCGCCATGGTCAAACCGGACAACGCAACACGCAGACGGTTACCAGGTGGCTCGTTCATCTGACCGAACACCATCGCAACTTTAGATTTTGAGAAGTCTTCAGTATCAATAACGCCTGCTTCAGACATTTCATGATAGAAGTCATTACCTTCACGAGTACGCTCACCCACGCCGGCAAATACTGACAGACCACTATGTTGCTTAGCAATGTTGTTAATCAACTCAAGCATGTTAACGGTTTTACCAACACCCGCACCGCCGAACAGACCAACTTTACCGCCTTTAGCAAATGGGCAAACCAGATCAATCACTTTAATACCGGTTTCCAGCAAATCAACCGAAGGGGATAGTTCGTCAAATGATGGTGCTTTCTGGTGGATCTCACGTCTTTCTTCACATGCGATATCGCCCACTTCATCAATTGGACGTCCCAGAACGTCCATAATGCGTCCCAATGTGCCTGTACCGACTGGTACCGCAATACCTTTACCGGAAGCATTTACCGCCATTCCACGGCGCAATCCGTCTGAAGATCCCATTGCAATGGTACGCACAACACCATCACCAAGCTGCTGCTCAACCTCAAAGGTCAAACCTGCTTCTGCTGTTGATGTTCCTGCATCTGCCAACTGAAGTGCCTCATACACATTTGGCATTTGATCGCGTGGAAATTCGATGTCAACCACAGCACCGATACACTGAACAATCTTTCCTTGATTCATTTTAGGATTCCCCGTCTAGTTTAATTTTGTTAATTTCTTTAACCAACCGCCGCTGCGCCACCGACGATTTCTGATATTTCTTGAGTAATTGCTGCCTGACGCGCTTTGTTGTAAACCAGTTTAAGCTCGCCTATGACGCTCTTCGCGTTATCAGAAGCTGCTTTCATCGCTACCATACGTGCACTTTGTTCAGAAGCCATATTCTCTGTTATTGCACTATAGACCAATGATTCAACATAGCGTACTAGCAATTCGTCTACCACCGCTTTTGCATCAGGTTCGTAGATGTAATCCCAGGTCACATCACTTTGTTCTTCCAGCTTCTCACTGGTAAGCGGTAACAACTGTTCTATTCTCGGCTCCTGCTTCATTGTGTTAATGAAGTGGTTGTAATTCAAATAGATAGCGTCTATCTCACCAGCTATGTATTGATCCAGCATTACTTTTACTGCACCAATCAGCTTTTCGATGTGAGGTGTATCCCCCAAGCCTGTCAAGTTGGAACTCACCTTGGCACCAATTCGGCTCATGAATCCCAGACCCTTGTTACCGATAGGGCAAACTGAAATGCCTTTGCCCTCACCTTCCCAAGTTTTCATCTGACTTAAAGCGAGGCGCAGAACGTTAGTGTTCAAGCCGCCGCACAAGCCCTTATCTGATGTGACAACAATCATTCCTACATTTTTTACGTTCTCACGTTTAGTCAGGAATTCATGCTTATATTCAGGATTTGCTTTTGATAAATGTGCAGCTACATTACGAATTTTTTCGGCATATGGACGTGCCGCATGCATACGCTCTTGCGCCTTGCGCATTTTCGCTGCTGCGACCATTTCCATCGCGCGCGTGATCTTTCGTGTATTTTCTACACTCTTGATTTTTACGCGAATCTCTTTACTGCCAGCCATTTTTCACCTCGCCTTAATAAACAGCTGATGATTTGAATTTCTCGATTGCCGCAGATAACAACTTCTCATTGTCAGCACTTAGCTGCTTGCTTGACTGGATTTCATCCATCAGCGCTTTGTTATCTGTTTTCATGTTTGTGTGCAATGCAGATTCAAAATCCAATGCCTTGTTAACCGGGATATCATCAAAGTAACCCTTGTTAACTGAGAACAATGTCACCGCCATCTCTGCAACTGAAAGAGGGCAATATTGCAACTGCTTCATCAACTCGGTAACCAAACGACCCCGCTCCAACTGCTTACGGGTAGACTCATCAAGGTCTGAGGCGAATTGCGCAAATGCAGCCAGCTCACGATATTGAGCCAATGCCAAACGAACACCACCACCAAGCTTTTTGATGACTTTGGTTTGCGCAGCACCACCCACACGCGACACTGAAACACCCGCGTTAATCGCTGGACGGATACCTGCGTTAAACAAATCACTTTCCAGGAAAATCTGACCATCGGTAATCGAAATCACGTTAGTCGGAACGAATGCTGATACGTCACCCGCTTGAGTTTCAATGATTGGCAGTGCGGTCAAAGAACCTGTTTTACCTTTTACTTCACCTTTAGTGAACGCTTCTACATAATCTGCGTTTACTCGTGCAGCACGCTCCAACAAACGTGAGTGCAGATAGAAAACGTCACCAGGATATGCTTCACGGCCTGGTGGACGACGCAACAGCAATGAAATTTGACGATATGCCCAAGCTTGCTTGGTCAAGTCATCATAAACAATCAATGCATCTTCGCCACGATCACGGAAATATTCACCCATGGTACAGCCAGAGTAAGGTGCCAGGAATTGCATAGCTGCAGAATCTGAAGCTGTCGCTGCAACAATGATGGTGTACTCTAAAGCACCGTGCTCTTCCAGCTTGCGAACTACGTTAGCTATGGTCGATGCTTTTTGACCAACAGCCACATAGACGCAGATCATATCTTGGCCTTTTTGATTGATAATCGCGTCTACCGCAACAGCAGTCTTACCTGTTTGGCGATCACCAATAATCAATTCACGCTGACCACGACCCACTGGCACCATGGAATCAATTGACTTCAATCCGGTTTGTACTGGCTCATCAACTGATTGACGTGCAATGACGCCCGGAGCAACTTTTTCAATTTTATCTGTCAGCTTAGTATTAATTGGCCCCTTGCCATCTATCGGCTGTCCCAATGCATTTACCACACGACCGCAAAGCTCTGGACCAACCGGCACTTCAAGAATTCTACCGGTACACTTAACTGTGTCGCCTTCACTGATGTGCTCGTATTCACCCAAAATAACAGCACCCACTGAATCACGCTCAAGGTTAAGCGCCAGCCCGAATGTATTACCCGGGAATTCCAGCATCTCGCCTTGCATAACATCAGAAAGTCCGTGTACGCGAACAATACCATCAGTCACGCTGACCACCGAACCTTCGGTGCGCGCCTCTGTCAGCGCTTCGAAATTCTCGATGCGGCTGCGAATCAAACTGCTAATTTCAGAAGGGTTGAGCTTCATCTGTAATTTCCTTATCTTGAAAAATCTTTATTGGAATCTCTATTTCCTATAAACCTGAGCATCCACTTATTGTTTGTTGATGCTCGGCATCTAAATCTGTCGCTTGAAGTACACAAGCATTATCAAGCCATTACAATTGCCATATCTGCTAATCTGGTGCGAGCAGAACCATCGATGACTTTATCGTTTGCACGAATTACGATTCCGCCCAGCAAATCACTATCGACCTTACAGGTCAATTTGATTTCGCACTGCATCTTAGCCTTAAGCGCAGCAGAGATTTTCTGTGTTTGAGCATCATTCAATTCAAATGCGGATGATACCGTTACCTCTGCGAATTTTTCTGCTTCAGCACGTAAAGCCTCAAACATGACTAATATCTCAGACACCACATCCAATCGACGACCTTCAACCAGCAAACGAATAAAATTGGTTTGCTCTTTAGTAATCTGGTTTCCAGATAACTCAAGAACCAATTCCTCGACTTTGCTATTGGCAATTCTAGGATTGCTAATAACCGCTATCATATCGTCGGTACTCAGTGACGCTGCCAAGCTGGTCAGCATTTCTGACCATCCTTTTAAATCACTTAGACGCTGCGCTTCATCATAAGCCGCCTGTGCGTAAGGTCTTGCTGTCGTTATGGCTTCAGACATAACTATCAGATCTCCGCTACAAGTTTATCGAGTAGATCGCCGTGAGCTTTGGCATCGATTTCACGTGCCAATATTTTACTAGCCCCTGCCAACGCAATTGATGAAACCTCTGTGCGTAGCTGCTCTTTCGCACGGAACATCTCTTGCTCGATCTCTGCTTTAGCACCTGCAACAATACGATCACCCTCTACTTTGGCTTGATCTTTTGCTGCTTCAATAATATCGCTAGCTCGCTTTTCACCTTTGGCCAAAATTTCACTGACCTTATCTTTGGTTTCGCGCAACATTTCTGCTGAACGTTTTTCGGCTAACTCCAAATCATGTTTTGCGCGTTCAGCATCTGCCAAGCCATCTGCAATCTGCTTGCGACGCTGATCTAATGCAGCCATGATTGGCGGCCAAACGAACTTCAAACAGAACCACACGAATAGTGCGAACATGATTGTCTGAGCGATTAGAGTTGCATTGATATTCATGCAAGCTACCTTTCTTGAGTTATACGTTATTGCTTAAAGCGAATTAGCTAACTACCGCAAACATTACGTACATCGCGATACCAACAGCAATCATTGGCACAGCGTCTACCAAACCCATAACAACGAAGAACTGGGTACGCAACATTGGGATCAATTCTGGCTGACGTGCAGCACCTTCCAAAAAGCGACCGCCCAAAATACCAATACCTACAGCTGCGCCCAATGCACCAAGACCCATCATCAGCGCGCCAGCGATGTAAAGTAGTGAGTTTGCCATTTCCATTTTTAATTCTCCTGATTGAAAAGTTAAAGTTATAAAATCAAAATTAGTGATGCGTTTTTATTTAATGATGTTCCTGATGAGCCATATCCAAGTACACAATTGTCAGCGTCATGAAGATAAATGCTTGTAGCGTAACAATCAAAATATGGAATATTGCCCAGCCCAGCGATAACAAAATTTGTGATCCAAACAGTGTCGCGCCCGACAGAGACATTCCCATCCATGCACCGCCCATTAGCGCGATCAGAATAAATATCATTTCACCAGCATACATATTGCCGAATAGTCGAAGTGCGAGAGAGATTGGCTTAGCAATCAGGTTAACGCCTTCTAGCAGAAGGTTGACTGGCAAGCCCCACTTGCCGAACGGCTGCAGTGTCAGCTCGCCCACAAATCCGCCTACGCCTTTCATTTTGATACTGTAATAAAGCACCAACAAGAACACACCTATCGCCATACCAAATGTTGCATTAGGGTCAGTAGTCGGAACCACCTTAAAGTACGGCAGGCCAAATAGATTGGTCAACAATGCGGGATAGTCGATTGGAATCAAATCCATTAGGTTCATGGCAAAAATCCAGAAGAATATCGTTAACGCTAATGGACCCACCATATTGTTTTTTGCAGTAAAGGAACCGCGAACGCTTGTATCTATAAATTCGATAGACCACTCGCAAAAATTTTGCAGTCCGGTTGGTATGCCAACCGACGCTTTCTTTGCGGTGCGATGGAACATGAACAAAAATATTGCACCCAACAAAAAGGACATCAATAATGTATCAACATTAAATGCCCAGAACCCCATTGATAATGCCTCTTCTGGCGTATGCGCAACGCCCCAAGTGCCATCGGGCAACTGGCCGTAGGTCAAATTTTGTAAGTGATGCTTAATGTATCCTGCTGATGTGAGTGCTTCGCTAGACATTTTTAGTCACAATCTCAATCTATATTTCTGATCAACAATAACCGGGCTATCATCAGCACCGCTTGTCCCAATATAAAACCACTCAGTAATGCTAATGGCGAAAATTTAATCACCACAATACATAGTCCGAGTAATGTAGCTACCACCAAAAATCTTTCGGCGGCATAAAAATACATAATTCGTAGCTGATGATGTGCGTTCTGGACAGAAGACAAAGCTGCTCTATACATTCTCCAAGCCAGCAATGCTCCGTTTACAACGGATACTCCACCTCCACTTAACACCGCAATTGCAATATCCGGTGTGCTTTCTACGCTGTATACAATCGCTGTTGCTATCAAGACTGCGAGCATTTGAAGCAATACTACGCGATGTGCCAATTTATTTTCTTTGGCCTCAACTTCAAAAAGCGTGGCGATAATAGCGGCGTTTTCTGGGGGTGTCAAACATGCGTTAGCATCTTCATCCCTACTTTTACTCAAATTTACCGCCCTTTTTAAGGCTTTTTAGAATCCCGTCAAGCTGATCATTGCTCGCGTAATTCACAACTAATTTTCCTTTACCATTGTTGCCTGGCTTGATTTGTATGTTTATTCCCAGAGATTCGGTTAGCTCTTCTTCCAATCTTTTGGTATCACGATCCAATGTCTTGCTTTTGCTTTTTGTCTTCGGTAACAAGCGGCTGCTTTCTTGCACTAAACTTTCAGCTTCACGAACCGTTAGGCCCTCCAACACTATTTTGTTCGCCACACTAATCTGTTTCGCACCGTCCAGTGCAAGCAGTGACCGAGCGTGACCCATATCCAACTTGCCCTCCATTAGCATGGCTTGTACATCTTTGGTCAAATTCAACAGCCGTAATAAATTACTCGCCGCGCTTCGAGAACGGCCAACCGCATCTGCCGCCACTTGATGTGTCATTTTGAATTCATCTATCAACCGCTGAATACCAATCGCCTCTTCAAGAGGATTCAGATTTTCCCGTTGAATGTTTTCTATCAGCGCCATTGCCAAAGCTGAATTGTCCGGCACGCTACGCACCAACACGGGCACATGTGTCAACCCGGCTAATTGTGCTGCACGCCAACGCCTTTCACCGGCAATAATCTCGTAACTATTGTCTGCCAATTGACGTACCAGTATCGGCTGCATGATCCCCTGCGCTTTGATTGATGCAGCAAGGTCTTGCAGTGAGGCCTCGTCCATTTGTGAGCGAGGCTGATATTTTCCCGGCTTGAGGTGCGTGACATTCAAATCGCGCATGACTTCGTCTTTTTCGCTTTTCCCCCCAGACAACAAAGCGTCCAGCCCTCTACCTAAACCTTTATGCGGTTTTGCCATTATTTTTCCTTTAAGCCGTAACAGCGTTATTCGCTGCAATCGTTAATATCTCATCCGCCAATGCCAGATAGGCTTTGGTACCTTTAGAGGCTTTGTCGTGATACAACACCGGTACACCATAGCTAGGTGCCTCTGCCAACCTTACGTTCCGCGGGATGACCGTTTGATAGACTTTGTCACCGAAATGCTCCTGCAATTGCTCTGAAACTTGTTGTGCCAATGAATTCCTAGGATCAAACATGGTGCGTAGCAAACCCTCGATCTCTAACTCGGGATTCAAGCTCGCACGAACCTTTCTAATGGTATTGACCAGATCACTTAGCCCTTCCAGTGCGTAATATTCACATTGCATCGGAATCATCACAGATTTTGCCGCACATAATCCGTTCAGGGTAAGCAGGTTTAATGCGGGCGGGCAATCGATCAGCACAAAATCATATTCGGATGAAATCGCTTGTACTGCGTTTTTTAATATCATCTCCCGGTCCAACTGATCGACCAATTCTATTTCCGCGCCAGCTAATTCCCGGTTTGCCGGCAGCAAATCAAACTTACCGGCCTCAGCATAAACGCGTGACTCCGCGACTGACTTGTTGCCGAGAAGAATGTCATAGACGCTGTATTGAAGATCTCTTTTATCCACCCCACTCCCCATGGTGGCATTTCCCTGAGGATCCAGATCAATCAAAAGTACGCGCTGTTCCGCAGCAGATAAGCTTGCCGCAAGATTGACCGTCGTTGTGGTCTTACCTACCCCGCCCTTTTGATTGGTTACTGCCAATATTTTTGTCATGTCTCCCTGCTCCCCGTGCATGATGCAATCACCAGACTCCTTGCCGCTTGCAGGTCTGGCACCTGCAGCGAAATAACTTGATCGACCTGACAGTTTGTCGGCATTCCTGCCAATTCACTTTCGGGGACACCCTTCATTGCAGCCCAACGCCCATGAGTCGCGATCAAGTGTTGCGTAAGACTCAAAAAATTTCCCAGTTCTGTAAAAGCTCTTGACACGATTCCGTCAAACTTGTGCTTTGGCTGCCAACCCTCTACCCGGGCACAGTGAACACTCACATTTTGTAGCCCGAGCTCAATGATGGCCTGCTGTACAAAACTGGTTTTTTTGCTATTACTATCCAACAAATCTATTTGCCAGTCAGGCTTGCTTATCGCCATCACCATACCGGGCAAGCCGGCACCCGAACCGACATCCAACCATCTGCCTGACCATAAGTGCGGTATGATTGCTATGCTGTCAAGTAAGTGATTACTTACCATCTGTTTTGGATCCCGTATCGCTGTCAGGTTATAGACTTTATTCCATTTGTTAAGCATCGCTAAATATGCCAACAGCTTTTCTTGCGTGTCCGCATCCAGACTTATGCCCAGCCTATCAATCCCGAGTTGTAATAACTCACCATTGCTCACGCGAATTTCTTATTCAATTTTTCATCCCGAAAACCGCGTTTGATATGCACTAGCAATAGTGATATCGCGGCCGGCGTAATACCGGAAATACGGCTTGCCTGACCGATTGTTTCAGGCTTATGCTGATTCAGTTTTTGCTGTACTTCGATCGATAAACCACGCACTTCGCCATAGTCAATATCATCAGGCAATGGCATGGCTTCTTGCTGTTCATTGCGCCCGATCTCATCGCGCTGGCGATCAATGTATCCTTGATATTTCGCTTGAATCTCTACTTGCGCTGAGATGACTTTATTTGCGACCCCTTCTCCTGCAAGCGGAAGTGTCATCAAGCGTGCGTAATCTACATCCGGGCGCCGCAGCAATTCGTATAATGAATATTCTCGCTCTATCGGCTTGCCCAGCACCCGAACCGCATCGTCTGCCGCCAGGATGCGCGGATTCACCCAAGTGCTGCGTAAGCGTTCTTGTTCCAAAGCAATCGCTGCTCGCTTTTGCTCAAATGCCTGCCAACGTTCATCATCGACCACGCCTAATTCGCGTCCGATTTCTGTCAGCCGCAGGTCAGCATTATCTTCACGTAGCTGCAATCGGTATTCGGCGCGGCTCGTAAACATTCGGTACGGCTCCGATGTACCCGAGGTGATCAGGTCATCCACCATCACGCCGAGATAAGCCTCATCTCTGCGCGGACACCATGTCTGCTGTCCCTGGGTATACCGTGATGCATTTATTCCGGCCAGCAATCCTTGTGCGGCGGCTTCTTCGTATCCGGTCGTGCCATTGATCTGTCCGGCAAAAAACAATCCTTGAATGGCCTTGGTTTCCAGAGAGCTTTTCAATCCTCTGGGGTCGAAATAATCGTATTCGATTGCATAACCGGGCCGCAGGATATGTACATTTTCCAAGCCCGGAATCGACCGAACCAAGTCGAGCTGCACATCGAACGGCAAGCTGGTTGATATGCCGTTCGGATAGACCTCATGGGTATTCAAGCCTTCAGGTTCTAAAAATATCTGATGGGACGTCTTATCCGCAAAACGTGTGATTTTGTCTTCTATAGACGGGCAATAACGCGGTCCGACACCATCAATTACGCCCGTGAATAATGGCGACCTATCCAGCCCGCGACGAATGATGTCGTGGGTCTGTTCGGTGGTATCTGTTATCCAACAGGAAATCTGCTCCGGGTGTTGCGCTGCATCGCCGATAAATGAAAATACCGGCAATGGTTTATCACCAGGCTGTTCACGAATCGCTGAGTAATTGATGGTGCGACCATCCAAGCGTGGCGGCGTGCCTGTTTTTAATCTCCCGATTGGTAAGTCCAGTTCCCGCAGTCGATGAGCCAAGCTAATTGAAGGTGGATCGCCTGCGCGCCCCGCCTGATGATTCGACTGCCCGATATGGATGAGTCCTGATAGGAAAGTGCCTGTGGTCAGCACCACCGTTTTCGAACTAAAGCGCAATCCGAGTTGCGTCATGACACCACATACCCGGTCTTGCTCAATTAATAAATCGTCAACCGCTTGCTGAAAAAGCCATAGGTTTTGCTGGTTTTCCAGTCGTGTGCGAATTGCTTGCTTGTATAACAAACGGTCTGCTTGCGCGCGCGTTGCTCGTACCGCAGGCCCTTTGCTTGAGTTGAGTGTTCTGAATTGGATGCCGCTTTCGTCTGCGGCTTGTGCCATCACACCGCCAAGCGCATCAACCTCTTTAACCAGATGCCCCTTGCCTATGCCGCCGATAGAGGGGTTGCATGACATCTGCCCCAGCGTTTCGATGTTGTGGCTCAGCAGCAGGGTTTTGCTTCCCGCGCGCGCGCTGGCAAGCGCAGCCTCCGTCCCGGCATGGCCGCCACCAACAACTATCACATCGAATACATCAGGAAATTCCATAGTGCTGCCGCATCAAAATGGACGCGCATCATACATCAGCGCAGTCAGAAACCCAAACATATTGTTTCACGTGAAACAACAGTAATTACTTTCCGATACAGAACCTTGTAAATATTTCACCCAGCAAATCATCCGGTGTGAACGCTCCTGTGATCTTGCTCAGGGCCTCTTGAGCCAGTCTCAGCTCCTCGGCAAATAGCTCTGCGCTGGCGATCACCTCTTCACTGTGGCACAAATGTGACTGTGCATCAGACAGTGCCCTCAAGTGTCTTTCTCTTGCCATGAAGGCGCCCGCCTCCTGATCTCGCCAGCCCACGGCTTCCATTAGTTTGGCGCTGAGTGTGTCTATTCCTATTCCTGTCTTGGCCGAGACGCCGATATAGGATGCCGGGTCTAATGTTTGGTCTGGTGCTGAGTCCTTCAGCAAGTCAACTTTATTCAGCAAGGTCAAACGAGGAATGTTGTCCGGCAGGCCCGCCATGATTTGTTCATCTTGTTTGGTCAACCCTTTTGAGGCATCCAATAACAACAGGATCAAATCCGCTTTATGCAGGGTCTGGTGGGTGCGCTCTATGCCCATTTTTTCGACGATATCATCTGATTCACGCAACCCGGCGGTATCCATGATGTGCAGTGGAACGCCATAAATCTGTATCGTTTGACGTACGACATCCCGCGTTGTCCCCGCTACATCGCTGACCAGCGCCACCCCGTCACCGGATAATTGGTTCAACAAACTTGATTTGCCGACATTCGGCTGCCCGGCGATGACGATGTGCGCTCCCTCTCGCAACAAGCTGCCCTGCTTTGCGGTTTCCAGTATCTTCTGTAAGCGACCACGTAAGTCAGTTAACCACGTATCCCGCTGCTTGATATCGACCGCATCGACCTCTTCTTCCGGAAAGTCTAACATCGCTTCGACCAACATGCGCAATCTGGTCAGGCCTTCAAGCAGATCATGTATGGCATCGGAAAAGTCTCCGTGCAAAGAGCGCATCGCACTACGTGCGGCTTCTGCGGTATTTGCCTCTATCAGGTCGGCAACACTTTCAGCCTGCGCAAGATCAAGCTTATCATTCAGGAAGGCGCGCTTGGTGAATTCTCCCGGTTCGGCAAGACGCGCCCCCAGATCGAGACATCGGTTCAACAGCAGTTGTAATACCGCCGGGCCGCCATGACCCTGCAATTCAAGTACGCTTTCACCCGTGAATGAATTCGGTGCCTGAAAATATAAAGCGATACCCTGATCCAGGATATCGCCATTTTCATCTAAAAAGTCGCCGTATTCTGCATAGCGGGTGGCGGGCTGCTTACCCAGTATGCCGTGGGCAATGGGCTCGATGTTGCTTCCCGAAACACGAATTACCCCGATACCCCCCCGACCTTGTGCGGTTGCAATCGCTGCAATCGTATCAGCGTCTTGTCGCTGCACTTATTTTCTCGGTTTGTTCTGCAGCCCTGGTGATATACCACTGCTGAGCAATCGACAATAGGTTGTTCACAATAGAGTAAAGCACCAATCCCGCAGGAAAGAAGAAGAAGATTATGCTAAATGCGATTGGCATGATCTGCATGACCTTGGCTTGGATCGGGTCTGTCGGCTTGGGGTTCAGGCGCATTTGAACAACCATACTCAAGCCCATCACAACCGGCAGTATGTAATACGGATCTGCCGCTGACAAATCGGTTATCCAACCGACAAATGGCGCGTAACGCATCTCTACGCTGGCCAGAATCGACCAATATAGGGCAATAAATACGGGTATTTGTACCAGAATCGGCAAACATCCGCCCAAAGGATTTATTTTTTCGGTCTTATATAAATCCATCATCGCGCGATTTAATTGTTCGCGATCATCACCATACTGCTTTTTAATCTTTTCCAGCTTTGGCGTGACAACCCGCATCTTCGCCATCGAGCGGTAACTTGCCGCAGAAAGCGGGAAGAAAAACAGCTTGATGATGCAGGTCAGCAGAATAATCGCTACCCCCCAGTTACCAGTCCAGTCATGTAAAATTGTCATCAACCAAAACAGGGGAGTCGCGATAATAGTCAACCAGCCATAATCAACGGTTAATCCCAATCCAGGTGCAATATCATCCAACTGAGTCTGAGCCGGGCCAGCATAAAGCCTTGAGCTAATAACGGCCTTTTGTCCTGGCTCAACAACGTGTTCTTGTTCAACAACACCTACCGCGTACACATCCCCATCTAGCTTTCGGGTAAAGTATTCACGCGGTGCGCCCTCTTTTGGTAGCCAGGCCGTAACAAAATAGTGTTGTAATAAACCAATCCAACCATCTTCAGTTTGTTTAGGATAATCGACATCTCCACTTTCCATTGAGCTGAAGTCAACTTTCTGAAACTTCTCCTGCTCCGTATAAACAGCCGCACCAGTATAGGTTGGAAGAAAGCTTGACGTGCCCTCAGGCGATTGGCTGTCCCGAACTAACTGAAAATACGGGCTGGTCGAGATTGGCTGATCACTGGTATTTTCTAGCTCGTAAGCCACATCCACCAAATAGCTTGATTTGTGGAAAGTAATGATCTTGGTTACTTTCAGTGCATTCTCACCTGCCAGTTTTAACCGAATCTGCAGTTGTTCTTTGCCCTCGGACATGTCATAACGATCATGTTCTGTCTCAAACATGCTGTTGTGATTGGGCATGTTAGTGCCCAGCAGGCCGCTTTGTGCCGCATAGTTGTGAGTGCCTTCACCGTGCTGAAACAATATCACCGGCTTGGTTTTGTCTTGACCATCAGGGTGCTTCAACAAAGCCAGATGGTTGATATCGCCACCCTGGGTGCTGATCTCAGCTTCGACAAGGTCAGTTTTGACATGTATCGTTTTCCCAACGACAACTTCTACTTTTTTGACCGATATAGAAGAGGCTTCAGCTTGTGAGGGGCTGGCCTTTTTGATTGTTGATGCTTGTGGTACCGACGAGTCTCTGGCTGGAGCCTCCACCGGTTGAGCGTATCTTTCAGGGTTTTGATAGCGCTGCCAACCATCCCAAACAAGAACCAATGAGAAGGTAAAAATTAAAAACAAAAACAGTCGTTGAAGGTCCATGTTTAGCCTAATTGTTAGGGGACGGGGTCATATCCGCCCGAATTCCAAGGGTTACAGCGTAATACTCGTTTTATTCCTAACCAGCCGCCTTTTACAACACCATGCTTTTCTACTGCTTCGCTGATGTATTGTGAGCAACTGGGAGTAAACCTGCATGTCGGTGGACTGAGCGGGCTGATCAGATATTGATAGGCGCGGATAAACAAGATCACGAGTTTGCGCATTTACTCTCTACCTGACTTAACAACGCTACCAAACTATCATTTTTAGCCCTGATATCAAGGGTTCGCCCATAGGCGAACTTCATCATTACAACAATATCTATCTTGGACGCTTTGATGCTATGTTGCCGAAATGTCTCCCTGACAGTTCTTTTGACACGATTCCGGTCGGTTGCTCTGGGTAGGAATTTTTTACTTGAGATTATGCCAAGTCTTCCATTTTTTCTATTATTACTAATAAAAAAAACTTTGAAAAACTTGTTGGCTATACTTTCAGCGTGAATAACGTGGTTAAAACCATCCTCACGCAATAATCTGTATTCGGGCGAGAAGCAGCCCGCAGAAACCGTATTAGACCGCGAGTTTTGCACGTCCACGAGCACGACGAGCTCTAATTACAGCACGCCCACCACGCGTTTTCATGCGCACTAAAAACCCGTGAGTGCGCTTCCTTTTTGTTACTGATGGTTGATAGGTACGTTTCATCTTGCTCTCATCCTCAAATTCATTGAACTCACTATTACAAAGCCTTATGGTATATGTGTCAAGATAATTTTACATTTTTGCCTGTGGATAAGTTTCCTCTGCAGGGGTAGAATACGACCTCGGATTATTATCAAATTTCCAAAGTTTAGTAAAAATGCAGGATATTTCCTTCTGGGATACATGCCTCAGTTCGTTCGAAAAGAGCTTGCCGCCGCAACAATTTAATTCCTGGATAAAACCTTTATTGCTTAACAGTGAAAATGGCGCTCTAGTACTAACTGCGCCTAATAGCTTTACATTAAAACTGGTTCAAGAACGCTTCTTACCTGAAATTGTCAGGCAAGCAAAATTAGCATATCCACACCTTCCTACTTTTGAATTTCGGGTCGTGGATAAAGGCCATAATAACAAACAGGCAATGCCGCCGCCTGCACCGGTAAAAAATACACCCCCACCTGAAAACAGGCCTAAGGTTGAAACATCCTTTAGGGGTTATGGCAAATTAAATCCTAACTTAACTTTCGATAATTTTGTTATTGGTAAAGCTAATCAGCTTGCTTATGCCGCAGCTACTCAAGTAGCTGAATTACCGGGAGATTCATACAATCCCTTATTTCTGTATGGCGGGGTCGGTCTTGGTAAAACCCACCTCCTACAAGCTATTGGAAATCAAATAAGAAAAAACAACCCAAAAGCAAAAATCTGTTATATGCATGCCGAAAGATATGTTGCTGATGTCGTTCGTGCATATCAAACTAATAAATTTGAAGAGTTCAAGCAGTTTTACCACTCTTTAGATACCTTGCTAATTGATGACATTCAGTTTTTTGCCGGCAAAGCTAAAACGCAAGAAGAGTTTTTCTATGCTTTTAACAACTTAGTTGACTCACATAAGCAAGTCATATTGACTAGTGACACCTTTCCAAAAGAGATTACTGGGCTTGAAACTCGTTTAGTTTCTCGCTTTGGATGGGGCTTAACAGTTGGAATTGAACCACCTGAGCTAGAAATGCGAGTCGCTATTTTGATGAAAAAAGCTTCTTTAGGTGGTTATTCTCTTGATGACACTGTTGCCTTTTTTATTGCAAAGCATGTTGACTCTAATATACGTGAACTAGAAGGCGCATTAAAAAGGGTTGAGGCCTATGTTAAATTTCATAAACGAATTATTTCGGTTGAAACAGCTAAAGAAGCTTTAAAAGACATACTTGTTGCACAAAGTAGGCAAATATCCATAGAAAATATACAAAAGACAGTTGCTGACTATTATCGAATTAAAATATCTGACCTACTATCAAAAAAACGAACTAGAAACCTTACAAGGCCAAGACAAACTGCAATGTCATTAGCCCGTGAATTAACTACTATGAGCCTCCCCGAAATCGGAAATTCTTTTGGCGGGAGAGATCATTCAACAGTAATACACGCATGTAAAACGATGGGAGATTTAAGGTCAAGCAATGTAACATTAGATGCTGATTACAAAATTTTACTACAAACCCTTAAAGGATAAAGCTGTATAAGATTTGTTTGTAGATTGTGCATAACTACCAACAATAAAGTGCGGTAAAAGTTACCAACATTCGTATTCATTTAGGATAACAATTTATAAACACTATTTTTGTATCAATATCTATTTGTTTATATGTAATTAATTTGGTTTATCAACAAAAGAGACTATATCTTATTAGTATTATTAGGAATTTATATTATGTTTATTGAAAAGACAGATAAAGAAACAATACTCAATCCACTACAAGTTGTTATTGGAATAGTAGAACGAAAACAAACACTTCCTATCTTGTCTAATGTGTTGATAGAAAAAACGCCAGGTAAAGTCCGTTTTACAGCAACAGACTTAGAAATTCAGATCACCACTACTGTCGATACTGAACAAAATGATCAGGAAACAGCGGCAATTACGATTGGTGGGAAAAAAGTTCAGGAAATTCTCAGGATACTTCCAGAGCAAAGTAAAATATCCATAGATACCAAAGAAAACAAAGCGCTTGTAAAATCGAATAAAAGTAGGTTTAGCTTGCAAACCTTACCTGCACAAGACTTTCCAAAACTAAATAGCCAATTAGTTGATGCTAAGAAAATAGTACTCCAACAAGGTGCGTTTAAAAAACTACTGCAATCCGTTCAGTATTCAATGGCACAACAAGATGTCAGATATTATTTGAATGGTGTTTTGCTGATTATTGAGGGAAGTGAGCTCAAAGTTGTCGCAACAGACGGTCATCGTCTTGCATACAATTCGGGAGCCATTGAAGGCGAGTATGAAAAGCAGGAAATTATTTTGCCTCGTAAAGCGGTTACAGAATTATGTAAATTGCTTGGGGATGATGATGAAACCGTTGAATTAGAGTTTTCAGCGCAACAAGTGAAAGCCAGTTTCTCTGGGATTACGATGATAAGCAAAGTAATAGATGGTAAGTTTCCAGATTACGAGCGTGTTATACCCAAATATGAAAACCATTTAAGTATGAACCGACTTACCACACAGCAAGCTTTACAAAGGGCTGCCATTCTGTCTAACGAAAAATTCCGTGGCGTAAGGTTTGTATTAACTGAAAAGAATTTAAGCATCATTAGCAGCAACAGCGAGCAGGAAGAGGCTCAAGAAGAAATAGAAACGGATTATCATGGAGAAGCGCTAGATATTGGTTTTAATGTTAATTATCTAATGGATGGGCTGAATAACATTAATACTGAAATAGCCATTTTTTCATTTGGTGATCCTAATAGTAGTATTTTGATAACAACACCAGATAGCGATAATTTCCGCTACGTTGTTATGCCGATGCGTATATAAATGTTCCACGTGAAACAGAAAGCAGAAAACAATAATGAGTGATAATTACGACGAATCAAGCATCCAACAACTCGAAGGGTTAGAGGCGGTACGTAAGCGCCCGGGTATGTACATAGGTGATACATCAGATGGAACGGGCTTGCACCATATGGTGTTTGAGGTGGTTGATAATGCTATTGATGAGGCATTAGCAGGACATTGCGATGAAATAAAAGTCACCATTCATGGTGATAATTCTATTTCCATTACTGATAATGGTCGTGGCATTCCGATCGGTATTAAATTTGACGATAAATTTGAACCCAAGCGTTCTGCCGCAGAAATTGTTATGACGGTATTGCACGCAGGCGGAAAGTTTAATCAAAATAGCTACAAAGTATCAGGCGGCCTTCATGGCGTGGGGGTTAGTTGTGTTAATGGTTTGTCCGAATGGCTCAAGCTAACGATCTATCGCGATGGAGTGAAGTATGGTCTGGAGTTTAATCGCGGAGCCGTAAAAGATCGTCAGGTGGAGATGCAGAAAGGTGTTGAAGTATCACCTGTTCCCAATCTTGGCGAATCTAAAAAGAAAGGGACAGAAGTCCACTTTATGGCGGATAAAGAGATTTTTGGCTTGGTTGAATTTCATTACGAAATACTGGCCAAACGACTGCGCGAACTTTCATTCCTGAATAACGGCGTAAAAATCGAATTGATTGACCAACGTTCGGGTAAGAGTGAGAACTTCGCGTATTCAGGTGGTGTGCGTGGATTTGTTGAATATATGAATAAAAACAAATCTGTATTACATCCGAATAGCTTTCAAGCATCTGGAGAAAAAGACGGAATTGTTGTTGATGTAGCAATGCAATGGAATGATAGTTATTCAGAAGTTGTTCAATGCTTTACCAATAATATTCCGCAAAGAGATGGCGGTACGCACATGACCGGCCTTCGTATGGCGATGACTCGGATCATGAATAAATATATCGACGAAAACGATCTGGCGAAGAAAGCCAAAGTCGACACAACCGGCGATGACATGCGCGAAGGACTTACCTGTGTATTATCGGTAAAAGTGCCTGACCCTAAGTTTTCTTCACAAACCAAAGATAAGCTGGTATCCAGCGAGGTGCAACCCGTTGTTCAGGAAGTCGTAGGGCAAAAGTTAAGTGAGTACTTACAAGAAAACCCGATAGATGCAAAGACCATCATCAATAAAATCGTAGATGCGGCTCGTGCCAGAGAAGCGGCACGTAAGGCGAGAGAGCTGACACGACGTAAAGGCGTGCTGGATGGCATGGGCTTGCCGGGTAAGCTGGCAGACTGTCAGGAAAAAGATCCAGCATTGTCTGAAATATATCTGGTCGAGGGTGACTCTGCTGGAGGCTCTGCTAAGCAGGGCCGTGATCGTAAGTTCCAGGCCATTTTACCCCTTAAAGGTAAGATACTGAATGTGGAAAAAGCACGTTTCGAAAAGCTGATCGCCTCTCAAGAAATTGCCACACTCATAACGGTCTTGGGCACAGGTATCGGTAAAGACGAGTACAACGCGGATAAATTACGTTACCATCGCATCATTATCATGACAGATGCGGACGTCGACGGATCTCATATTCGTACCTTGCTACTTACCTTCTTCTATCGTCAAATGCCAGAGCTGGTTGAGCGTGGTCACATATATATTGCGCAACCACCTTTATACAAGATCAAACAAGGCAAAGAGGAGCGCTATCTCAAAGACGATCAGGAGATGAAAATTTTCATGCTCAAGGCTGCGCTGAAAAACGCCATGCTATATCCGGCAGCAGATGCAACGCCGATTCAGGCAGAAGCGCTGGAAGAAATCGCTAAGCAATACTTCCTTGCAGAAGCGGTTATCGACCGACTGTCACGCTTTACCGCACCAGAGGCCAGCCACGCTTTGCTTACATTACCTGAGGCGCTATCGTTGGAAGACGATAAGCAGGCTCAGAAAAGTGCTAAGTTGTTAGAGAAAGCCTGTGGCGGCAATATCACCGTTACCGTAGAGACAGATGTAGATGGAGAAAATCGCCTACGTCTGGAAAAACTGTTCCACGGTAACTACTCAGTCAGCCACATGGATCTGGAATTTTTGAATGGAAGCGATTATGTGCAGATCCGCCAAACCGCAGATATTCTTAACGGCTTGATCAAAGAGGGTGCGTACATCGAGCGCGGTGAGCAAAAGCGCGCTGTCAGCAGTTTTAAACAAGCAATTGAATGGTTGCTTGAAGAAGCTAAGCGTGGCGTCAACGTTCAACGCTACAAAGGACTGGGCGAGATGAATCCTGAGCAGTTATGGGAAACCACGATGGATGTTAAGAATCGTATTCTTCTACGCGTTCAGATCGAAGATGCAATCACCGCTGACGAAATATTTACCACCTTGATGGGGGATGTGGTCGAGCCGCGTCGCGCTTTTATCGAGCAGAATGCGCTGGGTGTGAAAAATCTAGATGTTTAAGAAGATTGCGCGAACCGTTAACTGATTGATTTAAAGGGTTATAATAAGGAAGTGTATTAGAATCCAGAAAAATCTAGAGAACCGACCTTGTTAAGATTCTTCCGCCTGATCAAAATCATCTTTGTCGTACTGCGTTTCGGGCTGGACGAGTTTCTGCTCGCGCACGAACGCATGCGCTGGATGCACCTACCTCTCAATCTACTGCTTTTTCTGCGCAATACCGCTAAGCCACGCGCTGAGCGTTTGCGTCTTGCGTTGGAGAACCTCGGGCCAATATTCGTCAAATTCGGACAACTACTCTCCACCCGACGCGATTTGATGCCAGCGGATATCGCCGATGAATTAGCAAAGTTACAGGATCAAGTGCCGCCTTTCCCGTCCTCACAGGCGATTGCGGTGCTGGAAGCCACATACGGAAAAGGACTGGGTGAGGTATTCCAAAGTTTTGAAGAAACGCCCGTCGCAAGCGCTTCAGTCGCACAGGTACACTTTGCTGTGTTACCGGATGGACGCCAAGCGGCAGTTAAATTATTGCGCCCCGGCATCAGCCGCATCATTAAACATGATATCGCCCTATTGAAAGTAGCCGCGGACATGGTTGAAAAGCTTTGGGCGGATGGTCGTAGGCTCAAACCATTAGAGGTCGTCAGGGAGTTTGAAAAACATCTGGATGAAGAACTGGACCTGACGCGAGAAGCCGCCAACGCCAGTCAGCTGCGGCGCAACTTTGCAACATCTTCGCTTCTGAAGGTACCCGAGGTGTATTGGGATTTTTGCAAACCAGAGGTGATGGTGATGGAGCGTATGTATGGCACGCCTATCAGCCAGATTGATGAACTCCGAGCGGCAGGAGTAGATATTCCTAAACTAGCCTCTAATGGGGTGGAAATCTTTTACACGCAGGTTTTTCGAGATGGTTTCTTCCACGCCGACATGCACCCGGGTAACGTACAAGTTGCGGAGAGCGGGCAATATATCGCGCTGGATTTCGGCATCATGGGCACGCTGACCGACACTGACAAGCATTATCTGGCACAGAACTTTATTGCTTTCTTCCGCCGGGATTACAAGCGGGTTGCTGAAGTACATATCGAATCGGGGTGGGCGCCCGCCGAGACGCGTGTAGACGAATTAGAAACTGCGATTCGAGCCGTTTGCGAACCGATCTTCGACAAGCCATTGCGCGAAGTCTCTTTCGGAAGAGTGTTGTTGCGGTTGTTTCAGACCTCACGGCGTTTCGGTATCGAGGTCCAGCCTCAATTGGTCTTGTTGCAAAAGACTTTACTCAATATCGAGGGTCTGGGATTACAACTCGATCCTGAGCTCGACCTATGGCAGACCGCAAAGCCCTGGCTTGAACGCTGGATGGCAGAGCAAATAGGATGGAAGGGGTTTATCAAGACGATGCAAGCCGAGGCGCCGAACTACGCGACCTTGATTCCACAATTGCCCCGTTTGATGCATCGCTATCTGTCGGCGCACCCTGAGGCCAGCGATACTGAGACGTTGCGCAAGCTTCTCAAACAACAAAAAAACAACAACAGTCTGTTGGTATTTGTCAGCGCGCTACTGCTCGGGTTGATCGTCTGGGAAGCCGTTTGCTATTACGCACCTTAAGGCATCGCTCTTGTAAAGCGTTGACTTATGCGGTTTCTAATAAACTTTATGGCATAACGATATACCGCTAATGCGGTTGAAGCAGCATAAGAATCAGAGGATAATTCCGTTCTTACTGTTAAGGTATTGCGATGACTGAATATTTATTGATTTTGGTCGCCACGGTGTTTGTGAATAACATCGTAATGATCAAGATTCTCGGGTTGTGTCCATTCATGGGGGTCTCCAAGAAACTGGAGACCTCTATCGGTATGGGCGCAGCCACGACCTTTGTTCTGACGTTAGCGTCCGGTGCCAGCTACCTGATCAATGAATATCTACTGGGCCCCGAGCTTGCCTACCTGACCACGCTGTCTTTTATCGTTGTCATCGCAGGCATTGTGCAGTTCACAGAAATGGTCATACAGAAAACCAGCCCGATGTTACATCAGGTGTTGGGTATCTATTTGCCGCTGATTACTACCAATTGTGCTGTGCTGGGCATACCATTGCTGAACGTCCAGGCTAAACACAACTTTATGGAATCATTATTCTTCGGTATGGGTGGTGCAATCGGATTCACGATGGTGATGGTGTTGTTTGCAGGCATGCGAGAACGTCTGGAGGGCGCTGATGTACCGGTGATCTTCAAGGGGACGGCGATTGGGATGATTACCGCAGGACTGATGAGTCTTGCGTTTATGGGCTTCTCGGGGCTTATTAAATAATGTTAAGCGCTTTGTTGGTCATGGCGGGAGTCGCTATCGTGCTGGGCGCGATATTGGGTTTCTCTGCGATCAAATTTCGTGTCGAGGGTAATCCTCTGGTAGACAAAATCGATGCGATTCTGCCGCAGACACAGTGTGGTCAGTGTGGCTTCCCAGGCTGTAAGCCGTACGCAACGTCAATTGCCGGAGGCGAAAGTGAGATCAACAAATGTCCGCCAGGCGGAGAAGAAGGGATACAGAAACTAGCTGAACTGCTGGGTGTGGAGCCGATACCTTTTGGTGGAGATACCGAGATAAAACCAAAAGCGGTGGCTTTGATAGATGAGGATAATTGCATAGGATGCACGCTATGTATTCAGGCGTGTCCGGTGGATGCCATTGTCGGCGCAGCCAAACAGATGCACACCATCGTTGAGTCGGAGTGTACCGGCTGTGAATTGTGTGTTGCGCCCTGCCCCGTAGATTGCATCAGCATGCCGCCTATTGAAGAAAAGATTACTAACTGGAAGTGGAAGTATCCTGTTTATTCATTGGCGAGGGTGAATTGAGGGCGCTCCATAAATTTAACGGGGGCGTGCATCCGGCGACTCACAAGTCAGAGTCCAACCAAAAGAGAATCACATGTCTACCCATGCCAAGCAGGTTGGTCATACCTTTCAAACAGCATGGCGGAGAAGCGTCCAAGCCGCAGGTGAAAGCCGGAGATCATGTTTTGAAGGGGCAGTTGATCGGAATGCCGGAAGGATATATTTCCGGCGCCATACATGCACCGACTTCTGGAACCATTACGGCGATTGACGAACAGCCGGTCGCACACCCATCCGAGCTACCAGATCTCTGCGCTACACTTATCCCGGACGGTAAAGACGAATGGATACAACTTGAACCCGTTGATTACCGTGAACACACTTCTGAAGTGTTGCAGCAAAAATTGCGCATGGCAGGTGTTGTGGGTCTCGGTGGGGCGACATTTCCCAGTGACATTAAACTTCGTACCGGTAAATACAAAATAAATACATTGATATTGAATGGTGCTGAGTGCGAGCCCTACATCACTTGTGATGATTTGCTGATGCGTGAACATGCCCCGGAAATTCTGCGAGGAGCAGAAATCTTACGCCATGTGCTGGATGCCGGTGAAGTGTTGATCGGCATTGAGGATAATAAGCCAGAGGCGATTGAAGCCATGAGACAAGAGATAGCGGAGCTCGGTTTCGATTTTGATGTTGTTGCTGTTCCCACGATTTATCCTGGTGGCGGAGTAAAACAATTAATAAAAGTGATGACCGGGCTTGAAGTGCCCTCCGGGAAGTTGCCAAATGAGATTGGCGTACAGTGTTTTAATGTGGCCACTAGCCGCACTATCTTTCGAGCACTTGAACTTGGTGAGCCCTTACTATCGAGGATAGTTACTATTACCGGTAATGTACGTCATCCTGGAAACTATGATGCGCTGATCGGCTCACCGATTGATGAGCTGATTGCGGGTGTGGAAAAATTACCCGATACCAATGGCTACATCATGGGCGGTCCGATGATGGGGATACGTTTGCCCTCAGTTGAAGTACCGTTGGTGAAAGCAACCAACTGCATTATTGCAATTTCAGATAAGCTATTTCCGCCAGCGCCACCTGCCCTACCCTGCATTCGTTGCACCCGATGCGTAGAGGTCTGTCCGGTTGAGTTGCAGCCGCAGGATCTTTATTGGTTCTCCAAAGCGAAAGAGTTTGGCAAGGCACAAACCTTCAGTCTTTTTGATTGCATAGAATGCGGCGCATGCAGCTATGTCTGCCCCAGCCATATTCCATTGGTGCAGTATTTCCGATTTGCTAAAAGTGAAATTCGAGTACGTGCGCTGGAAAAACAAAACGCAGATAAGGCGCGTGAGCGACACGAATTCCGTGAGTATCGTATCGAACGAGAGAAAAAAGAAAAGGCAGAAAGGTTGGCCGCCAAGGAAAAAGCTGCGCTTGCAGCAAAAGAAAAGGCGGCACTTGTTGCACAGGAAGGGGCTGCCGCAAGCACGACAGAACCCCCTGCACCAACCTCGACTGAAGCTGCCCTTCCCAAGGAATAATATGAGCGCGCTCTTTTCACCATTCGTTAATAAGCCTGACACGGTTTCACAGATCATGTTGAAAGTGTTGCTGTCGCTTTTGCCCGGCATTGCGCTTTATGTCTGGCATTTCGGCCCGGCCATTCTTGTCTCAATCGCATTGGCAAGTATTACTGCGCTTAGTACCGAGGCATTAATGCTTAAGCTACGTGATCGACCCATCATGCCATTCCTGAAAGATAACAGCGCATTACTTACCGGTTGGTTGCTAGCGTTATCGATTCCACCGATGGCGCCCTGGTGGTTGGTGGTGGTTGGTACGGCTTTCTGTATCGTGATTGCGAAACACCTATACGGCGGTCTGGGCAACAACCTGTTCAATCCGGCGATGGTAGGTTTTGCAGTATTGATTATTTCATTTCCGGTACAGATGACTCAATGGCTGAGCCCGAACGGGCTGGGCCAGATCGATTTGAGCTTTGCTGATCAGCTCAAGTATATTTTTATGGGCGTGCTTCCTCCCGATGTGACGTTGGATGCGATCACGATGGCGACACCGCTGGATACGTTGAAGACACAATTGCATTTGGATCAGTCCGTCAAACAGATCCTCGATCTTCCGATCTACGGACGTTTGGCCGGACATGGCAGTGAGATGGTCTCACTGGGATTCCTGTTGGGTGGTGTTTATCTATTATTTTCCCGCATTATCAGCTGGCACATCCCGGTTGCATACCTCGGCAGCTTGTTCGCAATTGCAGGCATATTTCACCTCGTTGATCCAGAACACTACGTTGCGCCACTTTTTCACTGGTTTTCCGGGGCCGCGATGTTAGGTGCATTCTTCATACTGACTGATCCGGTGAGTAGCCCCACTACCAACAAAGGCAAGTTGATCTTTGCGGTCATGGCAGGGTTGATTACTTATCTGATCCGTGTGTTCGGTAGCTTTCCAGAGGGCCTTGCCTTCGCTACACTGTTGATGAATATCTGTGTGCCATTGCTAGTGTTGTACACACAACCCAAAGTTTTCGGAAGAAAAGACCGTAAAAACGGAGGGCAACAATGAGTCGCTCGATGGCCAAAGCCTCGTTGCACACGGCGGTGAATCTGTTGTTCTTTACGCTGATTGGTACGGCGATGCTGGCGGTAACGTTTGAATTGACCCGCGATACCATCAAGGAGAGCGAAGAAAAAGAAAAGATGAAGTTGATCGCACAGATTGTGCCCCCAACTGTATATGACAACGACATCATGAATGATATCGGACACATTGCAGCGGATGCAATGTTGGGCAGTGAAGAAGAAACCATCGTTCATCGAGGTCGTTTGAAAGGTGAGCCTGCAATCGCGGTGCTGGAAGCGATTGCACCCGATGGCTACGGCGGCAAGATCAAGCTGATTGTAGCGATCCATAAAGACGGCAAAATCGGTGGTGTCCGGGTGGTCACTCACAACGAAACGCCGGGACTGGGTGACTATATCGACATCGCGAAGGACAAATGGATAACTGTGTTCAAGGGCGCTTCGCTTGAAAAATCCAGGGACAGAGACTGGAAAGTCAGAAAAGATGGCGGTACATTCGACTTTATGGCAGGTGCGACGATTACGCCCAGAGCCGTCATAAAAGCAGTGCATAAAGCCGCACAATATTTTGCCCTGCACCAGGGCGAGTTATTCAAAACCGTTGTTCAAGACAAGCCAGTTGAAAACAAAAAAGCATCCGGCAAGGAGAAGACGAAATGACCCATCAGGAAATGAAAGACATTATCTGGAATGGCCTGTGGAAACAAAACGCAGGCATGGTTCAATTGCTTGGCCTGTGTCCGCTGTTAGCAATCAGCAACACGGTGGTCAATGCAGTAAGCCTTGGCTTGGCAACTACGCTGGTAATGACATTATCCGGCAGCGCAGTCGCTGCGATACGGGAAGTGATTCCTAATGAAGCTCGGATACCAGTGTATGTATTATTGATCGCGGTACTTGTTACCATCGTTCAATTATTGATGAATGCCTATGTTCATTCCTTGTACCTGGTACTCGGAATATTCATTCCGCTTATCGTTACCAACTGCATCGTGTTGGCGCGTGCGGAATCTTTCGCTTCAAAAAATGGAATACGTGCTTCCGCGCTAGACGGGGTTGCGATGGGCTTAGGACTGACCGCTGTGCTTGCTGTGCTGGGGGGCATTCGTGAGGTATTGGGTAAAGGTACCCTGATGTCAGGCCTTGATCTGATTTTTGGTGAATCTGCCAAGTCTATGGTGATTACGATCATACCTGATTATCAAGGCTTCCTGATTGCTATATTGCCGCCGGGCGCATTCATCGCGCTTGGCTTGCTGATCGGGTTAAAGAACTGGTTGGATTTGCGAGCCGAGAAAAAAGTAGATGAGACGATTATTCCGGCAGCAGCCACGCAAGCGGCATGAACGCAGCAAAACGTCGCGAGATATTTCTGCGACTAAAATCTGCCAACCCCCACCCTACTACTGAACTAGAATACAGCTCGCCATTCGAGTTGTTGGTTGCCGTGATGCTATCCGCACAGGCAACCGATGTGAGTGTGAATGCAGCCACACGGTATTTGTACCCGGTAGCGAACACGCCGCAAGCGATACTGGAACTTGGCGAGGAAAAATTGCGTGGCTTTATCGAGCGCATTGGCTTATATAAAACCAAAGCTAAACACGTGATTCAAACGTGTCGGCTGTTGATGGAACAACACAATAGTGCTGTACCGGAAACACGCGAAGCGCTGGAAGCGCTGCCGGGTGTCGGGCGCAAGACCGCCAATGTCATCCTTAATACGGCTTTCGGACAGCCAACGATTGCAGTTGATACACATATTTTCAGGGTCTCAAATCGTACTCGTCTCGCACCGGGCAAAGATGTTGTAGAAGTGGAAAGCAAGCTGATCAAATTTGTTCCAGAAGAATTCAAGCTGGATGCACATCATTGGCTAATCCTGCATGGACGATATGTATGTCAGGCGCGCAAGCCTAAGTGTGGAGCGTGTATTATTCACAACCTGTGTGAATACAAAAGCAAGGAAAGTTAGTCATGTTCAACCCCTCTCGCGATGATGCTCGCAAATTCTTTTTTGAGTCCTGGCGTAAGTTTCAGGCGAAGGAAATACTTACTCCACTGGAGGATATGACGGCTCAGTTGATCGGTAAGCACCCCGAATATCATATGATATTGGAGAACTCTGAACGCTATCAGGACCATGATTATCAACCCGAGCAAGGTGACACCAACCCCTTTCTTCATCTGATGATGCACCTCACTATCGAAGAACAAATCTCAATAGACCAGCCGGCAGGGATACGTAATCACTTCACCCGCTTGACGCAAAAATTCGGGTCCGAACATGATGCGCATCACCAAATGATGGACTGCCTCGGCGAGATGATCTTGCAGGCGCAGCGCAATAAAACGCAACCCGATGCAACGATTTATCTGGAATGTCTGGAAAAGCAATAATGAGATTATCTAAAATCACAACCCGTACAGGTGACGATGGCACGACCGGCTTGGCCGACGGTAGCAGGTTAGGCAAAGAACATGCACGTATCGCAGCATTGGGCAGTGTTGATGAATTGAGCAGCAATCTGGGTGTGTTACTGGCAGAAGAATTGCCGGAAGAGATGCGCACGGTATTGTTGAAGGTGCAAAATGATTTGTTCGATCTGGGTGGTGCGCTTGCGTTGCCCGAACAAAGTATCTTCGTCGAGGGTAAGATCATCTGGCTGGATGAGCAGATTGCACAATACAACACGGATTTGCCCCCATTGCGAGAATTCATACTGCCGGGGGGTACACGCGCCGGGGCACTGTGTCATGTGGCGCGTACTGTCGCGCGACGAGCCGAACGCGATCTGGTGGTGCTATCAAAAGCAGAGCCCCTGCCGCAAAAAGCCTTGCAATATCTGAATCGTCTGTCTGACCTGCTTTTTGTGATGAGCCGGTGTATCAATCGTCAACAAGGTGAGGCGGAAACTTTCTGGCAGGCTGAAAAGTAATCTAGCCTTCTTTAGCAATGTCTTGTCCCTTTAAAGATTGCTACAAACATTCCTTATGGTCTTTGCGGTTATCACCGCTATTTCAAACGTCTATGCATCTGAGGCTTTAAAGCATAATGATGTTGCACCAACGCTAAACATTGGTTTTATATGGAACAGCCCGGATCAATATTCAGATGCGCTGAGGGATAGAAATACTCGTAAATTGACGTTGCGGTTCAGGCCGTCGATTGAATTTTAAGGGGGCAAAATTTAGGTAAAAAACGCCATTTCCTTTTAACTTCTACTAAAATCCAGCAATTCGCTTAAACCACCTCGGGTTATTCAAGTGCCTCAAGAAACGCGCTCTAACACCGCCGCGAAGAATCCATCCGTACCATGTAGATGAGGACGCAGCTCCAGATATTCGCCCATCTCCAAGTCTATTTTTTGCTGCTGTAAAACCTCGCTGACCGGCTTCAAAATGAAATTCGGATGTGCCTCTAAGAACGCCTGTACGACCTGCTGATTCTCTTCCGGCAGAATGCTGCATGTTGCGTAGACCAAGCGTCCGCCCTGCTTCAACAATCGGCTGGCAGAGGCAAGAATCGCCGCCTGCTTTTTGGTGAAGTCCGCTATGCTTTGCGCTGACTGGCGAAACTTCAGGTCCGGGCTGCGGCGCAGTGTGCCCAACCCGCTACAGGGTGCGTCCACCAGCACACGATTGATCTTGCCGGCGAGACGCTTCACCTTCAAATCATTCTCATGCGAGATCAACATCGGCTGGATATTGCTTGCCCCGGAACGCTTCAAACGCGGCTTCAAATTAGCCAACCGTTTCTCCGACACATCCATCGCATACAACCTGCCCTGCGAATTCATCAGCGCAGACAACATCAGCGTCTTACCCCCCGCCCCCGCGCAAAAATCCACCACCATATCGTTACGCTTAGGCGCAAGCAGCAAGCCAAGCAACTGACTCCCCTCATCCTGCACCTCGATCTTACCTTCGCTGAACAACGCATCCTTATTCAACGGAATCTTGTTTCTGAGGCGAATCCCCACAGGTGAATACGGCGTCACCGTCGCGTCGATCTTTTTAGCATGCAACTGCTGCAACACATCATCGCGCTTAGCCAACAACGTATTCACACGAATATCCAAGGGTGCTGCATGCTGCATCGCACGTCCCAGCGTTAAAATCTCCTCATCCGAATAAGACGCCTGCATCTTTTCCACCAGCCACTCCGGCAACTCAGCCTGTATAGACAACGGCAACTCCTCGACCTTTACCCCCTTCACCGTTGCCATCCACTTCTTCTCATCATTCTTCAACACCGGCGTAATCTCGCGCAAGTTATAACCACCAAAGCGCAACAACTGAGCCAGCCCCATGCGGCGTGGCGTAGGGTTTCCGTCACAAGCCTGCTCAAGCAACAAACGATGACGCAACACCCCGAACACCGTCTCCGCGATGATCTCGCGCTCATTCGAACCGAGCCGCTCATTCTTGAAAAAATAGCGCAGCGTCGTGTCCGCAGGATGCTCCAGCGGCAAAATCGTGCGCAGAGCCTGGATGATAAGGTCAAGACGGTATTCAGTAATCAGCATGGGGGGAAGGAATTGCGAAAATCAGGGGCGCAGTTTAACAGGGGTTGGGGGGTAGTAAGTAATACAATCTATCGGGATTGCGGGCAAACTACCTGAATTTTTTGCAGGCGTCCGATATGCGACCTTTGCAGACCGAGGTAAATGAGTTGATTCAGCATGCTAAGAGCGTCAGCTTCTTTGAAATTTCAGCGGCGGCTTCCAGCTCATAACAGCTTAAAGAATCACTTCTCTGCACAAGCGATTATCTCAGCAGAGGTCGCAAGACCGAGACAAGCTCTGAGGTCAACATCCGGTCCCGGGAGAGAGTTAGCAGTCCGCGCTGATGCGCTTGTTGTTACCTGCTTCCCTCTGGCAGATGCATCATCATCCTGGTCAGGTGACATAGACTGGCCGCACTTGGGCGCAAACATTGTCTTCTTAGGCGCATGAGCCTTGATGATCTTTGCTATTGCGCGCACGCCTTGCTCCATGCTCAACTCTAATTTCTCTAAGAGTGCTGACGTAGTGATGTTCATCATCCATTTGCTATCTTTGTTTTCTGTCATTTTCAAGTATGCTTTTAAGTCGGCATCCGAGACATCACGGTAGAGAAATGAAAGAACAATCTGCGTACTGTTACGGGTGGCTGTTTCGATGTCGCTGCGGTTTTGCGCAATCACCTTTTTGATTCTGGCTCTGGCCTTACTGCAATCCCCCCCTGAGATCAAAGCACCTGCTGTGACGGTGGTTATCGCAACTTTGTTAAGGGATGCGCTGGCCTGCATGGAGTCGTCCAGCTTTTGAATCAGGCTGATACGTGTTGGTGATAACGGGGTTTTGGTAATCTGCGCATAAAAAGCCTGCATCTCCTCCGGGTTCGGGTCTTTAGCTTCCAATTCAACCATTCTCTTTGCAAGAGGTGTAGATAGTATTTGCACAACATTTTTATAACGTTGTTCGCTATAGTTCTTTTTAAGCGCTGCACTAATGTGGCCGACAAATAAGTCCGGCTCAAATGTACGCTCCAACACCTTGATCAATTTCTGCTGCCCGTTTTCGCTGGGCTTAGCCTGCATTGCCGCCTGCATGAGGCCGCCGGCCATCTGCATTGACAGTTTCTGCAAAGAGCGCTTCATGCCGGATAAGGTCAGCACTTGGTCGATAAGTTGATCTTGCTTGCCGGCTGCGTCAGGCGCGTGGGACGTCCCGACATTCTCTGCTCCGGTCGCCGCAGATATAAACATTGCCAGAATTATAGCTAAAGTAGTTTTCATTTTCCCTCCTGTTTCTGACAGTTATTCCGCATAGCCGAATTTTGTTTCGCATAGATCAAGTGACGTATTTTGCGGCCATGCGGCATCGAGCACGCCCTCACCGATCTGCTTTCTGAGCTTGAGGAAGGTTTGCTTGTCACCCGCCATGCAAGCGAATTTGGCGAAATTGTTCAAGTTCCATTTACTCTTGGGATGGCGTGCCATCAAATCAGAAAATCCCTGCTTCATTTTCGGCCAGGAAGCAAATGTATCCTTGAACAATTTGACATCGGAATACTGATCCGCCACCCAATAAAGACGGGCATACATCGTCATACCTTCCTTTACCCTAGTGTGTTCTACCGACCACTGGATCAAGTTATCAACAGTCCGCCAAGAGCCGCCCCACTTGGGTAGAAGGAAATTCAACATTTCAAAATAAATCGGATAATAAGAAGGATAGCGCTTCACACCCTCAAGAAATACCTTGTCTATTTCATCTGCCGGATGATTCAAAATACTCTGTGCTTTGATCATTACAATATACCAACTCGGTATAGAGGCGGAATAGGACTTGGTATCAAGCAAGACACTTTCTGCTTTTTCCATTCGTTCCCGAAAAAGCTGCCAACCATCGTCGGAGACAGAAGATGCATATCCTCCTCCTCGTGCGTCCCATGCATAAAATGCCCAGTACCTTGCTTCAGCCATCGCAACGAAAGCTTCATCGGGATATTTCTTCTTCAAGTCTTCTATTCTTGAGAGGCTCGCGCTCCAGTCATGCTTCCTCTCGAATGCCTGTGAGTACCCTATATACACTGCGCTTAGTATTGGGCGACCATCATCAAAGACACAAGCCGGGGTATTCCAGTTATTTATATCCCGTTTGAGTTGCTCATCTGATCGCCAAAAATTTCTGGCCACTCTATCCGCATAAATTTGTATGGCTTTTGGCCCGTCGTTTATTCTCTTCGGGGAGCAGCTATACATATCCCGAGTCTCCCGATAAACCCTAGTGGTCGGGAGATTGGCACCTATTGCCTCTGCGCAAATTGACAAGGTCAGAAGCGATAATATGACCGCTGTGCAATAAGAAAAATGATGTGTTTGAAAATGCATTATCTATCCCCTTTTTATAGCGTGTATCTGTTATGTCTATATTCGGTCGTTATCATGTGACTATACTTTTTGCATGAACCGTTGATTGCAAAGATCATACGAATAAGCATCAAGCCATTTTCCGGGCAAGATGCGGTTGATGATACGTGGTCTGATATTAAAGAAAGCTTTCTTGTCATTAGCACGGCAGGCAAATGCCGCGAACGTATTCAGATTATCCATGCTGGGGTAGCGCTTCACCCACTCTTCAAAGGAGTTGCGCATTCTGTTCCAGGATAAATAACCGGCATCAAATAAGAGATTCTCTCTTCTTTGCGACTCGCTCAGTTGTACATATAGCATTGCATAATTGGTCTCGCCATCAATGGTTGCAGTATTTTCGGCAGCCTGCCTGACCACCTCATCGGCTTTGCGCCAGTCAGCTTGATAACCTGAGCGTGGTGCCCAGTATGCTGCCATCTTCAGATACAGCGGCTGAAAATAGGGATGCCTGTGTATCGCTTCTTTATATAAAGCTTCGATAAATTCATGATCACGCTTAAGGGTTACAGCGGTTTCCAGATAGGCTTCATACCAAAGCGGATTATCTGAGCTATAGTCTTTTGCGTCTGTAAGAACCTGTTCTGCACGTTGCATACGCTCACCGAAAATACGCAATGCAAATGGGTCGGTTTGCGTGTCACTACCACGTATATTCCGCGCATAAGATATCCAGTATTTTGACTCCGCAATAGCAGCGCCTGCGGACTTGGGATTGAACTTTCGCCACTTTTTAATGCGCTTAAGATCATGCTTCCAGTTTCTTTTCCGAGGCACATAACTGTAAAAGACACTTCTGAAACTATCCAGCTTCCATTCACCGTTCTTATCACGCTCCCTCGGGTTATTCCATTTGTTAATAACCTCATCTAGTACACCAAACTCTTCCTCTTCTAGATTTTCCAACAAAATCAACCAAGGCTTTGCTGTGCTCAAATCCTTAAACTCTTCTGCCTTGCTATTGGGGTTTGCGGCTTTTATTGGCCATACGTGCGGCCAGTCAAATGTATGCCTCTGGATGACACCCTTGCCGCGCGGATAAATCATCATCATCAAAACATCAGTCTTCTGTGCCGCTAGTCCGTATGGCCGTTGTACGTGCGACAAAATTTTGAACTGTTTATCAACGGGAATACTATATGGTCGAAAACCTGTGGGGCGCACGGTGCCATCCCTAGATTTGGCAATCACTCCCAGCCATAGATCAGCTATGGTGCCATTATTGGAGCCGACAAGCTCTATTTCGACATAATCAGGTGTTGTTTTCAGGATGCGGAAGGAATTGATGCTTACACCCTCCTGCTGTGCGAATGCGGAAAAGGAGATAGATATGAATGCGGAAATTAGCAGCCAGCCGGCAGCTATTCTGCGCATGGCTTTACCAAATAGTGAATAAAAGTTCTGCGCATTACTTTTTGTCATGTAACGTTTTTTGTGTCGGCAAACACGACACCCCCAAGTATTCCTCAATGGGGCACATCATAAACTGACAAGCATGCTGAGTAAGTAAGGAAAATCCTTATTTTGATTAACGGAAGGAATTATTAAGAGCGCGACTCCTTTGAACCCCGCCTAAACACCACACTCCCCCACCATCTGACTAAGCTTATTAACAGTATTAAGATTTCTACCCGTTGCAGGCACGCCCAGACATGACTCGATATTCGCCACCAGCTTGGAACGCCCGATCCCATCCGGGGCGAACAAATAGAAGACTTTGCCCTTTAATTCATACTGTTCCGACCCACCAATATATTTGTCTAGCTTTTCAGCATTTAATTTCGGCGCTTTACTGCAAAAGTAAAAATGTGCCTGCTTACCTTCTGCGGGGTGGAATGGATTATTTTTTATCGCGGCATCAAACGTTGATCTATCCAGCACCAGCACTTCCGGTTTAAATCCATAGTTGTCAGTAACCAGCGCTGCGATTTCAGATGATGAAGCGCTATGGCTTTGAAGCACGACATTGCCACTTTGAATATACGTTATTACATTTTGATAGCCATGCCCTTCAAGCAAGGCAACCAACTCCTTCATCGGCAGTAAATTATTGCCGCCGACGTTAATCCCTCTGAATAGGACGATGTATGTTTTCATGGTTTATTGCGGATAGCGGGGTAATGAGAGTAGGTATTCTCAAGCAATATCCTTCAACGCAGCTGGTCGACCAAAAAGCCAACCCTGTCCGAAATTACAACCCCTGTCTAACAGTTCATGCCGCACTTCTTCAGTTTCTATGCCCTCTGCAACAACATCCATGCCCAGAGAATGCGCCAGCTTGATCGATGAGCTTACGATTTCCATGTCCTGTGCTGACGTAAGCATATGGAACACAAAATTGCGGTCGATTTTCATCGTGCTGATAGGGTAGCGTTTTAACGATTCCAATCCGGAGTGTCCGGTGCCGTAGTCATCCAACGCAATACTGCTGCCTAGCTCGGTTATCTGGTTAAGCGACCGATACGCAACTTCCGGATAATTGATGATGACGGTTTCGAGTAATTCGAGTTTTAACTCTGCCGGCGGTATGCGTAGGCGATGGATGGTGGATTTAACATCCTCCACAAAACCATCACCGGTGAGCTGCGATGGCGACATATTGATGCTGATGAACGGGGTTTCAAAGTCCGTGCGCTGCTTGAGCGCAGGCCAGTCTTTGCATGCACGTTCAAGCGTCCAAAGTCCAATCTCCCGTATTTGCCCGGTTTGCTCCGCAAGCCATAAAAAATCCATAGGCGGCATCAACCCGTCCCTTGGGTGGTGCCAGCGAATGAGCGCTTCAAATCCGGCAACGCGTCCTGAGGATAATTCACAAATAGGCTGATAATGCATCACAAATTCGTTATGGCTCAACGCGTGCGCAATGTCGTGTGAAAGGGTTAAGTTCTGAGTCGCTTCACCCCGTATGTCGTCCTTGTGTTTCTTGATACCTGCGCGGGCGGCAAGGGTTGCGGCGAGATGTTTATTCGGACTCCGCGAGCTTCGGAAGCGTTCTAATATGACATACATGACATAACGCACAATCGGGTCGGATTTATCCAGCAACTCATCCATCATTTTGCTCTGAATCGGAATCAGCACCGTATCTTCAATCGCTTTAGCCGTTGCGGTGCGTGGCATGTGATCGATCAGCGCAATTTCCCCAAGTAACTCTCCCTTAGAGATCACGCCAATTTGGCGCTCAACTCCCTTTTCAAGCACATAAATGCCAACGATTCCGCTTTCGATAATGTAGGCACAATTATCTACATCACCTTCTTTGAATATCTGCGCACCGGCACGAAACGGCAAACGCGCAAGATGGTCTAACATGCTTTTTCTCCTAAAATATGCTGGCAGCTACTAAATATGGCTGATAGGCTCAGCTTTAATCACAAGCAAAATATTAAGGCTCGATCTGTAACCCCCGCAAAGCCTGCGTAAGCTTACCCCCGCCATCATCGGTGATGACCATCTTCACGGGGATATTGTAAAACGCTGTCGCCAGCCATAGCTCGGTCCGTTCGTCCTTCTTTTGAATCTGATTATCGAGATACAGTGTGGCGTATTCTCCGGCGGGCACTTTGATGGTGGAGCCATCGCTGACTACAAAATTCAGTTCGGTCAGGTAATGCCCATTCAGCATCGGGAAGGGAACCGCCGTCCCCGGTTGCAGGGGTAAAAACATGAATTGGTACATTGCACTCAAGCGATCTTGCGTGTTGTCCGGCAGCTCAAGTGTGGAGAGTTGCGTGCCCCGAGTCACCGATATTTGTTTCGTGTCCCAGTCGAATTCGCCGCGCTTGTGGTCGTCTTTTTTATTTTCATTATTCCCGTCAAACATCAGGGGGCGCAGGCCATGCGCGTTGATCAAGCCGCTGCTGTTGACGATGATCTTGCCGGACTGGAACCATGAAAAAACGCCGACCGCCCGTGTGGTGCTAACCAATGTATAGGTGTCGCCGGTGCGTTGATAGCGCTCTTCAACCACCCCCACCCGTATGCCTGCCTTGGAGACATCGTAGGTCGCATTGATGGTTTTTGGCGTTGGTGGAACAGCAGGTGTTGCTTCCGCAGTTGGGGTCGCTACAGGCACCGGCGTCGTCTCGAAAACGGGTGTCGCTTCAACAATCGGCGTTGCCTCAATAGTAGGCGCTGCTTCAACAACTGGAGTTGTGCCAATAACCGCCTCAGGCGGCGGCGCCCCCGCAATCGTTGAACCGCTAACACTCAACATCAGCAATACAGCGATGCGAACAAAAGCCTTCATCAGTTATTCCAAACCGGGCGAAATGATCGGCAGCGCAGATTGCCTACGCGAGCGAAACACCACTTTTCCCTGTTCATTCAACTGTGCTTCGCCCGTGATCAACCAGCGCACGGCCTGTGGAAATATCCGGTGCTCTTCAAGCAAGATACGTTTGGCCAGATCATCTTCAGTATCGTCGCGCAGCACGGCGACTCCCGCCTGAATGATGATGGGGCCGTGGTCGAGGTCTGGCGTGACGAAATGCACTGTACAGCCGTGTATCTTCACGCCGTCTTGCAGCGCACGCGCATGGGTATCCAGGCCGGGATAGGCGGGTAACAACGAGGGATGAATGTTGATCAGCTTGCCGTGATAGCGATTGACGAAGCCATCGGTGAGGATGCGCATAAATCCCGCCAGTATGATGAAGTCCGGCGCGTAACCATCAATCACTTTGCTCAGCGCAGCATCAAAGCTTTCACGATCAACATGATCACGATGAGACACCACAGCAGTCGGGACACCATGTTGTTTGGCAACGTCCAGCCCTCCGGCATCTGCGCGATTGCTGATCACGGCGGCAACGTTACAGTCCAGCTTTGCTTCAAGTAGCGCTTGCATGTTGCTGCCGCGCCCGGAAATCAGGATGACGATTTTTTTCACGATGCCTTCATTTCATTTCGTGTTCGGTGAACAGCCGCGACTTTAACTGACTTGAGTCTGGTGCTCGTCACCAGAGCGGGCGCGAATCACGCCGATGCGAGACACGGTTTCCCCGGCATCCTGCAAGTGTTTCACGGCAACATCGGCATCTTCAGCCGAGACCACCACCACCATGCCGATGCCGCAGTTAAAGGTGCGATACATCTCCTGCGCTTCAACATTGCCGCCTTCGCGTAACCAGTTGAATAATTTGGGTATCTGCCAAGTGTTGCTGTCGATTTCGGCGACCACATTGTCAGGCAATACACGCGGCACGTTTTCGGTGATGCCGCCGCCAGTGATGTGCGCCATGCCTTTAATGGTGATCTGCTGCATCAACGATAGCAGCGGCTTCACATACAAGCGGGTCGGCGCCATGATGCAATCAGCCAGTGTGCGCTCCCCGTCGAATTTCGCGTTTAAGTCGGGGTTGCTGCGCTCGATAATCTTGCGCACCAGCGAATAGCCGTTGGAATGTGCGCCGTTCGACGCCATGCCCAACACCACATCCCCTGCTCTGATATTTTCACCGGTGATGATCTTGGATTTTTCCACCACGCCCACCGCAAAGCCGGCAAGGTCATATTCCCCTTCTGGATACATGCCCGGCATTTCGGCAGTCTCGCCGCCAGTCAGTGCACAGCCGGATTGCTCACAACCTGAGGCGATGCCCTTGATGACTTCCGTCGCCGAGGGCACATCCAGCTTGCCACAGGCAAAATAATCCAGAAAAAACAATGGCTCAGCGCCCTGCACCAGAATGTCATTCACACTCATCGCCACCAGATCTACGCCTACGGTATCGTGGCGGTTCAGCTCAAAAGCCAGTTTCAGTTTGGTACCTACGCCGTCGGTGCCGGATACCAGCACCGGCTCTTTGAATTTTTTAGAGATCTCGATCAGGCCGCCAAAACCACCAATGCCGCTCAACACTTCGGGGCGCATGGTGCGTTTTGCATAGGGCTTGATGTTCTCGACCAGTTGATCGCCAGCGTTGATATCAACACCGGCATCGCGGTAGGATAATGAATCTGAATTGCTCAAGTTAAGTTCTCGCTTTCTATAAGGTCATTCCCGTTTTATTCATTGGCGAAACAACAGGTGTACCTGTTGTTTGACCTTCGAAATGAAAATGGAATACAGTGCGGCACGAACTAAATATACTTCGTGCGTTATCGCGCGAATTTTACCCGAAATGACCCTATCCCGCTTTGCCGCCTTGCAATGGTTATCGTTTGCCGCAGTCGCCGGACTGCTGCTGTATCTGCTCGGCCCCATCCTGACACCGTTCGTCGCGGCCGGCATCCTTGCCTATATCTGCAATCCACTGGTCGAGCGATTATGCCGCTGGAAAGTCTCGCGCACTTGGGCGGTGGTGCTGGTGATGTTCGGCTTGCTGCTGCTATTCGTGCTGTTGCTGCTGATTATGTTGCCGTTATTGCAAAAAGAAACCAGCTTGTTCATCGAAAGACTGCCCCAGTGGATAGAGGCCGGTAAAGTGAAATTTCTACCGCTGCTGCAACAATGGTTCGGCAGCGAATTGGAATGGGACAGCGCGGCGATCAAACAGATGTTGAGCAACCACTGGCAAAACGCAGGCGGTGCGGCAGCCAAGCTGTTGCCCTGGTTGGGGATCAGCGGCAACGCCCTGCTCGCGCTGCTGGCGAATCTGGTTCTGATCCCGTTGGCGATGTTCTACCTGATGCGCGATTGGAACGGGCTGGTGTCCAACATCGATCATGTCACCCCCCGCCACTGGCATGCCAAAGTACGCGAAATCGCGACCGAAACCGACAACATCCTTGCCGAATTCCTGCGCGGGCAGATCTCGGTGATGTTGCTGATGAGCGTTTTTTATGTGATTGGACTGTGGTTGGTCGGGCTGGAATTCGCCCTGCCGATCGGCATCATTGCCGGCATGCTGGTGTTCGTCCCCTATCTCGGCATGATCCTCGGCTTGATGTTGGCGACGCTTGCTGCCGTGATGCAGTTTCCTGACTTTAACGGTGTGTTGATCGTATGGGCGGTGTTCGTCGTCGGTCAACTAATCGAAGGCATGGTCATCACCCCGTGGCTGGTCGGTGACCGTATCGGTCTGCATCCGCTGGCGGTGGTGTTCGCGCTGATGGCGTTCGGGCAACTGTTCGGCTTCTTCGGCATCTTGCTCGCCCTGCCCCTAGCCGCGATGCTGCTGGTGGCACTGCGCCATGCCAAGCAGGCGTATTTGGAAAGCGAGATGTACTCCAAGCCATGATCAGATCACGCATGAATTTTCTGAATAGCACCGTTCGCCCTGAGCTTGTCGAAGGGTGGGTGTCGCAGCTTATTGGATTCGTACATCATTCCGCTCATGGTTCGACAAGCTCACCACGAACGGGGCAAATGTTCAGCGTCGACATTGAGCTAAATACGCAGAGGCTTTTGTGAGTCAGCTGGCACTCGACATCTCACACAAGAGTGTGCCGACACTGGATAACTTTGTCACCGGGCGTAATTCTGAGCTACTTTCCGCGCTGCGTCATGCGTTGTCAGGGGACAGCAGCGAACGCAGTTTTTTCCTGTGGGGAGAAGACGGTTGCGGTAAAAGCCACTTGCTGCAAGCTTGCGTCGATGCGGCCAAACAAGCCCAGTGTAATACTGCCTATGCGAACGGAATTGTCCCGGAATCGATCAAAACAGCTCAAAAAACGTCCAAAATGAGCCAGGAATTGTCCAAAGTGGTCGCGGTGGACAATGTCGAACGACTCGACCATAACGCACAGATCGCATTGTTTAACTTATACAACCAAATGCGCGACAGCGGCGGTATGTTGCTGGTCAGCGGGCAGGCCTCTCCCCTGCACCTCACGCTGCGCGATGATCTGCGCACCCGCCTCGGTTGGGGGCTGGTATATCAAGTGCATACCCTTAGCGATGAAGAAAAGACGCAGGCATTGGCGCAGCATGCACTACTAAAAGGATTCACCTTGCCGCCGGAAGTCTCGCAGTATTTATTGCGTCACGGTCGCCGAGACCTGCCGAGTTTGATGGCAGTGCTCGACGCGCTGGACAAGCATTCATTGCGCAAGCAACGTGCGCCATCGGTACCGCTGTTAAAGGAGATATTGCCGCAGCAGGGGGGTTGAAACATAAGATATTCCTTCCCCCTCTCAGGGGGAAGGTTAGGATGGGGGGGATTCGTGGGGCTACAGATTCTCTACCCCCTCCCAACCTCACCTTGTCAGAGGAGGAGTAAGCTTGGCTCTCCCCCTGACAAGTGGGAGCTGGAGGGGGTTAAGCTTTGCTTTGAAAAGAAACAACGAACTATTTGGAATAAAAATGAAACTAGCTTTATTTGATCTAGACAACACATTACTTAACGGCGACAGCGATTTCGAATGGTCGCAGTTTTTAATTCGCATCGGCGTGCTCGACCGTGAATTGTTCGAAGCCAAGAACCAGTCGTTCTACGATCACTACAAGGCGGGCACACTGGACATCAACGAATTCCTCGACTTTCAGCTCAAGCCGCTATCGCGTCATTCACGTAAGACGCTGGACGCATGGCATGAGCAATTCATGCGTGAACAGGTCGCCGGCATGATCACACAACCGTCCCGCGAACTGGTAAAGCAACACCTAGCAGCAGGCGAAGTTTGCGTCATCATCACCGCGACCAATAGTTTTGTCACCGCACCGATCGCACGTGAATTTGGTATCGAACATCTAATCGCCACCGAGCCAGAACATAAAGACGGCGAATTCACCGGCAACGTTGCTGGCGAGCCCTCCTTCCGCGAGGGCAAGATCACCCGTCTGGATAGCTGGCTGGCTGCTCGCGGCTGGACGATGGACAGCTTCACCGACACCACCTTCTATAGCGATTCGCTGAACGACCTGCCGTTGTTATGCAAAGTGAAAAAACCGGTGGCAGCGAACCCTGATGAGACGTTAAAGGCACATGCCGAGCAGCATGGGTGGCAGATAATCAGTTTGCACTAACTGAAGAATCTTCAACAGCAGGCTTTTCATTGCAGGTACCGTTCATTGTTAGCTATTGAATCTCAAGCCCCCTTACGTGCCCTGTCAGCTTCCTCTACCGCCTTTTCGATTGCCGGCCAGCGTCGGCACAGTCCGTCGAAATCCTCGCGCTTCAATTTGTACAGGTAGCAGGGCGTGACTGCACGGCAGGTGGCATTGCGCGTGTCATTATGCAGAAGTGCCTGTTCGCCGAAGAAGTCGCCGGCAAGCAGTGTGCTGATAGAGTGTTCTTCGTTGTTCTCTTTGTCTACGTGCAGTACACGAACCACGCCTCGCGCGATCAGATAGACCGCGTCGCCCGGCTTCCCCTGAGTGATGATGTCGGTGTTTTCTTCCACGCTATATTTATGCAACAGCGGCTCGATCTCTTTGAAATCTGCCTGCGAGAGTGTGCGGAAGAGCGGTACCTTGCGCAGCAGTTCGGCAGGGCTCACGCGTAACCGAACGCGATATGGTGTGCGCAGCAGATCGAGCCTGCGGGACACGTCCTCGATCTGTGCCTCACCCATGCCAGGCGGCAACAGACCGTGCTCCACTTGCATTTCAGTGGCATCCTGTTCTGCCAGTAACGCCATTCGCTGGCTCAGTCGCTCCTGCATCGCAGTGACGAATTCGGGGAACTGCGAACCCATGTCATCGAGTTGCTTGCACGCCAGATGGTGCCAGCGCCGGTAGCGTTCGCTTGCTTCACTGATGATTTCCGCCGGTATGTTTTCATCGGCAGCCATCCGCTTCAGGCTGGTGAGCACCCAGCCATTCGCCTGGTAGTGGGCTAAAACCTCCTCGTAGTTGCGCACGATGCGGCGGGTGCGCATACCTTCGGCCATATTCGCCAGCCATGACCAACTGAGGCGGTCGATCAGGTTATAGAGTCGGTGCTCCAGTAGCTTGTTGAAATGGTGCGAGCGGATATGCTCGAAATCGCCCTGATAACGTATTGCGTCGATCTGCATTACCAGCACAGCCGTCAGTTCACGGTAGGCACCCTCGCTCAGGTGGCCGTTGTGATACAACCGCTGATAATAGGCCTGCTCTTCCGACAGCGTGCGCAGATAGAGCAGCATCTTTTCATCGTGTGGCCCCATTTCCTGTTTTCGCAATTCCGCGATCTGATGACGGATGCGCTCTGCGTTTTGTTTGCTTTTGTGCTCTAGGTGCGTGGCGATGGGGTGAGCAAACAGTCCGCCCCTCAGCAGGTCGGGGATGCGTTCTATTGTCATCTCTTGCGCGGCGAGGTCGCGTTCCAGTAGCGCTAACCGGTCGGATAGTGGCGGTTTATCCAGCCCCAACCGCCGCATCAATTTTTCGATCGTCAGCCCCTGTACCAGCAGCGTGAATAGCACCGCGCCCGTAGTCAACGGTATGAAAAATTCAGAATGCGCGAACTCAGGAAGGCTCAGCACAATCGCAAGTGCAATCGCCCCGCGCAACCCTCCCCAGAACATCACCGTCTGATAAGGTCGGCCCACCGGCTGAGTGTTAGGTAGGTGGTTCACCAGCGGTGCCATGCCGTACACCAGCACCGCACGCGACACCAGCATTGCCAGCACCACCCAAGGTAGGTAGCCGAGCGAGCCCCACAGCGCGGGCACATCCACCGACAGCCCCACCAGCAAAAAGATCAGTACATTTGCCACGAATGCCATGTACTCCCAGAAATTATTCATAAATCTCGCCACTGTCGGAGATATCTTGGTGCGTCCCCAGCAGCCCAGCACGATGCCCGCGCTCACAACCGCAATTATTCCGCTGAAATGTAGCAGGTGCTCAGCGATGTAAAACGACAGATAGGCCAGTATCGTTGTCAGCGAAATCTCAACTTGTGGTTCGGTATGCACCCGGCCCAGCACCCAGCCGGTGGCCACCGCCAGCGCCCAGCCCACCATGATGCCGCCTAGGAACACCTTGAAAAATTCGCCCACGCCTGACATAGCTGCGTCCCAGCTGAAATAACCAGCCAGCACCATACCAATTAGGATCTTCGCCGCCACCAGCGCCGTCGCGTCGTTGAACAGGCTCTCGCCCTCGATCAAGATTGTCAGCCTCTTAGGCGCGCCCATCTGCTTGAACAGCGCGATCACTGCCACCGGGTCGGTCGCGCTTAGTATCGCGCCGAGCAACAGAGAGGCCGCCAGGTCGAACGGCGTGGCCGCCCACACGATTACCCCGATCACCCCGGTGGAAACCACCAACCCCGGTACCGCGAGTGCCAGCACCGGTGCCAGGTTGCGCCGCAGCAAACGCGAATCCATGTTGTAGGCCGACTCGAATATCAGCGTTGGGAGAAACACGAACAGAATTACCTCTGGCTCGACGTGAATGTTGGCGAATAAATGAAACATTGCCGGGCCGAGCTCGCCCAGCTCATTTAGCGCGATGCCAACCAGCACCAGCGACACGGTAAAGGGTAGGCGAAAGCGGTCGGCAAAGCCCTTGGCCATCGCCGCAAAGAACAGCAGGCCGACCACAACAGCAACCAGCTCGGGGATAGGTAGGGCTTCATGGTTGATCACGCGGCACTCCTTGCAGCAAGACGGTGGACCGAAGTTAAAACCGGCACGCGCAGGTGAATCAGGCGTGGGGTTTCGTTGTGGTTATTCTACTCTTGGAAAATGAGGGAGTATTTGAAAAGTATTTCTATGCAGCCCCATTAGATTGGTTAGATTTTACATGCGGAACATTACGGTTCTAAAGTGTTTGCCATCGCAAAACGGCGTCTTCTTCGAGCTATAGGATTTTAGAGTGCTCCCAGAACATGTTTAGACTACTTCAACCAACTACTACAATCCCATCCCAGCAGCCTTTCCAGACTACGTATCTAGAATTCGAACACGGAACGAAGATAGTCTTTTTCACGTTCTGCCATGCCAGATGAATACTGTCTGGTGTGGATTTCCTTATGTTCAATTTTATTGAGCGGAGTCACGCCTAGAAAATCGGTTACTTTCTTTAACGTTTCGTTAGGTTGGTTTCGCAGGTCTTCGTTCTTCAGCACCAGCACATGTTCCTTGGGGAAGTACATCCACAGTCGGCGCAGTTGTTCTGTGTAAAAGCCTCTGTCGATATAGGAATACACCCTGTGTTGATAGGGCAGTGCTTCACGACAGCGTTGCGCTTCGCTTTGCAGTGCTTCCCAAAAAGGGAGGGTATCGGTCTTCCGGTCGAACTCCATGTTCCAGTGTGAATAGGCGCGGTCTATCGGATTCCTCAGCATTGCAATCAACTTCATGTCAGGGTTGTATTGCCAGATACGTTTGGGCGCTTCATGCCAATACATATAGATGGGTGTCGCCTCTCCAATCAGTTTATGTGAGGGCTGAGGAGAGAACACCGCGTGATACTGGGCGAAGTCGGTGTTGCCGTTCTGGAAGTTTTTTTCGAAGTCGAAATAATGCACTTCCTTGCGGTTCGCCATGCCGATCTCGGGGTGCGATACGAGGAAGGTTGCCAGTGCGGTCGTACCCGCCTTCTGGACGCCGCAGATTAGAAAATTAACTTTCATGGCAATACCGCTCTGTTGTGATGGCGTGAGCGTACTGACTCATTGGCTGATTCGTCAATCAGGTATGCAATGCTAAGGGCTAGTCAGGTGCTCATTACTGATTATCAATACGTCCAGCTCATGCCCGCCATGACGAGGGTACGCACATAGTCGTAGCGCAGGTCTGTTGCGGTTTGGGCATCGTAAGCCAGCTCGGCCCACAGCGCGGTGTCTTTGGTCTGTTCCCATTCTGCCTTAAGCTTCAGTACATCCCCGCGATAGGTTTTCGCGCCACCAATCGGGTCATCAAAGGCGAATCCGTTCGGATAATCGCGCTCTCGATGATGTAGTGCTAATCGAGTTTTCAGCTTGCCCTGCTCGTACAGCAAGCGCACGCCCACTCTGCTCTGGTTGTAACTGTTATACCCGACAATGCCATCAACACGTCTGCGGTAATCAAAATCACCATACACCAACCATTGATCCGACAAGCGACTGCGTACAGTGATGCCCGCACTATTGTAGGTATATCGCAATAGAGGATTGGTCGTTAAGAGCGTACCTTGCGCATCACGAGAACGACGTTTGGAGAAATTGCGCGCTTTATGGGCTAAAGAAAATTTAAGGCGGGTCTGATCTGCAATCGGCGTGCTTGCGTCTGCACCCAAGACAAAATAGGTATGGTCTTCTTCGGTACTGGTGCCGACAATGGAGTCGTAATTGTTAGTGGAGAGCAATGCATTGAAGCCATAATCAAAATTGTCGCTTCGATGCTTATATTCCGCCTCAACACCTAGCTTGATATAGTTGTAGCGATTTGAAGCATCCTCGCCTGCGGTAAGGGTTTGACCCTGCCCCGAGTCACGATCGACGTAAACCCGATTGTGTTTGCCGATTATCCCGCCGATATAGATCGTGTTCTTTTCATTCTTATCGTGTTGCAGCTTATGCACCAATCCACCGCTCAGTTCGATATTGAATTGGTTGGCATTGGTCAGTCCCGAGCTGATATAGGCACTGCCATTCAGATCGCCCGAACCGATCAGGGTATTGTTATCGTCCCGAAAGGATTTTGCCTCCACCGATATTGCATAAGGCACGAAGTAACCAGATTGTTTCTCTGGCACCACAGTTGGATTTGAGCCTGTCGGGAGTGCTGCAAAATCCACATAGCTTGAATTCGGCGCACGATAGGCATTGCTGTCATAGCCTAAACCTGTTTTAGCAGACCATCTATATTCAACGGTTTCATCACTTTGCAAAGTGGGTGTCGCAGCGTAGAGCGGGGTTGATAACATCATGGCAGCAATGAATGCTGTGTTACTAAACGTCATGCTCTGGCGCATATCCTATTCCTTATGTCGATGATTTTAGTCAGATTAGTATAAATTGTATTTATAAAGTTCATGGCAAACCTAGCAAACGCGCTTCATCTTTTAAGCCATTGAGTCTGGCATTCAACTTGCGGGCTTTTTTCCATTCCTTGATTGCGGCATCTTTGTTGCCGGCCTGGCGTAATGTACGTGCCAACTCAAGGCGAAGGGGTGCGTCTGCCGGAGTCGCAGCAACGGCTTTTTCCAATACATTAACCGCTTCACCTTCATTGTTGGTTTTTAGTAAGGCGCGGCCTAAGAATCTCAGCGTTTTAGTATTACTCGGTTCAAGTTCGACCGCTTTGCGAAATGATTCTACAGCAAGGGCAGGCTGGTTATTCTTCAGATAAGCACTACCCAGATTGAACCACGCAATCGAATAGGTATCATCGCGATCAAGAATCTTGCGATACAGCTTGATCGCCTCCGGGAATTCATCACGTCTAGCATAGCGCACCGCTAAGTTGAGCTGTGCGTGATGATAATCCGGGTGAATAGCCAACGCTTTACGGTAGGCATCCATCGCCAAGTCATCTTGTTGGGTCTTACCGAATAACACGCCGAGATTGAACCATGCCTGTTCGTAATCGGGACGCAAAGCCAGCGCTGACTTGAAAGCACTTTCGGCTTTGTCGTAGGCCTTCATACGCATGTGTACGATGCCCAAGTTATACCAGGCCTCCGGGTACTGGTGTTTATTCTTCAATGCTGTGTTATAGGCAGCCTGTGCTGACGGATAGTCCTTCATGGCTGAATAGGCCAGCCCCAGATTGAGTTGTGCTTCAGGGTAATTCCCGACGGCTGTTTTCAAGGCAAGCTGATATTCGCTGACTGCTTTATCGTAGTCTTTTTCACTATAAGCGACACGTCCCAGATTGAAATAAGCATCCGCCCGGGTCGGGTCACGCTGCAACAGCCATTCGAATTCACTACGTGCGGCCTGCCAGCGTTGTTGCGACAGCAATACCAGCCCGAGTATGGTGTGTGCCCGCACATATTCAGGGTCGAATTGAATCGCGTCGCGCAACGATTGCTCCGCTTCGTGCCATTTGTGCTGTGCGTTCAATATCGATGCCTTGTTGACCAGCGCTGGTGAGTAATCGGGACTAAGGGTCAGTATTGTCTCGTACTGTGCCAGTGCACGCGCTTGTCCCTCAGGGTTATCCGGCTCCAGCGCGGCGAGTGCAACACGCGCTTCCAGATCACTGGGACGAAGCCGGATCGCAGCATTGAATGCGTCCCTCGCCTTATCCGGTTGATTCAAGTCGCGCCTTGCCAATCCCAAGCTATATAGCGCACGCGCCTTACGTTTGCCGCCGGCGAGCGTTATCGCTTTTTCCAGTTCTGCTGCACCTGCTTTTTTGTCATCTTGTTTGATCAGCAAGATTGCCAGATTGTATTGTCCTTCGAAATGAGCGGGATGAACGGAAAGTAGTTTGCGATAAGACCCGATCGCCTGTTGAGGATGACCACTGCGGGAAAGTGCTAATGACCGATTGAATAAGGCACTGGTATCAGACGGATCGGTTTGGGCCGCTTGATTGAAATAGTCTAGCGCGCGTGGCACGTCGCCTTTCTTCAAATACAGGATGCCCAGATCGTTGAGTGCCATTGAACTGCGTTGAAGCGAAAGAATGCCCAGGTAGATTTCTTCAGCTTCCTGCCACTTCGACTGTACCATCAGCTCAGCCGCCCTTTGCTGCTCTGAACCGAGTTCGCCGGAAGCGATAGGCTCCGTTTCTCCCAGTGCGACGACCGCGTCGATATCCTCTAAGACAGACGGTGCAATAGGCTGGATATTGATCACGGTGACTTTGCCGGCATCATATTCCGCACGGAACTGCACATACAGCAACATCAGGAACAGGGCCAGAATCACGATGACGACTGGCACGAAACTTTCGCGTAACAAACTCATCAACCGTCCGCTATTCATTTGCTGACGACCTCATGCTCGTACATTCCCTGAAGTATCGGCAACATTCCCCGATCATTCACATTTTGTATCTCCAGACCAGGTCGGACGTTGATCTCAAGCAGCAACGGCCCGTCAATAGCGATTGAAATGTCTACGCCCAAATATTTGAGCGGAACCGCTTGCGCTGTTCGATTTGCTAAGTCCATGACTTCTGCCCAATACGGCAGGGTTCGCCCGATTAGTTGGATCGCGCTATCGGGATGTTCTTCGATAGGCTGACCGAGGAAACTGGCATTCGTGGTCAGGCCGGTATCAATGTCGATGGCGACACCGAGCGCACCCTGATGAAGGTTAGCCTTGCCCTCTGACTGGCGCGTCGGGAGACGCGTCATCCCCATGACGGGTATATCGTCGCAAATGATCACACGCACGTCGGCAAGCCCAAGCAGGCTCAGCTCTGCCACCTCTGGATGCTGGACGATACGGCTTTCGATGATCGCCTTGTCTCCCAGATCATGTGAATAGACACCGTAAATGATATCGGTGATATGTTTTTTCAGATCGAACAGGGTATAGACCTTGCCGCTGATACCCAGCCAGTTGCGCCCTTTCTTACCCGCAATCACGATGATGCCGTTGCCGCCACTACCCTGCGCCGGCTTGATGACGAAATCATGTAGGTGCTGGAGCGATTGTTCAAGGTCGCGCAACTCATAGAAATAACTATAGACGCGGTAGGTTTCCGGCATACGCACCCCTAGCGGGATGAGCGTCTCTTTGGCGAGTAGCTTATCGTCTGCAAGCGGAAAATATTTCCGCTCATTGCGTGTATAGATGTAATGCAGATTACGTCGATTCATCGACAACACGGTTTTTGCACGTGATCGTGCATCGATCAGGCCAGCCATCAACGTGTTCAACATGCTCATTTCGCCCTCTTCATTATCAGGCGGCGGAAACGCAGAAACTCCATCACGCGTATGCCTATCCATTTGCCCAGCCACAAGTTGAGTGCGATCACCACCAGCAGCAGTTCAGGGAAAGCGAGTATCAAGCTTTGCATGAACAGCGAATCCATCACTACATAGCAGGCAGCAATCACGATCAGCGTCATGAATGATATTTGCACGACCTTCATCCCGCCCTGTTCAGACTCCATCAGTGCGACGCGTTCGGCGGTGATCGCAAGAATCGCGATCGGGAATAGCGTCATGTGTGCCAATTCGAACAGACCCAGCTGAACACCACCCACCGTGATCGTCATCATCACGATCACCACGGTGGTCAGCATGATCGCCATCTTGGGCGAGTGTAGCAATTGCAGCCAATCGAGTGCTCTGCGCACGATTGCCGAAACGATGATGATGGCGATAAAACCGATCATGCCCCACAGCAAACCAGTATCGCGTGCCGCTGAGGCGATCAGTGCAGGCAGGAAGGTGCCGAAAGTCTCTAGGCCGATCACGTTGCGGAACACCACAGTGACCAGCGCACCGAGCGGCAGCATCAGCAATATCGTCAGCAGGTTTTGTGAAATGCCAACGCGTTCAAAGAAGGCATAGAAATTAGTGACGTTCAGCATCGACTGGCTGAGCGCACTTTGCGCATCCGGCCTTGTGACGAGCTGTTTGCTGATCTTGAAGAAATACTGGAAATTCACATTAGCGGTATGTTTGAACAACACCTCGTCACCGTAGTACAGCGTCAGGTAGTTTGCAGGGATCTCAGCGAAATGATCGTTGATGGTATCGAATGGTACCCAGTGTCCGTTGACATACACCTCTATCCATTGATGACTAGTGCGCTTACTACCCGACTGCATGACTAGGCCACCTACCAGCCGTGCAGGAATATTGAGCTTGCGCAACAACGCGACGAATAGCCGGCTTTTGCCATTACAACTGGCCTCACCCAGCCGCAGGGCGGTAAGCGCATCGGTAAACCCGGAGAAATTCCGGTTTTCCATATTGTCCTGCAACTCTCGATGAATTCGGGTGACAGCCTCGAGTATGGTTGGATTATGAATCGGCACTATCCGGCGTAACGCGGCCTCGATTTCCGGGTCGTCCTTCTGTATGCCCGGCTCGGCGACGAGATAAGGGGCCAGTACCGCAGGGTATGAATCCGGTATGGTCAACGCAGGCGGGATATTGAAACGCACATGGTTAGCACGCACCGAATAGGCATACAGCACGCTTTGTTGGCCGCGCATACTATCCGCATGCCAAGTCGCCTCGCGATTGAGTTGATCCGATGTGATCTCAGTCGTAAAAGCACCTGAGGAATTGTGTTCATTGTCTACGGATTGCCGCGAGTCTGTTTTGGGGAGATAAGTACGAATATTAATAGCTTCGCCATGTCCGTCAGTCTGCATACTGACCTCGACGTTGTAACTGTGAGTCGGGATCAATCCGGCCAACGGATAATCAAGCGCGTACAGTTTATAGGCGGTCACACTGATCGGCAGCAGCACCATGATGGCGAGCACGACGATATAGATGTTGCGTTTTGTGTTGTTAGAACTATTGCTGTCCATATAAAAAAAACAATCTAACTCAATACAGGATAAATGGTGCGTTTACGGGTAATGTCGTTGTTGAGGTCTGAGTCTCCCCGGTTAGTTAAGGAAAAGCTGATTAAGTGCCCTAAATAGTAATTTTATTTCTGTTATATCCGGTTAATGGTGTTCTGAGTGATGATGTGTAGTGCCTTGTCGGTCGCGCCATGATTGAGGCTGACGAAATTCAAACACTGCTTACGCATTTTGTCTAATGATGCGGTGTCAGCCAGTAGCCGCTGTGCTTCGGTGATCAATTGTGCGGCATCCTGGATCTGAATCGCTGCCCCACATTGGGTCGCCAATCGGGTGGCTTCGGTGAAATTATAAGTGTGCGGGCCGATCAGTACAGGCGTGCCAACAGCACAAGACTCGATTAGGTTCTGTCCGCCGAAGGGCAACAAGCTGCCGCCGATGAAAGCGAGGTCGGCTGCGGCGTAGTAGGCGAACATCTCACCCATGCTGTCACCTAATACCACGGCGGTGTCAGTTACAATGGGTTGATCCGCACTGCGCCGCTGAAATTTGATGTTGCGCTGCTCTAGCAGATTGGCGACTTCATCGAAACGCTGCGGATGGCGAGGCACGATCACGACCAATAAATTACCGTTCGCTCCGAGCTTGTCGAAGGGGTTTGACGTTGCGATTGGTGGTTCGACAGGCTCGCCACGAACGGCATGGTGATTGGACTCTTGTGTCGGTTGTAATGCATCGAGTAGCAGGGTTTCCTCACCGTCGCGAGTGCTAGCAGCGAGGAACACTTTGCGCTGATTTCCGAATTGCTCACGCAGTTGACTACCCAGTGTCAACATCGCCGCAGGGGGTTCTATATCGAACTTGAGGTTACCCATCACCGAGACATTGTCTGCACCCAGTTGAATCAGGCGCGCGGCATCGTCATCAGTTTGGGCGGCGACGGCACTCAGCGCGGCTAGCGTAGGGCGGGTCAGCTTTTCGAAGCATGCATAGCCCTTAGCGGACTTTTCCGACATGCGCGCATTGAGCAGCAGCAAAGGAATGTTGTTATTGCGGCAGGCGTGGATCAGATTCACCCAGATTTCGGTTTCCATCAGTATGCCGAGTTGCGGGCGGAACTGGTTTAAAAAGCGGCGCACCGCGAACGGATAATCATAGGGCAGATACACCCGCATGACATCATCGCCATACAGTTGTTCGCTGGCATCGCGTCCGGTAGGCGTGGTGTGGGTCAGCAGGATGCGGTGGTCGGGGTGGCTTGCCCGTAGCTGCGTGACCAGACTCTGGGTGGCGCGGGTTTCACCGACCGAAACGGCATGTAACCAGATGAGCGGCTTATCGTCGTCGGGTTTTTGCGAATAGCGGCCGAACCGTTCGCCTATGTGGTGCAGGTATTCAGGTTGTTTGCGTCCACGCCATGCGAGGTGGATAAAAATATAAGGGAGCAGCAGATACAGCGCAAAACTGTAAAAGGTGCGCGGCTTCAGCATGCGTTCATCCCGTGCAGGGCATCCAGCACAGATGCAACATCCGGCGACTGTCCGATATTGCCGAGGTTGATAGTGCGCTCGCCGGTATAAAGCCCCGTCAACGTCGGGTCGGTGGCGGTGTAAATGCCGACTGTGGGAACATTCACTGCTGCAGCCAGATGCGCGAGGCCAGTATCAACACCGACCACGGCGCATGCGTTGCCAAGTAGTACGGCTGCCAGATCAAGATTCAGTCGCGGTGGCACGATGGCATCGGTAATTTTCGCGGAAAGGCGTTCGCTACGTATCTGCTCGGATGCACTGCCCCAGAGCAGGACGCAACGGATACCTTTTTGATGTAGTGCATTACCCAGCTTGACCCAGTAGGCTTCATCCCACAGTTTGTCGTTTCGGCTGGTGGCGTGCAGCAATACTGCATAGTCGTCCTGCGGTAACCACTCAAAAGGCTCGGCTTGCGGCAGGCGAATGCCAAAATCTGCCGGGCCTTCCAGCGTATAGCTGAGTGCTTGCGCTACCAGTTGGCGATTGCGCTCAACGGCATGTTGTCCCGTTGCAACGGGATAAGTGTATTGGTACATATTCGCGGCCAATGGCTCACGGGCACTGTCTTTGTCATAGCCGCAACGGGTGCCGTTTGCACCACGCATTAGCAGCGCGCTCTTGATCAAACCTTGTGTGTCGATGCAGATATCGTAGTTTTCCCAGGCAAGCATGGAACGGAAAGCACGTATCTCACGCCAAGTATCGGGATTGAGAAGTTTTTTGCGCCAACGGCGCACTGCAACCGGAATCACGTTGTGTACCGCAGGATGCAGCTTAGGGAGAGCAGCGAAACTTTGTTCGGCTATCCAGTCGATCTTTGCATTGGGGTGATGACGTACGATGTCGCTGACCACGGGCAGGTTGTGTAACACATCGCCTAGCGAGGTGGTCTTGACCAGCAGGATACGCGGGGTATCGGGATCGGCGATGTCATGCGCCATAGAATATTAATGTTGTGTCGAGTGGGATGGACGCATCTTAAATGATGATGCGCGCCTTTAGGAAGCGTTGATGTAAGGTGCGGGAGGTATTAATTAGAGCTTGCTTAGGTTGATGCGGCATATCAGTTCGGTGATAATGCGCTGGGCTGGTGTTTTGGGCTCACTTATTATGTTGTTTCATGAAACTGGCTTTTCACGAGGCCGGGTTCAAAAGTCGGCGCTCAGACTGAAATTATCGGAATGGATTAATGAGTAATCGTAAAGTATTTGCAGTAATTCTGGCTGGCGGTAGCGGTAGTCGCTTATGGCCGTTGTCGCGTCAACATTTGCCGAAGCAATTTCTGGCACTGGATGGTGCGTCTTCGTTGCTTCAAACCACGATCGATCGGCTCTCCCCGGTGATCGACACCAGTAATGTCATGATCGTCACGCAGGAGTCACACGCCAAAGGCGAGGCCTATCATGAGCTGCTTCCCTATCAGGCGCTGTATGAGCCGGTCGGGCGCAATACCGCGCCGGCGATTGCGCTGGCAGCAGCTTATCTTGCCGCGAATGAAGATGATCCTGTGATGGTGGTTTTGCCAGCAGACCATATTATTAAGGACGAAGTGAAATTTTGTGAGCATCTGGACATTGCGATCAAGGCTGCCGAGAATGGCAAATTGATGACTTTCGGTATTCAGCCGACCCGCCCCGATACCGGATTTGGTTATATCAAAGCGCACAGCTCTGCCGACCCTGAAATATATGAGGTAGAGCGGTTTACCGAAAAGCCTGACGATGCTACCGCAGAAAAGTTTTTAGCGGATGGCGGGTATTACTGGAATTCCGGTATGTTCGTGTGGCGGGCATCGACGATTCTGGCTGAGATCAAGCAGTATCTGCCGGAGGTCGATCAAGTCATCCAGACCATACTTTCTGAAAGTGCTGCGAGCAGCAATTTCCAGCAGGCGGTGGAGAATCATTTTATCAACATGCCTTCGATTTCCATTGATTACGGTGTATTGGAAAAGTCAGACAGGGTTTCATTAATCCCTTGTGATATCGGTTGGAACGACGTCGGTAGCTGGCAGGCCGTGCATGATATTTCCGACAAGGATGCAGACGGGAATGCGGTACAGGGCAATGTGATCGCACTGGGGTGCAAGAATAGCCTGATACGTTCGGAGAAACGTCTGGTAGCAGCGATCGGCCTAGAAGAGGTGTCAGTGATCGAGACGAGCGATGCGATATTGGTTTCCAAGAGCGACCAGAGCCAGCGTGTACGCGAAGTGGTTGATGCACTGGACGCAAAGGGTGCAACTGAGCATGTCTACCACGTCAAGGTCAACCGACCCTGGGGCAGTTACACCGTGCTGGAAGAAGACTCGGATGGTTTCAAAATCAAACGTATCGAAGTTGCCCCCGGTGCGCGCCTCAGTTTGCAAAGTCACCGTCAGCGTTCAGAGCACTGGGTGGTGGTATCCGGTACTGCGACGGTGACCAACGGCGATAAGGTGATGACGATAGAGAAGAACCAAAGCACCTATATTCCGATCGGCACCAAGCATCGTCTGGAAAACCTCGGGACAGAGCCTTTGCACATAGTTGAGATACAGGTCGGGGATTATCTGGGTGAAGACGACATCGAGCGATACGAAGACAATTACGGCAGATAAACAATCACTTTTGAAAGAGTAATGAAATGAGTCAAACAAATAAAGTTGCGCTGATCACGGGTATAACAGGGCAGGATGGAGCCTATTTAGCAGAATTTCTGCTTAAAAAAGGCTACGATGTACATGGCATCAAACGCCGTGCTTCTTTGTTCAACACAGATCGCATCGACCATTTGTATCAAGACCCCCATGTCTCTGACAGGCACTTCATGCTCCATTACGGTGACCTGACCGATTCGACCAATCTTATTCGCATCATCCAACAAGTACAGCCGGACGAGATCTACAATCTGGCGGCAATGAGTCATGTAGCCGTTTCATTCGAGACGCCTGAATACACCGCCAATGCGGATGGCATCGGTACGCTGCGCATACTGGAAGCGATACGAATTCTGGGTCTGGAAAAAAAAACCCGTTTCTATCAGGCTTCAACTTCGGAGTTGTATGGTCTGGTGCAGGAAGTCCCGCAAAAGGAAACCACCCCTTTCTATCCGCGCAGTCCTTATGCGGTTGCTAAGATATATGGCTACTGGATCACAGTGAATTACCGCGAGGCTTATGGCATGTACGCATGTAATGGCATTTTGTTCAATCATGAGTCTCCGATTCGAGGAGAGACGTTTGTAACGCGCAAGATCACGCGTGCCATGGCGCGTATCAAGTTGGGCCTGCAAAACTGCCTTTATCTGGGCAATATGGATGCCCTGCGTGACTGGGGTCATGCTAAGGACTATGTTGAGATGCAATGGTTGATGCTGCAACAAGATAATCCGGAAGATTTTGTTATCGCTACTGGTGTGCAATTTAGCGTGCGCCAGTTTGTCGACGCGGCGGCGCAGGAGCTGGGCATCAGCATTACTTGGAAAGGTAAGGGTGTTGATGAGAAGGGCTACGACGAGCATGGCAACTGCATCGTGCAAGTCGATCCACGTTATTTCCGGCCAACCGAAGTTGAGACATTGCTTGGCGATCCGAGCAAGGCGAAGGAGAAGCTGGGTTGGACGCCGAAGATCACCTTTCAGGAGCTGGTATCAGAAATGGTGCGTGAAGATCTCAAGAGTGCCGAGCGTGATGAACTGGTTAAGAAGCACGGTTTTGCCGCCTATGATTATCACGAGTAAATGCTGCTGATGGATAAGAATGCCAAAATCTATGTCGCCGGTCATCGCGGGCTTGCAGGTAGTGCGATTAAGCGTGAGCTTGAGCGACAGGGGTATGCCAACATTGTGGTTCGTTCTCATGCCGAGCTTGATCTGGAAGATGCCGACGCGACCCTGAAATTTGTTGAACAGGAAAGGCCGGAAGTTATTTTTCTGGCAGCGGCTAAGGTTGGAGGCATCCACGCCAATAACACCTATCCGGTAGATTTTTTGATGAGCAATCTGCTTATCGAGGCAAATATCTTTCGGGCAGCCCACGCAACAAAGGTTAATCGGCTGATCTTTCTCGGTAGTTCATGCATTTATCCGCGCGATTGCCCGCAGCCCATCAAGGAAGAATACTTGCTGACCGGTCCGTTGGAGGCGACGAACCGGCCTTATGCATTGGCCAAGATTGCGGGTGTGGAGATGTGTTGGTCATATAACCGTCAATATGGCACTAAATGGTTGGCGGCAATGCCTACTAATCTATACGGGCCGGGCGATAACTACGACCTGAATAACTCACATGTGCTGCCTGCGCTGATGCGCAAGATGCATGAAGCAAAAAAGGCTGATGCAAAAGAGGTGGTCTTGTGGGGTACTGGCAAGCCGAAGCGTGAGTTCCTTTATGTGGAAGATTTGGCGAACGCGCTGGTGTTTCTTGCTGCGCTGGATGATAAAAAGTACAACGCACTGGTCGATTCGGCCCTGTGTCCGTTAATCAATGTCGGTACCGGAACAGACCTGACGATTCGTGAATTGGCTGAAACGGTTGCCGGAGTGGTCGGTTATACCGGTGAATTTATTCAAGACACCTCCAAGCCGGATGGCACGATGCGTAAGGTGATGGATGTGACAAAAATATACAGCCTCGGTTGGCGTGCAAATACCAGCCTAAAAGAGGGCATCGGCAAGACGTATCAGCTATTCAGAGAGGCTTCAGAATGAAGGCAGTCATACTCGCGGGCGGATTGGGAACGCGAATCAGTGAAGAAACTTCGACGCGTCCCAAGCCGATGGTCGATATCGGCGGCAAGCCGATTTTGTGGCACATCATGAAAACCTATTCGGCTCATGGCATTCATGATTTTGTGATTTGCTGTGGCTACAAGGGTTACATGATCAAGGAGTATTTTGCCAACTATTTCCTGCACATGTCTGATGTGACCTTCGATATGGAAAACAACAGCATGGAGGTGCATCAACAACATGCCGAACCCTGGAAGGTGACGCTGGTGGATACCGGCGAAGAGACGATGACCGGCGGGCGATTAAAGCGAGTTCGTGATTACCTTGATGGAGAAGATTTTTGTTTTACCTATGGTGACGGGGTCAGCGATGTGAACATTGCGAAATTGATTGTCTTTCATCAGAAACAGAAAAAACTAGCCACGTTGACAGGCGTTCAACCACCGGGGCGATTCGGTTCTCTTAACCTAGAAGGTGATCGCGTGACCAGCTTCGAAGAAAAGCCGAACGGGGATGGATTCTGGATCAACGGCGGTTTTTTCGTGGTGTCGCCCAAGGTCATAGACTTGATCGACGGTGATACGACGATATGGGAAAGGGATCCGATGGAAAAGCTGGCCCGTGATGGTCAACTATCGGCCTATTTGCATCCTGGTTTCTGGCAACCGATGGATACCTTGCGTGACAAGAATCATCTGGAAGAATTATGGCAGTCCGGTAAAGCACCTTGGAAAGTGTGGAAGTGAATATCTCCTTTTGGCGTGGAAAAAAAGTATTTCTGACAGGGCATACCGGCTTTAAGGGGAGTTGGCTGAGCTTGTGGTTGCAACAACTCGGTGCTGAAGTGACGGGTTACGCCCTATCACCACCAACTGATCCGAGCTTATTCGAAGTCGCCAGTGTTACAGAAGGGATGAATTCTGTCATTGGCGATATTCGAGACGGGATTGTGTTGATGACGGCGATGCAAGCAGCAGCGCCGGATATCGTCATCCACATGGCTGCGCAACCGTTGGTCAGATACTCCTATGTCGATCCGGTCGAGACCTACTCCACTAATGTGATGGGTACGGTGCATTTGCTTGAAGCCGTGCGGCAGACAAAATCAGTGCGAGCGGTGGTTAATGTCACCAGTGATAAGTGTTATGAAAATAAAGAGTGGGTGTGGGGTTACAGAGAAAATGAGCCCATGGGTGGCTTTGACCCCTATAGCAATAGCAAAGGCTGTGCAGAGTTAGTGACATCCGCCTATCGAAACTCATTTTTTGATCCGGCAAAGTATGGAGAACATGGTGTCGCCATCGCTTCAGGGCGTGCCGGTAATGTCATCGGTGGCGGTGACTGGGCAGAAGATCGCCTGATCCCTGATATTCTGAGTGCGATCAGCTCGGGTGCACCGGTGCTGATCCGCAGCCCACACTCGATTCGCCCTTGGCAGCATGTGCTGGAACCGCTGAGCGGATATCTGCAACTCGCACAAATGCTTTACGAAGATGGCGTTGCCTATGCAGAAGGCTGGAACTTCGGCCCAAGCGATGAAGATGCAAAACCGGTGCAATGGATCGTTGAGCAACTCACACAAAAATGGGGTGGCGGCGCGAGTTGGCAGTTGGATAAGGGCGATCATCCGCACGAGGCGCATTATCTAAAACTCGACTGCTCCAAGGCGAAGATGAAACTCGATTGGCAACCACGCTGGCATTTAGGGCAAACGCTGGAAATGATCGTCGCTTGGCAGCGCGCTTGGATTGCAAAACAAGATATGCGCCGCTTTACCCTAGAGCAAATAGAGCAATACGACCAGATAAAAGCGAAATAACAAGATACAACAATCAGTGAAAGAGAATATGAGTACCAAAGAACAGCTACGCTCCCAGATTGCTGACCTCGTCAAACAATATGCCGACATCGCTTATGAGCCTGTCGCGTTTGAGCCGGGTAAGAATGTCGTGCCGCCATCCGGCAAGGTGATCGGTTCAGCAGAATTACAGAATATGGTGGAAGCCTCGCTGGACGGGTGGCTGACGACAGGTCGTTTTAATGATGCCTTTGAAAAGAGGCTCACCGAATTTTTGGGTGTCAAACATGCGCTCACCACCAACTCAGGGTCATCGGCCAACTTGCTGGCTTTTTCGGCGCTGACATCGCATAAGCTGGGAGAGCGTGCGATCCAGCCGGGTGATGAAGTCATTTCGGTGGCGGCAGGCTTTCCGACGACGGTGAATCCCCTCCTGCAACATGGTGCGGTGCCGGTGTTCGTAGATGTTCAGCTGGGTACCTACAACATCGACCCGGCGAAGATCGAAGCTGCGATCACGTCTAAGACCAAGGCCATCATGCTCGCGCATACATTGGGTAATCCTTATGATCTCGATACCATTACGGCGCTCGCCAAGAAGCATAATCTGTGGTTGATCGAAGATTGTTGCGATGCGTTGGGCTCTACTTATAACGGAAAATTAGCAGGCACTTTCGGCGATATCGGCACGTTGAGTTTTTATCCTGCTCACCACATCACGATGGGTGAAGGCGGGGCGGTGTTCACCAATAACGATCAACTCAAACAGATCGTCGAGTCGATCCGCGACTGGGGGCGTGACTGTTATTGTCCGCCGGGTCAGGACAATACTTGCGGCAAGCGCTTCTGTTGGAAGTTGGGTGATTTGCCGGAAGGGTATGATCATAAGTACACCTATTCACATTTAGGCTACAACCTCAAAATCTCCGATATGCAGGCGGCCTGTGCATTGGCGCAGATGGATCGAGTGGATGAATTCATCGCAGCGCGTAAAGAAAACTTCGCCTATTTGAAAGCAGGTCTCAAGAGTTGTGAAGAATTTCTGCTACTGCCAGAGGCAACACCGAACAGCGACCCGTCGTGGTTTGGTTTCCCGATCACGATCAAACCGGAAGCGGGCATCAATCGCGTTGATCTGCTGCAATATCTAGATGAAAGCAAGATTGGTTCGCGTCTGTTGTTTGCCGGTAATTTGACTCGCCAGCCTTACATGAAGGGTAGAGAGTTTCGCATCTCAGGTGAGCTGACGAACACCGATACCGTGATGAATGACACCTTCTGGATCGGTGTATATCCGGGCTTGAGCAAGGCGATGCTGGACTTTGTCATCACCCAGCTTGAATCATATTTCGGCGTGAACTTTTGATATGAGAGTTGAAGAAACCACTATTCCCGGGTGTTATCAGCTGTTCACTGATATCAGGAAAGATGCTCGTGGTAGCTTCGTCAAGACATTCCATCAAGAGATCTTCGCGGAGCATGGCTTGGTCACTGAATTCGCTGAAGAGTATTTTTCGGTTTCGCATAAAGGTGTGCTGAGAGGAATGCATTTTCAGACACCGCCGTATGAACTATTCAAATTAGCCTACTGCCTTTCCGGCAAGGTGGTGGATAGCATCGTTGATCTTCGAGTAGGTTCGCCAACCTATCAACAATCAGCAACATTTGAATTGAGTGGCGAGCTTGGCAACATGCTCTATATCGCACCGGGGATAGCGCATGGATTCTATACGCTTACCGATAACACCATCATGCAATACAAGGTGACGGCAGTTTATGCACCTGAGCATGATGGTGGAATCAAGTGGGATACAGCGGGTATTGACTGGCCTACTTCTGCACCGGTTCTTTCCGAACGGGATCAAGCCTTCCCGACCATGAATGATTTTGACAGTCCATTCAGGTTTGAACCATAGGGGTGTGACGATGGGGAGAAGCAACGTTGCACTGGTCACTGGCGGGACAGGCTTTGTCGGCTCGAATCTGATCCGCCGCCTGGTCGACATCGGTTGGGAGATTCACGCCATCGTCAGGCCGGATTCTGATTTGAAAGCGTTGGATGGCTGTGTTGATAACGTGTCGCTACATACCCACGACGGTAGTACCGAAGGTTTGATGGATATCATGTCAGTCGCGAAGCCTGTGGTGGTTTTTCACTTGGCATCACTATTCCTTTCAGAACACAGGTCAAAAGATGTCGCCCAATTAGTCACCAGCAACGTACTGTTCTCCACGCAATTGCTGGAAGCGATGAAGGAAAGTGGCGTGACCGGTCTGGTGAATACCGGCACCTCATGGCAGCATTACGAGAACAAGGATTACAGCCCGGTCAATCTGTATGCCGCGACCAAGCAATCTTTTGAGGCGATATTGCAATACTACGTCGAGACAGCTTCGTTAAAAGCGATCACACTGAAGCTCTTCGATACCTATGGCCCTGATGATCCACGTCCCAAGCTGTTTCATTTGTTGGAGAAAACGGCGCAGTCGCAATCAACATTGAGTATGTCTCCGGGTGAGCAATTGATCGACATCGTCTATATCGATGATGTGATCGATGCTTTTTTGCTGGCGGCTGACGAAGTGCTGAGTGACAGCAATGCGGGACATCGTAAATTCGCGGTTACATCAGGGCAACCCATCAAGCTCAAAGAACTGGTTAAAATCTATAGTGAAGTAACGGGTAAAAAGTTGAATATTGAGTGGGGTGGGCGGCAATACAGAGAGCGTGAGGTGATGAGTACCTGGAGCAAAGGTGAGGCGCTACCCGGATGGCAGGCCAAAATCAATCTTGAGGATGGCGTGAGCCGGATGCTTTTGGAGAAAGGCAAGATTCATGGGCAAGATAATTGATAAAGTCGAGTCTAACCACCGCTATATGGCTAATGGCAAAGGTAGGATGGAAGGAAGGGGCAACGGGTTTGATTTTGGACGCGGGGTATCCAACAGATTATTTATTCAGGATGTGGAGTGTGAACTTTGAAAGCCTCTGATGCCGTTGCAAAATATTTACTTGCACATCAGGTAGATACTTGTTTTGAGCTGGTGGGTGGCATGATCACCCATTTATTGGACAGTTTTTCCGAAACGAGAAAATTCAACATCGTTTCAATGCATCATGAGCAATCGGCTGCATTTGCTGCTGAAGGCGTAGCGCGGCACAGTCGAGGCAAAAAAATTGCCGTAGCAATGGGAACCAGCGGTCCGGGGGCAACCAACCTGATCACAGGCATTGGGAGTTGCTGGTTTGATTCGGTGCCGTGCTTATTCATTACCGGTCAGGTGAATACTCGTGAGCTGAAAGGAGAACGAGCCATCAGACAGCAGGGTTTCCAAGAGTTGGATATCGTCGAGGTCACGAAATCGCTGACCAAATATGCGGTAAGAGTCGATCGTGTTGAAGACCTGTTGGTAGAATTGCGCAAAGCATTATCCGTATCACTGAGTGGGCGCGAAGGACCTGTATTGATTGATATACCCAATGATATCCAGCGGGCCGAGATTGCGAATGAGTTGGTTGAAAAATGGATAGACAAACCGCTGGCAATCGATAGCGATGATGCGATAGCCGCAGAGGATATGATGAAGCTGGAGGCATTATGCAAAAATGCCCAGCGCCCGTTGATATGTCTCGGTGGTGGTGCCCGCTGTGCGGATTCGATGGACTCATGGTTGTTGGCGGCAGAAGAGACGGGTTTACCCTATGTCTCTACGCTTATGGGTCACGAGAGCGTGATAGCCCGTAATGGTTACTTCAACATGATAGGTAGCTATGGTAATCGTGAGGCCAACTGGGCGGTGCAAAATTGTGACCTGCTGGTCGTAGTCGGGGCACGTCTGGATGTCAGGCAGACAGGTTCAGACGCAGCTGATTTTGCACGTAATGCACGAATCGTTCAGGTAGATATCGATCCCGCACAATTGGAAAATCGGGTGCAGGGAGATTTGAATATTTGCGCCTCTTCAGAAGCGTTTTTTAAGGAATTCAATCTAGGAAAGGGTGTTTTCCCTGATCTCGATTCACGCTGGTTGTCAGACTTGGCGAAGCGGCGTGATCGCGCAAAGGTCAATGAATACTCCGACTGGGAGATTAGTCCCAGTGAACTCTTCGGGAAACTGAATAATATATTAACTGGTCACGATGTTGATTTCGTTTGTGATGTGGGCAACCATCAGATGTGGGCGGCGCAAAATTTGCGCCTGTCGCCCGGTCAGGCTATCCACTATAGTGGTGGTATGGGTGCGATGGGCTTTGCCCTGCCTACGGCATTCGGTGTTGCTATCCAATCACGACACAAAGTCATCGTAATCACCGGAGACGGTAGCCTGCAAATCAATATCCAGGAGTTGGATACATTGAATCGCCTGAATCTGGATATAACGATAATTGTGATGAACAACTCGGTTTTAGGGATGGTGAAGAACTTTCAGGATATGTATTTCAATGGGCGTGACCAGTCTACGAAGAAGGGCTATAGCAGTCCGTCGTTTGTCGATATCGCTAAAGCCTACGGTCTGGAGGCGCATCGTATTGAGAGTGCTATGGATATGGAGAGCGTACTGCCTATGCTTGATGGGCATAAAGGTCCGATGCTCATTGAGGTCATCATGGATGGTGCTACAGAATGTCGTCCACGTTTGGCTTTTGGATCAAAGCTTGACGAGCAGTTTCCCAAGCTCGTCGATTAACAATATGTCCAAATGAAGCATATAGCCATCCTTGGGGCAAATAGTCAGATAGCTAGAGATCTGATTGTCTCGTTTTCCAATACACTGGAAACATCCCTGCATCTTTTCTCACGTCGGCCCGATGAAGTGACGAAATGGCTTGCTGATGAGGGATTCTCGGTACGCTATCCGTCGGATGAATATGCTGTCTTTCCCGATCAGGAATTTGATGCAGTCATCAATTTCGTCGGCGTGGGCAATCCTGCCCAGGCGGTAGAGATGGGCAACGCTATTTTCGATCTCACACTTCGTTTTGACGAGATGGTATTGACGTATCTTCGGACACATTCGGCATGTAGATACCTGTTTTTGAGCAGTGGTGCGGCATACGGGTCAGTGTTCGATGCGCCAGTCAAGCGAGGTACGCCCGCCGTCGTTGCCATAAACGACCTGGCACCACACGAATGGTATGGTGTAGCCAAATTGCATGCAGAATGCAGGCATAGAGCGAATCCTGATTTTTCTATCTTCGATATCAGGGTGTTTAATTATTTCAGCCGAACCCAGGATATTTCAGCCCGATTTTTAATCGCAGATATATTGCGGGCCATTTGCCACCAGACTACGCTCATGACATCCCCCGATCACATCGTGCGCGATTATTTGAGCCCACTCGATTTTTTCAAGATGATAAATGCGCTTCTTGCTGCGCCGGCTACTAATGTCGCAGTGGATTGCTATAGTCGCGCACCTATCGCTAAATCAGACTTGTTGAAAGCGATGCAAAAGGCGTTCGGTCTGCGCTATGAAATAGTCGGCACGGCAAAAGGCATTAATGCGACAGGCAATAAACCACACTACTACTCGCAGAATGATATTGCATCACAATTTGGGTATCAGCCCGATCTGACTTCGATGGAGAGTATTTTACAGGAATCCAAGTTGATCCTAGCAGGGTGTAAATAATAAAGATGGTGGCGGGCGACATAGTGGCAGCAAAAATCATACGGATGAAAGTAGATATTCTTGCCTGACTTTCTAATAACACTCTTGAGCCGGATGCGAAAGATGGGCAGTTTTGCGGATCAGGCATTGGTTTCAGGTGGTAACTTCCTGACGATTGCAGTCTGCGCGAATCTCTTGCCTCTGGCGGAGCAGGGAAAATTCACCTATGTGTTTGCCAGCTATATGGCTTTGCTGCTGTTGAATGTGGCCGGGATATTTCAGGGAACAGCAACACGTGCACCAACGCAGGATGGCGCATATCAGATCACGATGGCAAGGTTGCAGCTATTACAATCCTGCCTGCTTGCTTTGCTGGTCAGCGTTACGTGGTTCATGGCGGGGGGGATTTTCGGTTGGCAGGCTTCGATAATCGAAGCTGCGCTGTTGCTGGTATTTTTGATCTTGCAACAACAGGCGGACTTTTCGCGACGTGCTGCATATATTTTTTCACGCACCAGAGATGCCGTATATGCCAGTGCTGCACTTTACCCGATACGGATAATCGGTCTGTTGGCTTACAAACCTGAAACACTAGGCCAAGTACTGGTCGTTTTATTGTTGAGCGCGGCTCTGCCCGCCATACCAGCCTTTATCAGGACTCTTCGCAAAAGAACCGCCAGCACGACTTCATGGGCTAAGGCTACGCGTGAGCACCTTGTATATAGCCGGTTGTTCATTGCGGGCGCGCCATTGGGCTGGTTATGGTCGTATCTTCCAGTGTTCATGTTGGGGATATTTCAGGGTAAAGAGCAGGCGGCCCTATTAGCTAGTATTCGCGGCATATCAAGCCTGGCAAATGTGTTGATGGAACAGTTTGAGACGAAGGTCGTAGCAGACTGGGCACGCTTACATCATGGTAGCGGCTCGCATGATATGGAGGCCGGTGCGTCGCAATTACTTAGATTCGGAATCATCTTCTGGCTATCGGGTTTGGTTTTAGCAGTGGTATTCGGTAGGGAAATCGTAGGGCTGATTCTGGGTAATCTTTACGTTTCGCATTGGCATTTACTGGTCATCGGATGGATAGCATCAGGTGTGTATTTTTACGCTCGTCTATTTGGTATCAAACACCGTGTATTGGGATCGAATCGCGTAGAATTCTTTGGTAATCTCAGCGGGGTTATTGCTGCGCTAATCGCGGGTTTTGGGATGATTCCTGCTTATAGTGCTGCAGGTGCGGCCTGGACTTATGTGATAATTGCTGCCGCTATGTTGGTCAGCCAGATGTTGGTAATGAAAATGGAAAGGTGAAGAAAATATGGACAGTCAAATAACTTTTCTGGTTTTCACCTTTAACGAAGAGCGTCGTTTGGAGCATTATCTGAGAGGCATACAGGGGTGGGGTCGCATCGTCGTCATTGATAATCACAGCACGGACAATACGTGCGAGATAGCAGCGCGGTACACCGAACATGTCCATACATTCCGCAATCCGGGCTTTATCGAAAACAAAGAAACTATGGACTTTGCATTAAGTAAAGTCGAGACGAAATGGGCATATCTGAGCTACGTTGATGAATTATTGCCCAAGGTCTTGTTGGAACAATTGATGCAAATTTCTAAGGAGGATAGATACAAAATCGTTGAGATATTCCGCAAAAATTTCATGTATGGGCAGGAGGTGTTCAATTACGGGAAACATCATCTGCGGATGTTCGTTCCCGGTGTCGTGGATTTTACCGGTAACATCGTGCACAAGTTGGGCAAGTTTTCGGTTCCGCCAGATAAAATCCACAAGATACCGGCAAGCGATCAGACTTCGCTGTGGCACTTCAGCTCCTATAATACTTGCAAGTTAGAGCTTGGACACAATCGCTATGCCGACTTAGAGGCATTGCAGAGGCATGAGGTGATTGGGCAGAAGTTTTCCGGCTTGCGAGCATTGTGGAAATTGGCGTTCTATTTTTTCGGCACGTACTTCGGCTTGGGTGGTTTTCGTGGGGGCTGGCCGGGGCTATTCATCAGCATACAAATCGCATATTTCAAATTCAGTATTGAGGCCAGACTATGGGAATACGACAACGGATTGACCTTGACGGAGATCGAGAATCGCTATGACAGGCTAAAAGAAGGTTTGTTGAGAGATCAGGGCAAAGGGAAGATATAACGTGCAGAATGCTACGATACTGCTGAAAGAATATTATCACCGCCTGCGTCTGGTCCCGGTTGGCGTTGGGTTGTTGTTGCTGTCTTATAGCCTGACTGCTATTGGCTCGCCGATGCCGCCCCACATTACTTGGCTTGAAATCATTATCGGGTGTGGATTATTGCTGGGCGGGTCCTTGCTCTTGAGACCCACACTAGCTGAAATAGGAAGAGTAAAAAAGGCAAAGCAGATAGTTTTATTGGCGGTGGTATTACTTTTCGTACCGTTGGTTTGGGGGCTATATAACGGGAACGGTTTAGGAAATCAGATACGGGACTTGATACCCCTGTTATTCTTGCTTGCCATGCCCATATTGCTGACCTTGACGACAAGCTCGAGCAGCAAAGTCTTGCGATCTCACCTGATTGCGATCACCATAGCCATCGTGGGATCCATCGCCACAATGATTTTTTATTCAGGTGTTCTTGATTTATACGAAAGCCCGGCACGTTTGCAGATGTTGATGAGTGGTGTATTTTCCCAGCCGCAAGCAGGACAAATAACTGCTGTAGGAATAATCCCCGATGGTATAAGGCCGGAGGCGGTAGCTGAGGTTTTGATCAAACTTTATGACCCCGCCATTCTGTTCACTAGTATTTTATTCTGTTCAGCAGGCATCGTTTTATTGGTGAAATCCTGGCAAAGCACGTGGTTAGGTATTGCTTTGATCGGTTGTGGCGCAATTATCGCTTACGGGTTCATGATCGCCGGGTTACGTGCTTATACCGCGCTATTGGTATTGGCCGTATTCGGTGTGTGTGTCACACAAATCAAGCAGCGAGGGCTTTATACGCGTGTATTACCAATGATCGTGATTGGAATGATCGCTTTATGGGTGCCTATCACATCAATCATCCAATTGCTTATGGACAAGCAGCAAATGGTAGGAACAAATGGCAAAGAAGCAGAATGGTTGGCGGTTATCGCCATTATTACCGCATCTCCTCAAACGCTGTTATTCGGGCTAGGTTGGGGTGGGACTTTCGAAAATCCGATATTGGGTGAGCAAGCTCGATACACGCATTCCATGCTGTCGTTTTATCTACTCAAGAGTGGTTTGATTGGATTTGGCATGCTGATGCTGATCGTCGGCTGGTTGTTAGGTCATGTCAATCGGATTGGCGGTAAAGAGCCTTGGGATATCACGCGGATAATCCTGCTGGTTTCATGCTTGCCCCCATTGATTATCGGCATCATGTTTCAGCCGATATACAAGATGTTGAGTTATGGATTGATCTTGACCTTGTTCATGCTGGTTGTTCCAGGACTGAAAAAGCATCATGAATCAAACTATTAAAGAATATAACCAAATTGTGTCGGGCTACAATACATTGATGAGTACGCTTATCTACAGGGTCACAGAGATATGTTCAATAAAATAAAACAAACCGTGTTTGGCTGGATTTTATCCTGCGTATTTTCTAATAATCGCAATCAAGTCGGTCAAGTTTTCATCAAGGGTCGCTGTCAAATGATTTGGGAAAGCGAGCATGTCGGAAGAAAAATCAAGTTGAGACTCTTCGAAAAGAAAGAGACACAATTCTTTGAACGCCAGCTCAAAGCCGGGGATATCTGCCTCGATGTGGGTGCGAACGTGGGTTATTTCACTAACCTGTTTGCTTCGCTTACGGGTGAGTCCGGGAGGGTGTTCTCGGTAGAACCTTTGCTGAGAAACGTGCGTTTGATCGGGCTTGCCACCGTCATTAATAATACGGATAAAATTGTAACGGTATTACGGATGGGTGCATCAAATGAAGATTCGGAGATCAATTTTTCTTTCGAGGGAGACTCTTCATATGCAAGTGTAAATGTCTTCAAGAAAAAGAGTGGCGGGGTTGTTATCCCGTGTAAAAAAATTGATACGATCATTGCAGATTTCGAGCTGCCTAGAATAGATATTCTTAAAATGGATGTAGAAGGATGGGAATTCCATGCTTTGCAGGGAATGAAGACAATTCTTGCAAATAGTCAGTGCCGACCACGACTGATGATGATCGAACTATTTTCCGAACACTTGAATAAATACTCAAGCTCTATCACGGAGATTTGTGATTTTCTGTCTGGTCACGGGTATGCCCCGTTTTATCTTGGCGGTGGTGAGGGCGGAGAGTTAATGCCATTTACGAAGGAACAACACGATGTTTATTACAATGTTTTCTTTATCCCGGAATCTACGGAGCCAGCTAAGTAGTGGTCGAATCTAAGATGGCTGAAACAAATAGAGCGGAGATCGCAGCGAGCTGTTTGAATTGCAAATCACCCATCCGCATTGGAAGCGATGAGTTTTTCGACACGCGTTTTGGCATCGCCACACCCTACCGGATCGCGAAGTGTGCAAGTTGTGGCCTTGAGCAAACAACGCCTCTGCCAAACGGCGAAGAATTAATAAACCTTTACGAAACCTACTATAACTATGGCGGCGAGCAAGGCAAGGCGGAAAGCCGTTATGTGAGATTGCGTAAGCGGTTTCAGAACTCATGGCTATGGGATCTCTGGCTGAAGATCGACGGTGATATTTCCTTTCATGCAGTACCTGGTACGGGGAGATTGCTGGACGTAGGTTGCAACGAAGGCCGCGGGCTGCTCCGCTACCAAAGTAGCGGCTTTGCTGTAGAAGGGCTGGAGTTGAATAGCAAGGCTGCTCAGGCTGCTCGAGACAAGGGATTTGTCGTCCATTCCGACCTAATAGAGCAGTTTGAGCCGACTGAAAAATATGACGTAGTGGTGCTGTCCAATGTGCTGGAGCATGCGTTGAACCCTGCTGAGATGCTTGAGCATGTTGCACGTATCCTGGACGCAAATGGGCAAGTCTGGATCAGTTGCCCCAACAGTCGGAGTTGGCTGCGGTCGATGTTCGGTCGATATTGGATAAACTGGCATGTGCCATTTCATATTTCCCACTTTTCATCCGTGACGCTGGGGGCAGTGCTGCAGAATTCGGGTTTTGAGTTGACGAAATCTGGCCAAAAAACGCCTGCCTTATGGGTGACGCATTCGATATTGGCGCGCTTGTTTAGCAAACCGGGGCAGCCAACCACACAGCTTCGGTCAACCATGTTAGTCGCCGCTATGCTGTTGGTGATACGTGGTTTGGGATTTCCGTTGTTGTGGCTCGGCAACAGCATGGGTCGGGGTGATTGTCTGCTTTGCATTGCTGACAAACGATGATGTCCGAGCATTGTGAAAAGCTTTAATGCGCATCCTAATCTACAGTATCAATTATGCACCAGAGTTGACCGGCATTGGAAAATATAATGCCGAGATGGCGGAATGGCTGGTAGAGAAAGGACATGATGTAACCGTCATCACAGCACCTCCATACTATCCCTGGTGGAAGGTTCAAGCACCCTATCGTGCAGGTTCATACGCCACTGAGCAATTAAAAGGCGTCAGGGTTTATCGATGCCCTTTATGGGTGCCGCGCCAGCTAAGTGGTGTTAAACGTTTACTACATTTATTTTCTTTTGCGCTTTCAAGTGTTCCAATCTTATTGTCGCAGGTATTCAAGCGGCATGATGTTTTTTTCATACTTGAGCCTACTTTGTTTTGTGTGCCAATGGGGCTTGGTGTGGCTCGCTTATCCCGGGCACACGCATGGCTGCATGTTCAAGATTTGGAGGTGGATGCGGCTTTTGATTTGGGTTTGTTGTCATCAAGATATTTGCGGCATGCGGTGCTATATACCGAGAAGCAATTGATGCGGTTATTTGACCGGGTTTCTACTATTTCGGCGAATATGTCGGAAAGGTTGATAGCCAAGGGTGTTCGGCATGACAAGGCGTTACTGTTCCCGAACTGGGTTGATACCAATGCCATTTTTCCAACTAAAGCTCCTTCCTTGATGCGTGAGGAGCTTGGCGTGCCGACAGATTCTGTCGTGGCACTTTATTCCGGCAATATGGGTGAAAAGCAAGGGCTTGATAAGGTTCTGGAGGCTGCAGAACAACTAATTCATCAAACACGGCTTAAATTTATTTTTTGCGGGGATGGTGCTGCTCGAGCCAAACTGAAAAAAAGATACGCGCACTTGCCGAATGTGACTTGGATAACATTGCAGCCCATCGAAAAATTGAATGAGCTTTTGAATATGGCGGACATTCACCTTTTGCCGCAGTCCGCTGATGCCGCCGATCTCGTCATGCCATCAAAACTCACTGGTATGTTGTCTAGCGGAAGGCCAGTCATTGCTACAGCTCAGGCGGGTACGCGACTGGCAGAGGTTGTCTCCAACTGTGGTATCGTTGTTGCCCCTGGCAATGCCGTAGAATTTGCACATTCGTTATTGCGGTTGGTGCAAGACGAAGATATGCGTATGGGACTTGGGGATGCTGCCCGGAAGTTTGCGGAGAATCATATGGCTATTGATTCAGTGTTGAATCAATTTGAAGGAAATTTGAACAGGCTTATTAACAAAGGCTAGCTAATTGGCAATAATGGTTCACTTATTTTCCTGACCATATTCTCCCACCCGCTTTCCAGCATATCGGTTGTCTGTTGACAATGAGTCAGACAAAAAAGGCAGGGCATTTTTCACTTGAACCGCACAAGGCGGGATGGAAGGTTGAAAAAGTAATATGTTAGGAGATGCCAAATGAAACGAGCTTTGATCTGTGGCGTTGGCGGTCAGGATGGTGCCTATCTGGCCCAACTGTTGTTGGGTAAAGGCTATGAGGTCGTTGGCACATCTCGTGATGAGATGACTGCCACATTTGGCAGTTTGACTCGTTTGGGCATTCGGGGTCAGGTGCGCACGGTTTCGATGGCGATGAACGATTTTCGTAGCGTACTCTCGACGATAAAAACAGCCGACCCTGATGAAATATATAATCTGGCAGGGCAAAGTTCGGTCGGGCTGTCATTTGGTCAACCCGTGGAAACCATGGAGAGCATTGCCATTGGGACATTGAATCTGCTGGAGGCGATCCGCTTCGTAGAGAAACCAATCCGTTTTTACAGTGCAGGCTCTAGTGAATGTTTTGGCGACACCGGCGATACCCCGGCTTCGGAACAAACACCCTTTCACCCGCGTAGTCCTTATGCAGTTGCGAAGGTGTCGGCACACGGCCTGGTGGCGAATTATCGTGAGGCTTATGGATTATTTGCTAGTACAGGAATATTGTTCAACCACGAATCACCCCTGCGTCCGGAAAGGTTTGTCACGCAAAAAATAATCCGTTCGGCTGTACGTATTGCAAACGGTGACGATGAAAAACTTCATCTGGGAAATCTGGATATCTATCGGGATTGGGGGTGGGCTCCGGAATATGTCGAGGCCATGTGGATGATGCTGCAACATGAAAAGGCAGAGGACTTTGTCATTGCCACCGGTAAGACAGTATCACTGCAATATTTTGTCGAAAAGGTATTCGAACACTTTGGCCTGGATTGGACGCAGCACGTGGACTCTGATCCATCATTGTTACGACCATCAGACCTACAATATGGTCGGGCGAATCCCGCCAAAGCAAACGAACTGCTTGGCTGGAAAAGCACGACAGGAGTAGATGGTGTGATCAGTGCGATGTGTGAAGCGGTAAGGAACAAGGAATGAGAATACTCATGACATCAACAATGCTTGCCTGTGTACGCACCGGCCAACAGTATAGAGCGTAACGGTGGATAATCCTTCCGGCAGCCTGCTGCGCCCATTCAGCACCAAGATCAATATATTCCACCGGCTTGTGGATATCGCAATCCTGCTGTTCGCCCTGTGGCTATGCAGCTACCTCTATGGTGTGAGTTTTCACCAGTACCAGTGGATGGCGGCGGCGTGGGCGATTGTATTCTTTTTGTTCTTTGCCGAGGCGCGTGGTTTATATCAGTCCTGGCGTGTGAATAGCCTATCCAGTGAAATCATGGTGATCACGTGGGTGTGGCTGGCCGTGGTGAGCTCGCTCATCATCTTTGCTTTCCTGACCAAAATCTCAGATCAATTCTCCCGCATAGTGATACTGGCATGGAGTTTGACCACGCCTGTCATGTTGATACTGTTGCGTATTGCGATCCGGACCTGGCTGAGGTTTCTGCGCCGGGAGGGTCGCAATTCCCGCACGCTGGCTTTTGCCGGAGCGGGAGAGCTGTCCGGGAGAATGGCGGCAAAATTCAGTGTTGCATCCTGGATGGGCATCAATGTCATCGGTGTATACGATGACCGGAAGCCATCAGAGCAGACAGGTGATCTTCAATTTGGCGGAAAGCTTGATAAGCTGGTCGAAGACGTACATGAAGGTAAAATTGATTTTGTCTATATCACTATGCCGATTCAGGAAGAAAAGCGAACTTTGGATTTGCTTAATGAATTAGCCGATACCACTGCGTCAGTTTATGTCGTGCCGGACTTGTATATCCATAACCTGTTGCACGCACGGTGGTTCAGTATGGATGGTATTCCAATCGCGAGCGTGTTCGAAAGTCCATTTTATGGCGTCGATGGATGGTTAAAACGTGTTGAGGATTTAGTACTTGGTAGTTTGATTCTGCTTGGCATACTACCTATCTTGCTCTTGATCGCGATTGCGATCAAGGTTACATCGAAAGGCCCGATCTTATTCAAACAGCGTCGTTACGGTTTGAACGGCGATGTGATCGAAGTCTGGAAGTTTCGCAGCATGTCCGTGTGTGAAGATGATAACGAGATTTCTCAAGCGACTCGCGCCGATTCAAGAGTCACGCCGCTAGGTTCATTTTTGAGGAGGACTTCACTTGATGAGTTGCCACAATTCATCAATGTATTACAAGGCCAAATGTCTATTGTCGGGCCGCGCCCGCACGCTATTGCGCATAATGAACAGTATCGTAAATTAATTTACGGCTATATGTTGCGACATAAAGTGAAGCCGGGCATTACCGGATGGGCGCAGATAAACGGGTGGCGCGGCGAAACAGATACACTGGATAAAATGGAAAAAAGAATCGAATATGATCTGGTTTATATTCAAAATTGGTCGATATGGTTGGATTTCAAGATAATATGGCTTACCCTGAGCCGTGGCTTTACGGGTAAAAACGTATACTAATCCTGTAAAATTCAATTCAAGTTCACCAACACCGCTGCTTAAAGCGGTTTTTCTATTATTAAAAGCTCAATGACCCATTATCCACCACTGATTTCAGCCCTCATTACGCTATTCCTAGCTTTGATTCTGACACTAAGCAAAGACGGCACTTTGCAGGACATTCCCAATGATCGTTCATTGCACACCGAACCGGTTCCTCGCACGGGTGGCATTGCATTGATGGCGGGGATGTTATCCGGATGGATGCTGCTCATTGAGTACTGGGCATGGTGGATCGTATTACCTGCTCTTGGATTATTTGTATTGTCTCTGGTGGATGACGTGCGAAACTTATCCCCCAGAACAAGGCTGTTTGGGCACTTTGTGGCCGCTGCGATTGTATTGAGCGGGGCGGGGGTCGGCTTGCTATGGCTATTGCCGGTGTTGTTATTCATCGTGTGGATGACCAATCTCTATAATTTCATGGATGGTTCAGATGGTCTGGCTGGCGGGATGGCCTTTTTCGGTTTCAGCTTTTACGGTATTGCATGTCTGATGGGGGGTGACGAAGCATTTGCCATGATGAATTTTGCCGTCGGCGGCGCGGCGCTAGGCTTTCTCTATCATAACTTTCATCCGGCAAAGATATTTATGGGTGATGCGGGATCTATCCCATTAGGTTTTCTGGCGGCTGCATTCGGCGTGTGGGGCTGGCAACAGGAACACTGGCCTTTCTGGTTCCCTATTCTGGTGTTTTCTCCATTCGTTGCAGACGCGACCTTTACATTGGTCAAGCGTCTCAAGCGCAGAGAAAAGATTTTTGAAGCGCATCGCAGCCACTATTATCAAAGGCTGGTGCAAATGGGTTGGGGCCATCGTCATACCGCCATTGCGGAGTATGTGCTGATGCTGATGGTGGGGATATCAGCCATAATCGGCATCGGCTTGGATAATGCCGGGCAGGGAAATCTATTGGCCTGGTGGGGGGCAATCTATCTAGGCCTGACCATGTTGATCGATCGCCGCTGGCAGCAACACCAGTTGATAAAAGAAAAAACGAGTGATGCTTAAGTCAAATGTCAGGACGGCAATGGCAGTATTGCATGATGCATTAGCAATCGTCATTGCATGGAACCTTGCCTACTTATTACGCTTCAACTTTGAACTACCGAACAGCTTTTCGCTTGAGGTACAAGAAACGCTGTTGATTGTGGTGCCCTTGCAGTTGTTGATCTTTTGGCGCTTTCATTTATATCGCGGGATATGGCGATATGCCAGTACGACAGATTTAAGGCGGATTTTTTTGGCTGTGCTGACGTCAACTGCGGCAATTTCCGTGTTGTTCCTGATGTTGCGTCTGGACTTCGTTTTGCCTAGGTCGGTGCTGGTGATCAACCCGCTATTGTTGATCTTGATGATGGGAGGAAGCCGATTTGTCTATCGGCTTTGGAAGGAGCAAAGGCTATACGGGGAATTTTCGATTCACGGTGAGCCGGTATTGGTGCTGGGTGCAGGTGATGCGGCAGCAAGCCTTGCCAAAGACCTGGTAAAAAGTAATGCATGGCGTCTGGTGGGATTTCTGGATGATGATCCGGAAAACCAAGGGCGGATGCTGAATGGCATTCGGGTGCTGGGAGAGTTGGATAAGTTGTCAGAATGTGCTGAACGGCTCGGCGTCAAACAGGCAATTATCGCCATGCCGGGCAGGTCCCATCAGGAGCGGAAGCACGCGATTCAATTATGTAATGAAGCCGGGCTGAAAGTGCTGACCGTTCCTTCTTTTGATGACTTGATGAGCGGCAAGGTTTCCGTTTCACAATTACGCGCGATAGAGTTGGATGATTTGCTGGGTCGTGATCCGGTGAAGCTGGATGATGCCGGCCTGCAAGATTTACTAGGAAAGAATGCCGTGCTGGTAACCGGTGCGGGTGGCTCGATAGGCGCTGAGTTGTGTCGTCAGATTGCGCGTTTTTCGCCTACCAGGCTGGTGTTATTCGAAGCCAATGAATTTGCACTGTTCACCATAGAGCAAGAACTGAAAAGGACATTCCCCGGGTTACCACTCGTCTGTCTGGTGGGTGATGTCCGTGATGAAGCCAGAGTGAACGAGGTGATCGAAACCCATCGCCCAAGCGTTCTGTTTCATGCTGCTGCCTATAAGCATGTGCCGTTGATGGAGCAAAACAACGCATGGCAAGCGATACGGAACAATGTGCTGGGTACGCTAACGGTGGGACAAGCTGCTCAGCGACATGGTGTCGCCAAGTTCGTGATGATCTCGACGGATAAAGCGGTCAACCCGACCAATGTAATGGGCGCAAGCAAACGTCTGGCGGAAATGGTGTGTCAGACCTTGCAGCCTCAATGTGCTGATAATGAAACTGAGGCATGCACCCGTTTCGTCATCGTGCGCTTTGGTAACGTACTGGGGAGTACGGGGAGTGTGATTCCGACGTTCCGTGCCCAGATAGCACGCGGTGGGCCGGTCACCGTTACCCATCCAGATATTACGCGTTATTTCATGTCCATCCCGGAAGCGGCGCAATTGGTGTTGCAGGCGGGCTTGATGAGTGAAGGCGGCGAGATATTCGTATTGGATATGGGCGAGCCAGTGAAGATCGTTGATCTGGCAAAAGACTTGATTCGTTTATCCGGCTATTCGGATGAAGAGATAGCGATTGAATTCACCGGACTCCGTCCCGGTGAAAAACTCTACGAAGAATTGTTGGCCGATAACGAGCATACTTTGCCAACACCTCATCCTAAGTTACGGATAGCACAAGCCCGTCAAACCGAAGCGGCCTGGCTTGAAGCGTTGTTGAGCTGGTCTGCGGCAACTACGATGGCTGATGAAGAGGTCCGAACCGCGTTGCGTCACTGGGTGCCAGAATATCAGCCGGGCGGGCAGCAACCTAACAGCGGGAATTGAAGGATGGCAAATAGGTTTAGCGCAACGCCAATGACAGCTTATATCGCGATTGGTTTGCTAGCCGCAACGGGGGGGGTATTGGCAACACCGCTTGCCGCCGGCCCGGCAGTGCTGTTGGGGCTGATCGCTACCATCATGTTGTTGACTATAGGTCGCGGGACGTTGAAGCCATTCGGGCAAGACACGCTGCAAGCAAAAAATATCTTGATGATCGCTTTCGGTGGATGGTTTCTTGCTGAGCTGATTTCAACAGCAATCAATAACCAGCACTGGGCCAATCTGGATTATCCGCTGAGATTTTTGTTGGGTATTGGCGTGTTCTGGGTGATACGAAGTGCGGTGAAGCTCCGCGCGGAAATATTCTATTTTGGCATACTGGTCAGTACCATCGCAGCAGTGAGTATTGGTATCTATCAACATTATATTTTAGAGATCGGCCGCGTCATAGGCTGGACGAACCACCCGATATATTTTGGCAACCTGTGTGTACTGCTGTGCCTATATGCGGTCATTGTGACGGTGACATTGCGAGGCACGCTTTCCCCCAGAGTTCGCCACTCACTCACTTTGGCGATTCTCCTGTTGATGTTCGTAGCTTTTTTAGCGGGGTCGCGTTCATCATGGTTAGCCATTGCGGGGCTGCTGGTTCTGGTTGATTGGCAAGAGGTGAATCGTGGGCGTTTGATCGGCAGTGGATTTATCTTGGCCGTAGTTATAGGGACAGCGTTTACGCTGATCCCGGAACTATCCGCCGGCTTCCGGGTGGATGAGGCGATACACAATGTACAAGGCATCCTTGGTGGAGACTACAGTAGCTCTATTGGTCAACGAGTTCAAATGTGGAAGGCAGCTTGGCTGATGTTCATGGATTCACCTTTGATCGGTGTCGGGTCGGGATTTTATCCGGCAGAAGTCGCTAGTTTGGTCGCGTCCGGAGCCGTCGATGCGGTATTGGTTGCGGATCCTGATACAGTATTTAATCAAGCACACTCTGAGGTAATGGACATCTTGGCAACCAAAGGCTTGATCGGTATATTTGCCTATCTGGCATTGATGTTTTTACCTTTTCGGTTATTCCGAAAATTGGCTGCTAGCAAAAACTTGGAAGCCAGAGCGTTTGCGTTAATGGGGCAAGCAACTATCATCGCCTTTCTGATGTTCGGACTCACACTAGCGACCTTCAAGGTGCAAATATACTGTGCAATCTTTCCCGCATTAGTCGCCATGTTTGTTGCGATGGCGTTGAATTCGTCAGATGAAAATAATAAAACAGAAACCCGCCATGCTTGAACTATCAGTCATCATCATTACGAAGAACGAGGCCGCGAATATTCGTGATTGTTTGCAATCAGTTGCGTGGGCAAATGAAATCGTGGTGGTCGATGCGGGCAGTACAGATGAGACTGTCGAGATATGCAAAGCGTTTGGCGCATCGGTATATGTGCATGACTGGCCGGGTTTCGGTGCGCAAAAGAATCGCGCCTTGAGTTATGCCACTGGCGATTGGATATTATCTATTGATGCTGACGAACGCATAACAACGGAGTCGAGATCTGAAATTGAGCGTGCGATAAAAGCGCCGCATCAGAATGTTGCATTCAAGATGCCGAGGCTATCGAGCTTCTGTGGGCGATATATGCGTCACTCGGGCTGGTATCCGGATTATGTTGCACGATTGTTCCGCCGCGATACGGCAAAATTTTCTGACGATTTGGTTCATGAACGGCTGGTGGTGAACGGGGAGACCGGGACACTGCAACACCACCTGATCCACGACACCTTCCACGATCTCGAGTCATTGCTTAACAAGGTCAATCAGTATTCGACCGCAGGCGCGCGCATGATGGATGAGAAAAATAGATCATCATCTTTAACGCAGGCTGTGGTTCGTGCCTGTTGGGCATTTTTCCGAACTTATGTATTGCGTGCCGGTTTTTTGGATGGACGCGAAGGGTTCATGGTGGCGGTATCAACAGCAGAAGTCACCTATTATCGTTACGTGAAATTACTGTTATTGAAGAAGCGCTAATCTTCCCATGTCAGAAATTATCCATATCGTAGAGCCGACGCTGAAAGACCAAACAGGCCATTGCTATAGCTTTGTAGATAGCTTTTGTCAGGCCAGCAACGGCGTATCAATCCGGCTGTGGGCTAATAAGAATGTGGACATAGTATTTGGCAATGAAAATGTGCAGGTCAACAAGCATTTCCATACCAAATTACGGCGCTTACAGTCTTTTGGATTGTATAGAAAGCTGCTGAAAAAGCCGGGCAGGATATTTATCTCAACAGCCAGTTTTTTCGATTTAGCGCTGATTAAATGGGCAGCTCGGGGCACAATACAAGCAAACAAAGTTTATTGTTATTTTCACTGGCTCAACATCAGTGACAAGAAACGCGTGTTTTTGGCCAAGCTTGCCAGCAAACAACCCAATCTGGTGATGCTGGGTCCGACCCCCTCCGTCGTAGATCTATTTAAAGAGGCCGGGTTTGAGCATGCGTCAGTCGTGCCATACCCCATCTCCAAACAAATAAACAAAACCCGTACCGGGCATGATCAGTTCAATGGTTTGCTTTATGCGGGTGCAGCACGGCAGGACAAAGGCATTACACATGTGGTCAATCTGGTCGAGCACATGAGCAAGCTGAAACTGCAAATTCCGGTCAGGCTACAAAACTCGCCTGACCATCGGGGAAAATATGACGATGCGACAAAAGCAGACATTGATCGTCTGCAAGGTGTTGCCTATCCGCATCTCAGGCTTTACCCGAAAACACTTAGCCATGAAGAATATGCGAACCTTTTTAACGGCGCAATTTGTGTTCAGTTATATAACGCGACGGATTTTTCTGATCGGATTAGCGGTGTGACATTGGATGCATTATCAGCGGGCAGCCCGATTATTACGACAGCCGGGAGTTGGATTGCGAACATGGTGCAGAGATTCGATGCCGGGCGGGTGGTTGAACGCACTGAGCCAGATGAAATACTGTCTGCCATTCAGGAAATCATTGCCGACTATTCAACGTATAACGAAAACGCTTATCAAGCAGGGCTTACGCTCCAACAGGAAAATAGTGCTGCAATCCTGTTCAACATCGTGGCTGCCTAGGATAAGTACAATCGGCTGAGCATCGCCCATAGATTGATTTAACTGGTCCTAAACTTCAAACCGCCCGAACTTGAACGGGATGACTATCCCAACAACGGTGAACAATGCTGCTTCTTCAGCCGAATAGCTTTCAACATCAGGGTAGCCATCGCTTTTCACAGTGATAGATCCATCCAATTTCAATTGGATCCTTTTAAAGCGTAAAAAACCATCCTGTTGAATTGCGTAGATGGCGTTCTCGACGAATCGGTCATAAGAAGTATCAACCAGCACCTGATCACCATGCGATAGCGTTGGCTCCATACTGTCACCTGAGACGGACGCGATCTTGATCGATTGAAAATCATTTTGAGTGCGTTCGCGTAACAGTCGTGCATCAATGCGAACTTTTACCATTGCTTCGTTCGTTGCGACTGTACCCGGCTCTGCGGATCCGCCCGCTTCCACATATTGATCGATCGCAACCGTATTGTGATCGTAATAAGCAACCGTTTGGTCGACATCGTTATTGACTAGGTGCAGCTTTCGGACGGGCTGACTACGTTTGTGGTTGGCGACATATTGCTTCGCCTTGATCAAATCCATGATATTGCCCGGCGGTATGAACTCAAGTCGCACGCCGCCCTTGCCGCCTTGTCCAGGCACAGTGCGTGATTCCCAACGCTCCCGTTTAACGTAACCGCCCATCCCGCGAGCGGTACGCGGTAAACCCGGAATATTCAATTCCAGTAACTGAGCAATCGACAGCCACATTTCCATACTTTTCCCCAAGGTTAGGCATAAATCTCCCTGGTGATTTTTCATTTCCATACTCACCAAGTAACTTATTTTACTAGACATATGGAAATATCACAATAAATCACGGAAAATGAAGTAGGGAAGTATTGACTTTAGTTCCCTACTTCCATACTATGCGATCATGTCAAGGTCAACGCTAACCGACACAAATCGGATGTTATCACCCTGACGCGAACACACCCTGACGCGAACACACCATGACACCAATACACAATATCGGCACAAGCGATAACACAGTAATCCTGCATCAGCGTCTCGGCGAAAGCGGCGTAACTCAAAGGGTGACGCCTAACTAAAATAAATGAAAGGAAGTCTGAATGAAATTCACCATTTGGGAACGGCTGCTTAACAGTTTATATCCGGGTTTCGCGCTAACGTACCGGCAGCAACGTCAACCAAAAATACCGAAACGAATGTTATGCGGCATGCGGCCAGACATAGGTGCCAAAAAGTGCTGCGTTTCAACAGTACAAGGAGGGTAACAAATGAGTTGCGAAAATTTAAACGTAGATTTGCTGCCGCAGGTGCTACAAGACCTGGTGGCTTTAATCGAACTTCCCGCCACGATGAAAATCGTATCAGAGTACGGTGGAACCACCTTGTATGTCCCGGTCAGGCATGTCACAGATAACCACAAACTCATTAAAGTGATCGGGCGAAAAGCGGCGGAAATACTGCAAGGAGAATATCACGGCGAGGAGCTATCAATTCCAACAGCACGGAAAGCCATTCGTGCTGTCCGTAATAAGGAGATACGCGCTAAACGTCAACATACGAGTGAATCCATGCTGGCGCGAGAATACAAAATGTCAGAACGCAATATCAGAAATATCTGTAAAGATATGGAAGAGGAAGTGCTAGACAGAATTTAAAAAAGTAAGTGTTTACTATTGTCGGATTTCATATTAATCGGCATAAAAAGATGCGGTATTCAAAATTGCAGTTGGAATAACGGGACATCTGCATGCTTTCGGTGACAGCAAGCTGACACCTATCCTAGCGATAAAACGGACGCAAAAAATTCAGATGGCTGATCTAAAGCGCTAAGGCCATTATTCAATACGTGCATTATCCGTGACATATAGGGTGTCTTGTTTTAAAGTGGCGGGCTGATACAGGAGCGGGAAATAATGAAAAGCTTAATCGTACTTGCGCTGGCATTGATGGCACCGTCTATCTGCACAGCCGAATATGTGATGGATGACGACCTGACCAACTGTAAATGGCGGGATGGAAGTGAGATGAGCCATGAAAAGTGTGATGAGCTTAAGCATACGCTTAGAGAGACTACTCAGCGCTTGGAGCAACTTCAGGAATGGCCGATTAAATACAATGGCGAGGAATGGGTAAGCCGGTTAACCCAAAAAAGAATTGCAGCGCTGGATACATACACCAAAGCGTTGATGGACACGTCTTTCAAAACCCGTAATGGTCGGCCTGGTCAGGATCGAAAATTAAGGAAATTAGAGAGTGGCGCATTACTGCTTCCCAAAAACCCGGATGACCAAACGCCACTGGAAGTTGAGATCGGGAAAATCGTTGCCTCCAAGAAGCGCGAATGTGGAAATGACTATAAACAGATATACATCGGCATGAAGCTAGGCCGGTTGATAACGTGTTACGGTGCTTATTTTGAAGCCAAAATATTCGACCCAGAAGGGATGATAGCAATCTACCAAACGATGTATGAATGGGTAGAAGTACAAAATGGTATCGTCATCAACTACACAAGGCGAAGAGATTGACGTAACGGTATATTGTCTATTTGACTCCGGCGTCGGACACAAGTTGGATTGGCGTTGTTGAGCCAAAATCAGCCAAGCTTAAATAAGCATAACAGCCATAGTTATCTTTCGGACTATCGCGATATTAAGAACTATCGATTGCAACGCCTAAACCAATAAATCAACAATGGCATCTAACTCAGCGTCAAATTCGGCTGCGTTTCTGATGCCGGCATCACGCAAATTACTCAGGTTCTCGGCAGATGCGTTGTCCAATGCGGGGACTGCGTTATATAAATTGGGTTGTAGCCTAAAATGCCTAGCGTTATTGTCAGTAGAAGCGATTTGCTTCAAATGATATTCAGTCATCTGCGGGCCGCCTGCCAGGGCGATATCGATTGATGGCCTCGCCCAGCCCAGCGGGCCCCAATCCTTGACGTCTGTATATGAGTAGCTTTTAAGTTGCTTGCCGGTGCCGAGGGAGACGATCACCATGTCCTTAATGCCTTGCACACCATCAAATTTAAGGGCTTCTGAATACGCACACATTGCCGGATTGTTGGCCACCATCCCCCCATCTACCAGCACATACGCTTGCCGAGTCGGCGGTAATGAATAAATACGTGCCGCTTCAAAATAGGTCGGCGCAGCACTCGTGCCCCGCATGGCATCTCTCACCAGAAAATCTTTATTCTTCTCTATGGCATTGTGTTGCTTAAAAATAACCGGCTGCCGTTGCTCAACATCATATGAAACAAAGCAGGTTGGCTTAAGCAGCTCACTGATTTTTAGATTGCCAAACACATTATTCAATACGCGTTCTAGTTCGTCTGCAGAATACTTCTCATCGTTCAATCCATTCAAAGTGCCGATAGTTTGCCAAAAGCCAACGTCGAATATCTCATCACCCTCATCAAGGTAAAAGTTAACGGCTTGTTGCGCTGAGTATCTAGGGCGTCCGTCAGCATCAGGGCATAAATAAGCAGCACCAAGAATCGCACCGGTACTGGTGCCTGCAACTAAATCAAAAAATTCACCCAGCCTTGCTGATGAATCACCCGATTTTTTTCTTCAGCTTTTCCTCAAGTGAAATGAGTATCTGGCCCGGCAGAATTCCTCTGATCCCGCCTCCATCAATTGATAGGATTCTCATCTCTCCCTCCCATATTGGACAGGCCGTCTTATTTATCGCTAGAAAAATCAGGCCGCTGACGGAATGACATGACGCTTGAATTAAAAAGGTCAGCATCAAAATTATTACAATGAAAGTGCCAGATTTTATATATAAGAAAACACCTGATTATCTAAACAAGCTAAATATTGTTATATAACTGGTCAAACAAAGTGACATTGGTCCAATACTCAGTGTGCGCCACCAAAGGTATTAGTGCATCTTTATCTTCTATATTGTGTACGCGTCGTTTCTCGGTGAATCCGTCTGCACGATCATTGTCGTAAAACGCTAAATGTCCGCTGATCACATCTCTGGACGAGTAAACATTGATCCAGTTTATATCGCGATAAAGCGCATAAGATTGTATGAGCGGTTGTAAGTTAGCGGCCAGAGCCTCTCGCGTTGCTGAGGTGTTTTTAGATTGTGACGCAAATATAAATGCGGTTTTGTCTAAAGGTGATCCGAAGGTAAGGAATAAGCTGGTTCGCTCAATGACATTAAGTTTTTTATCAGCAAGTTCATCTTGAATGATAAGCGCATTAAGCGTGTCGTAAGTGACAACAGAGCCAAGTGAGTGTCCTACCATTGCAATGCGTTCATACTGTGACTGTGTATAGACATCAGTTGCTTGCTGTAGGACTCTATCTTTGATGCGATGGCGCATATCACTAAACTGGTCCAATGAATGTGAGTCGATGTAGACGGCGACATCTCCCATGAATTGAACGAGTAGCGCTTTCACCTTCCAGGACACGCCCAATAGCGTTATCCAGATCACGGGCCAGCACTGACTCAAATACTTGCTGAGCGCATATTCGTTTATGCACTCAACAGAAAAGTCTTGAGTCACAACGATTAGTGCAATCCAAATCCCGCTGATGATGGTGGATGCAAACCAAAGCCACATGACACCAAATGCAAAGTTGTTTGCCATCACCCAAGTGGGATGTGTTTGTGGTTTCTCGATTCTTTTCTTAAACGATATTAGGGCGTATAGCAGACCGCCGAATGCGAGACTGACGATCATGTATAAGCCCGCAACGCTTGTCAGCGCGTTGAATATTTCTGCTGAAAAATAAGGCTTGCTGCTATTGCTGTGCAGCAATTTGTCACCACTGACAACACCAATCGCTAAATTGAGAATAACCAAACCCGCTAAGATACCTAGTGTGAGGAGTAGTTTTGAGGTGGCACGCTTCTGCGTACCATAGGGTGCGTAACCACCCATGACCCAGCGCCTGAAAGATTTACACGAGTTAGCCAACCCTTTCAGTCCGGCTGAAAATAAAAAGGATATGACATCGCGCAGGGTGACTTGCCCTTCGGTAATCGGCGCCCAGTAACCTTCATAGACATGAACTTCGGTTAACTTACCTTGAGCATCTAGCATGTCGAATTCTGCCCGCTGCCGCTTATTGCCGTTGACCTCAACTGTGCATGTGCGTACTTCTATCTCATTATCCGGATGCTGTCGTTTGGCTGCCTTTGATAACCCTTCTACGGCAGAGTCCAACGTTTCAAATGGAATTTGCTGACCCATGCCATGCGTAATAAACACAGCAACTTTGGGCTTGTCCGAATGTGAGTTGCTCTCCAATGAATCTTGGCCCAACGCTTCATGGTCGGTGCACTTTTCAGGACGAGAAACCCTACGTACCATTTCAGGAGACTTGTTTCGTAAGCTATTAATTTTGAACATGATTTCGTGACCTATGCATTCTGTGGCAATATTCTGCGTCTAAATTTAAAGGATAAAAGCGTCTGGCCACAAAACATCAATATGACCAAAGGCACTAACCAAAATTTAACACCCAAGCATGCAATTAGATATAAGGAAAATCCTTATTTTTCATCGGCTAGCGACTGAATGAACTTACTCGATATGGTGTGTCAGAATGCTGATAGTTAAAACTAGGACAGGTGTAGGCGTCATATTGAAAACTATGCAGCTAGCCGCAATTGAAATCAAGGGAGGGTGAATGCAACACGATCTAAATACGAATAAGCAAAATGCTATCGCGTTCTATCGCACGGCTTATCTGGGAGAGCCCGCTAAAGCAGTTGAATGGTATGTGGGTGATGAGTACATCCAACATAATCCGCTGGTCGCAAATGGCAAGCAGCCTTTTATCGAATACTTCGATGAAATGAATCGGGACTATCCTAATAAAACCATCGAATTTTTAAGAGCGGTTGCCGAAGGTGATTTGGTTGTGCTTCACACGCATCAGACATGGCCGGGAAATGAGGAGTACGTGACAATGGACTTCTTCCGCTTCAATGATAATGGAAAAATAATTGAGCATTGGGATGCGATACAGTTGATTCCGGGCGAGACTAAGAATGGCAACACGATGTACTGATCAGGAAGAAGCCAGGTGTTGCAATAGGTAAAGTTATTCTTGTGCTATTGATTTGAATCTTGATTCAAACTGGTCAATTGGAACTGCCTCAGAAAACACGGGGCGATTCAATCTGATTCTGCCAGTCGGTATGTCAACTGACCAACGTTATTCGACGCCGGGCAATTCATCATCAGGCAATGCAAAGTCACCACGATGAAATGCTTCAATTACCTCCTCAGCCTCTACAAGGTGTTTTTCAGGCACGCGGATGCGAACACCGCCAACGGCAATCGACAAAAGGGAGTGCATTTGCACCATATTGGCATCGGCCACAATCGCGGGTATCCCCGCTGCCTCTAGACACGAACGCAAGATGTGTGCATCGGTGGGGTCCAGAATTTGTGCAACTGTTACAAAGTCACCTTCATATTCCATTGTGCTCCTCTCTGCGCCAACCCGCATCATGCCTGCACCCTTAAAATAACATGAATCGTGTGTCTTGCATTTCAATACATTCCCATGCAAGCATTAGGGTACGCTATTTAGTATTGGAATCAATCCGGCAGTGCCAAGATCGACGATATGCAAGCCTGACATGATAAGGAAGAATCAATTGAAAAATCTGATACTGATAATCGCAACGCTGGCGATGGCCGCCTGTAACATCAAACCAGCTGTGCAAATCAAAGAGAGCGACCACGCCACACCAACGCCGGATCAAATCATGGCTGCATCCGAAGCCGGTGATCGATACTTTGACGCGAAGCGAAACAACACACTGATCGCCACCTGCTGGAACGCGCGTGCTTGCGAAAGAATGTTCGGTCTGACCAAAATATTCATCAATCAATATGCCGACATGGGAGTCCAGCATTCTGATCGCTACACTGTCACCCCCTACATGCCGGATATCAGCGTTGTGCAAAGCAGTATCATTACGACCAATCTCGGTAAGGTCTCTTTAGGTGCGGTAAGAATACCCGGCAACGATGACGCATCCACCATCGTGCTTTCAGCGAATTGCAGCGGGCTCAATCGCGAGTTGGATGCGTTAAACAATAGCCGGAATCACATCAAATCAGATCCCGCCTTCGAGCATACCTGTTTGGATAAACTCTCCACGATCTACGAAAAATTTAAGCCGTTTATCGACAGCAGGATGAGGTGATTAACGGCTAGTTAATTACTTACTGAGAACCTCTGGATCGTAAATTGGATTCTCAGTGGGATTGAATTCAAATTCAATCCCACCTGACATACCTTGCGTTTCTAATTCCCCGGAAACGCTTCCGTCTTAACTCCCCTTGTGCCTGTGCGTAATCTCGCGGCATGTCTACCCGAACACACACTAGTACTTACAAATTTAATCCTTCACGCAGGAGTACCTAACTATGCTGACCACATTACTCACGATAATGGGTGGCGGGCTGGGGGGCGTGCTGCGATTCGTCCCTGAGATTTTCAAGATGTTCGCTGATAAATCAGATCGCGACCATGAATACCGCATGTCCTCATTACAACTCAAGCTCGACGAAAGCCGTGCCAAGAATCAGATCGACCTAGTAGAGGCACAAGGTGGTGTGGCGATCAGCAATGCCGAAGCGCAGGCATTCGTCGAGGCCGTCAAAGCACAAGGCAAGCCTAGCGGTGTGGCCTGGGTAGATGCGTTGAGCGCATCAGTGCGGCCTGTGATCACATATTGGTGGATGTTGTTGTTCACCATATACAAAGGTCTCACCGTGTATATCGCCATCACCGAATTCGTCACCCTGCATGAGTTCGTCGCCAAGCTGTGGACGGCACAAGATGCTGCGGTGTTGTCGATGATCCTCGGCTTCTGGTTTGTTGATCGTTCGATCAGAAAGAACACCGATCTCAGCAAAAAAAGCGACGCCAAATGAGACCACTGACATGAGACCACTGACATGAGACTAGAAGACATCGCACAAGAATTGGAGCTGGAGGCATGGGAGCAACGGCAACAAGACGCCATCCAAACCGCGCCAAGCAAACCATCGGCCACACACTGCGAAGATTGCGAAGTGCTTATCCCAACAGCAAGACGTGAATACGTACCGGGCGTGACCCGTTGCGTCGAGTGCCAAGAATTCAACGAAAAATTCGGGAGAAGGTTGTGATGGATATAGAGATGGCGAAATTTTTGTTTCAGATACTCACCTTCCTGATGACCAGCGCTGTCGCGGTGTACGTCTATCTGGCGAACAAGGGTAAAGTCACCAACGACCGCATCGAAAAGATGGAAGACGAAATCCGTAGCGATATCGGCAAACACGGCGAACGCATCACCACACTGGAGGCCAGATCAGACGAAGCATTGACGCATGACGACTTGTCAGTGATCCATGAAAAGATCAACGTCGTCGCGGGTGGTCTGCGTGAGTTAACAGGCGAATTTTCCGCCACCAATCGTACCCTGCAATTGATTCACGAAACTTTGATGGAGCGCAAATGAGTTACGCAGACAACATTACTACCGCACGCCGACTGGCTATCTTGCTAGCGTTATATTTTTCGCCCGGCTATACGTTAAACAGATCGGCATTACGCAGTCAGGTTGAGTTGACCGGCTACATCACCAGCTCAGATAAGATGGCTGGAGAAATCTCCTGGTTGACCGAAGTGGAACTGGTCGAGCCGTTAGCATTTGATGCAGTGCGCCTGACTGATCATGGAGAAGATGTCGCTTTGGGTCGCAGCCAAACGTCGGGCGTGCGGCGTCCTTCACCGGGAGAAATCAATGGCACATGGTGATCCGACCCGATATGCCGTTCGCGCATCATACGTCGTCGACCAGCTATCACTCAGTGCGGCTGCTGCCAGGAACGGCATCCCCATCACCACCGTGCGCAACTGGAAGCGCGCCGATAAAAAATTGGGTGATGATTGGGATAGAGCGCGTGTTGCACAGATGATCGCCGGTGGCGGAATCGAAGATGTCGTGCGTCAGACCTTGGGCGTTGTCGTACAACAGGTGCAGGCCACCGTGCAGGCCATTCAGGAAAATCCCGACATGTCACCGCAGATAAAAGTGGACATGTTAGCCAGCCTTGCCAATGCCTATAACAAGCTGATCACGGCATCAAAGCGCATGATGCCCGAGACCGACAAGCTTGCCGTCGCCACAGATGTCGTTAAGCGACTCGTCGAATTCACCCGCACCCAACATCCCCAACACGCACAAGCATTGCTTGAAGTGCTGGAACCGTTTGGCGATGAATTAGCAAAAGCATATGGCTAATTCCACCTCACGTCGTACATTTTTAGAAGAGATAGGCAAACTCGCTCAGGAGTTTCGCATCCAGATCGAGGCCGAGGTTGACGGATTTGATCCTGATCCGGCAGCACTGGCCGCACGACGTGAGCAGTCGCAAAACGACTTATGCTTTTTTGCCAGAGCCTATTTTCCCCACTACGTCAAAGAAGCGGATGCCGAACTGCATACTTACCTATACAAACGCTTACCTGAAATCGTAGATAACGAAGAAGGCGGTCATGAAGCCATCGCCGCGCCACGCGGCAACGCCAAGTCCACCATCGTCACACAGATATTCGTATTGTGGTGCATCGTCACCGCTCGCAAACATTACCCGCTCATCATCATGGATGCGCTGGATCAAGCCGCGACCATGCTGGAGGCGATCAAGGCGGAGCTGGCTTTTAATCCACGCTTGGCGATGGACTACCCTGAAGCGTCAGGCGTTGGCCGGGTATGGCAAGTCGGCACCATCGTCACCGCCAACGATGCCAAAGTGCAGGCGTTCGGTTCCGGCAAGCGTATGCGTGGCTTACGACACGGCCCGCACCGTCCCGATCTGGTAGTGGGTGATGATCTGGAAAACGACGAAAATGTGCGCAGCCCCGACCAGCGCGACAAGCTGGAAAACTGGCTGAAGAAAACCGTGCTGTCTCTGGGTGCGGCTGATGATTCGATGGACGTCATCGTCATCGGCACCATCCTGCACTACGACTCAGTGCTGTCACGCTTGTTAAAAAATCCGCTCTGGACATCGACAAAATTCAAGTCTATCCAACGCTGGCCAGACAACATGCATCTATGGGATCAGTGGGAAGAAGTTTTACTGAACCTTGGCGCAGAGTCCGCGTTAGATTTTTACAACCGGCACAAACCCGAAATGGAAGCGGGAGCCATAGTGTGTTGGCCGGAAGGACAGCCGCTATACAAACTGATGGTGAAGCGCGCCCGTGATGGACGTGCTGCATTCGATAGCGAACAACAGAACGATCCGGTAAGTAGCGACGATGCGCCATTCGCCAACAGCATACAGTTCTGGGTGAATCGTCTAAACGAGTGGATATTCTTCGGTGCTTGTGATCCATCGCTAGGTAAAGCGGGTGCCAGCCGCGATCCTTCCGCCATCGGCATCGGTGGTTTCAATCGCCGCACCGGGGTACTGGATGTAGTGGAAGCCGCCATCAAAAAACGCCTGCCGGACAAAATCATCGAAGACATCATCGCAATGCATGCTGAATATCGCTGCATCCTGTGGGTGATCGAGACCGTGCAGTTTCAGGAATTTTTACGCACCGAGTTGATTAAGCGTAGTGCAGCACGCGGAATACCGATACCTGCTCGCGCAGTGCAGCCCTATACCGATAAATTGTTGCGCATCGAGACGCTGCAACCGCATATGGCCAATGGCCTGCTGCGTCTTCATCCCGGCCAGACCACGCTGATAGATCAGTTCCGCCACTTTCCGAAAGCCGATCATGACGACGGCCCGGACATGGTGCATATGTTATGGATGGCAGCACAAGGCAGTGGCAGAGGGACATCCGAATTTCAATCCGCAGGCAGTCGTGTCACCACATCCGGCGGCATCGCTGGCTTTATATAGATGCCTTGCTTTGTCAGGCTTCCTTCGACAGGCTGATGAAACAACTAGCCATCTGACTAACCCAGCAAAAAACGCTGAGTAAGTCATTGGTTATCAGGACGAACGGTTTTTGCTCCTTCCCCCATGCAGAGGGGGGAGGGAATCAGTTTGTAAGGCGCAATGCGCTATGTCCTTGACTGACGAAACAAGACGAACGGAAATTTAAAAATGAACGGAGATTAAAATGAAAACCGACCTCAAAAACGAAATCACCACCAGCCTGGACGAAATCGCCACCACTCGGGACGGACGCGACATCACACGCGGCCATGTCGATAGCCTGCCGCTGCTACCCGCCACCGACCGGCTGCTATCACTCAAAGGTAGCGGCGACCTGCTGATCTATCAGGAAGTGCTGCGCGATGAACAAGTCAAAGCCTGTTTCGAGCAACGTGCGCGCGCGGTGATCGCCAAGCCCTGGGAAGTCATCCCCGGCGGCGATAAGCGCATCGACAAACAAGCGGCAGCATTCATCGAGCAGCAACTCAACAGTATTCCCTTCGACAGCATCACCGAAAAAATGCTCTATGGCATCTTCTATGGTTACGCAGTGAGCGAGCCGATTTATGCGGTGGAGGAGGGCAAGATTGTGCTCGACACGACGCGTGGTGGCATCAAAGTACGCGACCGCCGCCGCTTTGGTTTCGCGCCGGATATGTCGCTACGCCTTAAGACATCCACCAATCCGATGGGCGAGGCCTTGCCGGATAAAAAATTCTGGACCTTCGCCACCGGCAGCGATCACGATGACGAACCCTATGGTTTAGGTTTGGCACACTGGCTTTACTGGCCGGTGTTCTTCAAACGCAGCGGCATTAAATTTTGGCTGATCTTTCTGGAGAAGTTCGGTAGCCCGACCGCACTGGGCAAATATCAACCCGGCACCGCCAAAGAAGATCAGGACAAACTGCTATCTGCCCTGCAAGACATCCAGACCGACAGCGCAATCATCTTCCCCGAAGGCATGAGTGCCGAACTGCTGGAAGCCACACGCGGCGGCACGGCGGATTACACCTCACTTTACGACCGCATGGATGCCGCTATCGCCCGCGCCACACTCGGGCAAACCGCCAGCACACAAGGCACCCCCGGCAAACTTGGCAACGATGACCTACAAGGCAACGTACGCGACGACATCGTGCGTGCCGATGCAGACCTCATCTGCATGAGCCTCAACGCCACCATCGTTAAATGGCTAACCGAATGGAATTTCCCCGGCGCCGCCCTGCCGCAAGTGTGGCGAAAATGCGCCGATGCAACAGACACCAACCTGACAGCAGAACGTGACAGCAAGATTGTAGAGATGGGATTCAAACCGACGCTGAAATATATACAGGATACCTATGGCGGAGAGTGGGTGGAGGAGGATGAGGCAGGTAAGAAAAAATAACACGGGTCTAGCGGTTTAAAGATGGCAGCACATTTTGCTTCAATAGATATTGTTGATATAAGGAAAACCCTGATTCAGAATCAGAAATGCCAACCTACCGCTTAGATTGCGCTCTCCATTCGCTACTAAACGCTTTCGCATCAGCAAGCCAAATTTCAAAGTCGCTGGTGAATCCATCCACATCAGCAAGAAATTCTTGTTCTCCGTTAGTCAATGGGTTGGCTCGCCGGATTCGACGTGACATACGCGCTATGACATCTGCAATCTCTTCAATGTGCTGATAGCTTGTCAGCCAGTCTTCTTTGCGCATCATCATTAATCCCAGATGTGAAGTGTCGGGTAGGTCAGGTAGTCTGTCATGGATGATGCTGTAGACATCTGCACAATATTCATTGAGGGGAATGTGATGATGATCAGCCCAGTTTATTGCGAGCAAGTGATCGTAGATCACATCAACCAGCACGCCGGCATATCGTCTACGATGCGCTGAGATTCGCGTGCGACTTCTCCTGAAGGCAGGATTAGACTCGGCAAAATTATCTATTGCCCGGTGTAATGCAACACCTTGCGCTAGGTCATCGGGTAATGTGCCCGGCAAGACACCTTTGATCCAGTCACCGATAACACCACCCACGATCAATGCGGGTTGGTCGCCCGCAAGCAGGGCATGCGCAAGAAAATTCAATTAACACTCCCTATAGTCGTGGCATTTGCAACGATGCAGGATTGATGCGTTCAGCACTATCGTTGCGGGGTCTGATTGAGCAAAGCGTCTACACATAGTTGCGAAGTTTACCCTATGGGCTGAATGCAAAATAAGGATTTTCCCTATATCAATCAGGAGATTTGAATGGTAACTTTTGGCGGTGCAGATTTTTCACTCTCGATATTATCTTAATGATGTTTTTGGATGATGTTTTTGGCAATCAAAATTGAACGAAAGTGTTATTTCTCGTTTAAAAACAAAGAGGAGAAACTGGGTGCCTTACGGCTAGTTTTGTAACAATAATAATAACAAGGAATAAGCATGTTGAATGTAGCAATCATCGTCGTTATCGCAGCCTCCAGCGTGTGGGTATATCTTGACGCCACAAATTACAAAATAGGCAAAATCCCGGATAGGACTGGCATGTTTAACCTATCAGCGGGGCATTGGGGAACGGTCACGTTGCTGCTGTGGATTATTGGGTTTCCGGCATATTTGATCAAACGAAATAGCTTGATCGAAATCGCAAAAGAACATCCGATTGATGTAAAAGGTCGCGCCGTTAAATCAGTCGTGTTCGCAACATTCGGTAGCCTCTGGGCATTTATGTCGTTTGTCGGCGTTGCGATGACAATACTGCCGACCTGTAGCGATGCAAGCGTCAAATCTCTAGTTGGACAAATCCTCACTGAAATGTCCTCCGCCAAACGGGCGGGAGCAAAGTTCGTTTCCGTCGAAGATGAAGCAGAGCTAGGGTTTAATCAGACAACACAAATTCGCACTTGCACCGGCACGACAGTCACCACCATCGGGGAAGATCTCACCCTCTACTCAATCATGTGGAGAAATCAAGACAGAGGCGAATATGAAGTTGAAGCGCAGCGGCAATAGATATTGATAAACGGGTACAAGCCCATAATTCATACATGGGCTTGGAATGAAATACAGAAAAATATATAACCTGAGTTTTAATGCTGCGCAAAAACGAAGCTCAGCTTATTGATGATGCGACCCAGATTTGAGCATAGCGATAAGCTTGGTTCGCAGTATCATCATTCTATTGTAAGGCAGGCCAGCCTTAAGGAAAGTATGAAAATGCTCAGTCACATACATCACTTCATGCACTGTATGATGATAGGCAGGGCTGGTTAATCTCTCCTCAAACTGGGAGACTTGCAACCTTACATTCTGACTATCAGGCTGGCGCCTTTCAGTTATTTGAATAGTAAAATCACCCATGAGTACCTCACTTAAATGAGACAGCTGGCGTATCAATTTACTCCAATTTTCACCAATGTCAAGATGCCGCCAAACCAATTTAGTAGGACAAGCCCGAAACTGCATTGCAACGCGCTTTACGTCTGAATTGGGGTATCCGGCACTGCCGGAAACGCCAAGCTGTCCTCACTATTCAGCAGCGTCATGCTTTAGTCATTGCTTCACAAAGGACGCTTAATGCTCACAGCACCGCGAATTTGCCCGACGCGGTATCCGGTTGCCGCGTCATGGGGGTATTCGGCATCCAAGCGTGCTTTTACCTTGTCCGAAATCTCACTGGCAGAGCCATGACAAGCCATACATCGAGGCTTAAAAGGTAAGTATTAAAGGGAGCGGGAGCGTTATTAAAAATAAGGATTTTCCTTAGCACTCAGCCCCTAGCCCAAAACTTTTCAAGCCCACTTTTCCCCCGGAAACCCTTCCGTCTTAACTGTCCTTGCCGCTTTCGCCATTATGGCGGCATGAAAACGACGACTAAACAAATCCAAATCTTTAAGCCGGGCAAGCATGTCGCGATGAGCGGTGTGGCTTTGTCCTTTTCCGAAACTGAGCTTGCGGCTACGGTGGCTGCTTATGACCCTGCCAAGCATGAAGCACCCCTGGTGGTGGGGCATCCTAAACATGACGACCCGGCCTATGGTTGGGTGCAGTCGTTGGCGTTTGCTGACGGTATCGAAGCCAGCCCGCATCAGGTCGATCCGGCGTTCGCCGAGATGGTCGAGCGCGGTGCGTTCAAAAAAATCTCTGCGTCGTTCTATGCACCTGACTCACCCAGCAATCCGGTACCGGGTGTTTACTATCTGCGCCATGTTGGTTTTCTCGGTGCGCAGCCACCTGCGGTTAAAGGTTTGCGTGCGGTAGAGTTTGCCGATGCCCCGGTGCATTCAGATAACAACGAGTTCGCTGAGATACTTGGACTTACCGAAACAGGCGTAATCGAATTTGCCGACTGGGGCGATACGCAGCAGGCCAGCATTTTGCGCAATTTGCGCGAGTGGATCATCGGCAAGTTCGGTCGTAATGAGGCGGATAAAGCAGTGCCTAGCCATCTCGTACAAACGGCGGAAGCCCGCAAGTCAGAAACCAATAATAACGATAGCGAGGGAGCGGTTCCGGCTCCTGCATTCAATGAACCACAACCAGAAGGAGATCCCATGTCTGATGCAGACAAGGCGCGCTTAGCCGCGCTCGAAAAACAGAACGATGAGTTACAGAAAAGTCAGGCCGCATTCGCCGAGGCCGAAAAGAAACACAAGCGCGATGCGGCACACGCTGAGCATATTGCATTCGCAGACGGTTTGATCGGTGAAGGCAAGTTGCTGCCTGCCAATAAGGACGTGACCGTCGCCACGCTGGACTTCATGTCGGCACAAGACGAGCCGATTTTGTTCGGTGAGGGTGACGGCAATGGCGATACTGGCCAGCCACTCATCAACGCATACAAAGCATCGCTACAGGCCAATCCCAAGCTGGTGGAGTTCGGCGAACTGGCAGGTGCAGCGTTAGACGAAAACGATGCACTCAATTTCGCCGCCCCTGCCGGATTCACCGTCGATGCAGAACGGCTGACGTTGCACCAAAAGGCTCTGTCTTATCAGGCGACCCACCAAACCAGTTATGACGTCGCGCTCGTTGCGGTCAGCGCATAACGGTTTCAACTTACGAAAATCAATCTACCCATTAAGGAGAACACAATGCATAACTCAACCCCCTTACTCGCCCTATCCATTTTGGCTATCGGCGCGATCACTGCCCACCGTTTCGTCACCCCTGCCGGTGATGTCGCCGCCGTTGCGGGTGTCAACACACAAGGCATAGCGCAATCCGATGCCGCGATTGGCGAACGCTTTACTGCAACGGTGATCGGCACAGAAGTCGTCGAAGCCGGAGCAGCGATAGCTGCCGGTGCGCTGATCGAAACCGATGCCACCGGACGAGCCACTACCCATAGCACTGGTGTTGCCGTGGCACGACTTGCCCCCGGTGAGTCTGCCGTCGCCGCAGGCGAATTCGTCGAAGTGATTCTGTTCGCCAATTAAACCCAAACCGTCAATATATTCTAAGGAGAAATTCAAATGGTAATGTCATCCGCCCAAGCCCGCGTCGTCGATCCCATCTTGACCACTGTCGCACAAGGCCATCAAAACAACGAACTGGTCGCGCAATATCTATTCCCGGTCGTGCCGGTCGCGCAGCGCGGCGGCAAGATCATCCAATTCGGTAAAGAAGACTTCCGCCTGTACAACACCGGACGCACGCCGGGTGCCAACACCAAGCGCGTGCAATACGGCTATCAGGGCAATCCTTACGCGTTGGAAGATCACTCACTTGAAGGCTCTGTGCCATTCGAGATCATGCAGGAAGCGAATGCCGTACCGGGTATCGACATGGGTCATACCGCCGTCGGCAAGACACAAAACATCATCCTGCTGAAAAGCGAAGTCGATGCCGCCAATATCGCACGCGACCCGGCTAACTATGCTGCGGGAAACCAAGTCGACCTATTGTTGGGGAACAAGCAATGGTCAGACCACGCTAATGTTGATTCCAACCCGTCTGCCGATATCGAAACAGCCAAAGAAGCCATCCGCACCGCAACCGGCAAACGCCCCAACGTAGTAGTCCTATCCCCCAAGGCATACAACGCCTGCAAGCAACATCCCAAGATCATCGACCGCATCAAGTACACCGGGCGTGATTCCGTTACAACCGACATGCTGGCCACTTTGTGGGACGTTAAAAAAGTCGTCGTCGGTGACGGCATCTATGAAGACCAAGCTGGTGTGCTGACTGACGTATGGGGCACAGATGTCATCGTGGCCTACACCGAGATGGGTACGCTGGCCGATGCCGGGTTGCCTAGCTATGGCTACACCTATCGTTTGACTGGCTACCCCTTGGTTGAGACGCCCTATATGGATCGCAATGCGAAGTTATGGGCTTATCCGGTCAACGACAGTCGCGCTCCAGTTTTGGCGGCATCGGGCGCAGGCTATCTGATCACCGACGCAGCCGCATAACCCGCGGTAAAACACATCATGACCTACGCCAATAAAGCTGCAATGATCTCCCGCTACGGTGAACGTGAAGTCATCGCGCTCACCGACCGTGAAGACCTCGGCATCATCGACGACGCCGTGCTGCAAAGTGCGCTGGCAAGCGCAGATGCCGAGATCGATCCCTACCTGCTTTCAGCACTTTACACCTTGCCGCTAACCCAAGTGCCATCACTACTTTCTGGCTTTGCCTGCGACATCACCCGCTACCGTTTGTGCGGCGCGGGCGTGACGGAAACAGACGAAGTGCGCAACCGCTACCGGGATGCGGTGCAGTTTCTGGAAAAAGTCGCCTCCGGCAATATCAATCTCGGTTTGGGTGTCTCGGGTGCTGCGCCCGCGCAGTCAGAACCGGTGCAAGTTAGTACGTCCGAAGGCGTGTTTACCGGCGACACCTTGCAAGGCTACTAACATGATCGCCACCACCGAAGACGCCATCATCGCCCACATCAAAGATGCCGCATCTGCCACGCCCGGTCTGGGTTACAGGCTCAAGGCAGTCACCAGCTACGGTGGTGAACTGGATGACGGTCTGGATAAAGTGATTCGCGCTTTTCCGTCGGTATGGGTGACCTATCAGGGTGGCGACAAACCGCGTGCCGTTTCTACTCAAAAGAATAAGTGGCTGATGTCCGCAACCTACTCGGTGATGGTGGGTTCGCGCAATGTGCGTGGTGAGCGCGCCACCCGACAAGGCAGCCAAACGCCCGGTGCGCTCAAAGAAGTCGGCGCCTATCAGATGCTGGCAGACATCAGCATGCTGTTAGCCGGACAGGATTTCGGACTACCCATCAAACGACTCCAGCCGGGCGCGATCAAGACGCTCTACAACGAAAAATTGCGTGGGCAAGGCTTAGCGGTATTCGCCAGAGAGTTTCACACGGAATATGTCGAGACACAGGCGCGTGAACCTATCGACTTGAGCGATCCGATGTGGCTGCGTATCGGACTGAACTATTACCTGCCACCGGACGATGGCTCAGTAGATAGCGCAGATGAATTAACACTTAAGTAAAGAGGAAACGATATGAAAGTCAAAGCCGCACCGGGAATCAAAGTCCCCAAAGAAAACAATCCGCGTGAATACATCACCGATGCAGCAGCGGTGAACGTAGCGGACACCGCCTACTACCTGCGACGCAAAGCAGAAGGTGACCTGATCGAACTAATCACTAAAAAGAAAGGACAGTCATAATGGCCAGCACAAATATCGACTTCGACAACATTCCGGCAAGCATCCGCAAGCCCGGCAAATATTTTGAATTCAACACCAAGTTAGCGGTGCGCACCTTGCCCGGCAACCTGCAAAAGACCTTAATCATCGGTCAACGTATCGCCGCTGGTAGCGTAGCCGCAGATGTGGTGACGGATATATTCTCCGACACCGAGGCCGCCACCTACTTTGGCAACGGCTCACAACTGCACCTGATGTGCCGTGCTGCGATCAAGGCGAATCCCTATCTCGCGCTACAAGCCATCGCGCTGGATGATGCCGGTGCCGGTATCGCTGCCGAAGGCACGGTCACCATCACCGGCACGGCCACTTCTGGCGGCGCATTCACTCTCAATGTGGCAGGCAAGCGGGTGCAGATCGCCATTGCCGCAACGGATAGCGCAACGGCTATCGCCAATGCACTGGTTGCACAAATCGGATTACAACCGGATCTCCCGGTCACGGCAGCCGCCACAGCAGCCGTAGTCACCTTGACCGCAAAAAACAAAGGTACGCAAGGCAATAACATCAGCCTGCAAACCACCAGCTCAGCCAACGGCATCACTGCCGCCGTCGTGGCGATGACATCCGGTGCATCCGACCCGGACATAGCAACACCGCTCGCCAATGTATTCGGCGCAGGTCACGACAACATCATCTCAGCATTCAACGATGCCACTAGCCTGACCACATTGCGCGACCATCTCGATAACGTCAGCAGCCCCTTGGAACAACGCGGTGCAATCGGCATCTACAGTCACACTGGCACACTTGCCGCCTCGACCACTTTGGCAGCATCCATCAACACCGGGCGCATCAGTGCACCTAACATCAAAGTGCCCGAGCAACCCTGCGAATTGGCTGCCGCCTATGGCGCAGTGGTAGCGAGCGAAGAAGACCCGGCACGCCCACTCAACCTGCTCGAATTAAAAGGCGTTACCGCCCCGGCATTGGCAGACAGGCTCAGCCGCACCGAGCAAGAAAACGCGCTATACAACGGCGTCACCCCGCTCGAAGTCGGGCCGGGAGAAAAAGTGCAAATCGTGCGAGCTATCACCACCTACACACTCGATGCACAAGCCATCCCCGACATCAGCCTGCTCGACCTCACCACCATCCGCACCCTGGACTATGTGCGCAAAGCCTGTCGTGAACGAGTCGCCCTGCGCTTCCCGCGCGAGAAACTATCGCAACGCACCGCCCCGAAAGTGCGCGACCAACTACTTGATGTGCTCTACAAACTTGAGGAATTGGAAGTCGTCGAAAACGTGGATGCGAACAAAAACGGACTGATCGTAGAACGTGATCTGCAAGACCCCAACCGGCTCAATGCCAAGATACCGACAGACGTCGTGAACGGCTTGCATGTGTTTGCCGGACGCATAGATCTGTTGCTGTAAAAAACGTTAATTAACTCGAATATAAATCAACTGGAGAACAAACATGTCAATCGAATACGACGGCGAAATAGTAGTCGAGATCAACGGTCAAGAAGTCGATGTAGTGTCATTCGACGAAACAGTCAACGGAGGGCGCAAGGCGGTTAAAACCATGAACCGCACCGGCCACGCCAAAGGCAGCGTAAGCGGTATGAAAACCTACGAGCTGAAAATCACCGCGCCCGCCCCTGCGTCTGGAGAATACGACTGGGAAGCCATGCTGGATGCACAGATCGTCATCTACCCGCTGGGTAACACATCCAAGCGCACCACCTTTCAAGACTGCAACGTCACCAGCATCAACTCGCGCTATCAACTCGAAGGCGAAATGGTGCGCGACATCAGCCTGTATTGTTTGAGGAAGGTTAATCTATGAGCAGCTTACTCGATAAGCTCAAGGCCGGTCGCGCAGCAACCTGCGAGACCACCCTCAACGGGGTGAAGATCGGCCTGCGGGTACTGACCGAGCAAGACTATCTCGATGCACAAATCGCCACCGAAGTCGCCATGATAGATGCCGGGGTAGAACTTAGCCTGTCCTCTTCCGAAGCCTTTGAATCAGAAAAAGCCAGCCAGTTGCTCTACCGCGCCATGATAGACCCGGTCACAAAAAAACCGCTGGCAGACTCTGCCCTGGCGTTGCGTGAAGTCATCACCCGTGATGAAAAATCCGCGCTGATCGAAGCCTATCTCGAACACGAAAAAACCTTCTCGCCCTCCGAACGGACGATGGGGGATGAAGAATTCATCGCACTGGTCGAGACAGTAAAAAAAACGCCGGAGAATCCGCCTTTGAACGATTTAAGTACCGCCATGCTGAAAAAGCTTATCACTGCTTTGGCCTCCCCGCCTGCGACCTGACCGAAGGGCAATGGCTATGGATATTAGGAATGGTTGCTGCTGAGATGGAAGAACAGCGTCGCGTCAGAGGTGGCTCTGGGGATGCGAAGCGGCATCATTACAAGGGGGCTAGGCGGAAGGGTCAGTCAGGAAGGTGAAAAAAACACCATGCCAAGAAATAATAAAGCGGCAACCGATAAGAAAATTATTGGCATTGCTTTCTCAGTCCATGATGCCTCCGTTGAGGAAAACCAACCTGTCAGGCTCTTCACCATCTGCGGCAGTGCTATCAGGGCTGACAGCGATAAACCAGCACCAATCAATTCCACCGAAGTAAGTCCGAGTTGATGGAGGATCAGGAGTAGCAGGAATATCACTAAAATCTTAAATGTCATAGGAAAATTATAACAAATGAAAAGTGACAGTCATCATACTGTAAATAGACAGCCCCAAGGATGTTGAAGCGAAAGGAAAGCGTCGCATCAGTAGTATTTCTGAAGATGCGAAACGCCATCATTTTAAGAGAGCTAGCTATTTAGTCAGGAGAGACCATATTGATGGTACCCCGAGATAAACTAATACGGACACGATAGCAAAAAGTATCAACGTTTCGGTCAACGAAAACGAATAGTTTCCAGAGGACTCCTCCGACTCCTGATCGGACTGCTCTGATTGCATCGAAGAAATTGCCCTTAAAACAAAAATCAGAATAAACGCTAGAAGATACGACAATATAAGCAGCATAAAAGACAGTACAGAAATAGCACCTATTGCATCCTCCAGAGAGAATCTCTCTTCCAGAGACGATCGATATTCCAGTGGCACTGCAAAGAAATATGAAAGTATCAGAATAAGCAAAAATACAAAGAATATCTTGAACGTCGTTATATATATATTCATATGAGGAAGTATAGCAAATGAACAATGATCGCAATCACACGTCGACACTGCTGGTGCAGGCTACTCCCGAGGCTATGGCAGTGATGCGCCGCTTTAACGAGCAAAGCACACAGGGACTTGGTGCGGTGCGTCGTGACTTCAAACAGCCGCAGTCAACTGGCCTGGAAGCGGTCGGTATAAAAGGTGAGCGTGGCCTAAACCTCACTGGAGCAATGACACAGGTGTTGCAGAAATCTGCCTCCGCCAATAGTCCTGAGCAGGCCAAGGCGAAAATGCAGTATGGACTGGTGAATAGCACCAGCGCACAATATGTAGAAGCGTTGAAAAATTTTGACATCGATGTCGAAAAATTTGCGCCGGATGGAAAGTTTCGCGGCGAAGGCGGTGTAGAGGGTTTGCTGGAGTTAGTCGATGTGATGAAAGCAAAAGGACTGGAAGATAACCTCAAGACAGGTCAGGCAGGCTTTAATAACCGGGAAACCAATCAACTGATTCAAGCCTTGATGGAAAACTCGGACATCATCCGCAGCGAGGTGGCTTCCGCAGATCAAACGGCAAAAAGCAAACGGCTCAGCACTGATTTTGCCGAAGCTAAACAGGCTGACTTCGGCAAAATCAAGGCGGCAGAAATTCAGGTTGATAAGCTGACATCCTCCGATAGTTCTGACAAAATCACCGCTAACGCTAGCAATTCACCGGGGAAATCGGCGGACGATACTGCACCGACAGGCGGGCTTGGCTTAGAAATGGGCGTGATAGGGGGTTTGACCACGGCCCTAGCTGGGGTGAGTTTGTACAAAAACCGCAGGAAAAAATCGGGTGGTAAGACGGGGAGGTTCGCTAACGTTGCTGGCTCAATGGATGTACAGAGCGTATTTGTCACCAACTGGCCGAGCGGAATGCTTTCGAAAGGAGAGCCATTACGACAAAAACGCAATGAGAAAAATCGTGAAGCCGCCATGCGGGGAGGCAATGGTAAACCCAGCAAGGGTGGCAGAACTTTGGGGCTAATTAATAAGGTGCGTTCGCTTGACTATCTGAAAGAGTCATTTTCGTTTGGCCGAGACGTAGTTGGCCCTGTGGTGCGCGATGGTATAGATTCGCTGGTGAGCGCCGTATCCGGCGAAGAAACGAAACTAGGTTTTTATCTACATGATTTAATTAACGGCAAGCAAGAACCCACCAAGGTTGTCGTCGAGGTGCAAAACGGCAACATCGTTGCATCGGTTGATCAAGCGCATACACGCAACGCTGCTCGCCAATAATTCCCCGGAATGTTTTCCGTCTTAACTACGTCACATTCGCCTAAGGGTAATCTCGCAACACTTCTATAGGCATTTGGAATCGCTACTTTCGGAGATAGAAGAAGATTGTCGAGTCAGTAGCGATTCTGAAAATGACGAATTGTCATTTCTACAATAATGCTAGGAGAAAAATCAGGCGACTTTTGATATGTCATACCATATCCGCAAAGAAATTAAGGCGAGCACGACTATCCACATCACCACTTGTGACCAATTCCACTTCGCATCGGATGGCTGTGAATCAGATTCATCTGACGGGTAAAAAAATATCCTAAGAACAAACGCTATTAAATACGCGATAACGAACAGAACAATAGAAATCCCTATCAGACCATCCAGAACCATTTGATCATCCAGAGAAAATCCGAATGCAAATAATAAAAAGAGTAGCAAAAGTACCAGGAAGATATTGGATGCCATATTAAATGTCTTCATTGCGAGAGTATAACAAGTCGACAATGACAGAAACGCAGCAACTCAGTAGCTAGATAACGGCAAGACGCCATTAAGCTTTCCCAAGAACGTTCGATTTTCATTATGATAGGCCTATGCGTTTATTGCTTATCTCACTATTGAGCCTGTCACTCGCAGCGTGTGAAACGGTGGTATTAAAGCCGCCCCCTGATATTGCTGTTGATCACAGCGTTAAGCCGACTTACACATGGCTTAGCCAAAACGTATTCGGCGAGATTTGTTCATATTGCCACGCCGCCCGCCCCCCTTTCCTGATGGATTACCGCAGCATTCAAAACGTTGTTAAGGCTGGAAAGCCTTTGGAAAGCCGGCTGTATTACATGGTCGCCACCGAGCGAATGCCTAAAGGGTCCAAGCTGTCTGAAGAAAAGAAATGGGCGATCTATCATTGGATACAGAACGGCGCTAAGAACGATTAGCTTTATTACTAGCCGCCACTCCCCGGCTTAAGCTCAGGTTTCCCCCGGAACGCTTTCCGTCTTAACTGTGCATTCGCACTTGCGTAATCTCGCACTATGAGTTGGCGAGATACATTATTGGACGCATCTTTCAGGGGCATCGTTTTCGATTGCATCTCTACCGATGACGCTGCGGACCATGTCTTGGTCGAACATTCCTACCCTTATGTGGATGGAGCGGATGTCGAGAACATGGGTCGGCGTTCGCGCAAGATTTCGGTACAGGCGATTTTTTACGGGGATGATTACGAGTCAGCGCTGCAAGAGTTCGAAGCGGCATTAGCTGGAAAAGATGAGCAGAATGGTGTTGTCCCTTCGACAGGATCAGGACAGGCTCAAGGCGGCTGGTTACAGCACCCGGTATTCGGGCTGATGTTTGTGCAGGTCGCCAGTTATAAGATTCGTCACGACGCGGAAAAATTTGATCAAGCCAGCGTGTCCATCGAATTCGTCGAGTCCACTACCGCAGCAACATTTTTCTCGCGGGAGGTTGCGTCACAAAAAGCCGAGGACATCAAAAATCATGGCACTCAGGCCAGTGCGGCAGCAAGCGAAGTGCATGGCTCGGTCATTGATCGCCTGCGTGTGGCAAATCCGCTTTCAGCACTGGACCAAACACGCGCCAGTATGATCCAACCGCTACTGGCATTGACCACCGGCATCAGCGTGACCTTGTCCGGCCTTGATGTGTTGGCTTACCCGCGTGCCTGGGGTAATGATATTTCTGCCATTGTGAATAACTTGCTGGATGTGTACGACTGGCGCGAACAACTTGAGCAGGACTGGATAAGCATACGCAATGATCTCAATGCCTTTGCCATCTTTAAAAAGTATGAAGCCAGCTCACAGATTTCTGCTGGCACAGCCCCGACAGAAGACCAAGCTGGTGCTGCTGTTGCCGTGACGATTGTGGTGAATAGCACCGTCACACTCGCCAATGCTGCGGGTTTGATGATGGTCAGCGAGGCCGATACCGCGACACGCTCACCGGTACAGATAGAAGCCATCGTCAATATCGCACGCGCTGATATCGACGCCACCATCGAACAGGTGCGCTTGACCTATAGCATAGAGCAAAGCCGCACCATCACCGAGCCGTTAAAGAATCAGGCACTGGCGTTGCAAACCACCGCACGCGCCATCATCGAAGCACGACCGCCGTTGATTTCGCGCACGGTTAAAACGCCGGGGAATCTACGCCTGATCGCGCATGCGTTCTATGGCGATCACAACCGCGCATCTGAACTACAACGTTTGAATAACTTGCGCCTGCCGAATTTCGTGCAAGCCGGAGACTCGCTCCATGCCTACTCCCGTTGAGCCTACACAAATTGATAGGGTTAAATTATTGATTGGCGGGCAGATGCATGACCGCTGGCAAAGTTATGAGATCGATAGCGATCTGCTCGTCCCTGCCGATGCCTGGCAGGTGTCGCTGGGTATGGCATTAAACCAAATGCCGCCCGCTGTTGCTGCGGGTGCGTCAGTCGAAGTACGTGTAGATGATGATGTGGTGATGACGGGTCGTGTGGATGAGATCAATCATCAAGTCAGCAAAAACGATAATACTTTTAGCTTGTCCGGGCGCGATAAAGCCGCCGACCTGCTGGATTGTTCCGCACCGCTATTCGGTGTCAAGCAGGTCAGCCTGAAAGAGATCGCCGCCAAGCTGGTCACTGAGTTCGGCATCAAGCCGCCGCGAATAGATGCCGATGCGACGCTGATACGTGAGAAGGTCAACATCCAGCCCGGCGATACCGCTTGGAATGCGTTGGTTCATGCTGCCGAAGCCAACGGTTTATGGCCTTGGTTCGAGCCGGATGGCACGCTGGTGATTGGCGGGCCGGATTACACAGTGCCTGTTTCGGCGACGCTAATCATCAAACGAGATGGCAAAGACAATAACGTGCTCAGCCTGAAACAAAATATCTCCATGCATGGTCGCTATTCAAAAGTGACCGTGCTTGGGCAAGCGCATGGCACTGAGCAAGAGCAAGGAAAGAATGCGCTGCGTGACACCGTGGAAGACAAGGACATCAAATGGCATCGCCCCAAGATCGTGACCGATGCGTGCGACAGCGTGGCAGAGTGCCGCAATCGTGCGCAAAAGATCATCGACGAAAGTCATTTGAATGGCTTGACGCTAACCGTCCAAGTGCAAGGGCATCGCATCGTTGCACCCGGCCAACCTGCCGATGGCCTGTTATGGAAACCGGGGCAGCGCATTCGCGTGGATTCAGAGCCACACGGCATCGATGGCATCTATTTTTTGATGGCACGTAAATTCACCCGCAGCCGCACTGACGGCACACGCACCATGCTGACGCTAAAACAAGATGGTAAGTGGATCGTGAACAAAACAAGCAGGAAGTCATGATTAAGATTATCGACACCCGTATCCACCGCGCGTTAGCCGGTATCCGCCTAGCCTTTAGAGGCGTGTTCACACTGGTAAAGGCTGCGGGTGCAGTGCAATTGGTGCAGCTCGATGGCGTGGCAGGTGAGCAGTTGCAGGATGCCGAATATTTTCAACATTACGGTTACACCAGCAACCCGCCCGCCGGGGCGATGTGTGTGGTGTTGCCGCTGGGTGGGCGCACCACACATGGCATTGTGATCGCCACCGAGCACGGTTCATATCGGTTGAAAAATCTCGCGCCGGGAGAAACCGCGCTCTACACCGATGAGGGCGACAGCATCGTACTCAAGCGCGGCAATGTCGTGGAAGTGAAGACCAAAACCTTCCGCGTCAATGCCAGTGAGCTGATCGAACTCAACGCACCGCAAGTAACAGTAGTAGCCGATGGCATCACCCTCACCTCCCCGACCGTGACAGCGAGTGGTGTGCTGACGGCATTGAGTGTCGCGGCTAGCGGCGTAGCGGGCATAAGCGACACGACGGGCAGCATGGCTGACATGCGCACGATCTATAACGGTCACACGCACGCCCATCCGCACGGCGGCAGCGTGGGCGCAGCAAACGGCCAAATGTAATGTGCAAGGAGATGTAATGGACACACTAATTAATCCTCATACCCGTGATTACGAGCTGCTGGCAGGTGCTGCGCAGCGTGACCCGTCCGGCGGGTTGATCAATGCGATCTATCTGCGTCTGAGTACGCCATTGGGTAGCTACTGGGCGAACCCGACACTGGGTAGCCGCTTGCATGAGTTGGCTCGCGAAAAAGACATCGCGAGCGTGACAAAGCTAGCCGGACAGTATGCCGAGCAGGCACTCGCGCCCATCATTGCCGACGGGCGTGCTACCGCAATAAATGTATCGACCGAACGACAGGCTAAAAGGTTGGCACTGTTGATCGAGGCACATGCAGCCAATGGCGACACATTAACTTTCAAACATCCGGTACAGGTGATTTAACAATGGGATTCCCATCGAAAGATTATCGTCAAATTCGCGAAGATATTCTGCGCGATATCGTCAACCAGAACCCGGATGCTTATACCGGTGACGACTCTGATTTTGCAGTGCGCGCCAATGCGGTCAGCGCGGCAATCGAGGGCTTATACCAGCATCAGCAGTGGCTAGTGCGTCAGGTGTTGGCCAGTACAGCAGATAGCGATTACCTTGATCTGCATGCCAGTCAGCGCGGCATGCAGCGTAAGTCGGCCGTGGTTGCGAGCGGGACGATTGAGTTTAACGGCGTGACTGGTAGCGCAGTGCCTATCGGCACCGAGGCCAAAACGACCAGCGGCGTGACCTTTGTGACCACAGCCGCCGATGTGATCGGTGCGGGCGGGACGGTAACGATAGCAGCGCAGGCAGCGCAGACGGGATCGTCCGGCAATCAAGCAGCAGACACAGCTTTAACCCTGACTGCTGCGCCTGTTGGTATAGATTCAAAGGCTGCCATCGTCGTGATGAGCGGCGGAACCGACATCGAGTCCGATGCAGATTTTCTGGCGCGCTATTTGTTCGATCTGCGTTTGCCGCCATCAGGTGGTGCAAAGCACGATTACTACAAGTGGGCGATGGAAGTACCCGGCGTGATTGATGCCTATGTGTTGCCGCAACGGCGCAACACCCGTTCGGTCGACATCGTGATTGAGGCCGCTGGCGGATTACCATCGGCACAACTGATAGCGGATGTGTCGGCCTATATCGACGATGAGACACGCAGACCGCCTTGCTCGGATGTGCTGGTGATGGCACCTCAATTTATGCCGATTGATATCACTGGCGTGCTGACGTTATCAGATACCACGCTGGTAGATGCGACCAGTGCAATCAACACAGCATTAGAAACATTCTTTGCAGGCATCCATCTCGGAGAAGTGGTGCGAAAGACCAAACTCGAATCCATCATCACCAGTGTGTCGGGGGTGTTGGATGTCGCGCTCATGGAGCCTACTGCCAATATACAACCGTTAGTCGATGCGACGCATTCCGAGATTGCGGTGTTGGGTGTGGTGACACTGACATGATGGCGACTCTCAATATGACTGGCCACGCAGAATTACTCAAGCGCTTGCTACCACCACAGGCATACGATCCGAATGGTGTGCTGCTATCTGCCGAGCTGGCAGCAGAAGGTTCAGCTTTGGATGCAGCTCAGGCCAGTGCCGCTCAGTTGTTGCGTGAGGTGATGCCCGCGACGGTGTCGGCGATGTTGGCTGAATGGGAATATGAATACGGCTTGTCGGACGTTGCGCCGGATGGTTCGGCGTTAAGTAAAGAGCAGCGACTGGCTGCACTGAGAGCCAAAACAACATTGCGTGGCGGGCAATCACGCCGACACTTTATCGCAATGGCTGAGGCACTCGGATTTGCACCGGTCACGATCACGGAATTTGCTCCCGCCACTTGTCTGAATCATTGCAATGACTCGCTGTATAGCGAGGAAGACAGAGCCGTATGGCGACTTAATGTCCCGCTAGCGGGCGGGCATTTTTCAGCCACTTGTAACAGCAACTGCAACAGCCCGCTTGCGTCTTGGGGATCTGACGTTTTGGAACAGACCATCAGGCTATTCAAGCCGGCAGATACCGAAGTGATATTTGCTTACCGATAGAAGGAGAAAATGAATGCGCAGAATTGATACGACCAATAGATCACCCAACCTGTTTGGATCAGGTAAGGATGGATTTCGCAACGGAGATATCGCACAGGGTGTCAGCCCGACCGAGTTCAATGCTGAGTGGTGCAATGCGATTCAAGAAGAACTGGCAAACGTCATAGAGGCGACCGGGGTTGCGCTCAATGGTGCGAACAATGCGCAGGTGCTCAACGCGATTCAAGACTTGATCGATACGACTGTCTCTTCACAGGCGTTGACCCAGGTGGTGGCAGATGGACGTTATGCGGCAATAGATGACGGCAAAAAGCCGGGCGAGATATTCATGCATGCAGGGACTGCTGCCCCTGCCGGTTCGCTGGTCGTACCAACTGTTCCGACTAATGTAAGTCGAACAACCTATGCCGCCCTGTTTGCAGCTATCGGGGTGACCTATGGCATCGGAAATGGAACAAGCACATTTGGTTTGCCATATCTACCCGAAGGTCACGCACTGCTGCAGGCGAATGGCAATGTCGGTGTTCAATCAACGGGTACGGTTAAGAACCACGTTCATCCCTTTCAAGGGCGAACTGATGGAACCCCTTACGCTGGTGCAACAGGTGCTCAAACGGGTGACGGCACATTTATACAAATGCGAGATACGTCTATCAACACCGGGGGTGGCACTGCCAATCTGGCAGCCGGTCTTAAAATCTTGCTCTGCATCAAGTACTGATCATGCCGACCAAACGCAAACTGGATAACGCGCTCAGCCCGATACTCGGGTTGAATCTGAAACCTGTCGCCAATGCCAGAGTGATATTTCAGCTGGTCGATGAGACCGGGCGTGCGACAGATGTCTGGACGGATGGTGCGCGTGTCGCCGGAATGTTGGAGGCATGCACCGACGTCAATGGCGTATTTTGGGATGAGAGCGCTGACCCCAAAGTCGATGTCGAGCTGTGGGCAAACGATGAGGGCTACACGCCTACGCGTTATAGCTGCCGCGTGATCGCCAGCGGTGTTGTCATCCATGATTTTATCGGGTCTGTCCCTGCCGGTGCGAGGCCGTTGAGCTGGGAAGGCTTTATGGCGAACGGAGAATCGCTGATCGCTGCCGGACTGGGTACTTTATATGTACAGCATTCGTTGGCTGTCGATGACGATGATTTTTTGCTGGCCTCTGCCGGGCGGTGGGTTAAACGCACACTCGCCGAAGTCGCCAACAAGTTGGGCATTACTACCCATCTGGAAAATCTGAATAATCCGCATCAGGTCAGCAAGGCGCAAGTGGGCTTGGGCAACGTAGACAATACCGCCGACGCTGATAAACCGATCTCAACGCTGACGCAGTGGGCACTTGATCTAAAGGCTGATTTGGTTGGCGGTGTTATCCCGCTGAGCCAAATCCCTGCTGCTGCACAAGAAAGATTGGTGACGGTAGCAAATCAAGCTGCGCGTTTTGCACTCACAACAACAGAAGTTCAGAACGGCGACAAGGTAAAAGAGTTGGATGGCGGCCTGCTTTATCACGTCGTGGACGATACACAGCTAGGCAATGCAGCCGGATATGTCTCATTCAAGATTGCCGAGGCATTGGCTGTTGAGTGGGCGGGTGTGCTGAATAAACCATCAACAGTGAAGTTGGAAGTGGTCAACTTGGGTAGTTCCTCGTTAAACCCTCAGACAGTTGATTTTTCGGTAGCGACTCAATATAGAATTCTTTGTAATGGAAGCTTTACGCTGACGCTCTCAAACTTTCCGGCTATGGGGAAGAGTGGAGAATTTATACTTGAAATTGAAAATGCAGGTTCGCAAGTTATAACTTGGGCTACTCCTGTTAATTGGTCTTTGCCGGATGGCACGTTCTCAACTGACATCGCCGCCTATCTTGCTGCGAACACAGGTAGAACCGCGTTAAAAACCGCTGGTGTGGATATGTTCGTGTTCTGGGTTGACTACCTTGGCAACATCTACGGGAAGCTGCTGTGAGTAACAAGAGGGCTGCTGCTGCGGCTGGATGCGCTTGTGACTCTGGAAACCTGCTTGGTGTGAAGCAGGACTTCACCACTTATACGATATTTGAGCAAGCTGGAAATCCGCTTGTTGAGACCGTTGATTATATTCGCGCTATCAATATGAATAATGTAAGAAAGGACACCAGCACAAAGCACATCCCGTCAATCTCTACGCTTAATTGGGCGTGTCATACCTCTCTCTATATGAGCGGCGGTGGTAACAAGCCTTCGTTTGCCCTAATAGGCGCAAGCCCAAGCCAGTTCACACCGACACAAAACCCCAACTTTCTAGGCGTGCGACTTGATGAAGCCAGAACCTACAAAAGAATCCGACTTTTAGAAAAGCACGCGGGGTCATATAACGTTGGACCAGCTTTAACGATAGCCAACCTGACATGGGTTCATTTCAGGCTAAGGCTAGATAGGACTGTTGGCGTGAATGGAACGCTATATCTACAACTTTTCACTGATAACACCTTCGCAACTCCCGTTGGCGGTGAAATATCCCTGACGCTTAACAGCGTTGTGAGTTACGTCTATTGGCATGGATTATCAAATTATTTCTTAGGCACAACTAGATATTGGAACGGTTTTGTGAAGGATACTTGGCTTAAATACGGAGCGTAGATTATAAAATATATAAACATGACCACGAAGGTGGTGACGGTTGGTAAGCCGAGCGGAATAGCCAGTATGACCGGAACAGATAACCTGACTGATGCAGAGCTTGCATTGCTTGGTGTCTATCCATTCGTTGATGAATCGGGGCAGCCTCCGCCTGACGGGATGAAGATGTTAGGCAGTACCACTGACATGCTGGCAAATGGCGTAGTAACTAGAACGAAAGATACAGTTGCAATGTCTGCTGCTGAGATTGCGGCTGATAAAGATAGTGCACTTACCGAGGCACTAGAAGAGGTGCGGATGATAGCTAAGTTCAAACGCGCCGAAATTGTGCACGATGCTTCACCTTATGAAGCAGCCGGATGGTCGTTAAAACGTGCAGAGGCGATGGCGTATGACACAGCACGTAATGCCACGCCACCAACACACAGCCCTGCGCTTGCGCCAATGCTTGCGATGGAGGCAACGGTTAGAGGGGTAACGCTGGATGTGATTGTTGATCGAGTTATAGCAAATGCTACAGCATTATCTCAGGCTGAAGCGGCTATCGCAGGCAGCGAGGGTAAACACAGTGATGCATTAAAAGCATTTGCCACAGCCGCCGAGATCAGGACTTATGATGCAACGGCGGGGTGGGCATTATGAAGACGCTGCTTCCAACGGCTTCCCACTTTGGGAATGGTACAATTCGCGGGTTTTAATCTATACAAGGATTTGCAATGAATACGCTGATTTGCGGCTCTATGGCCTATGACACCATCATGGTGTTCAAGGATCAATTCAAGAAGCACATACTTCCCGAGCAGATACATATCTTGAACGTCGCTTTTTTAGTGCCGGAGATGCGCCGCGAATACGGTGGTTGTGCAGGTAATATTGCCTACAATTTGCAGATGCTGGGCGGTAGTCCGCTAATCATGGCGACAGTGGGCGATGATTTTGCACCTTATGGTACGCGCTTGGATAATCTCGGTATCTCCCAGTCTCATATTAAGCATGTGCCGGATAACTTCACCGGTCAGGCTTTCATCACGACCGACCTTGATGATAATCAGATTACCGCGTTCCATCCGGGTGCGATGGGGCATTCTCATCTGAATAATGTCGCAGCAGCTAAAGAGGTATCACTCGGAATCGTATCGCCGGATGGCCGCGAAGGCATGATGCAACATGCGCTTGAATTTGCTGATCTGGATATTCCTTTCATTTTCGATCCGGGTCAGGGTATGCCGATGTTCTCCGGGCCTGAGCTGTTGACCTTTGTTGATCAGGCCACCTACGTCACTGTGAATGACTACGAAGCCAAGATGTTGCAGGACAAAACCGGGAAGACACTGGATGATCTTGCACAACGCGTTGATGCACTGATCGTTACCTTGGGTGGCGATGGATCGTTGATCTATGCGGGTGGCAAGCAAATCGTTATTCCAACACCCAAGCCGGAAGCTATCGTCGATCCAACCGGTTGCGGTGATGCATATCGTTCAGGCTTGATGTACGGTATTCAGAGTGGCTGGGATTGGGAAGCGACCGGTCGCCTTGCTTCGTTGATGGGAGCGCTCAAAATTGCCAGTCGTGGCGGACAGAACCATAAATATACCCGTGCCGAATTAGCAGATTTGTACCAGAAGCATTTCGGTCATTCCATTCAGCTATAAGTCGTAATCCATGTCAGTCTGGGACAGTGTCGCATCCGCCATCAGTGATGCGACGCAATGTCCTTTTACGGTAAACCGCACATCATCAGTAGGCGGTGGCAGTATCAATGACGCATATCGACTGGAAGGCATCGACGGCAGGCGCTATTTCGTCAAGCTGAATGATTCCCGACATCACCAGATGTTTGTTGCCGAGGCGGAAGGCCTTGCAGCAATCGCGGCGACTAACACCGTTTTTGTACCCTCCCCCGTTACCAATGGCAAGGCGGGCGGGCAGAGTTTTTTGGTGCTAGAACATTTGGAGATCGGTTCGCATGGTAGTGCAACATTACTGGGCAAACAGCTTGCCGCACTGCACCGTTGCATTGGAAATGGCTTTGGATTCGATCAGGATAACTTCATTGGCTCGACACCTCAGCCGAATGGCTGGAAAGCATCGTGGATAGATTTCTGGCGAGAACACCGTCTTGGTTTTCAATTGACGCTGGCTGCAAGAAACGGCTATGGCGGGGGGCTGCAGCATCTGGGCGAGAAACTAATAACTGCGCTGCCTGCCTTTTTTGAGGGCTATATGCCCCAACCTTCCTTGTTACACGGCGACTTGTGGGGCGGCAACCATGCCTATCTGGGAGATGGCACGCCGACCATTTTTGATCCCGCTGCCTATTATGGCGACCGCGAATGCGACCTAGCGATGACTGAGCTATTTGGTGGATACTCCGGAGATTTCAATGCTGCTTATCACGATGCTTATCCGCTTGATGAGGGCTATGCTGTTCGCAAGCATCTTTACAATCTGTATCACATTCTTAATCACGCTAATTTGTTTGGCAGTGGTTATGCACGGCAGGCAGAAGGAATGATGCAGAGATTGTTGGCAGAGATATAAAGCGGTATAGGGACACGCTAGGGGGGTTACCAGTGCTTGGCCACCGGATTAGTGCAGGCAACTTGAAACAATTTTCGATCTTCCAGTCGGATGGCAGTCATCGGGCCGCCCCACAGACAGCCTGTGTCGAGGGCGATGGCGTTGTCTTTGAGCATCAGCCCGAGTGCCGACCAGTGACCAAAGACCACTGTGGCATTTGGGCTCTTACGTTCGGGTGCTTCATACCAGGGGAGATAGCCTGCGGGGATATTCTTCAAAACACTCTTGAATTTGAAATCCATTTCTCCCTGCGGAGTACAGATACGCAACCTAGTGAAGGCATTGGTGATCACGCGCAGACGTTTGTAGCCTGTCAGTTCGTCATCCCAGCTATGCGGTGAATTGCCGTACATATGTGCAAGATAGTCGGTGTATTCGTCCGCGCGCAAGGCGGTTTCAACTTCATTTGCCAAGCGGCTAGCTTGTCTGACGCTCCATTGCGGCAATAGACCGGCATGCACCAGCACGTAGTGACCTTCGGTGTAAATCAGGCGCTGGTGACGGAGCCAGTTCAATAGTTCATCACGATCCGGTGCATTGAGTATCGCGTCCAGCGTGTCGGTACGGTGCGGTTTAGCGACGCCTTCAGCCACTGCAAGCAGATGTAGGTCATGGTTGCCTAGCACGGAGATCGCGCTATCCCCCATCGACTTGACCAGCCGCAACACTTCCAGTGAATCCGGGCCACGGTTGACCAGATCACCGACCAGCCATAGTTTATCCGCCGCCGGATCGAAGCGGATAGTATCCAGTAGTTGTACCAATTCGGTATGGCAACCCTGAATATCGCCCACTGCATATATCGCCATCGCAATACTCCGCGTTAATATCTGTAAAATAGGATAACAGGAAAATGTTTCTACGAGATTACAGTCATCATGCTGAAATTAAACCTATCATGAACACCATCACCATCACCCGGCCAGATGACTGGCATCTACATCTGCGCGACGATGCGCTGATGGCGTCCGTACTGCCGGATACCGCCCGGCAATTCGCCCGCGCCATCATCATGCCCAATCTGCGTCCGCCGGTAACCAGTACCGAACAGGCACAAGCCTATCGTGAGCGCATCCTGGCTGCCTTGCCTCACGGGATGAACTTCGAGCCACTGATGACGTTGTACCTTACAGATAAAACGACAGCAGATGAAATAAAAAAGGCCAAGGCCAGCGGCATCGTTCATGCCGTAAAGCTGTATCCGGCGGGCGCGACCACTAACTCCGATGCCGGTGTCACCGACATTCGTAAGACTTATCCTGCCTTAGAAGCCATGCAGGCATGCGGCATGCCGCTGCTGGTTCACGGCGAAGTGACCAGCCCGGACATCGACATCTTTGACCGCGAGGCCGTGTTCATCGAGCGCGTGTTGCAACCGTTATTGAAAGACCTGCCAGAACTGCGCGTGGTGTTCGAACACATCACCACTAAAAATGCTGCCGAGTTTGTCGCTGCAGCACCGGACAATATCGCCGCGACCATCACTGCCCATCACTTGCTCTATAACCGCAACGCTATGTTGGTCGGTGGTATCCGTCCGCATTATTATTGCCTGCCTGTGCTCAAACGCGAACTACATCGTGAGGCATTGGTGCGTGCCGCCACTAGCGGCAGTCCCAAGTTTTTTCTCGGCACGGATAGTGCGCCTCATGCGCAACACACCAAAGAAAACGCCTGCGGCTGCGCTGGCTGCTATACCGCCCATGCTGCGATAGAGTTTTATGCCGAAGCCTTTGATGCAGCGGGTGCGCTCGACAAGTTGGAAGGTTTTGCCAGCTTTTACGGTGCGGATTACTACGGTCTGCCGCGCAATACGGCTACAGTCTCGTTGCGCAAGGAAGCGTGGCAAGTGCCTGAAACGGTAGGATTCGGTGAACACCAGCTTGTGCCATTGAGGGCAGGTGAATCTGTTCAATGGAAATTGGAGGGCTAATTAAGAATGGCTGTTTCATCATTTATAGATACCTCACCTACCATCGGCGAGCTAGCCTATCTTCATCCTTCTAGTCAGGTGATCGGTGATGTGACGTTGGGTGACGATAGTTCGGTGTGGTGCAATGCGGTGTTGCGCGGTGACGTGAATCGCATTGTGGTCGGACAGGGGTCGAATGTGCAGGATCTTTCCGTGGGCCATGTCTCTCACAAGACGTCAGAAAAGCCGGCAGGCTCACCGCTGATTATCGGTGACTATGTAACAGTGGGTCATTCGGTGATCCTGCATGGTTGTACGATAGGTAACGAGTGCCTGATCGGCATGGGGTCGATCATTCTTGATGATGCAGTGATCCCGGATCATGTGTTGATCGGTGCGGGTAGCATGGTGACGCAGGGCAAGGTGCTTGAAAGCGGCATGTTGTATATGGGTAGGCCGGCCAAGGCGGTGCGTAAGCTGACCGATGAAGAGATCGCATATTTTATGTATTCCGCAGAGCATTACATGCAGTTGAAAGATAATTACCTGAAGGATTTGAAAACGTAACTGAAAGAGTTTTGAGTATGAGTGATGACAACCCCGAAGACCTGTATAGAACTAAAGTTAACCTGGAAACCGCACAAATCGCATGGAAGGAATTGCAACGATTCTTCGCTAGTGGCACGGCTATTTTTGTAAGTGATGAGTTGGATCTGGTCGAGGTGGCATTCCAGATGTCCAAGGACAATGCCGAGTTCATCCAGGAGTGGATGGATGCGGGCAAGATCGGCAAAGTTGATGACGAACAGGCCACCACATGGATAGAGACAGATGCGATGGTATGGGCGGTGGTGGTCAAGCCGTACGTGCTGGTACAGACTGCGCATCAGCTTCAGTAAATACATCAGGCGGTTACTGAGTGTTATTTAATTCCTATCTGTTTATTTTCCTATATCTGCCGATCACCTTGGTAGGATTTTTCTCGCTTGCCCGTGTCAGCCATGCGGTTGCGGCAGGCTGGCTGACGGCTGCGTCACTGTTTTTTTACGGGCACTGGAATATTACTTATGTTGGCTTGTTGCTGGTCTCGATCATCTTTAACTATGTGTTCGGTACATGGATCGCAAAAGCGGGCGTAAAGAAGAGTCGGGTATATCAGAAACGCTTGCTGACAGTGGCAGTTATTTCGAATCTGCTTCTGTTGGGTTATTACAAATACGCTAACTTTTTTCTTGATAGCGTCAACAGCATCGCGGAGACACATCTTTCTCTGGGTGAGATCATCCTGCCGCTGGGGATATCGTTTTTCACCTTTACCCAGATCGCTTTTCTGGTGGATACCTATCAGGGCAAGGTGAAGGAATACAACTTCATACACTACACCTTATTCGTAACGTATTTTCCACACCTGATCGCCGGGCCCGTCCTTCATCACAGAGAAATGATGCCGCAATTCGGGCAGGCTTCTACCTATCGATTCAGCTATGAAAACATGGCGGTGGGGCTGACGATATTCTTCATCGGCTTGTTCAAAAAAGTGGTTTTGGCGGATGGAGTCGCAGTGTATGTGGGGCCGATATTCGACGCTTCGACAAATGTTGAACTGACGTTCATCGAGGCCTGGGTCGGCGCACTCGGTTATACCCTGCAACTGTATTTTGACTTTTCAGCTTATTCGGATATGGCAATCGGCTTATCGAGGATGTTTGGGGTGATATTGCCGCTGAATTTTCATTCTCCATACAAGTCGGTGAACATCATCGAATTCTGGCGACGCTGGCACATGACGCTGTCGAGATTCTTGAGAGATTATCTGTATATTCCACTCGGCGGTAACCGAAAAGGAACATCAAGGCGTTATCTGAATCTCGGCGTGACCATGCTGTTGGGTGGACTCTGGCATGGGGCAGGGTGGACATTTGTAATCTGGGGCGGGTTGCACGGCATATATCTGGTTATCAATCACGGTTGGCACCTGCTACGAAGACTGATGGGGCAGGATCCGTCCAAGGCGCTGTCATGGCCGATGCGGATACTCGCAACCTTTCTGACGTTTATCTCGGTGGTCGTGGCATGGGTGATGTTCAGGGCGGAAACGCTTGCGTCTGCTGTTGCAATGCTCAAAGCGATGTTCGGCATGAACGGTTTTGTGTTGCCGATGGGTTGGCGATTCAGGATGGGGGAATTAGGCCCGTGGCTGGCAGAGCAAGGTGTGGCTTTTGGAAAGACCAACTTTCTGGTGCCGATTTCGGGTGCAGCTTATTACTGGATAGGGGGTCTGCTGCTGCTGGTTTGGCTGATGCCGAACACACAGCAGATCATGGCTGATTTCAAACCGGGTCTCAATATGCCGAAAGATTTCAAGCCGGGTTGGTTCAAGTGGCGGCCTTCGAATACTTTAGTGATTGCGGCAGTATTGTGTGCTGTATATGGCACGATATCAATCACTAAAATTTCTGAATTTATTTATTTCCAGTTCTGATAGCGTTATGACATTCAAGCAATTCATCATCAGGTTTGCATTCGGATATTTTGCATTATTGAGTGCGATTGGGGTATTCAATTGGATAGTCGATCCGGGCTGGTATTTCCGCGCGGTAGAGATCGAAAACTTTAATGCAGTCAAGCCGGCGTATATTGATTTTGCACATGATGTCAAACCGGCGCTGCTAGCGCGTGAACAGCCGGAGGCGATCATTCTGGGTAGCTCTTATTCTGAGATCGGGTTTGATCCTACCAATCCATCTTTTACGGAAAATGGCCGCTTGAAAAGTATGAACTTTGCATTTGCGAAGGCGCACTGGGGAGAAGTGCAGTGTGACTTTGAGTATGCGGTTAACCATTCAAAAATCAAGCGGGCGCTGGTCGGATTGCACCCCGGCCATTTGCCAATCAGCAATTGTGAGAAAGATTACGCTTCAATTAGTGAATTTTATTCAGTAGATTTGTTGCTGACATATTCTGCACTTGAATATTCCTTGATTACTCTCAGGAATCAACAAGAAAAAAAAGCAACGCATACCCGAGAGGGTATGTTTTATTACAATCGCCAAAAAAATCCTATTCCATTCTTTCGACATGATCTGCAGAATCGTGCATCTTTTTGCACAGACCACGGCTCCAGAAAAGCGCTTGATTTAAGCGGATTGCAGCGCATGATTCGCTCAGCAAAAAAGCATGGTGTTGAATTGGTATTCTTTATTTATCCTAGGCATGCCTATTGGATGGAGGTGGATGGGTTACGTCGGGATCAGGGAATCATGTGGTGGCAGATGAAGCAGATTAAAAAGTTCATAGATAGTGAATCTGAAGATGAATATCCATCTTGGCAATTTTTTGGATATAACGATGTTTTTGCCCGACCGGTGAGGAAAACAAGAGGACTATGGCAGGATGCGAAACACTTCAATTTTGAAGTGGGCAACCTAATGCTGGTGGACATGTTCGATAAATCAAAGCCGCCAACTTATGCTAGACCGCTTGATATGGAGTACTCAGACTTCTTGAAAGAAAAGAAAGCGTATCTTTTGCGTCATCCTGAATTCAGCGATGAAATGAGAAAAGTATTCCGTTGATCGGAGGGGTGAGCCGCTACACACCTTCGGATGAATAGGGTAATTTACCAAGCAGGTACTACTTCTTTTTCTTCATCGCTGCTTCTATCTGCTTGCACAGTGTCTTCAATATTTTAATGCGGGCGTAATTTTTGTCGTTAGCTTCCACCAGCGTCCACGATGCGACTTCGGTACTAGTGCGGTCCACCATATCGCATACTGCATGTTCATACTCATCCCATTTGTCGCGGTTGCGCCAGTCTTCATCAGTGATTTTGAAACGCTTGAAGCCGGTCTTTTCCCGTTCCTTGAATCTTCTTAGTTGCTCATCCTTTGTGATGGCGAGCCAGAATTTCACCAGCACAGTATTATTCTTGACCAACTGCTCTTCAAAGTCGTTGATCTCCCCGTAGGCACGCATCCAGTCAGCTTCGGAGCAAAAGTTTTCAACGCGTTCGACCAGCACACGCCCATACCATGAGCGATCGAAGATCGTTACTTTCCCGGTGCGGGGGATATGACGCCAGAACCGCCACATCGGTGGACGGTCGCGTTCTTCATCTGAGGCGTCCCCCATGGCGTGGGTCCATCCAGGCATTGAGCAAATTGACGGTTTCGCCCTTACCTGCCCCGTCAACGCCACCGATCAGGATGGTGACCGGAAACTTGGCTTTTTCGGCCAGATTGAACTGCGCATTGAGCAGTGCTTCACGTAATTTAGGTACTTCTGAGTTGTAAGTGACTTTGTCTATTTTGTGTCCGAGCTCCGCAGATTCATACATGATTTGCTCCTCTCAGCACATAAGGGCACCTACAAACAGTCAGGTGCAATGACCAGCTTCAGGGTGGCGGCAGAGGAACCCTCGCGCAAGGTAAACCACCATAGTGCACCTTTCTTGATGCTTAAGTAGCTTTGATTGCTTCCCAGTAATTTTGCGGCAACTTCCCCCAGAGTAGGCTGATGGCAGACGATTATCACGGTGCCACCTTCATCAGGCCAGCGTGCTGCCTTTAGTACAGCGTCGGGCGATGCACCGGGAGAGATAGTCGGTGCCAAAGTAATAGGGCTGGACAGAGCGGCGGCGGTTTGTTGAGCTCGTGCCGCTGGACTGACCAGAACACGATGCGCTTCTGGTAAATGTTGCTTAAGGAATGCGGCTGTTCTAAATGCTTGTTTATGGCCTTTAGCGGTGAGTTCACGCTGATGGTCAGGCGTGCTGTCCACGGCTTCTGCATGTCGCCAAAGTATCAAATCCATTTGCTCCCCCGAGGATTACACTTTTTCTTGATTATAGAAATAAACGGTATACACTATTTATGTCACTTTAATCCTAAGAGCGCGATATGACAACAAAAAAGTCAGCTGCGAGCACAGCACCGAAAAAATTGCCGACAAAATTGCCGACAACAAAAAAATCACCTGCTTTAGCAAAATCAGCTGCGAAAAAAAAAACTAGGAAATATACAGGCAAATCGGTAGCGAAAAAATTAAAGAAAAATAATAAGGGCAAAGTGGTGCGAGATAGCTTCACGATGCCGCAAAACGAATATCAAAAAATTGCTGAGATCAAGGCTATCTGTATGAAGTCAAAAGTGCATGTAAAGAAAAGTGAAGTGCTGCGTGCAGGGTTAACAGTCTTGGGTGGACTGAGCAATGGGCAGCTTAAAAAAGTGTTCAGTGATCTGGAAAAAATTAAGACCGGTAGACCGAAAAAACACCAATGAGGGGGTTAAGTTTTCTCATGTTCTACCGGCGCAAGGATAGTGTTGGATTGACGACGAGAGGGTAGCAAATAGCTTAGTGCGAGAATGCAGATAACTGAAATCTGCACTAGTAGAGTCTGAACAGTAGGATGGAAACCCAACATCGGCAATGTAAGAAAGTGGACAGGGTCGCTTGTAATAATGTTGGCATCCTGTAAAGCGGCTACTCCTTGGCCTGCGAATATAACTGCCATCAGTCCTAGGAATAACGATGTTGCAGCAAACAGCAAGCCTAATGGTAATCTAACGCCAAATTTGAAAATCATCCATCCGATTGAAGCTAGAATCAATGAGGCGGCAAATATTCCGTTCCATAGCGCGGGCTTGGTTGTATCGTTGACCTGTACCCACAAGGCTTGATAGAACAATACACTTTCAAATATTTCACGGTAAATCGCAAAAAAGGATGCAAGCGCAAGTAGCCATATCGTTTTCCTTTCAAGCACCATGTTTGTATGCTCATCCAGAAATTTGTCCCAAGACTTCGTGTGCGTTTTACCATGTAGCCAGAAGCCAACATAAATCAGCATGACAGAGGCAATAAGTGCGGTGACACCCTCAGTGACTTCACGTTGTGCCCCGGAAATTTCTATCAACCATGTGGATGCAATCCAAGTCAGGGCGCCCAACAGCATCGCGGAAATCCATCCCGCATGGATATATTTAAGCAATTGTCTTTGCTCGCTTCGCACTACAAAAGCGATGATGGCGGCGAGCATCAGCATTCCCTCTGTTCCCTCGCGAAGCAAAACAAAGAATGAGCTGAAAAAGGCACCGGTGACAGACAGTTTCCCGGCGCGTAGCCGTTCGTCAGCTTGTCTGAGAAGCGCTTTTGTATGAGTAATCTTTTTCTCAATCATTGAAATAGGACTGTTTTTGCTAATCAAATGCCTTATTTCACGCATTTCGTGTTCGATTTCAAGTCTGAGATTCTTGTCAAGGTTATCCAGACTAATCTCCATGGGATCAAAGCCCTCAAGATATGCATCGACGGAGTAGCGCAGTGCTTTTGACTGTTCGCCTCTCTGGTACAAAAATAATGCTTGATCCAGTTGCTCGCTAGCAAACAACAGAGTGGAATGTTTGATTGCAGTCAGTGCATTGGGATTGGAGCGCAGATAAGCATATACGGCGTTGGTTTGCTCGCCATAACGAACTAATATTTCATTTGAGGTCAGGCTCGTCAGGGAGGCCATACTCGGAGCCGGGCCGCGATAAGACCTGCCCTCCCAGCTTTTTCGACCCCTTTCAATATAGTCATCTGGAATGCGCAAATTCGAGAGATAAAAAGCCAGAGACCAACGCTCGCCATCAGTAAGCTCGGGGTGACTTTCCATTGCGGTACCTGAAACACCTAATGTGATTGTGTTGTAAAGGCCATACACATTTCGTTGGCCCATGCGGGCGTTGTCGTGGAAATTAGCGGGCGGTGGCGTTAGCTTTTTGCTTTCAGGGCCATCACCATGTCCTTCTGCGCCATGGCATTTAATACAATTCTGTGCAAATAATTCGGCTGTGCCCTTAAGGGTGGGAATGCTATTGGGTGCTACAGATACTTGGTATGCCGTAATGATTTCCTGTCGTAGCTGCTGAGCGGTTTCGCTGACGAGATCGGAGGCGGATTTATCACGGATCAAATCAGACAGTGTCCGTGCTTGTGCGACGAGCTTTTCTTTGCGGGGATGATCGGGCAATTCATCAAGCAACTGTATAGATCGCTTGGAAAACTCAAGCTGCTCCTTGTATTCGGCCTGATTGATGACCTTTCCAAGGAAAATAATGCCGCCATAGTCAACACTTATATAGTCGAGTATGTGGAGAGCGGTTTGCGCAGTTCTATGGGTTGGCTCTGACGCGAATGCGAAAGAGGGGAAGAGCAATACAAGAAATAAGAGGGTTAGCTTACCAAGGGCCACAACTTGGTGTGTCCCCTGTGGTTTTTTGGCCTCCCTAACAGATACTAGGTTCAGAGCGGCCAAAGAGAATTGGATATTCATAAGTTCATCGGCCTGCATTTGCACTGCTAAATTACACTCTTACCCATGCAATTTTAATGCCTTGATAGTCGGCTTTATGCAGCTTAATGTGTCGATGATGCTTAAGTCCACGCAATCGAGGGCGGCGATGACCTTTCAACAGAATGTAGCTAAGCATTGCTTAAGGATATATCGGATATTATTGCTGATATTGAGAATGGCCTCTTAAGACTCCGGAGGATTTCCCATTATTAAGAGTAAGGTTTCAATTGAGTAATAAAAACATACTATCTGCCATAGGATAATGGACCCCAAATAACAGGTGGTAGCGGTAAATTGGTAATCAGGAACCAGAGAACTTTTGAAGCAAAGCGTTCTGGGCGCACTTTTTCAGGGAGCGACGCTTTTTAAGTTTGTAGTGCCCTTCCTTGTCCATATCCCACGCTTGGGAGTTGTCTTGTAGATATACCTTAAGCCCTTCATCTAGAACGCGCTTTTTGAGCTTTTTATCAAGAATGGGGAAACTTACCTCAATACGACGGAAAAAGTTCCTGTCCATCCAGTCTGCACTGGCAAGGTACACATCATGATTCAGATCGTTTCTGAAGTAGAAGATTCGCGTGTGTTCAAGGAAACGACCGATTACTGAACGTACCCGAATATTCTCGGACAGTTTTGGCACGCCGGGGCGCAATGCACACACACCACGCACTATCAGGTCCACACGTACACCGGCCTGAGAGGCCTCATAAAGTGCCGAGATGGTTTCAGGCTCGAGTAAAGCATTCATCTTTGCGATGATATGCCCCCTCTTACCGGCTTTTGCCAAACGAGTCTCATTATTGATGGATCGAATGGTCTCGCTGTGTAATGAAAAGGGTGATTGCCACAGATGATTCAATTTGCGAGCCTTGCCCAGACTGGTAAGCTGGCTGAATACTTCACTCGCATCCGCGCAAACCTGCTCGTTGCAAGTGAATAGTCCGAAGTCGGTGTATAGGCGTGCAGTACGGGGATGATAATTACCAGTGCCCAAGTGGACATATCGCTTTAGTTTGCCGCCCTCACGACGCACCACCATCAGCATCTTGGCGTGAGTCTTGTGCCCGACCACACCATAAACAACGTGCGCGCCGACTTCCTCAAGACGGTTCGCCCAATTGATGTTTGCCTCTTCATCGAAACGGGCAAGCAGTTCGACGACAACTGTTACCTCCTTACCTCGTTGAGCAGCAGTAATCAACGCACTCATTAACGCTGAATCAGTACCAGTGCGGTATACAGTTTGCTTGATCGCAACGACGTTGGGGTCGCTGGAGGCCTGCTGGATAAAGTCGATGACGGGTTTGAAAGATTGGTATGGGTGGTGCAAAAGAATATCGCTCTTGCGGATAACCTTGAACATATCCGCCCCCTTCTTTTGCAGTACGCCGGGCACACTGGGAACAAATACCGGAAACTTTAAATCCTCGCGATCAACCAGATCGGATATACCCATTAAACGCACCAGATTGACCGGGCCATTCACACGATACAAATCACCCGTGGCAAGGTTGAATTCCCTGAGCAGCATCTCGGCAATCACGGGAGAACAATTATCAGCAACCTCTAGCCTTACAGCATCACCGAAATGCCGTTGGGGCAATTCGCCCTGAAGGGTGATGCGTAAATTTTTGGCTTCCTCCTCATCGACGAAAAGATCACTGTTACGTGTCACGCGGAACTGATAGCAGCCCAACACCTCCATACCCGTAAACAGCTCATCGACGTGCGCGTGCAGGATAGAAGAAAGGAAAACGAAACCATATTCGCAACCGCTGACTTCGGGCGGCATCAAAACTGTTCGAGGTACGACGCGTGGTGCTTGCACGATAGCGCGGGTGGAATTTCGCCCGAAGGCATCCTTGCCCTGCAGTTCGACGGCAAAATTCAAACTCTTGTTCAGCACTCTAGGAAACGGGTGAGAGGGGTCAAGCCCGATTGGGGTTAATACCGGCATCACTTCGCGTAAGAAATAATCTTTCACCCATGCTTGCTGTGCTTCATCCCACTGGATACGGGGTAAAAATTTGACGCCCGTCTCTGCCAGTGCGGGGATGATATCCGCATTGAATAACTTATACTGCTGATCGATAAGATCATGCGCTTGATGTCTCACTAGGCGCAGCGTCTGCTCGGCAGTCATACCATCCACACTGGTTGCAAGGCTACCCAGCTTTACCTGCTCCTTAAGCCCGGCGACGCGTATCTCGAAAAACTCATCGAGATTACTGCTCACGATGCACAGATACTTGAGCCGCTCCAATAATGGAATCGACTTGTTTTCTGCTTGCGCGAGTACGCGACGGTTGAATTCCAGTTGGCCTAACTCGCGATTCAGAAACTGTTGCGAAGGAAATTTTTTAGCCAATGTCGCCCCAGTCAGTTGATGGATCAGTTTTTAGGTGGCACATACCCTTCGGGCATTTGAGCGCCTTCGCCAAAAAAGTAGCTTTCCATTTGTGCCGCCAGATACTTACGAGCCTGAATGTCAGCCAGATTGAGACGATTTTCGTTAACGATCATCGTCTGTAAATTGAGCCATTCCTGCCAGGCTTCCTTTGAAACGTTTTCGAAAATGCGCTGACCTAACGGACCTGGGTACATCGGGCGGTCCAGACCTTCAGCCTCGCGTTGCAATTTAACGCAGTTAACCATTCTTGCCATGCTTTGCTATCTCCATTCTGAAATTTGTTGCTTAATTATAAAGCCTTGAGAAACACGTTCAGCAACTAAGCTGCAGACCACTCAACCATACCGCTATATGCTGAACCCAATACGACAAAACCAAACACGATGCGATACCAGGCGAACACCACAAAAGTATGATTAGAAATGAATCGAATAAAGCTCTTTACCGCCCACATCGCGGCAATAAAAGAAGTCATAAATCCAACTGCAAACACAGGCAAATCACTTAGCGAAAGCAGTGTCCAGTTTTTATACAAATCATAGACAGTCGCGGCAAACATCGTCGGGATAGCCAGAAAAAAGGAAAACTCGGCTGCCGTCTTTCGTGACAAGCCAAAAATTAATCCACCCATGATCGTTGCTCCCGAGCGGGAAGTCCCCGGGATCATTGCCAGTGCCTGCGCGAAGCCGACCTTTAGTGCATCCTTCCAGCTCATCTCATCTACCGAATTGATGCGTGGATGATAATTGCGCTTCTCGACATATAAGATCACCAAACCGCCCACGATCAACATCGTTGCAACCGTAATCGGGTTGAATAGCAACGTTTTGATCGTCGAATAAAACATCAAGCCCAACACCGCCGCAGGCAGGAAAGCCACGAACAACTTCATCACGAAACGCTGTTCAGCAGGCTGAGTGGACAACCCGCTGGCTACTTTTATCAATCTGTCACGGTAATCCCAACACACCGCCAGAATAGCCGCGAGTTGGATCACAATCTTGAACACCTTGCTCGTCTCGTCGTTATAGCCCAGCAAGTCACCCAGAATAATCAGGTGACCGGTTGAGGAGATGGGCAGAAATTCTGTCAGCCCCTCAACGATGCCCAGAATCGCGGCTTTTAATAATAAAGCGATGTCCATGAATAATAGGGGTCAGTAAATTGAAGGAGTGAGTTCGTTATCGGCCAGTTGAGGGAGAGGATTATACCCGTCTCAAGGAGCAGCTTGCCGCTCCAGCGCGATGCGCCAGTTTACAGCCCGCCGTTCCTCATCACTCATCTCCGGCCAGTGGGTTATCTCATCCAGTGTGCGGAGACAACAGCGACACACATCGTCGCCCAATGCAGTCGTACAGTGACCTACACACGGGCATTCTGCAGAGACTTCAGGTTGTGGGGGTAAAGTACGCGATGACATCAGCATTTCATCGAGAGTAAAAGCCTAAGCCTTCCGATAAATACTAGCCCCCTGCCCTACGAATTCATCTGACTTTTCTTCCATCCCCTTCGCCAGTGCATCCTGCTCGGAGATGCCTTGTTTTTCGGCGAAGTCGCGCACGTCTTGAGTGATCTTCATCGAACAGAAATGCGGGCCGCACATCGAGCAGAAGTGAGCGACCTTGGCAGATTCTTTGGGCAGGGTTTCGTCGTGGAATTCGCGCGCACGGTCCGGATCGAGGCCCAAGTTGAACTGGTCTTCCCAGCGAAATTCGAAGCGGGCTTTGCTCATCGCGTTGTCACGCACTTGCGCGCCGGGGTGGCCTTTGGCGAGGTCGGCGGCGTGGGCGGCGATCTTGTAGGTGATGATGCCTTCTTTGACGTCGTCCTTGTTAGGCAGGCCGAGGTGTTCTTTGGGCGTCACGTAGCACAGCATCGCAGTGCCGTACCAGCCTATCATCGCTGCGCCGATGGCTGACGTGATGTGGTCATAACCGGGGGCGATGTCCTGTGTCAGCGGGCCGAGGGTGTAGAACGGGGCTTCGTGGCAATGCTTCAGTTGCAGGTCCATGTTCTCTTTGATCATGTGCATCGGCACGTGACCGGGGCCTTCTATCATCACCTGCACATCGTGCTTCCACGCGATCTGGGTTTGTTCGCCCAGTGTTTTGAGTTCACCAAGTTGCGCTTCGTCGTTGGCGTCGTAGATGGAGCCAGGACGCAGGCCATCGCCGAGACTGAAAGAAACGTCGTAAGCCTTCATGATTTCGCAAATATCTTCGAAATGTGTCGCGAGGAAACTTTCCTTGTGATGCGCGAGGCACCACTTTGCCATGATGGAGCCGCCGCGAGAGACGATGCCGGTCAATCGTTTGGCTGTCATCGGTACATAGCGCAGCAGCACACCAGAATGGATGGTGAAATAGTCAACGCCCTGCTCTGCTTGCTCGATTAATGTATCTCTAAAAATTTCCCAAGTCAGGTCTTCGGCCTTGCCGTTCACTTTTTCCAGCGCCTGATAGATCGGTACCGTACCAATCGGCACAGGCGAATTGCGGATGATCCATTCGCGGGTCTCGTGGATATGTTTGCCGGTACTTAAGTCCATCACGGTGTCGCCGCCCCAGCGTATCGACCAGGTCATTTTCTCGACTTCTTCCTGAATGCTGGAGCCGAGCGCGGAGTTGCCGATGTTAGCGTTGATCTTAACTAGGAAGTTGCGGCCGATGATCATCGGCTCGGCTTCGGGATGGTTGATGTTGTTGGGGATGATGGCGCGGCCCCGGGCAATCTCATCGCGCACGTACTCAGGCGTGATGACCTTGGGGATGGGCTCACCGAACCGTTCACCATGATGCTGACTGCGCATCTGTTCGGAAAGGCCTTCTATTTTTTGATTTTCACGGATCGCGACATATTCCATCTCCGGCGTGATGATGCCTTGACGGGCATAGTGCATTTGCGTGACGTTAGCGCCGGCTTTTGCTTTGCGTGGTGAGCGTTGAAGGTTGAAGCGCATCTCGGCGAGTTCAGGGTCGGTCAGGCGCACCCTGCCAAACTGGGAAGAGGGCATCGCGAGTTGTTCTGTGTCGTTGCGCTCGTTAATCCAATTTTCGCGAAGCGGCGGGAGCCCGGAGCGAATGTCGATCTTCACGGACGGGTCGGTGTATGGTCCGGAGCAGTCATATACATGGATGGCAGGATTGTTTTCTTCACCTGTGGCAGTATGGGTTGCTGTCTGGGTGATTTCGCGCATCGGCACGCGGATGTCGGGACGCGAACCCTCAATGTAGATCTTGCGCGAATTCGGCAAAGGTTTGATCGCTGCTTCGTCGACGTGGGCAGTAGTAGCTTGGAAATCAGGTGCGTTCATTTTGATACTCCAGAAGGCGGGGAGCATCAGAGGATGCTTCCCTTTGCGGCATGACCCGCACAGGTTCAAAGGGTGTGTCTCACTCTGCCTGTTATTACATGACCGGACAGAGACCCCTAGCGAACGACGCAAGTTACTGGAAAGGGCAGTAAAATGCAAGTTTAAGCAAGCATATGTGCCTGCTTCCAGAAGGGTATCTAACAGTGGAAGTTATTAATTCAGTCATTTGACTTAATCAATTGACTGAATTAATGTAGTGATCCACTCAGGATTCGGAAAATGCCGTGATCGCGAAATCAGAAATAACCTGCCCGTTGATGCAAATGGCTCAGCGTTTGCTCGGTCATCAGCCGGGTACACAGGAAGAGACCCGCTGGCGCTTGTTGCAGGCTGCTACCGAGGTGTTCGCAGAAGTCGGTTACCGGGCGGCAACCACACGCGAGATTTCCCGGCGTGCCGGTGTCAATCTGGCGGCGATCCATTATCACTTTGGCGACAAGGCTGAATTGTATCGGGGGGTGTTTCGGCTGCCGTTCCTTAATGAATGTAATACCTTTGCAAAACTGGATATCGACAAAGCGACATTGAATGAGGCTTTGTATGCTTTCTACGATTGGTTATTCCCCCCTTCGCCTGAAGAAGATCCGATGATGCATTTGTTTCTGCGATTGCATGCACGTGAGGAAGCAGAGCCCAGTGGGGTGATGGGCTCTGCGCTGGCGCAGGCGATTCGTCCCAATCACGAAAAGATGCAGGCATTTTTATGTCGAGAACTGGGATTAAAAAAGAAGGATGCGGAAATCGACCGGCTGACCTTTTGTATCGTCGGTTTAGCCAATGTGTATTTTCACGGGGGTCGTTCAATCGTCGAAGAGTTGGCGCCGCATTTGGTTAAGGGCAAGCAGGCTAAAGGAAAAATGGTGGGTAGGTTGGTTGTATATGCGTTGGCGTTGGTCGAATCAGAGCGCCAACATCGAGCAAAATTAAAACGCAGTAAATAAAGCATAGTATTCACAGCGCACAACAGTACATGGAATTTAAGGATTAAAAAATAATGAGTAATGACATCAATTTCAAACGGCTACTCATCGGCCTGACGCTGTCGGGAATCGTTATTGCGGCAGCAACGGTTTGGACTTCCAGCAACAGTCAGGCAGAGCAGGACATAGCGCAACCCGTTGTCAGCCGCCCGGCGTTGACGGTGCGAACCACGATGTTGAGAGAAGAGAATTGGTCGCGCAGTCTGGCCGCGAACGGCAGCATCGTACCCTGGCAAGAAGCCGTCATCAGCGCACAGGTGCAAGGACTTCGCATCGCGGAAGTAAAAGTGAGTATCGGTGATTCCGTAAAGCGAGGTGATGTGCTGGTGACGTTGGATAATTTTGCCGGACTGGGCAATATGGGTGCTTCGCAGGGTCGCATCCTTGCGCCGGACGATGGCATCATTTCTGCGGCTAATGCTAATGCGGGTTCGATGGCGCAGCCGGGAGTAGAGCTGTTTCGGCTGATCCGAAAGGGAAAGTTGGAGTGGCGAGCCGAGCTTACCGCAGACGAGTTGATGATGTTGCGCAAGGGCATGCGGGCGGTGGTCAATATCGGTGAAGATCGTGTGGGAAAAGGTAAGGTGCGTGCGATCTCGCCATCGGTCGATCCCCGGACGCGTTATGGCTATGCCTATGTCAGCTTACGGAATAGTCGTGGGATCATCGCGGGTGCATTTGCACGAGGCGAATTCGACATTAGTGGCGGGGGGCGTAAGCTGGTCTCATTGCCTCAGTCAGCGGTGATGCGTCGCGGCACTGCCGCATTTGTGATGGTGGTGGACGCGAATAATCAGGTACATGAAAGAGTGGTGAAGACAGGTCAGCGCAAAGGTGACCGTATCGAGATCAAATCGGATCTGGGAGAGACAGAAGCGGTGGTGGAAACAGGTGGGCCATTCTTGACCGAGGGCGATGTCGTCCAGTTAGTAAAAGGTTCATGATATGAATGTCTCTTCCTGGTCGATTCGCAACCCCATTCCGGCGATTCTCGGTTTTGCGCTACTGACATTTCTTGGGTTCATGGCTTTCAAAGCGATGAAGCTGCAGATGTTCCCTGATATCGACTTGCCGATGATTACGGTGTCGGCGACGATGCCGGGTGCCTCACCAGATCAGATGGAATCGGAGGTGGCACGCAAGATCGAGAACGCGCTGGTCAGTGCGCAAGGTCTGAAGCATATATATGCACAGGTGAAAGAAGGCAGCGCAATCATCAATGCAGAGTTTCGCCTTGAGCGGGACTCACGTCTGGCACTTGAGGACGTTCGCTCTGCTGTTTCTCGTATCCGTAGCGACCTCCCGCAGGAGATGCAGGATCCGGTGATCAACAAGGTTGAGATGAGCAGCAAGCCTATCGTGACTTACACCATCTCAGCACCGCAGATGAGTGAGGAAGAATTGTCGTGGTTTGTTGACAATAACATCACCAAGCTACTTCTCGGCGTAAAGGGCGTGGGGGCGATCAATCGTGTCGGTGGGGTGACACGGCAGATACATGTGGAACTGGATACGACCCGGATGCTGGCGATGAATCTGACCCCGTCTGAGGTTTCCCGACAGTTGCGCAAAATACAACAGGAGGCGCCCGGTGGTCGTGCGGATATCGGCGGGATGGAACAGTCGATCCGTACCGTAGGGACGGTGCAGTCTGCACAAGAACTCTCCAAGATAGAACTCAGCATGCGCGATGGCAGGCGGGTTCGGCTGGACCAGGTGGCACATGTCAGCGATACCGTTGCTGAGCGGCGTTCGGCAGCTTTGCATGATGGTGTGGATGTGGTGGGCTTTGAAGTGGTTCGTTCACTTGGGTCGGGTGATGTTGCCGTGGCAGATGGTGTCGAGAAGGCATTGGATTTGCTGAAACTTGCTCATCCTGAAATCACCGTTGATCGTGTGTTCAATACGGTCGATCAAGTTTACGAGACTTACAAGGGCTCGATGGAAATGCTTTTTGAAGGCGGGCTATTGGCGGTGCTGGTGGTGATGCTCTTCTTGCGAAATACGCGCGCCACCATCGTGGCAGCAACCGCATTACCGTTGGCAGTGATCCCGACCTTTGCCGTGATCTACTTGTTAGGATTTTCGATCAACGTGGTGACTTTGCTGGCACTGTCGCTGGTGGTCGGCGTGTTGGTGGATGACGCTATCGTCGAGATCGAGAACATTATGCGCCATCTGGAGATGGGCAAGTCACCCTATCAGGCTTCGATGGAAGCTGCGGATGAGATCGGCATGGCGGTAATCGCAACGACGTTCACACTGGTGGCGGTATTTTTGCCGACTGCTTTTATGAGCGGTATTCCGGGAAAATTCTTCGTGCAATTTGGCTGGACGGCGGCGGTAGCCGTGACGTTCTCGTTGGTGGTCGCCCGCTTGCTGACGCCTATGATGTCCGCACATTTTTTGCGCCCCAGAGAAAAACATCCGACCCCCGGATGGATAGTAAGCTATCTCAAGTTGGCGCAATGGTGTCTGGGCAACCGTATCAAAACGCTGTTACTGACCACGATATTCTTTTTCGGCTCGTTCTATTTAGCGGGTACTTTGCCAACGGCCTTTCAGCCCAAGGATAATCTCTCACAAACTCAGGTCTCACTGACGTTACCGCCGGGAAATGGGCTGGCACATACCTATACACTGGCTGAGCAGGCGCGTGAGATCGTGATGCGTAACCCGAATGTGACGCTGGTTTATACCGCCATCGGTGGCGGGGCAACAGGCGGTAACGCGTTCGAGCCTAGCGGCGTACCTGAAGCGCGCAAGGCGACATTGTCGATACAGCTCAAGTCACGCGAAGAAAGAGACTTGCGTAAGCAGCAGATCGAGGACGAATTACGCGAGGCGATGAGAGCGTTGCCGGGCGTGCGCGTCAAAGTGGGGCTGGGGTCGTCATCGGATAAATATCAACTGGTCCTGACCAGTGAAAATGGCGAATTGCTCAACGAACATGCGCTGAAAGTGGGTCAGGAGTTACGTACTATCCCAGGCATCGGTAATGTGGTGTCGAACTCAAGCCTTCTACGTCCTGAGGTGATCGTGCGGCCGGATTACGGTCGTGCCGCTGATATGGGGGTGACTTCCAATGACATTGCCGACACGCTACGGGTGGCGACCAACGGAGATTATGACCAGTCACTTGCCAAACTGAATTTGCCTGACAGGCAGATACCTATCATCGTCAAGCTGCGTGATGAGGCTAGGCAGGATGTGGAATTGTTGTCGCGTTTGGTAGTGCCTGGATCGCATGGGCCGGTCAGACTGGGTAGTGTGGCATCGATGAGTTTGGAAAGCGGTCCGGCGCAGATCGACCGTTATGACCGTCAGCGCAATATTGCCTTTGAAGTAGAGCTGGCTGGTCAGCCGCTGGGCAAGGTTGAAGCCGCCGCGCTTGCTCTGCCATCTCTGAAGAATATGCCGGAAGGAATAGAAGTCGCGCCGATCGGTGATGCCGAGATGATGAAAGAGTTGTTTGCCAGCTTCGGGCTGGCGATGTTCACCGGTGTGTTGTGTATCTATATGGTTCTAGTGCTGTTGTTCAAGGATTTCATGCAGCCTGCCACGATATTATGGGCACTGATCTTATCGATTCCCGGTGCATTTCTGGCACTATTCCTGACCAATACGGCGATATCAATGCCTTCCATGATCGGTATCATCATGTTGATGGGTATCGCTACCAAGAATTCTATATTGCTGGTGGAATACGCAATCGTGTCACGCCGGGACCGGGATATGAACCGCGCCGAGGCATTGCTTGATGCGTGCAGCAAGCGGGCTCGACCCATCGTGATGACGACGATGGCGATGGGTGCGGGCATGTTGCCGGTGGCACTGGATATTGGTACAGGGGACGGCAGTTTCCGCTCGCCGATGGCTATCGTCGTGATAGGTGGCCTGATTACGTCGACTTTCCTGAGTTTGCTGGTGATTCCGGTGGTGTTCACCTATGTGGACGACGTCGTGCAGTTCATGACCAGGCTCTTTAAAAGAACGCAACGTGTACTGCCACACTAGGGCGTTATGAGCAGGAATATTGAGTAGAATGGCCGCTAACAGTTATACTCGTGGAAAACTATCGCGATAATTCAGGGACACTGGAGAGGGAAAATGCAGAATATGGAACAAGCACGCTTCAATATGATAGAGCAGCAGATTCGCCCTTGTGATGTGCTGGAGATGCGCATTCTGGATTTGCTCAAAGAGGTTCGTCGTGAAAATTATGTGCCTGACGCTTACAAAAAAATGGCTTTTGTGGATATGGAAATCTCACTTGGTCATGATGTGTCGATGTGGCATCCCAAGTTGGAAGCACGTGCAGTGCAGGAACTCAAATTGAAGCGTAGCGATAAAGTGCTGGAGGTTGGTACGGGCAGTGGTTATTTGACGGCTTTAATGTCAGCGTTGGCGGGTCATGTCACTTCGGTCGAGATCGTTCCTGAGTTAAGTGCATCTGCTCAGCAAAAGCTGACTGCAAATCATCATGAGAACGTAACCCTTGAGGTCGGCGATGCGGCACAGGGATGGGACAATGGTACAAACTATGATGTGATCGTATTGACGGGCTCAACACCGGTCTTACCTGAAGCGTTCCAGAACAGCCTGAATGTCGGTGGGCGATTGTTTGCCATCGTCGGTGATGCGCCAGCCATGGAAGCGAAGCTGGTCACACGTGTTTCAAAAGACGCTTTTGAAACTGTCACCATCATGGAGTCTTGCGTAGCACCACTGCTGAACGCTTTACAACCCCCGAGATTCGAATTCTGATTATTGTGTAGTGTTGATTGCGTTTTCCTGAAATAATATGTAACATTAGCATTATCTAATATAGAAGGTGGCGCAGCATGAAAAGATTTACACCACTATCCATTGCATTTTCAGCTCTTCTGGCAATTCATTCAACTGCGAACGCGGTTGATTTGCTGGACATCTATCACACTGCGCAATCGAACGATCCTGTTTTCGCGTCGGCACGCGCTTCGTTACAAGCCGGACAAGAAAAGTTATCTCAAGGCCGTTCTTTATTGAGGCCTTCAGTCACACTTAATGCGAATAGCACGTTTAATGATGTCGACACGCAATATCAAGGTGCAACCGTGTTTCCGAGCGGGACAAATCGCTATAACAGCAACGCGATAGGTGTGACATTAGTGCAACCGTTGTATCGCCAGCAAAACTGGCAGGTATATAGTCAATCTGAGTTGCAGGTCGCGCAGTCCGAAGCCCAATTCAAAATCGCCGAGCAGGAGCTGATTCTGCGGGTTGCACAAGCCTACTTCGATGTGTTGATTGCACAAGATAGTGTGCTGCTTGTCGAGGCGCAAAAGAAAGCGATTTCTGAACAGCTGGAACAGGCCAAACGTAACTTTGAGGTCGGAAGTGCGACGATTACCGATACTTTGGAAGCGCAGGCACGGTACGACCTGACAGGTGCGCAGGAGCTAGCCGCTCGAAATAGCCTGGAAATTAAGCGACGCAGTTTGCAACAACTGATCAATAAGATTCCTCAAGATCTTAAGCCTTTGGGTAATGGATTCAAGCCTGAGTCACTACAGCCGGCGGATATGGAAAAATGGGTTGAGGATGCACATGCGAATAATCTGCAACTTGTTGTTGCCCGGCTTGGTGCAGAGCTGGCTGATAAAGAGGTGACGCGCAATCTTGGTGGTCATTATCCAACGCTGGATCTGGTAGCAAATTTTTCGAAAAACTCCTCCAATGGCGGAAATTTTGGTGTGGGCACGGACATTACCAATAAAAGTATTGGTGTACAGTTGAATATGCCTTTGTATCTGGGCGGATCAGTTAATTCAAGATGGCGCGAAGCAGAAGCTAACTTTGAGCGTGCTTCACAAGAGTTGGAAAATGCGCGACGTAGTGTAGCAACTCAGACACGACAGGCGTATCTGGGAGTTGAAAGTGGCATGGCGCAGGTTCAGGCATTGCAGCAGGCGTTGGCCTCAAGTGAAAGTGTGCTGGAGGCGAGCAAGCTCGGACAGCAGGTGGGCGTTCGGACCAACCTGGATGTATTGAATGCACAGCAGCAACTTTTTTCGACACGCCAAGAGCTGTTTCAGGCTCAATATAACTATTTAATGAGTCGACTTCGCTTGAAAGCTTCAGTCGGTACGTTAAGCGAAACTGACTTGAGCAAAGTCAATCAGGCACTTCAGTAATCAAGTAGCAAATTGGTTTAGCATGTAAAAATTAACCCTGAGGCTGGTTCTGGGTAAGCCGTGTCAGGGCTGAATGTTCAGGTGTTTCCGTAAAAAACCATAGAGGACGTGCTCGAAAAGCTGTAAAATTGAAGGTCAATTTTTGGTATATCTTTGTTTGTAGTTTTGTCTAAGGGGAGTGTCATGAGTAAGAGTCTGATTCAGTTCATCATTGAGGAACAACGTGCGATGTCTGGTGCAAGCGGCGATTTCACTGGTTTGCTTAGTGATGTCATTTCCGCATGTAAACAGATTGCTCATGATGTGAACAAGGGCGCGCTGATTGGTGTGCTGGGTAGTGCCGGTAGCGAGAATGTGCAGGGCGAGACGCAAAAGAAGCTCGACATCATTACGAATGAGGTGTTCATCAAATCCAATGAGTGGAGCGGTCACTTAGCGGCGATGGCTTCTGAGGAAATGGATGATATCTATCCAATCCCGGCACAATATCCGAAAGGAAAATATCTGATCACATTTGATCCTTTGGATGGTTCTTCAAATATCGATGTGAATATCTCGGTAGGTACCATCTTCTCGATCTTGCGCTGCCCTGAGGGTGTGGAGAATCCTACAGCAGAAGACTTCTTGCAGCCAGGTACCCAGCAAGTTTGCGGAGGTTACGCACTCTATGGTCCGAATACCATGATGGTGCTCACAACGGGTAATGGTGTGAATGGATTTACACTTGACCGTGATGTTGGTGAATTTTTCCTAACTAACCCTAATATGCAGATTCCAGAAGATACACAAGAATTCGCAATTAATATGTCTAACCAGCGCTACTGGGAAGAGCCAGTGCAACGTTATGTTGATGAGTGCGTTAAGGGCAAAGATGGTGGCCGCGAGAAAAACTTCAATATGCGTTGGGTTGCTTCTATGGTTGCCGAAGTACATCGCATCCTGACACGTGGCGGCATCTTTATGTATCCGTTCGACAACAAAGAGAAAGGCAAGGCGGGCAAACTGCGCTTGCTGTATGAAGCTAATCCTATGTCGTTCATCGTCGAGCAGGCGGGTGGTGTGTGCTCTACCGGTCGTGAGCGCATCATGGAACTGAAGCCAGAGGGTCTTCATCAGCGCGTGCCAGTGATTTTGGGTTCAAAAAATGAAGTCGACCGTGTGGTTGGCTATCACAAGGAATAAGTAAACATGAGTAAGCCACTCGTGTCGATTGTGATGGGCAGTATCAATGACTGGGAAGTCATGAAGCAGTCTGCGCAACAGTTAAAAGACTTTGGTGTTGAATACGACGCGAGAGTGATTTCTGCACATCGTGCTCCTGACCTGCTATTCGACTACATCAAGGAGATGTCGGCGCAGGGCGTGCAGTGCTTTATCGCCGGTGCAGGTGGCGCAGCCCATCTAGCAGGTGTGATTGCGGGTAAGACGACGCTGCCAGTTTTGGGAGTTCCTATTCCATCAAAGTATTTGAAAGGGATGGATTCTCTGCTTTCTATTGTGCAGATGCCAAAAGGTATACCTGTGGCGACGTTTGCGATCGGTGAAGCAGGTGCGGCAAATGCGGGTTTGTTTGCTGTTTCAATGCTGGCAAACGGGGATGCGCAAGTGGCACAAAAATTGGCAGACTACCGAAAGCAACAGACAGCGAAAGTTGCAGCAACAACTTTGCCGACGCTGTAGCACTAAGCGAGGAAAACCAAATGAGTCAATCAGAAGAACAACAAGATACCGCTGGTTCTAAACGCGGACTATGGATCAAGCTTGCAGTCATTGCACTGGTTCTGCTGTTTGTCGGGATAGCTGTCATGAGTCTACCCAAAGGTTTTAGCGATGATCTATCGGTATTGGGTAATGGTAAGCCAGCAGTCGTGTTGATTCGTGACAAAAACGCCGTCGAAAGTATTAACACGGAAGAAGTCATGGGCAAGTTGCGTGGTCAATATTCAGGCAAGGTCGATTTTTTGCTGACGGATTCCAATACCCCGCAAGGCAAGGCATTCATGGCAGCCAGTGGCTCGGATCGGACCGATCTGGTGCTGGTAGATGCGAAAGGCCAACCACTGAAGGTATTGCGTGCCCCACAATCCCCTGGCAATGTGCAACATGAGATTGCTACATTGTTCGGGGTCACAAGCCATGAGTGATGCTTTATTGCAATCGGACTTGAAAAGTCTGCCATTATTAAATCGCGGAAAAGTTCGTGATTTGTATGCAGTGGGCGACGATAAACTACTGATCGTTCAGACAGACAGGCTATCGGCCTTTGATGTGATTTTGCCGGACCCTGTTCCGGGTAAAGGTGAAGTACTTACCACGCTGTCGAACTTCTGGTTTGAGAAGCTAGGACATGTGATTCCGAATCATCTGACAGGCATTGATCCTGAGACGGTTGTTGATGCGGCAGATCGCGAACAAGTACGTGGCAGAGCTTTTGTGGTCAAAAAGCTCAAGGCACTGCCTATCGAAGCAATCGTGCGTGGCTATCTGGTGGGATCCGGCTGGAAAGATTATCAGCGTAGCGGTGCGGTTTGCGGCATTTCACTTCCGGCGGGATTACAGGAAGCGGAGAAACTGCCTGAACCATTATTCACCCCCTCAACTAAAGCGGAGGTCGGCGAGCATGACGAGAATATTTCTTTTGCGCAGTCGATTGAGTTACTTGGGGAATCACGTGCAAATGAAGTAAGGGTTGCAACGCTCAAACTATATTCGACTGCTGCTGATTATGCGGCAAGCAAAGGCATCATCATTGCTGATACCAAGTTTGAATTCGGTGTCGATAAGGAGGGTGTGTTGCATTTGATCGATGAGGCATTAACCCCTGATTCCTCTCGCTTCTGGCCTGCTGAACAGTACAAGGTGGGCAGTAATCCTCCCAGCTTTGATAAGCAATTCATTCGCGATTGGCTGGCATCTTCGGACTGGAACAAACAGGCACCTGCGCCGCATTTACCACAAGATGTCCTGCAAAAGACTGCCGACAAGTACCGAGAGGCATTGGTCAAGCTGATTGGCGCATGAGTTCGCCTAAGCAATTCATCGAAGGGTTCAAACGATTTCGCGAACGCTCTTATGCGGGCGAAAACCCGCAATTTCAGAATTTGGTTCAATATGGTCAGACGCCATCGACACTCATCATCGGATGTTGTGATTCGCGGGTTGATCCTGCATTGATTCTGGATTGTGCGCCCGGTGATTTGTTCGTTGTGCGTAACGTGGCGAATCTGGTGCCACCGTCTGAGGATAAGGGCAGCTTTCACGGCACTAGTGCAGCACTTGAATTTGGTGTACGGAATCTGAAAGTCCAGCACATCATCGTGCTGGGTCATGCCCAATGTGGCGGCATTAGAGCATTGCTAGATGGAGGGGTTTCTAGTGAGGATTCCTTTATCGCAGAATGGATGGGTATTGCGAATGGTGCGCGAGAGATGATTGATGAAAGATATTCCCAAGCTGACAGTGCTACTCGCCTCCGTGCCTGCGAACAACAAGCCATACTGGTTTCATTGAAAAACTTGATGACTTTTTCGTGGGTACTAGAAGGTGTTGAGAGTAACCGCCTTGCGTTACATGGTTGGTATTTTGATATCGAGCGTGGCGAATTGCTAGGTTATAACCCAGCAACAACCAAATTCGAAATGCTTTAGGTCTTATTTCCCTGTCAGCTCTCTGTAACGTTTTTCATCGTCGTCGTAGCGTGCTTCTAATGCATCTTTTTCTGCGGAAGGTTTTGTTAGGTCACCTCTGAGTTTTTCTAATCTAGCCTCAGTGGTGATCAGGTCCTCTTTCAGAGATGGTGGAATTTTATGCTTTTTGCTTGCATATCCATCAGCTTCCGCTTGCAAGTCCTGCAGATTCTCATTAGTGATTTTTATGCGCGCAAGTAGACTATTGATTCGCAACTCTATTTGACGCAAATTTCTTTTACGCGCTAAATCAATTTCCGCTACGCTACTGTAAGTGTCGACCAGCATCCTGTCTCTGCGTGCTTTTTCCTCGGCAGTACGCTTCTCCGCTAGCTTCTTTGCTTCAATTGCTTTCTTTGCTTCTCGCTCTGCTCTGCGCTGTTCGGGAGAAAAAATTTTTCTGCTTTCAACTATACGGCCTGACTTATTGAGCTCAGAGCGATTCTTGTTAGCATACTTCGGTGGGATGGTTTCGCCGTAATGTGTGGTGCCATTGTCATCAACCCATTTATACAACTTTGCAGCTGCAGGCATGCTGAAAGTGATGCTGACACAAAGCGCCATGAGTGAACCTAGACGATAAAGCGTCATTTCTTGGATGAATTTATTAGTGTTTGTGGAATGAGTATGTGTATCAGTCATTTTTTACTCCATAATGCTCTCGGTATGATTGGACTGCAGTAAGATTTTTCACCATCCCCTCACTATGCTGTAAATAGCTAAGTAGGTCTTCCAATGTGGCGATAGACAGCACGGGTATGCCAAAGTTGCGTTGTACTTCCTGAGCAGCCGATAAAACACTTTCGCCACGTTCCATTCGATCTAAGGCTATGATAACGCCACAAGGCTCAGCGTTTGATGAACGAATGATATCGATAGATTCGCGCACTGATGTACCCGCGGATATCACATCATCAATGATTAGCACTTTTCCTGCAAGTTTGGCGCCTACAATAATGCCCCCTTCTCCGTGATCCTTAGCCTCCTTGCGATTGTAGCTATATGGAATGTTGATCCCCTGATCAGCCAATGCTATCGAAGTGCCTGCCGCCAATGGAATACCCTTGTAAGCAGGACCGAACAACAAGTCAAACTCAATGCCAGAGGTGAGTATTGCCTGAGCATAGAATTGTGTCAGTTCCTTTAGTGACAGGCCATCGTTAAAAAGGCCGGCATTAAAGAAATAAGGCGATAACCGCCCTGCTTTAGTTTCGAACTCACCGAAACGCAGCACATTGTGCTGAACGGCAAATTTGATGAAATCGTGTCTGAAATTGACCATAGGCTAGAGGTTGAGTAAGTACAAGTTGATTTCATTATAATGGCATGCCCAAAATATCGAGATCAAAAATTTACATGCGAATTATCACGCTCAATCTGAATGGTATCCGCTCCGCCACCAAAAAGGGCTTTCTTGAATGGCTTCCGAAACAGAAAGCGGACATCATTTGTATGCAGGAACTCAAGGCACAAGCCGCAGATATGTCACCTGAGATGCATGCCCCTAAGGGTTATCACGGTTGTTTTCACTATGCTGAAAAAAAAGGATATAGCGGAGTGGGCATATACTCGAAGCGTAAGCCGGATGAGATTATTGAAGGATTGGGGATGCCTGAATTCGATTGCGAAGGCCGATATCTGGAAGCGAAGTTTGGCAACCTCAGCGTCGTATCGCTCTATTTACCATCCGGTTCTAGCAGTGATGAGCGTCAGACAGTTAAATTCGCATTCTTGGATGCATTCATGCCGCATCTTGTTGAGTTGAAAAAAAGTGGTCGGGATATTATTTTGTGCGGCGATTGGAACATTGCCCATACAGAAAAGGATTTGAAAAACTGGCGTGGTAACAAGAAGAATTCTGGTTTTCTGCCCGAAGAAAGAGCATGGCTGACCTCATTGTTTGATGAGGTCGGATATGTGGATGTGTTCCGTAAGGTTCATCCGGAGCTGGAGGCATACACTTGGTGGTCCAATCGGGGGCAGGCATGGGCAAAAGATGTCGGTTGGCGCATCGACTATCAAATCACAACACCGGATATTGCTGCGCGAGCCTCAAAAGCAAGCATATATAAAGCGCAGCGCTTCTCGGATCACGCGCCATTGACGATTGACTACTGAAAGTGGTTTAAGTCGGAATAAAGCGGGGCAAACTGGGATGAACTAAAGTTCGCTGGCAGTCTGCACTCTCAACTTAAACTACTGAGCCCGCTTAATTCTGTTCCCACGGCAGCTCTTCTGCTCGCCAGCCATTCAGTACATTGCGTTGGCCGTCCGCATTCATGTCGCCCTCAAAGCCTTCCAGAATGTTGTAGCAATCATTGAAACCAGCTTTTGTGGCCGCAATTGCTGCGTGATGAGATCTGGCACCGCTACGACAAAGAAACATGACCAATGACTCTTTATCGACTTGCTGCTCAAGTTGAGCGATAAAGTTTTGATTGGGTTTCATGCCCGGATAGCTTGCCCATTCGATTGATACTGCATCCGGCACAATGCCCACCCAGTCCAGTTCGGCCTGGGTGCGGACATCAACTACTTTAGCCCCGGGGGCGGATTGAAGTATTTCATAAGCTTCAGAGGGGAGAAGTGCTCCTGAATATTCAAGGTTAAGTTCTTTAGCTCTAGCTTGGGCAGCTTGTAAAATGTCGGTAATATTTCCCATGATGTTCTTTCTTCAAAAGACTAAACAGACTGAATTATAGTGGTAGTAAGGCGAATACGACGAGAACAATGTAACATTGTCCTGTTTATATCAAACCATTGAGGCGATATGGATTAAACACATAACGCCAAAGCAATATTAACCCAATCAATATGAACCATATTAATCATTCAGATTCGCACGAATCCCCAGGATCGTTCAAGCCCGCTCATCCCGAACGGTATGCAGCAGCTCAAAAAAGCACTTGGGTGAGTGTCGGTATCAATGTCGTTTTGACAGTGATGCAAATCATCGGCGGATTCTTTGCGCATTCGCAAGCACTGATTGCGGATGGTCTGCACTCCCTATCCGACCTGCTTTCAGACGGGCTGGTGCTGGCTGCTAATCGCCACGGCAATCAACATGCTGACGCCGAGCATCCATATGGGCATGCACGCATAGAAACAGCCGCCACCTTGATTCTCGGCGTTTTTCTGGCGGTGCTTGGTGTCGGGTTGCTGGTGGCCGCCGCAATGAAGTTACAGCACCCTGAAGCGATGCAAGTGGTCAACCCGTATGCATTGGGGATCGCCTTTTTTGCATTGATCGCCAAGGAAGGGTTATTTCGTTACATGCTGTCCGTCGCTAAGCGTGTTCGCTCGCAAATGTTGATCGCCAATGCATGGCACGCACGTTCTGATGCAGCTTCTTCACTTGTTGTGATTGTCGGTGTCGGAGGCAACTTGCTTGGCTTCACCTTTTTTGACCTGCTGGCAGCGGCGGTTGTCGGCGTCATGATCGCCCATATGGGCGGCAAGCTGGCGCTGGAGTCGATGGCAGAACTGATTGATACCGGGCTGGAAGAAGAAGAAGTTGACGCCATCCGTCAAACGTTGCTCAATAACCACGGGGTGAGGGGGCTGCATGAGTTACGCACACGCAAGATGGCCGATAATGCATTGGTTGATGCACATATCATGGTCGATCCAACAATCAGTGTTTCTGAGGGACACTTCATTGCTGAATCAGCCCGCCAAGCTGTTCTGAAAAATCACCACGTTCTGGATGTAATGGTGCATATCGATCCTGAAGATGATCTACAGGCAAAGCCAAACTCACACCTTCCCCCTCGCCCACTGTTGCTTAAGCAGCTTGCAGAGCATTTGGGTGGTATCAGCCTAGAAGATTTGCGCGTGGTGTTTCATTATCTGGATGGGCAGGTTGAAGCTGAAATATATTTGCCACCCAACCATCCGTTAGTTCAAGAAGCAAATAGAGTGCAAATAAAGTGTAATGAGTCGATTCAAGATGATGAAACCTTTCGGATTATCCACTTGCACCAAAGTTATGCACACAATTAGTGCAAAATATTCCATAGCGCACATTGTTGGTGCAAAGTTTTGATGTGAATGCAAAGTGCTTGTGGCAGAATAGTGGCTTAACCGTTCAGGGTAGGGTGTGGCACACTTTCTGCGTAATGAATTTCGGTTTTACGTTTATTGTTCAATTTTGATGCTCTAGGAGAATGCTATGTCGATGTCAGTAGATGATGTCTTGAAAATGATTAAAGAAAACGATGTGAAGTTTGTCGACCTGCGCTTTACTGATACCCGTGGCAAGGAACAGCACGTAAGTGTCCCGGCTAAAGTTGTCGATGCGGATAAATTCGAGGACGGTCATGCTTTTGATGGTTCCTCAATTGCCGGCTGGAAAGGTATTCAGGCTTCAGACATGCTGTTGATGCCGGATCCAACCAGCGCGTATCTTGATCCATTCATGGATGACAATACATTGGTTGTTACCTGCGATGTGGTTGAGCCGACTGATGGCAAAGGATATGATCGCGACCCGCGCTCTATTGCAAAACGTGCTGAGGCCTATCTGAAATCAACTGGCGTCGGCGACACCGTATTCTTCGGTCCTGAGCCAGAATTTTTCGTGTTTGACTCTGTGAACTGGTCAGTCGATATGTCCGGCTGCACGTTGAAAGTGAATTCCGAAGAAGCCGCATGGGCATCCGGTGAAAAATTCGAAGGTGGTAACACCGGTCACCGTCCTACAGTCAAAGGCGGCTACTTCCCGGTACCTCCTGTCGATAGCCTGAATGACGTTCGCGCCGCAATGTGCCTGGCATTGGATGAGATCGGTATTGAGGTTGAAGTACACCACCATGAAGTCGCTACCGCAGGTCAATGTGAGATCGGTACCAAATTCGACACACTGGTTCGTCGTGCAGATCAGACACAGGCGCTTAAGTATGTCGTACACAATGTCGCACACCAGTATGGCAAAACAGCGACCTTCATGCCTAAGCCTATCGTGGGTGATAACGGTTCAGGTATGCACGTACATCAGTCGATCTGGAAAGACGGCAAAAATACATTCGCAGGTAATGGCTATGCGGGTCTGTCAGAGACTGCATTGTTTTACATCGGCGGCATTATTAAGCATGCCAAGGCATTGAATGCACTCTGCAACTCGAGTACAAATTCATACAAGCGCCTCGTTCCTCACTTTGAGGCTCCGGTAAAGCTGGCCTATTCTGCAAAGAATCGTTCAGCTTCTATCCGTATCCCTCACGTTGCCAGCGACAAGGCACGTCGTATTGAGACTCGCTTCCCTGACCCGACGGCTAACCCGTATCTGTGTTTTGCAGCGCTGATGATGGCTGGCCTTGATGGCATCCAGAACAAGATTCACCCTGGCGATCCGGCTGATAAGAACTTGTATGATCTTCCGCCGGAAGAAGATGCAAAGATTCCGACAGTTGCGGTATCTCTGGATGACGCTTTGGCTGCATTGGATAAAGATCGCGAATTCCTGACTCGTGGGGGCGTGTTCTCCAGTGACTTCATTGATGCTTTCATTGAGTTGAAGATGGGGGAGGTGAACCGCATCCGCATGACAACTCATCCGGTTGAGTTTGATATGTATTACAGCATCTAAAGTTCATTGATCGCGGTATAACAGAACGGGGCTTAGTGCCCCGTTTTGTTTGTCGATGAGTGCAATTTGTCTGTCGCTCGTTGCATGTCCTATACTTCACATATGTATTTCAAAAAAACGACCATGAAACTTCGAATATTATCCATGGCCTTGCTGGCGATGCCACTTGTCGTTCAAGCCGAAATATACAAAGCGGTGGATGAGGACGGGCATGTCACTTACTCCAGCGAACCGGCAAAGGGTGCCAAGAAGTTAGATTTACCGCCATTGCCTACCACAGCTCCGCCTACTCAAACCAAACCTAAGAAAGCTAAAAAAGCATCTGAAGGTTTTCCGAAAGTGGATAGAAAAACACAGAAAAAGCGTGACAATATCCGACGCAGGATATTGGAAGATGAACTTGGAACCGAACAAAAGTTACTCATAAAAGCCAGAGTAGATCTTAGCGAGGCCAGCCCTGAGGTATATAAGGATGCCAATGGCAAAATCTTTCGCAATGTTGCAAAGTTCGAGAAAAAAACCAAGGCTTTAAGCGATTTGATTGAGCAACACGAAAAGAATATTGCAGCATTACAAACAGAGTTGTCTAAACTGAAGTGACCACGACCTTACTTGGCATGCTTTCTGCTCAACTTAGAATATGCCTGATTTATCTTCACTGAACCTAGAGCATCTGGCCACAGCCGTTGTCTTGCTGGACGATGAGTCACGCATCTCCTATCTCAACCCGGCAGCAGAATATCTGTTCGACGTCAGCGGAAAAAATCTTCAGGGGCATCAGTTGCAACAGGTCTTTACCCATACCGAACAACTGACCAAGGCCATTCAGCAGGCCATACACAATGACGCCAGATATATCGAGCACGATCTGACTTTGGGTACGCAAGCACATGGGAAATTGCAATTACGTTGTGCGGCGACGCCTTTGCAATTGGACAACAGCTATTTACTGCTTGAGTTATATCCGATCGACCGACCGATGAAGTTAGCACGAGAGGAGCAGATGCTGGATCAAACGCAGGCCAGCCGCTTATTGCTGCGCAATCTTGCACACGAGATCAAAAACCCGCTGGGCGGGATACGTGGTGCTGCACAATTACTTGAGCAGGAATTGGAAAAGCCCGCGCTGCAAGAATATACACAGGTCATCATTCAGGAAGCGGACAGACTACGCTCGTTAATGGAAAATCTGCTTACCCCGCAGAGTGGCTCGCAAAGCAGTGCACTGAATATCCATGAAGTGCTTGAGCGGGTGCGCAGTGTCGTGTTGGCAGAGATACCAGACAGCTTGATAATCAAGCGTGACTACGACACGAGCTTGCCTGAACTGGTGGGAGATAAAGAGCAATTGATACAAGTCATCCTAAACATTGTGCGCAATGCTGCACAAGCCATGCAAGAAAAAGGATCGATTACTTTGCGCACCCGCATTGCCAGACAGGTGACGTTAATCAAGCAACGGCACCGCTTGGCAATGGCGATACAGATCATCGACGAAGGCCCTGGAATAACGCCCGAATTAAGTGACAAAATATTTTATCCGTTAGTGTCAGGACGAGCAGATGGTCACGGGCTGGGGCTGACATTAGCGCAGGATTTTATCAATCAGCATCATGGCACGATTGAGTTTGAGAGTGAGCCGGGGCGCACCTGTTTTACAGTAATGCTTCCGGTGCCCTGATTGCTAATGCTCTGATTAGAGGTGAACATGAAAAATGTATGGATAATTGATGATGATCGCTCTATTCGCTGGGTGCTGGAAAAAGCGCTAACGCGTGAGAATATCGAGTTCAAAAGCTTTTCCAGTGCTGATGACGCTTTGCAGGCGTTGAAAAGCGAGACGCCACAGGTTGTGGTGAGTGACATTCGTATGCCGGGTAGTTCGGGTCTGGATTTTTTGGAACAGCTACATGAAGGGCAACCAAATATCCCTGCCATCATCATGACGGCTTATTCTGATCTGGAAAGTGCTGTTTCGGCATTTCAGGGCGGCGCTTTTGAATACATGCCAAAACCATTCGATATCAACCACGCGCTCGAATTAATCCGGCGTGCGATCGAGCAAAGCAAACGTAAATCAGGTGGTGCGGAAAAGGTTGAAGCAGACACGGATATTCTCGGACATGCCCCTGCGATGCAGGAGGTATTCCGCGCTATCGGCAGGCTTTCACAATCTCATGCCACGGTGCTGATTAATGGCGAGTCAGGTACCGGAAAGGAACTGGTGGCGCGTGCGCTGCACCGCCATAGCCCGCGTGCAGAGCAGTCCTTCATTGCGATCAATACGGCGGCGATTCCTAAAGACCTGCTTGAGTCAGAATTGTTCGGGCATGAGAAAGGAGCTTTCACCGGGGCAGCAGCAATGCGTCGCGGACGCTTCGAGCAGGCTGAGGGCGGTACACTGTTTCTCGATGAGATCGGCGATATGCCGGCGGATTTGCAAACACGTTTATTGCGCGTGCTGTCTGACGGCAACTTTTATCGTGTCGGCGGCCATCAACCGATCAAGGCCGATGTGCGCATCATCACCGCGACGCATCAGGATTTGGACGAACGCGTTAAAGCGGGCCAGTTCCGTGAAGACTTGTTTCATCGTCTGAACGTGATTCGGCTACGTCTGCCGCCTTTGCGTGAACGGCGAGAAGATATTCCATTGTTGGCAAAATTCTTCCTACAGAAGAGCTCGCGTGAACTCAAAGTCGAACAAAAGCGTTTCGGAGAAGCGACGCTGCAACATCTTGGCATCCAGGAATTTCCGGGTAACGTACGGGAACTGGAAAATCTGTGTCACTGGCTGACAGTGATGACACCATCGCAGATCGTGGAAGTGGCTGATTTGCCTTTGGAGTGGCGTGAATCGTCTGAAGGTATTGCGTCCGAAGGTGGTAGGTCTGAAAGTGATTGGAGTTCAGCATTGGCTAGACAAGCTGCACGCGCTTTGCAGCGGGGAGACGAGCGCATCATGGATAAACTCACTGCTGAATTTGAAAGTACGCTGATCACCCAGGCACTGCAACATACAGGTGGGCGTCGTATCGAAGCTGCAACGTTGCTGGGAATCGGGCGTAATACCCTGACACGAAAAATTCAGGAACTGGATTTAGATAATCAGGACGAGTGATCCATCTGCAGATGCTCAAGCAGCTTTTCATGAATACCACCGAATCCGCCATTGCTCATGATCAACACATGGTCACCTGACTTCGCCGTACTCACAATAGCCGCAACAAGCGTATCAAGGTCATCTATCACCGCAGCTCTGCTGCCAAGCGGGGCAAGTGACTCTGACGCATCCCAGCCAAGATTCGCGCTGTAGCAAAATACTTGATCGGCATCCTTCAGGCTGTCAGGCAATGCCTCTTTCATCACGCCCAGTTTCATCGTGTTTGAGCGTGGCTCAAGCACTGCCAGAATCCTTGCGCTCCCGACTTTCTGGCGCAGGCCCGTAACTGTGGTTTCAATAGCGGTAGGGTGGTGTGCAAAATCATCGTAAACGGTAATGTTGTTGATCGTACCGCGTACTTCCATACGTCGTTTCACATTTTTGAATTTGCTTAATGCTGCCAGTCCCTGTGCGACAGGTACCCCTGCATGACGCGCGGCCGCCAAAGCTGCCAGTGCATTCATACGGTTGTGCTCGCCGATCAAATCCCACTGCAATAGCCCTTGCTCCATTCCGTTGAGTGTCACTTGGCCTTGCGCTTTGATATTCCAGCCATCATTTGAACTAAACGTCTCCACTGGCGTCCAGCAACCGCGCTCGATGACTTTGGTCAGCGTTGTTTCACGCGCATTGCTGACAATCAATCCATTACCCGGTACCGTGCGTACCAGATGATGGAACTGCGTCTCGATAGCATCAAGGTCAGGGAATACGTCGGCATGGTCGAACTCAAGATTATTCAAAATGACTGTGCGAGGGCGGTAGTGGACGAACTTGGAACGTTTATCGAAGAAAGCCGTATCATATTCATCCGCCTCGATGACGAAGAAGGGGGAGTCTGTCAGACGAGCAGATAGGTCAAAATTTTGAGGCACGCCACCAATCAAAAAGCCGGGATTCAGCCCGGCATATTCAAGTATCCAAGCCAGCATGGCGCTGGTCGTCGTTTTGCCGTGCGTGCCTGCCACGCCCAATACCCACTTATCGCGCAATAAGACCTCTGATAACCACTGCGGGCCCGAAACGTAGGGCAAGCCGCGATTAAGCATCTCCTCCATCAACGGATTACCCCGCGTCACCACGTTGCCGATGACGAATACATCGGGCTGGAGTTTCAGTTGTTCAATATCCCAGCCTTCGATCAACTCGATGCCCTGCGCCTCAAGCTGCGTGGACATCGGCGGATAGACGTTGGCATCACAACCGGTCACGCGATAACCCGCCTGTTTTGCAATGGCAGCAATGCCGCCCATGAACGTGCCGCAAATGCCTAGGATGTGGATGTGCATTTCTAGTCTTAACGCTTTTCGATAACTTTGTTGGCTTTCGCCATGCGTAAAAACGCGGCTAATTCTTCCACCCAACGTAGCCGCTGTTCCGGGGTGAGCGCCTTGAAAGCACGCAAGCGTTCATCGCTCACGTAATAAGTGCGATCACCGGAATTGAATGATTGGGTCATGCTGATTGAACCCGTTGCAGGTGTTCAATGTCAGACAAATCTATCGGGCGGGCAACAGCACGTTTGAGTGCTATCAGATCGTCTATCGAGACGACATTGATTGCTGTGCCAGCAACCTCGAATTTTTCTACACGAGTAAGCATTTCAGCGAAATCTACAGGCGGAAACAGCAACACATCAATTGTCACACCTGCCAAATCAGGGGTGCGCAACGCGAATGCTTTGAGATTCCGTTGTTCATGCCATTCGCGCAGCAACTCAAGATTGGACAGTGATTCCAGTGAGACAGGCAGTACAGGTGTGAGTTGTAGTTCCTTTGCGGCATCAATTAATGATGCCAAGTTATCCGGATTCAAAGCCACTGTGATATCCACATCCATCGTGGCACGCTCTATACCATGCAATGAAACAGCTAACCCGCCGATTAGCAGGTAGTCCACTTTGTGGTGGCCAAGCGCAGCGAAGAGATCAACATAAAACATGGAAATATCCTAACAGGACGATTTGCTGCGCATCAACAGGTGTGACGACCGCAGTCGTTTTACGTTAGTTCACACCCAGCAACTCGACATCAAATACCAATGTCGCATTTGGAGGAATAACACTACCTGCGCCGCGAGCACCGTAACCCATTTCAGGTGGAATCGTCAGGGTGCGCTGTCCGCCTACTTGCATACCTGCTACGCCTTCATCCCAACCTTTGATCACACGGCCTGCGCCGAGCGGGAAGACGAAAGGATCATTGCGGTCGCGTGAGCTGTCGAATTTTGCCCCTTTGTTGTCGGCAGCAGATGTGTCAAATAGCCAGCCGGTGTAATGAACGGTGACGTTTTGTCCTGCTGATGCGGTTGGGCCATCGCCTACTTTGTTATCGGTTTTGATGAGTTCAGTCACGTTGCTTGCCTCCATGGGTGTTGTGACCTGATTGGAACAGGCCGAAGTAAAAAACATACTGACGAATAATATTATTGCCAGCGGTAAAAAAGGGGTGCGATTCATTTAGTTTCTCCAGTGATTGTGGAATCTGTAATTTTTTCTAATCCAAGTATTGCTTCGGATACATCCTCTAGCTTACGCGTTAGCATTGCTTGTGCATCATAGAGTCCGTGATTGTAGTAATACACACCGACTTCCTTGGTGAAAAAGTCTAAAAGGAATTGAGCATCGAATTGCCCGATTTCTTGGTCCAATTCATTTTCAAAATAAAGTTGAATTTTATTGGTGATGATATCTTGCTCTTGTTTAGAGAATTTGATGTCAGTCATTGCTACCCTCTAAGTTAATAACTCAACACCGGTGCCAACCAGCGTTCGGCTTCTTCCACCGTCCAGCCTTTGCGCTTGGCGTAGTCCGCAACTTGCTCTTTGTCTATCTTGCCGGTGGCAAAATATTTCGCTTCGGGATGCGAGAAGTAAAAACCACTCACCGCTGCGGTGGGCAGCATCGCATAGCTGTCGGTGAGGGTGATGTCTGCCTTGTCAGGGGCTTGCAGCAATTCGAACAAGGGGGCTTTTTCGCTGTGTTCAGGGCAAGCAGGATAACCGGGCGCGGGGCGGATGCCGCGATACTTTTCGGCGATCAGGGCATCGTTATCCAAGCCTTCATCAGCGGCATACCCCCAGAACTCTTTGCGTACTCTTTCATGCAGGTGTTCGGCGAACGCTTCGGCGAGGCGGTCAGCCAGTGCCTTCAACAAAATCGCGTTGTAGTCATCATGATCTTTTTCGAATTCAGCTACGCGCGCATCAATGCCGATACCTGCGGTGACCGCAAAGCCACCGATATAATCCGGCACGCCTGTTTCTTTTGGTGCGATGTAGTCAGCCAGACAGTAGTTGGGGATAGCGGCCAGTTTTTTGGTTTGCTGACGCAGGTTGTGCCAGGTCATTGCTAGCTTGCTGCGGGTGTCATCGGTATAGATTTCGATGTCGTCACTGCCTACCGTGTTAGCAGGGAATAGACCATACACTCCATTTGCGGTGAGCCACTTTTCATCGATGATTTTTTTCAACATCGCTTGCGCATCGGCGAACAGTTTGCGTGCCTCTTCACCCACGACTTTGTCATCCAGAATCTTCGGATAGCGCCCTGCTAGTTCCCAAGCTTGAAAGAAAGGTGACCAGTCTATGTTTTTAGCGATCTCGGATAGCGGGTAATCCCGCAATTCTTTTACGCCAAGTTCAGCCGGCTGAGGAGGTACGTGGCTGGCCCAATCGGTCTTGAGACCATGCTCACGCGCCTCGGCCAACGTAACGTATGAGGCCTTACCCTTCTTGTTTTCGTGCTGCTTACGCTGGGTTGCATATTCAGCTTTGATGCCCGCGACATAATCATCGCGTAGTGTAGAGCTCAGCAGGTTGCTGCACACCCCCACCGCCCGTGACGCATCGACGACATACACCGTTGTGCCACTCGGGTAGTTGGGCTCGATCTTCACCGCAGTATGTACGCGAGATGTGGTCGCACCACCGATCAGTAGTGGAATCTTAAATCCCTGCCGTTCCATCTCTTTGGCGACATGTGCCATTTCTTCTAGCGACGGTGTGATCAGGCCGGACAGACCGATGATGTCGGCATTGTGTTCTTTAGCTGTATCCAATATCTGTTGGCACGGCACCATCACGCCCATGTTCACCACTTCGAAGTTGTTGCACTGCAGCACCACAGTGACGATGTTTTTGCCGATGTCATGCACGTCGCCTTTAACCGTCGCCATGACGATCTTACCCTTGGGCTTGTTGTCGCCGGAGCGTAGTTTTTCCGCTTCGATGAATGGCACCAGATGTGCCACCGCCTGCTTCATTACACGTGCGGATTTCACCACCTGCGGCAAAAACATCTTGCCTGCGCCGAACAGATCACCGACCACATTCATGCCGGTCATCAGCGGACCTTCGATCACTTCGACTGGAAACTCGGCTTGCAGACGCGCTTCTTCGGTGTCCTCCACGATGTAAGTGGTGACACCGCGCACCAGCGCGTGGGTCAGGCGTTCCTGCACTGTGCCTTTTCGCCACTCCAAGTCCTCGACTTGAGCTTTGCCGCCGCCTTTAAAGTTTTCAGCTAGCGTGACCAGTTTTTCACCCGCATCAGGGTCGCGGTTCAGTACCACATCCTCAACGGCTGCACGCAAATCCTTTGGTAACTCTTCGTACACACCAAGCTGTCCGGCGTTGACGATGCCCATGTTCATGCCCGCCTTGATGGCGTGATATAGGAATACGGTGTGGATCGCTTCGCGCACAATCTCGTTGCCACGGAAGGAAAATGAGACATTAGACACACCACCGCTAACCTTGGCAAAAGTTAGATTTTTTCTTATCCACGCGGTTGCTTCGATGAAGTCCACCGCGTAGTTGTTGTGCTCTTCGATGCCGGTGGCAATCGCAAAGATGTTCGGGTCGAAGATGATGTCCTCAGGCGGGAAGCCCACCTTGCTCACCAAGATATCGTAGCTACGCTTGCAGATCTCGGTCTTGCGCGCGAAGGTATCGGCCTGACCCTGCTCGTCGAAGGCCATCACTACTGCGGCCGCGCCGTACTGTCGTACTAGCCCTGCATATTTGATGAAGTTCTCTTCGCCTTCTTTCAGCGAGATCGAGTTGACGATGGCTTTGCCCTGTACACACTTCAAGCCAGCTTCGATGATGTCCCATTTCGAAGAGTCGATCATCAGCGGTACTTTTGAGATGTCGGGCTCGGAAGCGATCAGGTTGAGAAACTTCACCATCGCGGCCTCGCCATCCAGCATGGCCTCGTCCATGTTGACGTCGATCACCTGCGCGCCGGTTTCCACCTGTTGCTTGGCAACCTCCAAGGCTTCTTCGTAACTGCCTTCCAAAATCAGGCGTTTGAATCTGGCCGAACCGGTGACATTGCAACGCTCGCCGACATTGACGAACAATGAACTGTCACTGACGTTGAACGGTTCCAGTCCAGACAAGCGAGATTCGATGGCGATGTCAGGGATCTTGCGTGGTGCGATATCTTTTACCGTATCGGCGATGGCCTTGATGAACGCAGGCGAAGTGCCACAGCATCCGCCGATAATATTAAGGAAACCACTGTCTGCCCATTCCTTGATTTGCCCAGCCATGTTTTCAGGTGTGTCATCGTAGCCAGTCTCTGCCAGCGGGTTAGGCAGGCCGGCGTTAGGGTGTGCGCTCACATGGCAGTTGGCGACACGAGATAACTCTTCGATATATTGACGCAACTCTTCCGCGCCCAGCGCGCAGTTCAAGCCGATGGAAAGCGGTTTGGCATGTGCCAACGAATTGTAGAACGCCTCAGTAACCTGCCCGGTAAGGGTTCTGCCCGATGCATCGGTGATGGTGCCGGAGATCATGATCGGCAGCGAAGTGCTGCGTTCCTCGAACACAGACTGCACGGCGAAGATCGCTGCTTTAGCATTTAAGGTGTCGAAGATGGTCTCGATCAATAACAGGTCTGCGCCGCCGTCCATCAAACCACGTGTCGCTTCAGCATAATCCGCGACCAGTTGGTCGAAGGTGATGTTGCGAGCAGCCGGGTCATTCACATCAGGAGAAATCGTGGCGGTCTTGTCGGTGGGTCCCAGCACGCCAGCGGCAAAGCGCGGCTTATCCGGTGTGGCGAAGGCGTCGCAAGCTTCACGTGCGAGGCGGGCACCGGCGACATTCAACTCATAGCACAAATCCTCCATGCCATAGGCTTTTAACGTGGTTGCATTCGCACCGAAAGTATTGGTCTCGATGATGTCCGCGCCTGCCTCCAGATACTGGTGGTGGATGGTCGTGATTACATCCGGTCTGGTCAGCACCAGCAGATCGTTATTACCTTTCAGGTCTTGAGGCCAGTCTGCAAAGCGCTCACCGCGAAAGTCAACTTCATCCAGCTTGCAGAGTTGGATCATGGTACCTGTAGCACCATCGAGAATCAGGATGCGCTTTTGCAGGAATTGTTCGATGGAATGTGGTTTTGAGCTCATGGTTATTCGACGCTATAGTAAGTCACGGATTTTACCATGTTGCCACGGTAATTCCTGTCGATAGCGATGAAGATTATGCGCCGCATTAGCGGCCAAAAATCCCCCTTGTTGTGCTTTGTCTTATTGCCTGCGAACATGGATTAATGTGCCGACACAGTAGAAATTGGATATCTATATAGAATCTACGGCTCGACCACATGATTGCGAAGGGCAATAATGGCAAGTTGTGCAGAGTTCTTGCACTCCAGTTTGCTCATGATTTTGGTCTGGTGCGTACCGACAGTTTTAGGGCTGATGGAGAGTGTTTCAGCAATCTTAGTTGCTTCAAATCCTTGAGCTAAAAATTTGAAAATCTGAAATTCACGCGAGGACAGCAAACACAGAAGGTCTTTGGAATTTGGTTCGCCCGCAGTGTAATTGTAATCAACATATGTTTTACCCTGTGAGACTTCGCGCACTGCCGTCACCATATTCTCAATTGGGGATTGCTTGTTGAGGTAACCTGATGCGCCTGCATCTAACACCTGCGTAATGTTGATTTCACAGGTGTGTATGCTGAATACCAAGATTTTCGCTTCAGCATCAAATGCTTTGATTCGACGTAGTGCCTCAAAGCCGCCGATGCCGGGCATGCTTAGATCAAGAATCATCACGTCCGGCTGATATTCCTTGTACATGTTGATTCCAGCTTCGCCGTCGTTTGCTTCCGCAACCACGGAGATATCAGGTTCATTTTCCAGCATGCGACGATAACCATTGCGAACCACCGGATGATCATCCGTTATGAGAACTTTTATCGGCAATTGGGCAGTCGGGATACTCATAGGCTTTGATAAATGAATTTGCTTTGTGATGATGCGATCGATTTATGCATGACGATACTAACATAGTGATAATAAAAGAACTTCAATGAGGTTTAAGGTTTATGCAGTATCTTGTTTTAGCATTTGTTCGAATTTCTGCTCCATATCTTGCAGGAGTTGACTGGATTGATTGACGAACCGTTGCGCTCTTTCTGAATTTTCGCTTTGCCTAAGTACATTGCATATATCTGCAAACTCAATCGCCCCGATCATTTGTGCTGGAGAATAGATGCGGTGTGCGATTGCCCTAACTTCTGACATGTCTTTAAGTGCTATCGCTGCTTCGATTCTGGCTACATCCTCTCGTAATGACACGAGGGATTTAGAAATAAATTCCCGGATTTCATTTGGTTCATTGTCAAATAACTCAACCAAAATCGGAACATCACTCATACAGTCTTTGCCTTCCAACGTCGTGCCATTGCTAATTTCAGTGTCAGGAGTAGGTGCAATGAAATCGGTAACGTTTGATTTTGAGCGAGCAGAAAGATATTTTGCAATAGTGGTGTAAAGCGTGGTTGGGTCAAATGGTTTGCTGATAAAGTCGTCCATGCCTAATGCAAGAAAATGATCACGTTCACTGTTGGAGGCGTTGGCAGTCATGGCAATCACTTTTAAATTCGCCAATGAAGCATCACTGCGGATTAACTTAACCGCATTGAGACCATCCATTACCGGCATTTGGATATCCATCAATACGCAGTCGAAAGGCTCCCGGTGTAATACTTCAATCGCTTCCTGTCCGTTGTTGGCGATGGATACATTCACGCCCATACGTTGCAGAAAAGTGGCGGCGACTTCCTGATTGAGCAAATCATCTTCGACCAGCAGGATGTGTGCACCCTTTAGCGCATCTGCTACAGCTTCTTTATTATAAGTTGCCAAGGCAACCTTGCTCTCCCCCTTGGCTTTGCTTGTGCTTTTGTTCAACCGCGCGGTAAACCAGAAGGTAGAGCCTTTGCCAAGCTCGCTCTCTAAACCTACTTCACCGCCCATCAACTTCGCCAACCGTTTACTGATGACCAGCCCGAGGCCGGATCCACCATACTTTCGAGTGGTTGAAGTGTCGGCCTGTTCGAAAGGCTTGAATAACTGTTCAACGTCCTCCGCCTGGATGCCGATGCCGGTGTCCTGCACCGCGAAACGCAGCAATGAATAATCATTGCCTGATTCAACCTCGCTGACCGTGACAGAGATTTCGCCACGCTCAGTAAACTTGACGGCGTTATTGATGTAGTTGAGCAGAATCTGGTTCAGCCGCAGAGAATCGCCGCATAAGTAAATTGGGATAGTAGGCTCAAGCTTAATACTGAGTTTGAGCCCCTTTGCATCCACTGCATTTCCTATCAGACTGATGGCATCATCCATCACCTCACGGATATTGAGATCGGTCATTTCAATTCTCAACTTTCCAGACTCAATCTGAGAGAAGTCGAGAATGTCATTAAGGATGCACATAAGGTGCTCGCCAGAGAGTTGAATTTTTTCTAGGTAAGCTTGCGTCTGGAAACTGATTGAGGCATCGAGCGCAAGTCGGGTCATACCAATGAGGCTGTTCATCGGGGTGCGGATCTCGTGACTCATGTTGGCGAGAAACTCACTCTTGGCAAGGCTTTCCGCCTGTAGTGCTTTTTCGCGTTCATGCCGCTCGGTAATATCAGAATAGGTCGCGATGTAATACGAGATTGGTTCACCTTTAAAGCCTTCATTTGGTATAGACGTAAAGTTTGCCCAAGCCGGATGGACTTCACCATTTTTGCAGCGATTCCAAATCTCTCCCTGCCAAAATCCCTGAGTATTGATGCCTTCCCAAATCGACTTATAAAAACTGTCGTCATGGTGAGTGGATTTGAACCGACTCGGCGTTTCCCCGATGACATCCAATTCTGTGTAGCCGTAAATATCGGTAAATGCCTGATTGATGCGGATGATCTTGCATGTGGTTGCATCTACAATCATCATCCCTTCATGAGATTCAAAGGCGATTGCAGCAATGCGAACCGCCTCTTCCATGCGCTGATGCAAGATCGCATTCTCCTGCTGCAACTTTGCAGCCATATCATTGACGCCGTGTACAAGATTATCCAACTCATCTATATGCTCCGATCCGGCGGAAGCGCGAGTTTCCAAATGCCCTTCACCAATTGACTGCACGGTATTGCTAAGCCTTCTGATGGGCGAAAGGATATTGCGGTTGAACAGATAAGCCAAGAAAAACGGGAGTGCAAGGAATAGGGCGGTTATACCCGCCAAAATCCATAATATTTTCGTCTTCAACTCAATGGTCCGCGTGCGACTCATTTCCACAATGACTGAACCTATTGGCTCAACAGCCGGGTTAATCTCCATCTCACCCAATGCCACTGGTAAAGGAAGGATAGGCTGGAATATCCACAGACTCTTTTCGCCAAAATGTGTCGGATTACTTAAATTGACGGATTCCTTGATCTTTTGAATGCGTGTTGACCAAAGCGGGCTAGCAACCGACATTGTGCTGTTTGCATCGACTGCAACATTTTCATTTGGCTCAACGGAAAGCGCTACTGTTTCAAAAAGCGGGTTTGATGATGCATCAAGAATAATGACATCTTGTACATCCACCTGCTGTAAAGTGTCCTGCGCGATATTTTGCAAAAACAACAGGTTATTAGAAAACACGCCGTATTCCGCACTCGAAGAAATTTGGCTGGCGATGAGTTTGCCGCGCTCAAGCAATGTATCGTCAATCGCTTCAAAACGGTGATGCAGGAATAGTGCCTCAAGCAATAACACAACCACCAGCAATGGCACCAACGTGAGCCAGATAACATAATTGCTGATGCTGTACCGTTTCACAAAAGCGCCCTCCCCGAGCATCGAGTTCGTGCCGCGATTAGTCTAGCCAACCGGATCGATAATATTTTAACTCATGAAAACTAAAGGTGAATGGAAAGAGACGGATTTCGACGGGAGTACTTATGTGGATCAAAGTAAGGATTTTTTACTAACTGGACTTTCCCCACTTTAGCGTCACCTAACTTAGCTGTCCTTCCGCTTACAGCGTATCCATTCTGCGGTATTGAACCGCCTCAGCAATATGGCCTGAAAGCACATCCTTACTGTCGGCCAGATCAGTGATGGTGCGTGCCACTTTGAGGATGCGGTGATGAGCGCGAGCAGAAAAATTGAGCAGGTATGTGCCTTTGTGTCTTGAGAAAAAAAAGTAGTGGTAATATATTTCAATTTTACGGCGACAACTTTTTAAGTTTAAGAGCTGGTTTGTCAATACCATGAATTGATCTAACAATCTGTCCAAATTGTTTTGGCAATGTATACAGTATTAAGGAATATAAATGATAGTACTTATAGCTGGAATGCCCAGAGCGGGATCGATGTGGACTTACAACATCACTCGTGCAATTTTTGAAACTAGAGGCTGGACGGTATTACCCACTGAGGTGCCGGTAGACGAAAGCGAAATTCTCAAAAAAGCATTTCTAAGCAAGCCCAATACAAACGAGGTCTATTGCATAAAAACCCATATCATGTTGAGGAAGCCTCTGCCTGCAAACCATGAGTTGAAAATTATAAACAACGTAAGGGATGTCAGAGATGCCTGCCTTTCATTCATGCGATTCACACATGCTGATTTTGAAGCAGGATTGAGTGCTGTACCCGGCATGATGGACTCTACTGAATATTATCTGCAGGCATTTAGAACGCAGGCATTAGGCGTACGCTTTGAGGATGTATTGAATAATCCCACCAAAGTTCTGGAAGATGTCGGCAATTTTTTGAATTTGAAGCTTTCTGAAAATGAGAGCAGGGAGATCATACAGAAATTTGACAAGTCCAATTTTCAGAAAAATTTGCAAGCCTTGCCCAAAGCCGAAGCAAATTCTCCAACAATGCACAGTGGACAACAATCAAAGTATCATTCCGTTAAGAATTTTGATGGATCGCTCAGAACCATGAGTAAAGCAACCGGATTTCAGAGCAATCATATTACTTCAAAAGCCGAAGGTGAGTGGCGCAGCTATTTTGACAGCGACCAGCAAGAAAAGTTGAATAAACTTTCTGGAACATGGCTGAAAAGGTTCGGCTACGAAGTGTAAATATGGCCACCTTGCTGCGTTACTATCTACGCTATATCCATCCTCCGATACTGCACCGCCTCTGCGATATGCGCTGAAAGCACATTCTTACTATCAGCCAGATCAGCGATGGTGCGTGCTACTTTGAGGATGCGGTGATAAGCGCGAGCAGAAAGATTGAGCCGAGTGATGGCTTGTCGTAACAGCGCCTCACCTTGTTCATCCGGTGCGCAGTATTCATCCATCTCGCTGACCCTAAGCTGGGCGTTGGGTTTGTTCTGACGAGTGATCTGGTGTTGCCGCGCGGTTTCCACTCTGGCCTGGATCGCTGAGCTGGTTTCTCCATCGGCCTGTTTCAGTAAATCTTCCTGCGGTACGGCAGGCACTTCGATTTGTATATCGATACGATCCATCAACGGGCCGGAGATTTTGCCGCGATAGCGGGACACTTGATCCGGTGTGCAGCGACATTTGCCGTTGAAGTGGCCCAGATATCCACAGGGGCAGGGGTTCATCGCGGCGACCAATTGGAACTGTGCTTTGAAGTCGGCGCGTCGTGCCGCACGTGAGATGGTAATGCGCCCACTCTCCAGCGGTTCTCGTAATACTTCCAGTACGCTACGGTTGAATTCGGGCAGCTCATCCAGAAATAAAATTCCGTGCATTGCTACTGAGATTTCTCCGGGTCGCGGGTTGCTGCCGCCGCCCACTAGCGCCACCGCCGACGCAGTATGGTGCGGGGCGCGATAGGGTCGTTGTTTCCACTTGTCTATATCGAATGTGCCGCCCAAGGATTGCATCGCAGCAGATTCCAGTGCTTCTTCTTGCGTCATCTCCGGCAGGATGCCCGGGAGGCGTGCGGCTAACATGGATTTTCCGGTACCCGGTGGGCCGGACATGATGATGCTGTGTCCACCTGCGGCGGAGACTTCGAGGGCGCGCTTGGATTGCGACTGACCTTTTACCTCGCGCATGTCAGGGTAAAGCGCTGCAGACGGATCCGTCTCTGGAATGAAACGCGCAAGCGGTTCGCGTTCAGTCAGATGTGCGGCAACTTGTAACAGTGATTGTGCAGGATAGACGGTTGCGTCATCCACCAGTGCAGCTTCGTGTGCATTCACAGCCGGCAGGATAAAAGCGCGGCCACTGTCGGCAGCGCGATAAGTCATCGCCAGCGCACCACGTATTGCGCGTAACTCGCCTGTCAGTGCAAGCTCACCAGCGTATTCGTATTCTGCAAGTCGGTCGGACGGGATCTGTCCGGTGGCGGCGAGGATGCCAAGCGCAATCGGTAAATCAAAGCGTCCGCTTTCTTTGGGTAGATCGGCAGGCGCTAGGTTGACGGTAATGCGACGTGCAGGCAGTTCAAACTGGCAATTCTGTAAAGCGGCGCGTACCCGATCTTTACTTTCTTTTACTTCTGTTTCAGGCAGGCCGACGATGGTGAAATTGGGCAGGCCGTTAGCGATGTGCACCTCGACGGTGACTAGCGCAGCTTCCATGCCGGAGAGCGCGCGGCTATGTAAAACGGCCAACCCCATGTTATTTACGCTGCGCTTCCAACTCAGCGATGCGTGCTTCCAATGCGCTGAGTTGTTCACGCGCACGCGCTAGCACTTGTGTTTGTACGTCGAATTCCTCACGCGTCACCAGATCAAGTTTAGCGAAGCCCTGTGCCAATAATGCGCGCGCATTTTGCTCGAAATCTTTCGCAGGACTGTTAGCAACGGCATCGTTTAATTTGCCTGCCATGTCTTCAAAGAATTTTTGGTCAAACAATTTCTGGTTCAGCATCTTGCATTCCTCCCGGAAAAATCTCTGATTGCTTAGTGTAACAAATATATCCCGATGCACTGCTTGTGTGCATGGCACTTTTTAAGTGCCTGCTGTTGGTGCAGAAGGTTATGCCTGGATTTTAGTGGGTTTTTCTTAAGCTATTGTATCTATTGTTTTTTTTAGCTTTGGCATGGAAGCTGCGTTAGTAGCAGCGTGGATTTGTAAATTTTCACTTTAATTACTTAAACGAAAGGAAATACCATGAACAGCAACTTAATTAATTCCATGATGCTTGCCGCATTGGCAATTCCAAGCTTGGCATTGGCAGAATCCCCTGTTAGCGCGAACGTCACGTTGACCAGCGATTATCTTTTCCGAGGTGTGACGCAAACAAATGACGGTGCCGCGCTCCAGGGAGGCTTCGACTACGCCCATGGCAGCGGATTATATGCTGGCGTATGGGCTTCCAACATCAGCTGGCTGGTCGACTCAGCAGCATATGACAGTTCTAGTTTGGAAGTGGATACCTACCTAGGATTTGGCGGCAGTATCACTGAGGATGTCAGCTACGATGTGGGTTTCCTGCGCTACAACTATCCCGGTGAATATGTCGCCCCTCAAATCACGGCAGATACAGATGAATTTTATGGTTCAGTCAGCTACAAGTGGGTTAGTGCCAAGTATTCACGCAGCACCACCGATCTTTTTGGCAATCCTGATTCCGAGGGTTCCACTTATACAGAATTGAACGGCAGCTACGACATTGAAGATGCGGGTATTTCAGTGGGAGCCCATTATGGCAAGCAGACTGTTGCCAACGACAGCGCTTCTGATTACGCAGATTACAACTTGAGTGTTTCCAAGGATTTCAGCGGCTACTCAGTGAGTGTCATGTTCAGTAATACCGACATAACTGGAGATAAGAGCCAAAGCGTGGTTTCCGTCTCCCACTCAATGTAATCAATCATCGGGCGGGAGCAATTTCGCCCTTCTTAACTAGGAGATTGAAATGAAAATGATCACAGCCATCATCAAGCCATTCAAATTGGACGAAGTGCGCGAAGCGTTGCATACCATCGGCGTGCAAGGCATCACCGTCACCGAGGTCAAAGGCTTCGGACGGCAAAAGGGTCACACCGAATTGTATCGCGGTGCGGAATATGTGGTGGATTTTTTACCTAAGGTAAAGATTGAGGCTGCCGTCAAAGCGGATTTGCTGGATCAGGCGATAGAGGCGATTGAGAAGGCCGCCAATACCGGCAAGATCGGTGACGGCAAGATTTTTGTCGCTGATCTCGAGCAAGTTATCCGTATCCGTACCGGCGAAACCGGTTCTGAAGCATTGTAAGGAGATCGTCATGAAAAGATTTTTTGAAATACTCGTTGTCGTTGGCATGCTGTGTGGTTTTTCAGTGGGTGTTAACGCTGAAGAAATCGCGGCAGCTATCACGCCGGTACCTGACAAGGGCGATACCACTTGGATGCTGCTGTCCACCTTGTTGGTCGTGCTGATGATCGTTCCCGGTCTGGCACTGTTTTATGGCGGTCTAGTACGCGCCAAGAACATGCTTTCAGTGCTGTCGCAAGTGTTCGGTATTTTCGGGTTGATCGCCATCCTGTGGGTAGTTTATGGATACTCGCTGGCCTTTGGTGACGGAGGTGGTCTTAACTGGGCGATAGGAGATTTCTCCAAGCTGTTCCTCGCCGGGGTAACGCCGGATAGTATGGCTGAGACATTTACCGAGGGTGTGGTGATACCGGAGCTTACTTTCGTCGCTTTTCAGTTGACCTTTGCGGCCATCACGACCGCACTGATCATCGGTGGCTTTGCTGAGCGTATCAAGTTCTCTGCTTTGATGGTGTTTTCTGCACTGTGGTTCACCTTTTCGTACTTGCCTATCGCGCATATGGTGTGGGCAGCCGGTGGCTATCTGTTTGAAATGGGTGCGCTGGATTTTGCAGGTGGCACAGTCGTACACATCAATGCAGGTGTCGCAGCTTTGGTGGGTGCAATCGTGATCGGCAAGCGTATCGGTTATGGCAAAGAGCCGATGGCACCACACAATCTGCCGATGACCATGATAGGTGGTTCATTATTGTGGGTGGGCTGGTTCGGCTTTAATGCGGGCTCTAACCTTGAGGCAACAGGCGGTGCAGCACTGGCCTTTCTCAATACCATCGTTGCAACTGCAGCAGGCGGGCTGAGCTGGATGTATGCTGAATGGCTTCTGCGTGGCAAGCCTTCAATGCTGGGTATCGTATCGGGTGTGGTTGCTGGGCTGGTTGCGGTAACGCCTGCCGCCGGTCTGGTCGGACCGATGGGTGCGATAGCACTGGGTTTGATCGCTGGGCCTGTTTGTTTCTGGGCAGTGTCCGGTCTGAAGCGGTCACTCGGCTATGACGATTCGCTGGATGTGTTTGGTATCCATGCAGTTGGCGGTATCGTCGGCGCGATCGGCACAGGTATCTTCGTATCACCTGCGTTGGGTGGCATCGGTGTGGATGATTATTCTATGGCGGGTCAGGTCATGACTCAGGCCACTGGTGTCTTGCTTACGGTGGTGTGGTCAGGTGTGGTCAGCTTTGTATTATTCAAGTTGGTCGATATGGTGCTGGGTCTGCGTGTATCCGAAGAATCAGAACGCGAAGGTCTTGATACCGCAACTCATGGAGAACGCGCTTACAGCGTTTAACAAAGCCTCCTCCCGGAGCTGCCTCCTCAGCTCCATTTCAGGGCACCGCAAGGTGCCCTTTTTTTCGTCCTGACTATATGCGCAGAATGATTCCGGTACGAGGCTAATCCTTGGATACGATCACCAAGCCGCGTGATTTGTTGCTGGTGGTATCAAGTGTGGCGATTGCAGTTCGCAGTGTGCTTGTGCCTACCCAAACAGGGGGATATTTATACTTTGCGACATCGAGTATCAGCACACTGTCGGTTTCCACATCATAGGCTGCCAATGCAGACCAGTGACCACCTCCTACCTGTCCCAGACTGGCACGATAGTAATTGGCTAATACGAACTGACCATCATCTCCCAGTGTGTATTGCAGCAAGGTGCGCAGGTCACCATCGTTAAAAGTGTCTCCGGCAACAGACCTTGCGCTGACCCCCTGCGCATTTAAGGTGGCCGTCATCTCTTCTCGTGTCATGCCCATTTTGAGTACGGTTTCCGCGCTGATGATTTCTGTCACTTCGGGCGTAAAGAAGTTGGTCTGGGTGAAAAAAGCGTAAGGTGCGTAGGTTGGATCGACAGGTTTCTGTATCGGCATCGCATTAAGCACGGTAATCGCGCTGGCGACAGAACAATAGGATTGGGTTATTTGTACGGCAAAGGTAGGAATCAATTGCCAGTAATCTGCTTTTTCGGGAATACGGGATTGCAGCGCCCTGCCTTCATCCGTATCCCAATAGGTGACGTCAAATTCGGCTTCAGCCCAAGCTGGTGCTGAGGCGGTGACGATTGATAGAAGCAGTGCGAGCGCAAAATGTTTCACGAGAAGTCTCCTTCTTGCCAATAGATACTCCGTCATACTTGGGGGACGTAACCCATCTTAACGAAATTTGCGGGCGTGTGTATAGCTAGTCGATTTTGCGCCAAAGGTCGCGAATAACTTTACTCAATATAGATGAAGCATCGAAGCTTCGATTTTTGTTGAGTAAAGAGAGCACTTTGCGGCAATCACGGGCAATTTGTTCTCGCCCTTCAATGGCGTAATCGTTTTTCGCCTTCAGACTGTCTGAAAGATAGTTCAGCTCGACTTTTGCGTCTTCAATGGCACCCAGATAGATAGCGTCTTGTATCAGTGACAGGTGTTTCAGCACTCTTACCATTGCTTTTAAGTCCTGATTGCTGGGCTTAGAGTAAAAGTGTGGCACCAGAGGAGATTTCTGAGAACTGTCCTGTTGATCTACCCAGTGTTGGTTGGATAAGGAATGTTTACGGTTCTCATCCAAGAACCAGCAATTAGCCTTACGAGAAAAATGCAAGGTTTCGCCCGCTTCGGGATTGTCTCCAAAAACCTGCACGACAAAGTAATCAGGAGAGCCTTCATGCACTTTCGCTACTTGGCTTTCCTCCTGCAGCAAATTAGATAGGCTGGGCAGCCTTGCATCTTGCTGTTTTGATCGATATGAAACGCCTGAGACGGAGAGGTCGTTGCCCATTTCATCTATACCGTAAACCTGTATGACAACTTTCAACGGGTAAACAGTCCTGCTTGCAGAAAAACTTTTGCTACCCGAAAAGTGAAAGAAGAAGCTCAGGAAATCTTCAGGCTCTGCCGAATCGCAAGCATCAGCATACGCGGACATCGGCAGTATGAGTAGAATGGAAAGTATCAGGCTACGTATCATGTCAATCTGCTTCCAAGTGTAGAGCTAATGTACGTATTCTATAGCATAGAAAGGGGGGTGGTTACTATTGCAACGCTGCATTGAAGGGGCATCAGTAAGTCCACACCCAAGCCATGCCTATTCCCTTACTTATCAGGGATAATCCCGGCACCCAGTCAGGTACATCATTGCCAAATAGTCGCCAGGCATCCAGCGCACCGGGTATGGCCAGCGCCAGTGCCACTTGATTGTTGGAAAGGCCGGTGGCATCTGCCATGCCGACCACATCGCCCTGATGATGATCTTTCAGAAAGAGAAGGTAGGCGGCAGTGATGCTCAAGTGTGCAGTGACGATGCCTGCACTTATATTTCCGTGCATCCCCTTTTTTTCCCTAAAGTGACTGTCACGCAATGCATGCTCAGACATCAGCCACTGAGTCTGGAATCCGGCAGAGGCGACTTGCAGGTGGTCGGCAGGGGTGAAGTTTGCATCGGGATAGACGATGGAGAGTCCATCGTGGCTGACTTTATAACCCTTAGATGAGGCAATAGCATAGTGTCCGAGCTCATGCGCAACGATGCCACCAATAAAGCCTAGTACAAATTGACCCGGTTCGGAACGAACTTCTTTAAAGGACCAGCCCTGGCTGTGTGAGTTGAGGGGGAGAAGTGAAACGAAAAAGAATGCGGCTACGCTTAAGTGATGGTGCAAAGCCTGTTTTGTATATATCCGCATAGCGCAATGGCATATTTCAACGCAGCACGATGGTCTTGTTTCCGCAGATCAGTACCCTATCTTCCACGTGGTAGCGCAGGCCGCGAGCTAGCACGGTTTTTTCGATGTCACGTCCATAACGCACTAAATCGTCAGGGGTGTCGCCGTGGTCGATGCGTACCGTGTCTTGCTCGATGATAGGCCCCGCATCCAATTCTTCGGTAACGTAATGGCACGTCGCTCCGATCAGTTTTACACCGCGCTGATAGGCTTGATGATAAGGCTTCGCACCGGCAAAGGAAGGAAGGAAGCTGTGGTGGATGTTGATGATGTGTCCCGGATAACGCTGACACAGCTCCGGGGGAAGTATCTGCATGAAGCGCGCCAACACCATGGAATCACCACGATGTTCGTCGAACAATTCAGTGATTCTTTGGAAGGCGGTATCCTTGTTAGTCATCTCTACGTGGATGAAGGGGATGCCATGCCACTCTACAAAGCTGCGTAAGTCTTCGTGGTTGGATATGACGCAGGGTATTTCTACCTGCAACTCGCGGCACCTCCAACGCATCAGCAAATCGTCGAGACAGTGATCCTGCTTGCTTACCAGCACGACCAGCCGTTTTTTGATGGCTGAATCCGAAAGCTGCCAGCTCATCTTGAATTCATGCGCCAGTGATGAGAATCGGCTGCGGAATTCATCGGCATCGAAAGGTAATGAGCCCGCCAGTATTTCCTGACGCATGAAAAAAAGCTTGGCTTCCTGCTCGGTATGGTAGCTGGCTTCGACTATGAATCCACCGTGCTGTGCGATGAAACCCGTGACCTCGGCGATAATGCCGGAACGGTCAGGGCATGAGATAGTGAGTGTATAGCGGTGAGTGGTCATGCAAAGTTCCTCAGGTTATTGCACTATGATTTTATCTGATGAAAAGGGTCTGGATGTGAAATTATGAGTATTCGCTCTGGTTAAGTATATTCACTCGGTAACGGCAATGCGGACACATGTTCGCCATGCAATGTAGAAGTAACAGTTGAGGTAAGCGTTACCTCGCCGCTGGTGAAAAACTTTGTAGCGACTCTTGGTGATACTTTTCGAGGCGATATTTCGTGGTCAGCCAATTCCTCCCGTAAACGTCGTTGCAAATGACTGGCGACCGCCTCGCCAGTGTCGATCAGTGCAACATCAGCCCCGACGATCTCACTGATGATAGGTGCCAGAAAAGGATAGTGTGTACATCCGAGGATCAGGCTGTCAGCGCCTTGTGCAAGTAACGGTGCAGTGTAACGCTCGATTAATTCGCGAGTATTATTACCAGTCAAATTGCCTTGCTCTACCTGCTCCACCAGTCCCGGGCAGCTTTGAGTGACGATGTCTGCATCACCGGCATGCCTTTCCAGTAGCGCTGCAAAACGTGCGCTTTCCAACGTGCCGACGGTCGCCAGCACACCAATCACACCACTACGTGTTGCAGCGACTGCAGGTTTGACGGCGGGCTCCATGCCAAGGATGGGCAGGTTGAACTGACTACGCAAATCGGAAATGGCTGCGGCGGTGGCGGTATTGCAGGCGACGACGATTGCTTCCGCACCTTGGTCGATCAAAAAGCGGGTCAGTGTGTGCGAACGTGTTGTAATGAACTCGGGCGATTTATCACCGTAGGGCGCATACGCGGAATCGGCAACGTAGATCAGATTTTTTTCAGGTAGCACCTGGCGGATATGGCGCAGTACCGATAGCCCGCCAACACCTGAGTCGAAAATACCGATGGTCATACGGGCGCGGCAACTTGCTAAGCGACCATGCCCTGGTCACGCAGATACTCCTCATAGGTGCCGTGATAATCGGTCACACCTTTCTCAGAGATTTCGATGATGCGTGTGGCAAGAGAAGAAACAAATTCACGGTCATGACTGACGAATATCAAGGTGCCCTTGAAAAGATCCAACGCGGTATTGAGCGATTCAATCGCCTCCATATCCATATGGTTGGTTGGTTCGTCCATCAGCAACACGTTAGGCTTTTTTAGCATCAGCTTGCCGAACAGCATGCGTCCCTTTTCGCCGCCAGACAATACGCTTACTTTTTTCTTCACGTCATCGCCTGAGAACAATAAGCGGCCCAATGTGCCGCGCACTATCTGGTCGTCATCACTCGGGCCGCGCCATTCTGTCATCCAGTCCATCATGGGTTGGTCTTCGGCAAAATCTGCGCCGTGATCCTGAGCGTAGTAGCCGACCTTGGCTTTGTCCGTCCATTTGATTAAGCCGGCATCCGGCTCAAGGTCACCGAACAGGCAGCGCAGCAATGTCGTCTTGCCGATTCCGTTCGGGCCAATGATGGCGACTTTATCGCCCGAATCGATGCGGAAGTTCACATTGGTGAATAACGTCTTGTCGAATCCCTTTTCCATCTTTTGCACTTCGACAGCAGAGCGATGCAATTTGTCGCGGTCGTCATATTCAAAGCGGATGAAAGGGTACTGGCGGCTAGAAGGCTTGATGTCTTCGATCTTGATCTTGTCGATCTGCCGCGCCCGCGAAGTGGCTTGTTTAGCTTTGGAGGCATTGGCTGAAAAGCGTGCCACGAAGGCTTTCAGCTCCGCGACTTTTTCCTTTGCCTTGGCATTGTCTGCAGACTGTTGTTCTCGAGCCTGAGTCGAGGCCAGCATGTAATCGTTGTAGTTGCCTGGATAGACCGTGATCTTGCCGTAATCGAGGTCGGCCATATGGGTGCAGACGCTGTTCAGAAAATGTCGGTCATGAGAAATGATGACCATCGTACAGTTCCGCGCATTCAGGATATCTTCCAACCAGCGGATGGTATTGATGTCGAGGTTGTTGGTCGGCTCGTCCAGCAATAGGATATCTGGATTGGAAAACAATGCCTGCGCCAGCAGCACGCGCAATTTGAAGCCGGGCGCGATCTCACGCATCGGTCCCTGATGCTGCTCTAGCGGGATGCCAACACCTAGCAGTAACTCACCGGCGCGAGGTTCAGCGGTATAACCGTCATACTCGGCAAAGGTGGCCTCCAGATCGGCTGCGCGCATATAGTCATCTTCGGAAGCCTCCAGATCGGCATAGATTGCGTCTCGCTCCGACATCGCTTCCCACATCTCAGTGTGTCCCATCATCACCACATCAAGCACACGCACCTCTTCATAGGCAAACTGATCCTGACGTAATTTACCTAAGCGCTCGCTCTTGTCGATCATCACTTCGCCGGATGATTGCTCAAGGTCGCGCCCGAGTATTTTCATGAAAGTGGACTTGCCACAACCGTTGGCGCCGATCAGGCCATAGCGGTTGCCGTCACCGAATTTAACGGAGACGTTTTCGAATAGCGGCTTTGCGCCGAACTGCATGGTGATATTTGCGGTGGAAAGCATGAAAAATCTATCTCTGAAATTTTTTGGAGCGCGATTTTAACACTGTGAGCGCATCCTTCACGAACGATGCTTTATATCCTGATATTGGCCCTATCGGCTAAAATGCGGTGAATTCATTCAATCCACTGATATTATGGTTCCCCACCTTACTACCGCACTTACTGGCCCGCTGCTTGATCTGGAGCGAAGATTTCTGGATGCCATGCCGACGATCGAGCACTGGTTTCGAGGCAAGTGGCTGGATCATACCCCGCCGTTCTACAGTTCGGTCGATCTGCGTAATAGTGGATTCAAACTCGCACCGGTGGATACCAACCTTTTTCCAGGAGGCTTCAATAACCTTAATTCCGAATTTCTGCCTTTATGCGTATTGGCGATGCAGTCTGCGGTGGAAAAGGTGTGTCCTGAAGCAAAAGGGGTACTGCTGATCCCGGAGAACCACACACGTAATCAGTTCTATCTGCAAAACATCTCTCAATTGGTTACGATCTTCAGACAGTCGGGGATGAATGTGCGTGTCGGGACGCTGTCGCCGGAGATCACAGAGCCGAAGACACTGGAGCTGATCGATGGTAATTCGCTGACATTGGAGCCGCTGGTACGAACCGGTAACCGTCTTGGAGTAGCAGATTTCGACCCCTGCGTGATCGTACTCAACAATGACCTTTCTTCGGGGGCACCGGATATCCTGAAGAATCTTGAACAATCTGTTTTGCCCCCGCTTGAGGCTGGTTGGCATGCAAGACGAAAATCGCAGCACTTTGCTGCTTATGCAGGAGTGGCGGTTGAATTCGCCACGCTGTTGGATATCGATCCTTGGTTGATTAATCCGTACTTTGCGGTATGTGACAAGGTGGATTTTCATGAGCGTATCGGAGAAGAGTGCCTGGCCGGGCATGTTGATACAGTACTGCAACAGATACGCACCAAATATGCAGAATATGGCGTGAAAGAAGCCCCCTTTGTGATCGTTAAGGCAGATTCCGGCACTTACGGTATGGGCATCATGACCGTCAAGGACGCCAGTGAAGTACAAGGCCTGAACCGCAAGCAGCGCAACAAGATGGCAGTAGTTAAAGAGGGCGTACAGGTTTCTGATGTGCTGATACAGGAAGGCGTGTATACCTTCGAAGATGTCAATCAGGCGGTTGCCGAGCCAGTGGTGTACATGATCGACCGTTATGTGGTCGGTGGTTTTTACCGTGTACACACCGCACGCGGAGCACATGAAAATCTAAACGCGCCTGGGATGCATTTTCAGCCGCTGGCCTTCGAAACCACTTGCTCCTTGCCCAATCCCGATAACGCACCGGATGATACGCCCAACCGTTTTTATGCTTACGGTGTGGTGTCAAGGTTGGCGATGTTGGCTGCTTCATTGGAAATTGAAATTGCAACCAAGCAATAGATGAAGGCCCAATAGATGAAAATATCGTTACGTTTCATTGCGGTGGTTGCGGCCCTGTTGCTGGCCGCGTGTCAGGACAAAGAGCCGCCGACCTATCAGGAACAGAGTTATGTGTTCGGCACCTTGGTTGAGGTGAGCATCTACGGTGAATCTGATGAGCATGCCAGACAGGGAGCCGCATCGGTGATGCATGAATTCCAGCGCTTGCACGATATGCTGCATGCTTGGCAACCTAGTGAGTTGAGTGAATTGAACACGGCCATTGCCAAGGGCGAGAGTGTGGCGATCTCAGCAGAGTTAGTCGAGATATTGAACGATGCGACACGACTTTCAGCACAATCGAAGCATTTGTTCAATCCGGCTATAGGTGGGCTGATCGGGCTATGGGGATTTCAGTCTGACGAGATCAGGTTGGCGCAGCCCGAAGAAAAAAAGGTCAAGGAATGGGTCAAGCAAAACCCCATGATGAGTGACCTGAAGATCGTGCGCGGGCGGGTGGAGAGTAGTAACCCGTCAGTCAAACTCGACTTGGGTGGTTATGCTAAAGGTTATGCGCTGGATCGTGCGGCAGACTTGCTACGTAAGCAAGGCATCCAAAACGCGCTAATCAATATTGGGGGCAACATTCTTGCGATGGGTAAGCATGGTAAACGTCCCTGGCGGGTTGGTATTCAGCATCCGCGTAAATCGGGTGCGCTGGCCTCAATGGACCTGCATGATGGCGAGGCCATTGGAACATCCGGTGATTATCAGCGTTATTTCATGGTCGGCAATATACGTTATTGCCATCTGATTAATCCGGGTAGCGGTTATCCTGTGCATGGCGTGCAAGGAGTAACGGTATTGACGCGTGGCCCTCGCGCGGGGGTGATGTCGGATGTGGCATCTAAACCCTTGTTCATTTCCGGTGTCAGAGGTTGGCGAGCTAGGGCGAATGCAATGGCATTGCAGGAGGCAATGCTGGTAGATGCACAAGGAAAAGTTCATGTTACTGCAGCTCTGAATAAAAGATTAAAATTTGCGGATAAGCACTTGCGACCAGAGGTTAAGTAATGAGCGAACCTGAACAAGGTGACATTGATAAGAATGTGCGCCGTGAGGCGGGTATCAATGCATTACGCAAGATTGGCAAGATTGTGGCTGAAGAAGAGCAACATGATGCTGAGAAAGAAAATGCACTACGATGGTTTGCCAGATATGGTTGGATCATACTGCTGGGCGGTATATTGCTGCTGGGCTATATCATGCGCCTGATCTAGGCTAAGGAGAATTGAAGTGGTCGGTATTTTGTTGGTAACGCATAACGGACTCGGCGACAGCTTTGTCGACTGTGTCAAGCATGTATTGGGTGAGGTGCCGGATAACCTGAAAGTGCTGTCGGTATTCGCAGGCGATGATCCGAAGCAAAAGCTGATTGATGGGCAGGCACTCATCAAACAACTGGATTCTGGTGGAGGGGTGTTGATACTGGCGGATGTGTTCGGTGCAACGCCAAGTAATATCGGCAGGCAGCTCTGTCATGACGAGAGCGTGATTGGTGTGGCGGGATTGAATCTGCCGATGCTGTTAAGGGTGGTGTGTCATCCTGAAAAATCCATGTCGGAGTTAGCTCAAGTCGCCGTCGAAGGTGGTCGGGGATGTATCGTGCAAATGGAAGGTTAAGATGTTGCAACAGGAAATTGAGATTATCAACAAGCTCGGACTGCACGCGCGTGCTTCGGCAAAACTGACCCAACTGGCCGCCAGTTATAAAAGTGAAGTGATGATGTCACGCGATAAGCGTCGCGTAAATGCGAAAAGCATCATGGGTGTGATGATGCTCGCCGCAGCCAAAGGCACAACAGTTACCATTGAAATCGATGGCCCTGACGAAGAGGAAGCGATGCAGGCTTTGCGGGCGTTGATCAATGATTATTTCGGAGAAGGCGAATGATTTCTACGAATAGTTTACAGTCGGGTAACTTTCAATCGGGCGCCTTGCACCTTGGCTTGCTCGTAACAGTTCTTGGAGAATAGCAATGAGCTTTACGCTACATGGCATTGCAGTATCCAGCGGTATCGCCATAGGTCATGCGCATCTGGTTTCGCATACCTCGCTGGAGGTTGCACATTACGTTTTGCCAAAAAAATTCCTGGCTGAAGAGATCGCACGCTTTGATGCCGCATTGCAGGCAACGCGGGATGAAATGGAAACCTTGCGCAGTAATCGTCCGGTTTATGCGGCAGCAGAATTTGACGCTTTTCTTGAGTTACACCAGATGATTCTTGACGACCCGCAGTTGAGTGTCGCACCGCGCGAGATGATTTCCAGCGAAGGATGCAATGCCGAGTGGGCGCTTAAAGTACAAACTGACACTTTGGTTGAGCAGTTCAACGAATTCGAAGATGCCTATTTGCGCGAGCGCCAAACTGATGTCAGGCAGGTGTCTGAACGTTTGCTCAAGCAATTACAGGGGCAGCCCGGCCATCAACTACCTGCGGAGCGGCAGGATGCACAGACGATTTTGGTCGCGCATGATTTAAGCCCTGCTGATCTGATTCAATTCAAACCACACCAGTTTTGTGCATTCATCACCGATGTAGGCGGTGCAACCTCTCACACTGCGATTGTTGCGCGCAGCCTGAACACCCCGTGTGTGGTCGGCCTGCACCACGCTCGTGAACTGATTTACGAAGATGATATGTTGATTCTGGACGGTGAGCAGGGAGTGCTGATCGTTAATCCAGACAAAGCGATTCTTGCAGAATACAAATTACGCCAGAGCGCGTGGGAGCTGGAGCGCAAAAAGCTGAAGCGGTTGCGTACTGCACGCGCCAACACGTTGGATGGTAAGCTCATCGAGCTGCATGCGAATATCGAAAAGCCTGAAGATATTGGTGAAGCCAAAGAGAATGGCGCGACCGGCATCGGTTTGTTCAGAAGTGAATTTCTGTTTCTGAACCGCGACAATCTACCCGACGAGGAAGAACAGTTCACGGCCTATCGAGCTGCTGCAGAAGGTATGGATGGAGAGCCGGTTGTCATCCGTACTTTTGATTTGGGTGGTGACAAGCAATTGCACGGCACTCAACGAGTCGCCAATAATCCTGCGTTGGGGTTGAGGGCAATTCGCTTCTGTCTAGCAGAGCCGCAGCTATTCCGTACCCAGTTACGGGCATTGTTGCGCGCCTCACACTACGGCAACATCAAGTTACTGATTCCGATGTTATCCGGTGTATCTGAACTTAAACAGACACTGCAATTTATTGACGCGACCAAGCAGATACTTGATGGCGAAGGCATTCCTTATGATCGGGATATCAAAATTGGCGGCATGATCGAGATACCCGCTGCCGCATTGGTGCTGAAATCGTTTGTCAAAAAACTCGACTTCCTGTCTATCGGCACGAATGATCTGATTCAATATACCTTGGCGATAGACCGTACCGACGAAGACGTGGCGCATCTATATGACCCACTGCATCCGGCTGTGCTGGAGTTATTGTCGCATATTATTCGCACAGCCAACCGTTTTAATATGCCCGTGTCGGTTTGTGGAGAGATGGCGGGTGAGTTGACTTATACGCGATTATTGCTTGGCCTTGGTTTGCGTCAGTTCTCAATGTTTTCGGCGCAAGTGCCTAACGTCAAGCAACGCGTGCTTACTACCAGTCTGACAGAAATAACCAGTCTGACCCAAAAGATACTGCGCACAGATGATCCGATGAAGATACGAGATCTACTGGGTAAATTGAATGCCTAAAACTCATATTCAATCTGAACTCTGAGTGTATTGTCAGGCGCGCTAGGGCTGGTGCCGCGTAACCATGCAGCGTTGTATTTGATTGCACGGTGAGCCCCGAATTTCAATTTGCCGAATATCGCTGGGCCTATGAAATGAGCTTGTCTGGATTGCTGGCTCCAATCATTCCACTTCCCCAAGCTGCCAAAACCTTGCGCGCCGAACTCAAAAGATGATTGCAGGCGGTACTTTGCTTGTAACTGATAATTCAGCAACAAGTCGAATGATTTCCCCGGCAAGCCGAAGTCCTGCTTGAGAAGCAAGTTTCCGTTCAGTTGTACTTTTTGGATATCTTTTTGAGCCAAGCCACCGACTTTGACCGTCCAGGGTTGGCCCGATGTTAGTGGCATCTCAATTTCGGTCATCATGCCGACATCAACAGCAAATTCTCCTGTTTCGGTGAGCTGAAATTTGTTTTCCCATTCCAACTGCTGAACGGTTTTGCCGCCATTGCGTTTATCTTTATATGCAACTTCGGTGAACCAATATTCAGTGACACCTATGCCAAATCCGATGCCAATTGCCTGCTTGTGCCGTGCGTTTGGTAAGGCAGATGAGCCATATTTAAAGTCGATCTCACGCTCGCCGAATTCAACCATCGGGGTATAAATATAGTCTGCTGGACCTGCAATGGCTGAAGCGATGGAGATTGATGTCAGGAGCAGAGTAAGTTGTATAAATTTTAAAGTGCTACTCATGCTTGGACCTTTCTTTGAGGTTTGCTGACCCATTTCATTCCAGTTGCGATCATGACCAGTGCGACGATGTAGAAGGCAACTTGCATACCCGCAGGACGTGAGTCATAGCCGATCAAACCTTGTAACAGCATACCCGGAACAGATGATTCAGAGATTATTGCCGAGCTATCCCATAGTGGCGCGGCAAGGCTAGGAATCATATCTGCCTGAATCAGGAAGCCTGCTGATTGTGAGGCCATGCCAGCAGCCAACATCAATACCATTAAACCTGTTGCAGTAAAGAACCAGCGCAACGGAATACGCAGTAATCCGGCATACAGGATGTAGCCTAATGACGCTCCACTGAGTATGCCAATTAGCCCGCCTAATACCATTGCAAATTGTCCGTCGGGATTGATTGCAGAAATACCGTAGAGGAACAATACAGTCTCAGAGCCTTCACGAAGTACTGCCAGACCAACAATAATTAGCAGAATAGAACATGCACTTTTACCGTCCTTAATCGACTTCCCAACCGACTTGGCATCAGCAGCAAGTGCCGCACCGTGAGATGACATCCAGATGTTGTGCCAAGCCAGCATCAGCACCGCGATGCCCAAAACCGTTGCATTAAATAACTCCTGCCCGACACCGCTGGCCCAGTCTCCAATGACATCAGTGAAAGCGGCAACCAAACCTGCGCCAAGCAGGCCGACGATGACACCGCCGGTTAACCAAATTCTGCGATTGGGCAGCCCGCGCGTTGCGGCGGCAAGGATGCCAATAATCAGTGATGCTTCCAGCACCTCACGAAAAACGATAACAGCAGTAGCAAACATGATTGTGACTCCTTACTTTACGATGATGGCACCTTGAGCGGTGTCAGGGTTGAATTCCCCGAAGAAGGGATAGCGACCTGGCTCTAGCGGGCCGATAAAGATCGTGGCTTTCCGGTTACCGGCGATGATCTTTTCGCGGTTAAGCTCGTAGCTCTCGAACTCTTCAGGTGTGGGGTCGTCATTCTTGACGATCAATTTGATTTTTTCGTTGGCCGGGATAGTGATTTCGACAGGTGAAAATTTGTGATCCTTGATGGTGACCACATAGTCTTTAGCAAATGCGCTAAGTGGCAAGAGTAGTGCGATGAATAGTAGTTTGTTCATTTGGTTCTCCTTAGCAGTTCGTAAGAATGATAATCGTTCTTATTCGCAAATGCAAGTAATTTTCATTTGTGGTGATTTTCGGCTACACTAGAACTCATGGAAAATCCTGAACATTTGAATAAGGCGGGTCTGAAAACAACCATGCCACGCCTCAAAGTGCTGAACTTGTTTGAAACAAGTGAAGAGCGCCACTGGAGTGCGGACGATGTTTATAAAAGCCTGCTGGATAGCGGTGAAAACATCGGACTTGCGACGGTTTATCGTGTGTTGACACAATTTGAGCAAGCCGGATTACTGGTGCGCCATCATTTCGAAGGCGGTAAGTCGGTATTCGAACTGAACAACGGCGATCACCATGACCACATCGTTTGTCTACAATGCGGTCATGTCGAAGAGTTTCAGGATGAATCCATCGAGGCACGTCAGGAGAAAGTGGCTACCGAACACGGATTCGCCATACGCGAACATTCATTGCACATCTACGGGGATTGCACTAAAAAAGAGTGTCCACGTAAACGCTCATAAATGGTAAAAATGAATAAAAAGTGATAAAAAATGTAAACAAAAATGGACATAATAGATAAAGAATAGAACGTATACGTCACCTGATGCCGGTTTGTGTAATTATTGACAGGCATCGCTAAAACACGGAGACTTATAACCAGTGCCGATTTGACATCAGCTTGCGGGGCACTCAAAACATACCAGCTAAAGCGAGGCAACCCGTCCCGCGAGAGCTGATGGGTTTTTTGTTTTTGGAGCAGAATTTTGGATACATCAAATAGCATTGGGATAGTCAGCGCACAGACTGCGCACTTCGACGCGCCGCTGACATGTAGCAGCGGTGCGGTGCTATCCAGCTATGATCTGGTGTATGAGGCCTACGGCACACTGAATGCTGACAAGTCCAATGCCATCCTGGTTTGCCATGCCTTATCGGGTAATCATCATGTCGCAGGCTACTACGCCGACGATACCAAGAGTGTGGGTTGGTGGGACAACATGATCGGCCCCGGCAAACCTATTGATACGGATAAATTCTTTGTGATCGGCGTGAACAATCTTGGTGGGTGTCACGGGTCAACAGGGCCCTCGAGTGTTAACCCGGAAACCGGTCAGCCCTATGGTTCGAATTTTCCGGTGGTGACGGTGGAAGACTGGGTGGAGTCACAGGCGCGGTTGGCAGATACGCTAGGCATCAAACAATTCGCCGCCGTGTTGGGTGGCAGTTTGGGCGGTATGCAAGCGATGCAGTGGTCGCTTTCCTATCCAGAGCGGGTACGCCACGCGATGGTGATCGCTGCCGCACCGCACCTGACTGCAGAGAATATCGCTTTTAACGATGTAGCGCGGAACGCAATCCTGACCGACCCTGATTTTCATGGCGGGGATTTTTATCAGCACGACGTCGTACCAAAACGCGGACTTCGGCTGGCGCGGATGTTGGGTCATATCACCTATCTTTCCAACGATGCGATGGCTGATAAATTCGGTCGCAGTCTGCGCGCAGGTAAGCTTGGTTATAACTACGAGATCGAATTCGAGATCGAATCCTATTTACGTTATCAGGGTGATAAATTCGTGTCGCGATTCGATGCCAATACCTATTTACTGATGACCAAGGCGCTGGATTATTTTGATCCGGCGCGTAAGTACGATGGTGATCTCGACAAAGCGTTTTCCGTGGCTAAATCAGATTTTCTGGTGGTGTCATTCACCACCGACTGGCGTTTCTCGCCGGATCGTTCACGCGAGATCGTACAGGCCTTGCTGCATAATCGCTGCAACGTCAATTATGCAGAGATAGCCTCAACGCACGGACACGACTCGTTCCTGATGCAGCACGAGCATTACCATGACGTGATGCGCGCCTATCTTGAAAAAATTGCATCAGAGGTGTCGGCATGAGCGCACACTATCATAACGAGTTAGCGGCGGCACGCCCTGACTTCGCCGCCATTGCAGAATGGATACCGCAAGGCGCATCCGTACTCGACCTTGGTTGCGGCGACGGCAGTCTGCTGCGCTTTTTACGGGATACGCGCAAGGTGCGCGGCTATGGCGTGGAGATTAGCGATGCCAATATCGTCGCGTGCATCAAGAACAATGTGAACGTGATTCAGGGCGACCTCGAGTCCGGCCTGCTGGGTTTCGAAACACAGTCATTCGACTACGTGATCCTGTCGCAAACACTGCAAGCCATGCGTCATACCGAAGCATTGGTGCAGGAAATCCTTCGCGTAGGCAGTGCCGCCATCGTCAGCTTCCCCAACTTCGGTTACTGGAAGGCGCGGCTCAATGTAATTCGCGGGAACATGCCGGTATCGGATAACCTGCCTTATCAGTGGTATGACACACCGAATGTGCATCTGTGCACCTTGCACGACTTCGAAGATTTCTGCGCCGTACAAAAATTGCATATACTGGAACGCCGTGTGATGAGCGACAGCGGCGGTGAAGTGAACCTACTGCCCAACCTACTCGGCAGCTCGGCGGTGTATCGTTTCAAAAAGCAAGGATGACTGAAAGTACGGGCAACATAACCGTGACGAAATGGGTAGACGCGATGCGTGTCTATGCCCAACCCCGTGTGATTGGCATGTTGTTCCTCGGCTTCTCGGCCGGTTTGCCTTTGCTGCTGATACTGGGAACACTCTCATTCTGGCTGCGTGAGGCAGGCATAGACCGCACGACCATCGGCTACCTCAGTTGGATCGGCCTCGCCTATGGATTCAAATGGGCATGGTCGCCATTGGTAGACCGATTGCAACTACCGTTTCTAACCCGCACTTTCGGTCATCGTCGAGCGTGGATGTTGCTGGCGCAGGCAGGCATCATTACCGGCTTGATTGGCATGGCGATGTCCGACCCGGCGCTTAGTCTCGACAACATCGCATTATTCGCCATCCTTGTGGCCTTTTCATCTGCGACACAGGATATCGCGCTGGACGCATACCGTATCGAAGCGGTGAAGCAGGAATGGCAGGCCGCCATGTCAGCGACTTACCAGACCGGCTATCGCCTCGCCATGATCACCGCATCCGCCGGTGTGTTGTGGATCGCAGCAGGCGTGGATGTTTCCGAGGTGACATACGAGCAAGCTCCCTGGCAGGTGGCATACTTCGTCATGGCAGCGCTGATGGGCGTGGGTGTCATCACCACATTAATCATCCGCGAACCCGAAGTGGCGGAAGGGGGCGCACCCGAACGCATATTGGGTGGCGGCATACAGGGTGCGCTGCACTGGTTTGCTCACGCGGTGGTACGACCGTTTGCCGATTTTTTCTCGCGCTATGGTTGGCATGCACTGCTGTTGCTGGCGTTGATCGCAAGCTACCGTATTTCGGATGTCGTCATGGGCATCATGGCCAACCCGTTCTATGTCGACATGGGTTATACCAAAGACGAAGTCGCTACCGTCTCTAAAGTCTATGGCGTCATCATGACCATCGCCGGTGCGTGGATCGGCGGCGTGTTGAGTATCCGCTTTGGCAACCTGCGCATCCTTATGCTGGGTGCCATTCTTTCTGCGGCGACCAATCTATTGTTCGCATGGTTAGCCGGGCGCGGTCATGATGTGACCGGACTGGTCTTTACAATCTCGGCGGACAACCTTGCCAGCGGTATTGCCAGCGCGGCGTTCGTCGCCTATCTGTCAGGGCTGGTAAACCGCGCGTATTCCGCCACGCAGTATGCGCTGTACAGCTCGGTGATGATGCTATTGCCGAAGTTCGTCGCCGGATTCTCCGGCGAGATGGTTGATGCCTGGGGTTACGTCACGTTCTTCAACACTACCGCCTTGATTGGTGTGCCGGTGGTCATACTGGTGTGGCTGGTCGGGCGGCTGGAGAAGACAATAGAGTAGATAGGTTGAGCGTAGCGATAGCCATCAGAATCAAAAACAAAGTAGGGCGTAGGATGGGTCGAGCGCAGCGACACCCATCATTTCAAACATGACAAACTACCGTCGCAGCATTGTTTCTGGCGCAAGCTATTTCTTTACGGTCAACTTGGCGGATCGTTCATCAACCTTATTGACTGATCAAATCGATCTGCTCAGAACCTCATTTGCATACGTGCAAAAACATCACCCCTTCACGATTGATGCCATTGTTGTTTTGCCGGACCACTTGCACTGCATTTGGACGTTGCCTGATGGAGACAGTAATTTTTCTACACGATGGCGGTTAATCAAAACCGTGTTTTCACGAGGCGTGCCGATTGGTGAAAATCGCTCTGTGAGTCGCCAATCCAAAGGCGAACGTGGTATCTGGCAGCGGCAGTATTGGGAGCACCTTATTCGTGATGATTTGGACTATGCGCGGCATGTCGATTACATCCACATAAACCCGGTTAAGCATGGTTGGGTGAACCAAGTGTCAGAGTGGGAATATTCGTCGTTTCAGCATTATGTGCGAGCAGGAATTTTACCGATTGATTGGGCGGGGGATATGGCAGAAGAAATAGAGTGTGGTGAAAGGAAGCCTGTTGATTGATGGGTATCGCGTTGCTCAACCCATCCTACGAGGGATTGGTGTGGTTGGTCGGGCGGCTGGAGAAGACAATAGAGTAGGGTGGGTTGTTGTTTTTGGACAGCTTAGTCTGATGGCTACCCATTAATCAAAGTCAAAACCGCCGG
>CAZURE010000002.1:266455-303262 GCA_964623195.1 uncultured Gallionella sp. | reverse complement strand
CTTTTACAGGGAAATCAACAAAATCGATGGGTCAAAAATTATGGGATTAAAAATTCAAGGGGTCAATGACCTTCCCCCAGTTTAACGGATACAACAAATAGGCGATTGGACTACCCCCACTTTAGTGGACACCTAGCCTTGTTTGCGCCAGACCTCTTCAAATGCCTTAAATCAATGGAGTCTGACCCCATTGATTTTGGGACAGCAGTGTTCTCGACCCCATTGATTCCTATTCCAACAATTTTAATCGGACAATCATTAACGCGAAATAAACCGGCAATACAACACACAACATCGACAACAAAAATTGCATTGCAAAATTAAAATTTCCTACAAGTGATATAGTATTCTTAGCAAGATAAATGACAACACCAACCCCAAAGGTTGCCATCGTCAAAATTACAAATAAAAGACTATTTATCTCTGATGGCTTTTGTTTGACCTCTAAGAAAAATAACGAATATACAGAAAAAGAAACCAACAAATAAAAGGTTGTCGGTGCTACATAAATCCTAAAGTACTGCCCCCAATCTAATTCAAATACCAACAGAAATACTGGCAACAATCCCGAAAATGCCGGCAACAACCAACCTAACAAATTTAATTGTTTACCTGCATATTGATGCAATGAAAATGTCGCAACCCCATATATTGCAAAAACAAGTAGGAACAAAAATACAAAATCAAACGTTGGTGAAGTTAGTAATAACCCACGTACGGAAAAAAAAGTTGATCCGGTCAAATATCCATAAACAGACGCTGTGAGACCAAAAATAAGGCAACTTAACAAAATCAGGGATATGAAATTCAAATTGCTTTCTCCGTCCACAACTTTATTAATAAACATACAGATTTCCATAACGCTTTATCGGTATTGAGCTACGCAAAAATCAATGGGGTCACCCTGATCCTCCCCCAGTTTAACATATACAACAATTAGGCGAAGATAACGCCCGCCACTATCTTACCCGGAGCGATTTCCGCCTTAACTACCCTTGCCATTTTTTCCACCATAGCAGGTTGATTCATTTACACGGATTTTGTCTGCGTCAGCCCTCAAGCGGGATGAGTTTCAGCTAATTTAAGCTGGTTGAAATCAGGTTGCTTCGGTCTACCCCGAGATAAATTAGATTAAAGCTTCAAGCTGGCTATAAGAGCATTGTGTCTAAAGAAATCCGTTTTCATTGGGTTTCGGGTCGCTGAGATTATTGATATGTGGCATAATCAATTTTGCCGTTCAGACCGATGGGAGAGTGTGTTGCCAGTGAAGTCAACTGGTAAACCGCCGAAGGCGTAACACCCGTAATCGCTCAGGCTCAAGAACTATCGGGACAGGCAAATCTGGAGAGCGTCATTTATTGACCACCGAAGGGGCAGGCAACTCGAGTTGCAATCTCTCAGGTAACAAGGACAGATGGGGCGTAGCACGAATTCGTGCTGCGCCTTTTTTATTGGGAATAATGATATGACACTCAAACAGACTCCTCTTAATGCAGCGCATCGTGCAATGGGTGCAAAGATGGTCGATTTCGGCGGTTGGGATATGCCGGTTAACTATGGCTCTCAGATCGATGAGCATCATCAGGTGCGCACGGACTGCGGTATGTTCGATGTTTCGCATATGCGCGCGGTAGATATTAAGGGGGCGGATGTTCGCAGCTTCCTTCGCTATGTGCTGGCGAATAATGTGGATAAGTTGAAGGTTCCCGGCAAGGCGCTTTACTCTTGCATGTTGCTTGATAATGGCGGTGTGATCGATGATCTGATTGTTTACTATATGAGCGAGACGTGGTTTCGCATGGTGGTGAATGCGGGCACAGCCGACAAGGATATCGCGTGGATGAAGGCGCAGGCAGCGATGCATGCGCCGGGGTTGGAAATTGCAGATCATCCGGAGTTTGCGATGATTGCTGTGCAAGGGCCGAATGCGCGTGCAAAAGTGTGGGAGACATTGACGGGTAGCGAGTTGTTGACTAAAGATTTGTCACCATTCAACGCGGTTGAGATGGGTGACATGTTTATTGCGCGTACGGGTTATACCGGTGAGGATGGATTCGAGATTTTGATGCCGGCGCAGTCTGCATCTGCCATTTGGGCAAGTTTGGCTGAGAATGGCGTAAACCCGATCGGGCTTGGTGCGCGTGATACGTTGCGACTTGAGGCGGGTATGAATCTTTATGGTCAGGATATGGATGAAACCGTCGGGCCGTTGGAGTCTGGTTTGGCTTGGACTGTTGACTTGAAGAGCGAGCGGGATTTCATCGGTAAGGCGGCCCTGTTGGCTAATCCGCCGACCAACAAACTGATTGGTCTGGTGTTACTTGACCGTGGCGTTTTGCGTGGGCATCAGAAGGTGGTGAGTGAACAGGGTGAGGGTGAAATCACTAGCGGCACTTTTTCGCCGACACTGCAAAAATCCATCGCGCTGGCGCGGGTGCCTGTCGGTGTGAAAATCGGTGACGGTGTGCAGATTGCGATTCGCGATAAAATGCTATCGGCAGTAGTGGTGAAGTATCCGTTCGCCAGAAATGGCAAAGGTTTAATTTAATTTTTCTTGAGGAACAGACTATGAGCAATCCAAGCGATCTGAGATATACGACTTCCCATGAGTGGGTCAAAACCGAAACGGACGGAACCGTCACGATCGGTATCACCGAACACGCTCAGGAGTTGCTGGGCGACATGGTGTTCGTCGAGCCACCAACGGTTGGTCGTCATTTGAAATCCAGAGAAGAATGTGCGGTGGTGGAATCCGTCAAAGCCGCAGCAGATGTCTATGCCCCTATCGCCGGTGAAGTGATTGCCGCTAACGCTGATTTGGATGGTTCGCCTGAATTGATCAACAGTGATCCTTTTGGCGCATGGCTATTCAAGATGAAGCCGGATAATGCAGACGATGTGGCTGCCCTGATGGATGCGACAGCTTATCAAGCGGCTGTTGATAGCGAATCCCATTAACTCGCCATTCGGTGCATTTTATTTATATTTTTCAACCATTAATTGACTATTTTTATGAAAACCGACCAATTTGCAAATCGTCATAACGGACCAAATGAGCAAGATGTAAAGGCGATGTTGCACAAGATCGGTGCGCCTTCGCTTGATGCGCTCATTGAGCAAACGATACCGCCAGCCATACGCTTGAAGCAGCCGCTTAATTTGCCGACAGGCATGTCAGAGCACGCTTACCACCAGCATTTGCGCGGTATTGCGGCGAAGAACAAGCTGTACAAAAGTTACATCGGACTGGGCTATTACAACACCATCGTGCCGGCTGTCATTCAGCGCAACATCCTCGAAAATCCCGGTTGGTATACCGCCTACACACCCTATCAGGCAGAAATTTCACAAGGCAGGTTGGAAGCACTGCTGAATTTTCAGACCATGGTGACTGATTTGACGGGTATGGAAATCGCCAATGCGTCCCTGCTGGATGAGGCAACGGCTGCTGCCGAGGCGATGACGATGTTGTACGGTCTGCGTTCGAGAGCACCAGAAAAGACCAGCTTTTTCGTATCGCACGAGTGCTACCCGCAGACGATAGAGTTATTGAAGACGCGTGCCAAACCTTTAGGCATCGAGCTGGTAATCGGTGACTTCAAAACGCTGACCTTGAATGACAAATTGTATGGCGCATTGTTGCAGTATCCAACTGCTGATGGCGCTGTGCACGACTACGCCGATTTTGTTTCGCGCGCTAAAGCGAACGGCATGACGATTGCCGTGGCAGCAGATATTCTAAGTCTGGTCATGCTCACCCCACCGGGGGAATGGGGCGCGGATGTGGTGCTGGGTTCCACTCAACGTTTTGGCGTGCCAATGGGATATGGCGGCCCTCATGCAGCCTACTTTGCGTGTAGAGATGCGCACAAGCGTTCGATGCCAGGGCGTATCATCGGTGTTTCGGTGGACGCAGAAGGGAAGCCTGCATTGCGCATGGCATTGCAGACCCGTGAGCAACATATACGACGTGAAAAAGCGACTTCCAATATTTGTACGGCACAGGCGTTGCTGGGCATCATGGCTGGCATGTATGCGGTCTATCATGGGCCAGAAGGCTTGCAGGGCATCGCGCAGCAGGTGCATTTATCTGCGGCCACGCTGGCAAATGAGTTGAAGAAGCTGGGCTATGAAGTGTCTGAAGAAAAGTTCTTCGATACCATCAAGCTCGTCCATACCGACAATGTAAAGATTCATTCACTGGCGGAAGCGGCGCAGATTAATTTCCGCTATACCGGTGACGGCCTGACTATCTCATTGGATCAGACCACCTCGGATGATGACTTAAATAAAATTCTCGAAATTTTTGCGCAGGTGGCTGAGCAGCAAGCACCAGTGGTGACTACAGAAAACATCCTAGTACAGAAGATTGCATTTGAACCGCGTCAATCCGAGTTTCTGACTCATCCGGTATTCAACCAATACCACTCGGAGACGGAGATGATGCGTTACATCAAACGTCTGGAAAACAAGGATTTATCGCTGACGCATTCGATGATCCCGTTAGGCTCATGCACGATGAAGCTGAACGCAGCGGCCGAACTGCTGCCTTTGACATGGCCTGAATTCGCCAACTTACATCCCTTCATACCGGTAGAGCAGGCTGAAGGGTATCGGGAAATCATTGCAGGGTTGGATGCGGCATTATCCGAGATTACCGGATTTGCGCAGATGAGCTTTCAACCTAACAGCGGTGCACAGGGGGAGTATGCTGGTCTGCTGGTGATACAGGCATATCATCGCTCACGGGGAGAGGGGCAACGCAATGTTGCGTTGATTCCGGCTTCGGCTCATGGCACTAACCCTGCCAGTGCCGCGATGTGTGGTATGAAGATCGTGGTGGTGAAGTGTGACAAGAATGGCAATATCGACGTAGATGATCTGCGTCAAAAGGCCGAAGAGCACAAATCTGATCTATCCTGCTTGATGGTGACCTATCCCAGTACCCATGGTGTGTATGAAGAGGGGATCATGGATATCACCCAGATCGTGCACGATAATGGCGGGCAGGTTTACATGGATGGCGCGAATATGAATGCGCAGGTCGGTCTGACCAGCCCCGGCAACATCGGCGCAGATGTTTGCCATTTGAATTTGCATAAGACATTTGCGATTCCTCACGGTGGCGGCGGGCCGGGTGCAGGGCCGATTGGTGTTGCCGAACATTTGTCGCCGTTCTTGCCAAGACATTCACTGGTCAAGACCGGAGGTGTGGAAGGCATACATGCGGTATCCGCAGCACCTTATGGCAGTTCTTTGATCCTGTTGGTTTCATATGGCTATCTCAAAATGTTGGGAGGCACTGGCCTGACTGAGGCGACGCGTTTAGCGATTTTGAATGCGAATTACATTCAGGAATCTTTAAAAGATCATTTCCCGACTTTGTATGCAGGTAAAAACGGAAGATGCGCACACGAGATGATTCTGGCTTGTGCAGATTTCAAGCGAGAAGCTGGTGTCGAGGTGGCAGATATTGCCAAGCGGTTGATGGATTTTGGTTTTCATGCACCGACTACCTCTTTTCCTGTTGTTGAGACACTGATGGTGGAGCCGACTGAGAGTGAGAGCAAGGCTGAGTTGGATCGCTTCTGTGAGGCAATGATAGCCATAAGAGGTGAAATCGACGAGATCCTCTCAGGCAAAGTCGATAAAAAGGATAATGTCATTAAGCATGCGCCGCATACCTTACAGGCAGTGGTGAATAGCGAGTGGTCGCGTAGCTATTCACGCGAGCAAGCTGCTTTTCCGCTGTCCTGGGTACGTGAAAGCAAGTTTTGGCCTAGCATTGCAAGGGTGGATAATGTGCTTGGCGATAAGAATTTAATCTGTTCTTGCCCACCGATTGATACCTATGTCAATTAAATGCCGGTATCGTCAGTCACAATTATTAGATTGATGTTGAAGCTGGAGAAGCGTTAGTGGAGCATCCTCATAAACACCGACCAGGCATCACTCATGCGTTTCGAGCGATGGGCATTGCGATGCAAGGTTTGAAAGCTGCGTGGCAGCATGAGGATGCCTTTCGACAAGAGGTTATCGTCGCGGCAGTCGCGATCCCTATAGCTTTGTACCTGCCCGTCGATATGCTCGGCAAGGTATTGATGGTGTCGTGCATCTTGCTGTTATTAATCGTTGAATTACTGAATTCGGCACTAGAAGCGGCAGTGGATTACACGTCACTGGAGCATCATCCACTCGCCAAGCGCGCAAAAGATATTGCCAGTGCGGCGGTGTTTTTTAGTATCGTGAATGCGGTAGTGGTGTGGGGGATGGTGTTGTGGGCTTCGGATGTGTTGAAGCAATATTACTAAATCGCTTTATTTCTAGCAGCCTTTGAATTTATTTGCTGTGCATTGATTGGCGAGCGCTTTGGCTCTGGATATCTGCTTATTTGTCATGTGTTTGGCGACAGAGCTGAGTGTTTCAGTTGGGGATTTAGCTAACAGTAACCACATATAGGCAAGCACGTAATCCTGACGAACGCCTAACTCTCTTTCATACATGATGCCCAGATTGTATTGCCCTTGTACGTTTCCTTGTTCAGCAGAGAGGCGATACCATTTGGCGGCTGTCGTGTAATTCTGCGGCACCCCCAAGCCTAGGTCATGCATTTCACCCATGATGTTTTGTGCCAGTGCATTGCCTTGCCTGCCTGCATAGGTAAACCATTTTGCGGCTTCTTTGTGGTCTTGGGTGACGGACTGGCCGATGTAATACATGACGCCCACACTTAGCTGAGCCTGAGCTTCACCCTTTCTAGCCAAGGGCATGTACATGCCAAATGCTTTTGCATAACTCCCTGCAGCATAAGCCTTTTGAGCATCAGCAAGCGTGGCCGCCGCCATCGCTTGACCCGTGAAGGTGATGCTAAATAATGCTAGTGCAAACAGTCTTAAAAACACGTGTGGCATATCCTTTGACCCGATGGGAAAAGCAAATCACTTGCGAAACAATCTGACTATACAATAAGTTAAACGATGCTTAATATCAAGCGCGTCTCCATGTCGTGCCGGAAGGACTATCTTCCAGCACGATGCCAGCCTCCAATAGCTGCTTGCGGATATCGTCCGCCTCGGCATAGTTCTTGGCTTGTTTGGCGGCAATACGCGCTGCGATTTGTTGGTTGATTTGCTCTTCATTCATGTCCGTGCCGATGGCGGCGGCAGGTTGGCCTTGCAAGAATGCAACAGGCTCGCGTTGCAGCAAGCCTAAAACATCCCCTAAGGCTTTTAGTTGCGACGCAGTCTCACTGGATTTTGTGATGTTCACTTGTTTTGCCAGATCGAATAACACTGCCATTGCTTCTGGTGTGTTGAAATCATCGGCCATCGCGGCTTTGAAGCGTTGTGCATGGGCTTCTTGCCAATCGACAGTGGCTTCGCTATCAGCAGATACGTTCTTCAGGGCGGTATAGAGGCCACTCAGTGATTGCTTGGCGTCATCCAGATGTACGTCAGAATAATTGAGCGGGCTACGATAATGCGCGCGCAGGATGAAGAAGCGAACGACTTCGGCATCATATTTCTTAAGTACCTCGCGGATTGTGAAAAAGTTGCCTAGACTTTTAGACATCTTTTCTTTGTCTACATTCACAAAGCCGTTATGCATCCAGTAGTTCACGAAGCTGCATTGGTGAGCACCTTCACTTTGCGCGATTTCGTTTTCATGGTGTGGAAACTGTAAATCGGCACCGCCACCATGAATATCAAACTGTTTGCCGAGCAGTTTTGAGCCCATTGCAGAACATTCAATATGCCAGCCGGGGCGACCTTTGCCCCAGGGAGAATCCCACTTGACTTCATCAGCCTCCGTTTCAGTGGCATGCTTCCATAATACAAAGTCCAGCGGGTCATGCTTGCTGTCTGCGACATCGACACGTTCGCCAGCGCGTAGGTCGTCGAGAGATTTGCCTGACAATTTTCCATAGCCGTTAAATTTACGTACGGCATAGTTCATGTCTCCGTCATCAGCCTGATAGGCCAGCCCGTTTTTTTCCAACTTTGCGATCATGTCCAGCATCTCGTGAACGTATTGGGTGGCACGCGGTTCATGATCGGGATGTAGCACGCCCAGTGCATCGGCATCCTCATGCATGGCGGCGATAAAGCGTCCGGTGAGCGCGTGGATGGATTCGTTGTTTTCAGCAGCGCGTTTAATGATCTTGTCGTCAATATCGGTGATGTTGCGTACATAGTTCACCTCGAACCCGCTGGCTTTGAACCATCTATAAACCATGTCGAAGACAACCAGCACTCGCGCATGACCAAGGTGGCAAAGATCGTAAACCGTCATACCGCATACATAGATGCCGATTTTGCCAGGTGTGATGGGAGTGAATTCCTGCTTGTCTCGCGCTAGCGTGTTATAGATTTTCATTATTTCTCTGGTTTTCTATTTCTTCTGATTTCTATTCATCTTCCGGTGCTAAAGGATGAAATGCCCGATTAACATATGAGATGACATCTTCGATCTGTTGCTCTGACAAGACGGACTTCCATGCCGGCATGGATGTGTCTTTTAAACCGTTTCGTATCACGTTCCTTAAACGGCTTCTGGTCATGCCGGACATAGCCTCTGGGCTGGTCAGGTCGCGTGGGTGCGGTTGCATAAAGCTGCCTATCCAGTTGCGCGATGTGCCGTCAGCGGCATGGCAGAATGAACAATTATTTTGAAACAGATCTTCGCCGCGTCGTTCGGATTCAGTCAAGTCTGTGAATACGGGTGCGCGTTCGTGTATCAAATAGGGGCTGGCACTTGCCATGCCATCTAGATGGGAATCTTTGTCATTGGCATCATCACCCGGAGAAAACTGATTGCGCGGGAAGGATACCGGTCTTGATTCCCAGTTAGGCCCTTCGTCAATGACGAGGGCGCGATCATGGCAGCTTACGCAAGAGGACATGAATAAGCGCTTGCCGTTAGCCTGTTCTAAGGAGAGTTCTTCCCAGGGGGTATCAAGTGGGATTTCACCTAGCGCAAAGGGATAGGCAATTGCATAACGCTCATGGTTAAACCAGCCGTTTGCTTCAATATGGTAACGGGTGTTTTCAGCTTTATCTGTCATGAATTCCTGCCGGATAAAATCGACTACAGCTTCAATTTCTTCAGGTTCGATCACGTTGGAGAAACTCATCATGGTGGTCTCCGGCCGACCAAACCGGACGGCGTGTATCATTTTGTCACGACTCAATGCTTCCAGCGGCGTGTTGGTGAAATCGCGAGGCTTGGGGGAGACAAAACTGGCGGCAAGCGTACGAGCATCACCAGAATATCCATGGCAGTAATAGCAGCGAAAGTTGTAAACTTTTCGACCCAGCGCTAAATCCGGTGCAGAAACCTCGGTGTTTGTGATGTCAGAGATTTTGTTTTTGGGCTCGGATTCGGAGCAACCACTCAGTACCACATAAGCCGCAAGCATCAGAGCGACTATTTTCATTGAGCGTTGGTTCCGCTCTCCATGTCATCCTCTGGTGAAATGAAAGTCTGGAAAACGAATTCCGCAAGATTAGCGATTTCCTGTTCGCTCAATACCGTTCGCCATGCGGGCATCTCACTACCGGTGCGGCCCCTGGAAATCGCGTCAAACAATAAAGGACGATTCAATCTTTGCCGCGAGGATTCAAGCAGGAAGTTGCGAGGTGGAGGGTTGATGAAATACGCTCTTGGCCCTTCTCCATCGCCACTTGTGCCGTGACAGGTTGAGCAGTTTTGCAGAAAAAAAACGGCGGCCTTGTCGGGGTCACCTTTCAAGCCGCGAGGCAGGGGTAATGACATATCTGCCATGACTGGTTTAACTTGAGAGGGTGCTGTAACAGCAGGAGTGGTAGTCGTCTTGGGGTCGCTCGCGGTTACCGGTTCTTCCTCGCACCCTGCCAACAAGATTGCCATACCGATGCAAGACAGCAAAGTGGTGAGCTGGGAAATCTTCATGATTTTCTCTACCTGCCTGATTATTTTTTGGACATGTAGGCAGTGCGTATGAAATCTACCATTGCTTTAATATCACTGGCACTGTATTTATCTCCATAAGGCCTCATTGCAGTACCTGGACGACCATTGGTGATGGAATCTATCATGCGCTTATCTGTTAGCTCAGCAATTCGGGCGGGTGATGTGAAGTCACCTGGCGGAGGTTGCATTCTGCCGGAAACTTGACGAGCACCGGTCTCTCCATGACACATCACGCAATCACCCATATACAATTTGCCACCCCGGCTAGCTAGGAGTTTTTTGCTCGGACGGGAACGTTCGGCATTCGTTTTAATGTTTAGCTTCATGAAAGTAGAACGGATATAGTCGACAACCTCTTCAATATCCTGTGGAGATAACTCGGTTTTCCAAGAGATCATTGCGGTACCTGGTCTCCCGTGGGTGACAGAATGAATCATGCGGTCTCGAGTCAACTCTAGCGCGGCTTCAGGTGTCGTGTAATTCCGAGGAGGAACTAGGAAGCTGTTTTGGGCTCTGCTCCTACCGTCACCTCTATCGCCGTGACAAACCGAGCAATAATTGTGATAAATGGCTTTGCCGTCTCGTTCAGCCGCAAAAACGTTGCTTGTGAAGATAAGTAATATAGAAGCGAATAATAATCCAGTTGGAGTTGAACGACGGCTATCGCACTTTTCGGTTGGAACGTGATTTGAATGCATATTCAGTGTAGACCTCATAGTCATAATTGTTGGTAAGAGTTTATTCTTTAAGCTAAAGTATTTTATTTTGAACTTCGTCACTTAATTGTAATCATTTAGATTGGCGCAACATGTTCAAAGTAGCCTATTTGGATTTTAATCCACAATTTTAATCCACAAAGTGAGAAGAAAAGCAAAAAAATGGTATCACGCCTATAGATAATGTGGCAATGCCATTAGTTAGCTGCATATTTGCCCGGCCTCAGCTTGCAAGGCTTCTGAGAATGAGTGTATGCTCTCGAAATATTATTTCGCTGGAAACTATTAGGAAACAATTTTTATGACTAAGCACTCTGTAATTATTCTTGCTGCTATTGCATTCGTTTTAGGTGGTTGCATGGCGACCTCGTCGAAAAAAGAAAGTGTAGACGAGAATTTGGTATTTCCAAGGCCTCCTGAAGATCCTCGCTACTACTACGAGCGCACCATTAACAGTAGCGCAGATGTTTTATCGGATACTGAGTCAGATAAGCTGAGACGTGCCTTTACAGGCGAATCTTTGCGCGGTGAAGGTTTTGCAAAGCCGTATGGCATTGCAGTCCATCGAGGCAGGATATTTGTCGGTGATACTGTCAGACACATGGTGATGGTTTTCGATGTTCCAGAGCAGAAGTTCTTCATCATCGGTCGTGACGAAAATGAAGGAGAGGGAAAGATACACAAACCAATGGGGTTGGCCACGGATGGCAGCGGCAACCTCTATGTTCTTGATGCGACTGCAAAAAGAGTCGTGGTTTTTGATAGGGATGGCAATTTTATACGTAATATTGGCAAGCCCGGAGATCTTTACAGGCCTGCGGGTATTGGCGTGGATCAGGACGGAACACGCGTTTACGCCGTAGATATTGGCGGTAGTTCCTCAAATAATCACTTTGTAGTGGTTTATGATGCGCAAACTGGTGAGCGCATGGAAAATATTGGTGAGCGTGGTACCGAAGATGGGCAATTGAATTTACCGCGAGACGCACTAGTTGCGCTGGACGGGTCGGTTTATGTGGTCGATGGGGGGAACTTCCGAGTTCAGCATTTCAGTGCTGAAGGAGAGTATATTAGCAAGTTTGGCAGCATCGGTCGTAACCCCGGACAATTCTCACGTCCAAAAGAAGGTGACGTGGACAAGGAAGGGAACGTCTTTGTCGTCGATGCAGCTTTCGGCAATTTTCAGATATTCAATCCTGATGGGCAGTTGTTGATGCATGTAGGCGAACGTTCTAATCGTAATCACCCCGCTAGATTTACGTTGCCATCGAGCCTTGCGGTGGACGAGGATGGGAGGGTCTATGTAGTTGACCAGCTTTTCCGGAAAGTTGAAGTCTTCCGTCCTGCAGACTTGGAGGAAGATGAAGGTTTTACATTTAGTGAATAAGGGGAATTAGTAGAACTTTCCATATTTTATACTATGGCATTGTTTTTTTTTAACTGTTTTTTGCCCACCTGTTTGAATCTAGTGCGAAGATAGGCATGGTTGTTGTTGGGAAATTGAGTATAACTTCCATGCGTTTCTTTCTTTTTGGTTTTAGTAATCCGCTGGCCGTCATATATCCCACATTATATTGGGGTTGTTACTTGGGCAAGATAACGCGATGTTAAAGGCACCAGCTTATCAGCAGCTGTTCATAGTATCGATATTGTTGCTTACAGTAATCGGGGTGTATGCTGGCTCGCTACACACTCATTTCTTCTTCGACGATTTCACTTTTTTTTCCAAGTCGGGTGCCATACAATGGTTTCGTGAGCTACATCTTGATCCCCGAGGTCTATCCTATGCGACACTGAGTTGGACGGTTGGTTTGTTCGGGTTAGATGTATTCTGGCTCAGGTTGGGCAACGTTCTAATCCATGCATTGAACGCGATTGCCCTGTTTTACCTGCTGAGAAAAATCTTCCAAGCGACGTTATCCGGCGAAAACTCCGCTACATCCCTTAGCTTATCCCAACAGACAAACTTCGCTTTTCTGGGCGCGCTGATCTTTGCGCTACACCCGATAGCCGTTTACGGCGTGACCTATCTGGTACAACGCTCCACCTTGATGGCAACCACCTTCACGCTGCTCATGTTGATTGCCTATTTAGAAGGTCTGTTGAGAGAGAAGTGGCCTTGGATGCTGGTTGCAGCCCTGTGCTTTTTTGCCGCCTTGTATTCCAAAGAGCACAGCGTGATGGCACCTGGAGTTGCGTTGGCTTTGACCTTCCTGATTCGTCGCCCCTCAGTTGCTTTGCTTAAACAAATCGCCCCTTACTACGCATTGATTCTTATTGTGGTGATGATAGCGTTGGTGACATTGAGCAAGAAGATCAGCGCCGTGCTTGGTCAGGCATATGAGCCGATGGCAATGGATATGCTCGGTGCGGCAGCCCGAATGGAAGGGCTTTCAGGGGTTGCAGAACTGCCGAGTCCATTACTACTCAGCATGCTGACGCAAGCCACACTATTTTTTAAATATCTATGGTTATGGGTGTTACCTAACCCCGGATGGATGTCGGTGGACATGCGTGAAACGATTGCGCTGTCGTTTAGTGGGCCGCACACGATAGGAGCAATCGCATTTATTGCGTACTTTGGCATTTCAATCTGGCTGTTACTCAAGCGTGGCAGGAAAGGACTGTTTGGATTTGCGATGCTGTATCCGTGGATAATGTTCCTGACTGAATTCACTACGGCGCGGATTCAAGAGCCTTTTGTGCTATATCGCAGCTATTTGTGGATGCCGGGCTTGTTGGTGATATTGCCGTTGATAACCAACTGGCTCAAACCAAAACGTGCTTTTGCATTGTTGGGCGTGCTTTGCATGGTATTAGTGCCATTGACGTTGAATCGAGTGAATACGTTTTCCAGCGCGTTGAGTCTGTGGGATGATGCTGAGAAGTTGGTACGTGACAGACCTGATGTGATCGGCGCTGAACGGATTTATGTCAACAGGGGAAATAAGCTCTTCAATCTTAAGCGTTACGATGAGGCGATAGCAGATTTTGACCGGGTGATTTCTTCATTTCCGCAAAAAGACGAGCTGATTTATAGCAGTCGAGCGAAAGCGTTGTATCACACTGGACGGTATCGCGAAGCTTTGCCTGATTTCGATCATGCGATTTCCTTAAAGCCGGACAGTAAACGGCTATATTATGATCGTGCGTTGGCGCATCGGGCGTTAGGTGATTTCAAGTCGGCACGGGAAGATGTGAGACGATCATGTGAAATAGGCGGATTGTGCCCATGATTGAATATTGGCTACCTAGCTGCTGAAGCTAAAGGCACGGCAAATGATGAAAAATGTATTCTGGGCTTATACGATTATTGTGATCGCGTTATTACTGTCGGTAGCCGGAATGTATGCAGGCTCGTTTGCAATGCCATTTGTATTCGATGACTTAAACTTTTTTGCGAAAAATAATGCTGTTCGGGCATATAGCAGCCTTCATTTGATTCCCCGAGGTCTATCCTATGCGACACTGAGTTGGACGGTTGGTTTGTTCGGGTTAGATGTATTCTGGCTCAGGTTGGGCAACGTTCTAATCCATGCATTGAACGCGATTGCCCTGTTTTACCTGCTGAGAAAAATCTTCCAAGCGACGTTATCCGGCGAAAACTCCGCTACATCCCTTAGCTTATCCCAACAGACAAACTTCGCTTTTCTGGGCGCGCTGATCTTTGCGCTACACCCGATAGCCGTTTACGGCGTGACCTATCTGGTACAACGCTCCACCTTGATGGCAACCACCTTCACGCTGCTCATGTTGATTGCCTATTTAGAAGGTCTGTTGAGAGAGAAGTGGCCTTGGATGCTGGTTGCAGCCCTGTGCTTTTTTGCCGCCTTGTATTCCAAAGAGCACAGCGTGATGGCACCTGGAGTTGCGTTGGCTTTGACCTTCCTGATTCGTCGCCCCTCAGTTGCTTTGCTTAAACAAATCGCCCCTTACTACGCATTGATTCTTATTGTGGTGATGATAGCGTTGGTGACATTGAGCAAGAAGATCAGCGCCGTGCTTGGTCAGGCATATGAGCCGATGGCAATGGATATGCTCGGTGCGGCAGCCCGAATGGAAGGGCTTTCAGGGGTTGCAGAACTGCCGAGTCCATTACTACTCAGCATGCTGACGCAAGCCACACTATTTTTTAAATATCTATGGTTATGGGTGTTACCTAACCCCGGATGGATGTCGGTGGACATGCGTGAAACGATTGCGCTGTCGTTTAGTGGGCCGCACACGATAGGAGCAATCGCATTTATTGCGTACTTTGGCATTTCAATCTGGCTGTTACTCAAGCGTGGCAGGAAAGGACTGTTTGGATTTGCGATGCTGTATCCGTGGATAATGTTCCTGACTGAATTCACTACGGCGCGGATTCAAGAGCCTTTTGTGCTATATCGCAGCTATTTGTGGATGCCGGGCTTGTTGGTGATATTGCCGTTGATAACCAACTGGCTCAAACCAAAACGTGCTTTTGCATTGTTGGGCGTGCTTTGCATGGTATTAGTGCCATTGACGTTGAATCGAGTGAATACGTTTTCCAGCGCGTTGAGTCTGTGGGATGATGCTGAGAAGTTGGTACGTGACAGACCTGATGTGATCGGCGCTGAACGAGTTTACTATAACCGAGGCACTGAGCTTGGGAAGCTTAAGCGTTATGAGGATGCGCTAGCGAATTTTGACAGTGCCATCAAGATTCAGCCATTTGATTATTTGTATGGCAATCGTGCGAATGCATATTATTATTTGCGCAGGTATCATGAAGCACTCCGCGATTACGATATGGCAATTTTGTTAAATCCCAGTAACCCAAACTCCTATTACGGGCGCGCTTTTACGCACCGTGCGCTGGGTAACTTGGCTGCTGCACAGAAGGATCGCATGAAAGCATGTGATTTGGGATTATGTTTGTAATAGCTTGAGGAAGTGGCGCATTAGGTTAGTCGGAAATGCTCTTAGATTTGGGAATTGCTGTTGTTGTGTATTCTCAACTTCTAGAGTCTATCTTTATTGACCATATTAAAATCAACTGGTTGCTAAGTGGCACGCAATATGCCATAACTATAAAGTACTAGGATTGTGGTAATAGCATTTAGGTGCTCACAATGCAGCTATGGCTTACTCTTTGGGTTGGCATTGTGTAGCGGAACGGTTGTGGCATGCTTTCCAAGTTTAATACATATGTCATGCGCAATGCGCGTATAGCTTGTAGATATATGTTGGAGTTGAACTGCATTGCTTCAGAATTGTCTGATGCGTTGCATTTGAGAATGAACGTGACTGTATTCACTTGAACCATCAGTGAGCATTTGGTGTAAATGCAGTTGCGAGTTTGACTGAGAAATTGAAATTTATTAGTTTTCGTGCAAATTTCGGGCTCTTGTGGAGAGATGCTCGTGTGTTTGGCGCGTTTTGTTTATTTGAAAGAAGACATGTTTCTATTGCGCTGGACAATTAAGGTGGTGGTAGCGCTTACTTTGTTGGGCGTTGGTTCTGCTTGGGGGGCGGCAGGTTACGTTCATGAGGCAAATGGTGATGTAACTGTTACGCGAGGCAAGTCGCAGGCGCAAGCGGTAGCAAAGAATGGAATCGTGGCTTCCAACTCGATAATCAGTACTGGAGACAAAAGTCATGCAGTGCTGAAATTCTCTGATGGTCAGGTGGTGGCCATGAAGGCCAATTCGGTTTTTAATGTGCGTGAATACCGCTTTGAGCCAAAGAAAGTTGAAGAAAGTAATATATTTTTCTCTGGAATTAAGGGTGGTTTTCTCTTTATTACAGGGCTGATTGCCAAGCGAAGTCATAAATCCTTCCGATTATCCACACCCAATGCGACCATCGGCGTCCGCGGGACCAAGTTTATGGTTGCTATGGAAAATGGCGCGCTATATGGAAAAGTCATCGCCGGCTCCATTAGTATGCGGAATGATGCTGGTGTGGCGCAATTTAAAGCTGGTCAAAATGTGCTGGTTTCATCGCCATCAGTCATGCCGGTGACTATCTCTGCTGATGCGCTGCCCAAGAGTATTTTTAGTCAGTTTGAAGAGATGCAGCTGCCAGCGGAATCTGTGAATGCTACTGGAGGGGCGGATTTAGCGAACTTCTCGGCACCTGTACTGCAACCGGGAGCAGGGGGGCTTGTTGCTGGCAGCGCCTTGATTGGTGTTGCAGCTTTAGCGGCCGGGGGTTCAATTGCGACTAATTCATTAGCGCTTGGAGATACCGAGTCTTTGCTATCCTCAGGCTCGTCGGGCCTGCCATCCGCAGCTTTGGCGGAGAAGGGAGCGAATAGCGCGAAAAATCAGATGGAGAAGAAGCGAAATACTACGCTGGGAGATAGAACTTTGTTCGGGCGGCATAACTTTGTTCCCGGAAGAGTCGGTACATCTGAGATTTGCGTTTTTTGCCATACACCACAAGGAGATGAGGCTGAGGCTAGAGCGCCGTTATGGGATCGTTCGCAATCTGCATCAGGGGAATATAGCGCATATTCAAGTATTGGAAGCGCCACTGAGGCAGCCACAGGCTCGGTCTCTATTGCTTGCCTGTCTTGTCACGATGGGACGCAGGCACCAAATGTGGTGATAAATACCCCAATTAACAATACAGGTATATACACTTATAACAATCAATTAGTGGAGCTTTCACGAGACTATTTGAAAGGCCATCATCCAGTCAGTATGTTGTTCGGAGGCGGCGGTATTAGTAACGACAAACCTGATGCACCTGTTGATGCGATGGCAGCTTTTCGAAATGTTAATTACGAAATGATGGCGCTCCGGCAGGTGATTCGTCCAGGCCAAGTATCTAAGAAGTACAAGACTGTTGGTTCAGCATTCAAAGAGAATCCAGGGCGTGTAATAAGAGATGCGGGGCTATATACAAAGGAAGACTTTAATCTTGCCAGCCACAGTGGTAGTGGAAGTGGGACGGTGTGGTGGATGGAGACAGCGGGGACGGGAAAGGGTCGTCAGAAATCCGACTTTTATCTATACACAAGGACTGATACTGTTGATGGAGAGATCGTCAATCGCCCCTATGTAGAGTGCTCAAGTTGTCACGACCCGCATAGTACGAATACAACATTCTTAAGAATCAATAATGTCGGCAGCACGGTCTGCTTGACATGTCATGCCAAGTAACCTCCTGTCTACCTTGGCGGTAAGCAGTTGAGGTCTTCCTCAATAATGAGAAATACAGTGCCATGCAATCTCTTAATTGAGATGTGAAAGTGAGGGGGAAATATCAAGACCCTTAAAAAACAACCACTTGCATTTTGGCACGGTAACTGCTTTAACATTCACGCTAGCATCGAATTGCTGGTAACAATCGATTTAGAATCGTTTATTAAACTAAACAAGAGGGAATCATTAATGAAAACTTCAATGACTAAAGTATCAGTAGCTTTGGCTATGTTGGCGCTGAGCGGCGTTGCAACTGCTGGCATTGCTAACACAAAACACAACTTGGGTAGCTCTTCAAACGCTGGTAACGGCGGTGCAGGTTGGAACTGGACAAACGCAACAAGCGAAATCTGCGTTTTCTGTCACACACCTCACGGCGCTGATAACTCAGCAGCTGCACCATTGTGGAACCGTGCTTTGACATCTGTAACTGGCGTATACACAATCTACTCTTCACTGGGTACATCAACACTGGATGCTGCTTCAGTAGATCCTACTGATTCTGGCTCAGTATCATTGGCTTGCTTGTCTTGCCACGATGGTACGCAAGCTATGGACTCAATGATGAACACTCCAGGTGGTGGCGCTAACGGTACTCCTACAGGTACAACAAACGCATCTAACACTGGTGCTAACGGCTGGGTTGAATTCCAATCTATGTCTGAAGTTTCTGCTGAAATCATTGCCTTGGGTACTGATTTGAGCAACGATCACCCAATCGCAATCCAGTACGCTGGTGCAGCTGATGGTCGTCTAGCTTTGGATCCAGATTTCAATGCAGCTACTTCTGCAACAATCGCATCAGGTACAGTATGGTTTGTTGAAACTGGTGGTGCTGTTGGCTTTGATAAGGCTGACTTGAAGCTGTTCGCAGCAAACGGTGGTACTCTGAATGGCGAGGCACTTGTTGAGTGCGCAACTTGTCATGATCCGCACACAGAGAACACAACGTTCTTGCGTAATCCAAATGGTAACGAAGGTAGTGCAACTTGCTTGACATGTCACGTTAAGTAAGTAGTAGCAACATAAGCCGAAAGGCGGGCCAGGCGGAAACGCCTGGCTTTTTTTTTAGCGATTGTAAAATGGAAATTATTGAGCCTCGGTATTTTGGCTAGCATAATCACAGAATATGGCTGGATTTTCCAGTGCATCCGCGTGATAATGCGTGCGCTCTATCGATGCCATTTGCAGAGATTGAGAGATTATTGAATTAAGTTTGAGAGATGATGTCCTTAACGAGTGGGTACTTGACTTCCCTTTTGTCTCATGGCTTGGTTCTTCAATAATTATGGCAATGGTTGTCTTGTATTGTTTACGACTGAAATAAAAGAAAGGCTCTCACAGTGAAACTAACATATATAAAATCCGTTCAAGGTTGGAATGCGCTCATCCTGTTTGTGGGAATGTTCTTCTGTATGGGACTACAGGCCGCAACAGAACCATCAGGCACGGAAGATGAAGCAGATATATTTGCAAGGGTGGGTGAAGAGGTCGTTACAAAAAACGAATATCTTGTCGCTTATCAAGCGGGTGTACGTGACAAGTTCTATCACGGTAAGCCATCGAATGCCGAATTCGAGAAATTCCGAAAAGGAATAGAGAATAAGTTGATTGAGGGTGCATTGCTGGTTCAAGAAGCCAAGAAGCGTAAATTGAAGCCTGATAGTGATATGGTCGAGCAAAAGCTTGCCATGTTGGACTCAAAAAATAGTGCTAATCCTAAATGGCAGAACGTGCGAGATAGGATATTAGTTCAGGCTAGGGCAAAGTACGAAAAAGAGAGTTTGAGAAGTAAGCTGGAGTCACAAGTGCGAGATGTACCTGAACCGACTGAGAAGCAGCTTAAAGAATTTTATTCAAGCAACTCGAAAGAATTTACCGCGCCTGATCAGATACGTGTGTCGCTAATAATGCTCAAAGTGGATCCAGGGTCTGATAAAGAAACATGGCGTAAAGCAGGCGAATTTGCGACCGGTTTGCTTGAGCAATTGAAAAAAGGGGCGGATTTCGCTGATATGGCGAAACGGTACTCTGATGATCGTGGATCGGCCGAGCAGGGCGGCGATATGGGTTATTTGCATGGCGGAATGTTGGGTGGATTGGCTGAGCATGCTGTTATGAAACTCAAACCAGGTGAATTGACCGATGTTGTTACCTTTATGGAAGGTGTCGGGATATTAAAATTGACGGAGCACCAGATTGGAAAAGTCAATAAATTAGAGGATGTTGCGACACGCGCTGCTAACCTTTGGCGCGAAGATGAAGGTGAACGCCGTTATAAAGCACTCATCAAGCAACTGCGAGCTGATGCTGAAATCCATATTAATAAGTCTCTTTTCTCTAAAAATAAATAAATTTAGAGGGAAAGAGGGCGTTTATTAAGTGGTGTGTGCCTGCATCAGGCAATTGCAGGCACAAAATTTGCTCAATAATAAAGCGTATGCGGCGGAATATTGAGGGAACTAACGTGGATTAGTATAGCCAAAAGAGCCAGTTTCAATATCAGGCTATGTGGCAAGTTCTTCAATAATTGCCAACGAATTGCGCTTGTTTTGAGTTCGGTTTCAATTCAGGTGGGACAGTATTTAGATTGCTTGGTTATTTTGACAGGTGCTTACTTGCTTCTTGTGAGCTAAATGAAAAGCGTGCTTTTGTAATTTTCAATAAATAAAGTTTAAATATCACTTCAAAACGAATGCCAAGCGCAATCCAGAATAAGACTAAGGTGTGCGATATCGGTCAGATGTCAGGTTTGGCTGTGCTATTTGGATTGTGGATGCTGGGAGCAGCTATCCCTTCTTATTGTGCAGAATTTGCACCAATTCGCCTAGGTTATAGCGTTGGAGGTAACCTCGATTACCTGCTTCAATACAATAGAGTTAATAACGTGCCTTATATGGAGCAGGTTTATGGCTTGACGGTGACCACTGGCGTTAGAGCGGAAACTTTTATCTGGCAACCTTGGTTATTGAAGGTCGGCTCTAATGTAGGGTTGTCGATTGGTAATAGGCTTCAGGATAAATCAGCTCGTGGTAGTTTAAATATGGTTCGTACCGGCGAGGCTAAGTATCGATCTATTGAAGGTGGAGTAGATTTTAAGCTGTTGTCACAAAGTCGCTTTCCTTTTATCGCAAAGTTCATCAGAAAAGACAGTCGAAGAGAGGTAGGGCTGCTTAGCGTTGCCAGTAAGGAATTGCTTGAGCAGCTTGATTTCACTCAATCTTATCGTACGCCTAGAGGGAACGCCTCAATATGGGCGAACTATAAGCGGGATAGACGCGAAAATGAACTATCTCAAGTTGGCCACTTGGAATCACGTAGAATTGAGGCTGCCCTGCTACTTTCGGCAGGACAAACACTTAGCGTCACATCCGTCAAGACAAACGAAGATAGTGAAATCCTAGGTCGCTCCTTGCTTGCGGATACATTATCTGCGCAGCACGCATATCGAGATGGAGAGCTTACGTTGGGGACAATGGCCATTAGTCAAGACTTGAGGCCGGGTTCTGAATTATTGCAGTACAGCACGGCTGGTTCTTGGCGACCAAAGGGAAGTAACTTGACGGTAACTGGGGGTGTGCGCTTATACGAGCAATCCAGCACACTCAACAATGCCAATACTAGTTATACCGGAGCAAACTTAGGCGTAAATTATGTAGTTAATAAATGGCTTCGATTGTTTGGGAGCGTAGCTATAGATGATAGCAATGGAACGCAAACAGTTTCTTCGTCCACTGTCGGTAATTTAGCTGCAGCAGCGCAGCATCATTTTGATCCGCTCGAACTGTGGGGTCTGAACTATACTCGGTTCATTACGGCAAGTGTTTCAAATAGTTCGAGCCTTTCAAATGAGTCCAGGCCTTCCACTCACACTTCTTCTGGTTCTTCTTCAAACAGTTCACAGTCTGGATCTGTAAGGTTGCAGCATGGTTTGCTTGGAGATAATGCTTTTTCGTTCGGGGGATCGACGTCATTAAGTCAGGATCTTTATATGGTTACGCTATCCCGCAATAATCCAAGAGTGGAGTTGAATCATACCGGTACATATATTAAAGGTATCAGAAAGAGTTCGCTTCGATTGAGCGGCCGCGACTCCAGAGATCTTACCGGGGATAGAAAATTCTTTCAAAGTCTGTCTTTGCAAGGGAGTCAGAGTGAAAGTCTGTCAGGCACTTCTACGATGTCTGGCAATGTGACGGCACGAGCTGTGCGCAGCGGTTTTGATGCTGGGCCGGGTTCGACGGGGACATCTCTAACCTCCTCTGCAACATTGTCGTATCGTAATCTGCGAACGTTAGGCGTTAGAAATCTTATTTTTAATTCAAATCTGCGCTTAATAAGCTCAGAACTATCTGGAGGAACGGTGGGGGTCAGCGAAAATGAGAGCCAGGGACAATATTTATGGGACAATAGATTGAGATATCAGATTGGAAAGCTTAAGCTTGAAGGTCAGGCTCTTTGGGAGGAAGTTCGCTCAGCCAATATAGTGCGTATCCTTTTCCATGCACGCCGCGAATTTTAGGCACATGACTGCCCTGAATCCGTTTATAAATATGACTAAACATCTTACAGGGAAAAGGTAAGCTCACTGCCAGAATGATTACATTTCTTAATAAACTTTTAAATCGTTTTGTATTTATTTGTTCTATAGCTTGCGCCGGAAGCTTTTTTTTTGCAGATGTCGCTGTTGCGGAATATGGCGATGTAGTTATTAACAACTACGCTGAGGCGCAGGGAATGCGTCCTGTAGTATTTCCTCACTGGTTCCACCGAATTCGATTCGCCTGCAAAGTGTGCCATTCGGATCTCGGTTTCAAATTCAAGGCGGGTGGCAACGACATAACAATGTTTAAAATCATTGACGGTCAATTTTGCGGAGCTTGTCATAACGGTAGTATTGCATGGTCGGTGAAAAACTGTAACTTGTGTCACTCTGGCAAACCGGGAACGCCCACACAGGTGCATGAGAGCACTTCACAAGAACTTGCGGTGCCTTAAATGCCAGGAGGTGGTTTGAATAAGTGTTACTTGATAATTTGGGCTTTTGTTTGGATGTCCTACACAAATGTTGGTCTGGCTGCGAACGAAAACAATGCCAAAAAAGAATCGACTGTAAAGTATTCAACGCCATCGATAACATACGAGACCAGATCGTCAGGAAAGCCATTGTCAGGCTCAAATTCATTTAATCGTTTGTTGAAAGTGACTCCTCGTCACCAGCCACCTGCAGAAGATGGTATTCATGATCCTGAAAATGATGGAACCCACTTACTTCAACCTCCTAGAGAGGCATTTGAAAATCTGCCAAAAACATTGAGTGACTTGGGCAACGGTGTAGATTGGGTAAGAGCGGTTGATGAAGAATTTATAAGCCCGAGATGGGACATGAACGACCCTGAGGAGCAGCCTTTGGTAATGGATATGAATATTATCCGTTATCCAAAAGGATCGATCCCTAACGAGTTATTTCCTCATAGGCAACATACTTTATTGCTAGACTGCTCTAACTGTCATCCCGCAATCTTTATACCTCAAAAAGGGGCCAATCAGATCAGCATGGCTGCCAATTTACTAGGGCAGAAGTGTGGCACCTGTCACGGGAAAGTCTCTTTCCCTTTCTCGGAATGTAAACGTTGCCATTCTCAGCCCAAGAAAGTGGCAGGAAGGCAAGAGCGTCGCAGATGAGGAGAATTACAGCATTAATATTGCTCACCTCGATTGTTGCGATGATAGCTGGAACTGGCTTAAATGCAGAGCCACAATCTTCAGGGAAACAGTCGCCTAGTGGATTGTCCAGGAGCATGGTTTTACAGAAAATACAACTGGTTAAGATGATGATGTCTTCAACATCCTCCATTGAGAGAGCTGCGCAAAGTGGTGATGCAGCGCTCAACAAACAGGTTGGCGAAGTTCAGGCATTATACATTGGTGCTAATAATGCGCTTAATTCAGGTGACATACTAAAGGCAGATAAACTTGCGGACGATGCATTAAATGCTATTGAGGGAATATCTCGACAGGCTCCAGATGCAAAAAAGTTAGAGGAAAAGCAACGAAAGAGTTACCAGGAGGCGTTGGTCGACTTAGATAGTGCAGAGGCTACTTATTTCGATTTGCGAGAAAGAGTGGCTGCTAATAAGAAGGTTTCGAGCCATGCCCTAGATGCCGCAAAAAAGAAAAAAACCAAGGCTGAATCTTTGGCAGGAAAAGGCAAATATCAAGCAGCGAGCGAGCTGCTCAAAGAGGCTCATGCTGAAGTAATTGAAGCGTTAAATAAATTACTGGGCTCAAAAGCCTTATCTTATGAAGTCACTTTCAAAAACGATATTGAAGAGTATGACTACGAACTGGCAAGTTATAACAGTTTTGAAGAGCTAGTACCCATTGCCTATATCGAGCTCAAGCCTGACAAATATACGATTGCGCTAAGTGATCGCTATGTTGAAAAAAGTCGTGACCTAAGCGAAAAGGCTAAAGCGTTAGCCGCAAAAGGTGAACATCGTGCTGCGATTGACACATTACTTGATGCGGTGAAAGGTATAAAGACAGCGCTGCGACTTGTGGGTCTAGTATTGCAAGAATGAGTTGTGCACACTTGTATTTTCGTAACTTTAATTGTGCGGCAGTGATTATTGTAGGTGTCATGAAGAATAAGAATAAGAATTAGATTTGATGAAAAGAATGAAGCAAAATTTCTATACAACATTGCTGGCGATATGCGCAGGATTGCTTCTTAGCACATCGGCAGTATCAGTTGAGCCAAACCAAGCAACTGCGCCCAAATGGTTGCCTTTGGCGCAGGACGGCTTGCATGATCCTGAAGGTCCGGGGATAAAGATATTGCAGGAGCCATCGGAAGCACTCTCTCAGCTGCCTGGTGATATTGTCGGCAACAAGGTGAACTGGGTGAGAACTTTAGATAAGGGGTTCATTGACCCCCGTATCAACCTCTACTCGAATACCAAAGAAAAAGTGCTTGATTTGGATGTGATAAGAAGGAACACCGGAGAAATGAACATGGTGCGCTTTCCGCACCGGCAACATACAGAATGGCTGGATTGCACCAATTGCCATGAATGGTTGTTCAAATCCAAGGCTGGTGCAACCAAATTCAGTATGTATGACATATTGAAAGGCGAATTCTGTGGTCGATGTCATGGGGCGGTTTCTTTCCCGCTAACGCAATGCAATCGCTGCCATAGCGTTCCCCGCAAGTCAGTTCTAGCGCCAGCTAAGGCAAACTGAGAATAATATGACGAAAACACTTTCTCCTTATATATCTGGGCTATTGTCATGCACTGCAATCGCGTTATTGCTGACTTTCTTGGTGCCTACGACTGCGCAAGCTGAATATGGTGACGTAGTCCTCAATAACCGTGCTGAAAAATCAGGCATGAGACCGGTTATTTTCCCGCATTGGTTCCACCGTATCCGCTTTAGATGCAAGGTGTGCCATACAGAAGTGGGGTTTGAAATGAGAGCCGGCGCAAACGATATCCTCATGGTAGATATCATAGAGGGAAAACTGTGTGGAAAATGCCATAACAACAAGATAGCGTGGGGTCCACAAAACTGCCATTTGTGTCATTCAGGATTGCCGGGACTCAAAACAGGGATTCGCGGTGGGGATAGTACTGGAGGGCCAGGCAAGTGGTAGTCCGATCAAGCAATGCCGGACAAAAAGTCTTATCTAAGTGGCAGTTGCTGTTGTTGTTTCCCTTTTTACTGTTGTCGGGTTGTGCAAGTGATGGATTGTTCGAAGGATTTTCGAATAGGGAGTTGTTACAGCCTTGGGTGGAACTAACCGGTGGTCAGGCTAGCACATCGTCTGGCGCAATAAAATCAGACTATACCGTCTTCCAAAGGCCAGCTGCAATTAGTGTTCAAGGCAACGACCTTTATCTTGTTGATGAGGGCTTGCGACGCATTTTCCGCTTTGACCGAAGTTTGCAAACATTAACGCCATTTGCATCCAGTATTCCCGTTGAATCAGGGACGAGTATCTATGCCGCACAGGATATAACGGTGTATATCACTGTACCCTCTCTTGGAAAGGTTGCGCATTTCACGCGTGAGGGGAATGTGCTGCCTGGCTTGGAGTCACGTGGGAGGTTGACTCGACCGATTGCAGTGGCAGTTGATGAATATAATGACAAAGTGTTTGTAGTAGACGCGCTTTACAACCATATTGTTGAATTCACGCAATTGGGCAGCATGGTTTCCATTATAGAACCTCAACAAGCGTTATCAATTTCTGCCATTGCGGTCAGTCAAGGTCGAATCTATGTAATTGATAAGATATCGAATAAAGTTTTGCTGTTGAACAGAGATGGTTCATCTAAGGATATTCTCAAAACAGAATTCCCTGAATATCCAAGCAACATTGCGGTAAGTCGCGATAACTTACTGTTTGTAAGTGATAGTTTTGATGACTCCGTCAAGGTATACAATTTGGCCAGATTTGGGAAAGGTTCATTTATGGGAAAAATTGGCGGGCGAGTAAAGCCTGGGGTGGAAAAGTTTAATGACATCAGCAGCTTGGCGGTTGAGGATGACGTGCTATTCGTAGCGGATCGAATGAACAGTCGTATTCAGACCTTGTTAATCAACAGCAATGCCAATGTTGTAGGTAGATAAATGAAAATCTGCCGATTAGTCTGGATAGTTATTACATTAGCCATGATGATCTCTGGATGCGCTGAAACGCGTTTAGTGATGAACTATACCAACACAATTCAAGGAGTTAAGCCTAAGCTCTGGCCTGACCCACCGGATGAGCCAAGGTATCGCTACGTGGGTGAATTGACTGGGGAAAGTAATTTTAGTCTGGATGGTCTAGCGAATCGTAGTACTGCGACCAAAGTTTTCGACTGGCTGGTTGGTCTGACAGGACAAAGCTCAACGCCTATTGTTCTGCAACGCCCTCAAAGTGGCATGGTTGATGCTTTAGGAAGAGTGTATGTTACAGATATCGGGCGCGGCGGAGTATTCGTATTCGATAATGTCGCCGGAAGGCTTGATGTTTGGGAGCAGACTGGGGAAGACGAAAGATTTGTAGCACCCATTGGAATTGCACAGGGTAAAAATGGAGAAATTCTGGTGGCAGATGCAGAACTGCATACCGTGGTCAGACTGGATAAGGCTGGAGTTCCAATCGGGGAAATAGGAAGATCCGTACTCAAAAGGCCCACCGGTTTGGCGCGAGATGCTGGCAATGGTTTGATTTTTGTAGCAGATACCTACGCGCATGACATCAAGGTGTTTAGAGACGATGGTGAGTTGCAGAAAGTGATCGGTCAAAGGGGTGAAGGGAATGCGCAGCTCAATTTTCCTACTCATTTGGCATTTAAATCTGGAAAACTATATGTCACCGACACTATGAACTCCAGAGTGTTGATTTTCGATGAAGGCGGAAATATGCTCACGAAGTTCGGTCAACGTGGGTTGTTTGTGGGAGATATGGTACGTCCCAAGGGCATTGCGGTGGACAGTGGCGAAAATATATACGTGGTAGAATCCATGCATGATCGTCTGCTGGTTTACAACAGCGAAGGTCGTACTTTACTGGCAATCGGCGGTAATGGATCAGATGTCGGTGAATTTTATCTACCAGCAGGTGTCTGGATCGATAGTCGAGATCAAATTTACATCGCAGACATGTTCAACGGCAGAGTTACTGTCTTGCAGTTTATAGGAAGCATGCAATGAAGATATCATTATCGGTTCGTTTTGTGATTTTTGGCATCATGCTCTTGAGTGTCAGTAGCTTTGCGCTGGCGGCGATTGTGTCAGACATACGTGCCAGCAAACATAATTTTTCCGCTGTTTCGGACGGCTCAGTTACGCCAACCGGTACCGTGCCAGTGCGGACTGTGAAGGCAACGAGCGAAAAACAGGTTTGTGTGTTCTGCCATACCCCTCACTCCTCTACAACTGGATTGGCAGCTCCGCTGTGGAATAGAGCTTTATCATCCACCACTTATACTGCATATCTTTCAAGCTCCATTGATGCCAGTCCGCTACCTACACAGCCGGGTACAGGTTCAAAGATGTGTCTGTCCTGTCACGATGGCACATTGGCCATCGGTATGGTCAGTGTACTTAACGGGACCAGTAATGTGGCTGTTGATATGGCGGGAACTCAAGCAGGTGGGGAGATTCCGGTTGGTTCTGGTACGACTACAGGTTTTACTCGCCACCTTGGAATAGATTTGAGTAATGATCATCCCATTTCCTTTGCCTACGATAATACGCTCGGGGGCCCGTCCGGGACGGATGGAGAGCTACGTGCACTGCCCGTAGTAAGCGGGGCTACCACGGTAGTTGATAATCGTACTGCAACTGTAAAGCCGATTTATCCACTCTCAGCCAACCAGATGCAGTGTACAACGTGCCATGATGCTCATCTTAGCGACACAAATGCTGCTATCAATCCCCCTCTCAAATTTCTTCGTGGCAACCGTTTACAGCAACAAAGTCCAACAGGGGGTAGTTATGTAGAAGCTGACGATATTATGTGTCTTGCATGTCATGATAAAGCAGGTACAACATGGTCTAACTCAGCACATGCTAACTCTTTAGTTGCAAGCCAAGCCTATCTGGATGCGGCAGCAAATTTAAGAGAATTCCCGGATAGCGTAAATGGCCCCACTGAAGTTTGGGAAGCCTCTTGCTTGAATTGTCATGACACACATTCTGTTCAGGGATCACGCCGCTTGTTGAGGGAAGCAACGGATAGTGTGTTATCACCCAAAGCCGGGGGCAGTTCAGCAATGGAAGAAACTTGCTTTCAATGCCACAGTGCGTTGGGTACCAGCATCCTTACACCGTTGACGCAAGTGCCGGACATCAAGAGTGATTTTGCGATGATCTATCGAATGCCAATTAACGATACTGATCAGGGCGTGACCTCAGAGGTACATGATATTGGCGGGAACTTCGACGATAGCTTCAATCCTACTAGCAGTGGTGCACCCGTAAATTCTGATATACATTGCAACATACCAAGTGATAGATGCGGCAAGGATTTTGTTGAATCTCAAGCGTTGCTAGGTAGGACAACGTCCGGTGTAGATTTAACGCAAAGGCATGCAGAGTGTAGCGATTGTCATAATCCGCATCGTGTGACCAAAACTAGGTTATTTAATGCTGATGCGACACCGCCAATATTGCCTGATGCAGCAGGAACACATAAACATGCTATCGCTCCGGGAGACTTAGCCCCTCATGACAACATCGCCTCGGGTTCGCTGCGTGGGATGACAGGGGTTGAACCCTCTTACTCGTCCAATGAATTTGGCACCAATCCATCTACTTTTAATATGAAGCGGGGTGATGTTGGTGCGAGTGGCGCGTCTACTGCGGTTTCCAGTACACACCTAACAAGAGAATATCAAGTTTGCTTCAAGTGTCATTCAAATTATGCCTATGACACTGTGGTTGGGCCACCTACGACGGTAGTGAATACACCTTTGTCATTGGGTACTTACGGTGGTGGTACAACGACCGGGACGAATGGCATGACTTACTACAATGATACGGCGATGGAATTCCAAGCGCCTGTGAGTCATCAGGGAACACCTGCATCCACCACAGATTCCGGTGCCTCACTTTCCACAAATAATTATCGTTCATGGCATCCTGTTATGGATGCAACGGGACGTACCGTTGCACTACGCGGAGCCACTGCAAACCTCTGGCGTGCACCCTGGAACGGGTCTAATACAGACACGGGCAGTACCATTGTTGCGGCAGTGGGTACACAGACTATGTATTGCAGTGACTGCCACGGATCAGATAATTCAGTTACCTATACAACAGATGCGGTGGGCTCTGACCCTGAAAACGGTGAAGATGGGAAATCTTGGGGGCCGCATGGTAGCAATAACGCTTTTCTCCTTAGAGGAAATTGGGATACTGCGGCGGCAATCGGGACAGCGACTGATACCCTATGCTTCCGTTGCCATGATGCCTCGCAGTATGCTGACCCGGCTGTGGCCCCAGTAACGACATTGGCCAGCGGATTTGGTCATGCGACCAACCTCGACCCGTTGGACGGGACGACTCCACTGACCAACCTTCACCAGCGGCATGCTTACTATGCAACCGGACCAGCCGGTGTGACGAACTGGCCGACATTGCAAAGTTACCGTTGTACCTTGTGCCATACAGGTACTGCACATGGCTGGAAGAATAAAGCATTTCTAGTTAATCTTGACGATTTAGGTCTGGAGTTGAATTCGACAGGCGGTGCAATAGGCGGTGAGACACCGGGTCCATTGCTTGCGGGTGCTGCAGTACCCAAAGGTTCTGCTGCTCCGGCATCCGCTACCAGCCCGCTTGCAACTGCGGCCGGCTACACGAATGGACCTTACTACCAAGGTGCATTTAATAGAGTCAGCCAGTTTGCTGCGAGTGGTAATTGGATCAAGACCGACTGTACAGGTGGTTGTCACTAGTATGAGAAATCAGCCGGAGCAGATTCGCTCCGGCCTCATAAAGTGTAAATTTCAAACTACTGAGAGTTACTGCATCGGCTGATACAGTTTGTTGTCCAACATTCCTTCGCTATAGTACTGCCAGACTGCTTTTTCGGTGTTTTCTTTCTGCACATCGCTGGCTTGTTCTGAAACCCCCAAAATTTGTGACGTCCCATCAAGATAAAGCGGGATGATCTTTTGCCCCGGCTGCCAAAGCGAGCGGGCAAGGTGGTTTATCAATCTCGGTTTGACCCCCACAGTATCAAATATGGTGGGTAGCAAATCAATCTGCTGAGCAAGCTGGCTGGTGTCCATACTTTTCAGTAACTCAGTATTTTCAGTGTAGATGATGAGTGGTATTTCAAACTGTGCGGAAAATGTCGAATCCGGCTCGAGCCTTGGGCCGGTATGATCGGCTGTAAAGAAGAACACCGTATTCTTGAACCACGGCTTACTAGAGGCGCATTCCATGAATTTTTTTAGCGAAGCATCCGTGTAGTGGATCGACTTTAAAATTGCATGAGTGCCATCAGGATGTTGATCCCTTTCGGAATCCGGGACACTAAAAGGTTGATGGGATGAGAGGGTAAAGATTGAGGACATGAACGGCTCTGGAAAAGATGAATATTTTTCACAGGCCCATTTCAAGAACGGCTCGTCAAAGATGCCCCAATTTCCATCATAGTCTAGCTCGTTCGGATAATCGGCACGGGCAAAGTGGTGTTGAAATCCAGCACCCTTTGAAAACGCGTCAAAGTGCATACTGTTCTTTTTGGCAGCATGAAAGAAGCTGGTGTGATACCCGTGTTCTCCCAGTTCTGAAGCAATACCCGTAAAGTCGTTCAACGAGAATTCGGAATCAATGAACGGATCGTCCATAAGTGCCGGTACACCTGCAAGTATGGCAGGAACCGCGCTAATAGAAGTTTTAGAATTTGCATAGAAACGAGGAAAATAAGAACCCTGACGAGATAGTTTGTTTAAAAATGGCGTGAATTCAGGGTTGCGAAGTTCGGTGTATTCTTTGGAAAAACTTTCCAATATTACGATAACAACATTTGCGTTAGGCATTATCGGAGCGATTGGTGTATAGCTATCTGGCCTGTTCAGGTATCCAAGCATTTCCTTGTCTTTAAAATAGTGAACACGTTCGATAGTCGGCTTGTCCAAGCTTTTTATGAGCGTAAACGTAGTGTTCAAAACCATGTGATTCGCCATAGGGTTAGGAAATATCCGACCATCTACAGGCATGATGGGCTTTGACTGGAATCCACCACGGAAGAATATAATCGCAAGCAGCAAGGTGGCGACAGTCAACCCGAATTTTTTGTAAATCGACCACTGTGGCTGAAATTTTTTATAAAGCGTAATGGTGGCATAAGAATAAAATCCGATGACTACAAGGCTAATCAGAGTAATCCCAAAATAAGCGGTGACTACATTGGTAGTTTGGCCTTCCTCAAGCAGGAAAAGGGAGGCCTTGGTAAAGCGCCTAGCTGTGAAGTTGACCAACTCAATATCGACAAAATTTAGAGCAAACAGTGAAATATTCAACAACCAGAAGGTGGCAAACCATACCATCTTTACGCTTTTGAAACGTCCAAGCCAATACAAGCCCATCAGAAATAATACGCTGGTGGCTGAAACGGTAGATAGGTCGAAGCGCAAGCCTGTCAAAAAGGCATTCAAAACATCATCAAGGGATTGGAATTGCAGGCTTTGCCAATTCCAGATCATGAAACCTAGACGTAAAACGAAATAAATCGCTATGTGCAGAAAGATATAAGCCGAAATCCACATTGTTTTGCTATGTGCTTATCTTGGTGATTATTTTGCTAAACTGGCTCGCGCACTGGTGATGGCTGCAGTCACTTGTGCTGGTGCGGTACCGCCAATGTGATTCCTGCTGGCAAGCGAGCCCTCCAGAGACAACACCTTATAGACATCATCGCCAATCCTGGGTGAGAACTTTTGCAGGTCAGCCAAGCTGACCTCACTTAAATCAACATTACGCTCTTCAGCAAAGCGCACTGCAAGTGCAACGACCTCATGTGCGTCACGGAACGGCATACCCAACTTCACCAGATAGTCGGCGAGGTCGGTTGCCGTAGAAAATCCTTGCGTGGTCGCCTCTCGCATGGCATCACGCTTTACCTTAATCCCTGCGACCATGTCCGCATAGATATGCAAGGTCTGGTTCAGCGTTTCAACCGTGTCGAATAAAGGCTCCTTGTCTTCCTGATTGTCCTTGTTATAGGCCAATGGCTGAGCTTTCATCAGCGTTAACAGCGCGATCAAGTGACCATTGATACGACCGGTTTTGCCACGAACCAATTCCGGCACATCCGGATTTTTCTTCTGGGGCATGATAGACGAGCCTGTGCAAAAGCGGTCTGCGATATCAATGAAGCCAACGCGAGGACTCATCCAAAGAATCAGCTCTTCGGAGAAACGAGACAAATGTGTCATGATTAATGCCGCACAGGCGGTGAACTCAATGGCAAAGTCTCGATCCGAAACCGCATCAAGTGAGTTTTCACAAACTCCGTCAAAGCCTAGCAAATCAGCAACATATTCCCGTTTGATCGGGTAGCTTGTGCCAGCCAATGCGGCTGAGCCGAGCGGTAAACGATTCACTCGCTTACGACAATCCTGCAAACGCGCCGAATCTCGTGTGAGCATTTCGAAGTAAGCCATCAGATGGTGTGCAAAGCTAACCGGTTGAGCGACTTGTAAATGTGTGAAGCCGGGCATGATGGTGTTGGTGTGCTGTTCTGCAAGATCAAGCAAACTATTTTGCATCACTTTGATGAGCTCGATCAGCTCATCAATAGCGTGGCGCAAATATAGCCGGATATCCGTTGCGACCTGATCATTGCGAGAACGCCCGGTATGCAGACGCTTTCCGGCATCACCAACCAGCTCAGTAAGGCGTTTCTCGATATTGAGGTGAACATCTTCTAGGTCAATAGACCAATTGAATTCACCGAGGAGTATCTCATTCTCAATTTGAGCCAAACCACGCTTAATCTCAGTTAAATCCTGCGCACTAATAATATCGCAGGCTGCCAGCATCTGCGCATGAGCCAGAGATCCCTGAATATCAAACATCGCTAGTTTGTGATCAAAACCCACCGATGCGGTGTATTGTTTCACTAATTCTGCCACTGGTTCGGCAAAACGACCCGACCATGTATCTTTATCTTGCATTGCTGACCCCACTTGTCCCAGAATAAAGCGTAATAATCCAATGTCATTTGACATAAGAAGGAACGCATGAATAAGGCGAGCAGTATAAAACAAAACAGCCGTCACAACGCATTGCCGAGTTTTCGTAGCCTTGGCATTACACTGCGTATCCTTCTAATCAGCAATGGAATGGCCTTGCTGCTGGCGATTACGCAGTCGAATCATTGGGGGGATATTCCGCAGCAGATGATGCTGATTTCGACATTGCTTACGCCTATCTTGCTATCAAGTTTGCTGGTGCTATGGTCGGTTCAGCACTGGCTGGATCAACTGCCATATCAGCGTGGAGCACTGGCTGTTACAGGAATTGTGTTTGCACTTACTTTGCTTGTGCAGCAAGCTGGCAACCTGTTCTATGAACAGGAGGATTACGATATTCTGTTTAACGCATTTCGCAATGGATTGCTCAGCATAATGGTGAGTGCAATTCTATTGCTTTATTTCTGGTTGCGCTCACAGGTATTATCGAGGGCAATTCATGAAGCCAGATTACAGGCATTGAGAGCTCGTATTCGCCCGCATTTTCTGTTTAACACAATTAACACTGTCCTTTCCATACTCAGAGCGCAGCCCAAACAAGCGGAAACCGCACTGGAGAGTATGGCCGATCTGTTTCGCGTAGCAATGACGGACATGAAAGACCTGGTGCCGATACAGCGTGAGATAGAATTATGTAAACAATATGCTGAAATTGAGCAGTTGCGGATGGGAAGCCGCCTTGAAATAAACTGGCAAGTGAGTGATTTACCCGTGGGTGTACTAATACCACCATTGTTGTTGCAGCCATTACTGGAGAATGCCGTTTACCACGGCATCGAACCTTTGCATGAAGGTGGCACGATTGATGTGCAATTGTCTGGCCACGGCGATAGTTTACAGATCAAAGTGAAAAACCCGTGCCCGACACCGAGTGAGAGGCAAAGAATGGCGGACAGCACAGGTGCTTGGGCAGTGGCTCAAATGCAGGAGCAAGAATCTGACAAGAAAACACACCAAGGTAATAAAATGGCGCTGAAAAACATTCGTGAGCGTTTGGCGCTGCTGTACGATGCCGAGGCGCACTATAAAGTCGAATCTGGGGAAGATTATTACCTGGTAGAGATTGTTATGCCTTATTTGAAGGAGCGATAACCATGACCACCACTACCGTAGAGTTGGCGTTAAGAGTATTTGTTGTCGATGACGAGCCACCCGCACGAAGCAGATTGCGGGATTTGTTGAACGATTGCAACGAACAACTCGCGTTGGACATCGTCGGTGAAGCATCCAGCGGGCAAGAGGCGCTGGAAAAGATCACTGAGACAACCACGGACGTTGTGCTGTTGGATATACGAATGCCGCAGATGGATGGTATAGAGCTTGCGCAGCACCTGTATAAATTACCTACGCCACCGATTATTATTTTCACCACAGCCTATGATGTCTATGCAATCAAGGCATTCGAGCTACATGCAATAGATTATCTGCTCAAACCGATACGTCTCAAAAGATTGTTCGAAGCACTGACCCGCGCACGTGAAGCAGTCCCGGTGCAAACCGAGGTGCTGCGGGAGCTATTGCCGGAACCGCGCAAAAACTTATCCATACATGAGCGTGACAAGATTCATCTGATTCCAATCGAGCAAGTGCTATACCTTCGTGCCGAATTGAAATATGTCACGGTGCGCACCCTCGAACGTGAGTACTTGATCGAAGAATCGCTGACCGCTTTGGAGAAAGAATTTTCACTACGTTTCGTGCGCATCCATCGCAACTGTCTGGTCGCGAAAGAAGAGATAGAAGGATTTGAACGAGGCGGTGATGAGGGCGGTAGCGGCTGGATGGTCAAGATGAAAGGTCTTGATGAGCTACTGGCGATCAGCCGTCGCCAGCAACACATCGTCAAAGAAACGAAGTGAATTCTTTCTTGCCGAGCTAAACCACCACGTTGACCAATCGTCCCGGCACGACGATGACTTTTTTAGGTGTGCCGCCATCCAGTTGTTTCTGTACCGCTTCGTGAGCGAGCGCACTTTTCTCTATGCTCGCCTTGTCCGCATCCGCTGCCACGCGGATGTTGCCGCGCAACTTACCGTTCACCTGTATCACCAGCTCGATCTCGTCCTGCACCAGCGCCGCTTCATCGACCTCAGGCCATGAGGCGGTCAGGATGTCATCGCCGTAGTCGAGCTCTTTCCATAGGGTTTGGGCAATGTGTGGTGCAGTCGGGGCGAGCAGGCGTAACAAGATAGATAAGCCTTCACTTAGCAAGGCGCGGTTTTGACAGGCCTTAGCTTTTTCCAAAGCATTGAGTATCTTCATCGCGGCGGAAACCACCGTGTTGAATTGGTGACGCTCGTAGTCAAAATTGGCTTGCTTCAGTGTCAGGTGAATCTCGCGGCGTAAAGTTTGTTCGTCTGTCTTTTGATCAAACTTGGTATCGTCAAAATCCTTAAATTCAGCAGCAAAGTTCCATACCCGTTTCAGGAATCGGAATGAGCCTTCTACACCACTATCCGACCACTCAAGTTGCTGGTCGGGTGGTGATGCGAACATCATGAATAATCGTGCCGTGTCCGCACCATACTGGTCGATGATGGCCTGAGGATCGACACCATTGTTCTTCGATTTGGACATCTTTTCAGTCCCGCCGATGATGACTGGCTGTCCGTCGGACTTTAAGGTGGCACCCACCGGGCGACCCTTGGCATCGGTCTCGACTTCCACATCGGCAGGGTTGATCCATTGTTTTTTACCGCCCGCACCATCGCGGTAGAAAGTCGGCGCGACCACCATCCCTTGTGTGAGCAGATTCTTGAACGGTTCATCACCCGGCACCAGTCCCTCGTCGCGCATCAGCTTGTGGAAGAAGCGTGCATACAGCAGGTGCAGGATGGCGTGTTCGATTCCGCCGATATATTGATCAACTGGCATCCATTGTTGGGCGGCCTCTTTTTCTACCAGGCTGTTGTCGCTGTTCGGGCTGGCATAGCGCGCGTAGTACCAGGATGATTCGACGAAAGTATCCATCGTGTCGGTTTCGCGCCGTGCATCGCCACCGCATTGCGGACAGGTACATTCATAAAACGCAGGCATCTTGCCCAGTGGTGAACCTGCGCCATCCGGCACCACATCTTCAGGCAGTTTCACCGGCAATTGATCGTCCGGGACGGTGACATCGCCACACTTCTGGCAATGGATGATGGGAATAGGGCAGCCCCAATAACGCTGGCGCGAGATGCCCCAGTCGCGCAGACGATA
>CAZURE010000002.1:0-266355 GCA_964623195.1 uncultured Gallionella sp. | reverse complement strand
GAATAGGGCAGCCCCAATAACGCTGGCGCGAGATGCCCCAGTCGCGCAGACGATATTGAACCTGCTTGTCACCACGTTCTTTGGCAGCGAGGTCTGCAGCGATTGCATCCACGGCTTGCGCGTAATCAAGGCCATCGTATTTGTCAGAGTTGACGCAGATGCCTTTGTCTTTATCTGCATACCACTCGGCCCAGGCATCGGTCGAAAATGCTTCACCTTCGACCTGAATAGATTGTTTGATTGGCAGGCTATATTTTTTCGCAAATCCGAAATCACGTTCATCGTGTGCGGGTACCGCCATTACCGCACCTTCACCGTAACCCATCAACACATAGTTGCCGACCCAGACAGGTATTTGTTCACCAGTAAGCGGGTGGGTCACTTTCAGGCCGGTGTCCATGCCCTTTTTTTCCATCGTGGCGATATCTGCTTCGGCAGTCGCGCCCTGTTTGCACTCGTCGATGAACGCGGTAAGCGCGTGGTTATCCTGTGCGGCACGGGTCGCCAGCGGGTGCTCTGCGGCGACGGCGACAAAGGTCACGCCCATGATGGTATCGGCGCGGGTTGTGTATACCCATAATGAATCGTCCTTGTCGTCTATCGAATAAGGGAATGCAAAACGTACACCGTAACTCTTGCCGATCCAGTTACGCTGCATCGTCTTGACCTGTTCGGGCCAGCCATCTAATTGGTCGAGATCATCCAATAACTGATCGGCATATTGAGTGATGCGGAAGAAATACATCGGAATCTCGCGTTTTTCCACCAGCGCACCTGAGCGCCAGCCACGTCCGTCGATGACTTGTTCATTCGCCAGCACCGTATGATCTACCGGATCCCAGTTTACGGTCGCAAGCTTTTTGTAGATGACACCTTTGTCAAACAGCTTGGTGAACAGCCATTGCTCCCAGCGGTAGTAATCCGGCTTGCAGGTCGCAATCTCGCGTGACCAGTCCACGCCCAGCCCCAGCAATTTCAACTGCTGCTTCATGTACTCGATATTGGAATAAGTCCATTCGGCAGGGGGCACGTTGTTGGCCAGCGCTGCATTCTCGGCGGGCAGGCCGAATGCGTCCCAGCCCATCGGCTGCATCACATTGTAGCCCTTCATATGGTGGTAGCGGCTCAGCACGTCACCAATGGTGTAGTTGCGCACATGGCCCATGTGCAACTTGCCCGATGGGTAGGGGAACATCGACAGGCAATAGTATTTGGGCTTGTCACTGTTATCGCTGGCTTTGAATACCTGACGCGCTTCCCAATCTTGTTGGGCTTGTTGTTCGATGAATTGTGGGTTGTAGTTTGGTTGCATTTTGCGAGCCTGAATAAAGCTGAAGCAGCTTGAATTTGACGAAAGCGGCATTATAGCGGCCTTGTGATGGTGCACGTAAGCGTTTGCTCAGTTCAGATGGATTCAGGTCCTATACGCAACTAAGGGGTGTTTGGGCATTAAATTGGCAAAAATGTAGTTAAAGCGCTTGATTTATATAGATAAAGGTTAAATTTATCAGGGTGCGATTTGATTCAACATGATATGCATAGTGGTTGTGGCAGGGTCTTTGATATAGAATCCCTGCTCAAAAATTTTATTAATCTGCTCAGGAGATTCAAATCATGTCCCGCAAACATCCCGTCATTGCAGTCACCGGCTCTTCAGGTGCAGGTACGACTACCGTTAAACGCGCCTTTGAGAATATTTTCCGCCGTCAAAAGATCACTTCTGCCGTCATCGAAGGGGATAGCCTGCATAGTTTGGATCGTATGGCATTCCGTGCTGCCGCTGCCGAGGCAGCGAAGGCAGGGAACAATACTTTCAGCCATTTCGGCCCTGAGGCCAACCACTTCGACAAGATCGAGGAGATGTTCAAAACCTATGGCGATACCGGCATGTGTAAGCGCCGTTACTATGTGCATAGTGATGCGGAAGCGGTTGAACACAACCAACACTTCGGTTCGACCGATCTGACCCCCGGTGTATTCACGCCTTGGGAAGATATCGAAAAAGATTCAGATCTGCTTTTCTACGAAGGTTTGCATGGTTTGGCAAAGGATGAAGCGCAAAATATTGATGCGCGTAAATATGTCGATCTGGCAATTGGCGTAGTACCTGTCGTCAATCTGGAATGGATCCAGAAGATTCATCGAGATGGTGCAGAGCGTGGTTATTCAGCTGAGGCAACTGTCGATACCATCATGCGTCGCATGCCGGATTACATTAAATACATCACACCTCAGTTTACTTACACCGATATCAACTTCCAGCGTGTTGCGACGGTAGATACATCCAATCCGTTTATCGCTCGCGATATTCCAACTCCAGACGAAAGCTTTGTGGTGATTCGCTTCCGCAATCCAAAAGGTGTAGATTTCCCTTATTTCCTGAATATGATCCCGGATTCATTCATGTCACGTGCTAATACTATGGTGGTTCCCGGCGGCAAGATGAGTCATGCGATGGAAGTTATCCTGTCTCCGATCATGCACGACATGATTGAGAACAAGAAGAAATAATAGATTGTTCATCTGCATAGCGGGGAATCAGGTAATGCCTGATTCCCCGTTTCTTTTTGAATAGAAGTTTATGACATGAATCTGCTGCAAGGCCTCAATCCCGAACAACGTGCTGCCGTTGAGCTTCCCGCGCAATCCGCACTGATACTTGCTGGTGCGGGTAGTGGTAAGACACGGGTGCTGACTACGCGTATCGCTTATCTGATCAGTACCGGAGCGGTAAGCCCGCTATCAGTGTTGGCGGTGACATTTACCAACAAGGCGGCGAAGGAAATGGTGACACGCCTGACTGCAATGTTGCCGATAAACACTCGCGGTATGTGGATAGGTACTTTCCATGGGCTGTGCAACCGTATGTTGCGTGCCCATCATCGCGAGGCGAACCTGCCGCAAACCTTTCAGATACTCGATAGTGGCGACCAACTTTCGGCCATCAAGCGATTGATGAAAGCGATGAATATAGATGATGAGAAATATCCGCCACGCGAAATGCAATGGTTCATCAGTGGCAACAAAGAGCAAGGTCTACGTGCCTCGGAAGTTGAAGCGTACGATACATACACCCAGCGCAAGGTGGAAGTGTTTGCCGAATACGATGCGCAATGCCAGCGAGAAGGGGTGGCGGATTTCGCCGAGTTGATGCTGCGCTGTTATGAACTGTTGTCCCGTAATCAGCAATTGCGTGAACATTATCAGGAACGCTTCAAACACATACTGGTGGATGAGTTTCAGGACACCAACCCGTTGCAATATCGCTGGCTGAAATTGTTGGCGGGTAACAGCAATGTGCTGTTTGCGGTGGGAGATGATGACCAGTCAATCTACGCTTTCCGAGGCGCGAACGTCGGCAACATGCAGGAGCTACTACGGGATTTTCATGTCGAGAGCGTGATCAAGTTGGAGCAGAATTATCGCTCACACGGCAACATTCTGGAGGCGGCGAATGCACTGATCCAGAACAATCAAAGTCGTCTCGGTAAAAACCTGTGGACTGCAGAAAATAGTGGCGAACAATTACGTATTTACGAGGCCGCAACAGATGTGGATGAGGCGGGGTTCATCGTCGAGGAGATACAGCAGCTCAAACGTGATGGCATCAAGCTGACGGAAATCGCATTGTTGTATCGCTCCAATGCACAGTCACGGGTATTGGAACATTCGCTGGTGTCGGCAGGACTATCGTACCGCGTATATGGCGGGCTACGGTTTTTTGAACGTCAGGAAATCAAGCATGCGTTGGCGTATTTGCGCCTGATGCAAAACACGGACGATGATAACGCACTGCTGCGTATCATCAACTTCCCGACTCGCGGTATCGGAGCGCGTAGCATAGAGCAACTGCAGCAAGCAGCAAAGATGAACTCGACCACGCTTTGGGATGCAGCAGCGCGTGCAGGCGGAAAGGTCACGGCATTCGTCGCATTGATTGAATCGTTTCGTCGTGACACGAGTGAATTGCCGCTACCGGAAATCATCGAGCATGTGCTGCAACATAGCGGGCTGTTCGCCAAGTATGAAGGCGATAAGAGTTCACCAGCCAAAAAGCGCGAAGCCGAAGAGCGCATGGAGAATCTTAACGAACTAATTAATGCGGCGACATTGTTCGTCCATGAGAATGAAGATGACAGCCTGACAGCTTTTTTAGCTCATGCCTCACTGGAAGCCGGTGAACATCAGGCAGGTGATAGTGAGGATGCATTGCACCTGATGACGGTACATGCAGCGAAAGGATTGGAATTTCATACGGTATTCATCACCGGGCTGGAGCAGGGATTATTCCCGCACCAGAACAGTGTTGACAGCGATGGCGGTCTCGATGAAGAGCGTCGCCTGATGTACGTCGCGATCACTCGTGCACGGCGCAGGCTGTACCTGAGCTTTGCGCAAAGCCGAATGCTGCACGGTCAGGTGAACTACGGTATGGCATCTAATTTTTTAAAGGAACTTCCGGAAGAGGTGTTGCACTGGATCACGCCGCGATTCGCTGCGCCCAAATATTTTGATTCAGGTAACTTTGAGACGCAAAGCTATAACAAGGCTTTTGCTGCATCGCCGATGGAGAAGGCGCCGCCAGCTCCTGATGCGTTATGGAAAATCGGGCAGCGCGTGATCCATCAGAAGTTCGGAGAGGGCACGATAACGGGCTCTAAAGGCAGCGGCGCCGACGCGAGCGTGCAGGTTAACTTTAAGCATGCCGGCAGCAAGTGGCTGGCACTGGAATATGCCAAGCTTACCGCCGCCTGATGCGGGCCTTGATAGTCGCTTGCAACTATTGGTGGAAAGCTATTTCCGTCTGACGCGCAAGGAATTGATTGCAGGTAAGCCGCAAGGTATTACCGCCTTGCGGCAGGCATTGTGGGTTGCACCCCGTGCCATCGTTGCGCACGGCACAGAGGCCGATCCGATCTTCTTTTACGGTAATAAACTGGCTTTGCAATTGTTCGAGATGGATTTCATGCGATTCACCCACTTGCCATCTCGTCTGTCCGCAGAGACTGTGGCGCAGGAATCACGCGCTAAATTGATGGCGCAAGTGTCGAAGTCAGGTTTTGTAGAGGGCTATTCCGGTATGCGCATCGCCAGTAGCGGCAGGCGCTTCATGATTACGGATACGACCATATGGAATATCCGGGACGAAGCTGGCGAGCTGTATGGGCAGGCGGCTGTATTTATTTCAGAGGATGGCAGTTCAGCCAAGCCGTTGTAATCTTAGAACGTACCGTCGTCGGAGTCTGACACACTGTTTTCTACCGGTATGCTGCTGACCTCTTGAGCTACGGGAAAAATATTGCGGAAGCTGGCATATAAAGAAGTGAACACCAGCGGCAATAACACTAACCATCCTAGAAACGCCGGCATGCTGGCAAGAAACGCCAGAATAATAAAAGTCGTGAAATAGACTAGCATCGGGCCGATATTATGAGTGAAGGCGCGGAGGCTGAGCTTCATCGCTTGCACCGGCGCGGTATCGTTGAAGAAAACCAGCAAAGGTGCATACTGCATCGCCATCATCAGCATGCAGAATAAAACGGTGCCGACCATTAAGGCCAAACCGGCTCCTGTGATGGCTTCCATTACCAGCTCAGGGTCCGGGTCAGGTTGTCCGCTCATCATTAAGCTGACCAAATCGGCACCGCCTAATAACATCATCACACCGAATATCAAGAACTGGCTGACTAGTGAGATACCGCCTAGGGTGACAAGATGTGTCGTGTGACGATGGAATCCACTGAACAGGTGCACTAGTTCAAGTTCTTCATCTTGTTCCAGAGAGCGGCAGCCTGTCATCAAGCCGACCAAAATCACTGGCATGAGCAGACTGACTAACGGTTCGCCCACTACCGGTATGCTGGAAAAGCCGATTGTTGCGAATAAACCGATCATTAGTAGCACAATCCATAGTAGTGGTGCTTTCATGAATAACGCAAAACCCTGTTTGATCCATTCCCATCCCTGAATACCGTTCAACCGTTGCGGTTCCATTGTGTTCTCCCTTTTACAGCCATACAGCTTGTGCTGTAGCGATGTGATTTTTCAGAATTCGCTCGAAGTGTTGCGGGTCATGTGCGTTGACCATCTCTCCGTCGCGAGGCAAATATTTATCGAATAGACGCGATATCCAGAAGCGTAGTGCAGCAAGTCGTAACATTGTTGTCCAAGCCCGTTGCTCGTTATCTTGTAATGGACGTACGCTTTGATAGGCGTGCAAAAATACCTGTGTGCGTTCTGCGTCGAGGGTGCAGTCACTTCCCATACACCAGTCGTTCACAGTGATCGCCATGTCATAAAGCAACGCATCGCTGCAAGCGAAATAAAAGTCTATCAAACCGCCTACATTGTTGTCTTCGAGCAATACATTGTCACGAAACAGGTCGGCGTGGATCACACCTTGCGGCAACTGCGAAATATCATTTTGAGTATGAAAAGCGACCTCGCTGTCTAGTAATGCCGCCTGATTGGCATCCAGAAATGGACGCACTTTCGGGGCTGTCAATTCACGCCATGCGTTGCCACGAGGGTTGGGCATCACCTGCGAAAAACTGTGTCCTGCAACATGCATCTGACCGAGCATCGCACCGATGGCAGCACATTGTTTGGCGTTTGGGCTGGTGGTTGATTTGCCACTCAGGCGACTGACGATGCAGGCGGGCTTGCTATTGAGCGAACCCAAAAATTGATTATGACGATTCGCCACCGGGCTGGGACAGGGAATGCCGTGTCGTGCCAGATGTGCCATCAGATTCAGGTAGAAAGGCAACTCATCCGCACGCAGTATTTCAAACAGGGTGAGTACAAAGCGACCATTACTGGTGGTGACGAAGTAATTGGTGTTCTCTATACCAGAAGAGATGCCTTGCATCTCCAGCAATTTTCCAAGAGAGTAATCGGCTAGCCAAGTAGTGAGTTCAGATTCGGATACGGTGGTGAATACTGCCATACGTCAGAATTTTTTGAAGATCCAGCGTGGCGGACCCAGCCCGGAATCCAGACTCTCCTGACGCGAAAATTTACCGTCTCCCTGATCGTCGACCAGATAATAGGGCGGCCCGACTTTGGGCGTTACCTTGATCATGTAGAGCCTTCCGCTTACGCGATATTCCTCTATGGTTTGTTCGGTCTGACGGGTGATGGATATTTCCGGTGCATCAACACCGGAATCAGATGCGGCATTGAGCACCGGGGGCGGCAATGGCTCAAGGTTGACCGGTGGTTGTGTTTCGGCGGATACAGCAAGTGGAAGGCCGATCAGAAGTAATAGTGGTAAGACTCGCATCTATGTGACGATCACGAAAATGTAATCTGTACATTTTAGCCGATGCAGATAGAGTTTGCCTGCAGAAGTCCCTGTAAATTGAATCATTTTTTATGTGGGGGAAGGATGTAATGCTTCCTTAATTTGAGGAACGGAGACTCAATGAAGCGAAAACTCAGATAGCCGAAAGGTACCATCATCAGAAAGCCGATCAATGCCCAAATACATGCCAGATAAAAATTAGAAATATCCATGATCCAGAAATGTACTACTTTGGGCGCAGTGAACACGACAAAGAAATGCAGCAGATAGATAGAATATGAATATGCGCCGATGCGCCCTACGAACTTTGAAACACCGGTGTTCGAGTGAGAGAACGAGCTTTCATACCAGACGATAAGAGTGGCGTATGCTAATCCTTCGATAGTCGGAAACACGATCCAGAGCATACTGGGTGATGGGTAGGTGGGGTTCTGGAAAAATCCTCCATTAGTATTGAAATACCAGAAAAATGCACCGAAAGCACCGATTACCGCCAAGGCCAGAAGATGTCGGTGAGCAATGACGGAGCGAAATTGAAACATGAGCATCCCTAACGCGAACTGGTCGATTCGGCCAATGATGGTCCAGTAAGCATATGTTTGCACTTCACCGTATTGATGATGAATTCCCATACGTATCGCAATTGCAGCTAAAAGGATAGAAAAAGGTAGATATTTGGATTTTCGGAGCATCCAGAGAAATATAGGGAGAACCAGGTAGTAATGGAATTCCGCTGTGATGGACCATCCGCCATTAGGAAGAGTCGGTAGTATTGCGCCTTTAGCAATCGTCAGAGCATAGGCTTCAAGGTCTACGCCAGCTCTGTAACGCAGCAATCCCACTACTAGAATAACGATGGTCAGCAAGGGGAGTAATCGTAGCGCACGATTCCAGAGGAATGCCATATAGTTGATCGACTTTCCGTCGAGTAACTTTGCAAACAAATAACCGCTGAGGGTCATGAAAAGCGCTACGCCAGTATGCCCCTCGTCTAGGAGAGAGAATAGGAAAAAATCAGGGACATAATTTAATGGGATCGGATTGTTACCTCCTCCATGTATGAAGTGCCATGTGAACACCATGAAGGCAGCTAATGCCCTGATATGGTCGAGAGCGATATAGTGTGCACCTGAAGAAGATCTCATGTGGTTCCCGAAATAGTTGCGTCGCGATGCTCAGGGTGTCAGCGGTTCGCCAAAACAAGGTGCTAGATTACAGATACAGTTGTTTTTCACGATCGGCTTCGGATGGCTCAAACCCGCGAGTCTCATAGTATTTGAATATTGCACTAACGACTTCATTCGGGTCGTCGATAAGCTGAATCAGATCCATATCTTCGGGACTAATGACTTTTTCATCCAGCAGCGCGCTGTTGAACCACTCCAGCAGTCCACCCCAGAATTTACTGCCCACCAGAATGATCGGCATCTTGCGTGTCTTTCCGGTTTGAACCAGAGTCAGGGATTCCATCAATTCATCCAGCGTACCGAAACCACCGGGCATGACGACATAGGCACTGGCGAACTTGACGAACATCACCTTGCGGGCAAAAAAGTGCTGAAAAGTTTGGCTGATGTTTTGGTAGTCATTGCCGTGTTGCTCATGGGGCAACTGGATGTTCAGGCCGACGCTGGGGGATTTGCCATAGAACGCACCTTTGTTGGCAGCTTCCATAATACCAGGCCCACCACCGGAAATGACCGAAAATCCGGCATCGGAAAGCAATCTGGCGATCTCTTCAGTAAGCTTGTAATAGGGCTGTCCGGGTAGAGTACGCGCACTGCCGAAGATACTGACAGCCGGATGGATGCGGTTAAGCCGTTCGGTGGCAGAGACGAACTCTGACATAATACCGAATACACGCCATGCTTCCTTTGAGTTCCATGATTCCGGTAGCGCGGAAGTGGGCAATTTGGACGATGTACTCATGTGATTTCCTTTAGGCTGAGAATGACTACGAACAAAACAGTATCCGAAAAAACTTTACTCCTGGTAGACGGTTCATCCTTTTTGTACCGCGCTTTTCACGCCATGTCTCAATCAGACTTGCGTAGCCCGCAAGGTGAGCCGACTGGTGCAATCTACGGCGTCCTCAATATGCTGCGTAAGCTGCGCCAAGATTATGCATCTGATTATAGCTTGTGCGTATTTGACGCAAAAGGAAAAACATTTCGTGATGATTGGTATCCGGAATACAAAGCAACCCGGCCTTCGATGCCGGATGATTTGCGCTTGCAGGTCGAGCCGCTCAATCAGGCGATTCTGGCCTCAGGCTGGAACATTCTCGCACAGGAGGGTGTCGAGGCAGACGACGTAATCGGTACGTTAGCGCAACAGGCGACAGACGATGGCGTGCGCTGCATCGTTGCAACCGGCGACAAAGATCTCGCGCAATTGGTCAACCAGCATGTCACGCTGGTCAACACTATGAATAACGAGGTGTTGGATATCGAAGGTGTGAAAGCCAAATTCGGCGTGCCGCCTGAGCGTATCGTGGATTACCTCACATTGGTTGGTGACACCGTGGACAACGTGCCGGGAGTCGCTAAATGTGGGCCCAAGACAGCGGTGAAATGGCTGGCGCAATACGGCACGCTGGATAATCTAATCGCACACGCAGCAGAAATCAAAGGTGTGGTCGGCAATAATCTGCGTGAGGCGCTAGATTGGTTGCCGCAGGGCCGTAGGCTCGTAACTGTTAAATGTGATGTCGAGATGGAAAAAGCTTACGACGCATTGATCGCCCCATCACCTGATAAAGAAAAGCAGCGTGAGTTATTTAAGCATCTCGGATTTAGGACATGGCTGCGTGAGCTGGACGGAGAAGCGCCCGTACAAAAACTGAGTAAGACAACAACCCAAGCGCAGCAAACCGCGCCCCGGCAATTCGAGTCAACAGCTATTGCAACGAGCACTAACGATACCTCCCAATATCAAGCCATTCTTACGGAACATCAGCTCGACACATGGCTAGACAAGCTGATGCAAGCCGATCTTGTCAGCATTGATACAGAGACTACCAGCCTCAATCCGATGGAAGCGCAGCTTGTCGGTATTTCTCTGGCAATTGTTCCGCATGAAGCGGTCTATCTTCCGTTGGCGCATATCTATCCCGGCGCACCCGACCAGTTGAATCGCGAGCAAACTTTGCAAAAACTCAAGTCCTGGCTGGAAAGTGAGTCGCACAAAAAACTGGGGCAGAATCTTAAATACGACCAGCATATTTTTGCCAATCAGGGGATTGCCCTGCGTGGTATTGCTGAAGACACGCTGCTGCAATCTTATGTGATTGAAAGTCATAAGCCGCATGATCTGGAAAGTCTCGGGCTGCGCCATCTGGGTATGAAGACCATTCCCTATACCGAGTTAGTGGGTAAAGGTGCCAAACAAATCGGTTTTGATCAAGTTGATCTGGAAAGTGCCACACGTTATGCGGCTGAGGACGCGGATATTACCTTGCAGATTCACCAGCACTTTGCTCCGCAACTCAACGACAAATTGGCTGATGTCTATCGCGACATTGAAATGGAGGTGCGCGAAGTCTTGTTCAAGATGGAGCGCAACGGTGTGATGCTGGATTCGAATCTGCTCAACGTGCAAAGCCGCGAGTTGGGCGAAAAACTCCTCGCGATAGAAAAACAGGCGTTCGAGGCGGCAGATCAACCGTTCAACCTTAATTCGCCCAAGCAGATACAGGAAATCCTGTTCGAAAAGTTACAATTGCCGGTGAAGAAAAAAACACCGAGCGGTGCGCCGTCAACAAATGAAGAAGTGTTGCAAGAGCTCGCGCTTGATTACCCGTTACCCAAGCTGCTGTTGGAATATCGTGGCATGGCAAAGTTGAAATCTACCTACACCGATAAATTACCGCTCTCAGTCAATCGCGAAACTGGGCGTGTACATACCAGCTATTCTCAGGCGGTTGCAGTGACGGGACGCTTGTCCTCCAATGATCCCAACCTGCAAAACATTCCGATTCGTAGCCCGGAAGGTCGCCGCATCCGCGAAGCATTCATTGCGCCTGCCGGATCGCGCATCGTCTCGGCAGACTATTCACAGATCGAATTACGCATCATGGCGCATCTATCCGGTGACGAAGGTTTGCTACGCGCATTTGCCAATGGCGAAGATATCCATCGCGCCACCGCCGCCGAAGTGTTCGGTGTCGAGGCAGATTCCGTAAGTGCCGAGCAACGCCGCTTTGCCAAAGTCATCAACTTCGGCTTGATCTACGGCATGTCTGCATACGGATTGGCAACCCAGCTCAACATTGAGAACAGCGCCGCCAAACAGTACATCGACCTCTACTTTGCGCGCTATCCCGGCGTGAAGAACTACATGGACGACACCCGCCTGCAAGCAAAAGAGCAAGGCTATGTCGAGACGGTATTTGGCCGCAGGCTGTGGCTACCGGAAATCAATAGTTCAAATGGTATGCGCCGACAAGCTGCCGAACGTGCCGCGATCAACGCACCGATGCAAGGTACGGCAGCCGACTTGATTAAACTCGCTATGATTGCGGTGCAGGATTGGTTGGAACAAGATCAACTGAAGACCAAGCTCATCATGCAAGTCCATGATGAACTGATATTGGAAGTGCCAGAAGATGAATTGGCTAATGTAAAAGAAAAGCTGCAAGAATTAATGTGCAATGTTACCCAATTGAAAGTTCCGCTGGAAGTAGGGTTGGGCGAAGGTGACAATTGGGATGAGGCGCATTAATAATGTTGGAAATTATTAATACATAATAGAGGCGAAAGATGGGCGGACAGTGGAAATCAAAACATAAAGAAGTTGCTGCAAATGCCAAGGGCAAAATATTCAGCAAACTTGCCAAAGAGGTAATGGTCGCAGCAAGGGGTGGTGCCGACCCGAGTTTGAACGCACGATTGCGGCTTGTCGTCGAGCAAGCCAAAAAAGCTTCCATGCCCAAGGAAACACTTGAGCGCGCCATCAAAAAAGGTGCAGGTCTGCTGGATGGACCGGTGAATCTGGAGCGCTTGACCTACGAAGGTTTTACACCACATCAAGTGCCCATCATTGTGGAGTGCCTCACCGATAATGTGCACCGTACCTACCCGAATATTCGCGTGCTGTTTCGCAAAGGACAGCTCGGCGCGTCAGGTTCCGTGTCATGGGACTTTGATTATCAGGGGCTGATTGAGGCCGTGCCGGATACGCCTGATACCGATGCAGAGCTTGCCGCGATTGAAGCTGGTGCGCAGGACTTTGAGCCTGCTGAAGAGGGTGCGACGCTGTTCATCACCGATTCAACAGATTTGGATATCGTGTGTAAGGCGCTCCCGGCACAAGGGTTTACTGTTCAATCCGCTGAGTTGGGGTATCGCCCGAAAAATCCCGTTACATTAAGCGATGAACAGCGGAAAGAAGTTGAAGCCTTTCTGGAAGAGGTCGATGCGGACGAAGATGTGCAGAATGTGTACGTGGGGTTAACAGGGTAGTTGGGCTAACTGTGATGCGGAATTTTTAGCTATTCACAGAATTATTTACAGGCTAGAATTTGACCGTTTCTGTTTTGCCACGTATATTTCCTTCCCATGAAAACGCAACAAATCATCTCTACCCAATCAATCCTCGCTAAGCGACTATGGCTACTAAAACTAGCCCACTGCCGCAGCGCGTTCCTGTTCTAAATCAATCTTTTTAACCAGGCAACTGCGGGTTCTCCGCATTGCCTGTGTCACATACCTGCAACCTGAGCCCGCATAGCCATTCACTGAGGGCTTTCAGCATGACAGCACACACACGAAGTATTGCCACTAATCGAGATGTTTTACTCGGTGTCGTTTTTGCGCTACTGGCGGCGGTTGGTTTTTCGGCTAAGGCGATTCTGGTGAAGCTGGCATATCTTGATGAAGTGGATGCGATCACGCTGTTGGCGATACGTATGGTGTTTTCGGTGCCGTTCTTCATAGGCATTGCCATTTGGGTGCGGTATAAACATGCGCAGCCATTGAGCAACCATGACCGCTTGCTGGTGTTGGGTCTGGGCTTGGTCGGCTATTACCTTTCCAGCTTGCTCGATTTTCTCGGCTTGCAATATATTTCTGCTGGGTTGGAGCGTCTGATCCTGTTCCTTTATCCAACGATGACGGTGGTTCTTTCGGCATTAATCTACAAGCGTGCGATCGGCAAGCGGACGTTGTTTGCGATGGCGTTGTGCTATGCGGGAATTGCGTTGGTGTTCCTGCATGATGTCGGGATGACGCAAGGTGGTGCTGTTGTATTGGGCGCGTCGCTGGTGTTTGCCAGCACCTTGTCTTATTCGATCTATCTGGTGGGGGCAGGTCATGCGATTGAGCGTATCGGTGCGATGCGTTTCACTGCCTATGCGATGGTGGTGGCGAGTATCGCCAGCCTGTTGCAGTTTTTTGCGATGCGCCCGATGAGTGCGCTTGATCTGCCATTACGCGTGTATGAATTAACCGCCGCGATGGCGATCTTTTCTACGGTGTTACCGGTGTTTTTGTTGTCCTACGCGATACACCGCGTCGGCTCGGGAAGTGCTTCGCTGATCGGTTCTATCGGTCCGGTGAGTACGATCTACCTGGCCTATGTGTTTCTGGGCGAGGATATTTCGTTGATGCAGATCACCGGCTCGATGCTGGTGTTGGGCGGGGTGCTAATCATTAGCATGAATAGCAGAAAGGAATAAGGCGGGAGGGAATGCAGATAGAGTACACAGCAGCGTATACAATGTGCTTTTATCTGCTTTTTACATGACTATTCCGGCACAACAAACATTGCGTGACGTATTCGGCTATACGGAATTTCGTGGTGCGCAGCAAGCCATCGTCGAGCATGTCGTCGCGGGTGGTGATGCACTGGTGTTGATGCCGACCGGCGGCGGTAAATCGTTGTGCTATCAGATACCAGCCTTACTTCGTGATGGTGTGGGTATCGTGGTCTCCCCGCTGATTGCACTGATGCAGGATCAAGTGGATGCGCTCAAGCAACTGGGTGTGTCGGCAGCGTTTCTGAATTCCAGTCTGGATGCCGATGCTGCGCGTGAGGTATTGCGGCAAATGTCGAGCGGGGAATTGAAGTTGTTGTATGTCGCCCCTGAACGATTGATGACGGATGGTTTTTTGAATCATATTGAAAAGCTACGGCAGCATGACGGCATCGCACTGTTCGCCATCGACGAAGCCCACTGTGTTTCACAATGGGGTCACGATTTCCGCCCCGAATATCGGGCGTTGAGCGTATTGCACGAGCGCTTCCCCGGTGTGCCGCGTATGGCACTGACCGCCACGGCGGATGCGCCGACACGTCGAGAGATCGTCGAGCAACTGGCGCTGGAAGATGCTCAACAATTCGTTTCCAGTTTTGACCGTCCCAATATTCGTTACCGTGTCACGCTGAAGAATAATGCGCGTCAGCAGTTACAAGAATTTCTTGAAAGCGAACATCCGCAAGATGCGGGAATCGTGTATTGCTTATCACGTAAAAAAGTAGAGGAAACTGCCGCGAGGCTTAAAGAGCAGGGCTGGGATGCCCTGCCCTATCACGCCGGGTTGGATGCCGCCACGCGCAACAAAAACCAAAGCCGGTTTCTGCGCGAGGAGGGTGTGATCATGGTCGCTACGATAGCTTTTGGTATGGGTATCGATAAACCCAATGTGCGATTTGTCGCACACCTCGACTTGCCCAAAAGCGTGGAAAGTTACTATCAGGAGACGGGACGTGCCGGGCGTGATGGCTTGCCCGCCAATGCGTGGATGGCCTATGGTCTGGGCGATGTGGTGTCGATGCGCCAGATGCTGCTATCCGGTGATGCGCCAGATGATCGTAAGCGCGTTGAATTGCAAAAGCTCGATGCACTGCTCGGTTTTTGCGAATCGACCGAGTGTCGTCACCAGACTGTGTTGCGTTATTTCGGTGAAGCGCATTCAGGCAACTGCAATGAATGTGATAACTGTCTGACACCCGTCGATACATGGGATGCGACGCAGGCCGCACAGATGGCGCTGTCGTGCGTCTACCGCACGGGTCAGCGCTTCGGGGTCGCTCACTTGATCGACGTGTTGCTCGGTAAAGAGACTGCCAAGGTCGAACAATTCGGGCATCGTCAGCTGAGTACTTTTGGTATCGGAACAGAATTGGTACAGCAGCAATGGAATAGTGTTTATCGCCAGTTGACTGCTGCGGGTTATATCAATGTCGATATTGAAGCTTACGGTGGTCTGAAGCTGACCGAGACAGCACGTCCGGTGTTGCGAGGTGAGCAGCCAGTATGGCTGCGCCGTGATGTCGATCCGGTCAAGCGTAAAGCCAAACGCGGCGAGCGCAGCAAGAAGGCGCGTTCGCCCTTTGCGGGTGCTAACGAGGATCCGTTATGGCTTGCGCTCAAGGCCAAGCGATTGGAGCTGGCAAGAGAGCAGGGTGTGCCGCCCTATGTGATCTTTCACGACAGTACCTTGCTGGATATCCATAGCCGACGACCGACGTCATTAACCGATATGGCGCACGTCAGCGGAGTCGGACAAGCCAAGCTGGATAAATACGGCGATGTGTTTTTGCAGGTGGTAAAAGAGAATGAGAATTAAGCTTCGCCAAACGCGTTAGTTGTTGTCGGGCAGCGTGAGCGTACGACTTTTGATTGCTGACTGGATGAAATATTCAGCACCATCGGTGGTCATATGCGTGTCATCCCAAGCCAGAGGAATGAATTTTTCCAGTGAGGTGGAAATCAAACATCCCGAGTCATCACATAGGGTTTCTATCGGCGAAAGAAATTCGACATCATTACTGTTTGCTATGTCACGCACCCAACGATCCATCGCGATGGACTTGATGACATAGGCAAAAAATGTCCGGTTTTTTTCACCAGCGATAAAGTGATCGGCACCCACTTTTATCTGAGTTAGATGGAAAGCAGGTAGTTGTCCGATCACAACGATATTTTTGATCCCTATTGATTTCAGGATGGATATCGTATTGACCAGCCTTTCCTTGGGCATGTAATTCCAAGGCATTCCCTTCTTAAATGAATGCTTGCCGTCATACAACAACCAATAGCCACTCAATACAACCGTATCGGGTTTTGTGGTCTTAATCTTTTCGAGAACATAGTTATTGAGCCATTTGCATTCTGGACGATTATCCATTTCAAACTCTATGGCTGGCGGGCAGCCTGAAGTCGTGTATTGGGCGAGATTAAAATTCAGTCTATGGCTTTGTTGTAAAAAGCCACGGTAGAGTGAGGCAGCATGCGAGTCACCCCATAAGACAACGGTTGGTTTATCAGTAATGTCACCGTCGCATATATCAGAGAATCGGTCGCCCGCTATACCATCCAGAAAACATTGTCCGCGCCTGTAGGCAACATCCTGATCATATGGCTCGGGATTAAAGTCATTCCCTAGTATCTGACGGCCGGGGAAGCCGTTATTTGCAAAACTGATGACACCGGCTGAACCGATGACGATGATGATACCCAATAGGATGGCGGCTTTTTTGCCGGGACTGCCGCCTGATCGCCAGGGCTTTTCAATGTACGCATAGGTCAACCAAGAGAGCAGAACCGCGATGCACAGTGCGCTCGCTATTTTGAACTGAGTAGGGCTATGGTCAACGATACGCAGGAATGACAAAAGCGGCCAATGCCATAGGTAAAGGGGATAGCTGATCAAGCCTATCCAAACCATCAGTTTGTTGGCCAGAAGCTTTTCGTTGAGCCAAGCATTAGGTCCGGCAGAAATGATCAGAAAAGCACCCAGCGTCGGAAAAAGAGCCCACCATCCCGGAAAATAACGCTCCGTGTTCAGGATGATGAACCCGATCAGGAGCAATGTGAAACCGAGTAATGATTGGGCGTTATGCTGTCTGTCGAGCAGTGTCGGGCGATGCAAAGTTGCATAGGCCAATACGCCACCCACCATCAGTTCCCAAAAACGTGAAACGGGTGAGTAAAAAGCAGCAGTTAAATTGCTGTTTGTCAGGTAGAGGTTGACCAAAAACGAAATGACGGCAATCGCAATCGTGATGCGTAAAAAGCTCCAATGCCGTTTCCAGATGAAAGCTAACAACATAGGCCAGAAGATATAGAACTGCTCCTCGATCGCCAGACTCCATAGGTGGAGCAAGGGCTTGGTGTCTGCGCTGTTGTCGAAATATCCAATCTCATCCCATAGAATGAAATTTTGGATGAATCCTGCTCCTGCAGCGACGTGTTTGCTCAGTTGGCGATATTCATCCGCGATGAGGACAAACCATCCGGCCAGCAGGCAAGAGAACAGGACGACGATCAGGGCGGGGAATATGCGTCGAATGCGCCGAATATAAAACTCGACCAGACTGAAACGGTCACGCTCCAGGCTAGAAAAAATGATCGTCGAGATCAGGTATCCCGAAATCACGAAAAATATATCAACCCCGGTGAACCCGCCCGGGATGATGTCGGGAAAGGCGTGAAATAAAACGACAGGGAGGATCGCGATAGCACGCAGGCCATCTATGTCAGGGCGATATTTGGGGTGCGTAAGATGTGGATGCTTGTTATGCGGCACGAAAAGTATTTACCCCATCATTCACTGGTATGTCACTCTACCGTGACTGACTTTGCCAGATTTCTTGGCTTATCTACATCAGTACCTTTGAGCAATGCGGCGTGGTAAGCCAGTAACTGAACAGGGATGGAGTGCAGTATCGGTGAAAGCAGGCCGACATGGCGCGGGGTGCGAATGACATGCACGCCTTCACTTTCACCGAAGTGGCTATCCAGATCAGCAAACACATATACCTGCCCGCCCCGGGCGCGCACCTCCTGCATATTGGACTTCACTTTTTCCAGCAGGCTATCGTTGGGCGCGATCACCACGACTGGCATGTCCTGATCGACTAATGCCAGTGGGCCATGCTTTAGTTCACCTGCGGGATAGGCTTCGGCATGGATATAAGAGATTTCCTTGAGCTTTAATGCACCTTCCAGTGCGATCGGGTAGTGGATGCCACGCCCGAGAAATAGCGCGTGCTGTTTGTCGGCAAAGGATTTTGCCCATTCGCGAATCTGCGGCTCTAGGTTAAGCGCATGCTGCACGCTGCCGGGAATCTGGCGCAGTGCTTCCAACATAGTGTGCTCTTGCGTCGAATCGAGCAGGTCGCGTTGTTTGGCGATGGTAGCGGCTAGAATGAAAAGGGCGACGAGTTGGGTTGTGAATGCTTTGGTCGAGGCGACACCGATCTCAGCACCTGCACGAGTGTAGAACACTAACTTTGAAGCACGCGGTATTGCGCTTTCTTGCACATTGCAGATAGACAATGTCTGCATCTGCCCCAAAGATTTGGCATGCTTCAATGCCTCCATCGTATCCAGCGTTTCGCCGGATTGAGAGATCGTCACGATCAGTTGATTTGGGTTGGGTACCGAACTGCGGTAGCGGTATTCACTAGCGATTTCAACCGAGGTTGGCAACTTGGCGATACTTTCCAGCCAATATTTTGCAGTTAATCCGGCGTAGTAGCTTGTGCCTGCAGCCAGAATCAGGATCGAATCGATTTCGCGGAAAACTTGCTCTGCCTCTTCGCCGAACAAGGCGATTTCAAAGCTGTTGCTATCGATCACGGCTTCGATGCTGTCAGTGAGCGCGCGTGGCTGCTCGTTGATCTCTTTTTGCATGAAGTGGTTGTACGGGCCCAACTCCAGTGAGGCGAGTGATACGTCACTCACATGTATCGGGCGTTCGATAGCTTCGCCATTGCGATCGAGCAGAGTGATGTCGTCACAAGTGAGTGATGCGGTATCTCCGTCTTCCAGATAGATGACGCGGCGGGTGGCGGACAGCAGCGCAGACACATCGGAGGCGATGAAGTTTTCGCCTTCACCCACGCCAATCAGCAATGGGCAGCCCATACGCGCGCAGACCATCAGGTCAGGCTTGAGGCGTGATACCACTGCGATGGCAAAAGCACCGGTCAAATCTGCCGTGGCTAGCATGGTTGCTGCAAACAGGTCGTTGTCTGTCTGAAAATAATAATGGATCAGGTGCGCAATCACTTCGGTATCGGTTTGCGAGTCGAAGGCATAGCCCAGTTGTTTGAGACGTTCCCGTTGCGCTTCGTGATTTTCGATGATGCCGTTATGGACGACTGCAATGTCGTCGCTGGAAACATGCGGATGGGCGTTGAATTCGGTGACGCCACCATGAGTCGCCCAACGGGTATGCCCGATGCCGGTGGTGCCAGTCAGATTTTCATTGTCAGCACGCTCTTGCATTTCAGATACGCGACCGATTGCACGCACCCGGCGAATGGCGTCGTCGTCGAGTACCGCGATACCTGCTGAGTCATAGCCGCGATATTCCAATCGGCTCAATCCTTCAACCAATAACGGCACTACGTTACGATGTGCTACTGCGCCTACGATTCCGCACATATGATTATTTCTCTTCTATTATTCTTCGGCATTATTTTGCAGTATTATTTCTGGGTCTTTTGCGGACGTTGCCACCCTTTGACTGACAGCTGCTTGCTACGAGAAAGCGTCAATACATCTTCCGGTGTATCTTTGGTGATGGTCGACCCCGCACCTATCGTCGCGCCGCGTTTTACTGTAACCGGTGCGACCAGCTGTGTGTCGGAGCCCACGAACACATCATCTTCGATTGTCGTGCGATATTTGTTTGCGCCGTCGTAGTTGCATGTGATCGTACCTGCGCCAATATTCACCCGGCTACCCATAGTGGTATCACCAATATAACTGAGGTGGTTGGCTTTGCTGTTGGCAGCGATCTCGCTGTTTTTGATTTCGACAAAATTTCCAACGTGCACTTCATTTTGTAATTTAGTGCCGGGTCGCAGGCGCGCATAGGGGCCAATGTGGCAGTCAGCACCGACTTCGCAACAGTCGATATGGCTGTAAGGTTTGATCTCAGTGCTTGCGCCGATGCTGGAATCACTGATGATGCTGTAAGCGCCCACTCTCACGTTGTCGCCCAGTGTAACGTCACCTTCGAAGATGCAGCCGACATCGATCTCGACATCGCGCCCGCAGCTTAGTTTGCCGCGCACGTCGATGCGCGAATGGTCGGCGAGTGTCACACCCTGAACCAGCAACCGTGATGCTTCAACCAGTTGCCAGGTGCGCTCCAGAAATACCAGCTGAGACTTGCTGTTGATGCCATGTATTTCCCACTCCTGTGCAGGTTGTACCGTACGAACCTGGATGTCTTGCTGCACTGCCATTGCAACGATGTCGGTGAGGTAGTACTCACCTTGTGAATTATTGTTCTGCAAATTTGCCAGCCATGTCCGCAGTTGTTGTGTCGGCGCGAGCATGATGCCGGTATTCACTTCACATATTTCACGCTGTTCGGCGCTAGCATCCTTTTCTTCGACAATGCTGAGCACTTCTCCCTGACCGTCACGGACGATGCGACCGTAACCGCTGGGGTTGGCAAGGTTGACTGTCAGCAGCACCAAGCCGTCGCCAGCCTGTTGCATCTGGTGCAGCGTGCTTTGCTGGGTCAAAGGTACGTCGCCATAAAGTACGAGCGTTTGACTGTCGTCCTGGAGATGCGGCATTGCTTGCTGAACCGCATGTCCGGTGCCGAGCTGTGGCTCCTGCAATACGAACTTTGCCGGATAGTTTTCCATTGCCTGCGGCACTGCTTCACCGCCATGACCGTACACGACGCAAACTTGTTGCGGTTGGAGCAAGGATGCGCAATCCAGCACATGCTGAACCAGCGGCTTGCCTGCCAGTGTGTGTAACACCTTGGGCTTTTTGGAATGCATACGCGTGCCTTTACCGGCAGCTAGGATGATGATGTTTAACGGACTCATATTCAACTTTCAGAAGAGTACGGAGTATAAACAAATGCGCTGCAATGATGTGAGCTTGGATATGGCATATTTTGAATGTTATGGCCTGTTTTGGATGGCAGCACAAGCTTCGCCGATCAATGCCGGGCCACGATAGATCATGCCGCTGTAGAACTGTACCAACGATGCACCTGCATTGATTTTCTCCGCAGCGTCCGCACCGTTCAGAATGCCGCCCGCACCGATGATGGGCAATGCGCCTTGCAGTTCGACGGAAAGCTGACGGATAACCTCAGTTGATTTCTCGCGCACTGGCGCACCACTTAATCCGCCGGCTTCCTCGCCATGAGGCATACCCTCGACGCCTACACGCGATACGGTGGTGTTGGTCGCGATCACTGCATCGATCTGATGTTGCATCAATAATGCGGCGATTTGTTTGAGCTGGTCGCTTTCCATATCAGGCGCGATTTTCAATGCAATAGGTACATATTTGCCGTGTGCATCGGCGAGTTTTTGCTGTTCACCTTTAAGCGCAGAGAGCAGCCTGGTCAAAGCTTCTTCATCCTGCAATTGGCGCAAGTTCTTGGTATTTGGGGAGGAAATGTTGACGGTGATATAGCTGGCATAGGGATACACTTTGCGCAGACAGGTCAGGTAATCGTCTGCCGCATTTTCAATCGGTGTGACGGCGTTCTTGCCGATATTAATGCCGAGGATGCCTTGGTATTTGGCACGCTTAACGTTCGCTATCAGCTTGTCTACGCCGTCGTTGTTGAAGCCCATACGATTGATGATCGCGTTTGCTTCGGGCAGGCGGAACAGTCTTGGTTTCGGGTTGCCGGATTGTGGTAGGGGGGTGATCGTGCCAATCTCAATGAAGCCGAAGCCGAGTGCCGCTAAACCATCGATACAATCGCCGTTCTTGTCGAGTCCGGCAGCTAGACCAACTGGGTTGGAGAAGGTCAGACCCATCACATCGCGTGGGTCGTCAGCAGGGCGAGATGCAATAAGGCAACTCATTCCTAACCTGTTGGCCGTTCTCAGGCTGTCTAAGGTAAGGTGGTGTGCGGATTCAGGGTCAAGATGAAACAGGGCGGGGCGGAACAGGTTATACACTTTTAGAGGCACCCTTCAATTCTTTTCGCGAGGCGCAGTCTTGACGATGATCGGGATCGGGAATTTCTTTTTCGGAAATAGCTCATGGCGTTGCTTGCCACGCCAGTTCTCCGCGATAAGATCGCTGAGTTGCAAGCAGGTCAAGCCGTAAAAGATAAATCCCAGCTGTGCCAAGGACGCAGGGGATACCAATATATTCACATCGCCACCGTTGTACTGGAACGCAAAGACGACAAAGTTTCCGACAATAAGCCCTGCGAGTGCTACAGAGATTATGCGTCCCCAATTGCCTGAGGTCAGTGCGTTAAAGATTGTGTTTTCGTTCCACAGCAGTTGTAGTGCGGCTAATAACAGCAGCGGAGATATCCATTGCAACCAGAATAATTGTGCAGGCCATACGGTGCTGCCGACCAAGCCGATTGATGCGATCGGTGCAAGTATGAAAAATGCAGATTCACCCCTGAGGGCGGGCAAGGATGGCATTTTTGACAGTACTTTTATCAAGCCACCGGAGGTGCCAAGTAGATTGCGTGTGATAAGGACTGCAGGTGCCAACATGGCAAACAAGGGAGAATAGAGCAGAAGCTGCATGATTATGTTTTCAGATGACATAGACCAATAAGCGACATAGATATTCATATAGACAAACAGCCAGGTCAATATCAGGCTGGCGGCACTCATCCACAGAAAAAAGTCCCGCTGCGTATTTATAGGACTGTTGCCAGTCAGAATGTTGACCATTTGATTGATGAGCAGGATATATCCGGCAAACAAAAGTGTAGTGAGTAACACAGCAGGAATATTTGCCACTTGGCCGGTGTTGAGTACATTCAAATCGTCCCACTCAATTCCTGCCAGCCAGATTCCTGCCGCTGGCAAGAGTATCAATGCTGCTACAAAAATACCTAGACGGGTTTTCATGCTGTTTCCTTATCTAATGTTTTCCATACACCATTAATTAACCCTTGAGCAGGGCGATATCCAGTCTTGTATGCCATCTTGGGGCTTTCCTTGATCCAGTAACCAAGATAGAGAAAATCTAATTCTAGCTTCTTGCATAACTCGATCTGCCACAGAATGTTGTATACCCCCAAGCGCCCTTGCGGGAGATCGGGATCATAAAAGGTATAGACTGCAGATAGTCCGTCATTAAGTATGTCTATCACGCTGACCATTCGTAACACGCCCTGTTCACGGAATTCCACAAGAAAAGAATCGATATGACTTTGCAGTAAAAAATTCTTATATGACTCCCTGTCATCATTGTCCATACCACCGTTTGGGTGGCGTGATTTTTGGTAGCGCTGATAGAGCTCAAAATACTCGGTACTGTCATGCAATGAGTGAGGAGTTGCAGATAAGTCTTCATGCTTTTTCCAAGCGCGTCGTTGTGTCCGGCTGGGTGTGAATTCATTGACGGGAATCCGGAATGGTACACAGGCATTACAATCATTGCAGCTTGGACGATAGGTGTAAGTTCCGCTACGCCGAAAGCCATGCTGAACAAGTTCGGAATAAACGGTGGAGCTAATCATGAACGAAGGGGTGGCAACTTGGGAACGTGCAAGCGTTTCAGGTAGATAGCTGCAAGGATAAGGTGCTGTCAGGTAAAAGTGCAGCGCTGAGAGTGGAATGTCGTTGAGTTGGCTCATTTAAATAGGTCTGTGTCGATATGCCAGTGAGTAATTTGGGGGTAGTGTATCAAGTCTTGAAGTTTGGCGATAAATTCTGCGCGAGGGATTTCTCTCGCACCGAGTGAAAAAAGGTGTGGTGTGCTCATTTGACAGTCAATCATACCGAACTGCCAGCGTTCAAGTTGTCTAACGAGGTGAGTCAGAGAAATTTTAGACGCGTTGCTGACAAGGCTGAACATTGATTCACCAAAGAACATTCTGCCTATGCACACTCCGTATAGCCCGCCGACCAGTTTGCCCTCTTGCCAGGTTTCTACCGAATGCGCATGTCCGGAACGATGCAAAGCCGTATATGCAGCAACCATGTCATGGTTAATCCAAGTGCCATCCTGATCTTTTCGGGGTGCAGCACAGGCAAGCATCACCTTTTCGAAAGCGGTGTTGCAGCGAACTTCATATCTGGTGTTGCGCAGTATTTTAGCTAATGATCGGGAGATTTTGATTTGATTTGGAATCAACACCATCCGCGGATCGGGACTCCACCAGAGTATTGGGTCCCCGGGATTGAACCAAGGGAATATGCCGCGCCTGTATGCCTGCAACAGCCTCTGTGCAGATAAATCTCCGCCGGCGGCGAGCAGTCCATCAGGGTAACGTAGTGAGCGCTCAACGTCCGGAAAAGCAAGGTCATCAGTTAACCAGGGAATCAAGATAGTCCTTATAGCACCTGTTCATCAGTATGATTTTGTGGTTAGATTGGAATAGATGCAACACATTAGTGCTAGGGGTACGTAAATGTTATCAGCGATTTTTGGCAAGAAGTCCGACCATCCACTTGCAACCATGAAATCCGCTCAGGCGATGCTGGATGATTTACCGACGGGTGATGCATACGGGTCACTTGCGGAGATCGCCGATATGGTTGAGTTGCTGATGAAAAGCAATGAATTTAAGTTGGATCATCAGCTGGAAATGTTGCGTTTTCTTGATGACGCTGCTGGTTCGTATGTGCGAAAAATGTCACGTGAATATTTTACGCCGTATGAGCTCAATAAATTTCAGGGCAATCGCCTGTGGCTGGGGTTGAGTAGTTGGTCGAACCAGATTGCCAGCGCATATTTAGAAGTGTTTGCTGGTTTTTGCAAGATTGAGAAGCCTAACAACACGGTTAAGGCACAAATTCCGCAAATCGCAGTGCGCACTGCACACGCACTGATGTGGAAGCTGAAATATATCTGTTCGCACTATGGGCACGTTGATAACGCGCTTTGGATTAGCTTGTTGCAGATATATAAACATGCCGAACAGAATCAGTATCTGGATACATCTGAGAATATTTTTAGATCAGCCGCTGAAATCTCGTCTGTGCAGGCTGAATTGAGCCATACGATGATATGGCATGATGCTGGCCTGAGCGTGTTAAGTCCGAAATATATCCATTTAACCGAGCGCATCCTTGCACACTTTTGCAATGCGATCGAGTTCCAAACAAAACCAGCCCAAAATAGTCGTTTATTTTTCGACTTAGATAAGCCAGGTGAGCCTGTCCGCGTCAATGCTGATTCTACTTCCATGTCTTCGATCAGATTTGTCGGTATTGCCGGTATGCAATCCAAGCTGGAAGATTTGATCAAGGTGCTTAACAAGGAGATCATTCCGAATGACCTTAATCTAGGTGGGAGTTATGAAGCGGATGTGGTCAAGGAGGCTGCGCAATACCTGCTAAATTATGTCATAGCACCTCCGGTCAGGCGTAATGCGCGTCGCGAGGTGAATGTCACCATGAACGTTGTGAACGGCTTTGAACAAGTCATCGTGAAAGCGGAAGCTTGGATCGGGTTTGATGAAGAAGACAGCATGGAATGGATGACCGAAGAGATCAGTGCATCTGGATTTAGTTGTGTCATACCTGTCAGTGGCGCCGAGAGTGTTGGCATAGGTAGCTTGCTGGGCATTCAGCCCGATGGTGTCTCTCATTGGGGGGCTGCAGTCGTTCGGCGTTTAGTCCGTGATGATGAGAAGCACGAACTGCGTATCGGGGCTGAGATTCTTTCAAACCAGATTGCCAGTGTCATGGTGAATGAAAAAGATGCTGTTGCAGACAGTGGGCAACGTGCACTATGGCTGTATGCAAGGCAAGACGATAAAAACGGTGAGGCGCAGATGCTGATGCAAGCGGATACGTTCTCATCCAGCCAAAGCATGCAAATCATGCTGGCCGGAAAAAATTATTTGCTGATGCCCAACGTCCTTGAGGAAAAAGGCTTGGATTACGATTTGGCGAAATTCCGATTTGTCGTCAGAGAATTGGATGCTTCAGAGGAAGCCTGATTCGATTTGTCAGGTGGGTCGTTTGTGAAGCTTGTCTCATCATCCTGCTTTATTCAGTAACCATCCTTCAATATCTTTTAATTCAACATGGCATACTGAATGCTGCATTTCGTATTCATGCCAATCAATATCGTATCCCGTGGCCGTCAGCTTGACTCTGGAAGATGCTCCCATTTCGTAAGGGACGACCGGGTCTTGCTGACCATGCGCCATAAAGATGGGAGTGGTTCGGGTGATGTTATTCAATTCGCTATCTATTTTGCTTGCTAGCGGGAGGTAGGTGGACAGTGCCAGCACACCACCCAGCGGAAAATTTAGCCGTATCGCAGTATGCAGTGCTATTGCTCCACCTTGTGAGAAGCCGGCAAGAATAATATTTTCAGGCTTGATACCTAGTGCAATTTCCTGCGTGATGAGCGATTCGACGATGCCTTGAGATTCACGTATTCCAGCAGCATCCTGATGTGCGTCAGAACCACGCAATAGCACGGCATTGATTGATGGCTGCGTAATGTCATACCAAGCACGCATCACATATCCATTATTGATGGTAACAGCGCGCATGGGTGCATGCGGGAATATGAACCGAACCGGGTAAGACAACTTGATCTCATCAACGACGGGTACGAAATCGTTTCCGTCAGCACCAAGACCGTGTAGCCATATTATGCTGTGTTGAGGGTGCTCACCGGTTTGCAAGGTGATGGGTGGAGGGTTGCTCTGCGTATTCATAACTAAAATTATTCAGGTTCCGGGATGATTTCTTTTAGGGCTTGATAGAGACTACGGAAGTTTTTGGGTGGTTTGCCCAAAGTAATTTCTTTATGCGCATTCCGTATCAGTGAGCGCAAATGTTGTGCGTCGGCACCGGGGTATTCTGCAAGCAGTTGGGTTAAGGCGCTGTCACTTTCCATCAGGCGGTCACGCCAACGTTCCAGTTGGTGGGCATGGGCTACATGTTCTATCGACCTGCCTTTCCATACATCCAGCTTGGCGATGATGGGAGCTGGTTCCACTCCTCGCATCAGCTTGCCGATGTATTGTATCTGGCGACGTTGCGCACCGAATTTTTTGATGCTTTTCATTTCGAGAATGGCGTCGCGAAGATTATCTGGTATGTCGAGTTGCGCTAACTGATCCTTGCTGAGTTCAGTCAATTCCTTGCCCAAGTCACGCAGATCATGCATCTGCTTTTTAATTTGAGTTTTGCTGGGTGGAAGATCTTCATCTGCATCAGGTGGGTCAATCTGATGGTTTATCGTCTGGCTGGCCTTCTGTCTGTGACCTTGAGGCCGAATAACCTCTACTTCGTCGTCATCGTGTACATCAGTGTCATGTTCTGCGCTGTCATGCACTTCAGAGTCATCTCCCTGATGGGTATGTGGAGGCTTACTATCGCCTTGTTCATTATGGTGAGAATTCATATCGGTTAAGCTGTCCTGTTGATGCTGATATGATACCGCCTTTCATCAATAATCCAATTTGCTTATGAAAGCGCTAGTTCCAACCGACCCCCAGCTACTTGAAAAGTCCCGAACAAGATTTTCACTCACAACTGACAACTTGTGCGCTATCGCCCAGGATATGCTGTCCTATGCCAAGCAGCGCGGCGCAACGGCTGCAGCGGCTGAGCTCTCGGAAGGATTCGGTCAGGGCGTCACCGTACGCAACGGTGAAGTGGAGACCATCGAATACAACCGGGATAAAGGTTTGGGCGTCACCGTGTATCTGGGGCAGCAGCGTGGCAATGCCAGCACCTCTGATTTTTCACCTAAAGCCGTGCGTGATACCGTGGATGCCGCGATTTCAATCGCGCGATACACGGCTAAGGACGATTGTTCAGGGTTGCCCGATGCAGAGATGTTGGAGACAAAGTTTGTTGATCTGGACTTGTATTACCCTTGGGATTTGCCTGTCGAGCATGCGATAGGATTGGCCAGTGAGTGTGAGCAGGCGGCACTGGCAACGGATAAGCGTATCAATAATTCAGAAGGTGCGACGGTGAACGTGCATGAGGCACAGTTCATCCATGCCAACAGTCATGGCTTTGTCGGTGGATACCCGACTTCCCGACATAGCGTCAGTTGCGCGGTGATTGCGGAGCACCAAGCTGCAATGGAGCGAGACTACTGGTACAGCGTAGCACGGGAGGCGTCAGATATTGTCGAGGTTCGTCAGTTGGGCCGTATTGCTGCAGAACGTACCGTACGCCGTTTGAATGCGCGTCAGATCAACACCATGAAAGTGCCGGTATTATTTGAGGCGCCTGTTGCTTCCAGCTTGCTAGGGCATCTAGTGGGTGCGGTGAGTGGCAGCAGCTTGTATCGCAAATCTTCTTTTATACTCGACCAAATGGATCAGCCCGTTTTTGCACCGCATATTGATATTCGGGACATTCCTGATATTCCCAAAGCGCTGGCATCCAGCCCGTTTGATGGCGAGGGTGTAAAGGTGAAGAGCCGCTCTATTATCGAGGCAGGCATATTGCGGGGTTACTTGCTTGGCAGTTACTCGGCGCGTAAGCTTGGGCTGCGTAGTACCGGTAATGCTGGTGGGAATCACAATGTGATCATGACCTCTTCAGCCAGTGCCGGCTTTGATGCGCTATTGAAGAAAATGGGGAAGGGACTGCTGGTAACCGAGCTTCTCGGTCAAGGTGTTAATCAGGTTACGGGTGACTATTCCCGAGGCGCGGCAGGATTTTGGGTGGAGCATGGCGAGATTCAATACCCAGTGCATGAGATTACGATCGCCGGAAACCTCAAAGAGATGTTCCGCAACATCGTTGCGATTGGTGATGATGTTTTAGTGCAGGGCTCCAGACAATGTGGATCTGTATTGATTGAAAATATGACTGTTGCGGGACGTTAATATACGATTGCGGTATTTCGTCCCTGACCACGCTGCGGCTATTTCATGTTAGGATTCCACGGCTTTGTAAGGCTATATTATTTGAGTTGTCTGGCTGGTGAGCTGCCTGGCACCAAGCCTTCATCGATTTTAGTTGCACGTTTCAACATGGTTGCCGGGAAAGTTTTCGGTGTGGATCGTGCGCAGGTTTAATTTATTTCTACGAGGTGGGTCTGGTGAATACGTTTGAGTTATTTGTCATTTGTTTGTTCTTAGTCGCTGCTAACTGGGCTGCTGGATTATCGAACCTGACCAGAAAGCGCGTCAAGGTGTTGATGGCTGGTGTTACGACAATGTTTGTCTTGTCGGCATGTAGCCCGGAAGCACCACCACCCGCCGAACCAGTAAAACAAGAGCCTGTCGCCGAGATTTCTCCTGAGCATGAAAAAATGATCAATGATTTGGCCGCGCGTCTGGAACAGAACCCTGAGGATGGAAGAGGCTGGTCGATGCTGGCGCGGACTTACGCGGTGTCCAAACACTATGCCGAGGCTGTAAAAGCATATGAGAAGGCAGCGAATCTAATTCAGGACGATGCAGTGATGCTGGTCGATTATGCAGATATCCTGGCAATGATGAACGGCAAAACTTTCAAAGGTAAGCCCCTAGAATTGGTCGAGAGAGCACTCAAAATCGACCCTAGTAATGTAAAAGGACTTGCATTGATGGGAAGTGCAGCCTTTGAAATGGGTGATTACTCCGGTGCTGCGGAGCATTGGAGCAAGTTATTGCCTATGTTGCCTCCTGATTCTCCTTTATTTGCACAGACTAAGAGTGGAATCGAGAACGCACATACGATGGCTGCAAGAGGTCAAGCACAACCGATTAATACCGGCGCTCGCATATCCGGTATCGTTGAGCTTAGCCCGAAACTTGCCGGGCAAGTGGAACCTACCGATACACTCTATGTGTTTGCGAAGGCCATTTCAGGCCCTCCCATGCCGATTGCTGTGATACGCACAGTAGCCAAAGACTTCCCGCTTAAGTTTGCGCTTGATGACTCTATGGCAATGATGCCGTCGATGAAACTCTCTGACCAGCAGCAAGTGACAATCAGCGCCAAAATTTCTAAGTCAGGTAGCGCAACGCCGAAAAGTGGTGACTTGAAGGGAGAGGTTTCGCCAGTGAACCTAGGGGCTGAAAATGTTCGCGTTGTTATCGACAGCATAGTGCCTTGATGTCAGTCGGGAGGCGAGTCCCCCGGGTATTCCAAGCCTGTGTGCAAGCACTGGAACTCTATAGGAAACAGGTTGTCGGAAGCAGTTCTTCTGTGAGGGTTATGTTTCGCCCTCGAACGTGTATTTCCTTCGCCAACCTGACTGAATGCTATGCCTGAAATAAGCTCTCAATCTGAGGTAAAACGATCCGATCAAGATTCGGGTCAGGATTTTGACCAAACCGCTGGCGCTCAAACGTTGCCTGATGTTGTAGCACCTGAGGCCGATGCACCTGAAATAGATGCAACCGTGGCCGAAGTTTCACTCAGGGTAAAGGGATTTCTGGCATTTATCGCAGTTGCGATATATGCAGTTTTACTTACTGCTTTTACATTCGAGAAAAAAGCGGAGCTTGTCGGCGAGTTTGAAAAGCTGAAAAGTCTCTACAAGGTTGAAGAGCAGCTCAGGCAGGTTGATGCAACAGCATTCCATGTTGTCATGGCTGTATTCCTAAATTCGAATACCGACGACCATGATGCAGTTGTGCAAAGATTCCAGGCGAATCTGGATCTGCTCAAGAAAAAAAATGAAGAGCTAATCGCGCATTATCCTTCCGCAGGTGTAAATCTGATGCGAGTGGAAGAGGCGGTGAATCGTGCGGCTGAATTTCCTGCCGAAAATGATATCGCTGTCATGAACTCAGAACTGCTTAAGGTCAAGATCGAGATCACACAGCATATAGACGAATCCAGACGGGAGCAGGAAGCGACAGCGGAACATTTCCATATGTTGTGGGATTCGGCAGCCTTAGCTTCACTGCTATTTGGGTTGATCGGCTTGTTCTTGCTTGGAGCGATCATCGGATTGTTCTTTACCAGATTGACTAATGATCTGCATATTCTGAAAGCGCGGGCGCTAAGCATCATCAGAGGGGAGCGCGAAGGGCCGATGCCAGTTACCCGTAATGATGAGGTGGGTGAATTGATGCAATCGGTGAACCAGATGGCGAAAGCATTGGATGAGCGCGAAAAAGAGTTGGTGATCGCACGCCAGAAATACTTTCATCAGGAGAAAATGGCTGCAGTCGGTGGATTGGCTGCTGGTGTAGCACATGAAATCGGCAACCCTATCGCAGCCATGTCAGGAGTACTTCAGGAAATGATACATGAGCATTCGCCTGAGAAAGAAGGTTCTGGTGGAAGTGAAAAGCTTAAGGTTTTGCAAACTCAGATTCAGCGACTTTCATCAATCACACGCGAAATATCTGAATTCGCGTCACCCCAACCATTGGATCGCCAGTTGTTGGGGTTGAATGCGTTGGTCAGGACAACCGCAGGCTTGATGAGTTACGACAAGCGACTAAGGAAGGCTAATCTGAAACTCGATCTGGATAGTCAGTTGCCAGCGATTAACGGGGTGGCCGATCAATTGACTCAAGTCATCATGAATCTTTTGATCAATGCCGCAGACGCGTTGGATTCGATAGAAAGGCGTGATAAGGGGATTACGGTTAACACGAAGGCTCTAGACGGGAACGTATCTTTAACGGTGGAAGACAACGGGAGCGGTATGGATCAGGAAACGCTAGACCGTGTTTTCGAAGCTTTTTTTACCACCAAACGCAAAGGTAACGGACTGGGTATGTCATTGTGTTATTCGATTATTGAAGGCCACGGTGGCACGATAGAAATAAATTCAATTCTCGGTGAGGGAACTCAAGTGCAAGTGATATTGCCTATCCCTGACGATGAAGAAGGAGAAATATAATGGCAGCACTTCAATTGCTGGTGATAGATGATGAACCAGCTATTCGACAGGTCGTTGCGTCTCAGTTACGCAAAGCAGGACATACAGTAGAGCAGGCTGGTGATGCCGAAACCGCGTTTGAAAGGCTTTCTAAGGGCGATGTTGATATAGCCCTGTCCGATATCAAGCTACCGAACATGAGCGGCATAGAGTTGCTGCGTCAGGCACGGACAGCAAACATAGACACCGCATTCATCATGATGACGGCATTTGCTTCAGTGGATACTGCAATCGAGGCGATCAAGGCAGGTGCTGCCGATTATATGATCAAGCCGCTCAACCATGACGAGTTGATGCACCGCTTGAACAAGGTAGGTGATTTGCGCGGCTTGCGAGCAGAGAACAGAGTGCTGCGCAGGCTGGTGTTGGGCGCTAATCAAGAGGTATTCGGATTCAATTCTCCTGCCATGCGTGAGATGGAACACATGGCTGCCAAAGTGGCACGTACCAACAGCACGGTGTTGGTGACTGGCGAGAGCGGTACCGGTAAAGGCGTCGTCGCACGCTTGATACATCAGCAAAGCCCACGTGCTGAAAGTAACTTCATCCCGGTCAACTGTGGTGCGATTCCAGAAAATTTGGTGGAAAGTGAATTTTTCGGTCATACCAAGGGTGCTTTTACCGGTGCTGATAAGGTCAGAAAGGGATTGTTTCAGGAGGCCGATGGCGGAACGATTTTTCTGGATGAAATCGGTGAATTACCCTTGTCATTGCAAGTCAAACTGCTACACGTGATTGAAGAAAAAGCCGTGCGTCCGGTGGGCAGTGAGCAACCGCGTCCAGTTGATGTGCGGATTCTTGCAGCAACCAACCGTGATCTGAAAGAAATGGTAGATGCAGGCACGTTCCGCGAAGATTTATATTTCCGGCTGACTGTTTTTCATATCAACGTGCCACCATTGCGTGATCGTCGGCAGGACCTTGCCGCGCTGGTTAAATTTGTCATGCAGCGCAACACAAAGCGTATGGGCAGCGATGGAGAAGAGGCAACGCTCGCACCGGGTGTAGAAGAAGCATTGGTCAACTATGATTGGCCCGGCAATGTCAGAGAGCTTGAAAATGTTCTGGACAGGGCGATGATCATGGCTGAAGACGGATTCATCACGATGGAGGATCTGCCTGCGTCTATCAATAAATCCGCTTCCCATTTATCCAGTGCAGATATTGACCTGCACCTATCCGGGACATTGCGGGAACAAGTGAGACAGTTCGAGATCGCGCTCATCAAGCGAACCATCGAGGAATCGGGAGGCGACCGAAAGGCCGCTGCCCAAAAGCTTCGCATAGGATTATCCAGCCTCTATAGAAAGCTTGAAGAGTGCGATGATCCAAAAGCTGAAGCAAATGAAAAATGCGGGTAAATATCCGGCTAACGCAGCCTAATCAACATCATAGACGATAGAGGCAATACACATGGTTACTTCAGAAAGCATTCAACAAAATATCGCGCAAGGCATGGCGACTGAGCACCTTCTTGTTGAAGGTGACGATGGCACACACTTTAATGCAGTGATCGTTAGTGAAGCGTTTGAGGGCAAGAGCCGCGTACAGCGACACCAGATGGTTTACCAGACGCTGGGCGACCGGATGCGCGAAGAGATTCATGCTCTGTCGATGAAAACCCTCACACCAAAAGAATGGCAAGCGCAGAAATAACATCATGCAAAAACTAGCAATACAAGGCGGTAATCAACTCAACGGTGAAGTTCGTATCTCAGGTGCAAAAAATGCAGCGCTGCCCATCCTTTGCGCCAGCCTGTTGAGCAGTGAAGCATTGCGCTTGAGCAACGTGCCAGACATGCACGATGTCGCCACCATGTGTCATCTGCTGAAACAAATGGGGGTATCGATAGAAACCAATGGGGGAGAAGTCACGCTGTCTGCCGCCAACATCGACAAGCTCGAAGCACCTTACGACATGGTGAAAACCATGCGCGCCGCAATATTGGTGTTGGGGCCACTGGTGGCGCGCTTCGGAGACGCGCGTGTGTCATTGCCTGGCGGCTGTGCCATCGGTTCCCGTCCCGTCGATCTGCACATCAAAGGCCTGCAAGCAATGGGTGCCGAGATACATATCGAACACGGCTATATTCACGCCACCGCAAAAAAACTCAAAGGCGCACACATCTTTTTCGACCTAGTCAGCGTCACCGGCACCGAAAATCTGATGATGGCTGCGGCACTGGCAGATGGTGTGACCGTGCTGGAAAACGCCGCGCGCGAGCCAGAAGTCGTGGACCTTGCGCAATGTCTGATCGCGATGGGTGCCAAGATAGAAGGTGCAGGCAGCGACACCATCACTATCACCGGTATTGAAAAATTAAATGGCGCAGATTATCGCGTGATGCCAGATCGTATCGAGAGCGGCACATTTCTGGTCGCGGCAGCAGCAACAGGCGGCAACATCACCCTGACCGAAGCGCGTGCCGACATCATGGAAAACGTGCTGGAAAAATTGCAAGAAGCCGGTGCGCAGATCAAGGTGTCAGGCGACACCATCAACCTGCAAATGAACCAACGACCCAAGGCTGTAAATGTGCGCACCGCGCCCTATCCCGCCTTCCCCACCGACATGCAGGCGCAATTCATGGCACTCAACTGCATCGCCAAAGGCAGCGCGATGGTGGTCGAGACCATCTTTGAAAATCGCTTCATGCACGTACAAGAGTTGCGCCGCTTAGGTGCGTCAATAGATATTGAGGGGAATACCTCAATGGTCAAAGGCTGCGAACAGCTGGAAGGGGCGACCATCATGGCGACTGACCTGCGTGCCTCAGCTTGCTTGGTGATAGCCGGGTTGGTCGCACAGGGGGAGACCGTGATCGACCGAATCTATCACCTTGATAGAGGCTATGAGCATATCGAGGCCAAGCTTTCGCAGTTGGGGGCGAATATTCGGCGGATGAAGTGACCGTCATTCCCGAGGCGGTTTTGATCGGGAATCCAGCCTTTGGCTGACAGAAATTCTGGATCCCCGATAAGAACACTCGGGTTGACAGCTTGTAGGATGGCTAGTAGTTCCATCAGTCCTCGCCGAAATCCCCTGACTGTTTTCCGCTATTGGCTACGACGTAACCCAAAGCAGACCTTGAAGCAGCGCAGCTTAATCTTTATTAGATATGCCAGAAAGGTAGATAATGGTGACTGACTTTTCAAAACTAAAAAGAAAACATCATTTAATGCCGGCTTTTGTAACAAAGGCTTTGGAAGAGAGTCATCAATTGGAAGCTTACAAAGCTCGTCCTGCATATCAACAGAATGATTACGTTGGATGGATTAATGATGCCAAAATGGAAGTGACAAAGATGAAACGACTGGCACAGATGCTTGAAGAACTAAAAAAGGGTGGTGTTTATATGAAAATGTCTCACCCTGCATCTGAAAAAAAATAAACTCTTCTCATTGTATGAGCCTTCCCCAGTCTAACTGGATACAACAAATAGGAGAAAATACCGCCTGAGGAGCAAGTGTAGATACCGTTTTCCCAACTCGTGTAAGGCGAGTTAAATATAGGGTGACAATAAGCGTAGCGCATTGCGCCGAATGAAAATCACATACGGCGCAATGCCCGTTGGTTATTGCGCTGCCCCAGAGGTTGTTGAAAAAGAGACGGGGTTAAAGCGTCATGTGCACGCACAGATCAGGTGCGTGCAAGACGTTTCAAAAAATCCTTCGCCGATCCAGCATTGATCCAGCCAGTGGCAATCGTTTTACTGAGCGAGTGATTCACTCTGCTGCGATGAACATGAGATGGGGAGGCGGGGAAAATCACCAGCTTGCCACGTTTCGCAGCTTCATGGTGCTGCTGCCAGTGGAACTCCGTACCTGCCTCGGGCACAGAATCACAGTAGAGAATCCACGCAAGCACGCGATGCATGGGTTCGGTCGCCTCATCGCTTATCGTCCAATCGCAATGCCATTGCTTGAAACCTTCGCCGGGTGCATACCGTTGCAAGTTGAACACTGGCATCACAAACAACTCCTGCGTGGGGCAAACCTGCTGAAACATCGGCCGCTCTTTCAGGTATTGCGCCAGCGCAGCAGAGACGCCACGCACAATCAGCTCTCCAAAAGCATAAGCCTCAGCATCGGGGTCATTCGGATTGATTGCCACGAGACTGATGTCTGTAGAAACCTTGGCGGGCTCCGCATTGCTGCCACCAGCGCCAAAGGCAACGCCTGAGCGCTGCAAGTCTTGGCGACGGGCATAGAAGTCCATTACGGCATCAGCAAGCGTCTCAAAACCAGCGTTCTCGTAGCTACCAATCAACTTCACAGGAAACCACCTGTTCGGCTTATTACATAGCTTGGGTTAGCCGTTATCGGTATTAATCGATTGATATTTATTAGACTTATTCTCATTGCGTACCCCTTTTTATTGTTTCGCTGTGCATACAGCTATTTATTAAGCTTACCTGATACCTAACGCTTAGGAAGGGTTGACGAAGGATACACATCAAAATGGGTGATGGGTATCGTGTTGCTCGGCCCATCCTACGAACTTTCTGCAAACCATCCCCTCCTCCTGTAAGGGGGAGGGTTATAACCAGCGACTTGGCTGGCGTCGTTTGTCAGCTTAGTCGAATGGCTAGTTGTCTCATCAGGGTGGGGGTAGACACTTTCAACTTCGCATTACTTTTAAGTTAAAGGCAAAACCGCCGGTGGTTGACCGGCAGCAAGTTACTTTCTTTTGCGTCGCCAAAAGAAAGTAACCAAAGAAAAGGCGACCCCGGTTTACCGCCCCTGCGGGGTTCCCTGCGTTGCTCGACTGGTCAGGCCTCCTCATAAACTCGCACGATCCGCTACGCGTCCACGTGCTCAAACATATTCGTCGGACTACCCCTGACCAGCCTGTGCTACTCGGCGGTGCACAGGGGGGTGGGCGGTTTATATCAAATCAATGATGGCTGATTCCATCGGTTAATTTTCTGAATGTTCGGTAGTGAATACATTAGAATCAGAAGGTCGGCTGATTCGGACAATCAAACATAATTTAAATCCTATCATCCGAATAAGTAAGGTTAAACTTAACTTGGGCATTTAAACCTCCGAAAGGAATATTGCCTGCACTCTAAGCCAAAAATTGATATTGGATGGGATACACAAGATAGAAGAACTTACTCCCTATGGCCGTATACAAATTTCAGTAAATCAGTATCCATTGTGGCAACCGGATCGCCGCATAAAACTCTCCAGCCGCCATTTATCATCTGCTCAGCTGCCTGCAATGCTGTTCTCACCTGTTTTTTGTCTTTATCTTGGGCAGGTTCATTTCCTCTTGCAGGCATATCATTTTCAAGCCACAAAGGTGCGAGTAACTTCGCGATTTGATATTGGCTGAAACCTTCTTGTTTCAAGTCCCAGCAGGCTAAGCCTCGCGACCACTGTAAAGCAGTCGGTACTTTTAGCTTTTTTGAAGTGAATTTGTTGCCAAATAGCGACTGTTGTGCATTGATTATTTTTGTTATTTCTTTGAGGATATCTTCTTTAGGCATCGAAATATTGATTGCTAGCTCAATTGTTCGCGCACTTAACACACGACTAGTTTTGTCATACTTCTCAAAAGACTCCTGGTCTAAAAAAACGTAATGACCATTAATTCCGTTCTTTGAAGCCGTTGTGATAACCATTCCTTTCTTAAACTCACCATCCTTTTGTCGTCTTTGATACTCATCTTCCAAGATAAACTCTGCATCTCTTGCAAACCACTCGGTACGACTTTCCAAATACTTATGACTTTGATGGCCTTTCATGCCATGAAAAAGCACTCCATTCTGCCAAAATAACCTTGGAATACGCTCAAGCCAATCCCCATCAACTCTTTGGGAATAACCCATTTCTGTTAAATCGATGTCAGCACTTTTATCCCGAACGGCAAATAGATAAGCCCATTTAGAATTGTCGAGTTGCCGAGATAGCAGCTCATAATTTTTCCAATCAAACCAATCTGGGAGTTGCTTGGGATTAGATTTCATAAATCAATGGGGCAGACAGAGTTAAAAGGGCTAGGCTCGACATATTATTACCATTATCATTATTCCATGTTGGAGTTTGCCTCTGCTCTCGCTGAAATGGCGGCAGCCTCTCAACAAATATAGCCCAAACGACACACAACCAACCCTTCATCTTGCCCCCCATTGGCGGTAGAATGCGCGTCTACAAATAAATAGCTGAATCAGATGACTATCACCATAGCCTTGTCCAAGGGACGCATTTTTGAAGAGACGCTGCCGTTATTAGAGGCGGCGGGTATCACGCCGCTTGAAGCTCCGGAGTCTTCGCGCAAGCTGATTTTGCCGACTAATCGTGAGGATGTGCGCTTGATCATTGTGCGCGCATCGGATGTGCCGACTTATGTGCAATATGGTGCAGCAGACATGGGTGTGGCGGGTAAGGATGTGTTGAATGAGCACGATGGCTCCGGTTTGTATCAGCCGCTTGATCTGAATATCGCGAAGTGCAGTTTGATGGTCGCGGTGCCGAAAGGGTTTGATTATGAATCCGCTGTTAAGCAGGGTGCGCGTTTGCGTGTGGCGACTAAATACGTTCAGGCGGCGCGTGAGCATTTCGCCGCTAAAGGTGTGCATGTGGATTTGATTAAGTTGTATGGCTCGATGGAGTTAGCACCCTTGGTCGGGCTGTCGGATGCGATCGTCGATTTGGTCAGCACCGGTGGCACTTTGAAGGCGAACAATCTACAGGCGGTTGAGCATATCGTGGATATTTCTTCGCGCTTGGTGGTCAATCAAGCTGCACTAAAATTGAAGCATGACGTCATTCAGCCGATGTTGGATGCGTTTGCAAAAGCTATTAAAAAATGAATGGTTACTTCTGCCGCGGCAGAGGTGACATCAAGGAATAAAAATGAACATCAAGCAACTCTCAACCGGGCAGGATGATTTCGACGCGCAATTGGATGCATTGCTGGCCTTTGAAGAAACCGCCGACGATACACTCGAAGCGACCGTGGCAAGTATCCTTGCGGATGTTAAGCAGCGCGAGGATGTCGCGGTGCTGGAGTACACCAAGCGTTTTGATCGGCTGGACGTGCAGCACGCGAATGAGCTGGAACTGCCACAGGAAGCGTTGCGTGCTGCGTTCAAAGGTCTGCCAGAGGCGCAGCGTCTGGCGCTGGAGGCGGCCGCACAACGCGTGACGAATTATCACCAGAAGCAGGTGCAGCAGTCTTGGACTTATACCGACGATGACGGCACCATGCTCGGTCAGCAGGTGACGCCGCTGGATAGGGTGGGGCTGTATGTGCCGGGCGGCAAAGCGGCTTATCCGTCTTCGGTATTGATGAATGCGATACCTGCCAAAGTGGCCGGTGTGGGCGAGCTCATCATGGTGGTGCCGACCCCGGACGGCGTGAAGAATCAGTTGGTATTGGCGGCGGCGTATCTTGCCGATGTAAGCCGGGTGTTTACCATCGGTGGTGCACAGGCGGTGGGGGCATTGGCTTACGGCACGGCGACCGTCCCTAAAGTAGACAAGATCGTCGGCCCCGGCAATGCTTATGTGGCATCGGCCAAGCGTCGTGTGTTTGGCGTGTGCGGTATCGATATGATTGCCGGGCCTTCGGAAATTCTGGTGATCTGTGACGGCAAGACCGACCCTGACTGGATTGCGATGGATTTGTTCTCGCAGGCTGAGCACGATGAGTTGGCGCAGGCGATATTGCTGTCGCCGGATGCGGATTTCATCAAGGCGGTTGCTGCCAGTGCAGATAAGCTGCTGGAAGAGATGCCGCGTAAAGACATCATCCGCACCGCGCTGGAAAGTCGCGGCGCGTTGATCCATGTCGCTGATCTGGATGAGGCTTGCATCATCAGCAACCGTATCGCCCCTGAGCACCTTGAGTTATCAGTCGAAGACCCGCAGGCGTGGTTGTCTAAGCTGAAGCACGCCGGTGCGATCTTTATGGGGCGTTATACCTCTGAAGCATTGGGTGATTATTGTGCCGGGCCGAATCACGTGCTGCCGACTTCCGGCACGGCACGCTTTTCATCGCCGCTGGGGGTGTATGACTTCCAGAAGCGCAGCAGCCTGATACAGGTGTCAGAGCAGGGGGCGCATAAGTTGGGTGCAATCGCATCAGAGCTGGCATTCGGCGAGGGTTTGCAAGCGCATGCGCAATCAGCCTTGTATCGGAAGAACGGCACCGCCGGATAACGGTTATTGCTGCAATCAGGAAGCTTTTCCGCAGGTGTGTCGCAGATACGCTACAGGTATACCGCAGATAAGAGTGACTGATAAAATCTCGCTTTCAAAAAAACACGAGGGTCTGGGATGTTGATCTGGTTTGTCATGTTGTATCTGCTGGTGTCTGTCGGTATCGGGCTATATGCCTCCAAGCGGGTTCATAACTCAAGAGATTTCGTCGTAGCGGGGCGCAATCTGCCCATGCCCGTTGTGACCGCGACGGTGTTCGCGACTTGGTTCGGCGCAGAAACGGTATTGGGTACTTCGGCTACTTTCGTGCAAGAAGGCATGGGGGGTGTGGTCGCCGACCCGTTCGGTGCCAGTATGTGTTTGATAATTGCCGGACTATTTTTTGCACCGCTGCTATACCGCATGAATCTGCTGACCCTCGGCGATTATTATCGCGTTCGTTTCAACGCAAAGATCGAGCTGTTGATGTCGTTGTTCATCATGAGTTCTTACATCGGTTGGGTCGCCGCACAAGTCGTTGCCTTGGGGCTGGTGTTCAATGTGGTCACTAACGGTGCAATCAGTCAGGAGCAGGGCATGGTGCTCGGTCTGTCCGTGGTGCTGATCTATACGATTTTTGGCGGTATGTGGTCTGTTGCGATGCTCGATTTTGTGCAGATGGCGGTCATCATGTCTGCATTGATTGTGATTGCGATATTAATCAGCGGCAATGTGGGCGGGGTTAGTTATGTGATAGATCAGGCCGATGCGGCGGGAAAGCTGGATTTCTTCCCCAGTGGCGGGATGGAGGTGTGGGTTCCCTTTATCGGCGCGGGGCTGACGATGATGCTGGGTTCGATTCCTCAGCAGGATGTGTTTCAACGTATGACTTCTGCTAAATCTGAAAAAATTGCGGTACGGGGAACGGTGCTGGGCGGGGTGTTGTATTTCGCCTTCGCGTTTATCCCGATGTTTCTGGCATTTGCAGCGACATTGGTCGATCCGATGTTTTTTAATGGCCTAGTCGAAAGTGATTCGCAGATGGTGTTGCCCACCCTGATTCTGAACCACACACCGATGATCGCGCAGATATTATTCTTCGGCGCATTGCTGTCGGCCATCATGAGTACGGCATCGGCTACCTTGCTTGCGCCGTCGGCGATGTTTACCGAAAACATCCTCAAGCATTTCGCATTGAAAGAGATGAGTGATAAACAGATGTTGCTGACCTTGCGTATCACGCTGGTTGCTTTCAGCGGCATGGTGTTATGGTTTGCGATGAATTCCGAGTCAAGCATCTTCCATATGGTAGAGGAGGCTTATTCGGTTACCTTGGTCGGCGCGTTTGTACCGTTGGCTTTCGGCCTGTTCTGGAAGCGCGCCAACAATCAGGGTGCAGTGCTGTCTATCGTGTTGGGTGTCGCGGCTTGGCAATCAATGGAGATATTGGTGACGGACACTTACTGGCCGTCGCAGTTAGTTGGCTTGTTGTTCAGTGCCATCGGGATGGTGATTGGCTCCATGCTACCCAATATGATGGGTGGCCAGTCTGAGATTCAGACGAGTTCTTAGCGTATGTAACTTTTCTGATATGAATTCTTCATATGCTCTCCGATTGAGATGAATAGGGATGAAATGAAAGCGAAAATACTGATAGTGGAGGATGAGCCTGCGATACAGGAGTTGCTCGCATTCAATGTGACGCAGGTGGGGTATCAGGCCTTGCGTGCTGATGATGCAGACAGTGCATGGCAGCAGATAGATGAGTGCCTTCCAGATTTGATACTGCTGGACTGGATGTTGCCCACGACCAGTGGGGTGGTGATGGCCAAGCAATTACGTGCTGATGCGCGCACTGGTGATATTCCCATCATCATGTTGACTGCGCGAGGTGACGAGCATGATAAGGTACAAGGATTAGAAGCCGGTGCGGACGATTACATCACCAAACCTTTTTCTCCCCGTGAGTTGATGGCCAGAATCCGTGCGGTGTTGCGTCGTCATTTACCGAAAATACCTGACGAAGTTGTCATTGTGGGCGATCTGGAGTTATCGCCGGTATCGCATCGCGTCATGGCGTCGGGAAAGGAAATTACGCTGGGGCCGACCGAGTTTCGATTGCTACATTTTCTGATGACTCACCCCGAGCGGGTGTATAGTCGCATCCAATTGCTGGAACAGGTTTGGGGTTCGCAGGTGTTTGTAGAAGAGCGCACGGTAGATGTGCATATTCGACGATTACGTGCCGCATTGGAGGCGCGTGGTACAGATAAATTTATCCAAACAGTACGAGGGAGCGGCTACCGGTTTTCAGTGAACCTGTAGCATAGCATTCATCTTTCAAGGGGCAGGCTTTGCAGGGATTCTGGTTTAAAGTCAGTATGCCGATTTGGTACGGTATCGTCGTGTCATTAGTGCTGTGGGGCATGTTTTCGACGACTGTTGCGCTATTGTTTATGCTGTTTTTGTTGCTTGCAGTGATGGCTTATCGGGCGTTTCAACTGTTCAAGATGGGAATGTGGTTGCAGGATGCCCGTCTAGAAACTATCCCTGAAGCTGACGGGATTTGGGGCGATGTATTTTCCCAACTCTACAAAATGGTCAAAAAGCATAATCAGACTAAGCATGATCTTGCGGAAGAATTGCAGCACATCGAACAAGCAACTTCGGCACTCCCCGAGGGCGTGGCTATTCTGAATGACGACAACCGAATCGAGTGGTGTAACCCGCTGGCACAACAGCACTTTGACCTTGATGCCAAGCGAGACATCATGCAAGACATCTCCTATCTGGTCAGACAGCCTGAATTCATAAAATATATACGCCAATTCAACCCTGTTGAACCTCTGGTCATGCGGCCGGCACGGCATGAAGAAATGATCCTGTCGATCAAGCTGATTCCATATGGAGAAAACAAACGCTTATTGATTAGCCAAGACATCACGCAGCTAGAAAGAATAGAAGGCATGCGCCGTGATTTTGTTGCTAACGTGTCACACGAGCTGCGCACCCCGCTGACAGTCGTTAACGGGTTTGTCGAAAATCTGCAAGACATGGAAGACCTGAATCAGGAAAGCGCACGTCGCGCACTGCAACTGATGGCAGAACAAACCAGACGCATGGATGATCTGGTGGCCGATCTGCTGACCCTCTCGCGATTGGAAAATCAAAATAGTCAGGCCAATGAAGAACCGATCGACATGAGCGTCTTGCTCAACGAAGTTTATCAAGACGGGATGCTACTCAGCGAAGAACGGCACACCATAAAATTGGAGATTACCAACAAATCAAATCTTGTCGGGAGTCATGACGAGCTACGAAGTGCATTATCCAATCTGCTGAGTAATGCTATACGCTACACGCCGGAGGGTGGCTCAGTCTTATTGCGCTGGTTTGAGCGTGGCGGACAACCTGTGTTTGCCGTGCAAGATAGCGGAATCGGCATAGCGGCTCAGCATCTGCCGCGCTTGACCGAACGCTTCTACCGGATAGATCGAAGCCGCTCAAGAGAAACCGGAGGAACCGGCCTCGGACTGGCAATCGTCAAACACATTGCCTTGCGACATCATGCAAAACTGGAGGTGATGAGTGAGGAAGGTCGAGGTAGTACCTTCTCACTGGTTTTCTCAAGCAACCGGATCGCACCTTAGCGGTAACATTTTGTTGTTCCAGCGATGTCAGGTGGCTTTGAAGCTGACACGCTCAAAATCACTACCTTGTTCGACGATGAAGTCTAAGCTTACCTTCAATTGTTCGCCCTTTTGAGAATGTAGCTCAATGATGCGTCTGGGTTTGAACCAATTCCTAGGAATGATGAGGCTGGGAGGGATTTCGATTTTTGGCAAAGGTTTGAGTAAAAAGGCCACACCTGAATCATCCAGCTCAGTCAGTTTAGAGCCGGATGATTTTAGATGGACTAGCTCAATCTTACCCGGCAAGTAGTGCACACCGATACGCAATTGGCCTGAGCGCATTACTTTCACCCAAGCGATGAACCCAAGTGTGAATCCGGCTTCGTTTGCGGGCTGTATTGCGACGAGCTGCCTGCGATTTAATCGTATGTTGGCATTCTCTTCCGATGTGAGTTGTGCGCCTCGTAAAGAATTGTTGTCGAGGTGCCAACTGTCCGAGGGAAGTGTTTTAATTTTTTTTGCTGTCGGCGTGTTATCCAACTTATGTCCGAAGGTTTCAATCTGTTTGTGCACAGCAGCCTGATCAACGGGTTTGCGTATGACACCGCCACTCAGTTGCGTATGGATATTGTTGAAATCGTGATAAAGAATGGCTTGCTGATGGTTATGCTCGCGTGGGACAAATCGCATATCAGCGACTTCGCACCAATATTTATGTAACAGCCTTAGCAGGTTGAGGCAATCTTGGCTACTTGCCTCACCACCCAGCCCAACTTGTGTAGCTGTTTTGCCTTGATCCAACAAAATGGATTTAACACGTATGTCTTTGCTTAACGGCACCATCGGCAAGTAGCGCATATATTTGCTATGTTTAACCAATTTTGCCGACCGTAAGCCATATTGTGAACTATCCAGATCAAATGCAAGTGGTTGCGCATCTCCTTGCGAGGCGGAGCAATGTCTGCCAACGGTCAATAAATCGATAAAGTCAGGCAACCATAGTTCTAATAACTGAAGTTGCGAGCGAGTGAGCTCCGCAGGGTGAGCTTGGCTGGTCAGCAGCGTCTGCATATAGGTCTGGTGACAGGTGAATTTGATAGAAAAAGTGCTTTGGGGGTCAGAGACTTGTTTCGTGTGTATCTCGTGGGACTCGGCAAAAGCATAAATATTGTGCAATTGCTGCCATAAATTTCCTTCGAATTCGTACCCTGTTTTTAAGTGATGGATGATTGCCCGCCCGCTATATAGCAATGCGCGATGGCACAGCATTGCAATTTTTTTATCGCTTGGTGTGGTGGTCTGCAAGCAACGCTGATAACCATGCGACATGGCCTGCCAGAGTTGTATGCTGCTGATAAAAACCTGTAGTTCATTTTCGTTTAACGGTAGTGGCTTGCCTGCCAGCTTTTTCGTGTATTCAGACTGTACATAATCTACCGTGTCGCGTAGCACCTCCAAAATCACAATACGATCTGTTATGCGCATTGGATAGCGATTTAGCTCAGTCATTTCGGTGAGCAGATGACTGTGCGCCAGCTTCAGGTTGGTAAGCTGTAATTTAGCCAACCATTTCCTGCAGCTAGACAGATCTTTGCAGATCGGATTAGCGCGGTCATCGGTTGGTTCAATTGCTAGCGTTAGCATTTTTTAATTTATATTATGATGAAGGGTCGATACTTTCCATCAGGTAAGTTAGATAGTCAAGCATTGAAATGTATATTAAGTGTTTGAATATGGATTGATAAACTGAGATGTTTATCTAAAATAGAATAATTGAAATCGTTGCTTGCGGCTGGTTTATTCTGGAGGTTATATGACTGCGTGAACTTAAGTGCTAATTGTCTATCGGGTAGCTGAGGTGAACGTAAAATTGTATGTGGATTATCAATGGCGGGGAGATTTTTTGAATGAGTCGTGAGATGATGTTTAACAGGAATCAGGATATTTCAACTTTTCTGGATATCTGGCTGACCCATGCGTTATTGGCCGAGGCCAATCAAAAGGTATTCGACAGTTAATACGCAAGCTACAAAGCCCGTTTCGGCAAGTACATCCGTTATCACTACGCCCAGCAAACAGTTGAAGCACTTGAGATTGCCGAAAAGTTGGAAACCCCTAAGTTGTTGGAGGTCGGTTGTGGATGTGGCACGGAGTCTTTGTATTTCGGATTAAATGGAATCAACGTTACGGCGGTAGATAACCAAGATGCGCTGTTAGGTGTTGCACGTGAACGAAAAGAAATTATAGAAAAACAGCTTGGCAGGGAGTTGCCTTGTGAGTTCATTAATCGCTCGGTTTTAGATTTCGTGGTTTCAAGACTATTAATAAAAGCGGAGATCATATTTGGGGAAATGAGCGCGTGCTGACACCGTGCGGATTGAGCCGAGCATTGGGTAAAGTGCAGCTTAAGACCACATCCATGCGGTATTTCCGAACCATGCCAAATATCCCGCTAGCTGATCGTTTGTTGGAAATTGACAAAGCGATGCCGCAGATTTTTTTCCCGTTATTTACGCACTATAACTTGGTTGCACAAAAAGCCGCTTGATGCCCGCTCGATGGCAGGTAACGCTTGCGTGACCATCAACAATCAGAGCAGCACTCTTTCAATACTGCCACTGTTCGCTTTTTCAACATAGTCAGCCATCCAGTTTTCACCCAGTAAATGCTTAGCCATTTCGACTACGATGTAGTCGGATGAGGTGCCGCTGTCATCGTCGTATCTAGACAATCCCTGATGACAAGACGGGCAGGAGGTGAGTATCTTGACCTCACCGTTATAACCATCTTCACGCAACGCGTCCGCACCTTTGCGCATCTCTTCTTCTTTGCGGTAGCGCACTTGGGTGGAGATATGTGGCAAGGCAACGCCAAATGTTCCTGATTCGCCGCAACACCGCTCGTTGAGTGGTACATCCACCCCCATCAGCTCGTTGACCACTTTTAGTGGCTGATAGGTTTTCATCGGTGTGTGGCATGGGTCGTGATACATGTAGCGCGTGCCTTCTACGCCCTCAAGTTTCACGTTCTTCTCCAGTAGATATTCGTGGATATCCAGCAAACGGCAGCCGGGAAATATCTTGTCGAACTGGTATTTCAGTAATTGGTCCATGCAAGTACCGCATGAGACGATCACAGTCTTGATGTCCAGATAATTCAGGGTATTTGCGACACGGTGGAATAGCACGCGGTTATCGGTGGTGATTTGGCCTGCCTTGTCACTTTGCCCTGAGGCATTTTGCGGATAGCCGCAGCACAGATAACCGGGCGGTAACACGGTGATCGCACCCGTCTCATAAAGCATCGCTTGTGTCGCCAGACCGACTTGACCGAACAAACGTTCCGAACCGCAGCCGGGAAAATAGAATACCGCTTCTGCATCTTCAGCTGATCTTTTCGGGTCACGAATGATGGGGACGATGTTGTCGTCTTCGATATCGAGCAGCGCACGCGAAGTCTTCTTCGGCAGGTTGCCCGGCATCGGCTTGTTGAAGAAATGAATCACCTGCGTCTTAATCGGTGCGCCGCCAACTGTCGCGGGTGGAGGCTTTCCAGCGCTTGCGAACAGGCCGAAACGTTTGGCGAATTGGTGGATGGTGCGCTGACCTTTATATCCCCACTCGATCATCAACTTACGCATCAGTTTGATGGTGGTCGGGTCAGTCGCATTCAGGAACAACATCGAGGCAGCACTCACCGGGTTGAATTTTTTCTTTCCATGTTTGCGCAAGAAATTGCGCATCGCCATCGACACATCGCCAAAGTCGATATCCACCGGACAAGGGTTCAGGCATTTATGGCATACCGTGCAATGGTCGGCGACATCGTTGAACTCTTCGAAGTGTTGGAGCGACACACCGCGACGTGTCTGCTCTTCATACAAAAAGGCCTCGACCAGCAACGAAGTGCCGAGGATCTTGTTGCGCGGCGAATAAAGCAGGTTGGCGCGCGGTACGTGGGTGCTGCACACTGGCTTGCATTTCCCGCAGCGCAGGCAATCCTTGATCGAATCGGAGATGTCACCCAATTCGCTTTTTTCGAGGATCAGACTTTCCAGCTCCATCAAGTTAAAGCTGGGTGTGTAAGCACGTTCGAGGTCGCTGCCCTTGAGTAGTTTGCCTTTGTTGAAATGCCCGTTGGGATCGACTTTTTGCTTGTATTCGGTGAATGGTGCAATCTCATTCTCTTCGAGGAACTCGAATTTGGTGATGCCGATACCATGCTCGCCCGAGATCACACCGCCCAGGTCTTTTGCCAACTTCATGATGCGGTCTACCGCTGCATAGGCCTGCTGCAACATCGGATAGTCGTCCGAATTCACCGGGATATTGGTATGCACGTTACCGTCACCAGCGTGCATATGCAGCGCGACGAATACACGGCTCTTCAGTACGTCCTGATGAATGGCAGTGCATTGGTCCAGAATGGGTAGATAGGTGCTACCACTGAACAGGTGGCGCAACGGGTCGCGTAATTCGCGCTTCCATGAAGCGCGCAACAGATGCCGCTGAACGGCATCGAAAACAGTCACGGCGTCCTGCTTGTCTTCGGGTGCGTAGAGGCCCTCGCCCAGTGGTTCATCTAAGTTGTCGAGCATCCATTGCCAGCGTGCTCTGACGGTCGCTAGCAATTTCACTGCTTCCTGTGGACGATTACCAAGCAGCTCAGTATCACCAAGTTGCGCATCGTCTTGATAGTGGAGCGGCAAGTCACCCGCAAAGAATTCATCCAATACGTCCAGTAGCTTCAGTTTGTTGTGCAGTGACAGCTCGATATTGATATGTTCGATACCATCGCAATAATCGCCCATACGCGGCAACGGTATCACCACGTCTTCGTTGATCTTGAAAGCGTTGGTGTGCTTTGCGATGGCGGCAGTACGTGCACGGTCCAGCCAGAACTTCTTGCGGGTTTCGGCGGTAACCGCGATGAAGCCTTCGCCACTGCGCAGATTGGCAAGGCGTACGATTTCGGAAGCCGCTTGTGCTGCCGCATCGGCATCATCGCTGACGATATCAGCGACCAACACCATTTTGGGTCGCGTGCCGCGTTTTGATTTGGTGGCATAGCCGACTGCCTTCAGATAGCGCTCGTCCAGATGTTCCAGTCCCGCCAGCAGTGCCTCCGGGTGGGCATCCAGATAATCCTTGATCTCGACGATGGCCGGAACCGCCTCACGTACCTGGCCGAAAAATTCCAGACATACTGTGCGTGTGTGGGTATGTGCGCGATGCAGGATGAAGCGCGCTGAGGTGATGATGCCGTCGCAGCCTTCCTTCTGTATACCCGGCAGGCCGGACAGGAATTTATCGGTGACATCCTTGCCTAGTCCAGCTTTGCGGAATGCATTACCGGAGATGGTCAATATTTCAGGCTCAGCCTTGGGGGTCTTGCCGTCCAACTGATAACGGGTGACGCGAAAGCTTGCCGACGGAATGTCATGGATCTTGCCGAGATTATGGTCAAGACGTTCGATCTCCATCCACAGGCCATCAGGCATCACCATTTTCCAGGAGGCGAGATTGTCCAGTGCGGTTCCCCACAGTACCGCTTTTTTACCGCCCGCGTTCATCGCTACGTTGCCGCCGATACATGATGCATCAGCAGAAGTCGGATCGACAGCAAACACCAGACCAGACTTTTCTGCGGCTTCCATCACACGCCTAGTCACCACACCCGCACCGCAATGGATGGTGGCATATTCCTGATCCAGCCCCGGTAGCACAAGTTGTTCGACAGCGGATATCTTGTCCAGCTTCTCGGTGTTGATCACTGCCGAATACCTGTCAAGCGGTATCGCGCCGCCGGTGTAGCCAGTGCCGCCGCCGCGCGGAATGATGGTCAGTTTGAGCGTGATGCAAGCGCGTACCAATGCAGCGACCTCGGCCTCGCTATCGGGATGCAGCACCACGAACGGATATTCCACACGCCAGTCAGTCGCGTCGGTTACGTGTGAGACACGCGCTAATCCGTCAAACTGGATATTGTCGCGACGGGTGATGCGACTCAGGACGCGCATCGCACGCTTACGCAAACTCAGCGTTTGGGTGAATTCTTCAGCGAAAGTATCTACGGCAGTGCGAGCCATTTCGAGCAGGCGTTTTACTTTTTGATTGTCGCCGCGTCGGGCATCAATCTCACTCAGGCGGTGATGCAGCGCATCGATCAAGGCGACACGACGTTTACGATTGCCCAGCATGTCATCTTGTAGATACGGGTTGCGTGTCACCACCCAGATGTCGCCCAGCACTTCGTATAGCATTTGCGCAGAACGACCGGTGCGGCGCTCTTCTCGCAACGTGTTGATGATGTCCCACGCCTCTTCCCCCAAGATGCGAAGGACGATCTCGCGGTCGGAGAACGAAGTGTAGTTATAGGGGATTTCACGCAAACGTGCGGTCATGATGTATTTTTCAGGGGCTGGCAGGATAAGGCGCGCATTTTACCTGAATGCGCTACACCACTCGACCCCCAATTGAATATGGATACAATTAACCCCGATGAGCTACCTATCTGCAAATGATCTAATAAAAGTCTTTTTCGCAATCTGGCCGACAGACAGTGAACGAACCGGATTGGCTGAGTGGCAGGATATCCTGAAGCGCAAGTGCGGTGGCAGGGCGATGCGAATCGAGACCTTGCATGCCACGCTGGCGTTCATCGGCATCGTCGGACAAGACAAGCTGGAATCTTTGCAGCTTGCATCGCAAGAGGTCAAAGCGGAAGAATTTGACCTATGTTTTGATGCGGCCCGCTATTGGGAGCACAATCACATCGTGTATGCCGCACCGAGCCATATTCCTCAGCAGTTGCAGCATCTTGCTGAAGCATTGGAGCAAAATCTGATGAGGCATGGATTCCAGTTGGAGCAGCGCAAATACAAGCCGCATGTCACGTTGCTGCGTGATGCAAACGGGTCTGACAAACCATTACCTGACATGTTGCCTGTGACTTGTGCAGTAAAGGATTTTTTGCTGGTGCAATCGTTGTACGATGAGCGTGGATCACGTTATGAAGTCTTGGCGAAATTTCCGCTGAGGTAGAATCAACCAGATCATTATTTCAAGGAGCAGGTAAAACATGCAGATTCAATCCAGCTCGCTAACCCATTACGAGCGTATCGGCGGCGAAGAAAAAGTCCGGGCGCTGGTGCAACGGTTTTACGATCACATGGACGCGTTGCCGGAAGCATATGGCATTCGCAAACTGCACCAGCCCGATCTTCAGACTGCCCGCGACAAGCTATACAAATTCCTGACCGGTTGGATGGGCGGCCCCCAGTTATATATCGAGCAATACGGTCACCCGATGTTGCGCCGCAGACATTTGCCGTTCCCGATTGGTGATGCAGAACGTGACCAGTGGATGTTGTGTATGAATCAGTCGCTGGAAGAAGTCGTGGAGGATGTTGAGTTGCGCCAAGAGCTATCCGTCGCATTCACCAAGGTGGCGGATCACATGCGTAATCAAGAGGGCTGACACGGGTAGCCCATTGTCCCAGTTACCCCATTGTCCCTGTTACCCCATCGTCAAGATCACCTTGCCCAGCACATGCCCTCCTTCAATGATGCGATGGGCTTCCGGTGCTTCGTATAATGGCAGCGCGTATGAGACCAGCACCCCCAAGTCGCCTGAAGCAATAAGCTTTGCACCTTCTTCCAGTATCTTGCGCTGACGGATACGTTCTTCATGATTTTTCATCGCCTGCGGGGTGAGCATCAGCTCGTAGCAAATCGACAGATTCCGCAAGCGTGCTTTTTGAGTATCTTCCAATGACATGGGGGTGGAAAGCAATGTGATGATCTTGCCGCCGATGCGTGTGACATCCATCGAACGCTTGAATACATCGCCGCCGATGGTGTCGAACACCACATCAACACCATTGCCGCCGGACCATTCTTCCACGTCCACGACGAAATCCATCTCCTTGTAACGCACAATCTTGTCTGCCTCTAGGCCTTGCGCTAAACCTTCCTTTTTGTCATCGCTGACAGTAACCGCGACCTTTGCCCCAATATGTTTGGCAAGTTGCAAAGCGATGTGCCCCACGCCGCCAGTACCACCGTGTATCAAAATGGTTTGTCCGGCTTTCAAGTTGATGCGCTCGAACAGAGCTTCCCATGCGGTGATTAGTACTAGTGGTAAGCCAGCAGCATCCTGTAATCCGAGACTGGGCGGCGTGGCGGCACAATATTCCTCATGCACGGTGGTGTACTCGGCATAACAGCCCGGCTCGTCACCGATACCCCCGTTGAAGAAAAAAACCGTATCGCCTTCCTTAAAGCGGGTCACCGCACTGCCGATCTTTTCTACCGTACCCGCACCATCACAGCCCAGTATCGCGGGTAATTTGCTCAGCCCGTAAGCGGGCTTGGTGCGTAACTTGGTATCCAGCGGATTCACGCCCGCAGCAGCAAGTTTGACGCGTATGTGATGCGGAGAAAGTAACTCGGGTTTTTCGGTGTCGTACACGGCAAGTACATCGGGGCTACCTGCGGCAGTCATCAAAACGGCTTTCATCGATATCGCTCCACTGTTGTCGTTGTATCAGTCGGATGCCATATTAAACCGCTTGGATAAGCACTTCCAGTCAGGTGTTTGGAACTAAGGAATAAAGTTTGTCGAAATGGCCGGTATAGTGCAGGTTGTCGATGTTGGCGGGGGGGCTTATTATGAAGTTCGGCTTTCCATCTTATGACTGGGTACTATCGACACTTAGCGTCCATCTGAAAAGCAGTCCTTCAACGCCGTGTCACCGGCTTGTCCAGTGCAACGCTTTGCCCAACTTTTATTGGACAAGGTCTCTAATCTCTTTTGTTAACTCTCTTTCTCTTTCCTCTATAAACAGTTCATAATCGCCTGACTTGGCTGCTTCAAAGGCATCATTATTAATATAATTTGATCTTAAAACCTCATCCAAGTGACTACCCAAACGTTCCTCTACCATTAAAAAATAGTCAGATGGGGCTTTGTCTGAAATTTCCCTATTGTTAGTTAGATTAAGCATGCAAATATTTAAATGCATATTTGCCTTATCTTTCGACACACCTTGGCGATCTAAGTGCGCCTTCGGGAATATATGGTGATATTCCAGCCGGTTGGTCACAGCCAAAGCTTTTCTAGTATCAATTACACTACCATCTAGCAGGCTCTTAGGTTTTTTATGTGCCAGCAACAAGGCATAGGTCATACTCGTTGCTTTATTTAATGCGAAACCATCCTCTAAAATATTTTTTTCTTTCAAATCACTGCTCACGGGAATTGAATCAATTTCACCATTTGCAAATGCGCGAACATTCTTTAGATCTGAAGAAATTAATCCTGTGTTAGATGAACCATACTGCCTTGAAAATGATGATATCCAGAACCAATCTATTAATTTCTTTCTCTGAGTTGAATTTGGTGCCGGACAAATGTTAAAAAATTCAACTATATATGTAAGCTGAAGCGCATAGGGCAAGTAATTTATAGAAGTAAGAGGCAGCTCGGTGGTTAAAAAATCAACAGCAAGTTTATAAGCATCTACTGACCTTGAAGCGGCCTCCTTTAACTCTTCAGATGTTTTATCCCTAAGCCTTTCTATATCTTCTTTATGGATACCTAGGTTCGCTGCAGCTGAAATGCTTCTCAGAATATGCAGTTCTTTAATATCAAAGAAATGTTTATCCTCGCATGCATTCCTAACTGAATCTATTGCATCATTAAGATCGAAACCTCCTTTCCAAGTTGCAGCCCGCATTAAGTCAACCATTGTTAGTTGCCGCCCAGAGCTATTAATACGCTCAAATATTGGAGCAACCTCATCAAGAGACATATCACCTATTCTAACTGCTGCAATCTTGTAATCTTTTATTGAGTTTAGAAGCCGCTCCGCCCTTTTATAGTAGACATCCTTTTCGTCTAGTGCATCAAACACTCTGCACTGTGCCAGAAAATCACTTGTATTAATGATCTTATTAAGCGGAAACTCGGTGACTTTCAAAGTTCCCTTTGGATGAAGAAAGGTCTCAGCTTCGACATCAAAGGCTATATTCCAAATGCTACTTTTGTTTTTCCCATCCCAATATAGTGACCCGCAAAGAGTTGATAGGCGTTGCTGTCCATCTAAAAGATAGTTGGTAGGATACTCATTTGGTCGCTCATTAATTTCCAGATCCGCTATTTTTCTTTCTGCTGCAAGCTTTTCCCGAGTGAGCCAAAGGAGAACACTGCCAATGGGGTACCCCTGATACACACTATCGAGAAGCTTCAAAACATCTTCCTTATTCCAAACGAATGGCCTTTGAAATTTTGGAAGCTTTATGTCCCCTGACTTTACATCTTTAACCAGCTCTTCAATTCTCAAGATGTCTGGTTTTGGGTCTCTGTATTTCATCACGTCTCCGGTTTGTTTGGGAATTTAACAATGAATCAATGGGGTCAGACTCCATTGATCCGTTGAATTTCCAGCATTATCCACGTCCCTGTTACACGGAGACCTAGAAATTCATGAACCCGAAGCCTACTCTTATACTTACCTATCGGATATAAGGAAAATCCTTATTTTAAGGCAGATGGCAATGTCGCCTACTGGCACGGAGAAGAAAGTCATGTCGCCATATTAGCAGCCATAAAGCCGCCATTCGTGAACTCACTCATAACACTATGCTTCCGCAAAGCAGTCACTCAGCAATCGCGCGGCGTTATCTTCGACGTCAGCCAAGCCGAATATCGGACAGTAGTCAAATATTCTGTTGATTGAATCTCTGTTCCACTCAGGCGTTAATCTTTTCCTTATGCGCTGCAATGATACGCTTTAAGCAAAGTGACGCTGCCGCGAATCCCATCGTAGCAGTAATCGTCACGGCTGAGCCGTAACCAGCGCAACTGAGTTTGCCGGTGGTGCAGGCGGCATTTCTTTTCGACGGCTCATCCAGAAAAATGCAGGTCACGCCAAATTTGCCATTTCTGTGTGGTCGCATGTTGTGATACCTGCGTAGCCGGTCTTTCACACGCGTCATCAAAGCATCATGGGTGGTGCGCCCGATGTCGGCCACGCGCAATTTGAGCGGGTCTGATTTGCCGCCTGCTGCGCCGCATACGACCAGCGGGATTTTATGGCGATATGCGTGTGCTACCAGCGGGGCTTTGGCACGTGCGTCGTCGCAGGCGTCGATGACGAAGTCGAAAGTGTCTGTCGGAATCGTCTGCGCGAGATTCTCTTCACTGAGGAAGTCATCGATCATATGCACATTGCAGGCGGTATTGATGTCGCGTATCCGGTTTTCCAACGCTTGGACTTTTGCCTGACCCAGTGTGCTGTCCAATGCGTGGATTTGTCGGTTTACATTGGATACCGCGATGTGATCCATGTCGATCAAGGTAAGGTTGCCTATGCCGCTGCGTGCCAGTGCCTCGGCGGCCCATGAGCCGATGCCGCCCACGCCAATTACGGCCACATGGCTGCGGTGCAATACTAGGCGCGCGCCGTCGCCATATAAGCGTTCCAGTCCGCCGAAGCGCCGCTCATGGTCGTCGTCGAGTGTCGCTGTGCTCATGTTTGAGTATTCAGGTTGCCGAGTTTGGGGAGGACGGACATTACATTTTGCGTAGTGGCGTGTGCAATCTCTTCGATCTTCATGCCACGTAGCTCTGCCAGTGTTTGCGCGATGCGCGGCAGATACTCCGGTTTGTTCGGCTGCCCGCGTTCCAGAAAATCCGGCGGGATATCCGGCGCATCCGTTTCCAGCACGATGCTTTCTAGCGGCAGCGTTGCTGCCAGTTCACGCAGTCGTGTTGCTCGTGAGTAAGTCATCGCGCCGCCAAAGCCCAGTTTGAATCCGAGTTTGATGAATTCGTCGGCCTGTTGACGGCTACCATTGAACGCATGAGCAATGCCTGTCCTGAGCGGAGCCGAAGGGCCGCCGCGTCCATAGAAATATCGCAGATGTTTGAGGATGGTGTCCTGCGCGCGGCGGATATGCAGCAGCACCGGCAGATCGAACTCCACCGCCAGCTTCAGTTGTTCAACGAAATAATGCTCCTGACAGGCGCGGTCATAGTGATTGATGAAAAAATCCAGCCCGATCTCGCCAACCGCGATGGTGTCGGGTAAGGCCAGATAATCACGCAGCGCGATCAAGTCATCCGGGTGTGCCGTGTCGGTATACATCGGATGGATGCCATAGGCGGGGGCACAGCCGGCATGTTGCGCGTACATCTGCTTGACGATGTCGAAATTGGCGCGGGTGACAGAAGGCACGACGATACGACTGACGCCAGCGACGGCAGCATTCTTGACGATGTCGGTTTGCGTGTTGCCGAATTCTTCGGCGTCTAGATGGCAGTGGGTGTCGATGAACATAGTTATAAATCTACTGCGCGACTCCGGGGCGGGATCAGGAGGTGCTCACGCTCCTCACATACATCTGAGTATGCTCCGGGCGCTGCGCTCCTGCTTCACCCACCCCGAAGCCGCTCGCTACGATTTTCCCTGTACGGTTGAAAGGATGCCAGTGCGATTATCGCAAGGTATGGCTATGATAAACTCAGCGTAATGATTCTTCGAGTTATTTGTGGGCCTCAAGAACTGTGGCGAGCTGAGTTGACTGCTAGGCGCCGCGCAGCGAGTGACGAGGCATACCGCGATGGTAGATGAGGAATGAGCGAGCACGAAACGACGCAGTCAATCAGCGCAGTAAGTTATTGAGGTCCACAACATGTCTGGTAACACTTTTGGTACATTATTCACGGTCACATCGTTTGGCGAATCGCACGGTGCGGCAATCGGCTGCATCGTCGATGGCTGCCCGCCGGGCATGGAATTGAGCGAGGCGGATCTCCAGTACGATCTTGACCGCCGTAAACCGGGCACTTCTCGTCACGTCACTCAACGCCGCGAATCCGACACCGTCGAGATACTGTCAGGCGTGTTCGAGGGCAAAACCACCGGCACGCCTATCGCGCTGTTGATACGCAACGAAGACCAACGTAGCAAGGACTACGGCAAGATCGCTGAAACCTTTCGCCCCGGCCATGCCGACTACACCTACTGGCAGAAATACGGCATCCGCGACCACCGAGGCGGCGGGCGTGCCTCAGCACGGGAAACGGCGGCACGGGTTGCGGCAGGTGCGATTGCCAAAAAATGGCTCAAGGAAAAATACGGCGTCGTGATACGCGGCTATCTCTCACAGCTCGGCGAGATCGAGATTCCCTTCAAGAGTTGGGATGAGGTACCGAACAATCCATTTTTCGCAGCGGATGCGAGCATGACGCAGTCGTTGGAAGACTATATGGACGCGTTGCGTAAATCGGGCGACTCCATCGGCGCAAAGCTGACCGTTGTGGCTGAGAACGTACCGGTAGGGCTGGGCGAGCCGGTATTTGACCGTCTTGATGCGGAGATCGGCTATGCGTTGATGTGCATCAACGCGGTAAAGGGTGTGGAGATCGGCGCGGGTTTTGGCAGCGTCACGCAAAAGGGTAGCGAGCACGGAGACGAGCTCACACCGGATGGCTTTGCCTCTAACCACGCGGGCGGCATTCTCGGGGGTATTTCCACCGGGCAGAACATCGTCGCGCACTACGCGGTGAAGCCCACCTCAAGTATTCGCATTGAGCGTAACTCCATCGACAAGGCCGGCAAGCCGGTGAAAGTGTCCACCGAAGGGCGGCATGATCCCTGTGTCGGAATACGGGCCACACCGATAGGCGAGGCGATGTTGGCGTTGGTGCTGATGGATCATGCGTTGCGGAATCGAGGGCAGAATGGGGGGGTGGATTGTGGGACGGTGAAGATTCGGTAGCAAAAAGAGAAGTTTTATGATCAGAAGTTTGAGTAAAGGTACTACATATATTGAGCTTTGGCATAAATATGGCTCGGTGTTAATTTGTGCAATTGAAACTGAACTCGAATTGATGTCTGATCATGCGGTGTTCAGAACGAAACTTAAGCCAGTCAATGATAATCAGCGAGACGATGCAGACGGTGTATTTGAAAATACTGATTTGCAGCTTGCAAAAATGACTATTAGAAATCAACAAATTCGTGATTTGTCTTCAAAGTTCTTGAATGCGTACAAACAAATTGAATTCGTGAAGCTTGAAGTACTTTATAAGAAAAAACATGAGTATTCGGTAGAGCTTAAACCTCTTGATGTGGATGGTCTGGCATTCATAATCAATAGCAAGCGTAGGATGGGTTGAGTGTAGCGATAACCAATGACTTGGCTGCCGTTTTTGGACAGCTTAGTCTGATGGCTACCCATTAATCAAAGTCAAAACCGCCGGTGGTAGACCGGCAGCTAGTTACTTTCTTTTGCGTCGCCAAAAGAAAGTAACCAAAGAAAAGGCGACCCCGGTTTACCGCCCTTCGGGTACCCTGCGTTGCTCAAACAGTCAGGCGGCTGCGGAACTCGCGCTACGCGCTCAGACAGTCCTCGCCGAAATCCCCTGACTGTTTTCCGCTACTCGGCGGTGCTCAGGGGATGGAAAGTCAAAACCACCAAACCCACGAGGAGGGCGTAGCCTCCTCGCCCAGCAAAAAAGAATTGTGCGCATAGCGCACACAAAACCGTCTTTATAATTCCCATGTGCATCGCTGAGTAGCGCAGACGGGTCAGGGAATTCTGACGAATATGTTTGAGTACGTGGCTGCGTAGCAGATCGTGCGAGTTTATGAGGAAGCCTGACCTGTTGAGCAACGCAAGGTACCCCGTAGGGGCGATAAGCTTGGGTCGCCTTCTTTTTGGTCACTTTTTCTTGGCGAAGCAAGAAAAAGCGACTTGCTGTCGGGCAACCCCCGACGGTTTTGTTTTTAAAGATTAAAAGCGTTGATCTCATCCAACCCTCACCCCGGAAACATTTCCCCCTTAACTACCCTCGCGGATTTCACCACGATGTCGGCATGAACGACGAACCCGAATATCGGCGGAAGTCATGCGGCTTGATGTGGGGACTTAATGGCGCTTGTGATCGGGTATCAAATTCAGCTTGAAATGTACATGGGATGATGTGAAATTCGACAGGAAATTTTCACCTTGGCTCGGATAGGTTCGGATAGGCTCGGATAGGCTCGGATAGGCTCACTTCTCGCAGAAAAAAAATTTAAGTCGTGGTAATTACGATCTCGGTTATAAAGCGAAGTGCGATTCCCTGAAAAGTAGGATTTAAGTGGGGTGAGCGTTTTGCACGTCAGCAGGCGTGTAAAGGGTTGTGTATTATTGAAACATAAGTCGAGTAGTGAGTGATGAAGGGAGAATAAAATGAATCGTGTCAGGTTATTGGTATTGTCATTATTCGCGCTGCTGTTAAGCGCCTGCGCGGGTCTGCTGCCGGATGAGTATGTGGTCTCTCCTCGGCAGTTGAATAGTCAGTTCGATAAGCTTTTTCCGCTGAACAGCGATTTGGGTAACGGGATGTTCAGCACGTCGTTGTCGGCACCCAAGTTTGGTTTTGTTACGGGGCAGAATCGGGTTTCGCTGGCGGCGGGGGTTTCTGTCGCTACGATTTTCAGCAAGGCGATGAATGGCAGGGTGGCGTTGACCAGTGGCCTGCGTTATGACGCGGCGGAACGCGCGCTGTATTTACAGGAGTTGCGTATCGAGTCGGTGGATATCGACGGCGACACGGCGGGCGTGGCGAGTCAGTTGCTGCCATTGTTCAACGTGGTGCTGAGCGAGTATGTGCGGCATAACCCGCTGTATCGTTTCAGCCCGGATGAGTTGAAGTTGGGGCCGCTGCCTGCAGAGGTGTCTGATATGACGGTGGTGGATAACGGCATCCGCCTAAAATTGAAGCCGCGCTGATCGCCAGCTGAGGGATACTCAGATAGACACCCTGATGCACCAGGAGTAAGGTATGACTGCTGAACTAGCTGGAGGCCGCATCATGCAAACGGTAGTCGAGATCATGGATAAGAGGTTGTTGGTGGTGAATTTTCCTATCGTGAAGCCTGAGGAATTTGAGCCGAAGCGATTGACGATAGATTTTAGGAATGGTGAGTGGTCTGCGGACATTTTTCTGCAAAACGGTGTCAAAGCTTAATGTGTAGTGCTTCATCATTGGGAGAGTAGAAATGATCAATGATTTTAAATTCCAGATAGCCCCTCAATTTCTGGCAACGATATCCGCAATCGTCTTGCTGGTTTTGTTTTCTTCTGCCTGTGCGCAAAAGAAAAAGCCTCAGCCTGAAGTTGGCCCGCCAGAGGCCACGCAATCGACCATTGCGTTGCCGGTGCGCGTAAAGAAAGTGCAAAGCGAAGGCTGCCGCGACTGCCATAGTTCTGAAACGGATGTGGCGGCAGAGGTTTTCAGCTCTATTTTTGATACGCCTGAGATACATCATCCGATTGGTGTCAGGTATCCAGATGCGGCTGTTGTGCCTAACTGGGCTAAACCGAGCGGTCAGGATAAAGAGATTGCGTTCTTTGATCGTAACGAAAACGGAAAGCCTGATAGTGATGAGATTTTGTTGTTCGGTGCTGCGGGCGACGCGACTGTTGAATGCGCTTCATGCCATGTTCAACATGGCAGCCCATCTAATACCCCGAAAGACCCGGTGAAGTTTTACCTACGCTTTGAAAATAGGGGCAGTGCGTTGTGTACAACCTGCCATCAGTATTGATTGTGAACCGCTACTGAGCTTAAAGTGCGATTACGAATTTTTTTCGGTATTCGCTTTTTTACGTTTCCTGCCGAGATGCTTTTCACCGCGCTGTTTTGCCAGTTCAATTTGTTTTTGTCGTTCCAGTGCAGCGGCGCGTTTTTCAGGCGTGAGGCTGTCGTAACATTTCGGACATGACACCCCTTCCTGATATTTCGGCGATGCTTTTTCTGCCGCAGTGATCGGGTGAGTGCAGCCATAACACAGCTCGTAATGCCCCTGCGTCAATCCTTGTCCGACCGAGACACGCTGATCGAATACAAAGCACTCACCTTGCCACAGGCTTTCTGCTTCCGGGACGTTTTCCAAATATTTGAGTATGCCGCCTTGCAGGTGATAGACCTCGGGGAAGCCCTGTTGCAGCATATAGGCGGAAGCTTTTTCGCAACGTATGCCACCGGTGCAAAACATCGCGACGCGTGGCTGTTGGTCGGGCGCGAAATTCTTTTTGACGTACTCGGGAAATTCGCGAAAAGTGGTGATACGAGGATCGACCGCCCCCTTGAATGTACCGACGTCTACTTCATAGTCGTTGCGTGTGTCGATCAGCAGGACATCAGGGTCGCTAATCAGGTCGTTCCATTGCTCCGGTTTAACGTATTGTCCAACCATCTGAGTCGGGTCGACATCTGGCACCCCCATTGTGACGATCTCTTTCTTCAGCTTGACCTTCATGCGGTAAAAAGGGGGGTGGTCAGCGGTAGATTCCTTGTGTTCGAGATCTGCCAGACGCGGGTCGCTGCGCAAATACGCCAATATCCCTTCAATGCTGGTTCGCGTGCCGGCAATCGTTCCGTTGATGCCTTCTGTTGCGAGTAATAATGTGCCAGTGATGCCCAGCGCATCGCACTTGGCTTGCAGTGGTTCACGCATCGCAGCGTAATCAGTCAATTTCACAAATTTGTAGATTGCAGCAACTACCAGAGTATCCATGTTAATAATTATGTCGTGGGCAAAAATGTTGGTGAGTGTTATAAAGCAGTTTAATTCAAAACATGGGAAATGCCATGCAGCTTAATGAGCGTAGCACAGTATGCAAGCAGTACAGAATGCCGGCTATGTGGCGAGCAAGCATGAAAAGCATTCGTGTTGTGCGATTAGCCACCGGTGCCACACTGTTGTACCTGTTCACAATCCAGTCTGTTCATGCGGATTCAGCTTATAGCGAGCGAATCAATGAAATTGGTCTGACGTTGGGTACATATAGTTATAAAGAGCCGGGGCTGATGTCGTTGCAGGGGGTGAAGGCTGGCGTAAACCTGAGGTCAACCATTGCAAATCCGGAGCGTAGTACATTCATCACCAGTGAGGTGCGTTTTGCGGGCGGCACGGTGGACTATCAAAGTAATGGCACTGGTAGCGATAGCGGAGAGCCAGATTGGTATGTCGAAGGGAGGCTTTTGCTCGGTAACACATGGTCACGTCGAGGTCTATCAAATCTATCGAGCTATGTGGGGTTGGGATATCGCTATCTGAGGAATGACGGACGTGGTCTGACCACTACCGGTCACGCTGGCTATAGGCGCGAAAGTAATTATCTGTATTTCCCTATCGGTTTCATTCACAGGGGGAAATTAAATACTGGCGCAAAGCTAGTTAGCACTATCGAATATGATTATCTGATAAAAGGTAAGCAAAACTCCCATTTGTCAGATGTGGATCCGAGTTTTTCGGATCTCGAGAATAACCAGAGCGATGGTTATGGCTGGAAGCTGCATATGCAATATGTAACAGAAAAATGGAGCGTCGGGCCATATCTGCATTACTGGGAAATTGCAGATTCCGAAATCAAACCTATCTATTTTAATGGTGCCATCGGCGGCTTTGGCCTAGAACCCCGTAACAATACTGTTGAGCTCGGTATTGAACTACGACAAACATTTGAATAGCCTATAAGCCCAAGTCCTTCCACATCGAATCAACTTTGGCGATAACCTCTGCGTCCATTGTGATGGGCCTTCCCCATTCGCGATTAGTTTCCCCCGGTACTTTATTGGTGGCATCCAGCCCCATCTTGCCACCTAGCCCTGATACAGGACTGGCGAAATCCAGATAATCAATCGGTGTGTTTTCCACCAGCAGGGTGTCGCGTACCGGATCGACTCGGGTCGTGATGGCCCAGATAACCTCCTTCCAATCGCGTATGTCGATGTCGTTGTCCACTACGATGATGAACTTGGTGTACATGAACTGGCGTAGGAAGCTCCAAATGCCGAACATCACACGCTTGGCGTGTCCGGCATATTGTTTTTTGATACTCACCACTGCCATGCGATATGAGCAGCCTTCAGGCGGTAGATAGAAATCCGCAATTTCCGGGAATTGTTTTTGCAGTAACGGTACAAACACTTCGTTCAGCGCCACACCCAGCATCGCCGGTTCATCGGGCGGTTTGCCGGTGTAAGTGGAGTGGTAGATCGGCTCACGCCGCATCGTGATGCGCTCGATGGTAAAGACGGGGAATTCATCCTGCTCATTGTAGTAGCCGGTGTGGTCGCCGTATGGCCCTTCCATCGCGGTTTCACCCGGATGGATCACGCCTTCCAGCACGATCTCGGCAGACGCAGGGACATGCAGATCGTTACCGATACATTTCACCACTTCAGTCTTGCTGCCGCGCAGCAATCCGGCGAATTGATATTCAGATAAGGAATCAGGCACCGGTGTTACTGCACCCAGTATGGTCGCCGGATCAGCACCCAGCACCACAGAGATCGGGAAAGGCTGACCGGGGTTTTTTTCGCAATGATCCCGAAAATCCAACGCACCCCCTCTGTGTGCCAGCCAGCGCATGATGACTTTATTGGGCGCGATGACTTGTTGGCGATAGATGCCCAGATTCTGCCTTGTTTTATGCGGCCCACGCGTGACCACCAGCCCCCAGGTAATCAACGGCGCAACATCTTCCGGCCAGCAAGACTGAATCGGCAGCTTGCCCAGATCGATGTCGTTGCCTTCCCACACGATCTCCTGACACGGTGCTGAGGACAGCACCTTGGGTGACATGGTTAACACTTGTTTCAACACAGGCCATTTGTCCCATGCGTCTTTCAGACCCTTGGGCGGTTCCGGTTCTTTCAGATAGGCGAGCAGCTTACCGACTTCTCGCAACGCTTCAATATTCTCTTCACCCATGCCAAGGGCAACGCGGCGCGGCGTGCCGAACAAATTGGCAAGCACGGGAATACTATGTTTTTGTCCTGCGGATGCGGTGGCGTTTTCGAATAGGATGGCCGGACCTTGTGCGCGTAGTACGCGGTCGCAAATCTCGGTCATTTCGAGATGGGTTGAGACAGGTGTAGTGATGCGCTTCAGTTCGCCGATGCTTTCAAGCTGTTTGATGAAGTCGCGCAGGTCGTGGTATTTCATATACTTCTCCTAACCCCTGAAAAAGGGGATTGAGGGGGTTTAATAAAAACGCTTCTCGCCTTCCGGGCGAGTCTTAAACCGTCTATGTAGCCAGAAATATTGTTCAGGCATCTCCAGTACACGCTGCTCGATGAATTCATTCATGCGGCGTGCGTCAGCGATGTCGTCTCCGCTGGGATAATTTTCCCATGCCGGATAGAAAGTCAGTACATAGCCACCACCTCCGGGCAAAAAACGGGTGATGGCGGGTACGACTTTGGCTTTGGTCATCTTGGCGATACGCGGCACGGATACCATTGTCGCGGCAGGTATGCCGAAGAAGGGAATGAACGCACCATCTTTGACGCCTTGATCTTGGTCGGGTGGGTAAATCAAGGGCATCCCCGCGCGCATCCCCTTGATGATAGGACGTAAGCCCTCTTGTCGTGCATACAGCTTCTGGTTGCGGAAGCGCGAGCGTTTACTTTTCAATAGTTGTGTCAGGTATTGGCTTTTCTGGTTAGCATACATGCACACGGTATCAGTGTGCTGAGCGATCCATTGCCCGCCGGCATCCATGCCGACGAAATGCGGCATCATCAATATGGCGGCTTTATCTTTGACTGCGTCGAAATGTTCAATTCCTTCTATCCTGACCAAGCGACGAATACGTTCTGCACTGGACCACCACAGGATGGTACGTTCGATGATGCCACGACCAAACATCAGAAAATGATCGCGTATCAAGCGGCCACGCGCTTCACCGCTCATTTCAGGAAAGCATAAACGCAAGTTGACGTTGGCAATATACCGACGCCGTTTGCCAACTAGGTAAAGTAGAAAACCGAATACATTTCCGATGATGACGATCACACGAAACGGCAGAAAATGTAACAGCCATAGAATGAAAACACCCAGCCGCGCTAGCATGATTCTTCCTTTGTTTCTTCCGGAGGCAGAACGCCGCTCGGTACTTTATAACGGTTATAGCTCCACAGGTATTGGGCAGGGGAGATCGAAATCACGCGTTCCAGCGCGGCATTGATTTGGATGGGTAAAGGCTTTGAATAATCCAGCGCCAAAGGTTCATATCTCAGCACATATCCCTCACCTTTCGGTAACCTTTCTGCGAAAGACAGTATTATCGCTGCTTTACTTTTCTGTGCTAGTCGCCCGCTTAGTGTCATCGTGTAAGCGGGGCGGCCGAAATGCTCTACCCATTCCCCTTCGCCATTGCCGGGTACTTGATCGGGTAGCATGCCAATCACTTCACCACTTTTAAGGGCTTTGGACAGAATGCGGACGCCCTTGATGTCGGCGGTCGCCAATTTGGCAAGACCGCGTTCACGACCATCGCGCATTATCTTTTCCAGCCAGTCCTGTTTGGGTGAGCGATATAAGCTGGTTATTGGTAAATGCTGGGCAGCATATAGTGCGACTAACTCAAAGCAGCCCCAGTGCGGTGTGAGCAGGATGATGCCATTTCCTCGCTCATGGGCAGCTTCCATGTGCTCCCAACCGTGACAACTTGTTACCGTGGCACATACTTGTTCAAAAGGATTGAGCCATACCCAGGGTAATTCGACGATACCTTTGCCCGCTTCGCTGCTAGTTTGTTTCAACAAAGCAGTAAAGTGATCTTCATCTTTGGCAACGTTAGCTTGGCGCAAATTTTCACGGGTGCGCGCAGCATAATTTGCTGAGAACTTGAAAGTCAGGTGTCCTAGTAGCGCACCTAAAGCATGCAGCCAGCGCAACGGCAAGCTGGCAAGTAGTCGGAAGAGGATTTTGAATAGGAAAGGGGTTATCTGCATCGGAGTGAACTATTTGATACAATGCGCGTCTTTAATTTTTTGTCGATTGAGCTGAAAACCATGAAAGATTATCTGTTTACATCCGAGTCAGTTTCGGAAGGACATCCCGATAAAGTGTCGGATCAAGTTTCTGATGCCATTTTGGACGCCATTCTAACGCAAGACCCGTATGCGCGTGTTGCAGCAGAAACGTTGACCAATACCGGGCTGGTGGTTTTGGCGGGTGAAATCACGACTACCGCAAATGTTGACTACATCAATGTGGCGCGCAATACCATCAAGCGTATCGGCTACGACAATACCGAATACGGCATTGATTACAAAGGCTGTGCAGTATTGGTGGCCTATGACAAGCAAAGTCCGGATATCGCACAAGGTGTTGACCGTGCTTCAGATGACTACTTAAATCAAGGCGCGGGCGATCAGGGTTTGATGTTCGGTTACGCATGCGATGAAACACCGACGTTGATGCCATTGCCGATCTATTTGGCGCACCGCCTTGTTGAGCGTCAGGCAGAACTGCGCCATGACGGTCGTCTTGACTGGCTGCGTCCTGATGCCAAGTCACAAGTGACGATCCGATATGTTGACGGGAAGCCTGACGCCATTGATACCGTAGTGCTTTCGACCCAGCACGCGCCTGAAATGACGCTGGAGCAGGTGCGCGAAGCGACGATTGAAGAGATCATCAAGCCGATGCTGCCTAAGGAAATGATTAAGGGCGACATCAACTTTCTGGTCAATCCGACCGGACGTTTCGTGGTTGGTGGCCCACAGGGTGACTGTGGTCTGACGGGTCGTAAGATCATCGTTGATACCTATGGTGGTGCTGCGCCGCATGGTGGTGGCGCGTTTTCCGGTAAAGATCCTTCCAAGGTTGATCGTTCGGCAGCTTATGCCGGGCGTTACGTGGCAAAGAACCTGGTTGCCGCCGGTTTGGCAAGCAAGTGCCAGGTGCAGATTTCCTACGCGATTGGCGTAGCCGAGCCAACCAGTGTGATGGTGGACACTTACGGAACCGGCAAGGTTTCCAACGAAGAATTGACTGAATTGGTACGCCGCCATTTTGATTTACGCCCTAAAGGCATTGTGCAAATGCTTGATCTGCTGCGTCCGATCTATGAAAACACCGCCGCTTATGGTCACTTCGGTCGTGAAGAGCCGGGCTTTACATGGGAAGCGACTGATCGCGCAGATGCATTACGTGAGGATGCCAGCAAGTAATTTAGGAAAACGCGCTTTGTGGGATGAAGCGCAAGGAGTTGTGTAGCGATTCGCCTACAAATCAATAATACCCACCCTCCGAGGGGTGCTGCAGCGGGGCTGGACACAGTCCCCCGTCAGGCTCGGAGACCGTGGTTTCAACGAAGCAACTGCACCCATTCATTAACCACTTATGAATGGAGATGCATATGAATACCGCTGCAAAAGAAGATTACGTCATCGCTGATATCAATCTGGCACCTTGGGGTCGCAAGGAAATCGCAATCGCCGAAATCGAGATGCCCGGCCTGATGTCGATTCGCGAAGAGTTCGCCAAGAGTCAGCCTTTGAAGGGCGCGCGTATCACGGGTTCGTTGCACATGACGATCCAGACTGCGGTGCTGATCGAAACACTGACTGCACTGGGTGCTGAAGTACGTTGGGCATCGTGTAATATTTTCTCGACTCAAGACCATGCTGCTGCTGCGATCGCTGCGGGTGGCACACCGGTGTTCGCGGTAAAAGGCGAGTCACTGAAGGACTACTGGGATTACACCCATCGCATTTTTGAATGGGCGGATGGCGGTTATTCAAACATGATTCTGGACGATGGTGGCGACGCAACATTGCTGCTGCATCTGGGTGCGCGTGCAGAGAAAGACGCATCGCTGATCAGCAAGCCCGGTTCTGAAGAAGAAACATTTTTGTTCGCATCGATCAAAGCTAAGCTGGCAACAGACCCGACTTGGTATTCCACTCGACTCGCTGAAGTGAAAGGTGTGACAGAGGAAACCACGACTGGTGTTCATCGTTTGTATCAGATGCATCAGCGCGGCGAACTCAAGTTCCCTGCGATCAACGTGAATGATTCAGTGACAAAATCCAAATTCGACAACCTGTATGGTTGCCGTGAATCGTTGCTTGATGGCATCAAGCGCGCTACGGACGTGATGATTGCAGGCAAGATCGCTGTTGTTGCAGGTTACGGTGATGTAGGTAAAGGTTCGGCACAGGCGCTGCGTTCGCTGTCTGCTCAAGTATGGATTACAGAGATCGATCCGATCTGTGCATTGCAAGCAGCTATGGAAGGCTATCGTGTTGTGACCATGGAATATGCGGCTGATAAGGCAGATATTTTCGTAACAACCACCGGTAACTTCAACGTCATCACTCATGACCACATGATCAAGATGAAAAATCAGGCTATCGTGTGCAACATTGGTCACTTTGATAATGAGATCGAAGTCGCTGCGCTGGAAAAATATCAGTGGGAGGAGATTAAGCCTCAAGTGGATCACGTGATCTTCCCGGACGGCAAACGCATCATCCTGTTGGCTAAAGGCCGTCTGGTGAATTTGGGTTGTGCGACAGGTCATCCTTCCTACGTGATGTCATCTTCGTTTGCCAATCAGACCATTGCGCAGATCGAAATGTGGGAAGACGTACAGAAGGGTACGAACAAGTACCCGGTCGGTGTGTACACCTTGCCTAAGCATCTGGATGAAAAAGTCGCACGTTTGCAATTGAAGACTTTAAATGTCCAGATGACCGAGCTGACCGATCAGCAGGCTGACTATATCGGTGTGCCTAAGAATGGTCCTTATAAGACTGACCATTACCGTTATTAATTGCAGAGTGCTGCAGGTCAAATAGCAATAGCGGGGGCGATTTTTCCGCCCCTTCTTTGCTCGAGAGCATTATGTATCTACTACTGATTTGGATATTGAATGCGATAGCGCTGATTGCCGTGGCCAGTTTTGTGCCGGGCATACAGGTGGACGGGTTCGCCGCTGCGCTGCTTGCCGCCTTCTTTCTCGGGTTGGTCAATACACTGGTCCGGCCGTTGTTGATTCTATTGACACTGCCCGTGACATTGCTGACATTGGGTCTGTTCATCCTGTGCATCAACGGTTTTCTGTTCTGGTTTGTTGGCTCGGTACTGCGCGGATTTATCGTGGATAGTTTCTGGAATGGCGTGATGGGAGCAGTGCTATACAGTATTTTTTCATGGGGATTGTCTTCGGCAGCAGCCCAGTTGGTGAGGCATAAAAATAAGTGAGAACGACATGAAACCACATATTAGTTTTGAATTTTTTCCGCCGCAGACACCTGAAGGTGTCGAAAAATTGGCGGTGACACGCGAGCAATTGTCTGCAGTGAACCCGGAATATTTTTCGGTGACTTTCGGTGCGGGTGGTTCAACTCAAGAGCGCACACTGGAAACAGTATTGCGTATCAAGGGCGAAGGCTTTGATGCAGCGCCACATTCGTCTTGCGTCGGCTCAACCCGTGAGAATGTCGGGGCATTGCTGACAGCATATAAAGATGCGGGCATCAAACGTATCGTCGCGTTGCGTGGTGACCTGCCTTCCGGCATGGCGACCACCGGCGAGTTTCAATATGCCAATGAGCTGGTGTCATTCATTCGAGCAGAAACAGGCGATCACTTCCATATTGAGGTGGCAGCGTATCCTGAGTTTCACCCGCAGGCGAAGTCTGCGCGTGATGATCTGTTGAACTTCAAGCGCAAGGTTGATGCAGGAGCCAATTCTGCGATTACGCAATATTTTTACAATGCTGATGCCTACTTCCGTTTTGTCGATGATGCGCGCAAGTTGGGTGTTACCGTGCCTATCGTGCCGGGTATTATGCCTATCATGAAGTATTCACAGTTGGCGCGTTTTTCGGATATGTGCGGTGCCGAGATACCACGCTGGATGCGTAAGACCTTGGAGGGATTTGGCGACGATACAGAATCCGTGCAAGCGTTTGGGCAAGATGTGGTGACGCAATTGTGTGAAAAGCTGCTTGCAGGGGGTGCGCCCGGATTGCACTTCTATACGCTGAACCAAGCTGCGCCTGCGTTGGCGATCTGGAAACGTTTGGGCCTATGAGTCAGTTACGCGTACCCGAACTGCTGTTGCCGGCTGGCACGCTAGACAAAATGCGTTCTGCCTATGCGTTCGGTGCGGATGCGGTGTACGCAGGCCAGCCGCGTTACTCGCTACGCGCGCGTAACAACGAATTCAAGATGGAGGAGCTGCGAACCGGTATTTCGGAGGCGCACGCACTCGGCAAAAAACTTTTCGTCGCCAGCAATCTGATGCCACATAACGCCAAGGTGAAAACCTATATGGCGGACATGGCGCCGGTGATCGAAATGAAACCGGACGCACTCATCATGGCCGACCCCGGTCTGATCGCGATGGTGCGAGAGAGGTGGCCGGAGGTCGATGTGCATCTGTCCGTGCAGGCCAATACGGTCAATTATGCGGCAGTGAAATTTTGGAAGTCGTTAGGGCTGACACGGGTTATTTTGTCTCGTGAATTGTCGCTGGATGAGATAGAAGAGATACGTCAGCAATGTCCTGACATGGAACTGGAAGTGTTCATTCATGGCGCGTTGTGCATTGCTTATTCAGGGCGCTGTTTATTGTCGGGCTATTTCAACCACCGCGATGCCAATCAAGGCACATGCACTAACGCCTGCCGCTGGGATTACAAGGTGGAGAACGCAGCAGAAAACGGTACGGGTGATATACAAAAGATTGACTCTGATTTCGACAAGGCGCTGAGCAACAGTGCGTTGTCTGATTGTGGCGATCAGCCACGTCATCCGATGGCTGATCGCGCCTATGTGATTTCAAGGCAGGACCATCCGGGCGAATTGATGCCGGTGATGGAGGATGAGCACGGCACCTACATCATGAACTCCAAAGACTTGCGTGCTGTTGAGCATGTCGAACGGCTGGTGAAGATCGGCATCGACTCGCTCAAAGTCGAAGGCCGTACCAAATCCATCTACTACGTTGCGCGTACCGCGCAGGTGTACCGTCAGGCGATAGATGATGCCGTCGCCGGCCGTCCATTTAATTTGCAATTATTGGGTGCGTTGGATGCGCTGGCCAATCGGGGCTATACCGACGGTTTCTACGAGCGCCACCATACCCATGAGCAGCAGAACTATATGCGCGGGAATTCCGAAAACTTCCGCCAGCAATACGTCGGTGACATCGTCAGTTGTGCAGAGGGCATGGCTGAAATTGCGGTGAAAAATAAATTTTCGGTGGGTGACAAACTCGAAATTATTCACCCTTCAGGTAATCGCGTCATCGAATTGACCGAGATGAAAAATCGTGCCGGCAAAGATGTGAGTGTTGCACCGGGTAGCGGGCATCGCGTGCGTATCCCATTGCAGGGTGAGTTGGCGAAAGGGATGGTCGCTCGATTCGTCTGATTGCTGATGATGACCAAGAGGTGTAAGTATTAATTTCAAGACGTTGGAAATAGTATTGATTTGGTTCGCACTGGCAGCCGTATTATTCTATTTCTTTAACGATCAGCTTTACCCCAATACGGCTGAAAAACTCAGTACGGGTTCTATCGTGACATTAGAGCGTGATATGAGTGGGCACTACCGTGCTGAAGTTTTCATCAATGGAATAAAGACACCCGCGCTGGTAGATACAGGTGCAACAGGTGTGGCAATATCGCAACGGCTGGCTAACAAGCTTGGCATTCAGAGCCGTGCCGCTATCCGAACGCACACGGCCAATGGTGATACGGTCGCTTATAGAACCCGTCTGGAAAGCGTAAAGTTGGGCGGGGTAGAGGCAAGAGATGTTGCGGCAATGATTGCGCCCGGTCTTCAAGGAGATGTATTGCTGGGGATGTCTTTTTTGAGCAGAATGGATGTTCGTTTGCATCAAGGTACGATGACTATCCGGGCGGTGAAGGATTAACGCTACACACTAACGGATGGTTCACTAGCCGCCCGTTCGCCCTGAGCTTGTCGAAGGGTGAATGGCAAAAAACAAAGACAACTTCGCCGGGGGTTGCCCGGCAGCAATAACCAATGACTTACTCAGCGTCGTTTGCTGGGTTGGTCAGATGGCTAGTAGTTTCATCAGTAGTTCCATCAGTCCTCGCTGACATCCCCTGGCTGTTTTCCGCTACTCGGCGGTGCACAGGGGGTGAACGAGGAGCGGTCCGTGAATATGCTCAAAATGGTTTATCGTGACCTTGCTGTAATAGATCGCCGATCATTTGTTGCGCTTTATATAGTCTGCACTTAAGGCAAAGCCTCCTCCTACCCGTTTTTATTGAATATACAAGGTACTTTTTCTGACATAATTCATTTCAGATTAATAAGTCGAGTAATGAATCATGATCCTCTCATCCATTTCGCAATCATCCCGTTATGCAACGCTGCACCCGCTGTTCCAACGTGCATTCGACTATATCCGCGACACGGATTTATATGCGCTTGCGCCGGGGCGTTACGACATCGTCGGCGATGAGCTATTCGCCATCGTCGAGCACGTCGAGGGGCGCACTCGCGAGTTAGCGCGTTTGGAATGCCACCGGAAATACATTGATATTCAACTGGTGTTGGAGGGGGATGAAGCGATGGGGTGGAAGCCTTTGGCAGATTGCCATAACCCGGTTGGAGCGTTCAGCATGGAGAAGGACATCCAGTTCTTTATTGATGCCCCTGCTTCATGGGTGCCAGTGCCGCCGGATCATTTTTGCATATTTTTCCCGGAGGATGCACATGCACCGCTGGTGGGTAGCGGGCAGGTGCGCAAGGTAATCTTCAAAGTTGCAATGGAATCGGTTAAGTAACGCCTTTTCCGCTGGTTGTTCAATACTTGCGCACAGCCAACCTTAAATAATTTCTATTTAAAACATCATGCGCATACCGATTGTCAGACCGTCGTCCAGCTTCGCGTTCGGTAGATTGTCTTTAAAGTCGAAGCGAGTGGTTCGGTAGCCGATATACGCCAGTGCCTGGGGAATGATCTCGTATTCAACGCGTAGCGCCGTTTCGATAAAGCGAGTTGTCTCGCCAAAGGAAAGAATGGTGGGTGATGCATAGACTTGCCCGACGATGTTCAGGCGAGGATCAGGTAATGGCTTTACACCCAGCAAGGCACCGATCGCCACTGCGGATGCGTCATTGGCATTTGCTCTTGCTACCACGGCCTTGATGCCCATGCCGAAGGTGATGTCAGGGGAGTTTACGCCGATTTGATCTTGTACCAGCAGGCCGAAATCGGTGAGGAAGTCGTCTTTGTCCGCGTAGAGCGCACCAAGATGTAATTCTGATTTTCCCAGCGTATCAGTGCCCATTGAAGCACTGTATTTGATTTGCGCACTGCTATCGCGCAGATTGATGTCCAACGTATCTGCAAAGGCGGCACTACTGGTCGCCAACACGAAAATCATTAAGGTACGGCTGAAAAACATAAATTTACTCCTGAAAAAATTACCAACACAATTTAAAGAAACAGCTGCAAGCATATCACAGCCGCCTGACTAAACGCATGACACGCTCATAAAAAACAGATGCTTAGCGGTGCTGCTCATCATCGAACGCGACATCGCCCTCCTCTACCGGTGTATTGAGTTGGATGTTCTGGAAATCGAACATATTACCGTCCAATAGATGCGAATTTTTGACGTTCTGCATCGCGGTAAAAATGGTCTGACTGCGACCGGGATACTCGAGTTCCCATTGTGCGAGCATTTTCTTGATATTTTGGCGTTGCAGGTTTTCCTGTGAGCCGCACAGATTGCAGGGGATGATGGGGAATTCCATGCCGCGAGCAAAGCGGGCGATATCTTTTTCGGCACAATATGCAAGGGGACGGATCACGATATGGTCGCCTTTGTCGGTAACCAACTTCGGCGGCATCGCCTTGAGCTTGCCGCCAAAGAACATATTAAGGAATAGCGTTTCAATCATATCGTCGCGATGATGGCCTAATGCGATTTTGTTTGCGCCCAGTTCACCTGCCACTCTGTATATGACCCCGCGTCTCAGACGAGAGCACAGCGAGCAGGTTGTTTTACCCTCAGGAATCTTGTCTTTGACGATGGAGTAGGTGTCCTGAGTTTCAATGTGGTATTCGACACCTAGCGATTCCAAGTAGGTCGGTAACACTTCTGCGGGAAACCCCGGTTGTTTTTGATCGAGGTTCATCGCGATGATGCGAAAGTCGATGGGTGCGCGTTTGCGTAGCGTAAGCAGAATGTCCAACAGGGTATAGGAGTCTTTGCCGCCGGAAAGACATACCATCACACTGTCGCCTGCTTCGATCATGTTGAAATCCGCAATGGCTTTGCCCACCATATGTTCCAGCCGTCCTTTAAGGCGGTTGAAGTTGGTTGAATTGCGTCCGAAGTGTTTGGGTTGTGTGATGTCGTTCATTTGATTCTCAAAGGTTGATGCTGCGCCCGCCATCGACTGATATGACCTGTCCGGTGATGTAAGGCGCTTCGGAAATTAGAAATTTTGCAGTTTTGGCGATGTCGTCCGGTTCCCCTTCGCGCTTGAGCAACGTATTCGCAACGATTTTGCGGCGTTGCTCCGGGTCCTGCCAGGATTCGCTTTCAGGCCAGATAATCACCCCCGGGGCGATTGCATTGACGCGCACCTGTGGCGCCATTTCCTGCGCCAGCCCTTTGGTTAATGCAACCAGCCCGGCTTTAGCGGCACTGTAGAGCAGATGTCCGTGCATCGGACGCTCTGCATGTATATCAGCAATATTCACGATGCAGCCTTGGCAACGGCCAAGTTCAGCGGCTGCCGCTTGTGCAAGAAATAGCGGTGCTTTCAGGTTGGTACCGATCAGATCATCCCAATGATTCTTGTCAATGTCTGCTAAGGAAGTAGCGTAAAAGCTGGATGCGTTATTGACCAGCACATCCAGCTGCCCGAATTTTGAGATAACCTCGTTTATCAGCCCGGGCAATGCTTCTAAATCAAGTAAGTCTGCCTGAAACATCTCGGCACTGTCCGCTCGCAGTTCGTTTAGTTCTTCGCGTAAAGCTTGTGCTTCCTGAACGGAACTACGGTAGTGGATCGCGATACTTGCACCGGCAGCGTGCAAGCGTCGGCAGATTGCAGCGCCGACACGTTTTGCCCCTCCCGTTACCAGTATTGCCTTACCTTGCATACTTCCTCGCTACGATTGTTCAAGCAGTTAAACCAAGCTGTTAAACTTGGACAATTGACGATTATACCTGACCATGACGACGACTTTACCCGCACCCGGCCCCGAAGCCGCACAACATAGCGCCGCACTGACTGAATTCATCCGCCGAGAGATCAAGGATCAGGGGGGGTGGATATCGTTTGCACGTTATATGGAACTCGCTTTGTATGCGCCCGGCCTGGGTTATTACAGCGCAGGTGCAAGCAAGTTTGGCGAATCGGGGGATTTCACCACCGCGCCAGAAATCTCGACACTATTCGGACGTACGCTAGCTCGTCACGTAGCAGAAGTGATGGCGGGTAGTGCGCCGCACGTTTTGGAATTAGGTGCCGGCAGCGGCAAGTTGGCAGTTGATCTGCTGGCTGAGTTGGAGGTGCTTGGCTGCTTGCCAGAGCAATATTCCATACTTGAGGTCAGCGCAGATTTGCGGGCGCGTCAACAGGCAACATTGTCAGAAAGCCTCCCACACTTGAAGGATAGGGTGCGCTGGCTGGATGAGTTGCCTGAGAACATCACAGGTGCGGTGATTGCGAATGAGGTGTTGGATGCATTGCCTGTGCATTTGCTGCATTGGCGGGACAGTGCGATCACCGAACGTGGTGTTGGCGATGGCGAACAAGGATTCAGATGGGAAGAACGTGCCATCAGCGATGCCGCCCTGCGGGATGTTGCCGGGCAGATCATCGTGCCGGACGATTATGTGAGCGAGGTGTGCCTTGCCGGGCGCGGCTTGATTGGCAGCCTTGCCACACGGCTGGAACATGGGGCGATGCTGTTTATTGATTACGGTTTTGGTGCGCGTGAGTTCTATCATCCCCAGCGCAGTGCAGGTACGTTGATGTGCCATTACCGGCACCATGCGCATGATGACCCGTTCTTTTTTCCGGGTTTGCAGGACATTACCGCCCATGTGAATTTTACCGAGGTTGCGGAAAGCGGCATTGACGCAGGCCTGGAATTGCTGGGCTATACCAGTCAGGCACTGTTTCTAATCAATTGCGGTATCGCGGATTTGATGCAGGAGGTCTCACCGGAAAACATGGCCGAATACCTTCCGATTTCCGGTCAAGTCAAAAAACTGACCAGTCCGGCCGAGATGGGAGAATTGTTCAAGGTGATCGCAATGGGTAAAAAAATGGCGAACCCGTTATCCGGATTCGCCCGTGGTGATTTATCGCGTTTGCTGTAACGCAGCAAATGATTAAAAAGTAAATGCCAGCCTTGCCGACGCACCGGCTTCGTTGGCGCTACCAGTGGCAGCCAAATCAATATGTACCACGCCGAATGGGGAGAGGCCGATACCCGCTGACGCAACATTCCGGTCGCTATTCTTTACATCAGCACGGTAGCCCAATCGAAGTTGAGCCCAGCCCCATGCGTCTAGTTCAGCACCCAGTGCAACGTACTTGCTGGGGTCTTCAAAGCCAGCCGGATCATTGTTGGTCAGATCGACATCTAAAGCAACAGTTGACCAGTCGTTGGAGAATGAAGCACCGACACGCGCCTGAGCTTTTAACTTCAGTGTGCCGGTGGTTAATTGTGCCGAACCGGGTAGCGCACCCGGCGCAATGCTTTTGAAGTCATAGCTGCGTGGCAGGACGTTCTTGACCACAAAGCCGGTACGCCAGCCGTTGGCGTAATCCTTAGCCAGTCCAATGTCAAAGTTCACGCCGGTGTATTTTGCTGAGTAATCATCGCCGTCAATATTGTTGGTGCTGCCAGTGTTGACGTCAGCTGAGTAATCAATCAGGGTAGCCCTGACAACTTTAGGCGTAATCCCCAGACCCCATGCAGAATTTCCATTGCCCAATTGGGTGGATAACGCGATACCGACCTCGGATAACACCACACCGCGAATGTTCACAGAGGAAGTGAGGCTGTTGGAGTCAAAGCTTGATGTAACCGTTGGTGTTGGCGTTGTGGCATCAATCGTGAAAAATTGATTGGTCGTAATTAATGGATTGGGGTTGGTATCAGCCGGAAGAGAGGCAAGCAAAGCAGCTGAACATGCGGGAGTGTTCACAATAGTACCGCCACAGCTGTTTTGTATCGCAGATGCGACGCTGTCGGTCGTTGCGATAAAGCTCTGAAGCAAAGCATCATCGTTGTATTTGATCGTGCCGCCGAGGGCTCCCCAACCATTGGCATAAAATGCTACGCCAATATCTTTGCTTGGAACGCCAACGACAAGGCCTGCACCCAGCTCACCTTGGATGGGCTTGTCACTTAAGGTGGCAAATTGGGTTGAAAGCGTGGATGTACTGCTAGAAATAGCATTGATTTGTGCACTGGTAGCAGTTGAAGGGCTAAAGCCATTAATCGCTAGGTCCATGTTATCGACGTAGTTTCCATTCTGAAAATCATCCAGACTGGTCTCAAAATCATCCGGGTCATAGACGCGGGCGCCAAAGATGGGGAAATCCACAGAGAAAAGATCGTCCTCGTGGGTAATGGTCAGCAATGCGGGGTTGAAGAATGGCGCTGTAGATGAGTCACCTACCGCGACACCAGCACCGCCCATACCCATTGATCGCGGGTCAAATGAGTTGAACGGTAGCGCAAGCGCTACGCTGGTAGTTGCCAGCAGGGTTGATGCCATGAGGACTTGTAATGATTTTTGTTTCATGATCTCTCCAGATTTGGACGGTAGTCGAACTATATAGCTGCTGTGAAGGGAATAGCCAGCGAACCCGACGGATGGTAACACTGTCAGGCTGAACGGCATCCCAGGTTACGCCCCCGAATCGATGCTCAACGGGCAGATACTAAAATTGCCGTGTGGCGGCAAAGTCAGCTAATTCCAGCAGACATGTTTTGTATTTGGAATCCGGTAAGGAGGCGATGGCAGCGCAGGCAAGCTCAGCCTCGCGTATGGCGTGTTGGCGGGTGAACTCCAGAGCACCGGTAGCATGGATGACTTGCAATACTTCGACGAATTTTTCGACATCGCCTTTTTCGATTGCATTGCGCACCAGCGTGGCTTGCTCGGGCGTGCCGTGCTCCATCGCATGAATCAACGGCAAGGTCGGCTTGCCCTCGGCGAGGTCGTCACCGATATGCTTGCCGGTTTGCAACTCATCCGCAGAGTAGTCCAAGACATCGTCTACTAATTGGAAGGCAGTTCCCAGATGGATGCCATATTTTGCGGCGGCGATTTCATTGCCTTCAGACTCTTTGCAGAGGATTGCGCCGAGCCGCATGGCAGCCTCGAATAGTTTTGCGGTTTTGCAGTGGATAACGCGCAGGTAATTGTCGGTATCAACATCTGCGTCATGACAATTCAGCAGTTGCAGCACCTCACCTTCGGCAATGGTGTTGGTTGCGTCGGCAAGGGTTTGCATCACGCGCATGTCATCGACTTCCACCATCATTTGAAATGCCCGGGAATACAGAAAATCACCGACCAGCACGCTGGCGGCATTGCCGAACAGGGCGCTGGCGGTGGCACGACCCCGACGTAACTCGGATTCGTCCACGACATCGTCATGCAGCAATGTTGCGGTATGGATAAACTCGACAACGGCTGCCAAGTGGTGGTGGTGGGTGCCTGTGTAACCGAATGCGTTTGCGGATAAAACGACTAGGGCGGGTCGCAATCGCTTGCCGCCGCCGCTGATGATGTATTCACCAACCTGATTGACCAGTGCCACGTCGGAATGTAAACGGGTGCGTATCACTCCGTCCACCGTGGACATGTCTTGTGCGAGTAGCTGTTTTATGGATTCAAACGACACGATTTTCCCGAGAAAGCTGGCGATTTTACGGATTGATAAAGTGACAGGCAAACAAATTTACAAGCTTTACCTTTTCGGGAATCTTACCATTGTTGTAAAAAGGTGAGGCGGGGAGATGTAAGGCATTGTTGTTAAAGTGACTATCTGCCATGCAAGGGGATTATTGTGCATTTCTCAGTTTGCAGCCATCTGTTATGGCTTCCTGTGCCAAGCAGGGTTTGCCAAATAGCGTTTGACAGGGGAGGCTAGACTGCAATAGAATGCGCGCCCTTCGAGGTTTTACTTATTGAATTTTTAGGAATTGTGGCTATGAAAACATTTTCCGCTAAGCCCCAGGAAGTACAGCATGACTGGCTACTGGTAGACGCAGCAGATCAAGTGCTGGGTCGTTTGGCTGCACAGATTGCTTCGCGCCTGCGTGGCAAGCATAAAGCGATTTATACACCGCACGTGGATACGGGCGATTTCGTCGTCGTTGTTAACGCTGATAAATTGCGTGTAACAGGCAATAAAACGGAAGCAAAGCTCTATCATCGTCACTCAACTTATCCGGGTGGTCTTTACACCACTAACTTTTCCAAGATGCAAGGCCGTCATCCAGGCCGTGTACTGGAAAAGGCGGTTAAAGGTATGTTGCCAAGTGGCCCGTTGGGCTATGCGATGTTGCGTAAGATGAAGGTCTACGCCGGTGCTGCACATCCACATGAGGCGCAGCAGCCTAAACCTGTTAATTTGTTGAAGGCATAAATCATGAGTGTAAGCTATAACTACGGAACCGGACGTCGCAAGAGCGCGATCGCACGTGTTTTCATCAAGCCGGGCAAGGGCGATATCATCGTGAATGATAAGCCAGTTGATGTGTTCTTTTCCCGCGAAACGGGTCGCATGATCGTACGTCAACCATTGACGCTGACTGAAACACTTAGCACTTTTGACATCAAAGTGAATGTTATCGGTGGCGGTGAGGCAGGACAAGCGGGTGCGGTTCGTCATGGCATTACCCGTGCCTTGATTGATTACGATGCGACTTTCAAGCCGGTATTGAAGCAAGCGGGTCTGGTGACGCGTGATGCACGTGAAGTAGAACGTAAGAAGGTTGGTCTACGCAAAGCGCGTCGTCGGAAACAGTTCTCCAAGCGTTAATTTGGATGCTGTGCCGCGACAGGCGCAGTCGCAAAAAAGCCGCCTCAGGGCGGCTTTTTCATTGGGCATTTGAGGTAGAATATAAATCGATTTTCGGGACGGAATAATGATCAAAGTTGGAATAGTTGGCGGCACGGGATATACCGGAGTTGAGCTGCTACGGTTGTTGGCAAAACACCCGCAAGTTGCTTTACAGGTAATCACTTCACGCGCTGACGCAGGTACGCCAGTCAGTCAGATGTTTCCCAGTCTGCGCGGGCTGGTTGATCTGACGTTTGTTCATCCCGATCAAGCGTACTTGGAAAAGTGCGATCTCGTTTTCTTTGCAACCCCGAATGGCATTGCGATGAAGCAGGTGCGTGCGCTGCTGGATGCAGGCGTTAAGGTAATTGACTTGGCGGCTGACTTCCGCATTCAGGATATTGCGCTGTGGGAGAAGTGGTACGGCATGCGCCATGAATGCCCGGACTTGGTTGCGGAAGCAGTGTATGGGTTACCTGAAGTGAATCGGGCGCAAATCAAGGGGGCACGTCTGGTAGCGAATCCAGGATGCTATCCGACTGCTGTACAGCTAGGCTTTTTGCCATTACTGGAGTCGGGGGCGATTGAAGTTGACAATTTGATTGCAGATGCTAAATCCGGTGTGTCCGGGGCAGGACGGAACGCTCAATTGCATACCATTTTTCCTGAGTCATCGGATAATTTTAAGGCTTATGGTGCATCAGGGCACCGCCACTTGCCTGAAATCAAGCAAGGGCTGGCGCGGGTAGCCGACCAACAGGTTGGCCTGGTATTTGTGCCGCACCTGACGCCGATGATTAGAGGTATTCATGCAACTTTGTACGGCAAGTTGAAAAGCGACATTGACTTGCAAGCCCTCTACGAGCAGCGCTATGCGGATGAATTATTCGTAGATGTATTGCCCTTTGGCAGTCATCCTGAGACGCGTTCGGTGCGGGGGTCTAATCACTGCCGCATTGCGCTTCACAGACAACAAGGTAGCGATACTGTCGTGGTACTGTCGGTGATTGATAACTTGGTCAAAGGTGCAGCGGGTCAAGCTGTGCACAATATGAACATCATGTTCGAGCTACCGGAAGATATGGCGTTGGGTATTGTGCCATTGTTGCCTTGAGATATGTGGCGAGGAGTTGAACGCAGATTTAGTATTGCCGCACCACAGGTGCGGGTGCGTCCGCACATTGCGTGGTACCTGAGGTGGGGGATGGCGCTGCCATTCGTGTTGGGGGCTATTGCGCTGGCTTGGTGGGCTTATGATAGTGGATTGGAATTTGCAGGGTTTCATCGTAGTCAGACCTTAGAGGAGTTGGAGGGGCTATATGGTGAAGTTGCGAAGCAAAGCGCGGAAATCACTCAGTTGACAAACCAAGTTGCCCAATATGAGAGGCAGATTCAAATTGAACAGTCCAGCAATCAGGCAACGTCAGAACAACTCAAGACCCTAGCGGATGAAAATGTTCGCCTTCAGGAAGACTTGGTTTTTTTCCAAAACCTTACTGCCACACAAGGTAAGGATGGCGAGTTGGGCGTGCATCGTTTAGTATTAGAACGCGATAAAATGCCAGGTGAGTATCATCTGAGGATGCTGTTGGTACAAAGTGGGCAGCGTGCAAGAACATTTAACGGTCACTATCAATTGGTCGCAGCGGTCATTGAAGGTGGCGAAACGTCTACCCACCTATTTCCTCAAAAGGATGAGTCAAGTGCACAATTTAAATTGAGCTTCAGGTATTATCGACGTGTAGAGCAAAGCATCCAACTACCGCCAGATGCGCAATTGCAAAGTGTTCAGGTGCGTATTTTTGACAGAAAGGCGACTGAGCCAAAAGTAAAACAAACAGTAAGTTTGTCATAATTCAAGGAGTAGGAATGTTCACCAAGAAACACAGTAAGCCACAGACTCAGATTGATTCACTGATAGGTGCTGGCACGGTTATTGAAGGCAATTTGAACTTCAGTGGCGGGTTGCGCATCGACGGGCAAGTTAAAGGTGGTGTCATCGCAACGCCAGGCAAGCCTAGTACCTTGGTGTTGAGCGAACATGCCTGCGTGGAGGGGGAAGTGAATGTGACCCATCTGGTGATAAATGGCACGGTAAACGGGCCTGTCTTTGCCAGTGAATATATGGAACTACAGGCAAATGCTAGAGTCTCAGGCGATGTGCATTACACTACGATGGAGATTCATCTGGGTGCGGTTGTGGAGGGGCGTTTAGTCCACAGTAATGCAGCGGCACAAGATAAAGTGGTGGCGATTAATAAAGCTGGCAGCAGCGAATAGTTTAAGGAGAATAAAAATGAATGCAGTGACTGAAATTCAGGATCCGTTGGTTTTTACCGATGATGCGGCCAACAAAGTGAAGAATTTGATCGACGAGGAAGGCAATGCTGAACTGAAGCTGCGTGTGTTTGTCAGCGGCGGTGGTTGTTCAGGATTTCAATATGGTTTTACGTTTGACGAAGTCGTCAACGAAGACGATACTGTGATGAATAAAAATGGCGTGCAACTGCTGGTAGATTCAATGAGTTTTCAGTATCTGGTGGGTGCGGAAATCGATTATCAGGAGAATCTGGATGGCGCGCAGTTCGTGATTAAGAATCCGAATGCGACCACGACTTGCGGATGTGGTTCGTCTTTTTCAGCTTGATCTGAATTCGTTCCGAAGCGACTAAAGTTTTTCCGGGGATGAGGGGCGCTGATGTAACCATCCAGCGTCCTTTTTTATGCGTAATAGACGGCGCCCAGAATGCACGGATGTCTTGCGCCAGTCACCTCTGGTAGATTAGCTGGCTCACACAGCAGGGTTTGCCGGGCTAGCCACGCAAACGCGAGTGCTTCTAGGTAATCACTGTCTGCGTCGAGTGCATCAGTTGTTTGTACCGCACAGTCGCTCAATAGGGCGCTCAGTCTGGCACGCAACGCCCCGTTGTGCGCACCGCCTCCACATAGGTAAATTTCCTGCACGCCAGTACAGTATTGCTGAACGGATTGCGCAATAGTCTGGCAAGTGAGTTCTAGTAAGCTGGCTTGCACATCTTCGGCTTTTTCATTTCCTGCCAACTGATTTTCTAACCATGCCAGATTAAAAAGATCGCGTCCGCTGCTTTTGGGCGGCGTTGCGGCAAAGAACGGCTCATTCAGCAGCCGGGTCAGTAATTCAGGCAGGATGCTACCCGAAACCGCCCACTGACCATTATCATCATATGGGGTGCTTTGATGAAGTCTGCACCATGCGTCCATCAAAATATTGCCTGGCCCGCAATCAAACCCTGAGGTGGGAAGATCGGGTGGCAGATCGGTCAGATTGCTGATGCCGCCGATGTTGACGATGACACGATGTGTCTGAGCGTGGCGAAAGATTTTGTCATGGAACGCAGGCACCAGTGGCGCACCCTGTCCACCTGCGGCGATATCACGGCTGCGAAAATCACTCACCACGCTGATGCCGGTCAGCTCGGCGAGCAGTGATGCGTTGCCAATTTGAAGCGTGTAGCCATGTTCAGGCCGGTGGCGAATCGTCTGCCCGTGGCATCCGATGGCGGCGATGTCTTTGGCAGATAGATCAGACTGAGCCAGTAGTGCCGCCACAGCAGAGGCGTAGAGTCGCGCCAACTGATTGCCGGTAAGTTGCGCTTTATGCAATTCATCATCGCTAGACGCATTCAGAGCGACCAAGTCGGCCTTCAAGTCATCGTCAAAAGGAATAAATGTCTGTGAGCGTTGCTTAACACCGCCATCAGCAAAATCAACCAACACCGCATCTACACCATCAAGACTGGTGCCGGACATCAAACCTATCAATAATGCCGGCGTTGGCTGCACGTAGTGTTCAGTCAAGTGATGCCAGGTTGGTGTTTCGGACTAAATTCAGGTTGGATACGATGCGTTTGGCCACTGTCTGAAAAGCGACTCTATCCGCTTCATTGATAGGCTTTGCATCGGGCAATTCAACGCGCATAGGGTTGACTTGCTTGCCGTACACCTTGAATTCATAGTGAAGGTGTGGCCCGGTCGCTAAGCCTGTCATGCCGACGCGGCCGATAATCTGGCCTTGTGTGACGCGCTGACCTTTTTTCAAACCTTTGGCAAAGCGGGACATATGACCATAGACCGTTGAATAACGCCCCTGATGATTGATCATAACGACCTTGCCGTATCCCCCTTTTCTGCCGACAAATGAAACGACACCATCCGCCGTCGCCTTGACTCTGGTGCCGGTCGGTGCGGCAAAATCCGTTCCTTTATGAGACCGCCACTTCTTCAAAACAGGATGGAGGCGCGACCTGCTGAAACCGGAGCTGATGCGTGAAAATTCCAAGGGGGAACGCAAAAACGCTTTTTGCACGCTCTTGCCCTCGGGGGTGTAGTAGTCGCCATGCTCGGCATCTTTTTCAAAATATATCGCTTGATACACCTTGCCGCGATTGATGAATTCAGCCGCCAGCACTTTTCCGGTATTAAGCGCAGTGCCATTGCTGAATGTCATCTCATAGATAGCGGTAAATTTATCACCCTTGCGCAAATCATGATGGAAATCAATATCGCCACTGAAAATCTCGTTTAACTTGTATGCGATTGAATCTGGCATCTCTGCCGCATCTGCGGCGGCAAACAGGCTGCTTTGAATCTCACCGGAGCGAACGAACACACGCTTTTCCAACGCCGCATCCATAGTTGTTTTGGTGAAAACGCCTTTCTGTTTTTTAAGCAGATTTTGGACGCCATCTCTATCCAGATAACGAAGAGAGACCAAGCTACCATCTTCAGTCGTTTCTGCCATTACCTCAGTCCCGGCACGTAACTTTCTGAAAGAAGCCGTCTCAGCAGACCTACGCAAATAATCGCCCGCTACTTTATCGTTGATATTTAAACGACTCAACAACTTGCTCGCACTGTCGCCGCGCACGATGGCTTCGCTGCGCCAGTACCGCGTAGAAGCATTAGCGCTTTTAACGGTTGCAGGCAAAGCAATGTGTTCAACAGAAATATCAGCTGAGGCAAAGCCCAAATCATCTTGAGGGACTAAACCAAATGCTGTCACAACACCCAGCAGCGGCAGTGCGGATAGCGCAACAAACCAGCGCAGCTTTTTTCTGCTCGGTGGCACTTTTCGTGCATGGTGTATAACATTCTGGTTCAAAATCTGTACCTCTAATAATTAATTTGTTGTATAGATTACAAGTAGTTGGGTTTTCTCGATTCGCGCGCACTTTACCAGAAACCGCCCACTAATCAAAGACTAACCGACAAGCGGCCTGATAGAAGGTAGTGAGGTAAAATGCACGGATTGCAGTTAAAGACTCCAAAAAGTAAGTATTTTCATTCAATAAACGCTTGAAATAAGGTGACAAAGTGACAGAAACAACCAAAAATAATTTAGATCAAATCAAGCGTGGCTGCGACGAACTGCTGATTGAAAGTGAATTAAAACAAAAACTTGCGCTTGGTAAGCCGTTGCGGATCAAAGCTGGATTTGATCCCACAGCGCCGGATCTGCATCTAGGCCATACCGTTCTCCTCAACAAAATGCGCCAATTGCAGGACTTAGGTCATCATGCGTTATTTTTGGTCGGTGACTTTACTGGGATGATTGGCGACCCGACGGGAAAAAACGCCACGCGTCCGCCACTTTCCCGTGAGCAAGTTATTGAAAATGCAAAATCTTACAGTGATCAAGTGTTTAAAGTGCTCGATCCTGACAAGACCGAGATTGTGTTTAACTCAACCTGGATGGACAAATTCAACGCGGTCGACCTGATTAAGCTGGCCGCTACCCACACGGTTGCGCGTATGCTAGAGCGCGATGATTTCTCTAAACGCTATAAAGGCAATCAGCCCATCGCCATTCATGAGTTTCTATACCCCTTAGTGCAAGGCTATGATTCTGTTGCGCTTAAAGCAGATATGGAGCTGGGGGGCACAGACCAGAAATTCAATTTGCTGATGGGGCGTGAGCTGCAAAAGCATTATGGGCAATCGCCACAGTGTGTGCTCACCATGCCGTTGCTAGAAGGGCTGGATGGCGTCAACAAAATGTCCAAGTCTATGGGCAACTACATCGGCATCAACGAAGCCCCTACAGATATATTCGGCAAGATTATGTCTGTCTCAGACGACTTGATGTGGCGTTATCTAGAATTGCTGTCGTTTGATTCTTTAGCACAAATCAAAGCCAAGCGACAAAGCGTCGAGCAGGGGGCCAACCCAAGAGATGTAAAATTTGAATTCGCCAAAGAAATCGTCGCGCGCTTCCATGATGAAGCCTTAGCTCTAGCCGCAGCGGAGGAATTTAATACTCGATTCCAGAAGGGTGTATTGCCTGACGACATGCCGGAGGTCAGTGTTTCAAGTGCTGATGGCAAGATCGTCATTCCACAATTGCTTAAGCAAGCAGGCTTAGTGGTCAGCACATCCGACGGGATGCGTATGATCAAGCAGGGCGCGGTCAAGCTGGACGGTGAGCGTATCAATGACAAAGCGGCCACGGTTGAGGCCGGTGCAGTCGTCGTGGCACAGGTCGGCAAACGCAAGTTTGCCAAGGTCACGGTTGAGTAAGCGACGTTGGTAAATACAGGTTGTGCCGTAGGTAAATATGGCTTGTAGGAGTGCGGCGGTTTTGCTAGAATCCCGCCTCAAATTTTTTGAAGGCAATTTGTTCATGACAACAGTACGAGTAAAAGAGAATGAGCCGTTTGAAGTGGCGATGCGTCGTTTCAAGCGTTCCGTAGAAAAAACAGGTCTGTTGACCGACTTGCGCGCGCGCGAGTTCTACGAGAAGCCAACTGCTGCGCGCAAGCGTAAGCTGGCTGCTGCTGTAAAGCGCCATTACAAGCGCCTAATGAGTCAGGTTCTCCCGCCTAAGCTTTACTAAACTGCTTACCCCTGACATGAGGGGTACTAGGTTGGTTCTGCAATGAGTCTGAAGCAACAGATCACCGAAGATATGAAAGCCGCGATGCGTGCCAAAGATACGGCGCGCCTCGGGGCTATTCGTCTTTTACTTGCTGCAATGAAGCAGCGCGAGGTGGACGAACGCGCCGACCTGTCTGATGCCGATGTCATCGCCATCATCGACAAGATGAACAAACAGCGACGCGACTCCATATCACAATATGAAGGCGCAGGTCGTCAGGAACTAGCAGACGTTGAAAAGTTTGAAATGAGCGTCCTGCAAACCTATATGCCACAACAGCTAAGCGAAGCTGAAATAACCACCGCTATTGAAGAAGCGATTGCCGCAACCGGTGCCGCCAGCCCGAAAGATATGGGCAAAGTCATGGGCATGCTCAAGCCTAAGCTGGCAGGGAAAGCAGACATGAGCCAAGTCTCTGCACAGATCAAATCTCAGCTGAACACGTAAACCGTAACACCTTTTCGACTTTTCCATAATAACTAATTCGGCTGCTTGCTGGGGTGTGTATTCCTGCGAGAAATTCTTGTGTTGACTATTACATTCGGTATGAATAAGGATTTTCCTTATATCCAATAGGTAAGTTTAAGAGTAGATTTCTATGTTGCAGTGAAGGGCGTCGGCCAATATCGTAACTTCATCACGGCCAAAGTAGATTCTAGGCTAGATTGCCTAGATACTTTTTCATATATGCAGCAGGGTGGAAAGAATGATTCACTCCATCCGTCAAATACCAGTTAGAGCTCAAGGAATAGTATGGTGAATTTAAAATGCACAGCGTACTTAATTCTCACATTAATGTCTTCATTTTCATATGCTCATGACGATGATGTGCGAATTAATAACGCCACAGAATTAAAAGCATGGTGTAAACAAGAAAGCCAAAATTACTTTGCTGCAATCGAAAAAGTGCCATATAACTGGACTGCATCGTGGTGGACGGAAGGAAACACAATTTTTGCCGAAGGAGTGTGGCGTGTAAATGGAGACGATATTGTAGTCAAGTGTAGGATTGTAAGAGGGGCTGAGAGAAAATATGCAGTGTATGAGCTTGTTAATAAAACAGATCTCAAATAAAGTACTTCCAGACAACGCAGGTAGCGGTACAGATCGCCGCCCTGAGCTTTATCCTCCAGCACATACTGGTAGATTCATTCATGACTGATCGTTTCTCGCGTTTCCTCCAAAATGAGTCTGTAAATAATTCTGAGTAACTGCTCTGTTTAAACATAGTCAGATCATGCGATCTTCAAACTCAATCATAGCGATTCAATGCCGCTTTCCAGCCACTGATCTGCTCAGGGCTCCATTCCTCACGCAGCAGTTGTTCAACCCTGCGCCAGGCATTAAAACCAATACGAGACGTGGACTTTTTTGCCCGACGACCTAGCATCAGGCGATGAGCCTACTGTGGACGATAGCCCCGAAGCCCGCTATTGCGCTTAAGTTCGCGACTGAGGGTTCCATTATTAACGCCGATAATCATTGCCGTCTCCGTTTGATTAAGTCCTGCTTTCTTCAAGGCATAAATCTGGTAACGTTGTTCCTAGGTAAGCTGCGTATAGTGTTTCATGTGCGCTCCTCTTGCTTGCCGGTTCGAGAAAAGCCACGATGCGAACGCAGCTTGCCCTCTCACCGACAGGTGGAGTTGCACTTGAAAGTTAAATTCACGTTTGAATTCAAGCATTAATTTGGATAGACTGTTTCCTCATCGGTATGTCAGAAGCACATACCCGTGTCCGTTTGGTTAATTTCGATTTGAAAGGAGACTTAGATATGAACGAAGCATTCAAAACACATGGCGCATTTAGTTGGTCTGAGTTGTTAGTGGATGATGTCGAATCAGCTATTGGTTTTTACAAAGATGTGATTGGCTGGGAAATTGAAGCGATGGATATGCCGGAAGGAAAATACTATGTGGTGAAAGCAGGTGGCGAACCTGTCGGTGGCATAATGAAAAAACCTGAAGGTGCCGGACAGATGCCAGATTGTTGGGGAACCTATATTACGGTAAAGGACGTAGATGAAACGGTAAGGAAAGCTGAGGCAGCTGGTGGTAAGGCGATTTATCCACCGATGGATGTCCCTGAAGTAGGTCGAATGTGTGCGATCACCGATAAAAGCGGCGCTATGGTTTCAGTCATTACTTATGTAGAAACTATGTGTGAAGAAACTGCGTGACCTATCAAATATTGAAAGATAAGCGCTGACACCAATTAGTACCCTTTCAAGATGTGGAAAAGGGGCAGCCTGGAATTCAAGCTGAGCCCTTTTTTCTATTTCCTATTAAGCGTTTAGTTTAGACAATTCTATTGCGAATACATACGATATGACGACAAAATCTGTTCAAGCTCTGGTTGATGATATCCTTCTGGTGAGTCAACAAAATTATGAAATCGTCGAAGCTGTGCGCGCCTTAGTACGGAAAACGTTTAAGACTTCATCGGAAGAGGTGAAGTACGGCGGCATTCTGTTTGCATCAGGTGTTCAATTTGGCGGTGTATTTGCATACAAAGCGCACGTGGCGGTGGAGTTCGGCATGGGGGCAAAGATTACAGATACGTTTGGTTTTCTTGAGGGAGGTGGCAAGATGCGTCGCCATATCAAGTTGGAATCTGTTGCGCAGATTAAGGATAAAAAATTAGCTGAGTATTTACCTTTTGCGTTGCAGGCTGCTGAACAGAAAGGATAATTAAGCAAGTTCAAGCAGGTTAAAAGGTGGCTAACCATGCTACATGAGAATTTAGCGAAGATTCCAATCAGCAGCAATCAGGTAGGCTCGTAACAAAATAGCCAAATATTAAAATGCTAGGCAGACGCTAGCTTTAATTCAGCATAAAATATTCTAACCATAATTTATTACGGGAATTCAATTTGTAACTGTGTTCTCAATTATTTCGGAGTTAGATTTGAAGAAGCCTGACATTCCAAAAGAGGAGCAAGCCGAACTTACGGCAGTACATCTGGTGACAATAGACGAGCTGACTGGCATCTCAAACCGGCAGGGATTTATGTTTTTGGCGCAGCATAGTCTGAATCTTTGCGCACGTCAGAACATTCCCATTACCTTAATCAACCTAGACTTGGATAATTTTAAGCATATTAACGATGCCTTTGGACATGATGAGGGTAATCGTGCATTGATTTCTTTTGCCGCTCAGATGAAAAGTATTTTCCGGGAATCAGACGTTTTTGCTCGGCTTGAGGGGTATGAATTTGCTGCTTTGCTCACGAATACGTCTAAACATCGCGCAAAAGATTTCCTCGCGAGATTCAGCCAGTCTCTGAAACTGTACAATCAGGCGGCGGGTCAGGAGTACGATATAGAATTCTCACATGGCATCGTGGAATACAATCCTGTGAAACACGCTACGCTTGTAGCGTTGTTGGCTGAAGGTGATGTATTGATGCATGCAGAAAAGGGTGGCCAGTAATTTTTCAGGGCATTGAGATTTCGGGATAGGGGGAGCACTTCATCGGCACCTTTATTCATCAGCATTTCTACTGACGTTGTGGCTTGCACAGTGCAACCCGATCCAGACGTATCATTCAAATTATTATCACGTAATAACATGATAAACAGGCGGTGATGATGTGATTCCAAAAAGCTTTATTCAAGATTTACTCAATCGTCTTGATATTGTGGATGTGGTCGAGCGCTATGTACCCCTCAAAAAAGCGGGTGCTAATTTTGTAGCATGCTGTCCGTTCCACAACGAAAAATCCCCTTCTTTTACGGTGAGTCAAACCAAGCAGTTTTATCACTGCTTCGGCTGTGGTGCGCATGGGACGGCGATCGGGTTCGTCATGGAGCATGTGGGCTTGGGCTATGTCGATGCGATTGAGGATCTGGCGCAAAGTGCAGGTATGCAGGTGCCGCATGAGCGAGCCACCAATGTTGAAAGCCGCTCCAAAGTCTCTCCCGATCTGTATGAGGTGATGATGATCGCGATGCGATATTACCGCGAGCAACTTAAAGCGTCTCAACCGGCTATAGATTATCTTAAACGACGCGGTTTAAGCGGTGAGATCGCAGCAAAGTTCGGTTTGGGTTATGCGCCTGATGGCTGGCAAAATCTAGCGGCGGCATTTTCCGACTATCAGGTTGATGAGTTGGAGGAAGCCGGCTTGGTCATCAGCGGAGATAACGATAAACGTTACGATCGGTTTCGTGAGCGCATTATGTTTCCGATTGTGAACACACGCGGCAATGTGATTGGCTTCGGTGGGCGTATTCTGGATCAGGGCGAACCTAAGTATCTGAATTCTCCTGAAACGCCATTGTTTGAAAAAGGGCGTGAGCTTTACGGCTTGTATCAGGGACAAAAAGCGATTCGCGCAGCGCAGCAGGTGCTGGTGGTTGAGGGTTATATGGATGTGGTGGCCTTGGCTCAACATGGGGTTGGCTATGCGGTCGCCACTTTGGGTACGGCAACCACGCCATATCATGTGCAAAAGCTGTTGCGGCTGGTTGACCACATCGTATTTAGTTTTGATGGCGACAAGGCCGGGCGACGCGCTGCCTGGAGAGCGTTGGAGAATGCGCTGCCCTATTTGCAGGATGGTAAGCGTATCAGCTTTTTGTTTTTGCCGGCGGAGCATGACCCGGACAGTTTTATACGCGAGTTCGGCAAAGTGGTTTTTGAGCAGCGCATTGATGAAGCGATGCCGTTATCCACTTATTTATTGCGCGAGATCAGGTCGAACGTGGATATGGATACACAAGAAGGCCGCAGTCAATTTTTGGAGGCTGCGAAACCATTGCTCACTGCCATTGTCGCACCCACAACAGGATTGTTATTGCGCAAAGAGGTCGCTGTACTTGGCGGTGTGAGTCAGGCGGAATTAGAGGCCTTGTATGAGATCAAGCCGGTTGGCAGAACACCGCTACCTACTCTGGCGAGAAGTAAGCGCGTCAAGCTTTCTCCGCAACACATATTGTTGCAATGTTTGATATCTAAGCCGGTGCTGGGTCAGCAAGTGCCGGATGATTGGCAGGGTGAAGGGGTTGAATCTGAAGCAATTGCCGCCATATTGTTGGTGCTGAGAGAAAATGATTTTGCGGTGAGCAGTTCTGCGTTGATGCAGTTTTTTCAAGGCACACCCTATGAAAATCAGCTGGTTGCCGCGCAGGTGGTTGTGTTGGAATGGGGTGAGGAGTTTGATGTGGAGCAGGGTTTTGCGGATGCCTTGAAAAAGATGCAGGAAAGTAAAAAGCCTCAGCAGCGACAAGCCCTTGAAAGCAGGTTTGCAAACAAAAGTATCCGCGATATGAATGCGGAAGAACGCGAAGAATACATGCGCTTACTGCATCGTAGCTAAGTTGTTCAATATGTAGAGAAAGAATTGCCCAATTGTGGTATAATATGCGGCTTTTCTGCGGTTCTCTAGGATTTAACGAGAGCCTTTGTAGATTTTATGGGTGCCCTTATTAGCGACACATGGAGATTTCATGCGTGTTTTATGGGCTACACAATCGGGGATATGGCATGGCAAAGCTTAAAGTAGTCAAAAAGAGGCAACCAAAAAAGGCACAGGATGCGGCTGTTGAAGGCTCTGCTGACCAAGTGCCAGATATGGAGGCAAGACGTACTCGACTGAAGGCACTTATCGTGCTGGGTAAGGAGCGCGGCTATCTGACATTCGCTGAGATCAACGACCACCTGCCGGATATGCTTGAAGTTGAGCAGTTGGAAGGCATCGTCACCATGATCAATGAAATGGGTGTTTCAGTGTGCGACGTCGCACCTGACGCAGAAGCACTCATCATGAATGATGCAACCACTGCCGCTACACATGAAGATGCGGTGGAAGAGGCTGAAGCAGCACTTTCTACAGTTGATTCTGAATTCGGTCGTACTACCGATCCAGTACGTATGTATATGCGTGAAATGGGTACGGTGGGCTTGCTGACCCGCGAAAAAGAAATTGAGATTGCGAAGCGTATTGAAAGCGGCCTGAAGCACATGATTCAGGCGATCTCTGCATGCCCGGCAACGATTGCAGAAATTCTTGCGCTGTCAGTAAAAATTGAAAACGATCAAATGCGCGTTGATGAATTGATCGACGGGTTTGCTGAGGCTGAAGTGCAAGCAGCACCAGTAAGTGCTGCTGCAGCCGCAGAAGCTGCCAATAAAAGCAATGCTGCTGACGATGAAGAAGAGTTAGACGAGGAAGCCGCTGCCGCCGCTGCCGCTGCATCACTGGCTAAGCTACGAGAAGACGCGCTGGAAAAATTTAGAACGATCTCAGCGCTATTTGTCAAAATGGGTAAGGCGTATGAGAAATACGGCTACCGCAGTAAACAGTATGACAAGTTGCAAGCGTCTATTTCTGATGAGCTAATGCAATTTCGCTTTACAGCGAAGCAAGTAGATGCACTGTGCGACACCATGCGAAATCTGGTTGAAGAGGTGCGCCGCAGCGAGCGTAGCATTATGGATATGTGCGTAACCAAATGCAGAATGCCTCGTCCACATTTCATTAAAACCTTCCCCGGTAATGAAGTGGATCTGGACTGGATAGTACAGGAGCTTAAATCGAAGAAGCCTTATGTTGAAGCATTGAAAAAATATCAACATGCGATTGTCGAAAAGCAAAGCCTGTTGCTAGGTCTTCAGCAGCGCGTGGGCATTCCTATCCGTGACCTGAAAGAGATCAATCGTCAAATGACGAACGGTGAGGCTAAAGCACGTCGTGCAAAGCGCGACATGATCGAAGCCAACCTGAGACTGGTTATTTCTATCGCGAAAAAATATACCAATCGCGGCCTGCAATTCCTCGACTTGATTCAGGAAGGGAATATCGGTCTGATGAAAGCGGTCGATAAATTCGAATATCGCAGAGGGTACAAATTTTCGACATACGCGACTTGGTGGATTCGTCAGGCGATCACCCGTTCGATTGCGGATCAGGCACGTACGATTCGTATTCCAGTTCACATGATTGAAACCATCAACAAGATGAACCGTATTTCCAGACAGATCATGCAAGAGACAGGGAACGAGCCGGATGTGGCAACCTTGGTCTCAAAAATGGATATGCCGGAAGACAAGATTCGCAAGATTTTCAAGATTGCGAAAGAGCCTATCTCCATGGAAACACCTGTCGGTGATGACGATGATTCACATCTGGGTGACTTCATCGAAGACGCGCACACTGCTGTGCCGATTGATGCGGCAATCTACGACAGTCTGCGGGGCGTGACCGGCGATATTCTGGACAGCCTGACACAGCGCGAGGCCAAAGTGTTGAGAATGCGCTTCGGTATCGAGATGAATACCGATCACACGCTGGAAGAAGTGGGTAAACAATTTGATGTGACCCGTGAGCGTATCCGCCAGATCGAAGCTAAAGCATTACGTAAGCTGCGTCACCCATCGCGCTCTGAAAAACTGAAAAGCTTCTTGGATAGCGAAGATTGAGTAGTAAGCAAAAAAGTCAAACGGGTCGTTAGCTCAGTTGGTTAGAGCAGAGGACTCATAATCCTTTGGTCCCCAGTTCGAGTCTGGGACGACCCACCATAAAAACAAAAGCCTTGCAGAGATGCAAGGCTTTTGTTTTTGTTGCTGTGATCGAAAACAGAAGGCTTAGGGCAGCCTTCCTGCCTGCACCATGCGGTTGAATAATTGCGGGCGAGATATCCAGATTAGGATGTCATCAAAATTTTTGTTAGGGTAGTCACCTTGATAAGTATTATCAAAAGCGCCCGCATTCTCACCGTTTGGTGTGATATCTGCCCCGGTGGAATATACGATGGCAACTGGATTTTCTGGTGCGGCTGTAATGACGTTGCCATCATTATTGTTGATTGTAAGTGCATCATTTAGCACAGTCGCCAGTGTAAATGTGGTACCGAAATTATCATCTAAGCGGTAGCGCCAATATCCTATCCATGGGTCGGTTGTGGCAAGACGTTTGAGTCCCCAGGAATCCACTTCTGATACGCCCAGTGTTTTCCATGGTAAGTATTCTTCAGCAGTGGGGGCGGCACATGGTGGTGGTGGGGCAACGCCATAATCTGCGTGGGCTGGATCGGCAATAGTTGTGGGGCAAGGAAGTTGGCCATTGATAATGGCGTAACCAAGCAGGGCTTGCTTGATTTCAGTAAGCGAATTTCGTGTCTCTTTTCGTTGTGCCTGTTCTATTTGGCCGGATATGGTGGGTAATAGTCCACCGAGTAGCAATGCGATGATTCCCAACACGATGGCCATTTCAACCAGCGTAAAGCCACTGGTATTTTGTCTTGAGGGATAAAGTATATTTTTCTTAGAGTTCATTTGCAGTTCTCGTCCTTACGAGCATTTAGGCAAAGAACAAGGTCATTGGTTATCTGATAATTGATATCAGTAATATCATAAGTTTTATAGTGTAGAGCTGGATTATCTTTTGGCAGTTGATTATCCAGCTCCAGATAATCCGGCAGATTACTTTTCGTTCGGCTTGCCACCAAATTGCCGCCAGCAACCATTACCGTTGCCTTGTATTTACCAGAGCCAGGCATTGCCAAACCATTTTTATCAACCCAGAGGCAACTGGCGTCACAACTAGCTGCATTAGTAACTGCACTACCTGGTTTGAAACCATCAGCAACTTGGAAAAAAACCAATTCTTTCCAATGATTCCATTTATTAGTCCCAAATAGGGTGCAGGTTCCAGGCCAAGCAAAATCTGGAAGGATGGCATAGAGTGCGTCATTGGCAGCATTCAGGTTTGTTTGTACTGTGTTGTTAATTGGGTCAGCCAAGATTTTTGCACATCTCCCGCTATCCTGAGCTTTGTCTCCGGCAGTTTTAGCAGCGGAGGTTATTGTGGATGATATTGGTGGGATGGTCGGTGGCTTATTCTTTATGTCTTTAGCAAGATTTTCCAGAAAATCGCCAGCATTATCCAGTGCATTTTGATTCACTGAATTATCGGCCACTATACATGCATTTGTTGCAGCTTGGAGGTCGATAATAGCGTTCGGGATGGCGAGAATATCAGAGTCTGTGCTTGAAATAGGGTCTTTATCGGGTATTCTGCCAAATAATGTAGTGGGAGTGCTGGTATATAGGGCGGTGTTCAACGGGGCTGCCCAAGGATAAGTACCTCCACTGACATCAGCTGCATAGTCATCAAGACATGTTCGGGCTTCTCGTGCAATCCGAAGCTGTACGGCCCGCCATATATCCTGACGGGTGATGTAAATCAATTGGTCGTTGATGGTTGCAGTGACACTGCCGTTGATATCACGATGTTCATGCGGCAATATAAAGTCGCCGATAGCTATATTGGAGTTATTTATTCCGTGGTCAGCATCATTGTCCAGATAGGCTGATGCCGTATAATTTCCTCCACAGATTGGTGCTGTAGCACCGGAGCGGTCTTGTGATAGCGCCGAGCCGGGAGAAAACACAACAGCCACAATTTCATTTGCAGCGATTTCAACGCCATCAGCAGTAAAAACACTGAGCTTTCCTGTATTGTCCCAATTCATCAATGTGCTGGATGCTGGGTTGCTTTTGTATGTGCCAGACACGGCATACCATAAACATTCACCATTTCCATCTTTCAGCGGTGGTAAGCCTAAAGTTTTCCAAGGAAACCTACCGATGGCGTTCGCATCGATTGCACCACAAGTGGCATGTTCTTCGCCCTCGGTAGTAGCACCGAGTTCATCCTCATCCGGGCAGGGAAGATAACCGTGTGTACTTCCCAGATTAGCATCACCATAAGTAACAGCATAGCCAATCAAAGCTTCTTTTGCTTGTGCTAGCGCGATAGAAGTTGATTTGTTTTGTGATATTTTAAGCGCATTGCTGCCTAAAGAATTTACAAGGTATGTCGTTCCCATTAACACAATAATCACCAAAATAACCATCAACGCCGCCCCACGCTGCTTTCGGTGAGTTGCTTGTGATGGTGTGCGGGACATCTATCAATCCGAACTTGAAGGTTTAATGGATACCGTTTGCCCGACTTTGATTTTAACTGTTGTTGATTTGCCGGGGATTTCGACTGAGGCACTTGCCGGTGATCGTTCGTTGCTTCTCCCAATCATTTCAGAAACACCATTGATCCATGCAGTGCGCTTGCCACCGTTTTTTTGAACGATGCCGTTTAATATTAATGAATCAGCATTCTTCTGGGGACTGTTACCGTTGTGATAGTTGTTATCTAACTGCTCACGTTGGTCGGGAGTGAAGAACAACCTACCCATCTCTTCTGCGCTTAGGGGAGAGGCGAATAGTACGGCAAGGTATAAACCTATTGTGAGTTTTGAGATCATGGCAGGGTGTTCCTGTTTTTGAGCGTGATCCAACCACCGCTGCATTCGGCCATGATATTAGTTTCTACCTCGGGAGCAAGTGGTTCTTGATTAATCTCTGTCAGAGAATTCAGACGATTGAGTGAGCAACTTTCGAGTTGGTAAAAGCCATCAATCTGCTCATTCATCGCGTTGAGGAAGTTTAATAGCTGTCCTTCGTGTAGCAGCTCCAGTTGAAGTTTCATCTCACTGTAATGGATTTCGAAATTTCCACTGTCAATGAAAGGTTCAGGCGTATAGATTTCTTGAGGAGCAATCGTATAAGTGAAATCCATAACAAGATTTTGCTGGTTTAGGTTATCCAGCCCTTCAATCCAATCCAGTCTGTGATCATCACCTAGTATTTTCTGGTCCTCAAGAGCCGCATATTCAGAGGTGTAGGTGGCAAAGTTATCTCTATCCTGTAGTGCACTATTCAAACGGCTTCTTGCATCATTGATCATTTTCATCGCCAGTCGAGAATTCTGTGCCGCATTTTTTGCAAAGTGATCGCTGGCATAGAGAAGCATACCGCTGGCAACGATAGCGATAGAGAGTGCAATGATGTTCCAGCGTAATATGCGGAAATCTGAATTGGAGAGCTTCATAGTGCGGGCCTCCAAACTAGCTTTAAGGAGAAGTCAAAGGTGTCTTTCTTAATGCCTAGGCTGCCTAAGCTTCCGCTGGGACTGACATCCAACGGCTTGGAAAGGGCTTCTACCTGATAATCCTGTTTGCTTAAATCTAATTGGAATCGATCAAGATACTTAAGTGCTGAACGGTAATTGTTATCAAAGCCATGCAGATTGCCTCTGATCGTTATTACCTGCGCTGGAATGTCCGGGCGGGTATTCATCGCAACAGGCTCAGTTGCACTCATATCCAGTTCGATGTCATCAATATATATTTGCGGGAAACTTTCAAGCGAGTCACTGATAGTCAGAAGTATGTCTTCCGCATCTAATCGATATTGCGTCAGTGTGTTGATGATGTTGACACCTGACCTCATATCCATAGGCGCTACTTCGGATGCAGGTAGTGAACGAATAATAGAGTCTGCTTCATTCAGGGTTCGCTGTGCTTGTTGCTCTTGAATTTCATTTTGCGCTGCATCTCCACCGCTTTCCACTACAACTGAGAGGGAAAAAATCAGTGAGACCAAAAATATCATTGCCGCAGTCCATTTCAGCGCAGAGTTTAGCTGAAGGATGGCGTGGAAGTGAGTGTGCTCCTCATCCGCATAATGTGATTTGGGTCGAGCGGTGGCCAATTGGTGCAAGAATATCTGGCTGGCATCTGAGTCGGTGAAGTGGTAGTCGATCTTGAGTTGCTTGCCGACTTCTTCGATATCGGCAAAGTCATAGTGCATGTCCTCATTGCCGAATAACTTATGCTTGAGTTCTTCGCGATCATTTGCATGGCAAAGAATGCGGACATCAAGCGATTGGCCGGCAGGCAGCAAGCTGAGACTTTTGAGGTACTGGTAAGTGCGGGCCAGTTCATTTAGTACGGCATCGTTAAAGTTTTGATTTTCATTGACAGGCGTGAGCCTGGAAATCTGTAGGCGATGCTCGCTGAAATAGGTTTGGCGCAAGCCGGAGAATTTTTCCCAGGAAATAAGCAGCAAATGTTTGGAAGGGTGATTCTTGACCAGTGGTGCGCTAATCTGTGGAACAGAGTAAATCCCTGCAAGCGGAACTTCCTGCACTAACAGAATATTCAGCCAAGGCATGATCAGTGCCGGGTTCGTCAGCGCAGAAAAAATCATGTCGTCATCACGACGTCCTGTTTTTTGTCGCCGCAGTAAAGTCGCTTGATGGAACGGTGTGCCGCTATAGAATTGGTCGAATTTTCGCTTCAATAAGGCTGCATGACTCTTACCGCTCAGATGAGGAACAATCTCGTGACGGAAATCTTCTTCAATCAGATCAGTAAGTAGATATGTCGTATGTTTATTTGCCTTGATGAAATCTGAAAATCGATCGCGATCACCCTGATTGTCGTTGAATTCATGCTGCGACAGGATTCTTCCGCTTGCCATCAGTTGCGCATGCAGGCGGTTTGCACTCAAAAATAGTAATAGTGATTGCTTCATCAGAATTGAACTTTACCAATGATGTCATAGATAGGTGAGAGAACAGATAGCATGACCCAGCCGAGTAATGCGCCCATAATAATCGTCATAGTGGGTTCTATCATCACCTGCACCTTTTTGATTGACTCTTTTACATCGCGGTCATAAAAATAGCTGACGTTCAAGAGTGCTTTGTCCAGTGACCCGGTTGCCTCGCCTACTTTGAGCATACGTACCACCAATGGCGGAAACATACCGGTATTTTGAAAGCTTTGCGTCAAATTTTTTCCCGCTTCAATTTCAACCGTAACATCATCCAGGCTTTTGGCCACAGCAAGATTATTGACGACATCCCGCGAATTAGCGATGCAATCCAAAATAGTGATGCCGGAACCGTACATCATGGAAAAGGTATTAGCAAACCGTGCAAGAATAATTTTACGCAGGATAGGGCCGGTTACCCAAAAGTCCAATTTTAGCTGGTCAAATCTGAGCCGCATCTGAGGGCTGGATGTCACCAGCAGTTTGATGATGATAGGCGTGAGAACAGGTATAGATATCAATACATACCAGTAATTGATAAAGAATGACGAGGTGGCGAGCAAGGCGCGGGTCTGGATAGGGATTTCTTGATCCATGCCTTTGATAAAGCTGACCAATTGAGGGACTAGGTAAATCATCAGGAAGAAGGTGATGGCAAGCACGATCGTACCGACGAAGGCAGGGTACATCAAGATGGTTTTTGTGTGAGAGGCCATTTCATCCTGCCATTTTAATGACTCGGTGATATGTTCAAAAATTTCAGGCAACTGCCCACTTTCCTCACCGGCATGTGTGAGGCTGATAAAAATTTTATCAAAAGCCTCAGGGTGCTGTGACATCGCCTGAGATAACTTTTTACCCCCTTCGATTGCCTCAACAAGGTTGGCAATAATTTCGCGGAAGTGTTGATCCACCATAGTGTCACGTAAATCACCCAGGCTTTCCAGTAACGGTACGCCAGCGCGGGTAAGTTGTTCTAAATTGAAAAAGAAAGTGATGAGCTCGGGGCGCTTGATCTTGCTACGTCCCATCGACTTACCACTATCCTCTTTCGCATCGATTAAATCCAATCCGCTGCGTCTCAGGCGTAGCTCTAGATCCACTTGGTTTGCAGCATCCTGCAAACCTCTATGGATCTTGCCTTGTTCATCCAATGCACGATAGGAAAATAGTGCCATATCAGCTAATCCTATCGGATAAATCCACCATGCGGCTCACCTCTGCCAAAGAGGTCACCCCCTGCAGAATACGTCTGATTCCGTCCACCGCCAAGGGACGAAAACCTTTAGCAAGAGCAGCTTCTCTTATTTCGCGTGTACTGGCTCGATGTGACACGAGATCATCCAAATCGAAATCCATCTTGAGCAATTCAACGATCGTCATTCGGCCTTTGTAGCCCTGATGGTTGCAACTCTCACAGCCGGCAGCACGATATAATGTGATGTCTTCACGAGGCTTGACGCCCAACAACTTCCGTTCTTGCTCATCTGGCGAATAAGGATACTTGCATTCATTGCACAGTACACGAACCAGCCTTTGCGCCACGATGCCGATGATGTTGCCAGCCATAATGTCCGGCAGAATACCGATATCCAGCAAACGGGGAATAGCACCGATAGCCGAGTTGGTATGTAAGGTCGAGTAGACCTGATGGCCGGTCATGGCTGCCCTGAATGCCATTTCAGCGGTAGGGTGGTCACGAATTTCACCGACCAGAATGATATCTGGATCCTGGCGCATCATTGAGCGTATACCATTGGCGAAGTCCATCTTGGCGGCCTCGTTGACCGAGGTTTGACGCACCAGTGCAAGTGGATATTCGACTGGATCTTCCAGTGTCATGATATTGACCGATTCAGTATTGACGTGATTCAACACAGAATACAGGGTGGTGGTTTTACCACTACCCGTCGGTCCGGTCACTAAAACGATTCCTTCAGGTTTGGCAATGATGGACTTGAGCATACTCAGTGCAGATTCGTCCAGACCGAGCTGGTCAAGCTGTACGATGCCTTTCTGGCGATCCAGAATCCGCAACACCATGTTTTCGCCATGGGTGGTCGGGTGTGAGGCAACACGAAAATCGATAGGCCGACCGGAAAGACGTAGAGATATCCGACCATCCTGAGGTGCGCGCGTCTCAGCGATATTCATGCCGCTCATGACCTTCATTCGCACCACCATCGCAGGCCAGAAGCTTTTGTGTAGGCTTCTCACCTGACGCAATACACCGTCAATACGGTATCGAATGCGCAAGAAGCTGCTTTCAGGCTCGAAGTGAATATCAGAAACACCACGCTGTACGGCTTCAGTCAGCAATGCGTCGATAAGGCGAACCACCGGCTGGCTGAATTCATTTACACCGGACTGCAGTGTCTGGTATTCCATCTCACCCGGCTCAATCTCGTGCAGGATGCCGTCAATGGATAGCTCGAAACCATAATACTGGTCGATAGCGCGCTGAATGTCAGATTCACTGGCAAGCTGAGTGGTCAAACGGTATTCGTCTTTGAGCAGGGCGCGAACCTGATCTAGCGCAATGATGTTGTCCGGGTCGGCGATTGCCAGTGCCAAAGTATTCTCTACGTTATCAACCGATAAAGGTAACAGCTGATAGCGGCGGGCGATATCTTTCGGGATCAGATTCAGTGCTGTTGAGTCAATGATGACTGAAGAAAGATCTACACTTTCCTGCCCCAAGTTCTCAGAAAGCACATCCCGGATGGTGGCTTCAGATAGGAAACCCAAGCGCACCAGAAGGCGACCCAACGGTTCGTGGGTTTTGCCTTGCTCCTGCAAAGCAATACGCAACTGGTCATCACTGATCACACCTTTGCTGACCAGAATTTGACCCAGTTGACGGTGCGGCTGTAGTCCGGTAAACAAATTGTCCGGCAATGGAACGTTTGGCATTTTGAATTAGTCTGTCAGTTCTTCAATGCGTGATGAAATTTGTGCATGGTCAAATCCGTTACGCTTATTCGGATCAAGCTCCAAGGCGCGTAGATAATACTGGACAGCAGATTTTTGCTGACCTAGCCGGTCAAGACTGACACCCAGATTGAAAGCTAGCTGTGCATTTTCCGGATCAAGCTTGTAGGCATTGAAATAGGATTGTTGTGCATCTGCCCAGCGAGCTTGAGCGGCATATTGATTACCTAGGGCAAAATGCAGAGCTGATGAACCCTGCTGCTCATTCAGCAGCCTCTTTAACCGGCTTTCAGTGTTGTTGCTTGTTGTTAGTGCTGACATACCGGCATTTGCTACCGGGTCACGCGGGTCAAGTTCAAGCACTTTGGCATAATAATACGCAGCGGAGCTATCATCGCCATTACGTTGGGCGATTGCAGCCAGTCCAAGCAAGGCATCTGTATTACGGGCATTCATTTTGAGCGCCCTCTGATACATCGGTTGTGCCTTATCCAGGTCGCCGATCAGATAGGCTTGGTAGGCGTTATTAAGTACCGTGTTGATCGTTTCCTTTGTTCTCTTATGCTTTTTGATGCGTAGAGGAGCCGTAGCTTTTTTGCGAGCTGGGCGCCGAGTGGCCTTTTTCGCTGGCTTGATGGCGCTACGCACTACTGTGGGTGACAACAATGGCGAATCAACTTTTCCCGATGGTGTTTCTGTTGTAGGTGCCGCTTGAGCTGGTGTGGTCGTTTTCGCAATCTGTAAAGGTTGGGAGATAGCCTTGCTTGGTTTGGCGTACTGACGCACAGGTTGGTCACTGCCGGAAATCTCATACCACACATATCCCGCACCAACTGTAAGTAATACCAGTGTTGCGCCAAGCGCAATCAGCAAGTTGCGATTGATGCCTGCGCGTGCGACATGCGGTGTGTGTATTTTGGCATCAAATAGGTTTTGACTTGCGTTTCTGGCATGGTCAACCTTTTGATGGCTGTCATGCGCTTCTGTGCTGTGCAAGTCATTGCCAGACAAGCCATCACTTGGAGGTGGTAAGTCCTCCAAGCTCAATCCCGATCCGGTAACATTGTTACCTGCACTCTGCGCTGCTGCATCTTCCTGAGACTTTTTCTGTGCGTCTAAGAGAAGGCTCATATCTGCGCTCCTTAAAACTTGCTTTGTGTGGATGCTTTAAAGAAATCTGCATCCGGCAAACTACTCCGGAAGTCCTTAAAGTCACCGTCTATGCTCGCATTTTTGATCACAACAGGGCGTAAGAATATGACTAATTCGGTTTTGGTTGTTGTGTCATCGTGTTGTGTGTAAAGCAAATCGCCGAAGATGGGGATGCTGGCTAGGAAAGGTACTTCTTTGGTTGTGTTATCAATACGGTCTTCCATCAACCCGCCCAATACCGCAATTTGATTGTTGTCGATCTTCAGCATGGACTCCATCTCGCGAGTGGAGGTTTCTGGCACTTGGCTTGTCAAGGCTGGAATGTTGCAGTTTGCAACACCGAAACCACATGGATTGGCTAAGACAGGATTGGGGTCATCCACATATCGGATCAGGCGTGTTATCGATGGGCGAACATTAAGTAGTACTGAATCGCTATCGTTGATTTGTGGTGTCACGCTCATTGTAAATCCAACAGGCGAGGTGAGCAGTGTGGTTGTAAAAGTAGGAGAGGTACCACTGGATGTTGCTGTCGCAGGGATGCCGGGTGTAACTTCAACACTGAAATACGCAAGATTGTCGACCACCCGCAGCATCGCAGTCTGATTATTCATGACGCTTAGTTTCGGGCTGGATAGTACTTTGACATTACCAAAGGTTTCCAGCAACGATATGGAAGACGAGATGTTACCGAATTTTGACGTAGGATTGGCATAGTCCAGAACCAAGGTACCAACATCAGCGGCATTGGCACTAGGAACCGGCCCTTGGCTCATCTGAAAACCAATGTTGCCTAAGCGTAAAGCTGACCAGTCTATGCCTTGCTTGTAATTGTCACTTAGCCTGACTTCAACAATTGTGGCTTCTATCAACACCTGTCGGCCGGCATTATTCATGATCTGGTCAATGAACTCTTGAATTTTCTCATGCTGCTTTTCGGTTGCACGAACCGTAAGAATACCGTTTTCGGGATTTGCAATCACTGAAGCAGCTTCGCGGTAGGTATACAGGGGTTTCTCGTTGCGATCCCCGATCAACTCAGAAGCTGAGCCTGTGATTTTGTCTATTAGACTGGTTTTTTTGGAATCTTTAGGAGGCTCAATTTGTTCCGGGGATACTGTTGAAGGTTGGTGTTGGTCTTCATTCTTGAGGAATATTTTGTCTGTTTCATGCAGAATATCTTCTACATTTTTTACCAGAGTTTTCCAGAAATGGTTCTTTGAATCATTTGTGATGGTGATTTTCGAGCTGTTATTGGAATCTTCCGGACCTACTTGAGTCGTGTTCAATATGGTGCTATTTGAATCGCGCTCCATGTTTACATAATCAATTTTGTAATTATGCAGATAAGGTGAGTCAGGCATGACTGTCAGTGTGCCATTCTCGATTTCGTAGCGCATATCTACTTGCTTTGAGATACGAGTAAGGATTTGTGGCAGGGTCTGGTTGATCGCATTGATCGTGACTGAGCCACTAATACCAGTGTGGATGTCGAGATTAATCTTCGCATCACGTGCTAGGGCGAACAGGATTTCCTGTGCCGGCACGTTTGCAACAACGACGCTATATGTCTCTACTTTGGTGGCTGGCTTGGGAGGAGGTAACACCACTCCACCCATGACGGGCTGAGGAATTTCGGTTTTTGTCTCGGCCACATCAACCGGACGTTGCATGTGTTTATCCGACATTTCGATTGGATTGGTACTACAACCAACCAATGTCGCAGTGACAGCACAAAGTTGTGCTAAATATCTTAGGCGCATGAGTCCCCCCTTAATTTGGAATCAAGACTAGCAGCTTTATGAGTTTTACTCAATAGAATCATGAATTACAAGCAAACGTGAAAGTTAATTCTAGCTTTAATAGATGTAAATAGAGGTAGCAAACGCATTTTTGTATCGTTCGGGCAAAGATTCTGTCGCTTCGCGCGCAGCTTCAATGGAGGGATATGCGCCATATAGCACGCGGATGCCATCCCGGTTTCCGAATTTTGCAGGCAGCAAATAGATTTCGGAAAGCACGCCCAGACCATCTGCTCGCTTCAAAAATCGTTCAATGCGCTCCGGATTAATCACTTCGTTGTAAAAAAGTTGTAAGCTGGCTGTCGCACTTTGTTGGGTGACAAGTCGCTTTCCTGCTTTCATCCGCTGGTTGAATAACACTGTCTTGGGTGCGGCTTTCTTCGGTGTGGCTTTCTTTGTCGCTGAATTCTGGGCAGCCGGCTTTGGTTTTAATTCAGCTTTAGCGTTTGCTAAAGCTGTGTCGGTATCAGTGAAAGTTTTCTGCTGATCTGTTTTCTCACTGGCTTTCTCGTTAACCTTGTCAGAGATAGGTGATTTAGCATCAGCTGCGATTTTTTCAGCTTCCGGCAGAACTGCTTCAGTTGATGCGGTTACAGCTGTCGGGGCTGCTTTTGGACTAATTCTATTGTCAGGTGAATGAGACGCAGATTGCGGTTCAATCTCTTTATTATCAAGTGCCGCAGCGGGGGTAGTGGGTTTGCCCTGCGCGGTAGGTTTCATTTTTGCAGCGGGTTGTGTTGGTGTAGTTGAAGCATTAGGTTGCGCTGGCATGAACATGCCTTGATTAAAATAAAGCCACGCTCCAAGCCCAGCTAGTGCTAGACATGCAATGACAATCGACCAAAGTTTTTTGTGATTGGTTTTTTCAGGTTCAGTGCCAAGTTCACTATCACGCATTGCGGCTTTAACGTGACGTACTTCAATGCTATGTATGTCTTCGACAAAGGCGGCTAACAATGATTTGTCGGCCAGAATGTTGACTCGCCGCATCAATCCATCGGATGCGTCAGCAATGCATTGGATAGCGTCAGCAGAAAAAATATCCGGCCCGTGATAACCGGCTTGGCGCATGCGGAACATCAGATAACTTTCCAATGTGCTAGGTGACAGCGGCTGCATATTAAAATGATGAGCGATGCGGTCTTTAAGCTGGCGCATGTTGGGTTGCTCAAGCTTGGCGTTCAATTCGGGTTGTCCGAACAATACTATTTGCAGCAGCTTGGCATTGCCGACCTGCAAATTGTAAAGCAGACGCAACTCTTCCAGCGTGTCTAAGGGCATCGCATGCGCTTCGTCTACCAATACGACGATGCGCTTGCCTTCGCGGGCTTTCTCTTCGAGCTTGTTCTGGATGCTCTGCATGATGATGCCGACGCGTTCATCTTTGATGTTCAATCCGAGGCCATCGGCAATCGCATATAGCATTTCTTCACGAGATAAGCTCGGGTTAGCCAGATAAATGGCCTCTATGTGTTCCGGGAGCTTTTCGAGCAACATTCGGCACAACATGGTTTTGCCGCTACCGACCTCACCACTGACCTTGATAATGCCCTCGACATCACTGATGGAGTAGATCAATGCATCCAGTATTTCTCCGCGATTAGCCCCAGAAAAGAAAAAAACTGTGACTGGCGTGATCCTATAAGGGGGTTCATTGAGTCCGAAGTGTCCTAAATACATTTCTAATCCTATTTGTTATTTTTCTCGTGAGAGCCGATACGGCTATGTAACGTAGTTCGATTGAGGCCAAGCAACTTTGCTGCATCGCTGATATTGCCCGATGTAATTTCCAGTGCGGCGGCGATGTAGTCACCCTCCTGATCATGGAGGTATTTGCTCAGGCTGAAATCACCTTGTTGGAGTTGCTGCTTGATCGATTCAGATGAGATTTTCGATACGGTTGCAGATTGCTCTAGCGGGTCGAACTCCTCTTGCAATTCCAGGGCGTTAACTGCCTTGCCGGGAAATTTGGTTGTGAGCCTGATAACAATATTGCGTAATTCCCTGACATTACCGGGGAAACTGTAGTGCTCCCATTTTGTGCTGGCCGCCGCATCTAACTCGAAAGGGGGTTGCTTGATCAAAGAGGTGTAATGTGATCTGAAATGTTCAAGCAGCACAAACTTATCGTCACCTAACTCTCTTAAAGAAGGGACGGCGACTGAGAATACGTTCAAGCGGTGATAAAGGTCGTTGCGAAATGCGCCTGAGGCGATCATGCCCCGTAAATTCCGGTTGGTAGCAGCGATGATGCGTGCGCTGCTTTTGCGTGTCATGGTCTCTCCAACGCGTTGGTATTCTCCATTCTCAAGCACACGCAGCAATTTGGTCTGTAAATCCAGGGGCAATTCACCAATCTCATCAAGGAAGAGTGTGCCATCAGATGCTTCTTCAAAGAAACCGGCTTGTGCGGTGGCTGCTCCTGTGAATGCGCCTTTGCTATATCCGAATAAAGTTGGTTCAATTAAGGTCGGTGCGATGGCCGCACAGTTTAGGGCCTTGAAAGGTGAATTAGGGTTGCCTGATTGCTTTTGTATCGCATTTGCCACTAACTCTTTGCCGCATCCTGATTCTCCTTCAATCAATATAGGGAAGGGCGTGGGGGCATACATGACGATTTGATTGCGCAATGCTTGTATTGTCGTGCTTTCGCCTATGATGCCAAATGTAGAATCGCTGGTGGCATCATCCGTGACGATAACTTCGTTAACTTTCAGTGCATCATCAAGCAGCGTCTTGATTTTCTCCGGCGGGCAAGGTTTTGCGATGAAATCTATCGCGCCAAGTGAGCGGGCATGGCGGGCATTGCTTTTATCGCTTTGGCCGGACAGGACAAAAATCTTGATTTGAGGAGAATGAGATAACAGTTCTGTAATCAGATGAAAGCCTTCTTCGGGGCGATGCGGGAAGGGGGGGAGTCCCAAATCGACCAAAGCAAATTCAGGTGGTTCAGGTAACGTACGCAGCAGCGAAATCGCTTCACTGCGAGTTTCCGCTTGATGTGTTGTATAAATGCCACCCAATGCAACCGCCAACCCTTCACGAATAAGCGGGTCGTCATCAACGATTAATAAGCCATGCGGTGTCAATGTCGTGTTCAATTTATGCGTTGAGGAAATTTGACTGAATACAGAGCATAACGGCAAGTGTCTGTAACCTCAATAGACATTAATGGATATGTGGGTTGTCAGTCAATTCCTTGGCAATTCCTTGGCAATTCACTGGCACTTCATGGGAGATTTGTTGGGTATTCATGCTTCAGTGGTTTAGAATGCGTCGTCATCTTATCTATGGAATAAATCTTGTCTTCTGCAAACTTGGTTGAAGTTCGCGATCTGAATTTCACCTACGACAAACGTCCGGTGTTAAAAGGGATAAACATGACGTTCCCTAAAGGGAAGCTGGTGACTGTCATGGGTTTGAGCGGTTGCGGTAAAACAACATTGCTGCGAATCATCGGTGGTGCGCTGAAGCCGACAAAGGGTTACGTCAAAATGGATGGTCAGGTGGTTCATGATCTTGATCAGGATGGTCTATACCAATTACGGCGTAAGATGGGGATGTTGTTTCAGTTTGGTGCTTTATTCACAGACATGTCTGTATATGACAACGTGGCCTTTCAGATGCGCGAACACACCGATCTGCCGGAAGATCTGATACATGACCTGGTAATGATGAAATTGCATGCGGTAGGTCTGCGCGGCACCAATGGATTAATGCCTTCTGAACTTTCGGGTGGCATGGCTAGACGCGTCGCTTTAGCAAGAACAGTCGCACTTGATCCAATGTTGATCATGTACGATGAGCCATTCGCAGGACTTGATCCGATATCATTGACCGTAGTGGGTGATTTGATTCGCCGTTTGAATGATGCCTTGGGCGCGACCTCTATTATTGTGACCCATGACGTGCAGGAGTCGTTAAAAATAGTCGATTATGTATATTTTATGGCCAGTGGTGTGATCGTGGCTGAAGGGACGCCGGATGAGATACTCGCGTCCGACAAGGAGTTTGTGCGCCAGTTTGTGCACGGCGAGATGGATGGCCCTGTGCCTTTCCACTACCCTGGCAGTGACTACCGCCAAGATTTGAGCTTGTGATATTGAGTATGCCATTTAAAAATGCACTTGAAGGAATAGGACGCAAAATTATCAATGCCGTATGGCGTATTGGATTGGCGACGCGTTTCTTTTTTCTGATTATCCTGTATTCAGGGAGTGGTTTTCGCCGTTTTCACTTGATTGTTAAAGAACTGTTTTCATCGGGTGTCATGTCCCTCATCATCATTCTGGTGGCGGGCATGTTTGTGGGGATGGTATTAGGTTTACAAGGGTATGAAACGCTTAAGCGTTATGGTTCAGAATCTGCGCTGGGCTCATTAGTGGCATTGAGTCTGGTGCGTGAATTGGGACCGGTACTAGCCGCATTATTGTTTGCAAGCCGTGCCGGGTCAGCGATGACGGCAGAGATCGGCTTGATGAAAGCAACCGAGCAGATTTCCGCGATGGAGATGATGGCGGTCAATCCGATTGCGCGTATTGTTGCCCCCCGCTTTTGGGCAGGCGTGATTTCAATGCCGCTACTGGCAGCACTATTTAGCGCGATGGGAATTTTCGGTGGCTATTTTGTCGGCGTGGTGCAGATTGGTGTGGATGAAGGCTCGTTTTGGTCGCAAATGCAAGCGGCGGTGGATTTCCGCGGGGATATTCTGAACGGGGTGATCAAGAGCTTTGTGTTTGGTACGGCGGTGACAGTGATTGCATTGTTTGAAGGATATGATGCGCCTCCTACTGCGGAGGGTGTTTCAGGTGCAACCACGCGAACGGTGGTGACATCTTCACTGGCAATATTGATGCTAGATTTTATTTTGACTGCAATGATGTTCGGAGGAATGTGAGCAATGGAACGATCTACGATTGATTTGTGGGTAGGCATATTTGTCGTTGGCGGTATCGCGGCACTGGTGATGTTGGCGATGAAAGTAGGGAACCTGAGCACTTATAACGGGTCGGAGAGCTATGAGCTGCATGCCTATTTCTCTAATATAGGCGGGTTGAAACCCAAGGCCTCTATCAAGAGTGCAGGCGTGTTGGTTGGTCGAGTGACAAGCATTTCACTGGACACAGAACTTTATGAGGCGAAGGTGAGTATGAGCTTAGATAAGCGTTACCAGTTCCCTAAAGACACTTTTGCCAACATTCGGACAGCAGGCTTATTGGGAGAACAATATATCGGGCTATTGCCGGGTGGCGATGATGAAATGCTTAAAGAAGGCGGACGCATCAAAAAAACGCAATCGGCTATGGTTTTGGAAGACTTGATTGGTAAGTTTATCTACAGTCAGACTGAAGATTCTGCCAACTGATTAGGGGTGCGACAATGAAGAATTTTCTAGGTATTTTTTTAGCGATGTTTTGCTGGACAGGCTTGGCTCAGGCAGAGACGGTTGCGCCCGATGTGCTGATCAGAAATACGGTCAAGGAGGTGCTTGAAGTCGTCAAAACAGATGAAGATATCAAAGCGGGTAATCAGCAAAAAACGCTTGCATTAGTCGATGAAAAGGTGCTGCCACATTTTGATTTTAAGCGGATGACCCGACTGGCGGTCGGCAAATATTGGCGTAGGGCTTCAAAAGAGCAAAAGAAGGCGTTGACTGCCGAGTTCCGAAATATGTTGGTGAGAACATATACCAAAGTCTTCAGCGTTTACCGTGATCAGGTCATTACTGTTAAGCCGTTGAAAGCGACTGCTGATGAAGAAGAGGTTACGGTCAAAACCACAATCACTAAACCGGGTTCATCTGTCATTCCAGTGGAATATGAAATGAAGATCGGTAGAAACGGCTGGAAGGTATTTGATATCTACATAGAAGGTGTCAGCATGGTGATGAGCTATCGTGGTACATTCGGGTCGCAAATTCAGGAGTCAGGCATAGACGGATTGATTAAAGCCTTGGCCGAAAAAAATGACAAGAGTGCGACATCAAAATTGAATACGGCTAAGGCGAGTGATGGCTGAAGGGCAGCAGATCAAGGTTGAAGGAAACTTGACGCTTGAGGTCATTCCCAAGTTATTTGAGGAAGGATTGAATCATCTGGCTAATGGCGCATTGCAAGTAGACTTTTCTCAAGTAAAGGCTGTTGATTCATCCGCAATCAGCATGTTGTTGGGTTGGGAAAAATCTGCTCAACAAAAACAGAATGAACTGAGCGTGACCGGGCTACCGGAAGACCTGCTGAGTCTGGCGCGATTATATGGCGTGGAGGAATTGCTACCGACGCATTGAGGAGGCTGTGAAACGGGGGAGTAATGTCCGTTTTTCATTACGGCATCCAAAATTTGCCTTATTTGGGTTTTTCAAGTTCGTGTGATTGCCGTAAGATGAATATTAGTCAATTGGCTATTAGTGTGAGGCAGGCATTATTGTGTTGCCTGATGTTCTATTAAGTTTTCCGGAATCTGAACAATTTGAACGGTATAACCATGAATAAATTTTCCATTGCTGGCTTGTTTTATCTCCTGATGACCTCTCTTGTCTTTGTCGGTAACGTCTGGGCTGAAAACCCCGGAGTTGAAAATTCTGGTGCTGATGTTGCAGGCACTGTGCACACAGGATTGAAACTGAGCAAATCAAATGTCGCAAGTAGTAGGGTTGGGTTAGGCATTTACGCAGGATATACAATTTATGGTCCCGGTGCTTTTACAATGCAATATCTAGATAAAACCAGCATCGCAGCAGAAATAGAGTTTACTGATCTAGGGTCATTCAGAAATGCAAGCGCGGACTTTACGGGTACTGTAGCCAGTTTATCAGGCGTAGCAACCTACCCGATCAGTGAGAAATTCGCATTCGTATCCAAGGTGGGTTTTGCCAGAACCAAACGTAAATATGACTGCGGCTGGTCGACATGTGCTGATGTTTCATCGAGTAATCGCTATGGCTTGCACCTCGGGGTTGCCGGGCAATACAAGCTGACTCGGTTGATGAGTTTTCGCGGCGGCTACGATTTATACCCCGATGGCGCATCTGCTATTTCCGTAAATGCAGTGTATAGATTTTCACCGCAAATTCTAAGAGAAAAACCGTCTAAGCCGAAAATGGAAGGTGTCCTCCGTATAGAGGGTATCGAGCCTATGGAAGTGTTTCCGTTCTGATTATTTTCAATCAATATGTAGCTAATTATTGATTGTCTGAGACTAACTCTGTCCACCTTTGATTCGGATAATCCTAGCGACCTCCGGTACTTTGCGTAAGCCACGCATAATGTTGGCAAGATGCAGTCGATTTTCTACTTCCAGTGAAAAGTGCAGGCCGGTATATCGCCCCTCGTTATTGAAGTTGATGTTTTCAATATTAGCCTCTGCCGCAGAAATGGCTGCTGCAATCTTAGCCAAGACGCCGCGTTTGTTTGTCACTAGCAACTTGATGCTGACATCGAATGGTCGGCTGATATTCTTATCCCATACAACATCCAGCCATTGTTCACCGCTCCCGCTACGCCCTTTTCGGATAGAAGGGCAATCATGAGTATGTACCAATAGTCCTTGCCCGCTTTTAATCATGCCGACGATAGGGTCACCGGGAATGGGGCGACAGCACTGAGCATATTGGACAGCCATGCCTTCTGTGCCTTGTATTGTGAAAACCGCATTGGCCGCACTTTCATTGGTTGAAGTTTTACTGATGTCGGCCAATTGGCGAGCGACAACCATGTTAAGCCTACGTCCCAAACCGATATCGGTAAAAAGGTCCTCGCGTGTTTTCATGCCGACATCTTTTAATAGTTTGTTCCAATGATCCTCACTGAGATCACTTGATTTCAGTCCCAGTATTTTCAGTGCCTGTTTGAGCAAGCGCTCTCCGAGCTTTGCGGATTCGCCGGAATGTATCGTCTTGAGGAAATGGCGAATATGTCCGCGTGCCTTGCTGGTGGCAACATAGCTCAACCAAGCTGGGTTGGGGTGAGCATTGGGGGCGGTGATAATCTCAATGCGATCACCATTCTTCAACTCTGTGCGTAATGGAGATAGCTCGTGGTTGATCTTTACCGCAATGCAATGGTTGCCAATGTCGGTATGGACGCTATAAGCAAAATCAACGGCAGTCGCACCTCGAGGCAATGAAAGTATCTTTCCTTTCGGGGTGAACACATAAACCGCGTCGGGGAACAGATCTATCTTGAGGTGCTCCAGAAATTCTGCGGAATCGCTGCTTTGGCTCAAGCTCTCCAATAACTCCTGCAACCACTGATGTGTTTTTTTATGCAGATCATTGATGGATTCATGGCCGCTCTTATATAGCCAATGCGATGCTACTCCGGCCTCGGCTATTCTGTGCATCTCATGAGTGCGTATCTGCATTTCGATGGGCGCACCGAAAGGGCCGATCAAGGTGTTATGTAATGACTGGTAGCCATTCAATTTGGGGATGGCAATGTAATCCTTGAATTTTCCGGGTATGGGTTGATACAAACCGTGCAATGCGCCCATCGCCAGATAACAAGCGGCGAAATCGTTCACCAGCACTCTAAATCCATAAATATCCAACACCTCAGCAAAAGCCAACGACTTACTCTGCATCTTGAGATAGATGCTGTAGATATCCTTTTCTCTGCCCGTCACCTCAGCTTGTATACCGAAATAAGCTAATTGTTTTTTGACAGCCTCCAGTATTTTGCCAACCACCTCACGACGATTCCCGCGAGCCACCGACACTGCTTTTGCCAATACACTATAGCGATTCGGATGTAGATGCTTAAATCCGAGGTCATTCAATTCGTGATGCAGCTCATTCAGGCCGAGACGGTTAGCGATCGGTGCGTAGATCTCCATTGTCTCGCGCGCGATACGCTCACGCTTTTCTGTCTCCATCGCCTCAAGGGTACGCATATTGTGCAGTCGATCTGCCAGCTTGATGAGGATGACACGAACGTCACGGGCCATCGCCAGCAACATCTTGCGGAAATTTTCTGCTTGTGCATCCTCCTGAGTTTCGAATTTAAGCTTATCCAGCTTGCTCAAGCCCTCTACCAACTCGGCAACCGGCTTGCCGAACACTTCGGCAACCTCATCAGTGGTGACCACAGTATCCTCCACCACATCATGAAGCAGGGCCGCGATAATCGCCTGCACATCAACGCGCAACGGCGTCAAAATGCGCGCAACAGCAATAGGGTGGGTTACATAAGGGTCGCCGGAATGGCGGGTTTGGCCTTCATGCGCAAGCACGCTGAAGTCGATAGCCTCGCGGACATGGGTGATGTCCTTCGGCTTAAGGTAGGCCGAGAGTTCCTTTAATAGCAGCTCTCGACCATGCATTCTTTATTCTCGGAGAGATAACGTGGTCAGGCCTGACCACGGTTGAGGATTTCTTTACCTACCTTGCCCTCACTGATCTCGCGCAGCGAAATGACAGTGGGTTTATCCTTACTATTCTCGACAAGGTGAGCTGCACCATTTGCCAGCTGGCGCGCACGATATGCGGCAGTCAGCGTCAGATCAAAACGATTCGGGATTTGTGTGAGACATTCTTCTACTGTAATACGAGCCATAATTTACTCCGGATTCTGTAACTGGTTGATCAATACCTGATGACGTGTCAATTGCTTAGTGCCGACCAATTGTGCGGCAATAATCACCGCGTTCAACTCACGCAATGCCACGTCAAGATTGTCATTGATAATAACATAATCAAACTCGGCCACATGCGCGACATCCTCTTTTGCCGCTGCCATGCGCTTGGCAATCACCTCTGCTTTATCTTTACCCCGTCCTGTTAGGCGCTGCTCCAGTGCCTCCATTGAGGGCGGTAATACGAAAATAGTGATGCAATCAGGGAATAAACGCCTTACCTGCGTTGCACCCTGCCAGTCTATTTCCAGTAGGACATCCTTGCCTTTTGCATTCTCTTCGGCGATCCATGTTTGTGAAGTGCCATAAAAATTACCATAGACCTCTGCGCTTTCCAGAAACTCACCCTGACTTGCCATCGTGTGAAACGCTTCACGGCTGACAAAGTGATAATCCCGCCCATCCTCCTCACCCGGTCTCGGCTCACGAGTCGTATAAGAGACCGACAGATCGATCTGTGGATTAGTATCCAGCAAAGCATGCACCAAGCTGGTTTTTCCTGCACCTGAGGGTGCACTGATGACGAAAAGGTTTCCTGACATAAACTACTCCAAGTTCTGAATTTGCTCGCGCATCTGTTCGATGAGCACTTTCATCTCCATCGCGCTACGTGAAACTTCTGCATCGACCGATTTTGATCCCAGTGTGTTGGCTTCTCGGTTGAGCTCCTGCATTAGGAAGTCCAGCTGTTTACCCACAGCGCCGCCCTGTGTGAGGATGCGGCGCATCTCGGTCAAGTGACTATCAAGCCGGGATAACTCTTCATCGACGTCGATCTTGCTAGCGAACAGGGTGATTTCCTGACGGGTACGTTCGTCCAACAGATCGTTGGCTGGTGCATTTTTCATTGCCTCGTTCAGTCTTGTCGAGAGTTTTTTCTCATAGGCTTTGATCGCGGCGGGGATGTGCGGCATCACGGCATTGCGCAGGGCTTCAATGTTATCGACGCGTTGCAGCAGGAATTCTTTGAGTTTTTCGCCTTCTCTGGCGCGTGATGCTGAGAATTCTTGCAATGCTTGTTGCATCAGGTCGAATAATTCGCTGCGCAGTTGGTCGGCAGAGACGGCGGGGGTTTCCAACACGTCGTTCCAGCGCAATATGTCTGCCACGCTCAATGATTTGGCATTCGGCAGGATGCTTTGCACGTCTTGGTTCCAAGTGGCGAGTTGTTTTAACAGGTCGTTATTCAACACGGCATTGCTCTGCGCGGTGCGTGCAGTAAAGTTGATACGGCACTCCACTTTGCCGCGCTTGAGTTGCGCAGCGGCCTTTTCGCGCAGCGCACCCTCAAAGCAACGCAGCTCTTCAGGCATGCGGAACTGGATGTCCAGATAGCGATGGTTGACGGCGCGAAATTCTAATGACAATGAGCCATTTTCAGTCTCGGTACTGACACTGGCATAGCCGGTCATACTTAAAATCATAGTGGACATCCGAAAAAAGACTGTGCTGATGCGATGCATTATATTACGATTGGGGCTGTTAACATTTTCCTTCCGGTATGAATTTCTCAATACATCAGGCCAGCCACATCGGTCATCGAAAATATAATCAGGATCGCGTTGCGTATGCATACAGCAACGAATCACTGCTATTGGTGCTGGCTGATGGTATGGGTGGGCACCTGCACGGAGAAAAAGCCGCATCTATAGCAATCGAGACTTTTGTGGAGACTTTCGGTCAACATGCTCAACCGCGTATTGAAGACCCGGATGCATTTATTCGAAGCACCATGCGCTATGCACATGAGCGCATCATGAAGATTCCCCACAATCAGGATATGGGCGGATTCCCGGGGACAACCTGCGTGGTTGCGTTGATTCAGGACGGAATGTTGTATTGGGGGCATGCGGGAGATTCGCGTGTTTATCTGATGCGCGATGGTGCGGTGTTTATGAAAACCAGTGACCACTCAATGGTGCAGCAATTGGTCGAGAGGGGGCGCATCACGCACGAGCAGGCGCGCACCCATCCACAACGAAATCAAATAACGAATTGTCTGGGCGGCATGGATGACCTGTTCTATCCAGAATCAGGCAAACCGACAGCGCTGCAATCCGAAGACGTCATCCTGTTGGGAAGTGATGGCCTCTGGGGGCCATTTTCAGACCGCGAGTTAGTGGAGTCATTTTTTGCAATGCCTGTCAAAGATGTACTGGAAAAATTGGTGCAACATGCGTTGCAACGTGAAGTGGATAAATCAGACAATATCACCGGTGTCGTCGTGCGTTGGAATCAGGGCGATGCACATCAGACTGAGGAGCCAGTCTGCAATATACTCGAAATTCCCTAATAATTTTTTAATCAACTTACTATTAATAACTCTATGCGACCCAGTCAAAGAACACACAACCAGTTACGCCAAGTCAATATCACACGCCACTATACCAAGCATGCAGAAGGCTCGGTTTTAATCGAGTGTGGCGATACTAAAGTCATCTGCACTGCAAGTGTCGAGGCAAAAGTACCACCGTTTAAAAAAGGCTCGGGTGAAGGTTGGGTCACTGCCGAATATGGCATGTTGCCTCGCTCCACAGATAGTCGCATGGGGCGCGAAGCGGCAAGAGGCAAGCAGTCCGGCCGCACCCAGGAAATCCAACGGCTGATCGGGCGTAGCCTTCGCGCTGTGATTGACTTGAAGAAGCTCGGCGAACACACCATCCAGATCGACTGTGACGTGATACAGGCAGACGGTGGCACGCGTACCGCCAGTATTACCGGTGCGTTCGTTGCACTATACGATGCCGTACGCGTGATGCTGGGCAAAGGCATGATCAAAGAATCACCTCTGACGGAATTCATCGCTGCGATTTCGGTTGGTATCTATCAGGGCAAGCCAGTGCTTGATCTTGATTATCTCGAAGATTCCAATTGTGAAACCGATATGAATGTCGTGATGTTGGGTAACGGTAAATTCGTTGAAGTGCAGGGAACAGCCGAAGGAGAAGCTTTCACTCGTGAAGAGATGGACGAGCTGCTGGAGCTTGCCGGGTCTGGGATCGCTGAGTTGGTTGGTATGCAACGATCGGTACTCGAAGCAGATTAATATTGTTTCAGGGAGCGTTCCCATGAATAAGCTCGTCATTGCCTCTAACAATCCCGGTAAGTTACGCGAATTCCACCACTTGTTAGCACCGCTGAATATCGAAGTGCAGACGCAATCCCAGTTGAATATAGAGGAGGCAGCAGAGCCGCACAACACCTTCATAGAGAACGCGCTAGCCAAAGCACGTCACGTCAGCCGGTTAAGTGGTCTGCCTGCACTGGCAGACGATTCCGGCATCTGTGTTTCAGCATTGGGTGGTGCGCCGGGCGTGTTGTCAGCACGCTTTGCAGGCAATGATCCGAAGTCAGACCAGAACAACAATAAAAAGTTATTACATGATATGCATGGCATCACCGACCGTCGCGCACACTATTATTGCGTGCTGGTTTTGATGCAGCATGTAGATGATCCGCAACCCCTGATTGCAGAAGGTGAATGGCACGGCGAAATCGCTCATGAACAACGCGGCGAAGGTGGCTTTGGTTACGATTCGCTATTCTGGTTGCCAGCGTTGGGCAAGATGAGCGCGGAACTTGAGAAAGGCGAAAAAGCGCAACTCAGTCACCGTTCCCAAGCCTTAAATGTATTGATGGAAAAGCTGAATGATTGAAGCTCTGCGAGAGCGGGTTGGATCGTTTGTATGCGTCAGGTATGGTGCAAACATTGAGACAATAATCAAAGGTGGTCGCTAGTTAATAGCATCAGGGGGGGGTTATGTTGAAGAATCTAAGTTTTAAGACGCAGTTGATTGCTATGGTGCTCGGGGTTGCGCTGCTTCTTGCAACTTTTGCTGTCGTAGTATGGGTGGCCGTCAGCACCATTTCCGATGCGGCAGATGGTATGGGCATGGGGAAAGATGTGGTGGCCGATATTCTGCCACCTCCGCTATACATTCTGGAGGCGGAATTAACGGTAATGCAACTCAAAGATGCTGGCTCAGACGATGTGCAACCACTGGTTGCGAAGCTTAAGGCTTTGAAGGATCAATATGATGATCGCAATCGCTATTGGGAAGGCGCCGAGCTAGACCCGCAAGTTAAAACAGCTTTGCTCGGCGAACAAAGAACCGCAGCCGATAAATTCTGGGCGTTGGCTTTAGGTGACTATATCACTGCAATCAATCGTGGCGATGGCGCCCGTATCAAACAGATTGCCAGCAAACTAAAAGGAAGTTACACGGCGCATCGCAATGGTGTCGACGCAACCGTGAAGGTGGCTTCCGCTTACGCAGATAATACCCAGACTGTTTTGCACGAAACATTGTTGTATCAACGCTGGTTGATATTGATTCTGTCATGCGGCGGCGCGTTGCTGACTGCCATTTTAGGGATGCTATTGATTCGCAGCATTAGCCGAGCCCTGGGTCATGCAGTGGACGTTGCAAGCCAGATTGCCGAGGGTGATCTGACTGGCAAGATTAGCTTTCAAGGTAATAATGAAGCGGTTCATTTATTGAAAGCAATGTTGAACATGCAGAATGCTTTAAAGAGTCTGCTTCACGAAACCAAAGATTCTACCGATACCATCAATACAGCGGCTGAAGAAATTACATCGGGCAATGCTGACCTGTCGCAACGTACCGAAGAGCAAGCCTCTACGCTGGAAGAAACAGCCAGCAGTATGGAAGAACTCGCCTCGACCGTTAAGCAAAACGCTGAGAATGCTCAACATGCTAACCGACTTGCCGTGAACGCCTCCGACTTTGTAGTCAAAGGCGGGGAGGCCGTAGGCAACGTGATAACGACTATGTCTGCCATTAGCTCCAGCTCCCAAAAGATTGCGGACATCATCGGTGTCATTGAGGGCATCGCCTTTCAGACCAACATCCTTGCGCTAAATGCTGCGGTTGAAGCCGCTCGTGCCGGCGAGCAGGGCAGAGGCTTTGCTGTGGTCGCCAGCGAAGTACGCAATCTGGCTCAACGTTCTTCAGATGCCGCTAAAGATATCAAAGCCTTGATTGGAGACTCTGTCGAAAAAGTCGAAGTCGGCTCAAAGCAAGTCGATCAGGCAGGTGCAACCATGGATGAAGTGGTGACTGCTGTGAAACAGGTTACTGACATCATGTATGAGATAGCAGCCGCTTCCGACGCACAAAGAGCGGGCATTGAACAAGTCAACAATGCTATCAGCCAGATGGATGAAGTCACCCAACAAAACGCCGCAATGGTAGAGCAAGCGGCTGCAGCTGCTGAGGCGATGAGTGAGCAAGCTCAACGTCTGGCGACTGTTGTGAATGTCTTTAAACTGGCAGATAGCGCGCCAGTGCGAGAGCCCCACGTGGCCAGCAGCCAGAGAATAGCGCCGTTAACCACACGAGTTGCACCTGCCGAAGCGAACCATGACGAATGGAAAGAGTTCTAAAAAATAACATCAAGTCTCTCTCAACTTGACCGGTTTCTTTTGGATAGACCTTGTTTGCTATGAACATCATTGAAAGTCAAATTACATGAACTGGTTAAAAGGTGTTCCATATGGTGTATTGATTGGTGGCTCTGTTCTGATGGCGTTGCTGCCATTTAGCGCTGAGTCACATTTGCTGGAAAAACTCGGGATGTTGATGCATGGTGACTTGACTAAGCCTATCGACATTTTTGATCTGCTCTTGCATTCGTCTCCGATGATTTTATTGGCGGTAAAAATTATTCTAGAGCGGAACGCCAAGAAAACGATGGAAGATAGTAAGCACTGACTTATTCCCTGATTGCTGGCAGTTTGGTGTACCAATAATTGGCGTTGTGCTGCCGTTGCCGGGTTGCACCTGTCTGATTAACCACAAAATCTCAATTTTCCGGCAACGGCCTCTGCCGTGATAAAATGCGCCCCTTTCCGATTTCTATACTTCAGGAACTTTCACCATGTTCTCTCGCAAAAACACCCTTGCTTCCACCGACCCCGATTTATGGGCGGCTATTCAACAAGAAACCACCCGTCAGGAGGATCATATCGAGTTGATCGCCTCTGAAAATTACACCAGCCCTGCTGTGATGGAGGCTCAAGGTAGCCAACTGACCAACAAATATGCCGAGGGTTACCCCGGCAAACGCTACTACGGTGGCTGTGAATATGTGGATATCGCCGAGCAATTGGCAATTGATCGCGTTAAGGCGCTATTTGGCGCTGAATACGCCAACGTGCAGCCTAACTCAGGTTCGCAGGCGAATCAGGCGGTATACATGTCAGTGCTCAAGCCCGGCGATACCATCCTCGGCCTCTCATTGGCGCATGGCGGCCATTTGACCCACGGCGCGTCTGTAAATGCCAGCGGCAAGTTGTATAACGCGATCCAGTACGGTCTGGACGATAATGAAGAGATCGATTATGACCAAGTGCAAGCATTGGCGACTGCGCACAAGCCGAAGATGATTGTCGCAGGTGCTTCTGCCTATTCTCTGGTGATGGACTGGAAGCGCTTCCGCGCCATTGCAGACAGTGTCGGTGCGTACTTGTTCGTAGATATGGCGCACTACGCAGGACTGATCGCTGCGGGTGTGTATCCAAGCCCGGTCGGCATTGCGGATTTTGTGACCAGCACGACGCATAAGACCTTGCGCGGCCCGCGTGGCGGCATCATCCTTGCCAAAGCAGAGTTTGAGAAAATATTGAATTCGGCGATCTTCCCCGGCATACAAGGTGGCCCGCTGATGCATGTGATCGCCGCCAAAGCCGTTGCTTTCAAAGAAGCTGCCAGCAAGGAATTCAAGGCTTACCAGAAGCAGGTGGTGGACAATGCGCGCGTGATGGCCAAGGTATTGCAGGAGCGAGGTTTGCGCATCGTGTCAGGTCGTACTGACAGCCATTTATTCTTGGTTGATCTGCAAGCCAAACAGATAACCGGTAAGGACGCCGAAGCCGCACTGGGTCGAGCACACATCACGGCGAATAAGAACGCGATTCCAAATGACCCTCAAAAACCGTTCGTAACTTCCGGTATTCGTATCGGCTCACCTGCAATGACAACGCGCGGCTTCAAAGAATTGGAAGCCGAAAAACTTGCACACATGATTGCTGACGTGCTGGATGCACCCAATGACGATGCAGTGATTGCCCGTGTGGCAGGTGAAGTGAAGATACTCACAGACAAGTTTCCGGTATACAGCGCGTAAGCACTTGGTGTGCAGAGATGCCCTGTTTGCGACGTAGATAAAGAGGTGTCTGAATGAAATGTCCATTCTGTAAAGGCCCCGATACTCAGGTCGTTGAAACGCGTGAAAGCGACGATGGCGACCATATTCGTCGCCGTCGCCGCTGCTTGTCCTGCGACAAGCGTTTTACCACGTATGAGATCGTCGAGTTGCGTATGCCGCAAGTGGTTAAGTCGAACGGGATGCGCAGTGAATTTGACGAAGACAAATTACACACCAGCTTCAAACGCGCATTGCATAAGCGTCCGGTCTCAGCAGAGTTGGTAGATGCTGCGATCCATAACGTCATCCAGAAGCTACACGCGATGGGCGAACGCGAGATTGTCTCGCGTCAGGTGGGTGAGTTGGTGATGAAAGAACTATTCAAGCTTGATAAGGTCGCTTATATCCGCTTTGCCTCAGTCTATAAAAGTTTTCAGGATGTGGACGATTTTACCGAGGCTGTCGAGGCAGTACAGCAGTCTCCCGTTCGTAAAGCAAAAAAGTCAGGTAAGAAAAATAAATCCTGATGTTTTCAGCACAAGACAGCGCATGGATGGCCCAGGCCATTAAACTTGCAGGGCAGGGTTTATACAGCACTAGCCCTAATCCGCGCGTTGGCTGTGTTTTGGTTAATGATAAAAAACTGGTAGGTACTGGCTGGCATCAGCGGGCAGGGGAGCCGCATGCCGAAATTAATGCCTTGCGTGAAGCAGGTGGAAAAGCACGCGGCGCGACAGCTTACGTGACGCTTGAGCCGTGTAGCCATCATGGCAAAACGCCTCCTTGTTCTGATGCGTTGATCGAGTCTGGTGTTGTCAGAGTCGTGGTGGCGATTCAGGATCCGAATCCACAGGTGGCAGGGCAGGGTGTGGCAACATTGCGTGGCGCAGGGATAGAAGTCGAAGTCGGATTGATGGAGGTTGCAGCACGTGAATTGAATGCCGGGTTCTTTATGCGCATGACGCGAGCCACGCCACTGGTGCGAAGCAAGATTGCGATGAGTCTGGATGGGCGCACTGCATTGAACAATGGTGAGAGTCAATGGATCACCAGTGAGGCGGCACGACAGGATGTTCAACACTGGCGTGCGCGTTCCTGTGCGGTATTAACCGGAATCACTACCGTGCTGGCTGATGATGCGCAGTTGAATGTGCGTGACATCAAGACCGACAGGCAGCCATTGAGAGTCGTCTTGGATAGCAAGTTGAGAATGCCACTGGATGCGCGCATCTTGCAAGGTGAAGGCGTTCTGATTTATACCGCCTTGGATGATACTGATCCGGAGCAGGCTAAAAAGATAGCTGCGTTACAGGAAGCGGGAGCAATGGTTTGTGTATTACCGGACGAACACGGGCAGGTGGATTTGTCGGCGATGATGCATGATCTGGCGCAACGTGGATGTAATGAGGTTTTGCTCGAAGCAGGAAGCACTTTAAATGGTGCGATGATGCGTGCAGGGCTTGTAGATGAATTGTTGTTGTATATCGCACCAAAGTTGTTAGGTGATATGGCAAGAGGCATGACGCAACTGGGTGAATTGGTCAGCCTTGAACAACGGGCTGATCTTGATTGGCAGGACATGCGCCAAGTGGGCAAGGATTTGCGCATTCAGGCAAAAGTGGTGAAGGGGCACTAATGTTTAGTGGCATCATAGCGGATGTGGGTAGCATTACTCAGGCGAATGATCGTGATGGCGGATTGCAATTAGTGATTACGACCAGCATGCTGGATTTGAACGATGTACAGCCCGGTGACAGTATTGCGGTAAATGGGGTATGCCTGACAGCCATTGAACACAATGGCAGCAGCTTTGTTGTTGATGTGTCACGCGAGACACTGAATTGTACCGAGGGGCTGGATGCGATTGGTGCATCAGTCAATCTGGAAAAGGCGATGCGATTGTCTGACAGATTGGGTGGGCATCTGGTTAGCGGGCATGTGGACGGTGTGGGTGAAGTGGTGGAATTCACGAATTTGGGAGAGAGCTGGACACTGGCAGTACGTGCGCCGCAGGCGTTGGCAAAGTATATTGCGATCAAAGGATCGATTACGATCAACGGTGTGAGTCTGACAGTCAATCAAGTGAATGACAGAAAATTCAGCGTCAATCTAATTCCGCACACATTGCTGATGACAAACCTGAAAAATGTAACTGCGGGGAGCCGTGTCAATCTTGAAGTGGATTTGATCGCACGCTACGTCGAACGAATGATGCAAGCCGAGAAGAAGGGTAATAAGTGAAAGTAGAGGAAGTAAAAAGGAAATGACTGGAATATCACCCGTAAACGAAATTATTGAAGAAATACGTGCTGGACGCATGGTTGTGCTGGTGGATGAAGAAGATCGTGAAAACGAAGGTGATCTGGTATTCGCCGCCGAATTTGTCACGCCGGCGATGGTTAATTTCATGGCAAAGCATGGGCGTGGCCTGATCTGCCTGACGTTGACCGAAGATCATTGCAAGCAGCTTAAATTACCTTTGATGGTGTCAGAGAACGGTTTGCCACTGGCGACTAATTTCACTGTTTCGATTGAGGCGGCGACCGGGGTGACAACCGGGATTTCGGCTGCAGACCGCTCACGTACCATTCAGGCAGCTGCGGCGAAGGATGCGCAAGCTTCTGATGTCGTGCAACCCGGACATATCTTTCCGCTCCGCGCACAGAATGGTGGCGTGTTGGTGCGTGCAGGTCATACCGAGGCGGGTTGTGATCTGGCACAGCTTGCGGGCTTAACACCTGCTGCTGTCATCTGCGAGATACTCAAGGATGACGGTGAGATGGCACGTCTAACCGATTTGGTGGAGTTTGCTAAAAAGCATGAATTGAAAATAGGCACGATTGCAGACCTGATCGAATATCGTATTCATAATGAAACACTGATCGAGCGTGTGGCAAGGCGTAGTGTGCAGACAGCTTATGGTGAATTTGATCTAGCTACCTATGTAGACAAGACGACACAGCGTACCCACATTGCGCTTATCAAAGGGGATATTCAACCGGAGAATGAAACGCTGGTGCGCGTGCATGAACCGCTCTCGGTCGTGGATTTCCTAGAGCAGGCCTGCTATCCGAATTCAACCAGCGTGCATGATGCATTAAGCCGGATTGCCGAATCTTCGGCAGGTGTGCTGGTGTTGATGCATCAAGCTGAATCAGCAGAGCATCTGCTGATGAGGGCGGCAGCCAAGCCTGAAGTGCATCATGCACAATGGGATCCCCGCAATTACGGTATAGGCGCGCAGATATTGCGTGACTTGAATGTTGGTAAGATGTGTCTTATCGCAACACCGCGTAAGTTACCAAGCATGACTGGCTTCGGTTTGGAAGTGGTGCGTTACAGTCAGAACAAGGAAAAGAAATGAAAGAATTCGAAAAAAATCTGGATGGAACAGGCTTGCGTATCGGTATCGTGCAAAGCCGTTTTAATCCTGAAGTGTGTGAAGGGCTGCTTGCTGCCTGCTGTGCAAATTTGGTGAAGCTTGGTGTTAAGGAAGATGATATTACGTTGGCGACAGTGCCCGGTGCTTTGGAAATTCCGATGACAATAAGTTTTATGGGTGAAAGTGACAAGTTTGATGCGTTGATCGCGCTTGGCGCTGTGATACGCGGTGATACATATCATTTTGAAGTGGTGTCTAATGAGTCATCACGGGGCTTGCACGAGGCGCAACGGACATGTCATTTGCCAATCGCAAATGCGATCCTTACGACAAACACGGATCAACAAGCGATCGCACGTATGAGTGTTAAGGGCGCCGAGGCTGCCGAAGTAGCCATCGAGATGGCAAATCTAATGGGTAGTCTATATGATCATCTATTTGATGATGATTCTGTATGAGTCCTAAACCTTTAAATACTGCGATGAATAAAAAGCCTGGGACTAGAAGTCCACGCCATCGCGCCCGTGAATTAGCCATGCAAGGTATCTACCAATGGCGTATTACGGCTGGTGATGATACGAAGATCGAAAAGCAGATTCAGGCCGAAAAGAATCTTGGGCGTTTTGACAAGGAATTGTTTTCCAAATTATTGCGTGGTGCATTGAGTCATCATGCAGAAATGGAAGCGTTGATTGTTCCCCATCTTGACAGGCCGATGGACGAACTGAGTCCGGTCGAGTTTGCGGTGTTGCTGCTGGGGGCATTTGAATTGGCTCAACACCTTGAAGTGCCATACAAGGTGGTGATCAATGAAGCCGTTGAGCTGGCGAAAACCTTTGGTGGAGCTGACGGGCATAAGTTTGTCAATGGCGTGTTGGATAAGCTTACACCGCAACTTCGTGCGGTTGAATTTGCAGCGCAAAATAATCACTGAAACGGAAAATTCCGTATGTCGGAATTCGATCTAATTCGCCGCCACTTCACCAAACACACATCGGATGCGTTGCTGGGTATCGGCGATGATGCCGCTTTGCTGATGCCGGGTGCAGGCAATGTGCTTGCAGTGTCCAGCGATATGTTGGTGGCGGGAACACATTTTTTTCATGATGCTGATCCGTTCATGTTGGGACATAAAGCACTGGCGGTGAACTTGTCAGACATGGCTGCGATGGGTGCCAAGCCCCGTTGGGTGACATTGGCACTTTCTATCCCCGAGGCAGTTGAAGCATGGTTGGAACGATTCAGTGCGGGATTCTTATCGTTGGCTGAGCGGCATGGCGTGGCGTTGGTCGGCGGTGATACGACACGTGGCCCCCTGAGTTTGAGCATCACCATCATCGGCGAAGTTCCTCAGGGGCAATCAGTGCTGCGCAGTGGTGCGCAAGCGGGTGATGAGATATGGGTGTCTGGAAACTTGGGTGATGCGGCGTTGGCGTTGGCACACATGCAAGGGACGACTACTTTGAATGATGTGCAATTTGCTGCTTGTTCGTCAGCATTACATCAGCCGCAACCACGAGTAACGTTGGGCATGGCATTACGAGGTATCGCCAAAAGTGCGATTGATATTTCTGATGGTTTGCTTGCGGATCTGGGGCATATATTGGAAGCATCAAATGTAGGTGCTCAACTGAGTTATTCAGCTTTGCCTACATCTGAGGTTCTTAGAGATTTACTTCCTCACCCATTGGGTAAGCGATGTGTTTTGTCAGGGGGCGATGATTATGAATTGTGCTTTACCGCAGATGTTCAGGACCATGAAAAAGTCTCGGCGATTGGTGTGCAACTGGGTTTGAATCTGACGTGCATCGGCGAAATTGTTGCCGGTCAAGATTGTGTTGTGCATGATGGCGCGGGAAATAAAATTGATGTGAAAGGTGAAGGGTATGACCACTTCCGATGAATCAGCAATTGAGTCGCGGGCTACGCCGGATTTCCGTTTTATGCTCAGCCATCCCGCCCATATGTTGTCACTTGGTTTCGGCAGTGGATTGGCACGAAAAGCACCCGGGACATTCGGTACATTGGTTGCATTCCCCATCTCTTGGTATCTTACGCAACACCTGACGGATGCATTTTTTTTATTCGCACTTATTTGGGCATATGCGGTGGGTGTATGGGTTTGCGGTATCACAGGGAAAGCATTGGGGGAGTCGGATCACAGCGGGATCGTGTGGGATGAGATCGTTGCTTTTGTGCTGGTACTATTCTTTACGCCTCCGGGTTGGGAGTGGTCGCTGCTTGCTTTTGCATTGTTCAGATTCTTTGACATCATCAAGCCACAGCCAATTCGGTATTTCGATGCCAATTTAAAAGGCGGGCAGGGCGTGATGTTTGATGACCTACTGGCAGCAGGATATACCTTGTTATGTTTAGCCGTTATTAAGAGCGTGCTTCTGGGCGGGAGCGCCTGAGTGTTACTGCGCGTTTATTAGTGCCGTCAGTCAGGTTTGGATAAAGCTCAAACAGTTATTGTGTGGCAACCTGTTGCATCACATCGTAATGCGGTTGGCTCCCGATCCCAGTCACTTAGCACCCAGCGTTCACAAAGATGATTGTCCAACCTGTGTTCATGCCTGTTGGGGCGGTGAGTGTGTCCGTGGATCAATCGGGGATAATTATGTTCGCGTAGGAGTGTTGCGACGGCTTCGTCGTTCACATCCATTATCTCGCTGGCTTTGCTTTGCTTTGCAACGTTACTTTCCTGCCGCAACTGCTCAATGTACGCTTTACGTTCAGCTAGTGGTTTCGAGAGAAATTCATCCTGAAACTTATTGCTGCGTACCATAGTGCGAAATTTCTGGTATTCAATATCGTCAGTACAAAGCGTGTCACCATGACTGATCAAGGTCGGCGTGCCATACAAATCGAGTAAGACAGGGTCATCCAACATTGTTGCACCGGCAGCATCAGCCAGTGTTTCTCCCATCAGAAAATCACGATTTCCGTGCATCAGATAGACCTTGATGCCAAGGGTAGATGCCTTACATAAGGTATTAACAATTTGTTTATGGAATGGTGTATCCATATCGTCATCGCCGGCCCAATATTCGAACAAGTCGCCGAGTATATACAGTGCTTCGACTTCAGCCGTCAGGGTGCTGATAAAGCGCTGGAATGCTTTGATGCTATGAGCGTGGTCGGTGCTTAAGTGCAGGTCGGAGATGAATAGTGAATATGGCATAAGGAGAAGGCGCTTATTGTTTGTTGCGACAATAAGCGCCGTTGCTCGGCTTATTTCACTTCTTCGGCTTTAGTGATGATAACGTCTTCCAAAGGTACATCTTGATGTCCGGCTTTGTTACCCGTTTTGACCTGACGGATTGCATCAACGACCTCTGTACCTTCCACTACTTTGCCAAATACACAGTAGCCCCAGCCATCTTGTCCGGGATAGTTCAGGAAGCCGTTGTCCTTGACGTTGATGAAGAACTGGGCAGTGGCGGAATGGGGATCGCCGGTACGTGCCATAGCGATAGTGTAATTATCATTTTTCAGGCCGTTGGCAGCTTCATTTTTGATCGGAGCGTTGGTGTCTTTGTGCTTCATGCCTGACTCGAATCCGCCGCCCTGAATCATGAAATTGTTGATCACACGATGAAAGATGGTGTCGGTATAGAAACCGCTATTCACATATTCCAAAAAATTCTTGACGGTGTCAGGCGCTTTTTCTGCATCTAATTGTAGGGTGATAACGCCTTTATTCGTGTGTAGCTTAACCATGGGGCTTGTTCCTTGTGGTAATGAGTAAGAAGACTGCATTGCAAAGCACATCAAAAATGCAAATAGTACGGTGGTCAATTGTTTCATTAAGCGGCTCCTTCGTAAATGATTTTCCATTGATTATCACGTTTGATCCAGTATTGTCTTTTTTTCAGTTTGCTGGATAGATTGTTGCTGCGGTAATTCTGCTCGAAATTGACGACTACTAAGCCTGGCTGGTTAGGATAGGTGATCATGCTGATATTTTCCAGATCAACGTTGATCCAGGATTTATTGCTGTTCACCCAACGCTTGCGCTCTGACCATGAGTTGAAATCTTTATTGCTGCTGGAAAAATCAGTGGTGTAGTGAGACAGATACGCTTCAGTATCGAGGCTGGACCAGTCGGCACGCCATTGTTCGATAGACTGCGTTAGCGCCGTGCGCTCTTTCTGATGATTTTCATCACGCCAGCTCATGCTATTGGTAATGATGACAGGCGTAATACCGACTTGCAGGTAAGGGGCCAGTCTGTCCAGATCTTCGTTAGATAGCACGACGCAGCCATTGCTGTCTCGTGGCGGGCGGCTATAAGTATCGCTCGGGCTGCCGTGCAACCAAATGCCACTACCTGTTTTTTTATGCTTTTGATCCCATTCATTCGGATAGCTGATCGGATAAGCACTATTGCCATATAAATCCGCTAGTTTGCTTCCAGGATAGTGGGCCTCAACGAAATACACTCCAATCGGGGTGCGTTGATCGCCTTCGATGAGTTTTTCGGTGCCCAGCTTGCCAATGGTGATATAGAAATCGGTTACATAGCGTGCTTCGCCGGCAACATTTTCATACACGTAAAGCGTAGAGCGGCTCGTATCAACAACCAAAGCATATTTTTGTGTGGAATTCAGTTGCCACAAATAGCTAGGTGCATGGTGTGAATCAGATTGAGAAAGCACCCGTTGCAAACGCATTCGGGCTTCGTCGCGCAACCCCAGGATCTTGTCAGGGGGGGCATTTCGGACATTGCCAAAACTATTGATCGCACCCGCATGTGCCATCAATAAATCGCCTTTTACCAGTTGTGCCAGCTTGAAATTCGGATAGGCCTGCACCAAACTGTCAACTTCGTCGAGCGCAGCATCAAGTTGGTTTTCATTGATTGCCTGCAAACTTTTTACCAGACGAATCTCAGAGTTCGGTGTTTCGGATTCAGCCTGGGCTATTCCCGAAACGTAACAACATAACCAGACAATGCTCAGTAAAACGCGCCACATGATTTATTTTGAACGCTCTTTCTGAATCAGCCACTTGTTACCAGCTTTGACCATGTTCAGCGTTTTATGATTGTTGGCCTTAAAGTGACTTGCATGATAAGACTGGCGGAATTTGACCGTTGCATGATTATCATCAGTAAGTGTGACGGTTGGCTTGTTGATGCTCACCTTGATGAACTTAGGCGTGCTAACCCGCTTTTTGCGTGTTGCTTCCCACTTGGCAAGGCTGGTGGCGCCTTTAGGTTTGAAGTCGGCTGCATAGTGAGAAAGATACTCATCAACATTCTGAGCCGACCATGACGCAGCCCATGCATTCACAGCATTCAAAACATCAGCCCGTTGTTCAGTAATTCTGTCTTCGACGCTCGCCATTTTAACTGGTGGTGTGACGGGTTTTGCTGGTTTCGTTGTTACAGAAACGGCGGGAGCTGCTATGACAGGTTTAACTGCTACTTTTACAGGAGCAGTAGCTGGTTTGACCGGTGCGGACGGTGGGGTCGATTTTGCCACCTTGACTGGCTCGGACTGAACAGCGGCTTGCTGCGTGTTACTGTCAAACAGATCCTGAATCATAGATAGCTTGGTCTGAGTCGCAGCATTGCCGCGATCCAGCTTAAGGGCGCGATCGTAAGCTTGGCTGGCCATCTTGGCATAGATGTCGCCGAGATTTTCGTGGGCAGTGGAGTAGCTGGGATGAGTGCGTATCGCCATTTCCAGTGATGTGCGTGCTTGGTCAAACTCACCTTGGCTGGCATAGAGCACAGCAAGGTTGTTGTATGGCTCAGGTAATTCAGGAAAGTCCTCAGTCAGTGCGGAAAATATCTTGACCGCTTCTGATACCTTACCCTGCTCGGTCAATATCAAGCCTTTTAAAAACCGCCCTTGGGCATCTTTAGGCATGCTAGCCAGATAAGCGTTTGTTTTTTCAAGGGCTTGAGCATAACTACCCTGGCGGAATAGTTGATTAGCCTCTGTCAGGTCAGCCGCCTGAGCAAGGTGACTGGCGCTCAGCAGCAATGCGCCGGTGAGCGCAGTAAAAAGGCGGATAATATGCTCGAGCTGGTTCATTTTAAATTTAGGCTCCTGAAAAGGGGCGTCTATTTGCTTAAGAGGGGTCGGATTCTACCAAATATCCGGTGTGTTTTCATTGTCTATGTCTTGATGTGAACAAGTAAGATGGTGGATGTTTTCGGGTAGAATTAAGGGCTTGTATCGAGATTTAATCCACATTCACATATCAAACCGAGAAAAGCCAGTATGAGCAACACGGAACAACCAACAGTCTCAAACTTTATTCGTACTATCATAGACACCGATTTGGCGAGCGGAAAGCACGACGCTATTGTCACGAGATTCCCTCCTGAGCCCAATGGATATCTACATATCGGGCATGCAAAGTCGATTTGTCTGAATTTTGGCCTGGCGCAGGACTATCAAGGCAAATGCAACTTGCGCTTTGACGATACCAATCCTGAAAAGGAAAGCGAAGAGTACGCACTATCCATACAGGAGGATGTGCGCTGGCTTGGGTTCCAGTGGGAAGATGAGGTGAAATGGTCGTCGGATTATTTCGAGTTGTTGTATCAGTATGCGGTCGAATTGATCGGCAAGGGATTGGCCTATGTGGACGACCTATCGCCCCAGCAGATGCGTGAATATCGCGGCACACTGACTCAACCCGGCAAACCCAGCCCTAACCGTGACAGAGCTGTCGAAGAGAACCTTGATCTGTTCTCCCGGATGAAAAGCGGTGAGTTCGAAGACGGTACGATGGTGTTGCGCGCAAAGATCGATATGACTTCGCCCAATATGAACATGCGTGACCCGGCACTGTATCGAATCCGCCGCGCACATCACATCCGCACCGGGGACAAGTGGTGCATCTATCCAATGTACGATTACACGCATTGCATATCGGACGCGATCGAAGGCATCACCCATTCGCTATGTACACTGGAGTTTGAAGATCATCGTCCGTTATATGACTGGGTGCTGGATAACATCTCCATACCCTGCCATCCACGCCAATATGAGTTTTCGCGGTTGGAGCTGCATTACACCATCACTAGCAAGCGCAAGTTATTGCAATTGGTGAATGACAAGCATGTGTCCGGTTGGGATGATCCGCGTATGCCAACCATCAGCGGCATGCGTCGCAGGGGATATACCCCGGAAGGACTGCGTGACTTTGCCAGTCGTATCGGCGTGTCCAGGAGTGGTAACACCGTCGATATGGCCGTGCTGGAATCCGCGATCCGCGATGATTTGGAATCTCGTGTGCCACGCGTGATGGCGGTCATCAATCCGCTCAAGGTGACGATCACCAATGCAGAAAATTCGCAGTCGAGAGAGGCTGGCTTTCACCCAAATCACCCGGAATTTGGTAGTAGGGCGGTACCGTTCTCAAGCGAATTGTTTATCGAGGCAGATGATTTTGCGGAAGTGCCGCCACCGGGCTGGCAAAGGCTGGTGCCGGGTGGTGAGATCAGACTGCGATACAGCTATGTGATGCGTTGCGATGAGGTGATTAAGGATGCGTCAGGTGAGGTGGTTGAGTTGAAATGCAGTATAGACCACAACACACTAGGCAAGAAGCCGGAAGGCCGCAAGGTCAAAGGTGTGATTCACTTTCTCTCACGCGAGCATGCGTTACCCGCTGAAATTCGCTTGTATGACCGTTTATTTAATGTGCCGGAACCGGATGCTGATCGTGACGTTGATTTCTGCGATCATCTGAATCCTGAGTCCTTGACTGTGGTGCAAGGCTGGGTTGAGGCTGCGGTAAAAGAGGCTGAACCGGAAACGCGTTATCAGTTTGAGCGACTGGGTTATTTTGTGAAAGATCGCCGCGACGATCAATCCGATGGCAAGCTGATTTTTAATCGCACAGTTACGTTGAAAGATGTGTGGGCAAAAGAGCGTTCATGATGTGATGCGTGAATTTGACAACAAAGCAAGTCATTAACTAAAAATAGGAATATTTATGCAGCATTCAAAAGGTTTTATTGCATACCTGATCGTCACCGCCGCGCTATGCGGTGCGCTGGTGATGGTGATTGAGGTGCTTGGTTCCCGCGTTATTGGGCCTTTCTTCGGCGTCAGCCTGTTTGTCTGGACTTCACTGATTACGGTGGCCATGATTGCATTGGCAGGGGGTTACATTATTGGCGGTCACTTGTCTGATCGTAAGAGTTCTCCAGACTGGTTGTACGGCATCATCATGGTTGCCGGTGTGCTGGTGCTTTTGACTACCGTTGTGAAGGGCACGATACTGCAGATAAGCTTGCCCTTGGGGTTGCGATGGGGCGCATTGACTAGCGCAATGCTGTTGTATGGCCCGGCACTATTTCTGCTGGGGTGTGTATCACCCTATGTCGTCAAGATAGCCGCGCGCGAGATGAATAACATCGGAAAGACAGTCGGTAGTTTTTATGCGGTCTCCACTCTTGGTAGCGTGGTCGGAACGATGTTGACGGGCTTCGTATTGATCGCCTATTTCGGTATCAACCAGATATTCCTGTTAACAGGCTCAATACTGATTCTGTTGAGTGTCTTTTACTTTGTGGTGTTCCGGCGAAAATGGGTTGTGGCGGTGGCTGTCATCCTGCCATTCTTCTTCATGCCGAACGAATCCCATATTGAGAAAATTCTGGATGACGGCACTAAAGTCGAACTGACTGCCAACCGCGATAGCTATTACGGAAACCTGAAAGTGGTGGATTATTCCTATCAGGATAAGCAGCAGCGTGAACTGATCATTGATGGCCTAGTGCAGGGCGGCGTGGATATGCGCAATGGTCTTTCTATATACGACTACACCTACTTGTTGCAATTTATCCCCTATGCAATGAACCCGGATGGCAAAAGTTGTCTGGTGATCGGCCTCGGAGCAGGGTTAATTCCTTCCTGGTATCACAAGCAGGGAGTGGAGACAGAAGTGGTGGATATCGATCCCGAAGTGGCAGAGGTCGCACGAGAATATTTTGGGTTTGATCCGGCTATTCCGGTGCACATAGAAGATGCGCGCTACTTCCTGCTCAATAATCAGAAAAGCTATGATTTTCTGGTGCTAGATGTGTTTAATGGCGATACCACGCCGGGACATTTGTTGAGTGTCGAGGCGATGCAACTGGCTAAGCAACGCTTGACACCTAACGGAATCATGGCAGTTAACATTGCGGGAAGTCTCCAAAAAAATAGTTTGATGACCGCTTCGGCAGTCAGAACACTGGAGGAGGTGTTCGACCAGGTGATGATGTTCCCCGCCTTTGATCCTGCAGTTGGGAATGGCACCGGGAATCTGGAAATCATCGCATACGATGGCAAACCTCGTGCCATGCAGCTGACGCGTATCAACGATCTCACCGTACATCCTCTGGCCAGAAGAGGCGTGTCGTTGGGAATGCGTGTACCATTTGTATTTCCCGAAAATACACCTTCAATGCTGTTGACTGATGATTACAATCCGATGGACTTTTACGATCTATGGTTGAAAGAGGCGGTACGAAAAGGCATCATTGAATCTACCGACTTCGATATCCTGCTCGGTTAATCCCGAAAAAATGTAATACGGAGGCTGACAAAAAAGCGAATGGGAAAGCTAGCTGTTTTATTTGCAGATGTCTGTGGCAGTGCTGAGCTGCATGAAAAGTTTGGCGATTATCAAGCGCGTAAGGTGATTATGCAATGCATCACCACAACGTGTAGCAAAATTCCGCTTCATAACGGCAAGTTGGTTAAAACCATCGGTGATGAAATTATGGTCACCTTTCCCGATGCCGAGCAAGCATTTAATGCAGCATGTGCCATGCAGGATGCGGTAGCAGCCAATACCCTGCCAGACGGTTCATCAATACAGATTCGCATCGGATTCAACTACGGCGAAGTTATCAATGAGTCATTCGATGTGTTCGGCACTGTTGTCAACATAGCGTCACGGGTAGCCGCGATCACCCGGGCAGGGCAAATCATGACAACACATGCCGTGTTCGATGAATTGCCTGAGCACCTGCGAGGAAAGTTGCGTCAGATATTGCGTGCCGAACTTAAAGATAAGAAGGAGCGGCTGGAGATCTATCAGGTGGTTTCCCGCCCGGATGATCTGCACAGCACCCGGTCAGGTATGTCATCAAACCGTAAATCAACAGACCACATAAATGAATTGGTACTACGCAATCTGGATAAGCTGCTGAAAGTTAACGATGAATGCCGTACTGTGATGCTAGGACGAGGTGACACTTGTGATATGCGTGTTCGTAATGACCTTGCCTCCCGATTGCACTGTTTGATTGAATTACGCTTAGGAAAATTCATACTGGTTGACCAAAGTGCTAACGGGACATACGTTCAGTTCGGTGAAGGTGATGAGCAGCATATCTCGCAGGAAGAGATTGTCTTGCACGGTGAAGGTGTTATCAGTCTGAGTGTGCCATGCGAAGATTTGCCCGATGAAGTGATCGAATTTTCAGTGACCACAACGCAACCTTCCTGATTCCCTTGCAACAGCAATACTAGCTGGCATGTGACATGCGCCTTCATCGCGATTCATGATTACCTACAATCCACCCCCTGATATCGGCCTGGACATCATCTGGCAGGACGAACACATGCTGGTGGTCAATAAATCGGCAGGCCTGCTAACCGTTCCCGGACGCGGGGAAGACAAAGCAGACTGCCTGATCAGCCGGGTGCAACAAATATATTCAGACGCACTGATCGTACACCGGCTGGACATGGAAACCTCAGGGCTGGTGCTGCTGGCGCGCGGTACCGAGATGCAGGGGCAACTATCTAAGACGTTCAGAGAACGTGAGGTACAAAAATCCTACGTCGCACTGGTGAGTGGTCAACTATCGCACGAGGTTGGCGAGGTCGAACTGCCGCTACTGGTAGATTGGCACAACCGTCCGCGCCAGCGGGTGAACATGCTTGATGGCAAACCCTCGCTGACCCGATACCAATTAATAACGTTTGAAAATGACGTCAGCCGCGTCGAGCTGGAACCAATCACCGGACGTTCCCACCAGCTACGTTTACATATGGTCGCCATCGGTCATCCGATCTTGGGCGACACTTTGTATGACGGGCGAACCGCTGAGCGTTTGATGCTGCATGCACAGCGATTAAGCTTTGTTCATCCGTTGACAGGTGAGCGGCTATGTTTGGAGTGTGTAGCTGAGTTTTGAGCAAGAGACAGGCAAAGTTTAACATTGACAACACTAAAGTCCCCACCAAAAAATGGGCTAAATCATTTCTGACCTAACCCATGAATTCCTTGACGCTACAAAAAGCAATACCATTCAGCAGTGATGTTATCTATAAACATCCTGCTGTAACGTTCAAAATCAGATCTGCCAGTTAGCTGCATTTAGGATCAATGACGTAGCTAGTTTGATCAAACTCCTGCCAAGCACCTGTTGCAGCGCCATCAATTAAGAGTACTGTAAAGATGCCATAATCGATTAGAATGCCAAGCAACGTGATCGGGTCGAAGGACTTACTTGCGTTCACAGTTGTATCTGTACACCCAGATTTACGAGCTGTGATCACGTAATCATTTCTTTTCTTAAAGGATGTTACTCCGTTGTCTTTTCCAATATAAGCCTCATTTACATAAAGTTCTGCACCTTGGACATTACTTCTGACTGCAACCTGCTGTGTAGTACCGTGAAACATTCCAGCACAGCCAGTTAGTAACATTGAGAAAGCTAGTGCCATTAACGCTACAAACCGCTTCATATTTCCCCCCCCCTAAAGTTATACAACAGATAATAAAATTATAACTGCGGACAAATAGTAACTAGCGCAGAATTAATTTGAACAATATTACCTCATAACTATTTCTACGGCATCACTCAATGGCGATGACGTCATCTAACTAACAAATATTCTATCCCCAACTCTTCGTTCAAGAATAACAACGGGGTGATGCGTTGTTTGGCTTGATAAGGCCGGGAAGCAAGAGGCGGCTTTGTGCCAAGAGCAGGCTTAACGAAACTGAGCCTAGCCGTAACAACTCTTTGAAAATTGCTGGCCAATAATCACAACTCCGTAAAATATCTAGTCGAATATGTAGTTCTTCAGGAGCAAAAATAAATTAAATGTAACTAATTTACATGTAGTTATATGTTATGTATAGTTGCAATATCTAGTTGTAATTAAAGTGGAAAATTCTAATGGCGCTAACGATAAGTGAATATCTGATGCGAGGCTCGGCAACCTCTAAGGAAATACAAGCTGAAACAGGGTTGAGCCAAACTGCGGTGTCGCGACAGCTCAGAGGTATGCGGGATACTGTTGTGAAATTATCCAATAGGCGCCCACCCAGATATGCCATGACTCGCAATGCATTTGGTGGGGGCAACAAGCTACCGCTTGTCATGGTCGATGCGCATGGCAATACCTTGTTGGTTGCATATATACGCCCCTTGGCAACTAATGGCTTTTTCGTCGAGCCAGCGACGGGTATGCCCTCAGTTCTACTGGGGGAAAGCAGGAGTGGTTGGTATCAAGATTTACCCTACTTCTTGAACGATCTATGTCCTCAAGGTTTTTTGGGTCGGCAAATAGCAGAGGATTTAGCGAGCCAATCCGGTGATTTCCCATCTGATCCAAGGAATTGGAATACAAATCATATCGGGCGTTATCTGATTTCAAACGGTGATGATCTACCGGGCAATTTCAAGTTCGGCGAGCAAGCCCTTTCTCGTGTGAGACGGAAGCCCGTTGTGGCGACCGAAGCAGATTATCCTGCGCTCGCCGATAGTGTGATGAGTGGTGCTATTCCCGGATCATTAGCGGGTGGTGAGCAACCGAAATTTACCGCATTCTGCGGCAATCGTTCGGCGCACGTCATCGTTAAATTTTCGCCTCTGAGTAACAGTGATGTTGCTCGTCGGTGGCGTGACATCCTGATTACGGAGTATCACGCCACCGAAGCACTGCATAGTGTGGAATTACCTGCTGCCGAAACGAGGCTGATAGAAATGGACGGTAGGTTATTCCTCGAGTCGCAGCGATTCGACAGAACCGGAGAAGTTGGGCGTATGCCCATGCTTTCCCTGCAATCTATTGATGCTGAATTCGCCGGGGTCGGGAGTGATTGGCCGCGCGTGCTGGATGCGCTATACAAAAATGAACTTGTCAGCTGGCAACATGTATGGGATGCGGAATGCTTATGGTGGTTCGGGCGCTTGATTAATAATTCCGATATGCATTTGGGTAATTTGAGCTTTTCCATTGACGGAGGAGTGTTCCGGCTGCTGCCTGTGTATGATATGTGCTCGATGGGTTTTGCACCGAAAAGTGGGGGCGAAGTGCTGCCATATCGTTTTGCGCTGCCAGAATACAAGGGTGTACATCTTGATGCTGACAGCATTGCACTAATACAACGCGTCGCGCACGATTTTTGGGAACGAGTGGCAGGCGATACGCGCATTTCTGAAGAATTAAAGGCTTTTCTTGAGTTAGGTAACCCAATTGATCTGGTGCGACCATCTTAGGAAGATGATCCGCTTAGAGTGCGAAAGTACTCACCAATGTTAAACTTGCACTGTCTCTTGAGTGCACGATAGTACTGAAACCAAGAGGCCGTGTTTATCGTACCCGTTAGGACTCATCCATGTTTTTACCGCCCACTATTCTTGCCCTGAATCATCTGCTCGCTCAGAACAGTTGGGCGGCACCGCGCCTCGCCCGTTTTTCCGGCAAGACGGTGCGCTTTGAGGTTGCGCCTTTCTCCTTTGCGTATACGGTATGCGCGGACGGTATGCTGAGCGAAGCGGACTCGGAGGCTAGTGCCGATGCGGTGTGTGTGATTGCGCCATCGTTGTTGCCGCGTCTGGCGTTGCATGACGAGCAGGCATACGCGCAGATCAAGAGCGAAGGTGATGCCGGTCTGCTGGCCGAGGTATTCTTTTTGGCGCGCAATCTGCGCTGGGATGCTGCCGAAGACTTGAGCAAAGTCACCGGTGACATTGCGGCGGAACGCATCGTGCAAACCGCGCAAAGCATCAGCCAACAGGTAGGCGAAGCGGCGGTGAATTTGTCACAGGCGGCATCAGAATATTGGACAGAAGAGCGCCCCTTGGTTGCCAAGCCGGAACATCTCAATACGTTTGTCCGGCAGGTGGATACCCTGCGCGACGACATCGCCCGGCTGGAGCAACGCCTCAAACGCCTCCAGTCTTGACACCAAAACTGGCACCTTGAGCCTAGAACCGAACACCTGCTTCTAAAATATCCTGAATATTCAAAAGGGTTGACATTATTTTACTATATCAGTATATTCTAATTTAATGGATTAACAAGAGCGGAGTCGTTGTGAATAAATCTTTCTGGATGGGTGGGATATTGTTGCTGGGCGTATCAGCGGTTCAGGCCGACCAATTGGATGTTGCGCCAGTTGAATATCGCGACGTAGAGCAAAGCTACAGCGCGGAAGGTCTGGTAGAAGCGACACGTCAATCGACGGTATCGGCTCAGATCAGTGGTCGAATCAAAGAAATCAATTTCGATGTTGGTGAGCAGGTTAGCAAGGGCAAAGTGATCTTGCGCATCGACGAGCGGGAGACTGCCCAAGCGTTGGCTGGGAGTACTGCACAGGTTGCGCAGGCTCAGGCAGCCTTGCAAAACGCAAAAGCAACTTATGAGCGTTCCAAACAACTCTTTCAGCAGAAGTTCATCAGCCAGTCTGCATTGGATAAGGCAAAGGCAGATTTTGATGTGGCTAGGGCGCAAGCTGTTGCCAGTGAAGCGGGCGCAGAACAGGCTGGACTGGCACACAGCTACAGTGAGGTTATAGCACCCTATAGCGGTGTGGTGGCGGCACGGTTGGTCGAAGTTGGTGAAATGGTGATGCCGGGTAAACCGATGATGGTGGGTTTCGACCCAACCGGGATGCGAGTGATCGTAAGTGTGCCGCAACACCAATTGTCTGCTATTGGTAAAAATCCTCAAGCGAGGGTGGAAATACCGTCGCTGAACCGGTGGATCAAAGCCTCGTCTGTCACAGTGCAGCCGCTGGCTGATGCACGAACTCACAGCACACAGGTGCGTGTGTATCTGCCCGAAAACGAAACAGGTATCTATCCCGGCATGTTTGTACGTACTCACTTTGTGGTGGGTAAATCGACCAGACTGGTCGTGCCATCCAGCGCGATATTGCGCCGGGGCGAAGTGGTGGCAGTCTATGTGGTGGACGATCAGAACGCAGTGAAGTTACGCCAGGTTCGTCTGGGCGAGGTGTCGGCAGAAGGTGCGGTAGAGATTTTGGCGGGTTTAAATCCCGGTGAGAACATCGCGCTGGATCCGGTTAGGGCAGGCATGAAGCCAACGGCTAAGTCATCTGGCAAGCAAGATCGATAAGGATAGAAGAATGGGTATTTCGGGAAGAATCGCAAAGTACTTCCTGCATTCGCAGATGACCTTGCTGTTGGCATTGGTTGCTGTGCTGCTGGGTACTTTTGCGGTGATGGTGACGCCGCGCGAAGAAGAGCCTCAAATCAATGTGACGATGGCGAACGTGATGATCGAGTATCCGGGCGCATCTGCTAAAGACGTTGCACAGACGGTGTCAACACCGGCGGAGCAGGTGTTATCGCAGATTGCCGGAGTGGATCATGTGTATTCAGTGTCACAGCCGGGGATGTCTATCATCACGGTGCAATTCAGGGTTGGAGAAGAGCACGTTCCTTCATTGGTGAAATTGTATGACGTGGTCAATTCGCACGCAGACTGGCTTTCGCCAACGCTTAATGTTTCACCTCCTATCATCAAGGCAAAGGGGATAGATGATGTACCGGTCGTTGCGCTGACACTATGGCGTGATCAGGCATTAGGCGGCAGCATCGAGCTGACACAGGTTGCACACGCGATCGAGACAGAATTGAAACGCGTGCCGGGAACGCGGGAAGTGAACACATTAGGTGGCACACAGCGCATCGTAAAAGTCTCGCTGAGCCCGGAAAGTTTGAACGCCTACCAATTGTCGATTCAGGATATCCGCGCAGCGTTGCAATCGGCTAATGTGTCGCAGAACTCGGGCGCTATGGTCAGTGACAATCGCGAAGTGCTGGTGCAGACGGGCAGCTTCCTAAGAGATGCAAATGAAGTGAAACAGTTGGTGGTCGGCGTTTTTGCCGGCAAGCCAGTGTTCCTGCGTGACATTGCCGATGTGCAAGATGGCGCAGATCAGCCTAGCAGTTATGTGTGGATAGGTACCGGCCCCGCAGCGTCTGACAAGCATATAGACCGTCAAGGCGAATTCACGGCAGTGACCGTGGCGATCACCAAAAAGCCGGGTTCGAATGCGGTTGAAATTGCACAGCAGTTATTGAAGCGCGTTGATGAGCTTAAGGGCAGCGTAATACCGGACGACGTGAAGGTCAGCATTACGCGGGACTACGGCGAGACCGCCAACGACAAGGCGATGAAGCTGATCAGTAAATTGTTGTTCGCCACGCTTGCCGTAGTGGCGTTGGTCTGGTTTGCGATGGGGCGTCGTGAAGCTTTGGGGGTTGGCATTGCAGTGTTGCTGACGCTTGCGGTGACATTGTTTGCATCCTGGGCCTGGGGTTTTACGCTGAACCGGGTATCGTTATTCGCGTTGATCTTCTCAATTGGTATTCTGGTCGACGATGCGATCGTGGTGGTGGAAAATATTCATCGCCGACGCGCATTGTCAGAAAACAAACTGTCACTGTCCGAAATCATTCCCGAAGCAGTAGACGAAGTGGGCAGCCCGACCATATTGGCGACCTTTACGGTGATTGCGGCCTTGTTGCCGATGGCATTCGTCAGCGGACTGATGGGGCCATATATGAGTCCTATCCCGATCAACGCCAGCATGGGGATGCTGATCTCATTGGCAATCGCATTCGTCATCACGCCCTGGTTGGTGCTGCGTTTCGCAGGGCCGCAGCAGGATACTTTGCACGACGAGCACGATACCGCTACGACGAAGTTTTTCCGCCGTATCTTGACACCATTCCTGAACACACATCACGGTAAGGCGGCGCGACGTAAATTGTGGTTGGCTATCTTTGGTGGACTGCTGCTAGCGGTTTCTCTAGGCATGGTTAAGCTGGTGATCTTGAAGATGTTGCCATTCGATAATAAATCTGAATTTCAAATCGTGGTGGATATGCCTACCGGTACGGCGCTAGAAAAAACCGGAGGGGTGATGCGCGATATCGGCAGTTATCTGGCAACTGTGCCGGAAGTGACGGATTACGAAGCCTATGTAGGTGCAGCGTCGCCAATCAATTTCAACGGGCTGGTTCGCCAATACTATTTGCGTAGTGCATCCGAGCAGGGGGATATGCAGGTCAATCTGCGCGACAAGGCACTACGCGCACGTAGTAGTCACGCAATCGCGACAGCGGCACTGGCGCCAATCAAAATGATCGCTGCCAAGTGGGGTGCAAAGGTGAAGATCGTCGAAGTGCCACCGGGGCCGCCGGTGATGTCGCCTATCGTGGCAGAGATTTATGGCCCGGATTATGAAGGTGCGCGTGAGGTGGCAGGCAAGGTGCGAGAGCAATTCGGCAACACTGATGACATCGTCGCGATAGACGACACGGTGACTGAAGCAGCACCCAAGTTACAGGTGCAGGTATTGCAAAGTAAAGCATCGCTGCTGGGCGTGGTACCGCGTGATGTGGTTGATGTGATCGGCGTTGCATTGGCAGGGCAGGATGTCACTTCCTTGCATGACGACACGGCGAAATATGCGCCGCCACTGCGTATCGGGCTGGCCGCTGAACGTCGCAACAATATAGACGAGATATTGAAGCTGCAGGTGCGCGCGCGAGATGGTGTGCTGGTTCCGCTTTCCGAGGTGGTGAAGGTTGTGCCGGTTCAACGTGATTATCCGATCTATCACAAGGACTTGCTGCCGGTGGTCTATGTATTCGGTGATATGGCAGGCGAGCTGGATAGTCCGCTGTACGGGATGTTCGGGATCAACGGCAAGGTCAGCGATATGGCATTGGAGCAGGGCGGCAATCTGGAGGCCTATTATTTCAATCAGCCCAGTGACCCATACCAAAGCTATGCGTTGAAATGGGACGGTGAATGGCAGGTGACTTTTGAGACGTTCCGGGACATGGGTATTGCTTATGGAGTGGGATTGTTGCTGATCTATTTGCTGGTGGTGGCGCAATTCAAATCATATGTAGTGCCGTTGGTCATCATGGCACCGATTCCACTCACGCTAATTGGCGTCATGCCGGGTCATGCGTTGTTCGGTTCACAATTTACCGCGACATCGATGATCGGCATGATCGCGCTGGCGGGTATTATTGTGCGAAATTCAATCTTGCTGGTCGATTTCATCAATCTTCAGGTGCGGGATGGCGTTGATCTACAACATGCAGTGATCGCAGCGGCAGGCGCGCGAGCCAAACCCATTATCTTGACAGGGTTGGCTGCCATGCTGGGTGCAATGTTCATATTGGATGATCCGATCTTCAACGGCCTCGCGTTGTCGCTGATCTTCGGCATATTGGTATCGACTCTGCTGACGCTGATTGTGATTCCAGTGCTGTATTACGCAACTTTGTATAAAAAAGTGCAGTAATTTGATTAAAACTATAGAAAGGAAATAAACATGAATGCAGAACGTATCGTCCGTATTGTTGCCGGTTTTTTTGTATTGTTATCACTATCGCTGGGCGTTGAAGCCAGCCCGATATTTTTGAGCAACTACTTTTTATTGTTCACTGTATTCGTTGGCCTGAACTTGTTTCAAAGCGGCTTTACGCAGATTTGCCCCTTGAATTCCATTTTGGCTAAATTGGGCGTCAAGAGCGGTTCTTGCTGATTAGGGCTTAGGTAGAGTAGCTTTAAAGTCTATTTCAGGCTGACTCCGGCCTTGCTTTTGCGGGTTTTCGCTGATGCCTTTTCGTTTATACCTGCGGGTCTCTGCTAAAATCCGCCCCTTAACTATTACAGGAGTATCAGCGTGCTGCAGTTCGTGAACGATAATTTCTTTCCAATCGTCATCGCCATCCTGAGCGGATTTATGCTGTTTTGGTCGCTTTTCGGGAATCGTATCCGAGGTATCAAGGAGATTGATCATGTTGCTGCTTTGCAGATGATCAACCATAAAGATGCCGCTGTGTTAGATGTTCGCGAAGAAAGTGAACTCAAGGGCGGGCATCTGCTTAATGCGATATTGATCCCGCTAGGAAAGCTGAAAGAGCGAATCGGTGAGTTGGAAAAATACAAGGGCAAGCCTCTGGTAGTGGTATGCCGCACCGGCACCAGATCAGCATCCGCTTGTGCAACACTGGCTAAGCTTGGATTTGAGGAAGCTTACAGTCTTGCCGGCGGAGTAAACAATTGGCAAAAACAGAAGTTACCACTGGAGAAGAAATAATGGCAAAGGTATTAATGTATAGCACAGCTGCGTGTCCATTCTGCGTGCGCGCCGAGCAGTTTCTAGCGCGCAAAGGGGTGTCGGAAATCGAGACAATCAGAGTCGATTTGCAACCAGAGTTGAGAATTGCAATGATGGAGAAAACCTCACGTCGCACGGTGCCACAGATATATATTAACGATGAACATGTCGGCGGCTTTGATGATTTGGTCGAGTTGGATAAGGACGGGAAGTTGGACGATTTACTGAGAATACAATCATAAGGGGAATAAGCATGGCAGAGGCAGAACAAGCGAATAATCAAGCAACAGTGGGTATGGATAAGATATACGTTAAGGATATGTCTTTGGAAATTCCGCATGCACCAAAGATATTCATGGATCGTGAGAATCCGCAGATTGATTTGCAATTGCAAACACAGGCAGCTGCAATTGGCGAGGGCGTCTATGAAGTTATTGTGATGGCAACAGTGACTGCTAAGGTTGGAGACAAAGTGATGTTTCTGATCGAGGTTAAACAGGCTGGGATCTTCCCTGTAAAAAATGTACCAGCAGAGAACATGGATTCCGTACTCGCGGTGATGTGCCCTAACATCCTGTTCCCGTATTTGCGCGAGACAGTTTCCGATGTCTCAGTCAGAGCGGGTTTTGCACCGGTATTGCTCAGTCCGATCAATTTTGAGGCGTTATTCCAGCAGCAGCAACAAAGTCAGGTGAAGCCGCCCGAGGAAACCGCGCACTAATGCGTTTGTCGGCTGTATCGAGTTGTCTATTGTTACTGCTGCTATCGGTGGGGAGCGTGGTGTCTGCGGCTGACTTTGTGTCAGTGCGAGATTCAAGCGCGATACTTTACGATGCGCCATCAATAGAAGCTAAAAAACTCTACGTGGTGAACCGGTATATGCCTTTTGAGCAGGTTGTTACGTTGAACAGCTGGGTAAAAGTGCGTGACCGTTCCGGTGGTCTGTACTGGATCGAAAAACGTGCCTTAAGTAATAACAGGCAGGTGTTTGCACTGTTGCCGTTAGTGAGTGTTCGTGAAAAACCTGAGGCAGGTTCTAAGCAGGTTTTTCAGATTCGCCAGCAAGTTGCTTTACAAATGATCGAATCGACAGGAACAGGCTGGATTCAAGTGCAACATCAAGATGGTAATAAAGGCTATGTGCGCAGCACCGAGGTGTGGGGCGATTGATGGGCACCACAAGCAATCCTGATTTTTTGAGGCGCCCAGTATGAATATCACCATTGTGGGTGCAGGTGCTTGGGGTACAGCTTTAGCCATCAGTCTGGCGAATAATCATCGAGTGACGTTGTGGGCTCGTGACGAAGCGCAAATCGACAGCATGAAAAGATGTCGCCGCAATGAGCGTTATCTGCCTGATATCGAGTTGCCGGATAATTTGGAATTGAGCGCTGATTTTACGACTGCATTAGCGTCTTCAGATATTGTGATTGTGGCAGTACCCATTGCAGCATTGCGCGCTACCCTAGTCCAATTGGCGTTATCCGAAAAAAGCTTCGGGGTGCTCTGGGTTTGCAAGGGATTCGAGGCAGAGACTGCAAAATTACCACATCAGGTAGTCGCAGAAGTATTACCGGAAAGATTCCTCAGAGGCGTTTTATCCGGCCCCAGCTTTGCACAGGAAGTTGCAAGTAGTTTGCCGACGGCATTGACGCTCGCATCTAGTGATGAAAGTTTCACCCGTGTTACCGCACAAGCGTTACACCATGCCAGATTGCGAATATACCCCAGCACAGACGTCATCGGGGTAGAGGTCGGTGGTGCAGTTAAGAATGTGATGGCGATAGCATCGGGTATCTGTGATGGTCTGGGCTTGGGGAATAATGCGCGGGCAGCACTATTGACGCGTGGTTTAACAGAGATCACCCGGTTGGGTATGCAGTTGGGTGGTCGCTCAGAGACGCTGGTTGGATTGTCAGGGTTGGGCGACTTGATTCTGACGTGTACAGGTGATTTGTCACGTAATCGCAGAGTCGGGTTGATGCTGGCTCAAGGGCATGATTTAACTGAAATACTGCGCCATTTGGGGCATGTTGCAGAGGGTGTTTATACCGCCCGTGAAGTCCATCAGTTAGCAAAGAAAATCGACGTTTCCATGCCGATCTGTGATGGGGTATTTCGTATCCTATATGAAGACATTCCGGTTGAAGAGATGGTGGCTGAGCTGCTGAATCGTGCGCCGAATATGGAAATCACTTGACGTTTAGCAGCTACTTCGGCACTCGTCTAAACACCAGATCCCATACACCATGCCCCAGTTTTAATCCTCGCTGTTCGAATTTTGTAAGTGGCCGGTAGGCAGGACGGGGCGCATAGTCTGTTGCGGTATTATCGAGCAACGGCTCATTATTCAGTACTTCCAGAACTTGTTCCGCATAATCCTGCCAGTCCGTTGCGACATGTATATATCCACCAGGCTTTATTTTGTGAACCAGCTTTGCGATGAATGGTGCCTGAATCAGGCGGCGCTTGTTATGGCGTGCTTTGTGCCAGGGGTCGGGAAAAAAGATGTGAACCCCATCCAGCGCTTCGTCGGCAATCATGTCGCGTAACACTTCGACTGCATCGTGTTGCATGATACGAATGTTGGATATGTTTTGTGACGCGATCAGCTTGAGTAAATTGCCAACGCCGGGCGTGTGTACTTCTAACGCAATGTAGTCGTTTTCAGGATGTGCTTGCGCGATTGTTGCTGTGCTATCGCCCATGCCAAAGCCAATTTCAAGTATCTTGGGGGCATGACGCTCAAAGGCGTGATTGAGATCCAAATTTTGGTTGGCATGCGGTATTCCGAATCGGGGCATGAGTTCTTTGACTGCGCGATGTTGGGCAGGTGAGACGCGGCCCTGACGCAACACATAGCTTCGGATGTGGGTATGTATTCTTTGTGGCACGGCTATGGCTTCTGTTGTGTCGATTCTAAAAAAACGGTCAAACGGTTGCGGCCCTCATGTTTGGATTGATACAAGGCCTGATCGGCTTGGGACAACAGTATACTGCCTGAAACTTGGGATTTGGACTGGAAACTGGCAACGCCCATGCTTAATGTTATGTGATCAGCCACGCTTGAGGCTTCGTGAGGAATGGCAAGATTATCAATATGCTTCAATAGATTTTCAGCGATCAACTTTGCACCTGATAGCGGTGTATCAGGCAAGATGATAGAAAACTCTTCGCCACCGTATCGTGCCACCAAATCAGCAGGCCTCTGTAGTGCAGCTTTTAGTGCATGTGCAATCCGCTGTAAACAGAAGTCACCAGCCTGATGTCCATACTCGTCGTTGTATTGTTTGAATTGATCTACATCCACCATGATGACTGACAGTGCGGAGCTGTTCCTAACGGCACGCCTGATTTCATCCTGAAGATATTCATCCAATCGTCGGCGGTTGGGGATTTCGGTCAATGCATCCATATATGCGATGTTGCGCAGTTGCTCAGCCTGTTTACGCAATGCTTGCTCCTTACGTACAGCAATGCTGACATCATGTATCAGTAGCAAGCAATAGCGGTTATTGCTGCGATCCTCAATGGGGATGACTTGAATTGATTGTTCTAGACGACTGGCGCTATCACTTAAATGATGAAATAGCGGTAGGGGGGAACGGTGTAGCGATTGTGACAACAGCGAGGCGAGGCCATGCTGAAGTGCATCATTGATAGCGGACGCCAAACGTGAATTGGCAAGCTCTGGAAACTGGTCAACGAACCTATTCCCAACCACATCCCGCCATTGCATACCTGACTTGGTATGCATCCACCGATTCCAGAACCATATTTTCCCATCTGGATTGATGACAACTGTACCCAGTTCGGCTTTGTTGGCGGATGTTAAGTGGAGATGGTAAGCATCCTCAATTTTCATTTCACCTTTGTGCATATCAATTTGAGGAGATTGCCTGAATAAAATGATCTATTTTCTCGACCAGCCCGTTAAATGAAGAGGCGCTTAGCAGAAAAACCAGATTGCCGTCGATATGGTCACTCGGAATAGCAAAGTTGATGTGCAACATAATCAATACAACGTTATTTTCCGAATCCAAGACGTTGTCTACACTGCCCCGATGGAATACTGGCAGGCTACACTGGAAACTCGATTGAAGTGAGTCCGACATCGCACTGATACAAGAGTTTAGGATAATATTGCCAATTTCACTTAGTGCTTCCTGTTCCATTTCCCCCAAGTCGCCAAGGCCGATATTCTCGCCCAGCATCCGACGGACGACATCCATCGACTTCCCCTCCGGGAATACCAAAAAAGTACGTGTGTCGATAAGGCCGGTAAAATCCTGTGAAACAGCGCAAATTTTTTTACTGTTTATCTGAGAGTTGAGTACATCTATCTGGGAGCTATCCAGAATTTCGAGTCTCGGTATGGAAAGCGACACACCTTCGCCGACAATCTGACTGAGACTATTCGCTGCATGCCCGACACCAATATTGAAAATTTCTATCAGCGCATCCGTTTGCAGTTCAGTAAGCGTGGTGATTTTCGAGTTCATCGTGTGCCTGTGAAATAAGCGAGTGCCTGCTTGACGCTGTCTTCCGTGATGGGTTTGCCAATAAACCCGATGCCACTATTCTTTGCATCAAGTCGTGTGTTTGATTGAACATTTGCAGTCGAAAGCACGATAGACACATCGGGCAGGAAAGATAGAATTTTCTCTGCTGTCTCTACGCCGTTAATATCCGGCATGTTGTAGTCTATCGTGATGTAATCCGGTGAGGCTGATTTGGCAATTTCAAGCCCTTCTTTACCATTTTCAGCTTCGATAATGTTCCAGAGGGGGTGGATGTTTTGAATGATGCCACGATAAAGCATGCGAGCGAGGCGGCTGTCGTCAATAACTAAAACGGTACGAACATCGGTGTCGGACATGGCTTTATACCTATGATCTCAATTTTTATGAATTTTCTGTGGCTTCACACCATGGCAGGATTGTCTGCCATTGAATGGCAAGATGCAAGCTTGTAAGCTTTGATAATCAGTTGCCGTCGATCATGCCTTGAGTAGGTGAGCTCGGGCTGGCACTATATAGTTTCTTGGGCATTCGGCCGGCAAGATACGCTTCGCGTCCGGCTTCAGTAGATTTTTTCATTGCAGAGGCCATCAGTACCGGATTTTGCGCGGCAGCAATGGCAGTATTCATTAACACACCGGCACACCCCAATTCCATTGCGATTGCGGCATCCGATGCGGTGCCCACACCAGCATCGACGATTACGGGTACGTGAACGCGCTCCATGATGAGTTGTAGGTTCCAGGGATTTAAGATGCCCATACCCGAACCTATCAGAGAGGCCAGCGGCATGATCGCGACACAGCCGATGTCCTCAAGCTGCTTTGCGACGATGGGATCGTCAGATGTATATACCATTACCTGAAAGCCTTCAGCAACCAGCGTTTTAGCAGCTGCGATAGTTTCAATTACATTGGGATACAAGGATTGGGGGTCGCCCAGCACTTCAAGTTTGACTAATGAATGACCGTCCAGTAGTTCGCGCGCCAATCTTAAAGTGCGCACTGCGTCATCGGCACTGTAGCAACCTGCAGTATTAGGTAACAGGGTATATTGTGAAGGTGGAAGTATTTCCAGCAGATTGGGCTCATCAGGATTCTGGCCGATGTTACTGCGGCGAATCGCGATGGTGATGATTTCAGCACCACTGGCCTCAACTGCAGCTTCTGTTTCAGCAAAATCCTTGTACTTGCCAGTGCCCACCAGTAATCGTGAGGAATAGCTTTTGTCTGCGATGATTAAGTTGTCGTTCATTACTTTTACCTGTTTGGTTACTAGCCGCCGCCAACAGCGACAACGATTTCCAGCTTGTCTCCATCTGCCAGCATTTGCTCGGCAAAGGTGCTACGCGGGACAATGTCACCGTTACGTTCCAATGCGATACGTTTGCCTGTGTAGCCCATTTCAGCAATGAGATCAGTCACGCTGAAGGGTTGATTAAATTGGCGAAAATCACCATTGATGCTGACAGTTATCAATTTGATGGCCCATGATAAAATTTGCGCCGTATTTTACACTAAGCGGGTGTAGTTCAATGGTAGAACGGCAGCTTCCCAAGCTGCATACGACGGTTCGATCCCGTTCACCCGCTCCAACTCCTGTTTACTTGGGTACAACATCCGGTATCACGACGTGCTGGTCATGCATCACGATGCGCGGGACGAACCAAATCGCCAGCAGGTTAGCCGTGACAGCTACGTACCCAACCCATTCGTAATCGACGATCTTTCCGGAGGCACTTTGCGAGATGATGAAGCCTGCCAGCGTAGAAGCCAAAGCCATTGCAAGTGCTTGTGTCGTGCCGTTGAGTGACATGAATGTACCGCGTAATTCCGGTTGGGCTGCCGATGTAATGATCGCCATTGCCGGAATCATGCGGCCCGATACCAGTACAAAGAATATCGTAGTACAGGCCAGCCAGAGCCAAAGCGGTGCGGCACCGATATGCGTGACGACGATGAGTGGAACGAGTGCGGCCAGCGCAATGATACGATAAATCTTTGCCTTGCCGCTCCGGTCTGCCCAGTGTCCGATTATTCGTGCGGTAATCAGCGTTGCGGCTCCGCCGAGAAGGTAAATGAACGGAATCTCACTCTGCTGGATACCTACGTTGTGTATTGCGTAAATTGCGATATATGGAATCACTGTGAAGCCGGAGAATATGATTAGCGCTGAGAACAACAGGGCGCGCAAGTGATTGGCATCGCCTAATACGGTGAATACCGATGAGAAGAGATGTGTCTTTCGGGTCTGTCCAGTGGTGGGCGTTACGCTGATGTGTTGTCTCAATTCAGGCAGTACATATGAGCCAATGGTGATGAAGAATACAACCAATGCCGCTATGAAGATGAAAGGTGCGCGCCAGTCATACACGTTGGCAAGCCACAATGATAATGGTACGCCGGCCACGGTGGATAGGGAAAAAGCTGCGGCAATGATGCCGGAGGCTTTGGCGCGACGTGCAAAAGGGATGACATCGCCAACGATGGTCTGCACCATTGCTCCCATGATGCCGCCGAACGCACCAGCCATGCAGCGCGCAATCAGCAGGGTGGTATAACCCGGCGCAAGACCGCATGCGAGGGTGGCAAGCCCAAATAATCCAAACATGATCAGCAGCATGCGCTTGCGTTCAAATTGGTCAATGAATGTTGCAGCAAGCAGGCCGGAAAGCGCCGCAGCAAAGCTATAAGACGCTACCAGCAAACCGAATTCATGCGTGGTGATACCGAAAGCGGCTATCAATACCGGCCCCAGTGGCATCATAATCATGAAGTCAAGGATATGACCGAATTGAATGCCAGCCAGTGTCATCAATAAAGTGCGTTCTTGTTTGGCTGTCAGGTCATGTTGCAAAATTAATGATAGGAGTGATTAAAGTACCCGATTCTAACGTTTTGAATCTCTAGCAAGAAATATTTTTGCTTGGAGCGGTGCTAGAATCTTCACTGTGATTCTTAAGTAGTCCATCATGCCTCAACCAAATTTTGTCCATTTACGTATGCACAGTGAGTATTCCATTTCGGATGGGATGGTACGCGTGGGCGAGGCAGTCGCAGCCGCAAAGCAGGATGCAATGCCGGCGCTGGGATTGACGGATCTGAATAATTTTTTTGGCCTGGTTAAGTTCTACAAAAAGGCACGAGACAAGGGCGTGAAGCCCGTTGTGGGTTGTGATGTGTACATTACCAACGATGCCGACCCTGAAAGGCCTTTCAGATTACTTTTGCTTTGCCAATCAGCAGAAGGTTATTTATTGTTGTGCCGTTTGCTATCCCGTGCCTTTCTGGAAAATCAGCATCGGGGCAGGGCGGAGTTGCGACGGGAGTGGCTGCATCAGGAAAACGACGGGTTGATCGCATTGTCAGGCGCGTATCTGGGCGATGTTGGCAGTGCGCTGTTATCTGGCAATGGCGTTCAGGCACGAGAGTTCGCACAAGAATGGGCTGCGCTGTTTAACAATCGTTATTACATCGAAGTGCAGCGGGTCGGATATGCGGATGAAGAACACTATATCCAAGATGCAATAAAACTTGCCGACGCACTTGGTTTGCCGGTGGTAGCCACACACCCGGTGCAGTTTCTCTCCGCAGAAGATTTCAAGGCGCACGAGGCACGGGTATGTATTGCTGAAGGCTATGTGCTCAACGATAAACGTCGTGTGCGTACTTTTACTGAGCAGCAATTCTTCAAAACTCAAGCAGAGATGATGGAGCTGTTCGCAGATTTTCCTGAGGCATTGCAAAACAGCGTAGAGATTGCACGACGCTGCAATTTATCGCTGATATTGGACAAGCCTTGTTTGCCGGATTTCCCCACCCCTAACAACGAAACGCTGGACGAATTTCTTCGTGCTGAATCTGCAAGGGGGCTGGCTGTTCGTATGGCGCAGCTTTATCCTGATGAAGAAGAACGGACAACTAAATTTCCGGAATATAACGAGCGGCTCGACTTTGAGATCGAAACCATCATCAATATGGGCTTTCCGGGATACTTCCTGATTGTCGCTGATTTTATTCGCTGGGCGAAAGAGAATGCCGTACCAGTGGGTCCCGGTCGCGGATCGGGTGCTGGCTCTCTGGTCGCATATAGCCTGGGCATCACCGATCTGGACCCATTACGTTATGAGTTGTTGTTCGAGCGCTTTCTAAATCCTGAACGGGTATCGATGCCGGATTTCGATGTGGATTTCTGTCAGGACGGCCGCGAGCGCGTCATCGAATACGTGAAGAATAAATACGGCGCGCAATGTGTATCGCAGATCGCCACATTTGGCACGATGGCATCCAAGGCCGTGATACGCGACGTGGGTCGTGTGATGGATTTTCCATACGGACTATGCGACAGCCTGTCCAAGGCAATCCCGGTCGAAGGTGTGAAACCAGTGTCGCTGAAAAAAGCGCGCGAGATGGAGCCTGAGATCAACGCGATCGCCGAGCGCGAAGATGGTGTGCCGGAACTGTTGGAGTTGGCAGGACGTCTGGAAGATTTGACACGTAATATCGGCATGCATGCCGGTGGCGTCTTGATCGCACCGGGACAGCTCACCGATTTTTGTCCTCTGTATTGTGCTGATAGTGGCACCAGTGTCGTCAGCCAATTTGATAAAGATGATGTGGAATCCGTCGGGCTGGTGAAATTCGACTTCCTTGGACTGCGCACGTTGACGATACTGGACTGGGCGATGCGTCATGTCACCCGTTTGGCAGGCGGAATTGCACCATTCAGCTTGGAAACGCTGAAGTTGGATGATGAGGCTACTTATGAATTGCTGACCAAAGCAAACACCACTGCCGTGTTTCAGCTTGAATCTCGCGGCATGAAAGACATGTTGAAGCAGGCCAAGCCCAATCGCTTTGAGGACATCATCGCATTGGTGGCTTTGTATCGTCCCGGCCCAATGGACTTGATCCCGGACTTTATCGCCCGTAAACATGGCGCAAAGTTTGATTATCCGCACCCGGCTGTCGAGCGGGTGTTGCAAGAAACATACGGCATCATGGTGTATCAGGAACAGGTGATGCAGATGGCGCAGATCGTCGGTGGATACAGTTTGGGTGGAGCCGATCTGTTGCGTCGTGCGATGGGTAAGAAAAAAGTCGAGGAGATGGCTAAGCAGCGCGCAACCTTTATAGAGGGTGCGATAAAGAACGATACGACGAAAGAGCTGGCCGGCACCTTGTTCGACCTGATGGAAAAGTTTGCCGGATACGGTTTTAATAAATCTCATGCGGCAGCTTACGCCTTGGTGGCCTATCAGACAGCCTATCTCAAGACACATCACACTGCCTCATTTATGGCGGCAACCCTATCTGGTGACCTAGACAATACCGAAAAAGTCAGCATTTTCTATAACGACACCCTGCAACAAAATATCAAGGTACTGTTGCCGGATGTGAATAGCTCAGGCTATGTGTTTTCTCCGGTGGATGAGCAGACTATCGCTTACGGATTAGGGGCAATCAAAGGGACTGGCGAAGCGGCTATCAACTGTATTGTGAAGGCGAGAGAAAGCGGAGCGTTCAAAGATATGTTTGATTTTTGTCGGCGTGTAGATAAACGTGTCGTCAACCGACGTACGATAGAGGCACTGATTAAAGCCGGTGCATTCGACAGTATCAACGAACATCGGGCTGCATTGATGGCAAGTGTTGATGCGGCAATGGCGAGTGCTGACCAGTATGCACGTTCCATAAATCAGAATAGTTTATTCGGGGATGACGAAGCAGATGAAGTATTGATCGATCAGCATGCGGATGTCCCGAGGTGGCGATTGCGCGAGCAGCTGGCGAACGAAAAAGCCAGCTTGGGTATTTATTTGGGTGGCCACCCTTATCAGGAATTTGAGCAGGAGCTATCAAATTTCATCAAAGTGAGACTGTCCGAACTGACCCCGCAATTCGTCGGGCAAGGCAATAGTTCGGCTCAGGGCTCTGGCAACGGGGGCTATGGATCTAGGCGCGGTGTACAGGTTGTGCTGGCAGGTATCGTGGCAGGGTTGCGCATACAGCAGACAAGGCGCGGCCGCATGGCGGTGATCACGTTGGATGATGGTAGCGGACAGGTGGAGCTGACTGTCTTCAATGAGGAGTACGAGCGAAGCAAACCTTGGATTCGTGCAGACGAATTGCTGGTCGTGCGCGGAACCGCCAAGCTGGACGAGTATTCCGGCAATGTGCGGGTGAGTGGCGAGGAGTTGTTTGATTTTGCATCCGCACGTTCTCATTTTGCGCAGGAGCTGGCATTGCGATGCAACGGCAATGCCAATATCGACCAACTCAAAAAATTATTCTCTCCTTACAGAGATGGCAAGTGTCCTGTGCAGATCCATTATCGAAATGATCATGCCGCTTGCAAGTTACGCTTGAGTGAGGATTGGCAAGTGACGTTGCATGATGATTTGTTGCATGAGTTGTCTGACTTGCTGAAGTCAGACAACGTGAAGGTGATTTACAACTAGGCAACCCCTGATTGAAATAATTTTTACCATGAGTGTCTTTTATGCACTCAGTAATTTGTTTGCTCACCTTCACAGCCAAACATGATCGGGTAGTATTCTCTTTTGTAAAACAATACAATGCAACAGAGATTTGCAGAGTGTTTGAGGCTTGCATATGAGCCACATTGGAGGAGTATCTAGTGATCGAATCAACTGAGATGATTCAGCTAATACAGCATTCCAGGCTGTTTCAAGATGTGCCGGGCGAGGTGTTGGCGCCTATGTTCAGCAAGGCGCAACGCGTTGCACTGAAGCAGGGCACCATTCTGCTTGCGCCAGGCAAAGTGAATGAGAATGTGTATGTCATTATCTCAGGACGTATGAGTGTGCAAATATCGCCGTCGAGTTCAGATAAGCCATTGGCCATCATTGCCCAGGGGGATTGTGTCGGTGAGATGTCAGTGTTGGTCGATGGTGTCGTTTCTGCCTATGTCATCGCAGTAAGTGATTGTGAAGTATATGCTATTGATTATGCTTCATTCTGGTCGATGATTGAGGGGTCAAACGAGGCCGCGCGTAATATGCTTAATATCCTGGTTTACCGGATACGCCTCGGGAATGAATCTATTGCAGATAGTTTTTTGCATCGCGACAATCCTACCGAGAGCGATATCATTGACAGGCTGACTGGTTTGTTTAATTACCATGGCTTAAGAAGAAAATTTGATCGTCTGTTGCATCGGCGTGACGCACGCAAACAACCCCTTTGCCTTATCGTACTAAAAGTCGACTCAACTGAGCCTATTGATTCTGACGAAGACAAGTATCGAATCGATCAAATGCTGCGTACCATCGCTCAAACGATACTTACCTTTCTTCGCCCGGATGATAATTCGGCGCGTTTGATTGGCAGTAGATTTGCTGTTTTGTTGTCTGATATCTCTCTCTCAGCGGCGATAGAAACCGCCGAGAGATTGCGTAGTGCAATCAATAATGTTCATGTCGTCATGCCGGATGGCAGTGGGGTGCCTAATGCAATCGTTTCTGCTGGTGTTGGAGAAGCCTATTCTGGAGACACCTGTGGTACGTTGATCGCACGGGTTGATCAGGCTGTGGAGCAGGCAATCAGTGAGGGTGGTGATAGCGTAAAAGCGGTTTAATACGCTTAACAATAGCGTTAAACCATGTCCTGAGTTGACTCTGATTGTGGCATGATTGTCTTTGCGCGCTGCAGCGCCTGATCTAGATTATCCACTACATTTTCAACCCCTAGTTTTTCAAAGAATCCAGCCTGTTCCATCAGTAAGCGTGGTTGGGTGTGCGCACCACATAGGATCAGCTGTTTTCCATGTTTATTTAGCTTGCTGTGCAGGTGATCCAAAGTGAACATTGCGCTCGCGTCCATGCTGATAACTTCATGCATCTTGAGGATCAGCACCTCCGGTTCGGTATTGGTCTGCTGCATGATGAATTCAAGTTTGTCTGCGGCACCAAAAAACAATGCACCAAAGATACGATAGATCACCACCCCTTTGGGCACGGCTTTGCGCATGATGGTTGCCTCACCGTCTTCAGGATGAGGTGACTCGTCTGCCACACTGACATGGGTGAGTTCGGTGATGCGTTTGAGAAAAAAGAATACGGCAATGAACATGCCGACTTCTACCGCAACGGTAAGGCCAAATAACACGGTCAACAAAAAAGTCGAAACCAATACCGTACTATCACTGATAGGATACTTGTGCAGCGTGCGAAAGTTATCCCATTCAGCCATTTTAATTGCGGTAATGACCAAAACGGCAGAGAGGGTCGCAAGTGGGATATAGGAAACGAGCGGCGCTGCGACCATCACGATGGCCAATAGTGTTAGCGAATGCACTATTCCTGAGACGGGACTGCTTGCACCGGAGCGGACATTAGTTGTGGTGCGAGCAATTGCGCCTGATGCCGGTATTCCACCAAAAAATGGTGTGATGATATTGGCTACCCCTTGTGCGACTAATTCCTGGTTAGGGTCATGCTTGTCATCTATCATGCCGTCAGCGACGGTTGCTGAGAACAGTGACTCGATTGCGCCCAGCAAGGCTATGGTCATTGCAGGGGCAAACAGATATTGCACCGTGGCGAATGTGAAGGTTGGAAATTCAAAGCTGGGTAACCTTTGCGGGATGTCGCTGAAGCGATCACCAATAGTCTCCACAGGCAGGCTGAAAAGTGCGGCGAAGATAGTGCCCAGTATCAGTGCCGCAATTGGGGCGGGTAGTTTGCGAGCCCATGTTTTCGGGTAGCGCCATATGAATATAGCGGAAATCATGGCTAATATCAGTGTCGTAGGATCGATAGTGCCCGCTGCATGATAGATCGCTTCTAGTTTGAGCATGAACTCGGCTGGCATGACGTCAATGTCCAGACCGAAAAACTCTTTCATCTGGCTCAGGATGATGAGTAGAGCGATACCATTGGTAAAACCCATGATCAGCGGGCGTGGAAAGAATTTGATCAGATTGCCCATACGGGTGAAACCCATCACCATCAGAATTACACCGGCCATCATCGTGCAAATCAGCAGGTTGGCGAAGCCATATTGGGCGATGATGCCGTACACGATGATGATGTATGCACCGACCGGGCCACCAATCTGAACTCGTGAGCCGCCTAATGCTGAAATGATGAATCCTGCAATAATGGCGGTGAAGATTCCCGCCTCGGGCTTTGCGCCGGAAGCAATGGCAAATGCAATCGCCAGCGGCAGTGCAATGACACCGACAGTGAACCCTGCTTTTACATCGGCATTGAATCGCTCTCTATCATAGTGCTGGAAGACCTCAACGAGCCGTGGGCGAAAGTAGGGTGAAATCTTTTCCAGTAAAGGATTGCTCATTGTGTTTTATCGACACTTCCGTGTAACGCATGTAACGCTGACTGCCGCCATCAGGTTGCAGCTACTTGATTCGCATACCAGGTTGTGCGCCACTATCCGGCGACATGATATATAAGCCCGGTTCGCTTCCAGAAGCCGCCAACACCATGCCTTCAGACAAGCCGAACTTCATTTTACGTGGTGTCAGGTTGGCTACCATCACAGTTAATCGACCTTTCAATTTTTCAGGGTCGTAAGCTGATTTGATGCCGGCAAACACAGTGCGGGTTTTTTCTTCGTCAATGTCTAGTGTCAATTTGAGTAGTTTGTCTGCACCTTCGACATGCTCTGCATTGATGATCCTGGCGACGCGAAGATCGACCTTCATAAAATCATCGATACCGATGAAAGGTTCGAAACCATTTTCCGATTCTGCCACTTTTTTCTCCTGTTGTTGATGCGCTGCATGACGCTGCTCAGAATGAGATTTTGCGGCAGGCTGTAGATTTTCTTGATTGGCTTTTACCATTGCCGAAACCAGCTTCGGGTCGAGGCGAGTGGCGAGGTGCTTATAAGTGTTGATCGTGTGTCCAACAGGGAGTGTTTCCCAATTAACTTCCCACTGTAGTGGCTCAAGATTCAAGAAGGACTCAATCTGTTCGGCCAGCTTTGGCACGATGGGCTTGAGATATAACGTCAGGTCACGGAATAGCGTGAGTGCTGTTGAACAGACAGTGTGTAGCACTGCTTCCTGACCTTCTTGCTTTGCCAGAATCCATGGTTTGTTTTCAGCAATGTACTGATTTGCGGCATCTGCGAGCGTCATGATTTTCCGCAATGCACGTGCATAATCTCGCTGCTCATAGCAATGTGCGATTTCACCATTGGAGAAAGCAGACTGGAATTCGGCAGTTGCGTCAGCATCGACATTGCCAAGTTTGCCATCGAATTTTTTGCTGATAAATCCTGCACAACGGCTGGCGATGTTGATGTACTTTCCAATCAAGTCGCTATTCACTTTTGCGACGAAGTCCTCAAGATTGAGATCGATGTCTTCCATCGTGCCGTTCAGTTTTGCTGCATAGTAATAGCGTAGGTATTCGGTGTTTTTGACGTGATCTACGTAGCTTTTTGCTGTGATGAAGGTGCCGCGAGACTTGCTCATCTTCTCGCCGTTCACTGTCAGGAAACCGTGTGCAAATAGCTTTGTAGGTGTGCGGAAACCCGCATGTTGCAACATTGCAGGCCAAAATAACGCATGGAAATAGAGTATATCCTTACCGATGAAGTGATACAGCTCAGTCGCAGCCTGACTCGGGGCGTCTGCGTCGGCGGCGCCTAGTCTACCTTCAGGTATGCCAGCGTCGCCTCCTCCTTGCTTACTAGCATCCATCCCCGAGTCAGGCTGCGAAGGCTGGGGTAACCAATACTCATCAAAACTGATAGGCCGCCCCGCTTTGGTTTCGCGATCACAGAATTGTTTGAAGCTGCCCATGTAACCAACCGGTGCATCCAGCCAGACATAGAAGTACTTTCCGGGTGCATCAGGAATCTCGAAGCCGAAGTAGGGCGCATCACGGGAAATATCCCAGTCGGTGAGTTTATTCTCACCTTCGATACCCAGCCATTCCTGCATTTTGTTGGAGGCTTCGGGTTGGAGTGAACCGCTGCGCGTCCATTCGCGCAAAAACTGTTGGCAGGATTCAGCGGAGAGTTTGAAAAAATAATGGTCTGAGTTGCGTAATTCAGGTTTTGCACCTGATACAGCAGAAAACGGCTTGATGAGATCCGTCGGCACATAAGCTGCACCGCATACTTCGCAGTTGTCGCCATACTGATCTTTAGCATGGCACTTCGGACATTCGCCCTTGATGAAGCGGTCAGGCAAAAACATATTTTTGACCGGATCATAAAATTGTTCAATGGATCGCACGTCGATCAAGTCTGCGGCCTTGAGCTTGCGGTAGATATCTTGGGCACAGCTTTTATTTTCCTCAGAATTGGTTGAGCCATAGTGGTCGAACTCGACATGGAATGATTTGAAATCATCGTAATGTTCCTGATGCACGCGTTCGATTAGCTGTTCAGGCGTGATGCCTTCCTTTTCGGCACGCAGCATAATCGGCGTGCCGTGAGTGTCGTCAGCACAGACATAGTGGCACTCATTGCCACGCAATTTCTGGAAACGTGACCAGATGTCGGTCTGGATATATTCAACTAGATGGCCAAGGTGGATGCTGCCGTTTGCATAGGGCAGTGCGGAAGTAACAAGAATCTTGCGAGTGCTCATGGTGAGGTGGTGGGAATGCTGTAAAGACATGGATTTTAGCAAATCGCGCGCACTGGCGGCGAATTGGTTAAAATCGCTGCCTTGCAGCAGTTTTTCAATAACCCGAATGTAGGAATTTTATGAGTATCAAGTCAGATAAATGGATACGCCACATGGCGGAGCAGAACGGCATGATCGAGCCTTACTCGCCGACACAGGTGAAAGAGGTCGATGGCAAGCGCATCGTTTCTTACGGCACTTCCAGCTATGGCTATGATATTCGTTGCTCGGATGAATTTAAGCTGTTTACCAACTTGAATAGCACGATCGTCGATCCCAAGAATTTCGACCCAAACTCGTTTGTGGAAGTAAAAGCAGATCACTGCATCATTCCGCCAAATTCATTTGCATTGGCACGTACGGTTGAATATTTCCGCATCCCGCGCAGCGTTTTAACTGTATGTCTGGGGAAATCAACTTATGCACGCTGCGGTATCATCGTTAACGTGACACCGTTTGAACCGGAATGGGAAGGTTATGTGACGCTGGAATTTTCAAACACGACACCGCTACCAGCCAAGATTTATGCTAACGAGGGCGTGGCGCAAGTTTTATTTTTTGAGTCTGATGAGGTCTGTGAGACTTCGTATAAGGACCGTGGCGGCAAGTATCAAGGGCAGGTCGGCGTGACTCTGCCAAAAATGTAAACACCGACATTCCTAAATGTTCTTGAAACAAGGTGTATTTCTGCGACAATCCACGTCAATTCATTATCCCTATAGGGAGTAAACAATGAAGTTCCGGTTTCCTATCGTTATTATTGATGAAGACTTTCGTTCCGAGAATGCCAGCGGATTGGGTATACGCGCGCTAGCTGACGCATTGATTAATGAAGGGATGGAGGTGCTGGGTGTGACCAGTTATGGTGACCTGACTTCTTTCGCGCAACAGCAAAGTCGCGCATCAGCCTTCTTGTTATCAATCGATGACGAGGAGTTTGGCGGTGGCAGTGATGCGGAAACAGAAGTTGCACTGAAAAGTTTGCGCGCCTTTGTGCAAGAGATACGCTTCAAGAATGAGGATATTCCGATCTATTTGTACGGCGAGACACGTACTTCACGCCACATTCCCAACGACGTTCTGCGTGAGTTACACGGCTTTATTCATATGCACGAAGACACGCCTGAATTTGTTGCACGTCACATCATTCGTGAAGCAAAGTCTTATCTGGATTCACTGGCACCTCCATTTTTTAGAGCATTGGTTCAATATGCACAGGACGGCTCGTACTCATGGCACTGTCCGGGACATTCAGGTGGCGTGGCATTTTTGAAGTCTCCAGTAGGTCAGATGTTCCATCAGTTTTTCGGTGAGAATATGTTGCGTGCCGATGTGTGTAATGCTGTGGATGAACTCGGTCAATTGCTGGATCACACTGGACCGGTTGCGGCTTCTGAGCGAAACGCTGCGCGCATTTTCAACTCCGACCATTTATTCTTTGTCACTAACGGCACTTCGACATCGAACAAGATCGTGTGGCACTCGACTGTCGCGCCGGATGACATTGTGGTGGTGGATCGAAACTGTCATAAGTCGGTTCTACACTCCATCATGATGACGGGTGCAGTGCCAGTATTTCTGAGACCGACGCGCAATCATTACGGCATCATCGGGCCGATTCAGAAATCCGAATTTGATCCTGCAAGTATCCAGAAGAAGATCGATGCGAACCCCTTTATCAAGGATAAGCGCCGGAAGCCGCGTATCCTGACCATCACGCAAAGCACTTATGACGGTGTCGTGTACAACGTTGAAATGTTGAAGCAGATGCTGGATGGCAAGATCGACACGTTGCATTTTGATGAGGCATGGCTTCCTCACGCTGCGTTTCATCCTTTCTATGAAGATATGCATGCCATAGGCAAGAATCGTCAACGTGCCAAGGAGTCGATGATCTTTTCCACGCAATCGACACACAAGTTGCTCGCTGGCTTATCCCAGGCATCACAGATATTGGTGCGTGAACCCGAGAACCGTAAGCTCAATAATCATGTGTTCAACGAGGCCTACCTGATGCACACCTCAACTTCACCGCAATACTCGATCATTGCATCTTGTGATGTGGCTTCTGCGATGATGGAGCCACCTGGTGGAACAGCATTGGTTGAAGAAAGTATTGAAGAAGCACTGAATTTTCGCCGTGCGATGCGAAAAGTAGATGAGGAATATGGCAAGGATTGGTGGTTTAAGGTTTGGGGGCCAGACAAGATCGCGGAGGAAGGGATAGGCTCGCGCGAAGACTGGATGCTGAAGACCTCGGAAAAGTGGCACGGCTTCGGTAAGCTTGCAGCAGACTTCAATATGCTAGACCCGATTAAGGCAACCATCATTACGCCGGGGTTGAATCTCAACGGAAATTTTGATGAGACAGGCATACCAGCTGCGATGGTGACCAAGTATCTGGCGGAGCATGGTGTCATCGTTGAGAAATGTGGCCTGTATTCATTCTTTGTCATGTTTACGATCGGTATCACCAAAGGACGTTGGAATACTTTGTTGACTGCGCTGCAGCAGTTCAAAGATGACTACGATAAAAATCAGCCTATGTGGCGCATCTTGCCGGAATTTGCTGCGAAATTCCCTCAATATGAACGGGTCGGGCTGCATGATCTGTGTCAGCAAATTCACGATGCATATAAGACAAATAACATTGCGAAGATGACAACTGAGATGTATTTGTCGGACATGCAGCCTGCGATGAAACCTTCCGATGCGTTTGCGAAGATGGCGCACGACGAAATCGAGCGAGTCGAGATTGATGACCTTGAAGGGCGTATTACTGCTGTGTTACTGACGCCATATCCACCCGGTATTCCGCTTTTGATACCCGGTGAGCGTTTTAACAAAACCATCGTTGACTATCTTAAATTCGCACGTGATTTCAATAAACGATTCCCGGGTTTTGAGACGGATATTCACGGACTGGTATCAGACAAGGAAAATGGTCAGTATGTTTACCATGTGGATTGTGTGAAATGATTCAGCATCGGTAGATGATGACTTTTGATGCTGTCGTCGTATAAATCTGATGGTGGCATAAGCGCTTGTCGAGGTCGTCCGTATCGATGCGTATTGGACTTAAGTATGAGTGATGGCATTGTGGGGCGGCTAGTGTTTCGCTAGGGTGCTAGCGCTGTCACGGTGACATGACGCTACCGCTCAAAATAATTGTTTTCGTCTACGAAATGCAACGACCCACTCAGTAAATTCATCGGATGGCATCGGTTGTGCAATTGCATATCCTTGTACAAAGTCACACCAGTTACCTTTCAGCCACTCAAGTTCTTCATTGGTTTCCGCACCTTCAGCAACAACGGTCAAGTTCAGTTCATGGCAGAGCATAATAGTAGACCTGACAATCGCTGCATTTTTGGGTGAATCTGCAACTGAGGTTACGAACTCCCTGTCTATTTTGAGTTCATTCACCGGCAGGATTTTGAGGTACGAGAGCGAGGCCTGTCCGGAACCAAAATCATCAATTGAAAGTTTGACGCCCAATTCGGCCAGCTCATTCAAGTTCTTAATGGCAAGCTCTGGCTCTTCCATCAATGCACTTTCGGTGATTTCGAATCCAATTCTGTCGGGCTTCAGCTTGTACAGGGTCAGTAATCTGCTGATATGTCGGACCAATTCAGGATTGACTAAATCAAGCGTGGAGAGGTTGACGGCGGGCCTCATGGACACGCCATGCGTTTGCCATTCTGCTGACTGCTGAATAATTTTTTCGATAATCCATGGCGTGATTTCACGGATAAAGCCTGTCTGCTCAGCAAACGGGATAAAAGTACTTGGCGGGATGAGACCCCGTTCCGGGTGATGCCAGCGCAATAAGGCTTCCGCACTATGCACAGTATCATCAACCAAGTGAAGCTTGGGCTGGTAATAAACGATAAACTCATTGCGCTCCATTGCTTTGCGCATTTCGCCGATGAGTGAAAATTGTTCACGTGCAGGTTGTACGGGGGCATCTGAGGAATAAGCAAATTCAAGATGACGCAGTTTTGCAAACCTGCTTGCTGCTTCTGCTTTTCTTAGCAGCTCTGAAGCTTCACTCCCGTCAGCAGGGTACAGCGCAATGCCTATGCTGCCTTCAATATCCAGTTTTTGCCCGGCAAGTGTGATTGGATTCTGCAATACGGCAAGCAGTGATCGCGCAAATTTAGCGGCAATTCGCGCATCTGCACTATCCAGCAGGAAGGCAAATTTATCACCCCATAACCTTGCTGTCAGGGTGGGAGGTAAACGGGATTCTTCCAATCGGTCGGCGATTGCCAACAATATCTGATCACCTATTGCATATCCCAATGCGTTGTTAATCAGAGCAAAACGGTTGATATCCAGTACGGCAACCATACCCGTTGCATTGGCAGAAGTGCCTGCGAGTAATTCCAGAAAGTGAGCGCGGTTAGGTAAACCGGTAAGCGAATCTTCATAAGCAAGCTTTAGTATCTTGCCTTCACGCTGAGAGATGCTATCTCGCATCGTTCTCAGAGACTGCAACAGACTTTCCATTTCGCCCGCTGCTTCTTTGTGGATAGCCAGCGTCAGGTCACCCTGTGCGATGGACTCGGCTACTCCTACAGCTTTACGGAGGGGTTTGACGATATTTCGGGTGATGATGAAGGATAGACCAGCACCAAACAACAGAGCCACCCCCGCAAGCGAGAGAATCAGGGTGCGTGCGTTGGATTCTTTTTCTCTCAGTTCTTTCAATTCCGACTTCATCTTACTCTGTTGATTCAGCGTAAGCCTTGAAATTTCCTGCAGTAAATTATCTAAAGCACTATTGGTGATTTCTTCGAAATGGAATTGTGCATCTTTCAATCCTTGTAGCTCGATGGTTTCGACAGTTATCAGGAATGCATCGTTATATGCTTCTCGGGCAATATTGAGACTATCCAGCTGCCAGCTGGAATTCATCGCGGTTTGTAGGATATCGATCTCTGCTACGTCTGACTCAAGATCTCTGAGTTTGGCATCCATCTCAGCGTAGAGAGGGATGCGCATCTTGCGGTCTTCAGTTTGCAGTAACTTTAGTAGGCAATTGGCAGCCTGAAGTGCATGCTGATTTGCTGTATTAGATAATGTCACCAGTTGCATACGCATATCGACGATATGCTGGGTAATAGACCGCAAGTTCTGGAGTTGTGACAGTGATACACTTGCTATCAGAAATAGCATCGCCAAGAGTGCCATAAAGGAAACCGATAAACGGGTTCCAATTCGCATGGATTTAAAAATCATGGTGATGTGCCCAATAGGAAGTTTTCATATTTAATTTCGATTTTATTCGAAAAAATCTAGCTGTTGGTTATGATTTTCGTGAAGGCCATATATATGGGTGCGTGCTGTTAAGGAATAGGTATCACTTAGCTCAGTATACTTAGCTATGAAAGAGTTGGATGTATTTCATCTACTTTGGAGCGGTTATTATGTTGAGTCAATCGACAGAGTGCCGGGCTTAATAATGCGTGAGGAGAGGTTTGATGATTAATATGCATTGGCGATTAGTTTTCATCGTGTCAGGATTGGTTTTTCTGCAAAGTTGCGCCCAACCTGAGCCGAAAGAGTTGCCAGTGGTCGAGATAGAACCTCCTGTCATCATAGAGAAGCTACCGCCCGTTGCTGAAAAACCAGCTGTAAAACCAGTTGAAAAGCCAATTGCAGTTGTTGCTCCGCCGCGTGTGGTGATTCTGGTTAGTGATAAAACTACTGCATATAGTGAGGTGGCCAAGGCACTTGCCAAGGATTTGGGGGAGCGTGCCAGTATTCGTTATATGAAGGGAAATCAGGCACGGAACATCAAGATGCTGTCTGAATATAAGGGTGATGAGCGCATACAACTGGTGAGTATCGGATTGAGTGCGTCCGTTGCTGCCAAAACGCTCAAGGACAAGCAAGTGATCTTCTGTCAGGTATTCAACTATCACGAACACGGATTAGTGACAGATAAGCACAAGGGGGTAAGTATGTTGCCCTCAATGTCGCAAACCTTTAAAGCCTGGCGTGCACTTGCGCCAAACACGACCAATATATCCATTATTACCGGCTCTGGGTTTGAGAATATGATCAAAACCGCCCAATCTGCGGCCAAAAAGTTTGGAATTACATTGCACCACAATGTCGTGAATTCAGATAAGGAATTCCAATACACCTACAAGAACATTGCGAACAAAGTACAAGGTTATTGGATATTACCTGACAATAGGGTTTTAAGCGGAAGCGTTTTACGTGATGTGATGACTTTTAGCGTGCGTAACAGCAAGCAAGTGGCTGTATTCAGTGAGGAATTGTTGAATCTTGGCGGTTTGTTCAGTGTCACCAGTGATAATCTGGAGGTCGCACAGAAGGTGTTAAAAAGGTTGGAGCAAGGAGCGAGCAAGGACAATTTGACAGGGCCGGAGATGACTTATCTGGATAGGGGCAACCTTAGTATCAATGCCGTTATGGCTAAGCGATTGAATCTAACAATCCCCAAGCAGTATGTTAAATATGCCAACTCCCCCAAATGAAATTCTATTGAATGGATAGATTAAATTCACAATTTAAGAGATTAATCAGCAAGTTAGCGGATATCGGATTGCGGTTCTCGGGTCGATTTGGAAATAAAGGTCCTAAAAGCCTGGTGAACCGGATTTTGCTGCTGCAAATAATTTGGGCCATCTTTATTTATGCATTGGTAATTGCAGTACTTTGGTTTGCAACCAATTTGGTCATTGAGAACAGTGTGCGCAATCAGGGAGAATTATGGATTGCGAAACTGGATGAAATTGGAATTCCGATTTATGCGACAGACGACCCCGAACAGTTGAAACTGGCGATTAGTTATTTACGGAATTTTCCGGAAATAGCAGTGGCAAAATATCTGGATGTTTCGGGCAAAGAGGTTATTGCAGACTACAAGCGCGACGATGAGGTGATAAAAGGTTTTTCACCTTTGAATGAAAAGGTTATTCAACTATTAGAACGGACAGATGTCGATCAAAAGACCCTGCTTTTTGACAAGATCGGTACGTCCAGAATGCGTATTAGTGCACCGATATGGGTCAAGTCGATTGCCAACGACGGCATGATCAACTACTCGCTGGATGCTATAACTGATGAGAAAGTTGAGACCATCGGGTTTATCGATATCGTAATGGACTACAGCAAGGTCACCAGAGACCTGAATCGCAATTTGAGTTATGCAAGCATGATTATCGCTGCTTTGATGCTGGTAGCGATATTCCTCATGCGAATCATGGTGCATTGGGCACTAATGCCGTTATCCAGACTTGAAGAGCCACTGACACGTTTAGCCAATGGCGAGATTGATGTCACCGTCAACAGCACTGGTGATAAAGAGATTGCGCGTATCGGAGTTGCGTTGAACACGACCATTAGTGCCTTGAAAGAGCGCGATGAAGCCTTACGCCAGATGGTTAATCATGACACGCTTACCGGATTAGCTAACCGGAAATATTTTGTTGAGCGACTGCGGCAAGAGATAGAGCGGATTGCTCGTGGCGGTGTGGGTGCTGCGTTGTTATTTTTCGATCTGGATCGTTTCAAGTATATAAATGACACATACGGACATGCCGCTGGTGATCAGTTGTTGATCCAGATTGCAAGCCTGCTGAAAAAGCGGACGCGCGAAAACGATTTGGCGGCCAGATTCGGCGGGGATGAATTTACCTTGCTGGCATATAACGTCAATCCATTAAAAGTGCATGAGATTGCACAGTCATTCATTGACTTGATGCGTGAATTCACATTTTACGAAGCTGGCGATATGCTGAAAATCCATTTCAGCATTGGCATTACCATCATCGACGATGGTTCGAAGGAGGCGGACGTATTTCTCAAGGAGGCGGATACGGCTGTTCATCAGGCCAAAGCGAGAGGGCGAAACGGATTCAGCATATTTGAAAGTAGTACTCAAGGTGGTTCAGGGGAGTCAGGTGTCGGCTGGCATGATCGCTTGAAAGGTGTACTCCTCAACAATCAAACGGTTCTTTATTATCAGCCTATGATCGGGTTAAAAGACCAGCAAGTTTCCATGCATGAAGTCTTGCTGAGATTGCCGGATGGGGATAAAAAAGTGATTATGCCCGGTGCGTTTATGCCTGCTGCTGAGCGCTTTGGATTGATGACAGAATTTGATTCTCAGGTAATCAAGAAAGCGGCGCAAGTGCTGTCTGAATTAGATGATCCTCAACGAGTATTTTCACTTAACCTTTCAGAGCAATTTTTCTCAAAGAATGATATCCCTGAATTTCTTCAGGAAGTCATGGGTGCGCATAAAGTTGTGCCAGAGCAATTTATCTTTGAACTGTCTGAGCAGCAGGTATTACGCCACCTGGAAAAGCTTCGGTCATTATTTGTGGTACTTTCGGAGCGAGGTTTCCGATTTGCGATTGATGATTTTGGTGCTGGATTCGGGTCATTTAAATATATTCAGGACTTAAAAGTAGATTTCCTTAAGATCGATAGCACATTGATAGAGCAACTCACCTCGGACAATATTACGCGTGTCACAGTTCACTCTATTGTTGACGTTGCTGCTGAACTAAATGTTCAGACGATTGCGAAAAATGTGTCAGATGAGGCCTGCGTGACGATATTACGTGAACTTGGAGTCGATTTTGCTCAGGGAAATCATATTGCGATACCCTCACACGAACTTAGTAAAACTAAGACCTAAGAAAATACGCAGTTCAGTCAGCTATCTTTTATTATAGGTGACAAAGTGGAAAGCCAGAGGCTGTGGTGATTCTTGTGTACGTTTGTCACGTGAGGTTTCCTGCCATTCGTGACTGTCAAAGTGCGGGAAGTGTGCATCGCCTTCAACGTCTTGTTGTATCTCTGTGACATAGAGCGTCTGAGAGATGCTAAGGGATTGCGCGTAGATGTCTGCCCCGCCGACGATAAATATTTCATCATCCTTTGGGCAGGCGTCGATGGCTTCGGGCAATGAATGGGCGATCAGACAGCCCTCTACCTTCAAATTTCTATCACGCGTAACCAAGACAGTGGTTCTGCCGGGCAACGGTCTTCCAATTGAATCAAAGGTTTTGCGGCCCATAATCATATGGTGCCCCATCGTCAGTGACTTGAAATGCTTCAGATCTTCCGGGCAGCGCCAAGGCAACGTGTTGTTTATTCCTATGGTGCGGTTTTTCGCCATCGCGACGAGGATGGAAATTGTGCTCATATGGCAACTGGCGCCTTGATACCCGGGTGTGGGTCATAACCTTCCAAGGTAAAGTCTTCGAATCTAAAACCGAGGATATCCTTGATGTCCGGGTTGATCTTCATTTCAGGCAGCGCATGCGGCTCGCGAGATAATTGTAACTGTACCTGTTCCATATGGTTGGAGTACAAGTGCGCATCTCCGAAAGTATGTACGAAGTCGCCAGATTGCAAGTCGCACACCTGCGCCATCATCATTGTCAGCAGCGAATAGCTGGCTATATTGAACGGCACGCCAAGAAAAATATCTGCACTGCGTTGATATAGCTGACAGGATAATTTCCCATCTACAACATAGAATTGAAAGAACGCATGGCAAGGTGCCAGTGCCATCTGGTCAAGTTCGCCGACATTCCAGGCAGAGACGATAATGCGGCGTGAATCGGGATTGTTTTTGATCTGATCGACCGCAACTTTGATCTGATCCACTATGCGGCCGTCTGCCGTTATCCATGATCGCCACTGCTTACCATAAACAGGGCCGAGCGCACCATTTTCATCTGCCCATTCGTCCCAGATTTTGACGCCATTTTCTTTGAGATACTTGATGTTGGTGTCACCCTGCAAAAACCACAGCAGTTCGTGGATAATGGATTTCAGGTGACATTTTTTAGTGGTGACCAGCGGAAAGCCTTTTGAAAGATCAAAGCGCATTTGGTGACCAAACACGCTAGTCGTGCCTGTACCGGTGCGATCGGATTTTTTTGTACCGTGATCCAGCACATGTTGCATTAAATCTAGATATTGGCGCATGGCGAAGCCCGTATAATTCCGGTATTGAACGATAAATAATGAGGGCGTAATGCTAGCACAACTAACCTTTGCAAAAACTTTGCCGACCACTACACACCTATTGGCACTAATACCTAAAAGCAAGGCGCTGCCAAAAGATACACCACACAGAGATTTACTTGCTTCCATACTCAAACGACGGGGTATGAAAGTTGAGGGTCTGATGAAATCACCAGTTTCTGCAAATACGCCGGATGGCATGTTGGTCGTATGGACCATACTGGACGGTGGTCAAGACACTTTCACCCAGCAAGTTCAGGTGAGAAAGGCTTTGCAACCATTACTCGACGAGCATCCCCAAGCCATTGGCATCGCGGTGTCAGGCCATGTTGGGCAACTTGCTGCCGAGTTAGCTGTATATGGCGCATGGATAAACGGGGCATTATTACCTTTACACAAGAATGATGATGAGCGTAAGGCGTTGCAGAAGATCGTGCTGGTTGGCAGCGTAAATAAAAAAGTCTTTGATGGCATCAAGGCGCAAGCTGCCGGGAACATACTTTGTCGCGAACTAACAATGTCACCTCCCAATGAGTTGACGCCAGCACTATATCGAGGACGTGTTAAAAAACTGGCGCGACAACAAGGCTGGAAACTTGAAGAGTTCGACATGAAGAAGCTACGCAAGATGGGCGCGGGTGCTTTTGTTGCAGTTGCTCAGGGAAGCAATCCAGAGGATGCTGCCATCGTACGCCTGACTTATAAGCACCCTAAAGCGAAGCAAACCGTTGCTTTAGTGGGTAAGGGTATCTGCTTTGACACCGGGGGGCACAACCTGAAACCATCGCGCTATATGCTCAATATGCATGAGGATATGAACGGCTCTGCAGTTGCACTGGGAATATTGCTTGCCGCATCAGAGCAAAAACTTAATGTGAATATTGACTGCTGGTTGGCGATCGCACAGAACCATATCAGCCCGAGTGCCTATAAGCAGAACGATGTCGTCAAAGCATTAAACGGCACCACTATTGAGATTATGCACACTGATGCAGAGGGCCGTATGGTGCTGGCGGATACACTGACGCTTGCATCACGTGCCAAGCCGGACATGATGATCGACTTTGCTACGCTTACCGGAAGCATGGCTGTGGCGTTGGGTGCGCGATATTCAGGTGTGCTGGGCAGTGATATGCTGCTACAGCAAGCGGTTCAAGCAGGGCAGCAAAGCGGAGAACGTGTATGCACCTTTCCAATGGATGAAGATTACGAGCCTGCGCTGGATTCCAAGGTCGCAGACATCAAGCAATGTACGCTGGATGGTGAGGCGGACCATATCCTCGCTGCGCGTTTCCTTAAACGTTTTGTCGAACATGAAACGCCATGGCTGCACATGGATATTTCCGCTAGTCGCTGTGAAGGGGGACTGGGGATGGTTGCTGATGAGGTCAATGGATTTGGTGTGGGTTGGGGCTTGAAGATGTTGCAGAGTCAGGTATAGCCTTTGAAGCCTGAGGTCATCAAATGAATAGGTTCTTCTGGATTGCATTTGCCATATTGCTATTGGCTTCATGCGGCAAGGAGGCGACAAAAGAAGCTGTGCTTTCTGAGGGGAGCGTGGTGCTTGCATTAGGGGATAGCCTGACTGCGGGTGCAGGTGTAACAATTCAACAGGCATGGCCTGCATTGTTGGCAGAACGAACAGATTGGGACGTTATCAATGGCGGTGTGAATGGCGATAAAAGTAGCGATGCCTTGCAACGTTTGCCAGCATTGCTTAACGCGCATGATCCAGTGCTGGTATTGGTGACGTTAGGCGGAAACGATATGTTGAGACGTATTCCCGAGCAAGAGACAGTGAATAATCTGGGCGAAATTATAAGCTTGGTACAAGAACATGGCGCAGAACCTGTGCTATTGGCTACGCCACAACCGAGTATTGCGGGAGCGGTTTTCCAGAATCTTTCCGCGCCGGAGTTTTATCGAATAGTCGCTGACAGATATAAAGTGCATCTGATTGAAAATGCCGTTGCTGAAGTGATTTCAGACCCGGAATTAAAGGGAGATCCGTTGCATCCGAATGTTGAGGGGCATGTGTTGTTGTCCGATAAGATTTTCAGTGACTTAAGAAGATTGGGCTATGCTCGTTAGCCAACAATCACAAGCAATTAAATAGTGCTGAAGGCATCAGGGCCGGATAATTCATAGTGTTAAACGCTATGAATTATCCGGCTCTTAAATCAAATGTAACTTCTAATCTTACCTGATACTATTACTCAACGAGTAAACGCTTAACCTTGGCAGAAGAAAGCAATCCGCGCAGGCGTAACTCGTTATTTTCAGTTGTTTCCATCACAGGAAGGTGAGTAACCCCCGTGTCACTGAATACCTCGCGTAAATCTCCAACAGTCGAAGTTTCAATGTCTTTGATATTCACGACACTCCAATCATTGATTTTCTGCATGATGTCCTTAACCAGTACATCATTATGATCGCAAGCGGTGTAGTGCATGTGCTGCTGTGGCTTCTCGCCCAGAATGTCGTACGAAGTGATCATACCAACAACGGAGCTCTTCTTTTTATCAATGACAAAGGCGCATCTGACGCCGACATGCTTCATATGATTTAGCGCTTGATCAACCGAATCAGTCTCGGAAACCGTAACCGAGTGTCGCGAGCGGTAATCAATCATGACCAGTAATGCAGGATCTTTCGCGCTTACATGCCAAGGCTCATCACCCGGGATAGGCAGTGAAGAACGATTCACCGAATTTAGCTTCAATTGTGTGGATGAAACAACTTTCAACATGGTATTAGGCATCTTTCAACTCCTTCTAAATATTTCATGAAAATGGCGTAATCAGTTGTTACTCATTGCCATTTGCTTTGCACATGCCCTGTGGGGTCGTTGGCAAGTGAGGGCAGGTTATGTCTGGGGAGTGGTTGGGTCAACGAATGCAAGACGAATGACAGTGTGAATGGACGCAACGTTGAATATCAGGGAATGAACGGTCGTTTTTAAGGATGAACGGGGGAAGTGTGTCTTGGTCAGAATGGAAGAAATTACGCAGAATATAAACAGTTTTTGATTGGAATGAGTCGCATATTGGGCGATTCTCGATTTGTTCTAGTGCGATTTGGTAGCAACCCTCTCTGGGGAAGATAATTTGATTCCAGATTGAAGCTACTCCTCTGGGAGATTGAGAGATTAAATAGTTGCGTATTTTGCACGGCCTTTGCTAGTATGGGATTGCCGTATTGTAGGCAAAGCTGGTTTTTCGCAAATTAATTATCAAGGGGTTCATCTATGAAATTTTCACTGAAACAAGCATTGTTCGCAGTTACCCTCACAGCGTTTGCATCCACTTCATATGCCGCAAATTCAACACAGATGGCTTCAGGTTGTGGTGTGGGTAGCACGATTTTTAAAGATAAGACTGGATTTGTATACAACGTGTTGGCGGGAACGACCAACGGATTGACCTTTTCAACTATTTCAATGACTTTTGGTTTGCTGAACTGCCCTAAGGACAGCTCTATCATGGGCAAAATCGCCAGCTTTATCGACGATAACAAGCAGCAATTGGTGATGGAAGTCGCTCAGGGTCGTGGTGAACGTTTAGCTACTGTGATTGAGATGTATGGTGTTGCAGACCAGCAAGCCGCAATCAGTGCACTGAAGGCTAATCATACCGAGATATTCAGCCAGACTTCTGCGAACGATATCGCGGCTCAGATGGAAAAAGCATTGAGTATCAACGTATCTTAATTTTTCCTGATTGACGCATAAAAACCGAGGCTTAAACTCCTCGGTTTTTTATTGAGCGCTATGCAAACCTATTCAGCCATCACATTTTTTATACTACTATTTGTATCAGGTCAGATGGCCTATGCAGAGCCTAGTCCGGCACAATCAAGTGATATTTCGTCGATGCTCAAGTTGGCAGAGGGGGAGAAATTAGCTGAGCAGGCTGAGTGGCTCAAAATCCTTCAGTATCACCGGGTGTTCGGGCAATGGAAAAGCCGGGTTGATGATCCGACCTATTTTTTGGCTGAACACGGCAAGGTTGATCCGAAAGCGGAACTAGCAGCCACCATCCGCAATGCGTTCGATGATTCTGTCGCTTTAAATAGTCCGCAGCCCAATGTGTGCCGATATATCGCGCGGTATCAATTCTTGAGCCGTCAAATGAAGGAGGTGGGGTTTGACTATCTTGCACCTGATTGCAGTGGTTTCGATGGGTGGCGTACCAAATTTTCCAACCGGCGGGCAACGCTGATCTTCGCCTCTATCTACCTGAACAGCCCGGCCTCAATGTACGGGCATACATTTATACGCTTTGATAGTGATAAAAAAAGTCGTTTAAACGATGCAACTGTGAGCTATGCGGTGGGCGGGGATACTGACAACGACCCGCTGTTTCTGATTAAGAGCTTGGTCGGGAGTTACCCCGGAGAGTTCTATCACATACCTTTCCATAACAAAGTGCGTGAATACTCGGATCTGGATAGCAGGGATATGTGGGAATATGAACTCACCCTGAGCCGTGAAGAAATCGACCGCATGCTTGCGTTTATCTGGGAGCAAAGCTTTACCTATACTAATTACTATTTCGCAGATGACAACTGTGCGTTGATGTTGCTTGCCTCACTTGAGGCATCACGCCCATCTTTAGAATTGTTGCAGCAAGCTAAACCTTGGTTGATACCCCTGGATGTGGTCAAACTGGTGAGAGCTCAACCCGGCTTGGTGACAGACATCCGCTACAGGCCATCCCAGTTCAACAATGCACAATTCAATTTTTACCGTGCGGATGAAAAGGTACAAAAAGATGCGGTCGTCCTTTTAGACGAGGCAAACCAGGAAGCGGTTTTATCGCGTTATGATAATGACGTGGAGCGTGCAGAGTTGCTTGATATTTCATTGGCGATGTTAGAGTACCAGCGTAATCGAAAGCACTCTGAAGAAGAGGCGGCAGACATTAGTCGATATCAACTCAAGCTGTCAGGGGTGCGCAGCAAGATTTCTGCGGAAAGTAATTTCATCGATGCGCCGCGACCAAAATTTACTCCTGATGAAGGGCATGATTCATTCCGCGCAGGACTTTCTTATGGTGAGATCAACGGTCTCGGATATGGGCGTTTGAATCTGCGTGCCAGCAATCATGACGAACTTGACCCGGACAGTGGCTACGCACCTGGCGCACGCTCAAAGATGGGTGATCTGTATTTGCGCTTTAATGCAAAGCGCGTGGAGTTTGAGCAGCTAGATATTTTCGAAGTATTCGCCCCTTCAGTTCGCTCGGCATGGTTCAGTCATCCGACAATCGAATTCCGCGCTTCGTTACAGCGAGATGTACTACGCGACAATAGTTTATCGCCAGTTCAGTTGGCGCTTGATGCTGGTGCCGGCGTCAGTTACCGATTGGGAGAATATTCACGGGCATATACCCTGGCGGAGGGGGCTGTAAAGCTAGGTGATGGCAATGCGATTACGCTAGGCCCAAGTGCGGGAGTGATCCACGCATTGACGGATGCGATACGATTTGAAGTGGAATCATCTGCGCAGTGGTATGCGTCTGGCAACGATCAGCATACTTGGCTGTATCGTGTGGGTGGTGGAATAGCCAGTGACGTAGGGAATAAGCAGAACAATGTGCGACTGAGTGTCGTGCGTCAAATGCAGGGCAATTCAGGCAACTCGTTGCGCGAATTAACGGACATTCGTTTTTCATACTTCCACTATTTCTGAGGCTTGCCAAACAGTATTGGCTCAGACGAACTAAATCTGATTGACCGGTGGTGCGACCTTAAGCACTTCGTTTAAGGTCGTGTTGCCGGATGCCGCTTTCATTGCGCCTGAGATACGTAATGGTTTCATCCCTTCACGGTATGCAACTTCGCGGATGTGTGCGACATCCGTGGTCGGCGTAACGAGCTTACGCAACTCCGGCGTCATCAATAGGATTTCATAGATGCCAACGCGGCCTGTAAACCCTGTCATGCGACAATCGAGGCAGCCTACTTCATGATGAAGTTTTGCAGGGTGATTCGTTTTCCACGGTGAAACCAGCTCATTCCATTGACTGTTTTCTTCCTCACGCAGCGGATAAGGTTTTTTACAGGATGGGCATAATGTTCGTACCAGACGTTGAGCCATCACACCGAGAATCGTGGCATTGATCATGAATGGCGCTACGCCGAGGTCCAGCAACCGGGTGATGGCAGAAGGTGCGTCATTGGTATGTAAAGTGGACAGTACCAAGTGTCCGGTCAGCGCGGCTTGAATCGCCATGTTGGCAGTCTCAAGATCGCGAATCTCACCCACCATGATGATGTCCGGATCCTGCCGCATCAGAGCCCGCAGGCCGTCAGCAAACTTAAGGTCGATGCCGTGTTGTATTTGCATCTGATTAAAGGCAGGTTCGACCATCTCGATAGGATCTTCGATGGTGCAGACATTGACCTCAGAGGTGGCCAGTTGCTTAAGCGTTGAATATAGCGTGGTTGTCTTACCTGATCCGGTAGGGCCGGTGACAAGAATGATGCCGTTTGGCTTAGACGTCATTTGCTCCCATCGTGTGCGATCTTCGCTAGAGAAGCCGAGTTCGGAAAAGTCGCGTACCAGCACTTCAGGATCGAAAATACGCATCACCAGCTTTTCGCCGAACGCAGTCGGTAACGTGGATAGACGTAATTCGATCTCCTGTCCTTCAGCAGTGCGGGTCTTGATACGGCCATCCTGAGGACGGCGCTTCTCAATCACATCCATACGTCCCAGCAGTTTGATACGGCTGGTCATTGCGGTCATGACCGACATCGGAATCTGATATACCTGATGTAGGACGCCATCGATACGGAAGCGTACCAAGCCTATATCTCTTCTTGGTTCGATGTGGATATCAGATGCGCGTTGCTCGAAAGCATATTGCCAGAGCCAGTCGACAATGGTGACGATGTGCTGGTCGTTGGCATCGAACTGTTGTTTGGTTTTTCCCAGTTCAACCAATTGCTCGAATGAGGCTTGACCGGACTTTTCTTGCGTTTTGCCCTTGCTGGCATTCTTTACCGATTGAGCTAAATTGTAGAACTCGATCAGATAGCGGCTAATATCTTCAGGTGAGGCGACCACCCGGCTGATATCTCTGCGTACTGTCTGTTTGAGTACGCTTTCCCAGTCGCGTAAGAAGGGTTCAGAGGTTGCGATGACGACTTCATCGGGTGTCATTTTGACCGGCAGGATGCCGAAGCGTGCAGCATAATCATTGGACATGATGTCGGTGACAGCCGTGAAGTCGGTTTTCAGAGGATCAATATGGTAATACTCAAGGCCGACACTTTTTGCCAACCATTCTGTTAGCACATCAGCATTCAGAACCTTGTGCGGTGAGTTCATCGCCTTCCAGTTCTGTCCAGCGACGATCATAAGCGGATGAACATTCGCGCGTTGTCCGCGACGTTCCGCGATCAACGAATCGGCCTCAGTCTGGTCGATCAACCCGTCTGCCACCAACATGGATAGGATTTCGGGCAAAGTCAGCTTGTGTTCACTGGTGTTCAGATTATTCATACGCACCTTCTGAATGGTTACGCGCAGACTATACTGTTATAGCGTTGCATGCTCAATGTGGATTGTGATGAGTACATTATTGAAACGGACGCGACCCATCAATTTATCGATAGGTCGCGTCAGATGATATATATTGAACAGCGGTGCCAGAAGTGGGAACTGGCGACCGTAGCAGACTTGTTTAGCCGCCGAATTTGACATTTATGCCAGTAAATAGCGTGAAATCATTTTTTTGAACAGGTGCTTCTGCAAGGCTGTCGAATCGATCCTGTACTGAAACCGTCAAGCTCATTGTCGAATTCATTGCAACTAACAGGCTTGCGTCAAAGATGGCACGATAACCTTTGCTGCCCAGATTTTGATTGATGCTCAGTTTTTGTTTGAAAGTCGTACTCTCGCTGAGTTTATGGTTTGATTCTTCGCCAATCATCGCTTCCGCTGTACTGAATTCTGTTTCCAGCTTGTTGTCTATGGTGACACCCAAACCGCTATATCGATCAGCTCTGTAGTTGATACCGCCAAAGACATCGAATTGGTTGTCGGCGGTTTTGATTAAGTGACTACCAAGGCCGGCACTGACGACATTACGCATGGTCAATGACTTCAGTTTATCGCTACTGAAATCCAGTCCGCCAAATCCGAAAGTGGCTGCGGAAATATTGTAGTCATAGCGTGTACCCAGTTGCCATTGATCGGCAGTGGTACTTTTCACGCCTGCGTTTTCTGAGTGTTCCCTCAATATCTGCCCGAATACAGACAACTTGCCCTGTGCTGTTTCCCTTGCAGCATCGGCAGTCAGTTTAATGCTATCGCTTCGGGTGTTACCTGAAGATAGTTTGGCCGCTGCACCGCCATTACCAGACCACTTCCCATCGGGTGCGGCAGCAGCAGAAAATGCAATGCTACAGCCCATCATTGCCAACAGTGAAAGTGAAATTGATTTATTCATCGTTTGTCTCCAGAACTAAGGTTGATTGAGAAAGGATTCTAGTGTGGGTGCGGCAAAAAATTCCCCGAATATCATGAGATAGGTTCGGGGATCGACCGCAAGGTATCATCTTTTACGCGGTGGCATCAGGTCGGTGATCGTGCCTTCTGCCATTTCCGCAGCAAAACATAAAGTCTCAGACAGAGTCGGATGCGGGTGGATGGTCAGCCCGATGTCTTCCATGTCTGAGCCCATCTCCAGCGCCAAGACGGCTTCGGCGATCAGTTCGCCTGCGTTTACACCAACGATACCTGCGCCGAGGATGCGTCGTGATTTCGGATCAAGCAGTACTTTGGTCGCACCTTCGCTACGCCCTACTGAGCCTGCACGTCCACTAGCAACCCAGGGGAAGGAGGCTTTTTCATATTCGACGCCCTCGGCTTTGGCTTGTGTCTCGGTCAATCCCATCCATGCGACTTCAGGGTCGGTGTAGGCGACTGACGGGATCGTCAACGGCTCGAAGAATGCCTTGTGTCCGGCGATATTTTCGGCAGCGACCTTACCTTCATGCACCGCTTTGTGTGCCAGCATCGGATCGCCGACGATGTCGCCGATCGCATAAATGTGCGGGACGTTGGTACGTTGTTGCTTATCTACCGGAATGAATCCGCGCTCGTTGACAATGAGACCTGCTGTTTCTGCAGCGATCTCTCGTCCGTTGGGGCGACGCCCTACGGCCATCAGCACGCGATCATAGACCTGCGGTTTGTCAGGTGCCTGATCCCCCTCGAAACTGACGCTAAGGCCATTCTTTTTGGCTTCGATCTTGGTGACCTTGGTCTTGAGCATGATGGATTCGTAGCGTTTTGCGATACGTGTGTGCAACGGCTTGACCATATCTTTGTCGGCACCCGGCATCAGTTGATCCATTAATTCAACCACGGAAACCTTGCAACCTAGTGCGTCATACACCGTTGCCATTTCCAGGCCGATGATACCGCCGCCGATCACCAACATCCTCTTCGGCACATCTGCTAACGCCAGCGCACCGGTAGAGTCGATGATGCGTGGGTCGTCATAAGGAAAGCCGGGAATCCGGGCAACACTGGAGCCTGCTGCTATGATGGCATTGTCGAACGTAATGATCTTTTCCCCATCTGGCGTTTGTACCGCGAGGCTATTAGGGGAGGTGAAGTTTGCCGTGCCTTGAACCACCTGAACCTTGCGGCCTTTGGCAAGCTGTTTCAGTCCACCGGTAGATTTTTTGATGACACTTTCTTTCCATGCACGAATCTGATCAATGTCGATTTTAGGTTTGCCGAAGGACACGCCATGCTCTGAAACTTCTTCAGCCTCCGTGATGACTTTGGCAACATGCAGCAATGCTTTGGAAGGGATGCAGCCTACATTCAGGCATACACCACCCAGCGAGGCGTGTTTCTCGATCAACACGACTTGCTTGCCTAGATCAGCAGCACGGAAAGCCGCCGTGTAGCCGCCGGGGCCAGCACCTAGCACCAAGACTTCAGCGTGGATATCGCCTTTTGCGACTTTGGCCGCCGGTGCTGGAGCAGGTGCAGCTTGGGGTGCGGCGGCAGGTTGCGGTGATGCTGCAGGAGCAGGAGCAGGAGCTTGTGGCGCAGCAGTCGTTTCTGCTGGAGCGGATGCAGTGGCGTCGCTTTCCAGCATCAGGATTACCGAGCCTTCGCTGACCTTGTCTCCTACTTTGATCTTCAGCTCTTTGACTTTGCCGGCCGAGGGCGCAGGAACTTCCATTGCAGCTTTGTCGGTCTCCAATGTAACTAATGATTGCTCGGCTTCGATCTTATCGCCGGCCTTGATGCTGACCTCAATAATCTCAACATCCTTGAAATCGCCGATATCCGGCACTTTGACTTCTATAATTTGGCTCATATTGCTCTCTCTTGTTAAATTCTAATTTGTCCGTTACCGAGTACGATATATTTCTGCGAGGTCAGTCCTTCCAGTCCAACCGGGCCCCGTGCGTGTATTTTGTCGGTGGATATGCCGATTTCAGCACCCAAGCCATATTCAAAGCCATCCGCGAAGCGGGTCGAGGTATTAACCATGACCGAGCTTGAATCCACTTCACGCAGGAAGCGCATTGCATGACTGTAATTCTCACTCACGATGCTATCAGTATGCTGAGAGCTATAAGTGTTGATGTGGTTAATCGCTTCATCCAGCCCATTTACGATACGCACACTTAATATTGGTGCGAGATATTCGCTATGCCAGTCTTCTTCTGTAGCTATCGTCATCTGTGAAACGAGCTTGCACGCCTCGTCATCGCCGCGCAGCTCAACCCCCTTGTCCAGATATATTTTGCACAAGTCAGGCAGTACTTTTGCAGCGATGTCGGCATTGACCAGCAGTGTCTCCATCGCATTGCACACGCCATAACGATGTGTCTTGGCATTATCGGCAATACGGATGGCTTTCTTCAAGTCTGCTTCACTATCGATATATACATGACAGATGCCATCCAAGTGCTTGATAACTGGCACCTTGGCATCGCTTGAGATGCGGGCGATCAAACTCTTGCCGCCACGTGGCACGATGACATCTACATATTCCTTCATCGTAATCAGTTCGCCAACGGCTGCACGGTCGGTGGTGCTGACCACTTGTACCGCAGTCTCAGGCAAGCGAGCTTCACGCAGTCCTTGATGCACGCAGGCTGCAATAGCCTGATTAGAGTGAATCGCCTCGGAGCCGCCGCGCAGGATAGCAGCATTGCCAGACTTCAGGCACAACCCTGCCGCATCCGCCGTCACATTCGGGCGTGACTCATAGATGATGCCGATAACACCTAGCGGGACACGCATCTTGCCGACTTGAATTCCAGATGGGCGGTATTTCATGTCACTGATTTCACCAATCGGGTCAGGCAACGCGGCAATCTGGCGCAGTCCCTCAGCCATGCCATTGATGGTCTTTTCGGTGAGCGTCAGGCGATCGATTGATGCAGGGTCAAGTCCGTTTGCTTTGGCGGCAGCTACATCCTTGGCATTCTCGGCTATGAGCTTGCTGCTGTTCAGCAAGATCGCGGTGGCGATGTTTTCCAATGCATGGTTTTTTGCATTGGAGTCTGCCATCGCTATGAGCCGCGAAGCAGCGCGAGCGGCTTGACCAACGTCCTGCATGTATCGCTTGATGTCGTTCATATTGATATTTGCCATGTTTCTTCCTGTATTGCTAGTCGGACGCATTTTAGCATCCCGCTTGCGTTAGAATGCGACACTCAACCATAAAGAAATAAGCATGTCCGATATTCTGAAAAAAATTCTAGCCGTCAAGGCACAAGAGGTGGCGCAGGCATTATCTACAAAGCCGCTTCCAAAACTACGCGCTGAAGCAGAGCAAGCTGCTCCTGTGCGCGATTTTGTTGGCGCGATTCGCAACAAGATTTCGGTGGGTCAACCAGCCGTGATTGCCGAGATTAAGAAGGCCAGTCCAAGTAAGGGGATTATTCGCCCTGATTTTAAGCCCGACAAGATTGCGCAAAGTTATGCGGCACACGGGGCAGCCTGCCTCTCGGTATTGACCGACGAACAGTTCTTTCAGGGAAGTACTGAATATTTGCAGATGGCACGTGCAGCCTGTGAGTTACCGGTATTGCGTAAGGATTTCATCGTCGATGCATACCAGATTTATCAGGCGCGTGCGATGGGGGCAGATGCTATCCTGCTGATTGCAGCAGCATTAACGCTGAGCCAGATGAAAGCATTTGAGCTTCTTGCTTCGAAGTTAGGTTTAGCCGTTCTGGTGGAAGTACATGACGGCCACGAGCTTGAGGTTGCACTTCAACTCAAGACACCCCTGATAGGTATCAATAACCGAAATTTACGAACTTTTGAAGTCAGCTTGCAAAACACCCTGAACTTGTTGCCTAACATACCGTCAGACCGTATTGTGGTGACTGAAAGTGGTATTTTTGGGACTGAAGATGTGAAAATGATGCTTGATCAAAGTGTTGCGACATTTTTGGTGGGCGAAGCTTTTATGCGTGCTGAAGAGCCGGGAGTTGAATTAGCGAAGGTCTTTGAATTAACGTTGTAGCGTAATATTTATCAGGGGTAGGCATCATGATTAATCTGGATCATTTAATTGTCGAATTTGATAAGGGTATTCGTACCTTGTTTAGTCAGGCGCATAGTGTGCGCCCGCATCCCGATGCCAGTCTGACGGATGTTCCCATGGAAGAATCCGAGAAAAAGGCGGCAGCAGCATTGATGCGGGTTAACCATAGCGGTGAAATTTGTGCTCAAGCGTTATATCAAGGTCAATCATTGACCGCACGTGATCCGGAAGTGCAGGAGAAATTGCAGCTTGCCGCACAAGAAGAAACAGAACATTTAGCTTGGACATCAAAACGTGTGTACGAGCTTGGTGGCCATCTGAGCTTTCTAAATCCTGTCTGGTATACCGGTTCGCTGGCGATAGGCGCAGCAGCTGGATTGTTAGGTGATAAATGGAATCTTGGGTTTTTGTCAGAAACCGAGCAGCAAGTCGGGCAGCACTTGCAAAGCCATTTGGCGCGTCTGCCTCAGCAAGATGAGAAAAGTCGCGCTATCGTTACGCAAATGTATACCGATGAAATCGGACACGCTGATATGGCAACTTCATTGGGCGGGGCGGAGCTTCCGCAGCCGGTGAAATTTGCGATGAAGATAAATGCTAAAGTGATGACGACGCTTTCGCACCAGATTTAATTCTCTGAATAACACTGTCCTTTAGCCCATGAGCGAGCTGCAAACTGAAGATGAAAAGCAACACCCGCCTTCTCCTGTTCTGCGTGTGAGAGGATATCGTATCGGGTGGCTGCTGCCTTGGGTGGTTTTGGTGGTGGCGTTGACGACCACCGCGCTGGAGTGGCGAAGCGAGCAGGGTGATGCAATGCAGGAGTTGCAAAGCGACTTTGATTTTCGTGCGCGTGAAACTCATTACCGCATCGATGTGCGAATGAAAGCTTACGAACAGATTTTGCGTGGTGTGAAGTCATTGTTTGCGGCTTCGGGCCGCGTAACTGAATCAAAATTCAGAGAGTATGTTAAGTCGCAGCTTTTGGAAGATCACTATCCGGGCAGTCAAGGGATTGGGTTTGCAGCAATCAAACAACTAAAGAAAAAAGGCGCAGCACGAGAGATATCTGCGCCAATAAAATATATAGAATCATTTGTTGGCGATGGCCTGTACGAAGTCGGATATGACTTTTATGCTGATCCTGTATTTCGTGCAGCCCTAGAGAAGGCGCGTGATAGTGGTAAGGCAGTTTATTCCGCAAAAATTTTGCTAGCCTTGGGAGCAGATGATGACCCTCGCATGCAGAGCGGATTTTTCATGTTTCTGCCGATATACAGGAATGATGTGTCACTGGAGACGCTTGAAGAGCGCAAACAGAGTGTCGTCGGTTGGATTTATATGCCTTTCAGGATGGTGGATTTGATGACAGGCATACTCGGCGAAATTGCCACCGATATCGATATTGAAATTCATGATAGTGAGGAAATATCGGATGCAACAATGATGTTCGATCCAGACGCGAGTGGTGCCGGTGGGTCGCCTGAGGCATTTTTTGTTGATATTACTAGAATGGAATTGGGTGAGCATATCTGGTCGGTTGTGATTGCATCGCTGGCAGGCTTCGAAAGCAGGCTTGATGCAAGGTCGCCGAAGTTGGTTATATTTGTAGGGATTCCACTCAGTCTGCTGCTTTCTTTGCTTGCATGGCTGGTAGTACGAGATCGCACTCGGGCGATTCACACCGCGGAGGCAATCAATAGGGAGTTAGCTGAACGAATGCGGGCAGAAGCGCGTTTGCAGTATATGGCTCATCACGATGCACTGACTGATCTGCCCAACCGCACCTTATTCTCAGATCGACTTAAACAGGGACTTGCTCAAGCAAGGCGGGACAAATCAAAATTGGCACTGTTGTTTCTTGATCTGGATCATTTCAAACCGATCAACGACACCTATGGTCATGCGGTAGGTGATTTGCTGCTAAAGGAAATGGCGGTGCGTATGCGTAAATGTGTGCGTGAAGCAGACACGGTTTCGCGTATTGGTGGAGATGAATTCCTCGTGCTATTGCCGACTATCGATACCAGCCATGACGCGGTTTTGGTTGCTGAAAAAATGCTGGCGGCTTTGAGTCAGGCATTTATGCTGGACGGTCGTGACTTGCATATATCAGGCAGTATCGGAATTGCAATTTATCCCGAGCATGGTGAGAATGAAATATTGCTGACTCATCATGCAGATACTGCGATGTATTATGCAAAATCTGCCGGGCGGAATCGCGCCAAGATGTATCGGCCTGATATGCGGGACACAGCTTAATCTGCTTGTATCACTTCGAAGTCATGGGTCATCTCGGCTGTTGCCCCCAGCATAATGGAGGCAGAGCAGTATTTGTCTGCCGATAATTTTATTGCTTTTTCAACAGCCTCTGGTTTGATGTTTTTGCCCTTTACGACAAAGTGCATATGTATTTTTGTAAATACGTTAGGGATAGTCTCGGACCGTTCAGCTTCTAACGTTACATAGCAGTCCGAAACCGATTGACGGCGCTTCTTAAGAATTGCAATCACATCAAAGCTGGTGCATCCACCAGCGCCAAGTAGCAGCATTTCCATCGGGCGCGGGCCGAGGTTTCGACCTCCTGCGGCAGGCGAGCCATCCATCAGGACAGCGTGATTGCTTTCTGTCTCGCCGAGAAAGGAGACTTGCTCTACCCATTTAACGCGTGCTTTCATTTCATTTCCTTTGCGATTTTATTGAGTTGAAAATATTGATTTGGTCCAATACCAAATAGATCCGACTATTTCGTGAAAAAATAGTTTGCTTCCGTGTAACGATGCGGCGTTGGGTAAGAAGGCAAGTGCGTTTATTTGATAGCGGGTTGTAAAAGAAGTCGGTGCCTCGATGACATCAAACCCAGCGTTGCGAAATACCTTGGATGAACGCGGCATATGCCATGCATGCGTTACCAAGTATATTTTTTGTATTCCTTGATTCTGCAGGGTTTTAAAAGAGTTGAGGGCATTCTCAAATGTATTATCCGAATTATCTTCAGTCCAACGCACTGGTATCTGGAATTCCTGTTCCAGCGTAGCCTTCATTTGTTGAGCCTCCGATAATTGGTTGCCTACTGGTCTGCCACCCGTTACCAATATGGGCATTCCTGTCTCGCGGTGCAATTTTGCACCATACCTCAGGCGTATCAGTGTGGCACCACTGATGGTGTCCTGCTGGTTATATTCCGGGGCACGGAAATAGGTTCCACCTCCGAGTATCACGATTGCATCGGCATTTTGTTTGGCGGTATGCAGAGCAGTGGTTTGTGCTTCCAGCAGATGCAGCCCTCCTTCGGCGAAGTACGGCGTGGACGTGATCCATAGTAAAGCACTGGCAGCAACGATGATAGGCTTGGCAAACTTGTGACCGCGGTAGAGCAGAATGATGCCAATTACGAGTACGACCAGAAAGCTCAGGGGTGGCATCAGGAATGTAGCAATGAAGTTAGTGATGAACCACGACATGGAATCTCTCAGTTTTAATTAAAGTCGTTATAACGGTTTTGCAGAAAATGGTGAAGCTGGCCTGTAAGCCGGGTTCTGTCGTGGACAGCCATTCCTCTAGGCGTTTCGTTACCTGACGCTCAAGCGACCTACCCGCAGACGACGCGAGCCGCGCCATAGTCTGCCTATTTGGTCTTGCTCCGGATGGGGTTTACCCTGCCACTGATGTTGCCACCAGTGCGGTGAGCTCTTACCTCGCCATTTCAACCTTGCCGATCCTCACTAGGAGAATATAGGCGGTATATTTTCTGTGGCACTTTCCATCGCCTCACGGCGTCCGGCGGTTAGCCGGCATCCTGCTCTGCGGAGCCCGGACTTTCCTCCCCGTCCTGATGGACGCGGCGACTGTCTGGCCAGCTTCGGCGTGGAGTCTAACATTTAGCCACCGTACCACGCACGTTCATCCGGCAATATTGTGTAATATCTGACTTAAATGCGTTTCAGATTATTAAACATCTTACTTTGTAAATTCCCCTTAGCCTTGCTACTGGGTGCTGCTTTTCTATTGCCTTGCGAAACATTCAGTGCTGAGTTGGTGAGTTCGATAAACTCACAAACCACATTCATGACACCGATTGATAGTGAACGAGACTATCTGTCAGATAAGTTTGTAAACTATGTGAAGAATATTGATCGATTCTTTGGCGATGATAGGAATTATCTGGAAAGCAATAAGAGCGTATTGCAGTTAGATATCACAAGGGTTGTTGGGCGTGGTGCGGAACGTAAATTCGTGCTTTCGGGGCGTGCCAAGTTTCATCTGCCATCAGTAGAGAAGCGACTACATTTGTTGATTGAATCCAATCCTGACCAAAATTTAACGGGAGAGGAGGAGAAGGTTCAGACTACTCCCATCGATCAGGTCGCAGCCCCGGAAAGTTATGCTGCCGCTGCGCGTTATGAAAATGCTATCGAAAAACGTGCCCACTATAGTGCAGATGCTGGCATCAAGTTTCAAGGACTAAATACCAGTCCTTTTGCGAGGGCGAGAGGAAGATATTCACTAACAATGGATGCTTGGCGCATGCGGGCGGCAGAGACATTTTTCTGGTTCAATACGACAGGTGTGGGTTCAACGACTGAGTTACATTTTGAACGTCCCATCAGTGATCCGATGCTATTTCGCTCAAGCAGCAATGCGACATGGTTAAGGGATACAGGAAATTTTGATTTGCGGCAGGATATATCTGTTTTCCATACATTGGATGAACGTTCTGCCATGCTGTATCAGGCAAGTGCGATTGGTGTTAGCCGACCAGAATTACAAGTTTCGGAATATGTGCTGTTGGCGCTATTTCGTTACCGGCTTCATCGTGAATGGGTATTTCTGGAACTGAGTCCGCAACTGCACTTTCCGAAAACGATGAATTATCGTTCCACTCCGCTGCTGGAAATGCGCCTTGAATTATTGTTTGATGAGATGAGGTAATGTCGGCGGGAATGCCTGTTGTACTCACTGACAATCAAAGTTGCTGTCCGTGCTCCCTAGTCGCATGGAACTCCACTTTGGGCCAGCGCTCTTGTGCCAGACGAAGGTTAACGCTAGTGTCGGCGAGATAGGCATAGTTATCATCAACGTCTTTAGCGAGTCTGCCCTGGTTGGCCTTGATGAATTCGTTGAAGTGGTTTGCATCAGGGCAGGTTACCCATCGAGCAGTGTGGATACCGGCCTGCTCGAATACCGCATCCACACCATATTCGGCCTTAAGCCTATGTGCCACGACTTCAAACTGCAATTGCCCAACTGCTCCGATTAATAGTGCGTTATCTATCAGTGGTGCGAATACCTGTACCGCACCTTCTTCTCCCAGCTGGCGCAAGCCTTTCTCTAACTGCTTGGCCTTCATCGGGTCACGCAGGCGTGCGCGGCTGAACAACTCGGGGGCGAAATATGGAATACCTTTGAAGATTAGAGCTTCACCTTCGGTCAGTACATCACCGATTTGCAACTGGCCATGATTGTGTACACCAATGATGTCTCCGGCGTAAGCTTCTTCCATACGGGTACGTTCATTGGCCATAAAGGTGACAGCGTTGGCCAGCTTCATATCCTTACCACTACGGCGATGCTTAACCTTCATGCCCGGACTGTATCGGCCTGAACAAACGCGCATAAAGGCAATGCGATCTCGATGATTGGGATCCATGTTGGCTTGTATTTTGAACACAAACCCGGTGAAAGGCGATTCGGCGGGCTGCACCATGCGCTTGTCTGTTTCTCGTGGCAATGGCGCAGGTGCCCAATCTACCAGCGCACGCAATACCTCACGCACACCGAAGTTGTTAATGCCGGAGCCGAAGAATACGGGGGTCTGTTGTCCCTTGAGGAATTCATCCAAGTCGAATGATGCACCCGCGCCCATCACCAACTCGCTTTCTTCACGCATGATCTCCATCTCTGCGGGACATTTCTGCGCCAGCTTTTCGATTTGCTCGCCCTGCAATGTTTCGATCTCCTGTCCGGTTTTTTCTTCTCCGGGAGCGAAAAGCAACACTTCGTCGTTCAGTAGGTGATATACCCCCTGAAAGCGTTTGCCCATACCGATAGGCCAAGTCACAGGTGCGCAATGGATATTCAATACCGATTCGATTTCGTCCAGCACCTCCAATGGATCGCGTACCTCTCTATCCATCTTGTTGATAAAGGTGATGATGGGGGTATTACGCAGGCGACACACTTCCAGCAGCTTGATGGTTTGTGCCTCCACACCTTTGGCAGCATCGACGACCATCACCGCTGCATCTACAGCAGTCAGAACCCGATAGGTATCTTCGGAGAAGTCTTGGTGACCCGGCGTGTCGAGCAGATTGATGACGCTATCGTTATAAGTGAACTGCATGACTGAGCTGGCGACAGAAATGCCCCGCTGCTTTTCAATGTCCAGCCAGTCCGATGTTGCATGGCGCCCGCTCTTGCGCGCTTTGACGGTTCCCGCCATCTGGATGGCCCCACCGAAAAGCAGCAGCTTTTCCGTGAGTGTCGTTTTGCCAGCGTCAGGGTGTGAAATAATCGCAAAAGTACGCCTACGCTTTACTTCGTCCATAAACGTACAATCTGCACTGGTATTGACGATTTGCGTTGGTGTAACTTTTGTATTGTCAGTTGGTTGATTCATGTGTCTTTAAGTTAAAACGTGCTCGCTAGCGTGCTGTAAGCCTTGCATAATCGATGACTAAGGTGACAATTGTATTGTTGTCAGCGGGTTAGCAAAATTTAAAGAAATATATTATTGGAAAAACATTGCATTGAGCGGGCGCGATACTACCAGAAATACTTATATGAGGTTTTTCATAAGGTATGTTGGTAGGGCCAATTTGCATTTTGAAGGTTTAAGAGTCATTCAAGTAAACCTTTGTTTGTGCGATAACTAAAACGATTTGGATATATTTCTTATAAGGTTGTAGTGAAGATAAAGACCAACTAAGATAGTGGTGCATTAATCAATAATTAAGATGCGCAGGGCATTAGGGGATAACAATGCCTTTGAGCACAGGGGGATGCATGCAGAAAAAATCAGTAGCTAATAAAATAATTGGCGTTCAAATCTGGCTTATATTGATGCCAGTTATGACTGTCTTTTTTTTAGGTATGACATGGGCTAGAGATCATTCAATTGAAGAAGATTATTTTGCCGAGTTACCCGTTGTGTTGAGCGCGTCCCGATTAGCGCAACCCTTGTCTGAAGCACCCAACGCAATGACGGTGATAGACCGGAAGATGATCGAGGCTTCCGGCTTCCGTACGGTTGCGGATTTGTTCCGGATGGTGCCGGGTATGTACGTTGCTTATGCAACAGGGTGGCGGCAAGTGGTTGCTTATCATGGTACGACAGATGATTATGCGCGCCGGATGCAAGTGCTGGTGGATGGTCGGTCTGTGTTCATGCCCCCGCTCGGTGCGGTTGCGTGGGAAAACCTACCTTTGCAAATTGATGACATAGAACGCATCGAGGTGATTCGTGGTCCTGCAGCGGCATCACATGGTGGCAACTCTACACAGGGCGTGATCAATATCTTTACAAGAGAGGCCGGTGATGTGCGCGGCTTTAAGGCCAGTGTCAGCAAAGGAAATGGCGGTATTGCTGATGCATCTGTCAGTTTCGGGATGCCCGGAGAAAAATTCGATTACCGCATCAGTGCAGGTTACAGAAGCGATCATGGTTATGACGCGATTAAAGTGCCGACGGACAACAAACCTTTACACTATGATAGCCACAAGACGCGGCTGTTCAATTTGCGCGCTAGCTTTCATCCAAGCTCTTCCGACAGTCTTGATATTCAAACAGGATACACCAGTGGGTCAAGAGGCTCAGGACACCAAGTTACCGATACTGAGCCTGCACATGACAGATTTACGCTTGAGAATTTTGCCCAACTGACTTGGCTACACAGTATGGAGGGCGGTGATGAACTCAAATTGCAGTATTACCACATCTATCAAGATTTATTGAATGAGATTCCTGATCCTGCGTCTCCAGCTATACCGGCATATACCGATAATGCGACTAACACTCGCGATAACTGGGAATTGCAGCATACTTTACACACTTCACCTGAAAATAGACTGGTGTGGGGGGCATCCACACGTCATGATTGGACGCGGGCGGACCATCAGTTTCTGGAAGAGCAAAATTTGAATCAGTACACCTTGTTCGCGCATGATGAGTGGCGCTTTTCACCGCAATGGTTGTTGAATTTAGGCGCCATGCAGGAAGACAACGGCATGGGTGAGAAAAATGTTTCTCCACGCATGGCGTTGATTCAAAAACTGACTGATAATCAATCGTTGCGCATCGGTATATCCAAGGCATATCGCAACCCTTCTGTTTATGAAGAGCGTGGAAACTTTCACGCTCCTGAAACGATTCTGACGCTTGGGCAGACTTATACAATATTAGTCGCTAGCGGCGATTTGAATCCTGAAAGCGTGCTGTCAAGAGAGATTGGCTATGTCGGGGAGTTTTCGGAGTATGGGCTTTCTGTAGATGCGCGTCTCTATCATGACCAGTTGCGCGACATTATGTTTACTTTTGAATCGACCAATTTGAATGTGGCTGGTGACCCGATTTATGATATAGGCAATTTATTTGATGCTGAGCATAAAGGATTTGAATTGACGACCAAGCATCACTGGGGTGACAGCAACCTGCTGACCTTCAACTACGCTTGGCAGTTGCTTAGTAGTCCTTTTATCCCTTCAGCCACAGGGTCGAAATATAGCGAAACCATGCCGAGAAACATGATCAGTGCACAGTATTCTACTGCTGATGATAACGGGCTTGCATTCAGTCTGGGTTATTACCAACAGGATGCCATGCTGCCGTTAGACCGGCCGGATTATGACAGGCAGCAATTGACTCGCAGGGTGGATGTCAAACTCGCGAAAAATTTCAAACTTGGGCGCGAGGCTGAGGGTGAGCTTGCATGGGTGGTGCAAGGCTTGTTTGACGGGAAGCATATCGAGTATGAGGATGCGAACGTGTTTAATCGACGCACTTACTTAACAGCAACAATAAATTATTAGAAACAGCAAAATGAGTACTGCTGGATTGCATTCATTTATGATCAAGCTAGCCACATTGTTGGCCTTAGTAGCGGGTCTTATGTGTGTTCCCGTCTATGCGGAGAGGCTTAATGTCAATTTGGTCGTGAGCGAAAAGGGTGCGCCATACCAGAAATTTGCCAACGCATTTAAAGAGGCAATTGTATCTGCTGATGTTGATGTGGATATTATTGAGTCCCATGCAGTTGATGGCGAAAATCTCGGACTTATTGTTTCAGTTGGTATGCGCTCTGCCAAATTGGCGGTCTTGCAGCCCGACACGCCGGTATTATTTACCATGATTTCAGCAGCGGGCTATCGCGATCTGTTGGACGGCCTTACCACTGATGGCAATCGTTTTGACAAAATAACTTCAGCAATCTATCTGGATCAGCCGATGAGTAGGCAGATGGATTTCATTAAGGCTGTGCTTCCAAAACGTAGCAAGGTAGGGATATTGTATTCGTCCGAAGAGGATTTTGACCTTAAGGCGGTGCGCAAGGTTGCAACTAATAGAGGCTTATCGCTGGTAACACGACGTGTAGGTGAAGCCAGGTTATTTCCTGAGTTGGAAAAAGTATTGTCTACCAGTGATTTACTGCTAGCGATACCTGATGGCTCGATATACAACAGTAGCAATATTCGAAATATCCTGTTAACCAGTTATAGTCGTTCTATTTCTCTTATTGGCATATCGAGGCCTTATGTCAGGGCAGGCGCATTGAGCGCAATCTTTTCTACTCCAGAGCAATTGGCAAATCAGGCGTCGGAGGCAGTCATCTCATTTTTACGCAGTAAGCAACTTGCAAGCCCTCAATATCCTGCTGAATATAAAATTGAAGTTAATCGTGAGGTGGCTAGAGCATTAGGCATCATTTTGCCTTCGAAAGAAGCGATTCGCACTCTGCTAAGTAAATCAAACGAGGGGCGCAAATGAGTCTGTACAGTATTCGCCAGCAAGTGGCGATAATGACGATGACTCCTTTGTTGGTGATGGCGGTTTGCTTGGAAGCCTATTTCCTGCATGACCGTTTTGTAGCAATGGATGAGAATTTGCTTGAGCGGGGCAAGCTTATATCCAGGCAGCTTGCTTCCAGTGCTGAATATGGTGTTTTTTCTAATAATCGAGCATTCCTGCAAAATTTAGCGACTGACACATTGCAGCAGCCGGATGTCAGGGGGGTGATCATTCTGAATGGATCAATAGGCATGTTGATCGAAGCAGGCGAATTTTCGGGTGTACCTCAACAAGTACCACCTGATACAGCGAGTGAAGTGAATATGGCTAAATCATCACGGTTAGGGCAGTTCAAAAGGATGCTGGATACGGTTAATCTGCATCAGCCTACTAATTTAGATGTTGATAACCTGAGAATTTTTCATCCTATTGTGGCTGCGCAAGTTGCACTTGATGATGATTTAGATGTTGAGGAAAAGGCGGAGCAGATAGGCTCTGTCATTGTGGAAATGAGTTTGGTCAATACCAACCACCTTAAGGCGCAAATGCTTTGGGTGACGGTCGGATCAACAGCATTATTCTTGATATTCCCTATGTGCCTGATCTACCTGGGCAGTCGTAGCATAGTTACGCCGATACGAAAGCTGAGAGATGTTGTGCAAGCTTTGGGGGATGGCGATCTGACCACACGAGCTACGACATCCCAGAATGTGAGTGAATTGGTGACTTTGGCCACCGGGGTCAACGAAATGGCTGGAAAGTTACAGCATGAAAGCCAAGCGCTCCAGCAGCGCGCTGAAGCCGCAGACAGAATTGCTGCGATTGCATTTGAATCACATGAGGGCATGATGATTGCGGATGAGGATATCAATAATTCACTCTCAGAAATGATAGGTTATTCGCAAGCAGACTTGGAGGGAAAGAGGCCGCAAGTGCTTTGTGCTGATTATCACAACAATGAATTTGTTAAAAAGGTATGGGGTGCTGTAAACGATAGTGGAAGTTGGCAAGGCGAAATCTGGACACGCTGTAAGGATGGCAAAGTTTTTCCTGCTTGGGTAAATATTACTGCCGTGAAGAAAGAGGACCAAACAATTACAAACTATATCGCAACGTATATCGATATAACCAAACGCAAGGCAGCTGAGGATGAGATTAAGCGCATGGCATTTAAAGATAAGTTGACTCAGTTGCCGAATCGCCGAGTATTGATTGATCGATTAAAGCAAACGATGGCAGCTAGCAAGCGTACCAACCATTATTCGGCATTAATGTTTATTGATCTGGATAAGTTCAAGCCACTTAATGATCGGTATGGGCATGAAGTGGGTGATTTACTGCTTATCCAAGTAGCAAACCGATTGGTCAGTTGCGTTAGAGAAGTGGATACCGTTGCCCGTTTCGGGGGAGATGAGTTTATTGTGATGTTGAGCGAACTCAATATCAAGGAGGAGGAGTCCATCCTTCAGGCAGAAATCATTGCGGAGAAAATAAGGGCTATTCTGGCAGAGCCGTACTTTTTGGAAATTAGAGGCGATGGGAATAGGAGTACAACACTGGAGCATCGCTGTACATCAAGCATCGGAGTGAAAATTTTCATGGGACAGCAATGTCATGCTGAAGAAGTGATAAAGCGAGCAGATATGGCTATGTATATGGCTAAAAGAGAAGGCAGTAATAAAGTTCGTTTTTGTGGGCCGGATTAGTGATACTGAATAGATACTAGTAACTTGCAGTCATTAGCTAGTGTTTACGCCAACCTAGTTTCCAGCCATTCCTGAAGTAAACTCCCCAATGTAATGCTTATTTATTTTTATGTCCCTCCCGGTCCCGTCTGAACAAACACACCTTGAGCATCCGAAGTATCGTGGTGATATTGACGGGTTACGTGCCGTGGCAGTGCTAGCGGTTGTTATTTTTCATGCTTTTCCTGATTTGATTAAAGGTGGCTTCGTCGGTGTTGATATTTTCTTTATCATTTCAGGTTTTCTGATTTCAAGCATCATTCTAGGTAATTTACAGAAAGGCACTTTCAGCTTTACTGAGTTCTATGTGCGACGGATAAAGCGTATTTTCCCCGCCTTGATTTTGGTACTGGTCACTTGCTGGATTGTGGGGTGGTTTTTGTTTCTGCCTGATGAATATAGAAGGTTGGGTAAACATATCGCTGGTGGCGCAGGCTTTTTATCGAACTTCCTCTTCTGGCAGGAAGCAGGATACTTTGACAATGCCGCTGCCACGAAACCACTGTTACACCTTTGGTCATTGGGTATCGAAGAGCAGTATTATGTTGTGTGGCCGCTTTTGCTTTATTTGGTGTTTAAGAGAAATTTCAACCTCCTGAATTCAATCATTGCGGTTACGCTAGCTTCATTCTTACTCAATATATATATTAGCCAAGCTGACCAAGTGCAAGGGTTCTATTCACCTTTGACGCGTGCCTGGGAATTGCTTCTCGGCAGCTTATTGGCATATTTGACGCTGCATAAAATATCCATCAGTGAAAAAGCATGTCAGGCATTGAGCGCGGCTTTGGGAAAGTCGATTGTTATTTCTGATTCAGCAATGCACTCGTTAAACCAAGCCAAATCTTTGATTGGTGCCTTGCTTGTTTCTTCAGCACTTCTCTTGATCAGCAAAGAGAGCATATTTCCAGGTTGGTGGGCACTTCTACCAACGGTGGGCGCATTCCTCATTATTTCAGCCGGTGAGCATGCCTGGTTGAATCGTACGCTACTCTCTAGCCGTCTATTGATCTGGTTCGGACTAATCAGTTACCCGCTTTATTTGTGGCACTGGCCGTTGTTGTCGTATGCCCATGTGATTTTGGGTGAAGCACCACCTGTAGAAATGCGGGTGGTTTTAGTGCTTGTCTCGATCGTGTTGGCGTGGCTGACCTATATGTATGTTGAAAAATCCATACGATTCAAAAAATCTATGCGACCAGCCGTTTGGCTATCGGTGATGATGATCCTCGTAGGGTCGCTCGGTGTCTTGACTTATTTTATGGAAAGGAATGGAGATAAGTTTAATAGATCAATTACGTCACTGAATCCAGCCCTTGCGAGCAATGTATATGGAGGCCTGCCAGCGAGCACGATAAATGAGTGTGGGATTGATGATCCGCAAGAAAAGGCAAGGTTTGCGGTATGTTCAAAAGATACACGTCAGCCAGTTAAGTATGCTTTGCTTGGTGACAGTAAGGCCGACTCAATTTACCCCGGACTGGTCAAGACTTCGACTGATGATGGCAGATGGATGTTTGTCGGCGGTGTTCGCGCAGGAAAGGGCTCGCCGTTACCCGTGCTGTCAAACAATCCAATATATGCTGGTGTACAAGAAAAAACTTCAATTGCGGTAGCGCGCATCAAAGCCTTACCGGAGATTCAAACGGTTGTTTTAGTTGCTGCTACCAGAGGATTATTTAGATTGAAGAACAATTACTCTATTGAAGACCTGCCAAGCAGCCAAAATTATGCTGCCGCCTTAGAAGGGCTTTCCAATGTGGTTAATGAATTTAATGGGGCGGGAAAAAAAGTAGTGCTAGTTGTTGATAACCCGTCTTTTAAAGAGCCAAAATTATGTGTAAAGCGAATCACTGCGTTTGATACGGTCAACAGCTATATTGAGCGCAAAGAAAGAAGCAATTGCAGTATCAGTATAGAAAGACATATGGAATTATCACAGCAGTATCGTCAGTTATTGAGTGAAGTTCGAAATCTCAATCCAGAAATGATCAGTATTTTTGAAACATATAAGCATCTTTGTGACGTTAAGTCCGGCCTTTGTTTGCCGCACAAAGATGAGAAGCTTCTCTATAGTTATTCAGATCATATATCAGATTATGCTGCCGAAACGATAGGTAAGGATCTGAATAAGTTTTTATCAACATTCTAACTGTAGGGCTGGTATAAATTGACGCGCATAAAAAAGGCCTGCATCGCTGCAAGCCTTTTAAATACTGGTGGCCCGGGGCGGAATCGAACCACCGACACAAGGATTTTCAATCCCTGACATACCGTATTTTTTAGTGTTGATGGCTATAGTCAAAACCCTTAAAACCCGCACAAAATCTTAATTATTAGCATATTGCGTATTTTGTTTGCGTTGATGAGTATTCCTCGATATTGCTATAATTTGCCTACACAGTGCCTACATGGGGGCAAGCAATATGAAACGGGGAAATTTTACAGCGGATAAGGTTGCGGGGTTCAAGTGCCAGACAGGTAAAAAACAGAGCATCTATTGGGACGGAAAAACGCCGGGGCTGGGATTGCGTGTTACCGCTGCCGGTTCCAAAGCATTTATTTTTGAAACACGCCTGAACGGGCAAACCATCCGCATGACAATTGGTGACCCGCGAACTTGGGGGATAGGCAAGGCGCAAAAAGAAGCAACACGCCTCAAGGGTATGACTGACCAAGGAGTTGACCCGCGTCAAGTGATAGCGGATGCAATTGCTGCCAAGGAAGACGCTGCCACCGCGAAGCGTGAGCAAGAAGCACGCGAACAGGTAACACTAGGCATTGCATGGTCTGAATATGTAACCGCCCGGAAGTCTCTATGGTCTCCCATCCATTTACTTGACCATAAAAAAATCATACAAGCCGGTGGAGAGAAAAGAACCCGAAGCCATAAACTCACCGAACCCGGCCCCCTTGCATCACTGGCAAGCATTCGCCTTGTGGAACTAACGCCCGAGCGTGTGACAGAGTGGGCGAAGAATGAGGCAATGAAAAGACCAACACGCGCCCGACTTGCATTACGACTATTACGAGCGTTTTTATTCTGGTGCGCCCGACATCCAACCTATAAAGCAATCATCACAAGCAATGCTGCTCAGAGCAAGGATGCCCGGGAGATTCTAGGAAAACCCAAGGCCAAGCATGACGTACTACAGCGTGAGCAATTGTCCGCGTGGTTTAACGCAGTTAAGCAAATCGGCAACCCTGTAATTAGTGCTTACTTGCAAGCCCTATTATTGACGGGTGCAAGGCGCAACGAACTGGCTGCACTGAAATGGCAAGATGTGGATTTTCAGTGGAACAGCTTAACTATGCATGACAAGGTTGAAGGGTTGCGCGTCATTCCCTTAACACCTTATGTGGCGCAATTACTGGCCGGATTGCCCCGGCGTAACGAGTTTGTTTTCAGCAGTCCCACCGCTGCGAAAGGCTGCATACATGACCCTTCAATAGCCCACCGCAAGGCCTGCGCTGTTGCTGGCTTGGATATGACCCTGCACGGGCTGCGCCGTAGCTTTGCGACACTGTGCGAGTGGACAGAAACACCCGCCGGAATCTCTGCGCAAATCCAAGGCCATGCGCCTCAAGGGGTGCGTGAGCAAAACTATATTCGCCGCCCACTTGACCTGTTGCGGATGTGGCACGTCAAAATTGAAGCATGGATATTAGAGCAGGCAGGGATTGAGTTTGATGCTATGGCTAAGCCGTGCGTGCTGAGCTTGGTGGCGGGGGGAGCGGAATGAAGAGGGTACCTGACTGGGGCAATGGAAGGCTTGAAGAGTATCTTGGATATAAAGCTTGGGTGCCTGAAAGTGGTCTAAGGGTTATTGTGGGCCTAGATTATTACTGCAAATCAGATTTCGAGGGAAAGCAAGCTAATGAATGTCCGCTAGCAATAGATATATGGCTTGAAACAGCGCAAATGACTCAGCAGTTGAGTCGGCTGGCAAGACGATGGCATGGCAACTTCGGCAGCGTGGAAGAGGAATCAAGAAGGCAACCCCCTTCGTTTTTTATCAAGTTTGCATTGGAGCAAAATTTTCGTCCAGAATGGCTTGATTGGGCGATTGAGAAGGGATGCTACACTCCAGAAAACATGAATGACGCTGCCGAGAAGGTCACAAAGTCGCCCGTGACAATCCGGAGTATTGACGCATGGCAGGCAAACGCTAGACAGATAGCCGAAAAAATCCACAAGGAAAAACCTTCGCTTAACTTGGAACAGATTGCCATAAAAACACACAAGGAAATGACCGACCGAAATAACAAAGGCGAACAAGGCATGACCGGGCGCGGAGGCAAGATTCCATGTGCGAGCACCATTCTACGCCATGCAATATACGGGATTAAATCATAAGGCATTCAGGCATTGCCATGAATTTGCCGCAATGCAACGACATGTTTTTAAATGCTTTTAATCATATTTTCGACACCTATAAACGCATATTGACGGCATTTAACGCCTGTATTGAATGGGAATCCTCACAACACAGAGGAGATTCCCAAAATGTCACACGCAAACACGCAACACACAGCATCATCTGCCACGCATAACCTCCCTTCGTTTAAACCGCTGGAACAAGTTACCAAGCCAAACTTAACCACAGAAGAGGCTGCGTTTTACTGCGACCGCGCCGAACAAACCATGAGAATGTGGGCTTGCAAAGAGCCTGCTGGAATGCCGCGACCACTTAAAATCAATGGCCGTCTTGCGTGGCCTGTTGCTGCAATCCGTGCGCTGCTGGAAGGCGGTGCAAAATGAAAAACCCGGACAGCCTCCAAGCATCATCCGGGTTTGAGCAAATGTCTTTCCTGCCTGAGCCGGATTTTAACCCGATATATCCTAGCCCGAACACACTTCCTGCACGATGCCTCTCGCTGATGCTGAATGGGCAATCTTTCACGCACCCTGAGTTTGAGCAAATAACAGGAAGCTGGCGGCTATCTGCCGTGATTTTCATCTTGAAAGGTTTGGGGTGGCCGGTGGAATCTTATGACCTGCTCGCACCGTCGCAAGAATGTCCGACCCGGACAATCAGCCGGTATTATCTGCCGTCGAAAATTATTCGGGCGGTGTTCGGTAGGGGGGATGTATGAAACCCTCCAAAACTTCCACTAAGCATCCTTACGCTGCAATAGAACATCGGGTAATAGACAGCCCTGCCTATGCAAGCCTTTCATTCTCAGCACGCTCTCTGCTTGTCTTAATCACACGACAACTAACTAAATCCAATAATGGCAGATTGCAGGCAACCTTTAGCTATATGCATCGGTTCGGATTTAAGAGCGAACACACATTGAGCCGTTGCATCAAAGAGCTAATCAGCCGGGGATTTATTTATCGCTCACGTGTTGGCGGATACCAGCAAGGTGCGGCTCAATATGCCGTTACTTGGTTATCCATTACGAGCAAAGAGGGACTGTTTCTTGCCGGATTCAAACCTTGCGCATGGCGTGACTGGAAGCTTGAAGAAAAAAATTCACCCCCCTCAAAAATGCAGGACACCCACTGCAAAAATGGCATCAGGACACTGCCTGCAACTGTAAAAAGTGCAGCTAGCTACCCCCTCAAAAGTGCAGACAATGAATTAATACCATGTAGGGGTAAATTTCCCACCCATTCAGCACATAGTAAATCTGTTGGATTTTTCAATGAGGTGCTTGATAAAACAGGAGGTAAACAACATGGAATCTGAAAAGAAAAAACGAGGACGCTGGAAAGTAGCGAATCTGGTAATCCGAAAGGAAGGCCGCCGGGTGTGGGTGAAGTAACGAAGCTACGCAACAGCATAGCCGAACACGTGCCGGAGATAATTGAGCGAGTGGTAAGCAGGGCGAAGTCTGGGGATACACAGGCTGCACGTTTACTGCTTGAACGTGTAATACCTCCACTTAAGCCAATTGAGCTACCTGTAGCTCTATCCTTGCCACCCGGCGAAGGTTTAGCCGCTCAAGGTGTTGCGATAGTTCAGGCCGTAATAGATGGAGCACTTTCTCCCAGCCAAGGGGCTACTCTGCTGACTAGCTTAGGCACACTGGCACACTTAAAAGAAATTGACGAACTGGAACGCCGCCTCTCTCAATTGGAAGGATTGCAAATTGGCAACGATTAAAGACCGAATCAAGAAAATGGAACGAGCGATAACCCACAACAAGAAAATGCGACCCATTCCGTTTTACGTTCTTCCGCCGATAGGCGGCCCCCTAAGGGCTAACATTCAGTCCGAAATCAACAAGCGCAAAGGACAGCGCATCATCACTTACGAAATAGTGGGTTGACCCAGCAAGCCGTATTCGGAATGCTGTAAATAGAGCGAATGAGAAAGCGAGCAGGGTGCAAAGTCTGTTGATTCGAGAAGTTTGTCACTTCATCCGTATAGAGATAGGCCGGTTTCTCTTTTTTGAGGGGGGACACCAATTATGCTCGCTGACCTAGTATGCTAAGCACTTGGTATTACCTGCATCAATTTTTCATGTGCTAGGCTCTGTTCATGCCCCAGTAGTAGACTTAAATCTGCAAAGCAAACCTCTCAAAACCGTTCATTCTCCCGATACAACTACTTTGCACACTTTGCTTTAATTTCACTAATTGCTTTAGAAGAGCCATTAAGGGTGAATTCGAAATATGTTGACTGTTGACCATGCCATTGAAGCTCAAGCAAAGCGGTGTTCGATGCAGCAATTTTGGCGAGTGCCGATGCATCGTCTCTAAAGTGCAAAAACTTTGCACCCCAGTCTTGATGTAAAACTACGTTTTCAACTTTTCCGTTCCACTTGATTCTAGTTCTGATGACGCTGTAACCATCTTCTGTTTCAGTGTTTGTTAAGTTTGGTGATTTACTAAAACCTATATAAACCCATTCGCTGCCATTCTTGCATCCAACACCCAGCCATGCAGAAACATCGCTGTAAGGGAATGACATTACTTTGGTTGGAGAGGTATTTGGGGAATGAGCATGTGCAGATAGTTTTCCCGTCATTTCATCTTTAGAGGTTGAGGTAGACCAAGATGGTACTTTTTTAGCCTTTTTGGTTTCAGCGGTCAAACTTGGAGCAGGCTTGGAACTGGAACTAGACGTAGGGGCTTGATTTGCAGAGTAGATAATCAGCAAGATGAAAATCAGAACAATCCATGTAAATAAAGATGTTTTTTTCGGAGCTTTAGCTCCGCATTTTGGGCATGTTTTAGCTTCAGTACTTACCTGCTCGCCACATTCTTTACATTTCACAAGTGCCATTGATACCCCCCTTTATTAGATTGAGACTTAACGGTTATTCATATGACATTTTGGTTTAGGCGTGTTTTGATATTTCGTGCCTAAAGGCATTTATTCTAATTATTGATGAATGAAGGTTAAGTAATACAGACGATAATAGCAAGCTGAAAATATGGATAGCACTACTATTTGTTATGACCGCTACTGCTACGATTGCAGCCGTACACCACCTTGCCTGAAAAGCCGTGCTGAGACCCTGAAAATCCTACACCATGCCTACATGAGCGAAAATCAGCTGAACGTAAAAAAGGCCTGCATCACTGCAAGCCTTTTAAATACTGGTGGCCCGGGGCGGAATCGAACCACCGACACAAGGATTTTCAATCCTCTGCTCTACCGACTGAGCTACCAGGCCATGTCCTATTGCTGACCTACTTTGTAGGTCAACTTAGGAAGCCGCGCATTATACCTGTAACGCGGAAAATGACAAACCCCGCCGAAGCGGGGTTTGTTTATTGCCGTGAATAATGGGGGGTGATTTACATCATTCCGCCCATACCACCCATACCACCCATGTCACCACCACCCATTGCTGGAGGAGCATTGTCATCAGGTAGCTCTGCAATCATGCAGTCGGTTGTCAGCATCAGCCCGGCAATAGAAGATGCATTCTGCAATGCAGTGCGGGTTACTTTCGTGGGGTCAACGACACCCATTGCAAGCATGTCTCCGTACTCGCTAGAAGCTGCGTTGTAACCGAAGCTACCTTTGCCTTCCAGTACCTTATTAACCACCACAGAAGGCTCATCGCCAGCATTGTCGATAATGGCACGTAGAGGAGCTTCCATCGCGCGGAGGATGATCGAAATGCCAGCGTCCTGATCTTGATTATCACCCTTCAGCTTGGTCACAGCAGCCTTGGCACGCAGCAATGCTACGCCACCACCAGGCACAATACCTTCTTCCACTGCGGCGCGGGTGGCTGCCAATGCATCATCCACGCGGTCTTTCTTTTCTTTCATTTCGACTTCGGTTGCAGCACCGACTTTGATCACGGCGACACCACCTGCCAATTTAGCTTTACGCTCTTGCAGCTTTTCTTTGTCGTAGTCACTGCTTGACTCATCAATTTGCTTATTGATTTGTGCGATACGGCCCTGGATTGCATCTTCCGCGCCAGCGCCATCAATGATGATGGTGTTGTCCTTGCCCACTTCGATGCGCTTGGCTTGACCCAACTCGTCAAGCGTCACTTTTTCAAGTGTCAGGCCCACTTCTTCAGCAATCACTGTGCCGCCAGTCAACAGGGCGATATCTTCCAGCATAGCTTTGCGACGATCACCAAATCCGGGTGCCTTAACGGCAACAGTTTTCAAAATGCCACGAATGTTGTTAACAACGAGTGTTGCGAGTGCTTCGCCATCTACATCTTCAGCGATGATGAGCAATGTGCGGCCTGCTTTAGCAACCAGTTCCAAAATTGGCAGAAGGTCACGGATATTAGAAACCTTCTTGTCGTGCAACAGGATGTATGGGTTTTCAACCAGGGCGAGTTGACGATCCTGATTGTTGATGAAGTAAGGTGAAAGATAGCCACGATCAAACTGCATGCCTTCCACGATATCCAATTCGTCTTCCAAACCGGAGCCATCTTCAATCGTGATGACGCCTTCTTTGCCGACTTTTTCCATCGCTTCAGCAATCTTTTCACCAACTGTCTTATCAGAGTTTGCAGATATGCTACCAACCTGTGCGATTTCCTTGCCGGTGTCGCATGGCTTGGATAGTTTCTTCAATTCCTCAACTGCGCCAATAACGGCCTTGTCGATACCGCGCTTCAGATCCATAGGGTTCATGCCAGCAGCGACGAATTTCATGCCCTCTTGAACGATAGATTGTGCCAGTACGGTCGCAGTCGTCGTACCGTCACCCGCTACGTCAGAAGTCTTGGAAGCAACTTCTTTCACCATCTGTGCACCCATGTTTTCAAACTTGTCTTTCAGCTCAACTTCTTTTGCAACAGATACGCCGTCTTTAGTGATTGTTGGTGCGCCATATGAGCGATCCAGGACGACATTGCGCCCCTTAGGGCCCAAAGTAACTTTGACCGCATCGGCCAGAATGTTGACGCCAACAACCATCTTGCTGCGTGCGGCATCGTGAAATTTTACGTCTTTTGCTGCCATGTTAATTATCTCCTGATATTCGTTAAACTTAATTTAGGCTTCTACTACGCCGATGATGTCGTCTTCACGCATCGTCATAAATTCTTCACCGTCCATTTTGAAGGCTTGCCCGGCATATTTGCCAAACAGCACACGGTCACCAACTTTGACGCTCATGGCTTGTAATTTCCCGTCATCACTAACTTTTCCTTTACCTACGGCAATGATCTCGCCTTGATCGGGCTTTTCAGTTGCAGCATCAGGAATTACGATTCCAGAGGCGGTTTTGCGCTCTTCTTCCATGCGTTTAACGATCACACGATCGCTCAAAGGGCGAATGTTCATACTGATGTCTCCTAAAACAATGAGTTATAAAAATCGGGGGCGAATTTTAGCACTCTCTACCCACGAGTGCTAATAATCGGGGCAAGTAGTGCAAATTTCAAGGGGGGCAGAATTATTTCTGCTGCGGAAGCGCGATTTTGTTGTCTGTGCTGAATTGATAGTCTTTGAATACGTGCTCGGCGGTGAGTATCTGATAAGTTCCGTCAGCATTTTGATGAGTGGTGTCCTTGAGGCGGTAGGTGTAGTGTCCGCATGTCCAGCAATCGAAGTTTCGCATGTGAGTACACAGGCAAGTTTTGTCCTTAACAGATATCCGCTTAACACCTGGATTGGCTTCAAGTTCATGGTAGTAGGCATCAATATAAGCACATTGCCCTGTTGCATCCAGAAGGTAGCCAAACGCTTCACAGTTGGGCCGGATGCCTGATCCGATAGCGGGGCAGCTTTTCAGCATTCGCATCGGGTAACCGGTCGGAGAGAGCATATTGACTTCAATCTCATCCTCGCTGGCCTTGAAGTATTCCTGTTGGACCTTTTCGGGCAATCCACACTCTTGAGAGACGGTAAACCTCGTTGCGACTTGAACCGCTGCCGAGCCGGATTCCAGATAGCTGACGGCGTCGCTACCGGTAAAAATACCCCCGGCAGGTATGACGGGGATATCAAGCTTTTCTTTCTGCAGGTATGCCTGTACCTCGGTCACAATAGTGCGAAGGTCATACTTTGCCCAGTCCATGCCAAAGCCCAGATGCCCGCCGGCCAGTGGCCCCTCAACCACGATGTAGTCGGGTAAGCGATTCAGTTTGGCATTTTTTCTCAAAAATAATTGCAATGCACGTAAAGATGAAACGATGATGCCAAGTTTGACGTCACGGAACCGTGGATGATCTGCGATCAGTGCGAATGAGCCGAGATGCAAGCCTGCGGCGAGTGTGATGCCATCGATTCCTTCGTCCATTGCCACTTTGAGGCGTACTCGTAGCGTTTCACGAGGCGAATTCATGGTGAGCTTTTCCATGCAATTGATGAAGATCATGCCATCACCTTGCTTGGCATCCATTACAGACCGGACATGTAAGCGTGTTGCTTCAGCGACTTGGAGCAGATCAAATTGAACAACTGCTTTGTCGGTGTTTGCGACGTTGAATTTATAGTGCTTCTGTTTGTCTTTAACAAATCTTGTCTGATAGTGACGATCTGTTACGGTGGGGAGCATTGCATCTGAGATATGTCCGACACCGCCTAAACGAGCAACTTCTAATGCCAGATCAGCAGTTGAAATGTCCACACCCATCCCGCCGACCATAATCGGCAGTACCTCACGCTTTCCAAAACGCAAGCGAAAATCATCAACACATTTCATTGCAATCTCTTTCTGGTCGCTATTCTTGAGAGTAGAAGGATGCCACAGAAGATGCAATCTTCAAAGCAAAGTTGAACGAAATGTTGATAGTTATGCCTAACTTGGCTCAAGTTAAGGAAATATGGTTTGAAAACCGGATATTATTCCAGTTATGTCTATTGAGATTGAAAAAAACAGTAAAGATTATGTTTCGCAAAGCATGGTTGCAGTATGGCATCCCTGCTCACAGATGAAACATTACGAAAACTTTCCTTTGCTCTCGATATCGAGGGGTGAGGGTGCATGGCTATATGATGCAGATGGGCACCGTTACCTAGATGCGGTGAGTTCTTGGTGGGTGAATTTATTTGGGCATTGCAATCCACACATTAATGCAGCAATTATCGACCAACTGGGAAAGCTAGAGCATGTCATGTTGGCTGGATGTACACATGAGCCAGTAGTGGAGCTCTCGGAACGGTTAATTGAATTGGTGCCGAAAGGTTTGGGGCATTGTTTTTACGCTTCAGATGGTGCGTCGGCGACTGAAGTTGCACTTAAGATGAGCGTGCACTATTGGCTGGAGCTTGGTAAACCCGAAAAAAACAAATTCATCAGTTTGGAAAACAGTTATCACGGTGAAACGCTTGGCGCATTATCGGTATCTGATATCAAGTTGTTTCGCGATGCATATGGCGCGCTGGTGCGTCAGCAATCAACAGTCCCCAGCCCGGATTGGCGTAAGGCTTCAGACGGGGAGACGGATGAGGAATACGCACTTCGTTGTGCGGCAGCACTTGAGGATTATCTGCAACAACATCATGCGCAATTGGCGGCTTTCATTATTGAACCTCTAGTTCAGGGGGCGGCCGGGATGGCAATGTATCACCCTGTGTATCTGACCCGAGCGAAGGAGCTGTGTGATGAGTACGGCGTGCATCTGATAGCAGATGAGATAGCCGTCGGTATGGGACGTACCGGAACGATGTTTGCTTGTGAGCAAGCAGGCGTAACGCCGGATTTCCTACTGTTATCCAAAGGGATTACGGGGGGGTATTTGCCTTTATCGGTCGTGATGACCAGCGATAATATATATAACGCGTTCTATCATCAAAAATTAACGCGCGGATTTTTGCATTCACATTCCTATACGGGAAACCCTTTGGCATGTCGCGCAGCATTAGCAACGTTGGATATTTTTACACAGGATGATGTGCTTGCCGTCAACCTATCCAAAGCAAAGTACTTGAACCAAGTCGCAAAGCCGTTGCGTGAACATCATGCAGTTCGAAACTGGCGTAATACGGGTATGATTTGGGCGTTTGAAGTATTGAGCCCACACAATGATTTTTCTCAAAGATTTGCTGAGATGGCGCTCCAGAATGAATTGTTATTGAGGCCTATTGGTAATACAGTGTATTTCATGCCCCCATTTATCATTGGCAGTGCTGAAACAGATTTATTGATACAGAATGTATTGGGAATTGTTAATCAGCTTTGTGAGGTGTGATAAGACTTCTTGTCTGGGCTAGAAAGAGTGTTGGACGTCGCATACAAAGCGTTTCTTCAATGTCCCGGGCTTGGATTTAGGACACTTTGAATTGCTTGCTGGTGTGGCGCAGCATTTGTTAAACTGTAGTTAAGTGTTATTTCGATTCAATCGGGCCGTTGGTTGGCAATTGGAACAATTTTATTGCTGTGTCTTTATTTGAAGTTTTTGGAGGTTGATGTGGTGGAGATTGCAACACGCATGAGAGTTTTCTTGTTCTGCATAATGTATTTCAGTTCGCTGTCGTTTACAGTGCTGGCGGCTCCCCAGGATGATTCTCAAGAGGCCCCAGAAGTGGCACCTTTGACATTAATTTCAGATCCTGTGGAGGATGAAGATGAGGTCGATCCTGTGGAGATGTTTGAGCGTGCCCAGAAAGCAATGGATCGGGCGGATATTAATGATGCTTTGTTTTTATTAAGGGCGGCAGCTTGGGAAAACTATACTCCGGCTCAGGTTCGCTTGGGAGAGTATTTTGACTACGCTGAATTTGATGAAGATGCGGTCGGCTGGTTTTTGATGGCGGCCTTCCAGGGTAATGTTTCGGGTGCATTTGGTTTGGCAAAAATGTATGCAACTGGCGAGGGCATTGATAAAAGGGAAGATAAGGCACTGTTCTGGTATCGATTTGCAGCTGAAAGGAATCATTTGAGTTCTGTTAAGGTGCTGGCGAGTGCATATAAGGATGGGCTTTTGGGTGTAAAAAAAGATCCGAATGAAGCTCAGAAGTGGGAAGACAAAATTCCGAGGTTAATGGCAATCCAGAAAAAAGAAGAGCAGCGCAAGAATGAGGAATTTGTACAAAAAGTAAAGGACGGAAGAGATAAGAGAAAGGCGGCGAGAGAAGAGGCCGCGAAAAAGCATCTTGAGTTACAAGAGGCTGAGGAATCGAAAAAAGAGAAGGCTTCAGAAAGCGAATCCGCCAAATAAATGAGGTGTAAGGGCATGATTAATAAACAATTAACGTATTCTGACAGGGTGATTAAGAACACTTTTATTTTGAGTGTGATCACTTTCGTTATACTGTCTTTTTCTGAGGTGTCTTATGCGGCAGATTCTAGAAACGGAGAGATGCTTTATTCTACGAACTGTGCCTCATGTCACGGCTTAAAGGGAGCGGGTATAATGTTTGGCGTTCCAAACTTTGGTCAAGGTGAGGGGCTGCTCCAGACAGATAGGGCAATATTGGATTCCATTAAGAATGGCAAAAATTCGATGCCTGGATACCAAGGGATTTTAAGTGATACTGAAATTTTGGATGTGATTGCTTATCTACATACCTTATACTGAAAAACGCACCTTACTTTAAATTACACATAACTTTTAGCCAGATATATGCATGCCGTTATAACAACCCTGTTCGCATTATTCTTTTTATCAAGTCTTGAGGTCTTAGCTGATGAGGTCGTCACCTCTAACTCAGTTCCACACGTCATTGAATCATTTGAGGTTGGCGGGAGTGTTGTTGTTCGCGCGCTGACAGTCGAACCGAAGAGAAACTCACTGTGGGTGGGTACATCCACAGGCGTCCACGAGATAAACCTTGCTAATAACCAACCCATAAACACTTTCAATCGCGATAGCGGCTTGGCAAACGAATATGTGTTTGCCGTTGGCATTGATAAAGAAGGATATAAGTGGTTTGGTACCAATGCCGGCGGAACTTCCCGTTACCGTGACGGAGAATGGAAAACCTATTTCCCGATGCACGGGCTGGCTGATTACTGGATTTATTGCTTTGCAAGCCAAAAAAACGGTGATTTGTGGATTGGTACGTGGGCCGGTGCGAATCATGTTGATTTAGGTACGATGAAATTCACTACCTATGTAAAGGAGTTGATTAACGAATGGGTCTACGGCCTCGCTGTTGATAAAAAAGATCGTGTATGGTTTGGGACTGAAGGCGGTGTGTCAATGTATGATGCCGGAGTTTGGCGCTCATGGAATAACAAGGATGGATTGGGGGCACCGAATCCCAATAAGCTTGCCTCCAGTCCCAATACCGGCTTGGGAACCAGATCTCGTCATGACTTGGGCGTGATGTCTGGCGATGGCACGTTCAGTTACAACAATAATTATGTTTTTGCCATCTTAGTCGCTGAAGACCAAAGTGTTTGGGCGGGTACATGGGGTGGTGGTGTGTCCAAGTTTGATGGCAAGCGTTGGAAGAATTACACAAGAGAAGATGGTTTGGCAGGGAACATTGTTTACAGTATTGCGCAAGAGCCTAGCGGAGTACTCTGGTTCGGCACAAATCGCGGAGTCAGTAGATTTGATGGTGAAAACTGGACAAGCTATACCAAAGATTCAGGATTGCTGGAAAATACCGTTTATGCGATAGCTGTTGCGCCCAAGGGTGATATTTGGGTCGGTACTCGTAGAGGTGTATCACGCTTGGGGTTGTGATGTCACTTGGTTCTTGTGTTAAGAATCAGGTAGGGAAAATATATTGAGGAGAGTGTTGTATGCAGTTGAATAATAAGATGGTGGCGGCAATTGCCGTTGTGGTGGTGGGCATCATTGCCGGTTTTTACACGATGACTTCAACGGATGAGACAAAAGAAGCGAATCCAAATATGCCGGAAAGCAACCAGCAGGTTGATGAGGATCTGCCGCCGGGCCATCCGACAGTCATGCGTGGAGATGGCTCTACTGATACCGTGGGTGGTGTGCCCTCTGCAGAGCAGCCAATCAATCAAGCGCGTGCAGGTAAAGCAGTTGAGCCGCAAGATGCTAAATTTACACACTTCCGCGTTGGTGATCGTAATGTCAAAGCCCTATATGTCGATGGAAGTGTCCTCTGGGCCGGTACATCGGGGGGCGTGGTTCGTTATGACACTGCAACTGATGATTATCGTCTGTATGACTATACAAATGGCTTACTCTCGAATGGCGTATTCAGTATTGGCAGGCTGGAAGGGCGCATCGCATTAGGCACATACGGCGGCGGTATGTCGTTGTTTGACGAGTCCAAGAATAAATGGGAAAACTTTAATGTTCCTAACGGGCTAGGTGATGCGTTTGTATACAAAACGCTTGAGGCGTCCAATGGCGATATCTGGATAGCGACATGGTCGGGAGTCAATCGAATCCGAGGCGGTAATCTGAGGGATCGTTCCAAGTGGGACATCTATACGGTAGAAAATACCAATGGTGGGCTAATAAATGACTGGGTCTATAGCCTCGCAGAGGGAAAAGATGGTGTAATTTGGTTGGCTACTGAAGGTGGCTTGGTTCGCTACAAAGATGGAAAGTGGAAAAACTGGAATCATGACAAGGGAGTGGGCGCCTCATACGAGACGATCAAGAATGACCCGCGCTTTGGGGTGGATCCGGCAAGTATGTCCGAGCATCATGCACGTCAGGCCAAAGAGATGGGGCTGGAAGGTGTCAGCGGCGGCGGCGCATACAACCCTAATTACATCGTTGCGTTGACGATCGGCAAAAATGGTGATGTTTGGTGTGGTACCTGGGGTGGTGGTCTAGCACGTTTTGATGGAAAAAAATGGCGCAACTACACGATGGCAGATGGTTTGCCGGGGAACCTGATCTTCTCCTTGTTCCAAGATCCTGACGGCGATTTGTGGGTCGGAACCAATAAGGGCTTAGCACGCTATGATGGTAAGGAATTTACCGTCATGACAGTTGAAGACGGCTTGTTCTCGAATACCATCTTCTCTATTGCAGAAGGGCCTGACGGTAGCCGCTGGATTGGTCATTTCGGAGGGGTAACACACCTCTTGGCGGAATAATCAGTCGTGTACTGCTGATGAGCAATCGAGCATGCCAGTGTTCGATTGCTCATTTCTTTTTGTGGAAGTGTTTTTGCTGGTATCTGCCTGATGTGTGTGGGCGCGGTTGCTGCCTATGATTAGGGCGTGGCTTGGTCGTGAGGGGTGTCAGTCGGCTTGTCTGTTGACCTAGTTTGTTGATCTGAGCCTAATCAACCAGAGGAGAGGATTTTTTATACAGTCGATAATAGTCATTTCTTTTTCCTTTGCGACTGCCTTCCCATATTTTTTCCCAATGTATTTCGTCCATTGCTTGCATGGACAAATTATTTCCTTGTACCAGCTTTAGATCGCAGAGTTGGTCGGCATCGATTTCAGTGATGATATTGCCGAAATAATGCAACATTGCTCGCTGGCCATTTCCCAGATTTTCACGCGCGACACATTGGTAGTGGCTAGGCATGGATAACTTCAGAGAGTCGACCATACTGCGATAGCTTTTACCGCTGTCCAACCAGGGCAACCACAGTGTCATTGCAAGTACCCATATTAGTGTCACACCTGAAGCCCAATTTAAAGTGGCGCGTCGCATTGAGCGTCCGACGCGCCACACCATGATAATCCAAAGTACTGATGCGACGATGGCAATTGCAAAAGCAGTCGTATGCAACTCAGGCACGAAATCCGGCTGTGAAGTTTTAAACCATCTCGTAACCGCTGTTCTATTATCTAGTAGCAATCCAGTCCAACCTGACCACATAAGAATCGCCAGAAGCGCAAAAGTCATTATCCCGAACCAATCCAGCGCATTGGCCGCACCGCGTTTAAGCATCGATAATGAAGCTGTAGCCAGAAGTGTTATTGGCAATAACATGGGAAGAGCGAATACTTCTTCAACTGTTGCGGAAAAGCTGAGGGTGACAAGCATCACCAAAAATGCGACCAGCGGTAATTGCAAATCATCTCTATGATTTAAGCGTTTGCGAGATTTCCATACGACCCATGCGGCCAATGGCATTGCGGGCCATGCCATCCAGGGAAGATTTTGTAAGTAAAAGAATGCTTCTTCGTTCGGCCCCGCCATTACATAAGTAATCCACCTGCCGATATTGTGAGTCCATAACCATTCATGAAAGAGTTGCGGGGAATGGTTGAATAGAATTGTTGGCCAGATTGTCAGCCAGGGCACTGACGCTAACAGGGCAACACCTACACTATGCAGGTAACGGCGCGTTCGCCAGTTGTGGTACATCAGCGGTAGGGCAGCGGCGGTAATGGCAAAGAAGATCGGGGAAAAGAATCCTTTTGACATAAAGCCTATGCCAAGGCCTGTGCCGATCAAGATGCCTGCATGAAGCGATTTTTCACGGGCTTTAGTGAACCCGAAGAGCATCATTGCAAAGCCGGCCATGAGTGCAAGATCTGTGATGATTTGATGCGCACGAACCAACAAACCAAGGCAGCCAATTAAAATGATTGCAGCGGCCCAGCCGCGATTCTCTCCATACAGCCTGCGTCCGGCTAATCCGATATATAACATGGTGAGCGACATAAAAAAGCCGCTTGCAAGGCGTGCACCATCATGCAGCGGCAGCATGGGAGAAAAAAACGTAGCGAATATTGCTGCGGTCCAATAGAACAACGGCGGTTTATCGATGAAGGGCTCGCCTGCAATGGCTGGAACGACCCAGTTGCCGCTTTGCAGCATCGAGTAGACGATCCCGAAACTGTAAGCCTCATCAGGTTTCCATGGATCGTGTCCAATCAGGCCTGTGCCGACCCATATTAGGCATAAGAATCCCAGCAGAAATGCTTTAGCGGTCGTGATCGGGTTCGGGTCGGTGGGTTTGATGAAATACATGCGTTATATTAATCCAGCACCTGATGGATAAGCCAAAATTATAATTTGAGGTGTTGCGCAAATGCTAGGAGAAATGAGTATCCTGAGTAAACAAAAAAGGCAGCGTTAGCTGCCTTTTTTTCAAGCCTGTCCTAAGACAAGTTATGCAGTCTTAGTGCCGTATTTCTGACGGAACTTATCAATACGACCGGCGGTATCCACAATTTTCTGTGTACCTGTATAGAAAGGATGGCATTCAGAACATACTTCAACATTCAGTGTGTCCTTTGCCATAGCTGACTTAGTCTTGAAGCTATTACCACAGCTGCAAGTTACGGTGATTTCTTGGTAATCCGGATGGATATCTGTTTTCATTTTCATTCCTTGCGAGTAGTTTTGTGCGGCTGGTGTACGCACATGGGTATTACATAAGGCCGCGCATTATCCATAAAAATAGCATGTTACGCAACTTATTGAGGCGGCGTCGATGTATTTCAAAGGTTCTGTCACGTAAACCAAAGCCTTTATCTGAATATCCAGCTTTTGATTATCTTATTAATTCGAGGGTGTAGAGGTCATTTTGAGGCAAGCGTCCCTATCGCCGAATCTGCAATGCAATTTACCTGCGCTGAATATTCCATCAACTGAATGATGTGTCCAAAAACACCCCACTCTTAACAACCAACTTTAGCTTATATCCATAATTCATTCTTTATTAAGAGGATTATGGGTTATTGTCGATTTAAGCTAAACCATTGTTGCTAAACGAAAACCTGTGTTTTTCTGCTTGACCAGTTGATTTTTATTCAATATAGTGGATCAAAGTGGTAAAAAGTGGGTAAAAGTGGAGTAATGATGTTCCAAGGTGCGGCTCAATTAAATCTAGATAGCAAAGGCCGGCTCGCGATTCCAGCGCGCTATCGCGACATATTGCTTGCGCATTGTGAAGGAAATCTAGTGCTAACAGCAGATGCAGATGGCTGTCTGTTGTTGTATCCGCAACCTGAGTGGCAGCCGATACGGGAAAAGTTACTAAAGCTTTCGTCACTCAATCCCAAAATTCGTGCCTTACAACGCAGACTCATCGGGTATGCAGAAGATGTGGTGATGGATAGTGCGGGTCGAGTGTTGATCTCTCCGACTTTGCGGGCATATGCAGTGCTAGATAAGCGCGTGATGCTGGTCGGTCAAGGTAACAAATTTGAATTGTGGGACGAAGTTAAATGGCAGGCACAGCAAGAGGCGGGATTGTCCTTCCTTGAAGGTGAATTGCCGCCGGAGCTAGAAGGCTTCTCGCTATGAGTGAGCGCCGGGTTGAATGAAGCGGGTGCGAATGCGGGATTAGTCCACACCACCGTTTTGCTGGAGGAAGCGGTAGAAGCACTAAAGATTAAGCCGGATGGTGTTTATATAGATGGCACATTCGGGCGTGGCGGGCATAGCAAGAAAATATTAAACCAGCTCGGCGCACAGGGAAAGTTAATTGCACTTGATAAAGATCCGACAGCGGTGTCGGTAGGAAGAGCATGGCGCGAGTCACACTTTCAAATTGTGCACAGTGGCTTTACGCATCTGCAGCAAGTGCTCAAAGCGCAGGGCATAAAAGAAGTGGATGGCATATTGCTCGATCTGGGCGTGTCATCGCCTCAGTTGGATGAGGCGGAGCGGGGGTTCAGTTTTCGCTTCGATGCGCCGCTTGATATGCGCATGGATAACAGCAGCGGAATAACAGCAGCAGAATGGCTTGAGAAGGTTGATGAAAAACTACTAGGGGAGGTGATACGTGATTACGGCGAAGAACGGTTTGCTAAGCAGATTGCAAGGGCGGTTATTAAGGCGCGCACAATCGAGTCCATCGACACAACGGGGCAACTTGTCGAGTTGGTTAGTCAAGCGGTGCGCACCCGTGAGCCAGGGCAGAATCCGGCAACGCGCACCTTTCAAGCTATACGGATTTATCTCAACCAGGAACTCGAAGAGCTTACGCGGGTCCTGCCAGAGTGTGTAAAGCATTTGAAAGTCGGGGGGAGATTAGTCGTGATTAGCTTTCACTCTCTCGAAGATCGGATTGTGAAGAACTTCATGCGAAATAACGCGCAAGGAGACAAATTGCCGCGAAATTTACCTGTGCGTGCGAGTGAAATCCAGCAGGGTAAGCTCAAATTAATTGGCAAGCCGGTGCGAGCTGGTGAGAGGGAATTGCAATTGAATCCCCGAGCGCGTAGTGCCGTTATGAGAGTAGCGGAGCGTAGCAATGCTGCTTAGGGGCAACATATTAAACAGCATATTGCTGTTGGTGTTGCTTGCATGCGCATTGAGTGTTGTCACCTCTCAGCACAAGGCACGCAAGCTACTTATTGAGTTGCAAAGCGAAAAAGACGTTGCGCAACAATTAGAGGTTGAGTGGGGGCAGTTGCAATTGGAGCAAAGCACTTGGGCGACGCCTAGTCGAATAGGCAAGATAGCAGAGCAGAAGTTGCAAATGCAATTGCCTGGTGTAGAACAGATCACACTAATACGGGTAGAGCCTAACGGCCAAACAAAACACCAACCATGAATTACGCGGCTAGCGCACATCAGGACATTACGGCGAAATTGCCCGGATGGCGCGCCGCTGTGCTATTTGGAGTGCTGCTAATCGGTTTTGCTGGATTGTTAGGACGAGGCGTGTATCTGCAAGGCATAAATGATGACTTTCTGCAGAAGAAAGGTGATGCACGCTACAGTCGTGTGGTCGAAGTTAGCGCTCATCGAGGCATGATTTCTGACCGGAATGGCGAGCCACTGGCAGTAAGTACGCCCGTAGAATCAGTATGGGCAAGCCCCTCCGATGTCGAAGCTGATGAGGGCAAGATCCGCAAGCTTGCAAAGATTCTAGGTATGGAATCGAATAAAGTTAGGCAACGCCTGTTCAACTCCAAGCGTGATTTTGTCTACCTCAAGCGACAACTCCCTCCCGCACAGATCGAAAAAGTGGTCAGCTTGAATATTCCCGGCGTGTTATTGCAACGAGAATACCGTCGCTATTATCCAACGGGTGAACAAACTTCACAGATACTCGGTTTTACGGGTAAGGATGATAATGGTCAGGAAGGGCTGGAGTTGGCTTTGCAAGATTTGCTTGCTGGAGAGCCTGGAAGCAAGCGCGTCATTAAAGATCGGCGCGGACACATTGTTGAAGATATTGGTAGTTTACGAGTGCCAAAACACGGCAATGATGTTGAGCTCAGCATAGATAGCAATATCCAGTACCTTGCATATCGAGAGCTGAAAGATGCAGTCATCAAGCACAAGGCTAAGTCGGGGTCAGTGGTCGTACTCGACCCTCGTAGCGGTGAGGTGTTAGCACTTGCCAACTATCCTAGTTTCAATCCAAATAACCGCAGCAAAGTCAGTGTTCAGTCGATACGAAATCGGGCGATAACCGACGTGTTTGAGCCGGGTTCTACAATGAAACCCTTTACTGTGGCGGCGGCTGTCGAAGTCGGCATCATCGACGCCAATACCACAGTTGATACGGAGAATGGGGTATTTGCGATAGGTAGAAGAAAAATACACGACCTGCATCCGGAAGCGACCATGACGGTAGCTCAGATTATTCAAAAATCGAGCAATGTCGGCGCTGCGAAAATTGCATTGTCATTGGAGCCTGAAATACTATGGAATGCCCTTGCCGAGAGTGGATTTGGCGCATCTACTGGCAGTGAATTCCCGGGTGAGGCAGCGGGCAAATTGCGTGATGTGAAAACTTGGCGTCCTATAGAGCAAGCGACCATATCCTATGGACACGGGATTTCGGTAAATCTGTTGCAATTGGCGCGTGCCTATACGATTTTTGCCAATAATGGGGAGTTGAAACCAATCTCATTATTAAAGTTGGATAAACCTGTAGCGGGAAGAAAAGTATTTTCAGATCGAACCACAAATTCGATTCGGGCAATGCTGGAAACGGTTGCCCATGAAGGTGGCACGGCTCCACTGGCACAAGTGACGGGTTATCGGGTTGCCGGTAAAACTGGTACATCCCACAAGCTGGAAAATGGGAAATACGTTAAACGTTATATTGCTTCATTTGTCGGGTTTGTTCCAGCGTCAGATCCTCGACTGGTTATTGCAGTGATGCTTGATGAACCAAGCAATGGACAACACTACGGTGGACAGGTCGCAGGACCCATCTTCAGCAAAATAGCGGGTACTGCTTTACACATGATGAAAGTTCCCAACGATGCGCCTCTGGATAACAACCATTTAGTAAGCAATGATTTGATGGGGAGAGAAATATGACTTTCCCATTTGATCGATTAGAAAAAATGAATATCAGTATATCGAAACTGGTAACTGATAGTCGCACTGTGCAAGCGGGAGATACATTCATCGCTTATCCGGGTGAGGGGTTGGATGGACGCGCATATATTGATGAAGCGATTGCTCACGGTGCGAATGCAGTGATTTGGGAGCAGCGTGATTTTGAATGGTCGGACCAGTGGCGAGTGGCGAATCTGGGTGTGACAGATCTGCGTCACAAGGCTGGTTGGCTGGCTAATGCAGTATATGGAGCGCCATCAGAAAAACTCTGGATGGTGGGCGTCACCGGCACCAACGGAAAAACATCAACCAGTCATTGGATAGCGAGCGTGTTGAGCAATGCAGGAAAGAAGTGTGCACTGATTGGTACGCTTGGAAACGGATTCGCTGAAGACCTTCAATCCACCATCAACACGACCCCTGACGCAGTTCGAACACATCGTCTACTAGCGGAATATCGGGAAGGTGGTGCACAAGCGGTCGCGATGGAAGTTTCTTCTCATGCGCTCTCGCAAGATCGTGTGAACGGCGTGAATTTTGATGTGGCCATGCTTACCAATTTGAGCCGTGATCATCTCGACTACCACGGTGATATGCAAGGCTATGCGGATGCAAAACGCAAGCTTTTCGATTGGGATCACCTGAAGTATGCAGTACTTAACTTTGATGATGCATATGGTGTAGTGCTCAGTGAAGAGTTACAAGATGCTCCAGTCGAAGTGATCGGTTACGGACTCAGTGACGACGCGCTACAGCATGCAGAAAATCTGGGCGTGCGGATGGTGTACGGAAACATTCTTGAAATGGGTGGCGATGGCTTAAAGATATCGGTGCATTCCAGTTGGGGAGCAATACAGATAGATAGTGGGTTGATTGGCAGGTTTAATGCATCCAACCTGTTGGGTTCGCTGGCGACTTTGTTGGTGAGTGGTATTGCGTTGGATGCTGCTGCTTATTCTCTGGGCGAAGTCGCACCTGTTGCCGGTCGAATGGAGCGCGTGGGTGGCGGGCAGCAACCAACGGTGATTGTCGATTATGCGCACACACCTGATGCGCTTGAAAAAGTGTTATCCGCCTTGCGGGAAGCCAATAAAGGTTCGGGCATATTGCTGTGTGTGTTTGGTTGCGGAGGTGATCGAGATCGGGGTAAACGTCCGATGATGGGTTCGGTAGCAGAGAAAAATTCGGATTTTTGCGTAGTGACTTCTGATAATCCGCGCAATGAAGATCCGCAAGCCATCGTTGCGGAGATCGTCGGCGGCATGAGCGGACAAAACCACGAGATAGTCATTGATAGAGCTGAGGCGATTCAGCAGGCGATCAAGCGTGCCAAACAAGGCGACATCGTATTGATCGCGGGAAAGGGGCATGAAGACTATCAAGAGATACTGGGTGTTCGACATCCCTTTAGTGATATTCAATCGGCAAGGCGTAGCTTGGCATCTGTTCAGAATACAGCAGAGGTGTCCACATGATGATGCTATCAGATGTGGCGCAAGCATTGGATTGGCAACTCGTCGGTGAGGATGTCCAATTTTCCGGTGTGTCCAGCGATAGTCGCAAAATTACACAGGGAGATTTATTCGTCGCCTTACGAGGTGAACATTTCGATGGATATGAATTCATTGAAAATGCTGCTCAAGATGGCGCGGTTGCCGTGCTGGCAAATGCGGATAGTTATCATGATGAGCAGCCTGCCTGTCCGTTACTGCTGGTGGAAGATACGCGGTTGGCGATGGGCGTGTTGGCAGCACATTGGCGCAAACAGTTCCAGATACCACTGATTGCGGTGACTGGCAGCAACGGTAAAACGACCGTCAAGGAAATGCTTGCGAGCATTCTGCGTGTGGCAGCAGGCAGCACCGATTCTGTACTCTCAACAGCGGGTAATCTGAACAACGATATCGGTATGCCGCTTACCTTGCTGAAAATGAATGAAGCTCATCGTTATGCCGTGATTGAAATGGGCATGAACCATCCCGGCGAAATTGATTATCTGTCGCGGATTGCAGTGCCGGATGTGGCATTAATCAATAACGCCAGTGGTGCTCACCTTGAAGGTTTGGGTTCTGTAGAGGCGGTTGCGCACTCAAAGGGTGAAATCCTGAATGGCTTGAGCGCACACGGAACTGCAGTGATCAATGCTGATGATGAGTATGCACCGCTATGGCGCGAACTCGCAGGTGCTCACCAATTGCTGGAATTCGGCTTGAATCCTGATTCGGATGTACATGGCACCTGGCAGCCTGAGGGTAATGGCTTGTTAGTGGATGTGACCGCACCTCAAGGAATGTTCAATGCCGCGTTGCAAGTGGCTGGTGAGCATAATGTACTGAACGCACTGGCCGCGACAACAGCGGCGGTGGCATTGAATATTTCACTGGAAAATATCGCGACTGGTCTGGAAAACTTTGGCGGTATTGCCGGACGCCTGCATCGCAAGACGGGCATAGGCGGAGTCACGCTGATAGATGACAGCTATAACGCCAATCCTGCCTCAATGAGTGCGGCAATCAAGGTGCTGGCTGCTGAACCGGGTAAGCGGGTGCTGCTGATCGGTGACATGGGGGAACTGGGCAGTGAGTCCGCAGTGCTTCATGCGGCAATCGGTAAAGAGGCAAAGCAAGCGGGAATCAATAAGCTATTTACCCTTGGAGAGTTGAGTAAGCGTGCAGCGCATGAGTTTGGTAAGGATGCTCAGTGTTTCGAGAAAGTCGAGAAATTGTTACCTGTGCTGAAAGACGAGTTGGATGGCAGCACTACGTTGCTGGTCAAAGGATCGCGGTTCATGCGCATGGAACGCGTGGTGCAGTTTTTGGAGGCGGGAGCAGAAGTCGAGTCATCTCTAATGAAGGAGAAGTCATGCTCTTAGCACTTGCACAATGGCTATCACAGGACATCAGGTTCTTTAGCGTATTCAACTATCTCACCTTGCGAGTTGTATTGTCTGCGATGACTGCATTGGGTATCTCTTTCATGGTGGGTCCTGCAATGATCAGAAAGCTGACTGCATACAAAATAGGGCAGTCGGTTCGTGATGATGGACCGCAAACACATCTGGTGAAAGCGGGCACGCCGACTATGGGCGGGGCGCTGATTCTGACTTCGATTGCAATTACTACCTTGCTGTGGGGTGATTTGCAGAATCAATATGTATGGGTGGTGCTGCTTACAACGATCGGTTTCGGGGTGATCGGTTGGGTGGATGACTACCGCAAGGTTGTGCACCGCAATTCCAAAGGATTATCCGCAAAGGCCAAAATATTCTGGCAGTCGATTATTGCGCTTGCTGTTGGCTTCTACTTATTTAATACCGCCAGTCTGCCGGCTCAGACTGAGCTGATAGTACCCTTCATGAAATTTTTTGTATTTCCGTTGCCTGCCGTTCTGTTTATTGCGCTGACTTATCTGGTCATCGTTGGAACCAGTAATGCCGTAAATTTAACTGATGGCTTGGATGGTCTGGCCATCATGCCGGCAGTGATGGTGAGTAGCGCGTTGGCGATATTTGCTTATGTAGCGGGTAATGCGGTTTTTGCAAAATATCTTGGTATTCCTTACATACCCGGTGCGGGAGAGCTGGCTGTATTTTGCGGTGCATTATCAGGCGCCGGGCTAGCATTTCTGTGGTTCAACGCTTATCCCGCAGAAGTTTTTATGGGCGACGTTGGTGCGTTGGCACTAGGTGCAGCGCTAGGCACGGTTGCAGTGATCATTCGTCAGGAATTGGTGCTGTTCATCATGGGTGGCGTGTTTGTGGTCGAAGCGGTGTCGGTGATGATTCAGGTTATTTCATTCAAACTCACCGGCAAGCGGATATTCCGTATGGCACCGCTGCACCACCACTACGAGTTGAAGGGATGGAAAGAGACGCAAGTCGTCGTGAGATTCTGGATCATCACGATGCTATTGGTACTTATTGGATTGGCGGCGCTTAAGTTGAGATGATGGAACTCAAGAATAAATCAGTGTTGGTATTGGGCCTCGGTGAAACAGGCTTGTCCATGCTGCGCCATCTGAAATCAAAAGGGGCGCAGTTGAGCGCAGCAGATACCCGTGAAAATCCAGCCGGTCTCACAGAAGCTAAGAAATATTTGAATCAGTCACATATCATTTGCGGGCCGTTCAATGATGAATTATTTGTCGGTATCGACCTGATCGCCATCAGCCCCGGCGTTTCGTTACGTGATCCTGTCATTGCAAAGGCAGTTGCATCGGGCATTCCCGTTGTGGGCGATATTGAACTGTTCGCATGGACGCTACCCGAGCAGGACCGCCCACGCGTGCTTGCGATCACAGGCTCCAATGGCAAAACAACGGTCACTAGCATGGTAGAGCATCTCTGCAAATCAGCAGGAAAAATGGTCGTGGCGGCGGGCAATATTTCACCTGCTGTGCTGGATGTTATTAAAGAAAATGAGCAACCCGATATATGGGCGTTGGAGTTATCCAGTTTTCAATTGGAAAGCACTTCGACTTTGAATGCGGATGCAGCTACGGTTTTGAATGTCAGCGAAGATCATATGGATCGCTACGATAGTCTGGATGAGTATGCTAAGTTCAAAGCGCGCATCCTCAATGGTGCAAAGGTGCAGGTGCTAAACAGAGATGATCAGCGTAGCCTTGCCATGTCACATTCTGGAAGTACAAAAGCGACATTCGGTTTGAGTGCCCCTGACAATGCGCAGGACTTTGGCCTGCTGCAACAGGAAGGTACTAACTGGCTTGCTCAGGGAATGCATGCACTCCTTAAAGTGGAAGAGTTGAAGGTCAACGGTTTGCATAATGCGGCAAATGCTTTGGCTGCCTTGGCTTTGTGTAGAGCGATAGATATCCCGATGGATGCCTTGCTCGACGGATTACGCAGCTATGAAGGTTTACCACATCGTGTCACGCTCATATCAGAGATCAATGGTGTGGCTTACTACGATGATTCAAAAGGTACCAATGTAGGCGCTACCGTTGCTGCGCTGGCAGGATTGGGGCAAAAAGCCGTGCTGATTGCCGGAGGCGAAGGCAAAGGGCAGGATTTTGCACCACTCAAGTCTGCTGTGCAGATGTCGGCTCGCGGCGTTGTGTTGATAGGCAGAGATGCAGACCTGATCGAAGCGGCACTTCAAGATTGCGGTGTACCAGTGATTCATGGCGAAGATATGGTGGGTGCTGTCACGAAGGCTGCGGAATTGGCTCACTCAGGAGATGCAGTGTTGTTATCGCCTGCATGCGCGAGTTTCGATATGTTCCGCAATTACAAGCATCGTGCAGAATCTTTCATCGCGGCAGTGCGCGGTTTGAAAATGGGAGCGTTGGCATGAGTTCGATGGTTAAAACTCAAGCGCGGCTACCTCAGGCCCAATTCGATGAGATGCTGGGCTGGGTATTGATCAGTTTGCTTGCGCTGGGTTTGGTGATGGTTTACTCCGCCTCCATAGCCACTGCCGAGGCTAATAAAATCATAGGCCATCAGCCTACCTATTATTTATTGCGTCACGGTATCTACATTGGTGTGGGACTGTTGGCCGGGATATTTGCATTTCAAGTGCCGATTCATTTATGGCAAAGCTATGCCCCCTATTTATTCATGTTTGGCGCAATATTACTGGTGTTGGTGTTGATTCCGGGTATCGGCCGTGAAGTGAATGGAAGCCGCCGCTGGTTGTCACTTTTTGTTATTAATTTGCAGCCCTCAGAGCTGATGAAGTTGTTCGTCGTGTTATACGCCGCTGATTACACAGCGCGTAAAAGCAAGATCGGACACTTGTTCAGCAAAGCGTTCATGCCAATGCTGATCGTCATGATTTTGATAGGTGGGCTATTGCTGCTTGAGCCCGATATGGGTGCATTCGTGGTGATTCTTTCCATCGCGATCTGCACATTATGGCTGGGTGGTTTCAACCTCAAAGTGTTCATGGGACTGCTGCTGGTCTTACCGCTGGCATTTGCGGGCTTGATTCTCTCGTCGCCATACAGGATGGAACGCATCGTTGGCTTTATGGATCCTTGGGCAGATCCATTTGGCAAAGGTTATCAATTGAGTCATGCGCTGATCGCCTTCGGACGTGGTGAATGGTTCGGCGTCGGACTAGGAGGGAGTGTCGAAAAGTTATTCTATCTTCCTGAAGCGCATACGGACTTTTTGATGGCGGTTATTGCGGAGGAGCTGGGACTGGTCGGTGTTGCGACAGTGATATTGCTGTTCGGGATGTTGGTCGTGCGTTCTTTTCAGATTGGACGCTATGCGGCCTTTCTGGATCGTAACTTTGCAGCCTTGGTCGCACAAGGTATCGGTGTGTGGATTGGTGCGCAGGCTATGATCAACATCGGGGTCAACATGGGCGTGTTGCCGACCAAGGGGCTGACACTGCCTTTCCTGAGTTTTGGAGGTAGCGGCATTGTGGCAAATTGTATTGCCGCTGCCGTATTACTTAGAGTGGATTTTGAAAATCGGCGTATCGCCAGAGGAGAGTCAGCATGAGCCGATCTATCCTCATTATGGCGGGTGGAACTGGCGGACACATTTTTCCCGCGCTTGCCGTCGCTGACGTGATGCGTTCCTGGGGTTGGCAGGTGACTTGGTTGGGCGCACCAAACAGTATGGAAGCGGAATTGGTGCCTAAACATGGCTATGACATGGCACATGTCAATTTTTCCGGATTACGTGGTAAGGGAATGCTGCGCAAAGTGATGCTGCCTTTTAATCTGCTGATTGCACTTTTTCAGAGTGCGGCTGCACTGTTCCGCTATCGCCCTGATGTGGTGCTGGGCATGGGTGGTTACATTACTTTCCCCGGCGGAATGATGTCTGCAATATTGAGACGCCCGCTGGTGATACATGAGCAAAATTCAATCGCCGGGCTAAGTAACAAAGTATTGGCACGCGCGGCACAACAAGTGATGAGTGGTTTCCCGAAAGTATTGCCGCGAGCAATATGGTGCGGAAATCCCGTCCGGGATGCAATTGCGGCATTAGACGAACCACAGCAGCGGTACGCAGCACGTTCAGGGCCGCTGAACCTGCTCGTGGTCGGCGGTAGTTTAGGTGCTAAGGCAATCAACGAAATGGTGCCGCAAGCACTTGCATCGTTACCTGAAAACCAACGTCCTCACGTGATACACCAAACCGGTAAACGACATTTTGAGGCAGTGCAACAGCACTATAAACAAGCGTGCGTGCACGCAGACATCAGACCGTTTCTGGATGATATGGCGCAGTGTTACGCCAATGCAGATTTGGTGATCTGCCGTGCCGGTGCACTGACGGTTTCAGAATTGGCTGCGGCAGGCGTGGCGAGCTTTTTGATCCCGTTCCCGTTTGCGGTGGACGATCACCAAACGCACAACGCAATGTTTCTAAGTGAATGCGGTGCAGCCCTTTTATTGCCACAGGATGAGATCAATGCTAAAGAATTAGCGCATCTCATGGTTGATTATGGGCGCGAAAAATTGTCCGCGATGGCGCAAAAGGCGCGTGAGGTCGCAAAGAAAGATGCGGCAAATGATGTCGCATTAGCCTGCAAGAAGATGGCGGAGATATGAAACATAAAGTTAAAAATCTGCACTTTGTCGGCATTGGTGGCTCGGGCATGAGCGGCATTGCGGAGGTTTTGTTTAATCTTGGCTATCATGTCAGTGGTTCTGATCTCGGCCAGAATGCGGCTACAAGACGCCTAGAAAAACTGGGTGTCAAGGTGTACGTCGGTCATTCTGAGGATCACTTGGGAAACGCGGATGCAGTCGTGGTATCGACTGCGGTCAGTGAAGAAAATCCTGAAGTAAAAGCAGCACGCGCACGACATATTCCGGTCGTGCCGCGCGCCATGATGTTGACCGAGTTGATGCGACTACGCCAAGGAATAGCCGTGGCCGGGACACACGGCAAGACCACGACCACATCGCTGACTGCCAGCATACTGGCTAAAGGCGGTTTTGATCCTACCTTTGTCATCGGTGGCAAGCTGACTAGCAGTGGCAGTAACGCCAAGTTGGGAACCGGAGAGTTCATCGTGGTGGAAGCGGATGAATCAGACGCATCATTTTTGTATCTGCAACCGATACTTGCCGTAATTACCAATATTGATGCCGACCATATGGAAACCTACGAACACGATTTCGGTAAGCTCAAGCAAGCTTTCGTGGATTTCGTCGGACATCTACCGTTCTACGGTATGGCGATGGTATGTTTTGATGATCCGAATGTGCGCGAAATTTTGCCGAGTATCACCAAGCCGGTCACTACCTATGGCACCCGTGAAGGCGCGCAAATACGTGCGGTCGATGTATGCCATCAAGGTGGACGGATGCACTTTACGGCGCAATGCAGGCAGAACGGCACGCCGAAAGATTTGAAGATCACCCTCAATTTGGCAGGTATGCACAATGTGTTGAACGCGTTGGGTGCGATTGCGGTCGCGCTGGAAGTCGGGGTCGCTGACGATGCGATCGTTGCCGCACTGTCAGAGTTTGAGGGGGTCGGCAGGCGTTTTCAGCGTTACGGTGAGGTGAAGCTGCCGAACGGCGGCAGCTTCACATTGATCGATGATTATGGTCACCACCCTGTGGAAATGAAAGCCACACTGGAAGGAGTGAGAGGCGCGTTTCCGGATAAAAGATTGGTGCTGGCTTTTCAACCACATCGTTATACGCGTACCCGTGATCTGTTCGAAGACTTCGTGAAAATCTTATGTGGTGTGGATGCGCTGGTGTTGTCAGAGGTGTATGCAGCAGGCGAGCCGCCTATTGTGGCTGCGGATAGCCGTGCATTGATACATGCCTTGCGGGTGGCGGGGCAAAAAGAAGTGGTGTTTGTCGAAGATATGCAGGATATGCCGCAGACCATCATGCAATTTGCACGTGATGGTGATGTGGTTGTCACGATGGGCGCGGGGTCGGTAGGTGCGATACCGAATAAATTGCTTGGCCTGCCGGATGTGGATGCCACAGCAAAGATGCCGGCCATGTCTATGCAGCAATCGGTTGAGTCATGAATATGAGCGAACCTAAACAATTCCATACGACAACATTGCGCGGCACTTTGCGTAGCGAAGTATCAATGCGCAAGCACACCAGTTGGAGAGCGGGTGGTGTGGCAGAGCGAATGTATCAGCCAGCCGACCTGGATGATTTATGTTTGTTTTTGAGCGGTTTGCCTGACGATGAGCCACTTTATGTGGTGGGATTGGGCAGCAATATGTTGGTGCGTGATGGCGGTTTACGAGGCACCGTGTTGCTGATGCACGGGGCATTGAAAAACTTGCGCATGGACTCTGACGAAGTCATTTATGTAGAGGCAGGTGTGCCGGGTGCAAAGCTGGCACGCTTTGCTGCGCTAAACAATTTAAGCGGGGCGGCATTTTTTGCAGGTGTTCCGGGCACATTGGGCGGCATGTTGGCGATGAATGCAGGATGCTACGGAAGTGAGACATGGGACAAGGTGTTGCATGTGCAGACCGTCAATAGAAAAGGTGAATTAAAGACTAGAGTCGCTTCTGAATATGAGATCGGCTATCGCCATGTGTCGCTCAAACAGGCTGGCAGCGAGTGGTTTTTATCTGCGCATCTGAAGTTTCAAGCGGGTGATGGTGATGTTGCCCGGCAAGAGATTAAAGCGTTGTTGAATAAGCGTATTGCGAGCCAACCATTACAGTTGCCGAATGCCGGGTCGGTGTTCCGTAATCCGCCGGGTGACCATGCTGCAAAATTGATCGAGCAGTGTGGCTTAAAGGGAAAAAAGATCGGTGGTGCACAGGTTTCAGAAAAGCATGCCAACTTCATCGTTAATGCGGGCGATGCAACAGCAGCAGATATTGAGAATCTGATCAATGGAGTACGTACTACGGTCGCGAAAAAAACAGGCATTCAGTTGCATCCCGAAGTGAGGATAGTCGGGGAGGAACAGCATGGCTGATTTCGGAAAAGTCGCGGTGATGTTCGGCGGCAAATCAGCCGAGCGGGAGGTATCGTTGAATAGCGGTGCCGCTGTGTTAGATGCGCTCATGAAAAGTGGGGTGGATGCACATGCATTCGATCCAGCATATCGCAATTTGCAGGAATTGGTCGATGAGAATTTTGACAGAGCCTTTATCGTGCTACATGGTCGTTACGGCGAAGACGGCACGGTACAAGGTGCTTTGGAATTGTTGGGCGTGCCTTATACAGGAAGTGGTGTGATGGCTTCAGCTTTAGGGATGGATAAGTGGCGCTGCAAGCTGGTGTGGCAAGCAGCGAATCTACCTATTCCTGATTATCAGTTACTTGATGAGGGTAGTGATTGGGATGAGGTGTCCAGCCGACTTGGGATGCCATTATTCGTTAAGCCAGCCAATGAGGGCTCCAGCGTGGGAATCAGTAAAGTGCGTGCGGCTGTCACATTGAAAGAAGCGTACTTCAGAGCAGTTAAGCACGACAATCTGGTTTTGGCGGAACAATACGTCGGTGGTGGTGAATATACCGTTGCACTCCTCGGCGATCATGCATTGCCGGTCATCAAAATCGAACCTGCTAATGATTTTTACGATTACGAAGCAAAATATCTGACCGATAAAACTGCCTACCTGTGTCCGAGCGGATTGTCTCCTGAGCAAGAAACCGAGATGCAGATGCTAGCCAAAAAAGCATTTGCGCTGATAGGCGGTCAGGGCTGGGGGAGAGTGGATTTCCTGATGGATGAAGCGGGTCGCATGTATTTACTTGAAGTAAATACTACGCCGGGAATGACCGACCATAGCCTAGTTCCGATGGCAGCTCGGCAGGCAGGCATCAGTTTCGAACAATTGGTGGTGCGCATTTTGGAGTTTGCTCATGTGGGATAACTATAAATATATGACCAGCATGGCAGATGCACTTTTTGCATTAAGTGTGGTGCTGGTTCTGTACGGCACCATCAGCTATGTCATACATCTGCCCGGTTTGCTGCCACTGCATGCGGTGCAGTTGGAAAATCAGGTGCAGCAGGTATCTGACGAGGAAATATTGCAGGTAGCGCAAGCAAGTGCAAAAGGAAACTTGCTAACAGTGGATATTGAACAGATGAAGCAATCATTGGAAGAAATACCCTGGGTGAGGAAAGCGAGCATACGCCGTGAATTTCCGGGCAGCTTGGCTATAAATCTGGAAGAACAGCAGGTGTTAGCGCGTTGGAATAAGCAGATGCTGGTCAATCATTATGGTGAAGTCTTCAGTGCCGACACTGAGCAAAATCTACCCGAGTTTTTCGGCCCTGATGGCACATCATCAGAAGTGGCGATTCATTTTGATTATTTCAACAAGCAACTCGCAATGGTGGATCTGTATGTGAAGAAGATCAATTTGACACATCGGTATGCATGGCGGCTGAGTTTGACTAATGGTGCGGTGCTGGAGTTGGGGCGCGAAAATATTGAGCAGCGTATGACAAGGTTTGTTGAGGCCTATCCTTATAGTCTTGCCTCTGAGCAGAGTGGCTTTAAATATGTGGATCTGAGGTATCGCAATGGATTCGCAGTTGGTGGCCTTGAGAGACAAGGTTGATGTGGTAGTGGAGATCGAATGATGAGCAGAAGCAAGGAAGCGAAAAATCTGGTAGTCGGGCTGGATATCGGCACGTCAAAGATCGTGGTCGTCGTCAGTGAAGTTAAAGAGGACGGTGTACTCGAAGTGATCGGCATGGGTATGAACGAATCCGATGGTATGAAAAAAGGGATGGTGGTCAACATCGAAGCCACGGTAGGAGCAATTCAGCGTGCGCTGGAAGAGGCTGAATTGATGGCGGACTGCAAGATCACAGAGGTGTATACCGGGATTGCAGGTAGCCACATTCGCAGCATCAATTCACGCGGGATGGTTAAGATCAAAGAGAAAGAAGTTGTGATCGCTGACATAGAACGAGTGATCGAAACAGCCAGTTCAGTCAGTCTGCCGGGCGATCAACAAATTTTGCATATTCTTGAGCAGGAATTCAGCATCGATGGTCAGGAAGGTATCAGGAAGCCGCTTGGTATGAGTGGGATGCGTCTTGATGTTGAAGTGCATATCGTCAGCGGGGCAGTGGCAGCCGTTCAGAACATCATGAAGTGTATCCATCGTTGCGGGTTGGAGGTAAATGAACTGATCCTGCAACCGTTGGCATCCAGCAAAGCCGTCTTAGAAGAAGACGAAAAAGAACTGGGGGTTTGTCTGGTCGATATCGGCGGGGGAACGGCTGACATCGCCGTGTTTACAGGTGGCGCGATACGGCACACCGCAGTGATACCTATCGCGGGAGATCAGATCACCAACGATATTGCGATGGCATTACGTACTCCGACACAGGATGCCGAAGACATCAAGATCAAGCATGGATGTGCACTGCGCCAGTTGGCGGATGGGGCTGCCATCGAGGTGCCGGGTGTAGGTGAGCGCGGGCCGCGAATGTTGTCACGTCAGACCCTGGCAGAAGTGATCGAGCCGCGTGTTGAAGAATTGTACTCATTGGTTCAGCAAGAGTTGCGCCGAAGTGGATTCGAGGATTTGCTTTCATCAGGCATCGTGATTACCGGCGGCAGCAGCGCCATGCAAGGCATGGTCGAGCTGGGCGAGGAGATTTTCCATCTGCCTGTTCGTTTAGGCATACCGAAATATGTTGGTGGATTATCTGATGTTGTGAAAACAACACGTATGGCAACAGGCGTGGGGTTGCTGCTGTACGGGCTGGAACACTATCGGCGTAAGGAGGAAGCGCGTATGCAATCAAATTCGTTTGGCGATGTTATGGCAAAGATGAAGTTGTGGTTTAAAAAGAATTTTTAGGGGAAGTCTGGAATCGGTAGTTGGGGTAATTTTTTAATAGTTTTTGTAATTTTGTTTTAAGGAGATGGCTATGTTTGAAATCATGGAAACACTAACTCAAGATGCAGTAATCAAGGTGGTTGGTATCGGTGGTTGCGGTGGTAATGCCGTAGATCATATGATTGAGCAAGGTGTGCAGGGCGTTGAGTTCATCGTGATCAATACGGATGCGCAAGCATTAAAGCGGAGTAAAGCGCGTACCCAGTTGCAGATCGGTGTCAATATCACTAAAGGCCTCGGTGCAGGTGCAAAGCCTTCTGTCGGGCAAGCTGCGGCTGAAGAAGACAGAGACCGTATCATGGAAATGTTGGAAGGCTCGCATATGGTGTTTATCACTGCCGGTATGGGTGGTGGTACAGGTACAGGTGCTGCACCCATCGTGGCTGAGATCGCCAGAGAAATGGATATTCTGACAGTGGCTGTGGTCACTAAGCCTTTCTCATATGAAGGTAACAGGATGCGCTTTGCCAAGGCGGGTGTTGAAGCACTGTCTGAATCTGTCGATTCGCTGATCGTGGTGCCTAACTCCAAATTGATGGAAGTATTGGGTAACGACGTGACCGTACCTGAAGCCTTTAAAGCAGCCAATGGTGTGCTACAAGGTGCAGTGGGTGGTATCGCAGAAGTGATCAATGTACCGGGTTTAATCAACGTGGACTTCGCTGATGTACGCACCGTAATGTCAGAAAATGGCATGGCGATGATGGGTTCAGCGCTAGCTTCCGGCGATGATCGAGCAAGAGTTGCTGCTGAAAGTGCGATTGCCAGTCCGTTGCTGGAAGATATGGACATGTCAGGTGCACGTGGCGTGCTGGTCAACATCACTTCAAGCATGAACCTGAAGCTGAAGGAAATCGACGACGTGATGGAGTGCGTGCAATTTGCGGCAGAAGAGGCCACCGTGATCGTGGGTTCGGTCTTCGAAGAAGATATGGGCGAAGAGATGCGCGTGACTGTTGTTGCAACCGGACTTGGTGAGCCTATGGCACGTAAGTCAGGTAAACCTGAGATCGTGTTCCAGAATAATGAAATGCAAAGAACAGGTACCGATGATATGCCAGCATCAGGGGTGGATTACGGTGAGTTGGATACGCCTACAATCATGAGAAGCGGGCGCAGGGCGGCTGTGGATGCGATGGAAAAGTCAGGTGTAGATACATATGACATCCCTTCTTTTTTACGCAAACAGGCTGATTAAGTCCTGATTAAGGGAGGGGTATGGCATGGCCCGGAAGTGAGGCTATGGTAAAATTCCTTCATTATTTCAGCATCTAAGATACCTACGGGATATCAGCACTATAAGACACTTATGGTTAAACAGCGTACCTTGAAAAGCTCTGTCAGTGTGACAGGGGTCGGTTTACATAGCGGAGAAAAAGTCACGCTAGGTTTGCGTCCGGCACCTAATAACACAGGTATTGTGTTTCGTCGCGTAGACGTGAAGCCTGTAGAGGAGATATGCGCTCGTGCAGAAATGGTGCATGACACACGTCTTTCGACTTGCATGGAGCAAAATGGTGTACGTGTAGCAACTATTGAGCACCTGATGTCAGCCCTTGCGGGTTTGGGTGTAGATAATGTCTATGTCGATTTGGATAGTGCCGAAGTACCCATCATGGATGGCAGTGCAGGTACCTTTATCTTTTTACTGCAAACAGCAGGTCTTATCGAGCAGTCGGCTGCGAAAAAATTCATTCGTATCAAAAAAGTTGTCGAGGTTAAGGACGGTGATAAATGGGTTCGCTTCGAGCCTCATAACGGTTATAAGCTGACGTTCACAATCAATTTTGCTCATCCTGTTTTTGCTAATGCCAAGCAGCACGTGACAGTCGATCTGGGTGAAGAGTCATATGTACGTGATATCAGCCGTGCACGTACCTTTGGTTTTATGCAGGACGTGGAATACATGCGCGCGCAAGGTCTGGCGATGGGCGGCAGTCTGGACAACGCTATCGTGATGGACGATTACCGCGTATTGAATGCAGATGGTCTACGCTTTGAAGACGAGTTTGTTAAGCACAAAGTGCTTGATGCCATTGGCGACCTCTACTTGTTGGGTTATCCCTTGATCGGCGCTTTTTCCGGATATAAATCTGGCCACGCTATGAACAATGCATTAGCGCGCGAGTTGTTGAATGATGCGCAAGCCTGGGAATTCGCGACCTTTGACACGGTAGAAGAAGCGCCGGATTTCCTTAAATTACAATTGCAAACTGCCTGAATTTTGGCATTATCAGGTGGTCAGTGCTTTCCATAGCGGCAGATACCGTTATTAAATTTCCTGCATTTTCTTTCATATTTATTCCCAAAAAATCATGATTCTTTACGCCGCGACAATACTTGTTTCCAGTTTCCTTCTCTTTCTTGTTCAGCCTATCATTGCAAAACAGATATTGCCCTGGTTCGGCGGCAGCGCAGCAGTCTGGACAACCTGCCTGATATTTTTTCAATTCGCGCTGTTGGGCGGATACGCCTACTCTGATTTTTCCAACCGGTTTTTAAAGCATAAGACGCAAAGCATCATCCATATCGTATTATTGGTATTGAGTTTGATGCTGTTGCCGATACTGGCCTCATCAGGGTGGAAACCCATCGGTAATGAAGACCCGCTCTGGCGCATCCTCGGTCTGCTATTGGTCACCATAGGGCTGCCCTATTTCATGCTGTCCACCACCGGCCCACTGGTGCAATCGTGGTTTGCGCGGGAACATGCTGATCCGGAAACCGCAAAGCGCGTCTATCGGTTTTTTGCGCTGTCGAATCTCGGTGCGATTTTAGGATTGCTCGCCTATCCTTTTGCGATTGAAACTTGGATAACGACTCGTACACAAGCAATCGGATGGAGCGCGGGTTATGGCCTGTTTGCCCTGCTATGCATCGGTAGCGCATGGCGCGCGATGAAGTCACATGACCATGCCGGTAGAGACCCGACAGAAGAGCCCAAGCCGTTGTTTGATGCTTTGTCTGAGGAACATGCTGCTCAGAATAAGCAGCCGAGTTGGCAGAATTATGCCGTCTGGTTCGTCCTCGCCGCACTCGCCTCCATGATGTTGATGGCGGTCACTAATCACATCACACAGAATGTCGCCTCTATCCCGTTCATGTGGGTAGTGCCACTGGCGTTATACCTTCTGACGTTCGTGTTCTGTTTTGAAGGGCGTGGCGGCAAAGGATTTTATACGCGCAAGTTCTGGCTGCTACCCACCTTTGTCGCTATTTGCTTGATGGCATGGGGTGTCACGGCGAAGTATGGATTTCTGGCAATCGATATCGCAATCCCGCTCTATTGTGCGGGGCTGTTTCTGGTATGTATGTTTTGCCACGGAGAGCTGGCCGCGAGCAAGCCCGCCGCGCGATATTTAACGCGCTTTTATCTGGTCATGTCACTGGGTGGTGCGATCGGCGGATTGTTTGTCGGTCTGCTAGCACCTAAGATATTCTCAGCGTATTGGGAAATGTTGTTAGGGCTGGGCATATTGGCACTGATGGCATTGATACTGACAGCAAAATACTTCACAAGTCTTAAACAACGCCCGATATTGGTAGCCGCACCAATGGCGGCGATACTGAGTCTGGGCGCGGTGATCTACTACGCCTACGACTATGACTGGCTGCTGAAGGAAGGCGGCACCATCCATAGCGACCGTAATTTTTATGGTCGCCTGAGTGTTAAGCAAATGGGTGGTGCTTTTAACAGCCCGGAAGCGCAACGCATGATGCTGCACGGCACCATCGTACATGGTAAAGAATATATAGCTGAACCTTACCGCCGCACTCCCACCAGCTATTACACCGAAACCTCAGGGGTCGGATTAACCCTATCACACTATCGCCAGCCACAGCGCAAGGTGGGCGGCGTGGGGATGGGCGTGGGTACAATCGCCGCTTACGGACGACCGGGCGATGTATTCAATTTTTACGAAATCAATCCCGATGTCGTTGAGATTGCCCGTAACTATTTTTACTTCCTGTCTGACAGTGCCGCCAAGGTGCAGATCGCGTTGGGTGATGGGCGTTTGGTTTTAGAAAATCAGCCACCGCAACAATATGACGTACTCGCGGTCGATGCATTTTCAGGAGACGCGGTGCCGGTTCATTTGGTTACCCGTGAAGCACTCGCAATCTATTTGAAGCACATCAAGCCCAATGGCTCGGTGGCATTCCACATCACCAGCCGTTATCTCAGCTTGGCACCCGTAATTAAAAAATTGGCGGATGATGCGGGCTATCAGGCAGTCATGATTGCCGATAGACCAGAAGGTAGCCGCTATGCGTCACAAAGTGACTGGGTCATCGTCACCAAAAATAAGAGACTGTTGAACGACCCGAAGGTGCGGAAAAACAGTACCAGAATAGATAGCGTTGCCGGCATGAGAATATGGACGGATGACTTTAGTAATCTGTTTCAGATATTGAAGTAGGGAAAGGTCTATTCATTAAGGGTGTATATGGCTACACGAGAAGATATGAAAGGTTGGGTTCTTCAAGCACTTAAATCTCGTGGCGGAAAAGGGTGGCCAAAGGATGTCGCGTAGTATATCTGGGAAAATTATGAATCTGATCTTAGGCACTCCGGTGCTCTTCTCTAACTTGGCAGTATGATGTTCGTTGGGCTGCATAATCTTTACGTAACACTGGAGCACTGAAACCAGTACATGGCTGACGCGATTTGCCTTGGGAGTTGGTGTGATGTTTGCGCATCACTTATTTTGGGGATCTTTCGGCAATCCATCCTAAGCTTTGTGCAAGAAAATTGTGCAACACCCTCTAACTCCCCCTTATCAGGGGGAGAACCGAACCTACTCCTCCCCTGATAAGGGGAGGTCGGGAGGGGTTAAAAGCCGCTTCAACTTCCGTTTTACTATCAATGAGATTCGGCTCCATTGAACCAATCAGGCAGTGCCAATTTGCTGAACGACGTAGAAAAGAATAAGCAGAACGCCATTGCCTTCTACCGCACTACTTATTAGGGTGATCCTGCTAAGGCGGTCGAATTGTGCGTCGGTGCTGAATATATCCAGCACAATCCACTGGTAGGTGGTGGAAAGCAGCCGTTCATTGATTATTTCACCGCAATGGCTGAGCAATACCCTAGCAAGGAGATTGAGCTCGTACCCGGCATGTGTTGCTGGCGATGCACAGAATATTGACATGACGGCGACGGGTCAGAGGTTGCATGGTGAACTCCCTCATTGTGTCGTAAGCTGGATTATGTAGAATGGGTACACCGTTTTATTCGGCACTTTGTTGTTTTAAAACAACAAAGGTGCTGTCACAAGGAAAATCAATCTCATGTTAGTCCTTCGTTTGCTGATTTTTATAGTCGTTGCGCTATTGGTATTGAGTAGCGTGATGTATGTCGTTAAGCGTGATCCGCGCTGGTTGACTTTTGCCTGGCAGATTATCCGGTTCGCCGTCTATATCTTATTGGCGTTCGGCTTGTTCTACATTCTGGAGCGTTTTGTGCTGACCGGTTGGAAGGTGCTGCTCTAGCTTTCTTTATCCGCGATTTTCTTGAGTGCTGCTTTGAGCGGTGTGTCACTCAGTTCCTGAGTGAATTCATTTAGTATCTTTTTGGCGGACGTGCTGAGGTTTCGCGGCTTGCGTCGGTCAGGCGGTGCGTCATATGAAACTTGCACCTTGACGCGGATTCCGCTAATCTCATAAGCCCTATTTTGTAAAAGTGGGATTAGCTCGGGCGCGATTTGTCTTAGCTTGGCTGCAATAGTGGCGTTAGCGACAGAGACGCTAAGGACGCCATGCTGGAGTCCTAATACTCGGCATGTTTGACCGAGGTGCGGGGGAGCGACGCTGATAAAGTGGCGCTGTAGCTCTAGCAATACTTGGGCTTTGACCAGTAGCGGGTTGAGTTCCTGATTGCTGTTCAGTAGTGTTTTAAGTCGTCGTGACACGATTTTGTCTATTATTTTAAGGGGGAGCCATGAATATTATTCTAGTTTCCAATCGCATGGCAAAAATCCGCAGCGTAACCTTGCGCGGATGGCAATTATTTTTGGCTTTTATGCTGATATCTTTATTGATGATGTCGGCGGCCTTGGCATTGCAGTATGCACTGGTTCGCTATGCACCGGAAGGGCTGAGTGAGGATATTCGTTCTATCTTGGCGGACATTGAAAATGAAGAGCAACAAAGGCAAAAACGCTATATGCAAAGCAGCTTAGATGCAATGGCGGTGCGGGTTGGACAAATGCAGGCACAGGTGCAGCGTCTTGATGCGCTCGGTGCGCGTTTAGCTAAGTTGACCGGCATGAAGCCTGAAGATTTTCAGTTTGCTAATCCCCCTGCACAAGGTGGCCCACTGGTTGTTTTCCCCGAGCAGGAGATGTCTGAAAACGGCCTGCAACAGCAAATTGGCAGGTTGACCAATGTTGTGGATGATCGAAGTGATAAGCTGCTCGCACTTGAGACGATGCTTTTGCAGAATCAGTTGAGCCGTAAGCTGCTTCCCTCTATTCCACCTGTAAATAAGGGCTATTACTCATCTAATTTTGGTTGGCGCTTTGACCCGTTCACCGGCAGAAAAGCAATGCATGAAGGGGTGGATTATGTGGTGAATGCCGGAACGTCGATTTTTGCCTCTGCCGGAGGGGTAGTGGCATATGCAAAGAAGCACCCTCAGTATGGTAATATGGTTGAGATAGATCACGGCAATAATATCGTTACACGTTATGCTCATGCATCGAAGCTGTTAGTGAAGGTCGGGCAGGTCATAAGACGTGGTGATGAGATTGCTAAAGTTGGCAGTACAGGACGCTCAACCGGCAACCATTTGCACTTTGAGGTTCGCTATAAAGGGGTTGCCCAGAACCCGGTACGCTTTTTGGAAAAATCCGCCAGTTAACAGTGATGGATACTTGGTGGGGGTGAGGCGATGCGTTGCCTCACCCTTTGTTATTTGTAGGAACGAAAAAGAAAATTTATGATTTCCAAAGTAATCAAAAGTCTGTTCGGCAGTCGCAATGACCGAATCCTTAAACAATACCGTTCAACCGTAAACACCATCAATAAGCTTGAGCCTGAAATCGCTAAACTGAGCGATGAAGCGTTACGTGGAAAAACGGAATTATTTAAAAAGCGTTTTGCAGAAGGTGAATCGCTTGATGCTCTGTTGCCAGAGGCGTTTGCAGTGGTGCGTGAAGCAAGCTCACGTGAGCTGGGCATGCGGCATTATGACGTTCAGTTGATCGGCGGCATGGTGCTACATTATGGCAAGATCGCCGAGATGCGCACAGGTGAAGGTAAGACCTTGATGGCGACTTTGCCGGCTTACCTGAATGCGATTTCAGGTAAAGGCGTCCACGTAGTGACAGTCAATGATTATTTGGCGAGTCGTGATGCTGAGTGGATGGGGCGGTTATATAAATTCCTTGGCTTGACCGTCGGTGTCATCCTTTCTCAATTGGAGTCGGGTGACAAGAAGGCTGCGTATGCCGCAGATATTACCTATGGCACTAACAACGAATTCGGATTTGATTACTTGCGCGACAACATGGCGGCGCAGGCTGAAGATTGTTTTCAGCGTCCGCTCAATTTCGGTATCGTGGATGAGGTCGATTCGATTCTGATCGATGAGGCGCGTACTCCGCTGATTATTTCCGGTCAGGCAGAAGATAACGTTGATATCTATGTACGTATCAATAAATTGGTACCACAATTAGTTAAGCAGGCAGAAGAGGATGGTCCTGGGGACTTCAGCGTAGACGAAAAGAACAATCAGGTTTTATTGACTGAGTCTGGTCATGAACACGCAGAAAAGATTCTCACCGAGGATGGCTTGTTGCCAGAGGGCGGGAGTTTATATGATGCTGCTAACATTACGCTGATACATCATTTATATGCGGCGCTGCGTGCGCACCATCTGTTTTTCCTTGATCAACATTATGTGATTCAAGACAGTGAAGTTGTGATTGTGGACGAATTCACAGGGCGATTGATGTCAGGAAGACGTTGGTCGGATGGATTGCATCAGGCTGTAGAGGCTAAGGAAGGTGTCAGTATCCAGAAGGAAAACCAGACGCTGGCTTCGATTACATTCCAGAACTATTTCAGACTGTATAACAAGCTGTCAGGTATGACGGGTACCGCTGATACAGAAGCTTTTGAATTCCAGCAGATTTACACCCTTGAGACGGTGATCATCCCGCCTCACCGCCCGACCATCCGTAAAGATCAAATGGACAAGGTGTATCTGACTGCCAAGGAAAAATACTTGGCAGTGATTGATGACATCAAAGATTGCTACGAGCGCGGGCAACCAGTGTTGGTCGGTACCACCTCGATTGAGAATTCAGAATTATTGGCAGGATATTTGGATGCTGATAACTTACCGCACCAAGTGCTCAACGCGAAACAGCATGAACGTGAAGCGGAGATTATTGCTCAAGCCGGGCGGCCAAAGATGATTACGATTGCTACAAATATGGCGGGGCGTGGTACGGATATCGTGCTGGGTGGCAATGTTGAAAAACAAATTGAAATAGTCAATCAAGATGAAAGCCTTGATGATGAGAATAAACAGAAAAAGATCAAACAACTGGAAGCTGAGTGGCAGCAGTTGCATGAGCAAGTCTTGAGTAGTGGTGGTTTGCACATTATCGGCACTGAGCGACATGAATCACGCCGGGTGGATAATCAGTTGAGAGGTCGTTCCGGTCGTCAGGGTGATGCCGGTTCCAGTCGATTCTTTTTGTCACTCGAAGATCCATTATTGAGAATTTTTGCTTCTGATCGCGTTTCGGCAATCATGAATAAATTCAAGTTGCCTGAAGGAGAGGCGATTGAGCATACTTGGGTGACACGGGCTATCGAAAATGCACAACGCAAGGTTGAAGCACGTAACTTTGATATGCGGAAACAGATTCTGGAATATGATGATGTCGCCAACGAGCAGCGTAAGGTTATTTATCAGCAGCGCAGTGAGTTGCTGGAAAGCACCGATGTTTACGAAACGATACAGGCGATGCGATACGATGTGTTGGATAGCACGGTTAGCCAGTATATCCCCCCACAGAGTATGGAAGAGCAGTGGGATGTGCCTGGGCTTGAGAATGTATTGGTTGCAGAATTCCGCTTAGAGCTACCTTTGGTTAAGTGGTTGGAGGAAGAAAAGCAGTTGAACGAAGAGGGTTTGCGTGACCGCATCGTTGAGATTGCTGGCCAACAGTACGAAGACAAAGTAAAGTTGGCAGGTGCCGAGGCGGTCCGTCATTATGAGCGTGCGATCATGCTTCAGAGTTTGGACGTGCATTGGCGTGAGCACTTGTCAGCTTTGGATCACCTGCGTCAAGGTATCCATCTGCGTGGCTTCGCGCAAAAAAATCCCAAGCAGGAATACAAACGGGAGGCATTTGAACTGTTTTCGATGATGCTGGACGGGATTAAACGCGAGGTCACTCAAGTTCTGATGACTGTTCAAGTGCGAGATGAGGCAGATGTTGAACCTGTGGAGTCAGCCCCTGCTGTTGAAAATGTGCAGTATCATCATTCTGATTATGATGAGGCGCTTGCATCATCAGATGATGCCCCTGAGGCTGAAGAGAAAAAGCCGTTTGTGCGAAGTGAACAAAAGGTTGGCAGGAATGACCCATGTCCATGTGGCTCAGGCAAGAAGTATAAACAGTGCCACGGTCGGTTAAATTAACACCAATTAAGTTAATCTTAGTAAGGAGAATGAAATGTCGCTAGTGCTTGATACGCTTCGTATTTCAACAGTGGCCGAGGAATTGAGTGAGGCGGAGATGGAGATCCTTGCCGCGCTTTTTGAGATGCAACAATTCAAGGCGGGAGAAGCAATCGTTTCTCCTGGTGATGATCGGCCCGACAACCTGTATATCCTTGCACACGGCGATATTACGGTAAAGATTGCAAGTGAAGGTGAAGAGTCCACTATTCACATTCTCAAACCGGGTGATCTGGCAGGCATCATTACTTTTGTCGGTGGTGCAGCGTCAGACATCAGTGCGACGCTACATGCGGTTGGCGACACCAAAGTGCTTAGCCTTCCAAGGATGAAGTTTGAAAAGTTGATTAATTCACATCCTACGATCGTATATAAAGTGATGCGAGGCGTGGTGCGTAATGTGCACGGCATCGTTCGTCGAGTAAACAGTCAATCTGCCGAATTGAGTAATTATATTTATCGTACGCAAGGGCGTTACTAAAAGGGCGCAATATCATGCCAGTAAATCTGACTACGCCCGTTGCGGAGCAATTGTTGCCCGTTGCGGGCATTTCTTTGGGTGTCGCAGAAGCCAATATCAAATATCCTGATCGCAAGGACCTGCTCGTCGTGCAATTGTGTGATGGTGCGAGCGTCGCCAGTGTGTTCACCCAAAATCGTTTTTGTGCCGCACCGGTGATCGTTGCAAAAGAACATTTGGCTCAGGGCGATGCGATAAAAGCACTGCTGGTCAATACCGGAAATGCCAACGCAGGCACGGGCGAACAAGGTATGCAGGATGCACGCGCGACCTGTACAGCATTAGCAGGAATGTTGAACTGCAAGGCATCACAGATTCTGCCCTTCTCTACAGGTGTGATCATGGAACCGCTGCAGGTTTCAAAGATCGCAGCTGGTTTGCCGGCGGCGGTTACCAATATGAAAGTAGATAATTGGTTTGATGCGGCGCATGCAATCTTGACCACCGACATCGTTGCTAAGGCAGTTTCTAAACAGATCACGATAGATGGTGTGAGCATCACCATAACAGGTATAGCCAAAGGTTCTGGTATGATCCATCCGAATATGGCCACCATGTTGGGTTATATCGCGACGGATGCTGATATTGAGCAATCTATGCTGCAAGAGATGGTGAGCGTAGCATCTAATCGTTCTTTCAACTGCATCACGGTAGATGGTGATACTTCTACCAATGACGCACTGATGCTCATTGCGACCGGTAAAAGCGGGGCGACCATTGATGAAGCCAATCGCAATGAGATGCAATCGGCGATAGATGAAGTCGCGATATGGTTGGCTCAAGCCATCGTTCGTGATGGTGAAGGTGCGACAAAATTTGTGACCGTCAAAATAGAGGGTGGAAAAACACCGGATGAGTGCAAACAGGTCGGCTATGCGATTGCGCGCTCACCGCTCGTCAAGACAGCGTTATTTGCTTCAGACCCCAACCTCGGGCGTATTCTTGCGGCAATCGGCTATGCGGGAATCGACGATCTTGATGTGGATGTTATTAAGCTCTATCTGGATGATGTGTTGGTTGCCGAGAACGGCGGACCCGCAGATAGTTACCGTGAAGAGGACGGTCAGCGCGTCATGCAGCAAAGTGACATCACCATCCGGGTGACGCTGGACCGAGGTGCTGCTGAAGCAATGTTATGGACCTGTGACTTTTCGTATGATTACGTGAAAATCAACGCGAGCTACCGAAGTTGATCATTGCATGGACAAACTCGACCGATTTCTAGATCGTGCTGAACAGCTATTAGCGCGACTGGAAAAAACGCTTCCTGAAACGACAGGCGAAATTGATCCTGCGTGGGATGCCTCTGCCTTTCGGTGGAAGGACGGCAGGTTGGTGCCTGTGCCACGTCCACATCGTATCCATCTTGCCGATTTGCTGTGTATTGATGATCAGAAAAAGCTGATCGAGCAAAATACCCGGCAGTTTGTACAGGGTCACCCCGCCAACAACGTGTTGCTGACAGGTTCACGCGGCACGGGGAAATCCTCGTTGGTTAAAGCATTGCTCACTGAATATGCTCAGGAGGGCTTGCGACTGATAGAAGTCGACAAGCATACGTTGATCGACCTACCGCACATTATTGATAAAGTGTCAGGTAGGAGTGAGCGATTTATTCTTTATTGCGATGACCTTTCATTCAATACAGAAGAGCCGGGCTATCAGGCACTCAAGGGTGCGCTCGATGGCTCGTTGGTGGCGTTTTCAGATAATCTGCTGATCTATGCGACATCCAACCGCCGCCATCTGATGCCTGAGTTCATGCAGGATAATCTGGCGACAAAATATGAGGGTGACGACATCCATCCTTCAGAAAGCATAGAGGAAAAAATCTCGCTCTCTGAACGATTCGGTTTGTGGGTTTCGTTCTACCCATTTTCACAGGAAGAATATCTGATCATTGTTGCTTATTGGCTAAGCCATTTCGGATTGACTGGTGAGATCGACGAAGTTACACGTCAGGCGGCATTACAGTGGAGTATTCAGCGTGGTTCGAGAAGCGGCAGAGTGGGGTGGCAGTTCGCAAGGGATTGCGCCGGAAGAAATGCTTGAACTATTCGCACATCAAAACGGATAGAACCCGGTGGATTCAAAATGAGTAACCCAAAAATCGTTGAAGTCTCCGCAGCGGTGATACAACAGCCCGATGGCTCTTTTCTATTGGCAGAACGTCCGGCGGATAAGATATGGGCAGGTTATTGGGAATTTCCGGGCGGCAAGATAGAGCCTGACGAAACGCCTCATCAAGCGTTAGTGCGAGAATTGCAAGAAGAACTGGGTATTACAGTCGAAACAGCCTATCCGTGGATCACACGGGTGTTTACCTATCCGCATGCCCAAGTGCGACTGCATTTTTTTCGGGTGACGGCATGGCGTGGTGAGCTGCACCCCCATGAAGGGCAATGTTTCGAATGGCAATCTTCAACGGATATCTCTGTTTCACCTATGCTGCCCGCCAATACTCCTGTGTTACGCGCACTATCTTTGCCGCCGCTGTATGCAATCAGCAATATCAAAGAACTGGGCGAGACAGAATTTCTGAACAAGCTCAAGGAAAGGTTAGCGGGCGGGCTGAAATTGATGCAATTGCGTGAAAAAAATATCACGCGCACAGCACTACGCGAAATAGCACTGAAGGTTCAGCCTATGTTGCGCCAGCATGGTGCGAATCTGATCATCAATGCAGACATCGAGCTAGCACAGGAATTAGGCGCTGGTGTGCAGTTGACAGCAAGTCAGTTGCACAGTTTAGAAGTACTGCCTGAAGTGAGTTGGTGTGCAGCATCTTGCCACAATGCAGAAGAACTGCACCGTGCTGAAGAGCTGGGTTGTGATTTTGTATTACTGAGCCCGGTATTGCCGACCATGTCCCATCCGGGAGCACCGACACTTGGATGGCAAAACTTCTCGGCTATCACGCGAGGTACTTCAATACCTGTGTATGCTCTGGGAGGATTGGCGTTGGATGATATGCAAAATGCTTGGCAGCATGGTGCGCACGGGATTGCCTTGTTGCGTCAGGCCTGGGTGTCCTGACCTTCGATATCATGACTGCCAGCGTCTTGTTCGCGTTGCTCGATACGATATTCTTCATTGGCCCATTTACCCAAATCGATAAGTTTGCAGCGTTCACCACAGAAGGGTCGAAAGCGGTTGTTAGTGTCCCATTGATGTTCTTTGCCGCACTGAGGGCAGGAAACGATTGGCGCTGATTTGCTCATGAGGCTAAGTTGCAGAAAGTCAGCTCGAAGGGTACATCTTGCTCGAACAATGTTGATTTGGAAGCGTAGTTCGCACAGATAAATCGGATATTGATTGCATATTTATTGGCCCCTACTTCTGGTATGCAAGCTAATTCTTCATTTAAACTAACACGCAGTATCTGTGCAAGACGTCCTCCCTGCATTTGCTGGAAAGTGCCATGAGGTGCAGTAAAGTTGAAAACCTTTCCGTTCTCACGTAACAAACGCAGGATAATTTCTGAACTAGCTTTAAGTGGTAGAAGAGGAGAAAGCCATAACAACAGATTTTCACGTCGCATGTCAGCAGCCTGATTTTGCCAGTAGTGGTATGACGGTAAATCAAACTCACAAGTGCCGCCGGGAATGACAGCTCGTTGTTTGATACTCATTAGCCATTCATTTTCGCGCAAATGCTGACCTGTCTTACCACTCATCGCAAGCAACTGAGTGGATGCCTGATCTATTTCTGACAAAACAGAATTCAATGCAGTTTCTGAAATTTCAGGGTTGTTGTGAAGATTCGACAAGGTACGCTTCTGACGCTCAAGTTCTTTTAATAATTCAGATTTTAGGTCGGCGCGACATCCTACTTCAAGAATTTCGAATAGTGTGGATACCGCAGCATGGTGATCGTAGCTGGAATCGCGGCTCATGAAGAGTTCAACTTTAGAAAACAGATCTTCTAGGCGCAATAAAGTACGCATCTTTTCATTAAGGGGATATTCGTAGCTAATCACGCTGTATTTTTCCAGTTTGATATGGGGTGGGTGTCGATTGTGTACGATATATTGAAAATCCTTGCATAGTCAAACAACTTCTTGATTTTCTGCATAACGTTTGTGCAGAATTTCCACTTGTTTGGATAAGCTGGCAATATCGGTATCGTTATTTATGACATCGTCTGCTATCTTGAGTCTTTCAGTGCGAGATGACTGCTGTGCCAAAATAGATTGTACATCTGATGGGCTCATGTTGTTGCGGCTAGTGACACGGTCAATTTGAGTTTCCTCACTACAGTCAACTACCAATACTCTTTGAACCAGTTGCTGGAATTGAACATTTTCCACGAGTAGCGGTACGACAAGTATTTTGTACGGGGTGTGTTTGAGCTGCTGCAATTGTGACATGGCTTGATTAAGGATCAACGGGTGCAGGATTTTCTCCAGTAATCTCTTTTTACTGGAATCTGCAAAGATCAATTTGCGTACTAATGCGCGATTCAAGGCACCTTCCGGGGTGATGTAATCGTTACCCAATGCTGCTTTGATAGCTGGTATCGCGCTTCCATTAACTTGCGTCAGTTCATGAGAAATCACATCCGTATCAACAATGCCAACGCCAAATGCTGCGAACATTTCGGCCACTGTCGTTTTCCCGCAACCAATCCCACCTGTCAGGCCAATACGAAGGCTCATGGCATGGCAATTAACTGCAGGTAACCTTGTGTTAATTGTTGACCCCAGAAAAGTGCGATCAGTCCGCCTCCCGCCAAATAGGGCCCAAATGGAATGGGTATGTTACGGCCGCGCTTCAGTAATAACATCAACGCAATGCCAACAACAGCACCAACCAAAGAGGATAATAAAATGATAAGCGGGAGCATCTTCCAGCCCAGCCATGCCCCTAGTGCAGCCAGCAACTTGAAATCACCATAACCCATACCCTCCTTGCCGGTGAGGAGTTTGAACATCCAGTACACGCTCCACAAAACCAGATAGCCGATTACTGCACCAATGACGGCATCGGATAAATCAGTAAAAACATTGAACATGTTGAACATCAGTCCTAGCCAGAGCAGTGGTAGCGTAATGTCATCAGGCAGCAACTGGGTGTCAAAATCGATAGCGGTTAGTGCGAGCAAAGCCCAGATCAATAGAATCGCGCCGACCGCAGCGAGACCAAAACCAAAGTGCCATGCTGCAAATGCGGTCAAAAATCCACATATACCCTCAATGGTCGGATAGCGCATGGAAATCGCTGATTGGCATTCGCTGCATTTGCCCCGCAACCAGATATAGCTGATGACAGGGATATTTTCCCATGGACGGATAGTGTGGTTGCAATTTGGACAAGCTGATCCCGGAAACATGAGGTTGTACTTTGGCGTTGTGACTGAATCTTCACCGCGCAATTCAGCACATTGTTGATGCCATTCCAACTCCATCATTTTTGGCAGGCGATGTATGACGACATTGAGAAAGCTGCCAACCATCAAGCCCAGTAAAGCACTTACGCAAATAAATAGAATTGGTGAATACTGAAGGGAGTCGATCATTTAGGTTATTTCAAGTGAACTGGTAGGGTTGTCGCAGTCTGTCGAGATGCAGTGAGGGGCGGGAGAAGATACTTCTACCCGCTGTCATCAATAAATCTTTAAACCACCTGTCCCATTTTGAAGATAGGTAGATACATGGCAATAACCATACCACCGATTAATACACCCAAGACGACCATTATGATAGGTTCCATCAGGCTGGAAAGTGCTTCAACCGCATCATCGACTTCAGCTTCATAGAAATCTGCAACCTTACTCAGCATTGCATCAAGAGAACCTGCTTCTTCGCCGATGGCAACCATCTGTAGCACCATGCTTGGAAATACTTCTGAAGCCTGCATAGCGACGGTCATGCTATTACCAGTAGTTACCTCACGCTGTATATATTTTGTTGCATCGTAATAAACGGCATTGCCGGCAGCGCCAGCGACTGAATCAAAAGCCTCTACCAGTGGGACACCGGCTGCAAACATAGTGGCCAGCGTTCGGCTCCATCTTGCAATGCTGGCTTTGCGGATTAATTCACCAAAAATGGGTAATTTCAGCATAATCTTATCCATCACACGCTGCATCTTTCTGCTGCGCTTCCAGAAATTGAAGAAGGTGTATAGCCCACCGCCAATACCGCCAAAGATTGCCCACCAATATGCGACAAAAACCTCAGAGATAGACATAACAATCAAAGTTGGTGCAGGCAGATCAGCACCAAAGTTTTCGAATAGTTCACTGAATGCGGGGATGACGAATATCATGATCACCGCTGTAATGATGAATGCGACTACGATAATTGAGACAGGGTAGAACAGCGCAGACTTAATCTTGCTTTTAATGGCCTCGATTTTTTCTTTGTACGTGGCCAGTCTGTCCAGCAGGCTATCCAGAATACCGGCAGCTTCACCTGCGCCGATCAGATTGCAATACAGCTCATCGAAATATAATGGGTATTTTTTAAAGGCTTGCTGCAAGCTACTACCAGTCTCCACATCAGTCTTGATATCGAGTAGCAGTTTGGCTACTGAAGGGTTGCTGTGCCCCTTCCCAACGATATCGAAAGCCTGTAACAGTGGAACGCCAGACTTCATCATGGTTGCAAGCTGACGGGTAAACAGTGCGATATCTTTCGGTGTGACTTTCTGAGTGCTGGCACGTAGTTTCTTGACCTTGGTGACATTGACACCCTGACGGCGTAAGTGAGCTGAAACCGTAGCGTCACCGGGAGCACGCATTTCTCCTTTAACCACCTTGCCGGTTTTATCTTTTCCTTCCCAGGCAAAGGTGAACTCTTTTGCTTTATGATCTTTTGCTGCGACAGCCATAACGACTCCCTCTGAATTCTGTCAGATAGTGGCACTCATGATGCCGAGCTTTAAGGGTCTTGTAAAGTCGAAATGGACGTAAATAAGTAGATTGATAGGTTAATAAGGTAAAAATTTGTTTTTACAGGTAAAAATAGAGAATTTTTCCACTAAGATTCAGCTTGCTCTAGGTGCTGAGTTGGAAAAATGCGTACAACTTTTACAATACGTCCCTGAGTCTGGATGATTTCAATTGGATATCCCGATATTTTCAGGCTGGTGCCGGGCTCGGGGATATCCTCAAAGTGTTCAAGTATCAGTCCATTCAGTGTTTTAGCACCATCTAGCGGGAAACTTAATCCCAGTTTGCGATTCAGGTCTCTTAAGCTGCTCCCTCCCTCAAGCAAAAGGCTGCCGTCTGTTTGGCGTAGAGATTTGCCAGCCTGTGCAGGTGATTGAGTGGTGAAATCACCTACAATTTCTTCGAGTATATTTTCCAGTGTCACCAGTCCCAACAATTCACCATACTCATCCACAACAAGGCTCAAGCGTGCATGACGCTCTTGAAATTGCTGAAGTTGCATCAGTAAGGGCGTGTCTGACGGGATATAGTAAGGCTCATGCAAGACTTTGCGTAACTGAACAGTGTCGAACTCATCAGTCTGCATTAGTGCCGGTGCGCGCTTTATGTGGAGGATGCCGATAATATTTCCGGGTGAATCCTCGTACACTGGTTGTAATGTGTGATGAGAGGTAATGATCTGTTGAAGCAACTCACTGGCAGGTGAGTTGATATTGATAGATTCAATCTGATTGCGGGGAATCATCACGTCATTGACTGTGATGCGTTCCAAGTCAACAAGGTTTAGTAACATTTTCTGGTGCTTGCGGGGTAGAAAATGCTCCGCATCCAGCACTAAGCCTCGTAATTCTTCAAGCGTCATTTTCTGTTTGCTCTGGTCAGTCTCAATTTTTATACGCATCAGCCACAACATGCCTTTTACCAAAAAGCCTGCTACTGAAACAATCGGATGAAAAAGCTTGATCAGTGGTGCGAGAACATAGCTTGCGGATAGGGCGACGCGCTCCGGATAACTGGCTGCAATGATTTTCGGCATGATCTCGCTGAAGACCACAATAGCGAATGTCAGAGTCAGGGTTCCCATCAGAATCGCCCAGTCGTTTTGACCGAATAGCCGCAGGATGATGATGTTGGTGACGGCTGCCGCTGCCACGTTCAGCAGCGTGTTTCCCAGCAGAATGGAGCCGAGCAGCTTATCTACCTTGGCGAGCAGCTTGCTAGTTAGCTTTGCGCTCCTATTTCCTTTGCGTATCAGGAGGTTCAAGCGGTGGCGACTGATTGCCATCATGCTTGTTTCTGAACCGGAAAAGCAAGCGCTACACACAAGTAAGAACAGCAGAATGCCGAACAGTGCGCTTAAAGAAATGTCGTCCAATGTGGTGTTTCTGTTATATAGACATCGCGAATAGTGTGCGAGTGTCTAATATGTGTCAAGTACCTCGTTTTTTGCTGAAATACATCAGAACGACTCCAGCAATCACCATAGGCAAGCTTAACCACTGTCCCATGCTCATGCCGAGAGACAAAAGCCCGAGAAAATTGTCCGGCTCTCTAGTAAATTCAACGATAAAGCGCAAGCTTCCATAGCCAGCCAAGAATAGGCCTGACACCATACCCGCCGGGCGTGGTTTAAGCGCATATATCCAGAGCAGGAAGAACAGCAAGACGCCTTCAAGAGCAAATTCATAGAGTTGTGACGGGTGACGCGGTATATTGTCTACTTGTGGGAAAATGACAGCCCAGCTAGTGTCAGTTGGTCGCCCCCATAATTCACCATTGATAAAGTTGCCCAAACGTCCAAACGCAAGGCCGGGTGGAACGAGGGGCGCAATAAAGTCTGTGACTTGTAACCAGCGTAAATTTTGCTTTCTGGCAAGCCATATCATTGCGACTAATACCCCGAGAAATCCACCATGAAATGACATGCCGCCTTGCCATACAGAAAGGATTTCAAGCGGGTGGGAGATGTAATAATCGGCCTTATAAAAGAACACGTAACCTAGTCGTCCACCCAGGATGACACCGAGCACACCGTAGAACAACAGGTCATCTAGCAGTTTGATGTTGATGCTAGGATTGTTCAGCTTGGAGATACGTTTGCGACCCAGCCATAGAAAGGTCAAGAATCCAGCCAGATACATCAGGCCATACCAATGAATTGAAAGCGGTCCAAGATGGAGGGCAACGGGATCGAATTGCGGGTGAACGAGCATGGTGGATTCAGGTAAAATCGTAAGTCGTGATTATACGTGCGCTTGCGCATTCCACATGTACTTTCGTAAGTACATTAACTTAAAGAGATGTCGAGAGAAATTATGCCTCAATACCGTTCCCGCACTTCCACTCATGGCCGTAACATGGCTGGCGCACGCTCACTGTGGCGTGCCACCGGCATGACTGATGGCGATTTTGGCAAGCCCATCATCGCGATTGCCAACTCATTTACACAATTTGTACCGGGCCACGTCCATCTCAAGGACATGGGGCAACTCGTGGCGCGTGAGATTGAGAAAGCAGGCGGCATCGCCAAAGAATTCAACACCATTGCGGTTGATGACGGGATTGCGATGGGACATGACGGCATGTTGTATTCATTGCCTTCCAGAGATTTGATCGCCGATTCGGTGGAATACATGGCGAATGCGCATTGTGCTGATGCGCTGGTGTGCATTTCCAACTGTGACAAAATCACCCCCGGTATGTTAATGGCGGCGATGCGTTTGAACATTCCTGTGGTGTTTGTGTCCGGCGGGCCGATGGAAGCAGGCAAGGTCAACTGGCAAGGCAAGGTAAAAGGTCTGGATCTGGTGGATGCAATGGTGGCTGCGGCGGATAGCAAGTGTAGCGATGAGGAGGTGGAAGCCATCGAGCGTTCCGCTTGTCCGACTTGCGGATCATGCTCAGGGATGTTCACAGCGAACTCGATGAATTGCCTGACCGAGGCGTTGGGCTTGTCGTTGCCGGGTAACGGATCGCTGGTGGCAACTCATGCTGCACGTAAAGAATTATTCCTCGGTGCCGGTCGGCTGGTAGTCGAATTGTGTAAGCGCTATTACGAACAAGATGACGCCTCAGTATTGCCGCGTTCTATTGCAACTTTCGAGGCATTTGAGAATGCGATGGCATTGGATATCGCAATGGGAGGCTCGACCAATACCGTGCTGCACCTGCTGGCGATTGCGCGAGAAGCAGAAGTGGGTTTCACGATGAAAGATATGGACAGGCTGTCACGCCATGTCCCTACTTTGTGCAAAGTTGCGCCATCGTCCGAATACCATCTGGAAGATGTACATAGGGCAGGTGGCATCGCAGCTATTTTAGGTGAGTTGGATAGAGCCGGATTGTTGCATAGTGAAGTAAGCACAGTACACAGCAAGACATTGCGTGATGGACTCAAGAAGTGGGATATTGCACAGAGTGACGAGTCGTCAGTCAAAGAATTTTTTCTTGCTGCCCCCGGCGGTATCAGTACTACGATTGCTTTCTCGCAATCGGTGGAGTATCCCGGTCTGGATGAGGATAGGTCTACAGGTTGCATACGTGATAAGGCGCACGCCTTTTCTCAGGACGGCGGCTTGGCAGTGCTGTATGGCAATATCGCGCTGGATGGCTGCATCGTCAAAACGGCGGGTGTGGACGACAGCATCCTGAAATTTACCGGACGGGCACGCGTGTTCGAAAGTCAGGATGCGGCGGTTGCCAGTATTCTCGATGACCAGATCGTCGCGGGCGATGTGGTGGTGATCCGCTACGAAGGTCCAAAAGGGGGCCCCGGTATGCAAGAGATGTTGTATCCGACTTCCTACTTGAAATCTAAAGGGCTTGGTAAAGCCTGTGCGCTCCTTACCGACGGGCGTTTTTCAGGAGGGACTTCGGGGTTGAGTATTGGTCATGTTTCACCGGAAGCCGCCAGCGGGGGCATCATTGCACTGGTGCAGGAAGGCGACACGATCAAGATAGACATCCCGAATCGCATTATCAGTCTGGAGATTCCCGATAATGAACTTGCAGGACGTCAGGCCGAAATGGAAGCAAAAGGCAAACAGGCTTGGCAACCCTCTGTTGATCGCCCGAGAAAGGTGTCGGTCGCTTTGCGTGCTTATGCTGCGATGGTCACCAGCGCTGACAAGGGCGCTGTGCGCGATGTGTCACAGGTTGAGAAATGAATGGGCAAGTTGCATAACGTATCTCCGACTAACTGAAGGAATCGATAAAGGGGCAAGGTGATGAGTACAGCACAACAATTAAACGAGCAGTTCGGCATCAAAGATCAACTGCGCTTCAGGGATGATGCCAGTGGGCTGGTGATAGCTGAGATCCGTAACGATCAAGCGACTGCATCACTTTGTTTGCAGGGTGCACACCTGATGACATGGCAGCCTAAGAGCCAGGAATTGCCGGTCGTTTGGTTGTCGCGTGATGCAAAGCTGGTCGCAGGTAAGTCGATACGTGGCGGCGCGCCAGTGTGTTGGCCGTGGTTTGGCGCACATGCAACTGAAAGTGGTTTTCCGGGACATGGCTTTGCGCGCACTGTCCCTTGGCAAGTCACTGCATCAGGCAGTGAGGCAGGTGGTGAGACACGTCTGACCTTGCGTCTGGTAGCCAGCACAAAGACCAAAGCGCAGTGGACGCACTCATGTAATTTGGATCTGACCGTGATCGTCGGCGAGACTTTGCGTATGGAATTGAGCACTGAAAACACAGGTGCTGAAGATTTTGTAATAGGTGAGGCATTACACACTTATTTCCAGATTAGCGACATTGGTGCGGTATCAGTAACCGGTTTGGAAGATTGTGACTACTGGGATAAGGTCGGGGGGTCGACAATGCGCAATCAGGATGGTGCGATCACATTCGACGGAGAGACTGACCGTGTGTACATCAACACCTCATCGGAATGTGTCATACACGACGACAAATTGAAGCGCCGTATTCATATTGCCAAATCTGGCAGTCAATCCACTGTGGTGTGGACTCCTTGGGTAGAGAAGGCAAACAAAATGGGTGATATGGGTCAGCCGGATGGGTGGCGTGAGATGGTTTGTGTGGAATCGGTGAACGCGATTGAAAATGTCGTGAATGTTGCTTCAGGTAGTCAGCACACTGTGAGCGTTGAGTATCGGGCTGAGTCTGTATAGTCAGTAAGCGTATTGTTGAATTTATAACCATTTGATTTTATTGTATTTAAATGCATGCCTCGGGAGTTTTTGCAGGTTTTTGTCAACTTTTTACTTCACTCAGTCGTTAGTGACTTGCCGCTAGTCTAGTTTTATCGAGAGCTTGACCAAGAGCTTGACCAAGAGCTTGACAAGAGAAGTTGGTTGGCAAATTTGGTGGAGTTGATTAGAATCGCGGTCGAAGGAAAAACCTTCGCATCAATTTAGGATGTATTAATCATAAATCGGAGAGAAGAATGAAATCAATTATCGCAGGTATGGCTTTGGTAGGTATGATGTTTGCAGGTAACGCAATGGCAGCTGAAATGCCAGCTTTGGCTAAGAAAATGAATTGCACAGCTTGTCACTCAATCGACAAAAAAGTAGTTGGACCAGCTTGGAAGTCAGTTGCTGAGAAGTACAAAGGTCAAGCAGGTATAAAAGAGAAGCTGATTCATAAGGTTTCTAAAGGCGGTTCTGGTGTATGGGGCAAGATGCCTATGCCTGCAAACGATGCAGCTGGTACCAAGCAAAAAGAAATCACAGAGTTGGTTGAGTTCATTCTGGCTCTGTAATATTTCCTCGATTTTTACTGGGAATTTGCAGCAACTCTCAAAAAACCGGCGCAAGCCGGTTTTTTGTTGTCTGTAGATACAGAAATTGCATGAATACTTGAGTCTAAACCTTGTTCGGGGTTTAATCTGCACTGACGCATAAAACAATTCAGGGTGAAGGTATGAAATATCTTGGTTCGAACAAGCGGACTTCGGTCAAATGGAGCCAGGTGATCTGGTTACTGCTGCTGCCGCAGCAGGCAATTGCTGCAGATACGTCAATTGATGGCTTCTTTAACGCGATCAATAGTTTTCTGGCTCAAGTTATTTTCTTCGATGTTTTTCCGGGTGAGCCTTCAATGCCATTCATCGTGGCATGGCTGCTTGTTGCAGCAGTATTCCTGACTTTGCGCTTTAATTTCATAAATGTGCGCATGATGCGCCATGCGTACCGGATCGTCCGGGGCAAATACAGAACGGCGGATGACCAAGGAGAGGTTACTTCGTTTCAGGCGCTATCTACAGCACTTTCGGCTACTGTAGGTTTGGGGAACATCGCCGGAGTGGCGATTGCGATTTCTATCGGCGGCCCCGGCGCGACATTCTGGATGATTGTTGCCGGCTTTTTGGGGATGACGACCAAGTTTACCGAGGCTAGTCTGGCACAGATGTACCGTGAAGTCCGTTCTGATGGCAGATTGATGGGCGGTGCGATGGAGTACCTTTCCAGAGGACTGGCAGAAAAAGGAGTACCGGGCCTGGGTAAGGGGCTGGCAATTATGTTTGCCGTTTTCACCATACTTGCGTCATTGGGTGCTGGGAGTGCTTTTCAGGTGAGCCAGTCGCTGGGGGCGGTTCAGGAGCACATAACATTTTTTCGTGAAATGCCGATCGCCTATGGCTTGTTGATGGCCGTTGCAATTGGTTTGGTCATCATCGGTGGTTTGCGACGAATTGCACACGTTGCCGAGGCAGTGGTACCCACCATGGTTATTATCTATGTCAGCGCATGTATTTGGATTATCGGCAGTAATGCAGCAATGGTACCGGATGCATTGGGTAAGATATTTACTGAGGCATTTTCACCGGTCGCGGTTGCTGGCGGCATGATAGGTGCGATAGTGCAGGGGTTCAAACGGGCAGCTTTTTCCAGCGAGGCTGGGCTGGGGTCTGCTGCAATCGCGCACTCTGCTGCATCGGTAAAATATCCGGTTCGTCAGGGGCTGGTCGCTTTGTATGAGCCTTTTATCGATACCGTCGTAATCTGCACGATGACAGCATTGGTCATCATTATTACGGGTGTTTATAGCGCGCCTGAATACGAAGCATTGCGTCAGGCAAGTCAGGGCGCGGCATTGACCTCGGCTGCGTTTGCAACCGTCTCAGACTGGTTTCCGTTGATACTTTCGTTATCCGTGGTGCTTTTCGCCTATAGTACTGCGATCTCATGGTCGTATTACGGTGAGCGTTGTTGGGTGTATGTTTTCGGTGAACGTTATTCGATTGTGTATAAGAGTATCTTTATCGTATTCGTGGTCATTGCCTCGATTGCCAGTGCTTCCAGTATGTTGGACTTTACTGATTTGTTGGTGCTTGCTATGGCATTCCCCAATCTGATCGGTTTGTATATGCTGAGCGGTAAGGTAAAAGTAGCACTTGGAGAATATCGAGTGAAGCTTGCCAGTGGTGAACTCGATCGCGAAGCGGGTATCGTTCGTTAATCAGGTGTTGATCTTTGTGCCTTGAAGATGGTGCTTATTCATCCCATTGTGCGGTCAGTTTGCGATCAGGTCTGATCTCGGTCATCCGTAACATGAACGGACAGTTCTCTCGATGTATCGTGATGCCGCGATCACGAGTGATGTAGCCAACGATTTCATCTCCGGGGGCTGGGCAGCAACATTTTCCCAGTCGGGTCATCAGGTTATTTTCACCTCCGATGGTGATATCCGCTTTTAAAGCGGAAGGTGATGATTGTTTGGATACATTGGGTGTGCCTATATCAATCTTCTTGGTGGGAAGCTCTGCCTGTATGGCAACAGCAATGCGCCGCTGGGTAAGCTCATTCCGACCGAGTGCGGCAAGAAAATCATCCAGCTTATTGAAGTGCAATCGTTGGGATAGCTTTTCCAGATTGATCGAAGTAACACCGTGACGCTGAAGTTCGCGGTCAAGTTGTGCTCTGCCAAGGGAGATGCTTTCGTCGATATTTTGACTTTTGAACCATGCGCGCACCTTGGCTCGTGTACGAGGGTTTTTCAGAAAGCCAAGTGACGGATTGATCCAGTCACGGCTTGGGCCGCCTTGTTTGGTGGTGAGTATCTCAACTCTTTGACCATTTTGTAAATTGTAGTTGAGAGGCACGATCCTACCATTGACCTTAGCGCCACGCGTACGGTGGCCGAGGTTGGTGTGCAGGGTGTAAGCGAAGTCCACTGGTGTCGCACCGTTGGGTAAATCCATCACTTTGCCTTGTGGGGTGAACACGTATACGCGGTCCTGTAACAGCTCGTTCTTGAATGCGTCACGCAAGCTGTTACTGTCAGCCACTTCCGATTTCCAGGCCAATATCTGGCGTAGCAATGCTATCTTTTCATCGAACACCGCATCCGACTTTCTATTTTCCTTGTATCGCCAATGTGCGGCGACACCAAGTTCGGAATCATGATGCATCTCGTGTGTGCGGATCTGTACTTCCAAAGCCAGTCCTTCAGGGCCGGTTACTGCGGTGTGCAGAGATCGATAGCCGTTGTCCTTGGGGCTGGAGATATAGTCATCGAATTCGCTGGCAATGGGCGACCATAAGTCGTGCACGACTGAGAGCGCTGCATAGCAATCTTGAATGCTAGTGACGAGTATGCGTACTGCCCGCACATCATAGAGTTCGCCGAATTCGACCTGCTTGCCTTTCATTTTGTTGATGATGCTGTAGATGTGCTTCGGCCTGCCGGTGACTGTGTTTTTGATCTTGCCCAGCGTGAGCCTATGCTCAAGTTGCGATATGACATCAGCGATATAGCGTTCACGATCCACCCGCCTTGAGTCCAGTAGCTTGGCTACTTTTTTATAAAGCTCAGGGTTCAGGTATCTGAACGACAGGTCTTCCAATTCCCATTTGATTTGCCATACACCTAAACGGTTGGCCAATGGTGCAAAGATGCTGAGAGATTCCTGAGCGATCCTTTTTTGTACTTCAGGGGTCGCGTTGGAAAGATTTCGCAGGGTCTGGGTGCGTTCGGCAAGTTTGACGGATACTACGCGGATGTCATCGACCATCGCGAGCAGCATTTTTCGATGGCTTTCGGATTGCTGCTCGGTTTTATCATCGAGCTGATGGGGACGCGTTTCGCTGAATTTCCTGATCTGTTCCAAACGAGAGATGCCATCGACCAACACTCTCACACTTTCACCAAAATTCTCTTCGATAAGTTGTGGCCATGTTTGCTGATAAAGGGGGACTGCATGTAGCACTGCGGCAGCAATACTCTCGTGATCCATTCCCATTTCGGCTAGAATTTTCGCTGCGCCGAGGGCGTGTTGTAACAACGGAGCACCGGTCAATTCGAATCGGTCCACGTATAGTGGCAAGGCCAGTTCGATGGCGTCACGAATCACTTGCAGCTCGTCTGGATTATGCGTGCGCGACAAACCATCAAGCCATTGCATGGCGTTTTCAGAAGATGATTGTTGTTGAGCTGTGACCATAAATGAATATTACATTCAGGGAGTGTTAATACTTAATTTCCCACAGCATCTTGCTTGCCAGTACGATCAGTACCAATGAAAATAATTTGCGCAGCAAATCGATATTCATTCTATGGGTGGCTTTTGCACCCAGCGGGGCAGTGATAACACTGGAGAGCGCAATGCTAAACAAAGCTGGTAGATAGACAAAACCCAGCGAGTTTTCAGGCAGCGGATGGATGTTGATACCGGTGAGTATATAACCGATCGTGCCACCAATCGCTATTGGAAAGCCAATCGCCGCCGAAGTACCGATGGCATTGCGGATGGGGGTATTACACCAGATTAGAAAGGGGACAATGATCGTACCGCCGCCTATCGATACCATGGTGCTGATCCAACCTGTGAACGTGCCGGTTAAAGCCATGCCGCCCAAGCCGGGGAGTTGTCGTGAGGAATGGGGATGAATATCCAGCAGAATCTGAGCGGCGACGAAATACACGAATAGCGCGAAGAACAAGCCAAGCGCTGTTTGCGGGGTGCTGGTGGCTGACAGTGTGCCTAAGCCTGCTCCCAGCAGAATGCCGGGAGAAAGCTTGCCAACAACATGCCAAATAACTGCGCCGTGCTGATGATGTTTGCGCATACTTGATAGTGACGTGAACATGATGGTTGCCATCGAAGTGCCAAGTGAGAGATACAGCAGATTTTCAGCGGGGAATTGTTGTGTGCTGAACATCAACAGCAGCACCGGAACCAGAATCATTCCGCCACCAATACCGAACAATCCGCTTAGAAAACCAACTATCGCGCCTAGCAGAAGATAGGCAATGAACCATTCCATCAGCTATGAGCGAGCTTCTTGGTGATGAACGTCCACTCATCCGGATCAAGCGGGGTAATAGACAGGCGGTTACCGCGTTGAAGGGTACGCATCCGCTCTAGTTCAGGATGTCTGCGTAGCTCTTTGAGGCTGATCATGGCGATCTTCTTGACCAGTTGGACGTCAACATGGAACCAGCGCGGTTGTTCTTGCGTTGCCTTGGGGTCGAAATACTTACTTTTTTTGTCGAACTGGGTCGCGTCCGGGTAAGCGGTGCTGCTGACTTTTGCGATACCTGCGATGCCTGGTTCCTTGCAATTTGAGTGATAGAACAGCACACCGTCCCCGACTTTCATCTGATCTCGCATGAAGTTACGCGCCTGATAGTTACGTACACCATACCAATCTACCGTTTGGTCGGGGAACGAGGCGAGGTCGTCGATACTACAATCAGAAGGTTCGGATTTCATTAACCAGTAACGCATGATATTTATCTCTGAAATAAAAAGTGCGACCCGTAATGATCAGGGCCGCACTAGAATAAAAGTCCCCCGCATATGCCGTTGACTCAACATCTTGAACCTGGGTTCAAGAGGGCCGTTTCCTAGTCACATCAGGTACATCCGACTTGGGACGCGCACAACAGTAACATCAAAGGTTGCAGCCTTAAGCTAAGCTTATTGGTTCAAAGAATATATGAGCCTGACGTACACCGCAGGGGACAAACCAAAAAGGGTTGTTAGAACAGTTTATCTTGTTCAGCGAGCACTTCGTCAATTGCTGCCTGCATGGAATCCATTCTACGCTTTACGTCGGCAAGGTCAATTCCTCTTCCAACTTTAGTGGTGAGCAATTCATGGGTGATATTCAGTGCTGCCATGAGGGCTATTCGCTCTACACTGGCGATCTTTCCCGCATCGCGAATTTCGCGCATTTTCTTATCAAGATAGGCAACAGCATCAAGCAGTTCGCCACGTTCCTCTTCCGGGCAGGCGATGCGCAAATCCCTATCCAGAATCTTGATATCCAGTGTTTTTGTGCTGTCGCTCATTAATTATTCTTCGGGTAGAGAGGATAATAGTTTCTCAAGGCGAGCCTTGGCGGTATCCACTTTGTCATTGCATAGGCGACCCTCACTGAGAGCGTGTGCTAACTCTTGACGCAACTTGTGATTTTCCGCACGTAACATTCCGCTCATCTTTATCAATTGAGCAAGTTTGCTTTCCAAAGCGGCCAATTCGTTTTCCATACGCCGACTATAGTTTGAAAAGTGCTGATAAGTCAAATAGTAAGAGTGGCTTGTGGAAGCTAATTGTAGGATATATCCTGATATCCGATAGCTTTTGCGAACTTCTTGATGCGTGAATATGTTAAAGTCTGCGGCGCTTTAAGGTGCTTGTCTGTTTGCAGACAAGTTAAACGGGAAACAGGTGTGGAATAACAAATTCCAATTCCTGTGCTGCCCCCGCAACGGTAAGTGAGTGCGGATTTGCCAATATGCCACTGTGAGCTATTTATATTTAATGTGCTTATGGGAAGGCGGTAAATCAAAACTTGCAAGCCCGGATACCGGCCTTGGGTGTAACCCGAATATTCCATATTCGGGCAGGTCTGGAAATGCTGCGGGTGGCGCATGGACGGTAGTGAGGTCTATGTTTCCACTTTAGTCAAAACTTCCTTCCTGCAATCTTCAGCATTTCCTGTGTTTAAACATTCCAACGGGGAACCTTGGAATTTTTTCAGGAAAAATCTAAATGAAACAGCAAAATCTTTTCGCCGCAGTGTTATGTGCGGCTATTTCATCTGCCTATGCAACTGATGACGAACCACTTGAGATCATGATTGTGACGGGTACGCGTGTCGAACAACCACTCAAGCAATCACTCACCCATACCACGGTTATCACGCGCCAAGAGATCGAAAACTCACAGGCTGCGGATGTTCCTAGCATCCTTAAAGTACTCGCGGGTGTAGAGCTTTATCAGAATAGTGGCATAGGCAAACAAAGCAGCCTATTTTTGCGTGGTACTAATTCAAGTCACGTACTGGTGCTGCTGGATGGGGTGCGCATCAATTCTGCGACAGCTGGCACGACGCAGATCGATCAATTGATGTTGGACCAGATTGAGCGCATCGAAGTGGTGCGAGGCAACGTCAGCAGCTTGTATGGTTCCGAAGCGATTGGTGGCGTTATCCAGTTGTTCACCAAGCGAGGCAAAGGAGAGCCTTCGCTAAATGTCAGCGCAGGTATAGGTACGCATGGGTCAAAAAAAGTTGGTCTGGGTTTCGGTGGTGAGGCAGGAATGACTGCATACAACTTGCAAGTTTCAAAGTATAGGACGGAGGGTGTGTCAGCGGTCAAATCCAGTCTGGTTCCGACAGTCAATACAGACGATGACGGTTACGAGAACACCAGCGTGTCGGCCAATGTGAGCTATGACTTCAGTAATGATCACAATATATCTGCATCACTATTTGATAGCGATGCGCATAATCAGACCGATAACGCTTTCGGTTTGTCTGCTGATGCAAACACCAGTAAATCACGTATTCAGAAGGTATCACTGGCATCTGATAATCGTTTCAGTGCAGACTGGGAGAGTCACTTGCAATTGTCCCGTGGTGTGGACGAGTCACGGAACTTTTTGAATGGCGTGCCGGATGTGGCATTGGGTGCACAGTTTAAAACGACCAGCGATCTGTTGTCCTGGCAAAACACCCTATCTGTTGACACAAGACACACTCTGATTGCCGGCTTGGAAAAGCTCAAGCAACGCGTGGTGAGCGACACCAGCTTTTCGCAGACGAGTCGATCTGACGATAGCTTTTTTGCAGGCTATGTCGGTCAATATGGTGGGCAGCAAATGCAGATGAATTTACGTCGCGATCGATATTCAGATTTTGGCACGGCGAATACATGGCTGCTCGGCTATGGAATTGAGTTTTTAAATGCCTGGCGTGTGTCAGCAAGCATGGCAACTGCGTTTAAAGCACCAACTCTGAACGATTTATTTTACCCGTTCGTCAACTTCGGTTTTGGTTTTTCCTATGAAGGAAATCCGAGCTTGAAACCGGAACGTTCACGTAACAATGAGATTGGGGTGCATTATTCCCGTAATGGTCAGCAAATGGATGTGGTGTATTTCGATAATCGTACGCGTGATTTGATAGCCACCAATAACTTGCCTGCCTCCACTGTGGTTAATCTGAATGAAGCACGTAGTGATGGTGTTGAATTCGTCTATAGCGGCCAGTATGCTAATACTGAAGTGAGATTAGCGGCAACTGCACAAAATCCGCGAGATACAACGTCGGGACAGACGTTATTACGTCGTGCAAAAACGTTCGCCAATATCGGCGTGGCGCAAAATTTCGACAGTTGGACGATAGGTGCTGAGTGGCAATATAGTGGCAAGCGTGAGGATATCGATATCAACACTTTCGCACGTACCACATTGCCCAGCTATAGCGTGGTGAACTTCACGGCAAGTCATAACATCAGCAAACAGCTCAAATTGTCGCTACGCGTCGATAACCTGCTCAATAAGGACTATATGCTGGCGCACGGCTATAACACGATGGGACGCACGCTGCTCGTTGGCTTTGACTACCAGCAGTAAAGTTATGCATCAGGGCAAAGGCGGCTTCCCGTCTTTGCTTTTTGCACGTGTTCGTTGTACTGTTCGCATAATTCCAAGCAAGCTTTTGAATCAGGAAAAATCATGAACAACATTCAACCTAAAAACGTTGCGATTTTCACATTACTGGCAGTATTGATGCTGGCCACCAGAATAAGCCATTTTGGCTCTGCGCTTGCGTTACCTGATGCGTCGCTGGCGATATTCTTTCTGGGTGGATTGTTTATGATGCAATCTGCTCGATTGTCCATAGTAGCGTTTGTGGCGCTGATCGTGGAAGCGGGACTGATTGATTACTACGCGACTTCAGTCCAGGGTGTGAGCGACTGGTGTTTCACACCGGCCTATTGGTTTTTGATCCCCACCTATGGCAGTCTGTGGATGGTGGGTCGCTGGTTCTCCTTGAATCATTCTGTACAAGGCAAGGGGATGACCGTGCTGATTCTGGCAGCGTGGGCGGTTAACAGTTTTGCTTTCATGTTTTCTAATATCACTTTTTATCTGTTCTCGGAACATTTCACACAGATGAGCTTGATGGAATATGCTGCCCGTGTTTCTCAGTACTATATTTCTTATGTATCGGTAGCGATGATGTATATCGCTTGTGCAGTTGCGATGCAGGTGATTTATCAGTTGATAGGAAAGCAGCATTTTCATACTCGTTCTGATGTTGCCTGAAGCAATTGAATAGCAGTTCTAGCTTGCCCTGCAAGCACAGCCTCATCCTGTTAGAGTGCGTGCCATGCATATGACCAGTACCCAGCTTTACCTTCGCCTGCTTGGCTATGTCAAACCATATTGGCGCGTTTTCGCCATGTCGATACTCGGTATGGCGGTGATGGCTGCCACCGAGCCGCTTTTGCCCGCCTTGCTTAAACCCATGCTAGATGGGACTTTTGTCGATAAAGACGAATCGGTGATGCGTATGGTGCCGATATTTATATTGGTGATTTTCCTAGTGCGTGGTATTGCGTCCTTTGTGGGTACTTATTCTATCCATTGGGTCGGCAATAAAGTTGTGATGGATTTGCGTGATGAAATGTTCCGTAAGTTGATTTCATTGCCGACACGTTTTTACGACGATCATGCCACAGGCAATCTTATTTCCAAGCTGACATTTGATGTGACGCAGGTTACAGCTGCCGCAACTAGCGTGGTCACTATTTTGATTCGGGATTCCATCATTATCGTCGGTTTGCTGGGCTGGCTGTTTTATCTCAATTGGAAGTTGACGCTGCTCAGTCTGGTGATGGTGCCGGTGATTGCTTTTATCATTCGCACCATCAACAAAAAATTAAGAACTGCTAGCCGGGATTCTCAGCAGGCGATGGGCGATATCACACAAGTGATTGAAGAAAGTGTCACTGCGCATAAAGTCGTCAAGTTGTTCGGCGGGCAGCAATATGAAAGTGGTCGCTTCAGCGAGCAGGCAAACTGGGTCAGGCGCCACACAATGAAGCAAGCAGGTGCAGCGGCAGCCAATGTGCCAATCGTGCAGATGGTTGCGGCGATAGCACTTTCAGTCATTATCTATATCGCAACCATACAAACACGTACAGATGAAACCACAGTGGGTGGTTTCTTATCATTCATCGCGGCGATGTTGATGCTGACCGCACCATTGAAGCGGCTGACCAGTGTTACTGAATTTCTCCAACGTGGTTTAGCTGCTTCTGAAAGCGTATTCGAGTTGCTAGATACGCCAAGCGAGATTGATGTCGGTGGCGAAAATATGGGTCGTGCACAAGGATCGCTTGGCTTTGAGCATGTCAGCCTCTCTTATCAACAAGATGAGAGGTTGGCATTGAGTGGTATTTGTCTCGAGATTCCTGCGGGACAATCGGTCGCACTGGTAGGGTCATCGGGTAGCGGTAAAAGCACTTTGGCGAATCTGGTGCCACGTTTCTATTTACCGACTTCCGGTCGTATTACCTTGGACGGTCATGATCTTACTGATCTAACACTCGCCAGCTTGCGCGCAAACATCGCATTGGTGAGTCAGGAGGTAGTGCTGTTCAATGATACGGTCGCCGCCAATATTGCATATGGGCAAATGCGTGAAGTGCCTGAAGATGAGATTATCGCTGCGGCTGAGGCAGCGCACGCGATGGAATTTATCCGTGAGATGTCGGATGGCTTGCAAACATTAGTAGGTGAAAAAGGCGTGCGTCTCTCCGGTGGTCAGCGACAACGTATCGCTATTGCGCGGGCTATCCTCAAGGATGCGCCGATATTGATTTTGGATGAGGCAACTTCTGCTTTGGATAGTGAGTCTGAGCGTCATGTTCAGGCCGCTCTGGAAACATTGATGCAAGGGCGAACCTCCTTGGTGATTGCGCACCGTCTTTCTACAATTGAAAAGACTGATCGTATCGTTGTATTGCAAAAAGGTGAGATCGTTGAAACTGGTACACATAAGGAGTTGCTGGAGAAGGATGGTGTCTATGCACAACTGCATCGTATTCAGTTTTCTGCAGCAACAGGCGATGTGTAGTTATAAACGTTAATGGTTTTGACTAAAGGAGTGAGGTGAAAGCACTCGAGTTAACTCTAGGATGTGGTTTATTTTCGACTATTTTATATATCTGGTGGATGAAACGCCGGTATGCAAAAGACATCATCCAACATCAGCAATCTGAGCAGCGTGAACAAACACGAAATCATGTGCTTGAATTACTGGCGCGTGGTGCACCATTAGCTTCAATTCTTGAAGCCATTATTCTTGGTCTGGAGCAGCAAAATGAAGCACTGTTTTGTAGTATCCAGATACTCAACAGCGAAGGTAAGCGTTTATTTATAGGCGCGGCACCACGCCTTCCTGATTTCTTCGTTGATGCATTAAATGGCTCAGAGGTGGGCGTTGGTCAGGGTTCTTGTGGCACTGCGGCGTTTACTGGCCAACGGGTCATCGTTGAAGATATCCGTACTCACCCATACTGGTCTAACTATCAGGAAGATTCTGCCGAAGCAGGCTTGTTGTCGTGCTGGTCTGAACCCATCCGCTCAGTGACAGGAAAGGTGCTTGGTACGATCGCTATTTACCATCGTTATGTGCATACGCCTGACGAACAGGAAATCAATATTGTCGGGCAGGCCGCGCACCTTGCGGAAATCGCATTGGGCAGGCGTTATGCGGACCACTCCCTTAAAGAAAAAGAGAGCTTGCTTTCCGATATCCTTGAGAATGTCAGCGCATACATTTATATGAAAGATAGGCAGGGCGGTTATCTTTTTGCCAACCGTATGTTGCGTGAGAGATTTGCCGCGCCGATGGAGGAGATTGTGGGATATGACGACAGTAAGTTTTTTGATGCCGACACAGCAGCGAGGATTCGCAAGGATGATTTGCGCGTATTGGAGAACGGTGAGAGGCTGGAAGAGGAAGAGACTAATCTGAATATTCTGACAGGGATGACTCATGTTTTTATGACTGTGAAAATACCGCTAACCCGGGAAGATGGCAGCATCTACGCTTTGTGCGGTATATCAACAGACATTACCGAGCGGAAAGATGTTGAAGAACATATGCAGCATTTGGCTCAATATGACGGGTTAACAAACTTACCTAATCGTACACTGTTCAATGACCGTTTACATCATGGTATGTCAACCGCACACCGGAATCGAAAAAAGCTGGCGTTGATGTTTATCGATCTGGATAAGTTTAAGCCGGTGAATGACACTTATGGGCATGCTGTCGGGGATCTACTGCTAAAGGAGGTTGCATATCGCATACAGTCTTGCTTGCGTGATTCAGATACAGCGGCGAGAATCGGGGGGGATGAGTTTGTGGTCTTACTGCCAGCGATCGAAACCGAGACGGGAGCGAGTATGGTTGGTGAAAAGGTATTATTTGCTATGAACCAACCTTTTGAATTGGGAAGTAATACGGTGAATATTTCAGCAAGTATCGGGGTGGCGGTCTACCCTGACCACGGCACAGAAGAAAAATTTCTAGTCAAAAGTGCAGACATTGCAATGTATCATGCTAAAAAGAACGGTAGAAATAATGTCAAAATGTATGAGCCAGGATTGCAAGGTATCAGTGAATAGGTCATGAGGCACTAATGGATATAAAAGAATGGCTTGCCGAAAATGCAAAAACGAGGCGCAATAAATTTGCCTTGTTGTTAGGGCTTGTACTTTTCCCCTGCGTAATGTTGATCGGTCTGTATCAGACCTACAGCAATATTAGCGATCTCGAAACCACTTCCCACCGTAATGTTGTCATTTTGTCATCGAAGCAAGTGCAGGTTATCAATGCTCACCATGCCCAAACTGCATTCAATAATCAGATGCGTGAATGGAAAGATGTTTTATTGCGCGGGCATGAGGAAAAGGAAAGGAAGATATATTGGGAAAATTTTCTAAAAGCAGAAGAAAATGTAAAAATCTCGATAGACAAGGTGCACACATTCTCATTGAATATTCATGATGATCAAAATGTTCTGACACTGGAAAAGCTTAAGGAGAATCATCAGGAATTAGGCAGAAAATACCGAGCTGCTTTATCAAAATATCCTTTGTTTGATGGGGATGCTTCAGTATTTAAAATTGATCAAATGCTGAAAGGTCTGGATAGGGAGTTTGCATCTCAGTTGGAGAGAATTACTGAAGATACTGAGACAGATTATCTGTTGGTATCAGCCAGAACAATTGCAAAACAATCAAATGAGATTGGTGATATCCAAGGTCGGGTAGAACTCAACCTGATCGTGGTAACGATATTGATCTTAATTGAAGCCATATTGGTGTTACGTACAGTCAATAAGAGTACGAGCGAACTGAAAAAGCTTGCGAATGAGAGCGAAAAAACGGTTTATCACCTAGCATATTCAGATCCTCTCACCGAACTGCCAAACCGCCGACTATTTCAGGATAGGCTTGAGCATGCGATTGCGCTCTCTAACCGTACTTATCAGTATCGGGCTTTGATGTTTTTGGACATGGATAATTTCAAAGCCTTGAATGATACCAAGGGTCATGCAATGGGCGACTTGCTATTGATTGAAGTGGCCAAAAGACTAAAAGATAGTGTGCGTGCTTCAGATACTGTGGCACGCCTAGGAGGAGACGAGTTTGTCGTGCTACTGGGAGAATTGAGCGAGGATGAGAAATTCGCATCAGAGC
>CAZURE010000001.1:395758-448584 GCA_964623195.1 uncultured Gallionella sp. | reverse complement strand
GCATCGCAGAGGTGTGCGGTGTGCCGGTTGACATGGTTTCAACAGGCCCTGACAGAGATGAAACCATCGTTCTTCAACACCCCTTTGAATAGCCATTGCTAACGGCCTTGAATATCATGTTAAAAGGTCGGTTGGACAGGGTTATATGACTAACTGTGCGCATCGCAAAATTTTGCGGTGCGTATTTTGTTTTACAAGAATGAAAAAGGCCCGCTTGCGCGAGCCAATTCATGTTCTGGTGCCCAGAAGAGGACTCGAACCTCCACACCTTGCGGCACACGGACCTGAACCGTGCGCGTCTACCAATTCCGCCATCTGGGCTTTTTGATGAAGGCGCGCAATTTAATAGTTTAAGGATATATTGTCAATGAAAAAGAAGAAGAACCTACGCTTGCAAGACCCGTTTTTAGAGCGGGAGCGCGAGCAATACGAGCATCCGCTGCCTAGCAGGGAGTTCATCCTACAGATACTCACCGAGCAGGGTGCACCGATGACCGATGAAGAGTTGCTGGGTGTGCTGGATATCCATAAGGATGAAGAGGATCTGTTCTCACGTCGATTACGTGCAATGGTGCGGGACGGGCAGATCATGCGTAATCGTAAGCGCGCCATCTGTGTGATGGACAAGTTGGAACTGGTCAAGGGCAAAGTGCAGGGGCATCCTGACGGCTTTGGGTTTTTGGTCACGGATGATGCCAGCCCGGATATGTTTCTCAGTGAAAAAGAGATGCATCAGGTATTGCATGGTGATGTCGTCATGGTGCGTCAAAAAGGGGTGGATAGGCGCGGTCGCCCCGAGGCCAAGATCATCGAGGTATTAGAGCGCGCAAACAACCGCGTGGTCGGACGTTTGTTCGAAGAACATGGCATCCAGTACGTGGTAGCAGAGAACCGCCGTATCTCGCAGGATATTCTGGTCTCACCCGGTGCATCAGGCGGTGCTAAGGTCGGGCAGGTCGTGATACTTGAGATTATGAAGCACCCCGACAAGCACGCTCAGCCAATCGGACGCATTGCGGAAGTGTTGGGTAACTATGCCGACCCCGGCATGGAGATCGAGATCGCATTGCGCAAGCATGACCTGCCGTATGAGTTTCCCAACAGTGTGGCAAAGCAGGCCAAAGCGATTCCGCCCACTGTGTCGGCAGATGATTGGGCAGGGCGGGAAGATATCCGAAAATTGCCGCTGGTCACGATAGATGGCGAAACAGCGCGTGATTTTGACGATGCGGTCTATTGCGCGCCGGAAAAAGATGGATACCGCTTGATCGTAGCGATTGCTGACGTGAGTCATTATGTGAAAAGCGGTGATGATCTGGATCAAGAGGCGATTCTGCGTGGCAACTCGGTGTATTTCCCGCGCCGGGTGATTCCGATGCTGCCTGAGGAATTATCCAACGGACTGTGCTCACTGAATCCTAAAGTGGATCGTCTATGCATGGTGTGCGACATGCATATCGGCAACAATGGTGTGATCGGTAAATATCGCTTCTACCCGTCGGTGATGTATTCCCATGCCCGACTGACATACGATCAGGTCGCTGAGATGCTGGCAGTACCGGATGGTGATCTGGCGAAGCGTAATGCGAAGATTACGCCGCATCTGCATAATCTCTACGACTTATTCAAAAAACTGCTAAAGGCTAGAGCGAAGCGCGGTGCCATCGACTTTGAGACAGTCGAGACACAAATGATCTTTACCGATCAAGGCAAGATCGAAAAGATCGTTCCGGTGGTGCGCAACGAAGCCCACAAGTTGATTGAAGAGTGCATGTTGGCGGCTAACGTGTGTGCGGCGGATTACCTGCATGAAAACAAGCACGCTGTGCTGTACCGCATCCACGAGGGGCCGACACCTGAAAAGCTTGAAGTGGTACGCGAATTCATGAAGGAGTTCGGATTGCAACTGGGTGGCGGTGAAGAACCTCAGGCGGGTGATTACTCCAAGCTGCTAAAAAGCATCAAGGGCAGGCCGGATGCGGGTCTGTTGCAAACCGTCATGTTGCGCTCTCTCCGTCAGGCAAAATATGATCCGGAGAACATCGGCCATTTCGGGTTGGGCTACGAGGCTTATGCACACTTCACCTCCCCGATACGCCGCTATCCTGATTTGCTGGTGCATCGGGCGATCAAGTCGGTCATAAAAGGTAAGCAATACAAGCCTAAGATGAAATGGCCTGAACTAGGTGCGCATTGCTCGATGACTGAGCGTCGTGCTGACGATGCCACGCGTGATGTCGAGGCATGGCTGAAATGCTTCTATATGCGGGATCATCTGGGCGGCGTGTTCACGGGTTCGGTATCATCTGTCACCAGTTTCGGCATGTTTGTCTCTCTCGACGACCTGTATGTAGAAGGATTGGTGCATATCTCCGAGCTGGGTAAAGATTATTATCAGTTCGATGCAACCAAACATCAGTTGCTCGGTGAACGTACCGGGAAACGATATCGCTTGGGTGACAGAGTGCAAGTACGTGTCGTAAAAGTTGATATGGAAAGCACCAAGATTGATTTCGTGCTGGATGACGTGATCGAAACGGAAGTTCGCACTGATGCCAAGAAACCAGCCGGTAAAAAATCAACTGGTAAAAAGTCTGCTACCAAAAAGGCTTCCAGCAAAAAAGCAGCGTCTAAAAAATCAACTGCGAAGAAGACAGCTGCCAAAAAGCCAGTCGCCAAAAAACGGGCCAATAAAAAATCGACCGTCAAAAAATCAACTGCCAAAAAATCAACTGCCAAAAAAACAGTAAGCAAAAAAGCTTCCAAAGGAAAGAATAAACATGGCTGACCTTCGTTTGATCTACGGATTTCATGCCGTCACTTCGCGTATCCGCCAAAACCCGGATGGCGTGCTGGAGCTATACACACAAGCACAACGTCAAGACCCACGCATGCGGGACTTGATCAAGCTGGCCGAAGCCAGCGGGGTACGCATCATCCCGGTGGAAGAAACACGACTGGATGGCATGGCTGGCAGCGCACGCCATCAGGGCGTGGCAGCGCGGGTTGACGCTGCACGCCGTGTGCAACATCTTGATGACGTGCTGGATACCATAGAAGAGACACCGTTACTGCTGGTGCTCGATGGGGTTAAAGATCCGCACAACTTGGGTGCCTGTTTGCGTAGTGCCGATGCCTTCGGTGTCCATGCCGTGATCGCCCCCAAAGACCGTGCGGTCGGCATCAACGCCACCGTTGAAAAAGTCGCCTGTGGCGCAGCCGAAACCGTTCCCTTCATCACTGTCACCAACCTCGCGCGCACCCTACGCGAATTGAAAGCGCGTGACATCTGGGTGGTCGGCGCAGCAGGCGAAGCCGAGCAAGACCTGAACAGCTTCAAACATGACCGTGCCCTGGCATGGGTGCTAGGCGCGGAAGGTGAAGGCTTGCGCCGTCTGACACGCGAAACTTGTGATGAACTGGTACGCATCCCGATGCTGGGTAGTGTGGAAAGTCTGAACGTATCAGTCAGTACCGGGATATGCCTGTTCGAAGCCAGACGGCAGCGTCAGGATAAAGTGTGACCCAGTGTAACGCGACAAAACAACCTTGGATGAAGCGGTGTGCCAATTAGATTTGGACACCGTTTTTTTATGTGATGTTTCTAATTTACTGGCTGTTCCCAAATGATAAGCGGCCAGCTGGGTATCGAAAATATGCAATGGGATTTTTCTGAATTCGACCCATTTCAGTCAAACAACCTTTGAAATTTACTGCCCCAAAGCAGTCATTAGTGACATGCTGCAAACGAAACTAACCAGTCATACTACTTCCCGGAAATAGACCTTCAACGCCTAGTATCAACCGTCTATTGTATCGGTGTGAGGCTTGCGGCATTAACCACAAACGAAACGCCGCAAAATTGCGGCAGATTAAATGCAATTATTAATTACTTGTGGGATTTTACAGAGATTTATTACCATAAAGGAATATTAACTCACTTTTACTTGACCCACACAAAAATCCGATGAATCTATTGTGTATTTTGCATTTCTCTAATACGACCAATAAATTCATACTCATCATCAAGCATACCTCTTAGTTTAGCCATACTTTCTTCTGCGATGGGAACACTATTGTCGGACTTTCGAATGTGTATCGGCTCAAGGTTTAATCCAGTTTGCTTGTTTATTTGGTTAATGCCGTTGTCAAAATCATCGATGAAAAAATAGTAGGATAGTTCACTAACTCTTTTAACAGCTTCATTGATATCAAAGTTGGATGAATACATATATAGTTGATTTAACATATGCTCCTTTGGCATTCTTTGTATAAAATCATCGAATCCACTGCCAAGCCATGGGCCTTCACGTTTCATGCAAGGGTGATTGATATTATTATCTCGATAATAAGTCAAATTACTATAATGCGAAACAATGCGTTTTATTGGATCGCGAAAACATGACACGGTGAAAGTTCTTTTGGGGATGTCCAATTTATATATTGGGTTGTGTGAAAAGGCATAAAAATAATTCCCTTTATTGATGAGTCGGGGATTCCATCCAACATATACTAATCCGTTTCTGCAAATACGGTACCCTTTCGCTTTAACCAAACTTGTATATAAAGAACCTGAATCTTCTCCCGCTAGGGACAAAAACATATTATTTAAAGATGTGCCACCTGTCTTTCTAATGTGAACCAAGTAGATTCTTTTGTACCCACCAAAGTTATATTTGGAGACTATTTTTTATATACATTTTCTTCTCTTGCTTCCCTAGTCCGATAAATAACACTTTGTAGGATTCTCTGCGGCAATTTTTTAAGATTCATTTGATCTCCTGCCTGTGGTTACGATGAAATAGCTGTCTGTTCTGCTGGGGAAGTTCACCCTTTTGCCAGCGCTCCCAAATTTGTGCTTTCTGACTTTCGATGTAATTGATAAATAGTCCTTGTTTCATTTGCAGCGCTCTCTGTTTATGTAGATTCTAGTATGTTGCACAATGGCCTGTTGAAACTGCAACCCATAGCTGCCATTCATATTCGTTAAACACCACGTACCGTTACGATTTAGCTAAGCAAATTTCACTTCATATTTGTTACTGATTGATGAAGTGAGCTATACATCCTCAAACCTAGCACTTCACTACCTGTCTTGTTTAAGTGAACATTGTCAGTATCGGCGCAAAGTGCATTCAACACATCGTGGTCACCTGTTGATCTCAGCGATGAATAGCAGTCGATTACTTTGCCTCCGATCTCTGACATTCGCGTGTCAATCCATGCGTTGTAGTCATCCCGTAATTTAATCTTTGTAGGTGAGTTGATCAACGCGCTGGGGGCAACGTTTGAAAAGAAAATGTTTTTTCCGCTAAATCCAGCGGCAATCAGCGTGTCAATGATGTTGTTCACCGATGACTGCATATCGGCCAGCACGCGCAGTCCATTATAGATGTCATTGTGACCACAAATCACCATAATCGTCTTGAACCCTTGATCTACTAAATCCTGAATCAATGGTTCATGCTGCCAAAGCTGCGAGCCGCCCCATGCTCTATTGCCAACCCAAGCGTTTGTACCGATCAACCTGCTCAACACATAAGATGGTGACGAAGTTTGATCTACGGATGCTGCCAGCCTGTGGGTGGATGATGGCTCACACGACCAAAACTTTTTACCGTCTGCGATGCTGTCACCAATGACACAAATTCCAGGAGTGTAGATGCGGAATTCGTCGGCATAAGAAACCCCTATTTTACCAGTGCCTGAACGGATGCGGGCTTTGACGATCTTTGTAGAGTAAGCTTTGGCCACGCTGACTTTTTCAAGATATCGGAAATCAACAGCCTGATGCTGCTTGTTCATCCAACAGGTAGCCAACTTGGATGTCGGGTCGATGTGCAACACAATTTGCGTGTAAGTGCCAGCAATAAGCGGTAGCGAAGATGGCATATTGCTATCAGTATCGAACACCACTCCGCTAGTTGAATCCACCTCGACACTGATGGCCACATTTCCGCTAGTATCCAGCATCTCCAGCACTGTAGCAGTGCCAGTCGGTGCCATACCATCAATCTCTACAAGATATGATCTTTCAGGTTCGGTAAAGGTATAAGTGGCAGATACCTGCTTGGTCGCTGATGTCGAGTTCAATGCCAACTTTTTGCAGCAATCTTTCGTCTCGGTTGTGACTGTGCCGAAAGCCTGTTCAAGCGTCCATGCGGATAACCCACCGTCGAAACGATCCTGAAAAATCAGATTTTCCATAGAAGTAGAGGAAGTTTCAGGTAGCGAGGGCACGCTTATAAAATAAACGCCTGCATCCTGTAATTTAAATACACTGGTTCGGATTTTCAGAGATACAACATTACGGATAATTTGGATAACTCTTTGGATATTCATAAGACTGACTATATTTCCCATCCGAATACGCATTGTATTGCGTGGAGAAACAAATATCTCCTTTAGGCACGAACCCGAACGTCATGCCATGTAACTACCTTACCGGAAAGCAGCCCATTGTGATTATACGAAGATTTGATCGGATAAAACGGTGTGAAGCAGTCATCCATGGCCCTGAATCGATCAAGACACCATCTGATATGGCTCTAACGTAACCGATTCAAGCAGGCTACCGACCAGTATCAGGTGTCCTTCACGCCTGCTATTCCCGGTTTCGCTGAATTCAAAGCGATAGGTGCGACGCAATCTTCTGCGACCTAACTTGTCTCTAGCCAGCCGTATGGAAATTCTGGCGACGGTGTCATCCAGGAACTGTAGATTTGAATTCTGGCAAATATGTCGTCCGGCATTCCGCGCGACTTCCAGTGCGTGCAGACTATCGATCCAGAACCACCCCAATGCGGCCAGCATGGCCAGCAATATAAAACTCAATATATCCATCTATAATCTTTAGAAAACTGGGTAAAAAACTGATTATTTCTACAGTGCATAGTATACCGCTGACGGTCAGTGCATGTGCTTGTGAATTACCTTTCCGTTGCTTGATTCCTGACAGGCACGACGATATGCCTGCAGGGTCTTTTGAGCATGTCCCAGTACACTGTTGCGAGGATAATTGCCGGATGCACTTTCAGTTCCTGCGGGTACACCGGTGAGAAATTCAATGCCAGCAACGATGTGCTCGGTTGTGTGGATGTGGAACAAATCCTGTTCTACTGCCTCGATGACGTTACGATCCAGCATCAAGTGGCGTCGGTTCCGATGGGGGATCAGCACACCCTGACTACCGTCCAGACCAACCTTTTCACAGACTTTGAAATAACCTTCTATCTTTTCATTTATCCCGCCGACAGGTAGTACTTCGCCATGCTGGTTGACTGCACCTGTTACAGCAATACCTTGCCTGAGTGGTAGCCCGGAAAGTGACGAGAGCAACACATACAGTTCGGCGCACGAGGCAGAATCTCCCTCCACGCCGTTGTATTCCTGCTCGAATACGATGGATGCGTTCAGTGCCAAGGGTGCGTTATGTGTAAATAAGGAGGAAAGGTAGTTCTGGAGGATCAATACCCCCTTGTCATGGATGGGGCCGGACATTTCCACTTCTCGTGCAATATTAACGATACCGTCCTCGCCGGCATGGGTGCGTGCTGAGATACGAACAGGGAATCCGAAACTATAGTCACCGAGATCGATCACTGTCAGTCCATTGAGTTGCCCGACCTTCTCGCCATGCACACTGATTAGCAGGTCACCATCGGTGATAGACTCCTGAAGTCGCTGGTCAGGATAATCATTCCGATAGGTTCGCGCTATCAATGCTGATTCCACATCAGTGGCCGAGACTGTCTGGCCTGCACGAGTACTACACAATGCAGCACTTTCCATCACCAAGGCTTCAGTGCGTGCAAAGATGGCACTTTGTCGTGACTGGTCTTCCACATCTCGATGTCCATCCTCAAGCAAGCGGGCAACGGCAGCTGCAGAAAAGTGGGGCAGTCCAAGATTGCGACAGGTATGAGAGATGAAGATAGCGGATGAATGCCTGGAATCGACACTAGGTGAAAAACTTTCCGCAAAATCTACTTTTACCCGAAAGTGGCGAGCGAATTCAGGGTCGCCTTCCTGTAATTCATAGTACAACTCTCGTGAACCGATAAGAATAATTTTGACGTCGATGTCTACCGCTTCGGGTTGCATGGAAACAGCCGCGATAGGGGTGAAAGCCGTACCCGGTTCTTCGATCTGCAATCTGCCGCTACGCAGAAAACGGCGCAGCTTTTCCCACACTAGGCTATCCGCCAATAGATCGCGCAGGTGCAACATCAAATAACCGCCGTGTGCTCTATGCAGGCTACCGGCACGGACTCTGAAGAAATCTGTCATCAGGACTTCGTTTTCAGATCGGTATTCGATACTGCCGAACAACTGTCTGAATAGTGGGTTCTCTTCAATGACCACAGGTGCATCACTCAGGCCATCGTTATCGACGAGCAGATTGACCTTGTAGCGGGACAAAACGATATCAAGTGCATCTTTGCGTATGTCGTCGTCTGCTTCGGCCACCTTGAATAACTCCAGGTTATCGAGCACATCCTGCGTGACCCGATCTAGGTAAGTGCCGAGTTTGACGGAATCCTTGATCTGCTTTTTCAAGCTGATACGGATTTCCTGAAGCTCTTGATCCAATAAAGGTTTGATCGCTTGCTTTTGCAACGCTGCTAGCGTGTCCGCCATTGCGCGAGCCATTGGCCTGACTTTTTCGAAGTAGCGGTTGATCTCGGTACGTAATTCCTGCTCTGCCAGTTCGATTTCTGCACGCCGTTCTTTGGGTAAAGCAAGCATTTCGGTTTCAGTGAGTGCTTTTCCTTTTGCACTGCGCAGCGTGAAAACCATGTGGCCATCTTCTCGATGTAATGTGAACTGATGAGATTCAGCGAATGCATCCAGTATGGCATATGCCTTGACTTCTTCTTCCTTGTAGGATTTTTCGAGGTGCTCGCTTTCTGATTTGAAATCCTGCCTATCAAGACGCAGGGGGATTTCCGTCTGTATGGTCGTCGCCATGCGCTCCATGAGTTGGCGTAACTGGCGTCCCTGACCAGCAGGCAAACGCAACGCGATAGGACGTTCCGGAGCATCGAAGTTATACAAGTAGCATAGGTCTGGTGGAGCAGAACGGTTTTCGGCGGCAGATTGCATGGCCTGCTTGAGCAGTGAAGTTCGACCGCTTCCAACTTCACCCAATACAAACAGATTGTAATCCCGCTGATCCATGCCAAGACCAAAATGTGCTGCCATTTCAGCACGCTCTTGACCTATCCAACTCAGCGGTTGATCGACTAGCTCAGAGGTGTCAGAAAAACCGAGTGAATCTGGCGCGATAGTCAGGCGAAGTTCGGCAGGGGATAGGTTGGAAGTAGGCATGATGTTAGTGTGCTTGAGATCGGTATTAATTAGACGCTTTATCCCCCTGCATGGCAACTACCTTATGCAAGGTGGCATTAATAAGGACTGCCATCCTTGTGGGTGAACTGCCATGATCCGTCTACCCATGTCGCTTGCAAATCATCGTCTGGGTAGTTGACGGCGTCACCCGCGCTTCGGTCGCCCACTTCAAGAAAGGTCACATCTTCATCAGAGCGATTCACAATTTGATGGGCGTTACCCGTGCCAGCCTTGAATCCGGCGCACATCCCGGAGGAAAGCTGCGTTTCGCCATCATCGGTAATCAACACCGGATTACCAGACAAGACGTAGATAAATTCATCTTGTGTTGCGTGTGCATGGCGCAGCGCGGAACCGGCGCCGGGTGCTAAACGGGTCAGATTTACACCGAAATTTGTCAGGCCGAATAAATTTCCAAGCGGCTGTTTTTCGCGACCAACCGTGCGTGCTATAAAGGGCGCTGGGTAGATGGATTGTTTTGCACGTAGTGGGGCATCAGCGGCTTTAATGGCAATGGGTGTTGGTTTGTCTGTCATGGCAACTCCTGTTTGGTCAGAATTTTTCTGATATCAGGGATATTAGCAGAGTAGTGTCTATTTCAGGTTAGGCTAGCGATTGTATTGCTCGCCAAATTTTCAATTTTTCTACATAGGTGATGGCAGCATGTGCCGGACTGGTTGATGGCAGGCGTTGGTAGTGCAAGTGCTCGATGTTGAGCGATGGTCTAACGTGCTTCAGGAAGCACTGTTCCGCTTTAGCACCGTTGAAAAATACATGGGTGATGTGCGGGTGATTCAAAAAGAATGACGAGAAATCATTTGGTGTGATCGAGTCAGCAACGATATCGGCATCCAGACTGCTGCTTCGTGAACATGAGGCGAGTACATCCCACAATGCAATATTCGAAGCTTTCAGTAATTGTATTCGTGTGTCGTAGGGTAGCTCAGGTGACGCGCCGATCAGCTCACCCATGATTCGCCAGAAAGCGTTGCGTGGATGCGCATAGTATTCAACCGCCCGTAATGATTCTTTACCCGGCATGCTGCCGAGGATCAGGATTGTGGCGCTCGCGGACTCGACAGGTGTGAAACTGTGGATACGGGTCATAATATTTCTGTCAGTTAGGCTTCATCACCATTAACCCAAACACGATTGCCATCGCCGGGAAGGCAATCATGCCTAGCCGCTCCCAAATGAGGGCATACCGCCAATAGCGTTGTGGTAACTCTGCTTCACTATCGTAGGCCGTACGGGCCATTTTAGCCATTTTAATCTGCAACCATACGACCGGTAACCAGCAGCTGCCCGCAAGGATGAAAAGTGCATAGGTTGCCAATAGCCAGGTTTGTGTCAACGAATAGTTTGCCATGGATGCCAGTATGACTCCGCTGATAGGTTGAATGATAACGGCAGGAAAGTTGAACCAATAGTCGGCCCTGACGATAAGCCGTGATACTTCGGCAATTGCTGGCACATTCTTAGTTCGGTTGATGAAATACAAGTAGAAGGCACTGCCGAAACCAACTCCGACCAATGCCACGCTAGAAGTAATATGCAGCCATTTGAGCAGTAGGTAAGTATTCATGACATTTTCCTCTCATGTTCATGTAGCAGCCAGAGTAATAACAGGATAGGCAGGTTTTTCAGGATAGGGCCGAATGGGTGTAGCCAGTACCATGGTAGGAATATTGTGATGACGATGCTATATCCCAGCACTAGAGAAAATTGAACTCGCCATAGCAACGCAGAAGGGTAGGCGATAGTCAAAATACCAAGCGCGATATCAAACGAGGCAGAGCCGTAGAGTGCAACCAGTCCAGCCTTGTCATGCAATCCAACCTGTTCGAGCAGAGCCAGGCTTTCATGCTGCGGAATGATACCCAGCGACAAAGCACCCGTTACCAGCCACACAATAGCCAGTGTGTATCGAATCAATTTCAGGTCGAGCGGTCTCATGTAGACAGGCTTTGAGAGATGAAATTACGGTAACTGCGAGGGGGCTGCCCTAGTAAGCTTGTGAAGCCCGAAGCACTTGCTGTGGTGCTAGCCGAAAGCATGGTAAAGGTATCGCTACACAATGGGCTGGATGGTAACAAGTCACCGACCCGTGCACCCAGTTGAACGAGTATCTTTGGTGTCGCCACATGCCATGCCGGACGACGATGTAATTGTTCTCGGTAACTATCTAGCATACCGCGCATTGTGGTTGCTTCAGCACCAACTGCCTCAACGATCTTGCTTTTGGCACTGGGCTTGTTCAACCAGAATCTGACTGCCAGGCAAATATCGTCGATATGGACAGGCTGTAATTCCTGCGTGCCACCCATCGGTAATGCATGTACCGGCAGCTTGGCTAGTTGCATGAACATTTTGGCGCTGGTGCCATCATCACCGTAAATGACGGATGGCCGCAGACATAGCCAGCGTACTTTTTGCGGCAATGATTGTAATGCGTGTTCTGTTATCAGGCGTGTGGTGAAGTAGGGGACATCAATATTCCTGTCCACACCCAGAGCAGAAAGGTGGACGATACGCCCGACATTGGATTCAGCGCAGGCATTGAATAATGCGATAGGGGTATCGGTATGTAAATTTTGCATAGGGTTGTCGTCGTTATCACGTAGCACGCCCACCGCATTGATAACGGCATCTATACCTGTGAGGCGCGGTAGCCAGACTTCTTTCGTGGTGTCGTTTATGAAATCCACTTGTATGTCATCAGGCATACTGGGACGGCGAACCGCCCGAATTACCTTATGTCCAGCATTACGCAATTCACGGGTCAAATGCCGACCGACAAATCCCGTTGCACCGCAGATCAATATTTTCATGATGATTCTCCTGATTTCGGTGCGACGGTGCGCCATACATTGCGAGCGACAAACATCACAGTGATGAATAATCCGCTCAGGGTGAGAATTAAGGTGAGACGTAATGCCTCTATCCAGTCTTGAGCATTAGTGGTATTGCCGAAAATCAGCACCAATATCAGTGCACCACTATATGCAAGGATGTCCGCACTTCTCAGCCAGAACTCGGCACCAGCATCGGATTTACATAGTTCGACGATGATTTGCCTAGTGGTATGACGAAGATAAAACATCGCGATGCTCACGATGGTGATGGTGAACGTTAACATTGAGAAAAATAGAATAGATTTCATGATGCTTCCTTTCACTAGTTGTTAAGTAGAGCATTTCCCGTTGATACATGAACGGCTACGTTGATGTGCTCGCCTAGCAGCACACTTTCCCCACAACTTGAAAAATAACGGTAGTCCTGTCCAGGATAAGGCCATGCGATGTCGTGCGACCCACGGATATGCCCACTCGGTTAGAGGGCGAGTGCGTTTGCCACCCCAAAATTTAGCGATGGTAGTCATGCCAACTGTGCGATATAGCAATTCGAATGAAGATACTCCTTTGACCCATACGCCTTGGTTGTCACGTACATGCATGCATTCCATCATTGCTTCACGTGTGATGCCATCAGCAAGAAAAGGGGAGTCATCAAAGTCAGCAGCAGAGCAGTCCACTAGGCGGATACGCTGTTCAACATCTGCCATATGGATGTTGTCTATTTCAGCACTGCACAGGCTGCAGGATGCATCGTAATAAACGGTGAGTGGATATTGTATGTTCATCATTTCCTCCATTAGTTACATTAACTTCTGTCAACACAGAAACAAAAGGGCAAAAAAACACCCCTATTTTGAAAGCAGCAAATTTTGAATTTTTGCTCCCAATTTCATTACTTTCATGAGTGTTGCTGGATCGAGCTTCAGCATCTGGTCACCCCATGAAGAAAGCGATTCCATCAATGATAATGTTTCCTTTATACGTTGTTGGGTGGCCTCGTCTTCCTTGTTTAGATCGTTACTGTTCAGACAATCTCGCAACACACTGATGGTCGGATCAAACTCACGCTCTTTGCGTTCGCTTACGACGGTTCTGAACAATTCCCATACATCAGTCGATGTCTCAAAATGATCGCGACGGTCCCCCATCACATGTACGACATGAATGAGATTCCAATTCTGCAACTCCTTGATGCTGTTGCTGACGTTGGAACGTGCCACGCCAAGTGTCTCTGCCAACTCTTCAGCAGGAATGGGCTTTCCAGCCAGATAGAGCAGGGCATGGATTTGTGAGACAGTACGGTTTACACCCCACTTGGAGCCCATTTCACCCCAGTGAAGAACAAAGCGCTGTGCGATTGGATTCAGTTTCATGGGTGCATGTTACAACATACAGTAATTTCTGTCAATAAAGAAATTTATGTAGGTGATAACCAAATCAAGAAATGATGAGTCATTCTTCAAAGGTCAACTTAGTGACACAAAACCATCGGATTCTCAGTGCTATGCGTTGAAATCAGTACGTTGTGATGCATATTCAAGTGAACAGCATAAATTTGAGTATCACACAAGCATGGTGCTGGAAAAGGTTTTGCAATAAAAAAGCCGCACGACAGTGTCGTGCGGCGATTAAGTTGGTCAGTCAGCGCTATGCTTGAGGACGCTGGGTTTCGATCTGCTCCAAAGGCTCATTTTCAACATACACCTCGCGCTGTCTTGGGCGACGGCGCGGGGGGCGTTTTTCAGAAGCACTGGTTGACTGGCTGACCACAACCTTGTCACCGTCAGTTTCAATTTGAACCAAATCAGGATCGACTTTAATCACCGGTTTTACTTGTGGTGCGGGTGTCGCTTTCGGAGTTGGCGCTGGTGTGGCTACCTGCTCAGGCGCAGTGGGAGCCGGAGTTGCAGCAGCAACAGGCTTGCGCTCTGTTTTAGGTGCAACAGTCGGCATCGCAACATATTCGCTAGGTCGTACATAGCCAGCAGGGTACGATACATGTTCTGTAGGCTTCAATGGTTTTGCCGCGCTTTTATTAGCGGTTGAAGCGGCTTTTGTGGATGATGTTGCATTTGTGTTATCGCGATTCTCACTGCGATCACGACGCCCGCGACGCCCGCGACGCCGAGAAGAACCACCTTCACGCGGCGCATTACCAGAGGTCGTACCTTGTTGACCGTTCTCTGTTGCAGCTTGGTTTTCCAATGCTGGCTTATCTTCTTTTACGCGAGCCGGGCGAGTCCCTTTAGGTTGACGTGGCTCTTTGGCTTTCTGAGCTTCATTGCGGGTGTTTTTCTGCCCGCTTTGTGCATCCTTGTTATTACGATCATTGGTGTTGCGATCACTGTTGTTGCGATCACTGTTGTTGCGACCACCTCTTCTGCCGCGATCACGACGCTTGTTACCGCCTTCATTGCGTTCGTTGCGTGCGGAGCGTGGACCATTGCTCGGCTTGGCTTTAGTGTTGGTTTTCGGCTCATCATCCTGTCCGATTGATTTAAACCAGCCGAAGAATTTTCCGAGTAATGACGGTTCATTTGCTGCATTAGCCTTATTAGGGGCAGGCTGTGCCGGCGTGATGCCTTTTACTGCCGCTTGTGCCCTTGTTGCTTTTTGTGGATCTTGCGCGGCGGATTGAGCGTTTTTCTCTTCAGGCTTATCAACCATCTTGTAGCTGACCTGCAGGTTATCGCCACTGACTTCGTCATGACGTAATCGATTGATGTCGTAGTTCGGTGTCTCTAGGTGCGTATTCGGTATCAGCGTTACTGATACTTTTAAACGGGATTCGATACGATGAATGTCCGAACGCTTTTCGTTCAATAGAAAAGTCGCGACATCTACCGGAACTTGAACATGTATCGCAGCGCTGGTTTCCTTCATTGCTTCTTCCTGAATGATACGCAGGATGTGCAGTGCTGAAGATTCGATGCCGCGAATGTGGCCAATTCCACTGCAACGCGGGCAGGGAATGTAATTGCCTTCACCCAGGCTAGGTGCTAGACGTTGACGTGATAATTCCATCAGTCCGAACCTTGAGATTTTTGCAGTCTGAACACGTGCACGGTCATAACGCAAAGATTCGCGCAGGCGCTCCTCCACTTCACGTTGGTTGCGACCGCTATCCATATCAATGAAGTCAATTACAACCAGACCACCCAGATCACGCAAACGAAGTTGGCGGGCGACTTCTTCTGCGGCTTCCAGATTGGTATGGTGGGCAGTCGCTTCAATATCTGAACCTTTTGTAGCTCGAGCAGAGTTAATATCAACTGCTGTAAGCGCCTCAGTATGGTCGATGACAATCACGCCACCGGATGGCAGACTGACTTCCCGTGCATGAGCAGACTCAATCTGATGCTCGATCTGAAAACGTGAGAACAATGGCACATCGTCAACATAGCGCTTGATGCGGCTCACATTGTCCGGCATTACCGTACCCATGAAGGCTAGGGCCTGTTGATAGACATCTTCAGTGTCGATCAGTATTTCGCCAACCTCAGGATTGAAATAATCGCGGATAGCGCGCACAACTAAGCTGCTTTCGAGATAGATCAGAGAAGGGGCTTTTTCAACTTCAGATGCACCTTCGATCGCATCCCACAATTGCTTGAGATAGTTCAAATCCCATTGCAATTCTTCGAGATTTCGGCCGATACCTGCGGTGCGGGCGATGATGCTCATCCCTTTGGGTATTTCCATCTGCGCCAGTACGTCGCGAAGTTCGTTGCGCTCTTGACCTTCGATGCGTCGAGATACGCCACCGCCATTTGGATTGTTCGGCATCAAAACGATATAGCGACCTGCGAGGCTGATGTATGTCGTTAATGCCGCGCCCTTGTTGCCGCGTTCATCTTTTTCAACCTGAACCAGTAGTTCCTGGCCTTCACGCAAGGCGTCCTTGATCGAGGGGCGATTACCGCTACCGGATTGGTAAAACTGGGGGGCGACTTCTTTGAAAGGCAGAAAGCCGTGGCGAGTGCCGCCATATTCGACGAAACAAGCTTCAAGGCTGGGTTCGATGCGGGTGATGACCGCTTTGTAGATATTGCTCTTGCGTTGCTCTTTACCGGCGGTTTCAATGTCTAGGTCAATCAGTTTCTGACCGTCAACAATGGCGACACGGAGTTCTTCCGGCTGTGTCGCATTGAATAACATGCGTTTCATTATATTGTCTCCCGCGCTCTGACACGGGCGAGACCTTGCTACACGCGATTATGCGTAAGAGAGGAGCAATCGTGCTGAATTGTGCAAACGGTTGGTCAAATTAATTCTCTGTCAGTAGCTAGTCTATAAAAATCGTTCTTTGGCACATCTGCATCAGTGTTTGCGTCTATTTCTAATCCGCCTTGCCCACTGGTGCTGTTGTATCCTCGGGGTGAATCAGCCATCGGCTGAATCACAAAAAAATCCGCAGGTGCTTTGAGCGCGTAAATCAATTACTATCACTGCTGGTTCCGGTGAGTGATATTAACCGGGTCGCGGCTGGAAGGGCGGCGGCGATTCTCGCCGGTTGCTTCTGCCAAAAATTCTGTAGGTTGGGAAATTTTCCCGATAAAGTTACCCGAATCCAAGACTCGCGAACGGCGAAGTATATTCAAAATGAATGGTTTAAGCAAAGATTCTGTTACTTTTCTGACAATCGATGAAAGTGGAGAATCGCAGCGCATCGATAATTTTCTGTTCAAACAGCTAAAAGGCGTGCCCAAAAGCCATATTTACCGCATATTGAGGAGCGGTGAGGTCCGGGTGAACAAAAAGCGCGTCAATCAGACCTATCGCCTGAAAATGGGCGATTTACTCCGTATTCCGCCTATCCGGGTCGCAGAAAAGCATGAAGTCGAGCAAACTTATATCCCTGCAGTGGAATTTCCGATCCTCTATGAGGACGATGCATTGTTGGCGGTCAACAAACCTTCGGGGACGGCAGTGCATGGCGGGAGTGGTGTCAGCTTTGGTGTCATTGAGCAACTTCGGCGTGCCCGCCCGAAGGCCAAGTTTTTGGAGTTGGTGCATCGGTTGGACCGTGAGACTTCCGGGGTATTACTGGTAGCGAAGAAGCGCTCAGCACTGACCGCGATGCACGAGATCATGCGCGAAGGGAATAGCGACAAGCGTTATTTTGCGCTTGTGTTGGGGCAATGGAAGAACGCCAGACAGCATGTGAAGTTACCACTATACAAATTCGATAGTCCGCAAGGCGAAAAACGGGTGATGGTGAGAGAGGGCGGCCAGGCATCTCATACGATCTTTGAGCTAAATAAGCGCTGGCAGGAATTCTCCCTGCTGGAAGCGCAACTCAAGACCGGACGGACGCATCAGATTCGTGTTCATCTGTCACATCTAGGTTTTCCTATCGCGGGTGACGATAAGTACGGGGACTTCGCACGTAATAAGGTGTTGATGAAGCAAGGATTGAAACGGATGTTCCTGCATGCGCATAGCATTGCCTTTGACCATCCGTTGACAGGAGAAGCCTTAGCCTTGTCCGCACCGCTTCCTGAGGCCTTGGAAAACTTTATTGCACGGCTTGATAGCGCGGGATAGTGAACCCATCGCTAGATGAACCGTCAGATAATAAAGAACTGGCGTATGCTTCATATATTGCTGGATGTTAAGGAGGGACATGAAATGCCCAAGTCAAAATATAGTTTATTCGTAGCTTTGTCACTGCTGGCATTACTGCTGGGTGGATGTGCTGCGACGCAAGTCACGGCTGTTTGGAAAGATCCTGCATATCAGGCGCACCCGGAAAAAGTCATGGTCATCGGCATGGCCAAGAATCCGCTCAACCGCAGGCTGTTTGAGGATGAGTTCGTGTTGCAGTTGGAGGCTAAAGGATCGCAAGCAATCGCAAGTTATACCGTGCTGACGGATAAAGAGCAGGAAGATCAGGCCGCCATCGCCGAAAAAGTGGTGGAATTGGGTGCTGATACAGTGCTGATTACCCGTTTGGTCGGCAAAAAGACCGTGCAGGTTTATATGCCGGGCTCGTTTTACTACCCACCTCCCTTTTACGACACATGGCCAAATTATTATGGGTATGGATACCGCCATCTTTATTCGCCGGGATACTATTCTGAAGACGAGTACATGGTCATCGAGACCAACTTGTACAGCGCAGGTGATGACCAATTGATCTGGGCGGCTTCATCCGAGACAGGTATGTACGGATCCGATCATGGTTTGATCAAGGCATATATATCAGTCATGGTAAAAGCGATGACGGAAAACGGCTTGCTCAGGAATGACAACCCTAAATAACGATGCTTGCTTTCGGTATGCTAAGGCTCGCTTAAGTGTGTTTGTATTGAAAAGGTAATCAGTGGCAAAAGCAAAAACGATTTATAGCTGTACCGAGTGTGGTGGACAGTCACCCAAATGGCAGGGGCAGTGTCCACACTGCGGAGCATGGAACACATTGGTTGAAGCGATTGCAGAAGCAACCCCTTCGTCAGGAAAAAATCGCTTCAGTGCATTGGCAGCATCCGGCAGGTTGCAACAACTTGCTGAAGTGGAAGCCTCCGAGGTGTCCAGAACGACTACCGGTATTGCTGAGTTCGACCGGGTATTGGGGGGTGGCTTGGTGGATGGCGGGGTGGCATTGATTGGTGGTGACCCCGGTATCGGCAAGTCAACGTTGCTGTTACAGGCATTGGCACATCTTTCTCCCACGAAAAAAGTACTCTATGTAAGCGGAGAAGAATCGGCGCAACAAATCGCCCTACGCGCAAAGCGATTGTCACTGGATGCGAGCGAGGTGCATCTATTGCCGGAGATACAGCTGGAGAAGATACAGTCCACTATCGCGCATGAAAAACCTGATGTGGCGGTGATCGATTCTATTCAGACCGTCTATTCCGAGCAGCTTACTTCTGCACCTGGCTCCGTTGCTCAGGTACGAGAGTGTGCGGCGCAACTCACCCGTATCGCGAAGAGCAATAACGTCACGATGGTATTGGTCGGTCATGTCACTAAAGAAGGCGCGTTGGCCGGGCCAAGAGTGCTGGAACATATTGTCGATACCGTGTTGTATTTCGAGGGTGATACGCATTCCAGCTTTCGATTGATACGTGCATTTAAAAACCGCTTTGGTGCGGTTAACGAGCTTGGTGTTTTTGCAATGACTGAAAACGGTCTGCGTGAAGTGAGCAACCCATCAGCACTGTTTCTATCGCAGCATGGCCAGCAGGTTGCAGGATCATGTGTGATGGTGACACAGGAGGGCACTCGCCCGCTGCTGGTGGAGATACAGGCCTTGTTGGACGAAGCGCATGCGCCTACACCTCGCAGGTTATCACTTGGCTTAGAGCAAAATCGCCTTGCGATGTTGCTTGCGGTGCTACACCGTCATGCGGGTGTGGCATGTTTCGATCAGGATGTGTTCATCAATGCAGTGGGTGGTGTGAAGATCACCGAGCCGGGTGCTGACCTTGCGGTATTGCTGGCTATAGTATCTTCATTGAAGAATAAGCCGCTACCGGAAAAATTGGTCGTGTTTGGTGAGGTCGGTCTGGCAGGTGAGGTGCGTCCGGTGCAGCGCGGTCAGGAACGATTAAAGGAAGCCGCCAAGCTGGGTTTTACCCATGCGATCATCCCTAAAGCGAATGCGCCTAAGAAGAAAATAGCGGGGATAGAGATCATTTCGGTAGAGCGAGTCGAGCAGGCAGTTGAACGAATAAGATAGCGTTTCGATAATCTGCATTCAACTATTGTTGTGTGGTTCGTTTTATAGCGTTAAAGTGATGCCGTGCAAGTTAATATTGCGTTACAGAAATTCTGGGAGAAGTAATCATGTGGTTAATGTTACTGGCAATACTTGCAATATGTGTATTGCTGGCAATCTTCAGAGCTTCAATTACCAGTTGGGTATTGGCAGTGCTGGTGATTGTTCCTGTGGTTTCCATCCAGGCAAGGTTTTCCGATGACTTACTCACGGTGATTGGCATCACACTGGCGATATTCGTTGTCGTGTTCGGCATTCCTTTTGTGCGTCGCATCGTAGTGAGCAGTATCATCCTCAATATCTTCCGCAAGATATTGCCGCAAATCTCCGCAACCGAACAAGAAGCCATTGATGCCGGATCGGTGTGGTGGGACGGTGAGTTGTTCAGTGGTAATCCGCATTGGGATAGATTGCTGGCCTTCCCGAAATGTGGCTTGAGACCAGAGGAGCAAGATTTTCTGGACAACGAGGTCGAAGAACTGTGTGGGATGCTGGACGATTGGGACATCACCCACAACCGGGCTGATATGCCACCAGAAGTCTGGCAATTCATCAAGGATAAGGGTTTCTTTGGGATGATTATTCCGAAGAAATACGGCGGGCTGCAATTTTCAGCTCAAGCGCATTCGGCAGTGGTTGCGAAAGTCTCTTCACGGAGTGCTTCTGCGGCCGTGACAGTGATGGTGCCGAACTCCCTCGGACCCGCTGAATTGTTATTGCATTACGGTACTGAAGCACAAAAAGAGCAATACCTCCATCGTCTTGCCAAGGGACAGGAAGTACCATGTTTTGCATTGACTGGTCCGTTTGCCGGATCAGATGCAGGCGCAATCCCGGATTACGGCATCGTGTGTCATGGTGAATTTGCCGGGCAAAAAGATGTGCTGGGCTTACGCCTGACCTGGGAAAAACGCTACATCACACTTGCACCCAAGGCGACTTTGTTAGGGCTTGCATTCAAACTATACGATCCAGAACGTTTGCTTGGTGGTGAAGAAAGTCTGGGGATTACGCTTGCCTTGATTCCAACCGATACACCGGGGGTGGAAGTCGGTCGCCGTCACTTCCCGTTGAATTCCGCATTTCTGAACGGTCCGACAACGGGCAAGGATGTATTCGTTCCGATGGAATACATCATCGGAGGCACTCAACGTGTGGGGCAGGGCTGGCGCATGCTCATGGAGTGTCTGTCGGCAGGTCGCTCGATATCATTGCCTGCCAGCAGCGTCGGCGGGATGAAGATGATGGCGCGTACTTGTGGTGCATATGGCCGGGTACGCAAACAGTTCAAGGTGCCGATCGGTAAATTCGAAGGGATTGAAGAGCCGCTGGCGCGTATTGGTGCACATACCTATATGGTAGATGCCGGAAGGCGTTTTATTGCTTTAGGCGTCGACATGGGTGAAAAACCTTCCGTTGTCTCGGCAATCATCAAGTATCACGCAACTGAGCTTGGGCGCATCGCTGTCAACGATGCGATGGATATACACGGTGGTAAAGGCATTTGTTTGGGACCGGATAATTATCTTGGGCGCTTCTACCAGCAAACACCGATAGGTATCACCGTGGAAGGTGCAAACATCCTGACGCGCACGTTGATGATCTTCGGCCAAGGCGCGATTCGTTCTCATCCTTACGTGCTCAAGGAGATCGAGGCTACACATGATCATGATCGTAAGCGGGCATTGCGTCACTTCGACGAAGCTTTGTTCGGTCATGTCAGCTTTGCATTGAGTAATGCTGCACGCAGTTTTGTATTTGGTCTGACTGGCGGTCATGGTATTCATACTCCACCCGGTCAGGATACGAGACGTTATTACCAGCACTTGACCCGATTTTCAGCTGCGTTTGCGTTAAGTACCGACCTTGCCATGGCGTTTCTGGGAGGGGCACTGAAACGGCGTGAGAAGTTGTCCGCCCGTTTGGGTGATGTGTTGAGTCAGTTATATCTTTGTTCAGCGACATTGAAGCGTTTTGAAGACGAAGATTGCCCCAAAGGTGACTTGCCGTTGCTAGACTGGGCGATGCAGGATTCGCTGTTCAAAATCCAACAAGCCTTCGACGGTGTAATTCAGAACTTCCCTAATATATTGGTACGCAACCTGATGAGTGTATTGATTTTCCCTTTAGGTAAAAACCTTAAGCCACCTTCTGACGCACTGGGTCATCAAGTTGCGAAGTCATTGATGATACCGGGAGAAGCACGAGATCGTTTGACCAATGGAATATATGTACCTGACGACGAAGGTGATGCAGTTGGGGCATTAGAAGCGGCTCTTGCCAGCACATTGCATTGTGAGCCGATACAAGCACGTGTGGATGCTGCGCTGAAGGCTGGAAAGCTGACAAGCCTGAGCGAACTTGATCGTATTTCAGAGGCTTGGGAAAAAAATATTATTAATTCGGACGAAATGTCATTGTTGAAACGTGACTATGATTTGCGCAGAAAGATCATCATGGTCGATGATTTTGCGCCTGAGCAATTAATGTCGGGACAGTCATGAGTGCGATGCACAATAAAGTGGTTTTCATCACCGGCTCCAGTCGGGGTATCGGCAGAGAAATCGCATTGAAGTGCGCAAGGGATGGTGCAAAAGTCGTCATCACCGGCAAGACGGCTGAGCCACACGCGAAACTACCCGGCACGATACACAGTGTTGCTGAGGAGGTTGTTCAGGTTGGGGGTCAGGCTTTGGCGATCAGGCTGGATGTGCGTGACGAACAATCATTACAGTCAGCCGTATTAAAGACGGTTGAAACGTTTGGCGGCATCGATGTGCTGGTGAACAACGCCAGTGCGATCAGTCTAAGCGACACTTTGGGTACACCCGCGAAAATATTAGACCGGATGTGGGACGTAAATATGCGTGCAACTTTTCTGGCATCACAAGCATGTATACCGCATTTGAAGATGGCGGCGAATCCGCATATCCTGACATTATCTCCTCCGTTGAACATGGAAGAAAAGTGGTTTGCGCCGCATTTAGCCTATACGATGTCAAAATATGGCATGAGTATGTGTACATTGGGTATGGCGCATGAGTTTGCCCCGGAGGGTATTGCAGTAAATTGTCTATGGCCGCGCACTACGATTGCGACGGCAGCTATAAAATTCAATTTCCCGGAGGCGGTGTTAAATTCATCGCGTCATCCAGCCATCGTGGCGGATGCGGCATACCAGATACTCACGAAGGATAGTACTACTTGTAGTGGTAACTTTTTTATCGATGAAGAGGTATTAAAATCAGCAGGTGTTAACGACTTTGAACAATATGCAGTATCACCAGGTACGCCATTATTTGATGATTTGTTTCTGGATTGATCTGAACGACTGGAATCATTTGCTTGGGAGGGCGACATGCAACAGCAAGAAAATAACAATGTGATTACACCGGAAGAGGGTGTCACGCTGCATGGCCTGTTTCTTGAAAGGGTAAAGCGTACACCGGATAACATAGCTTACCGGTATTTCGATGAAGCACAGAACTCCTGGTTGACGATGACATGGGCGCAGGCTTTGCAACAGATGGCGCGCTGGCAGGAAGCATTACAAAGCGAAGAATTGTTGCCCGGCGAGCGTGTCGCTCTGATGTTGCGCAACTGCCCCCAGTGGATTTTTTATGAACAGGCTGCGATGTCGCTTGGCTTAGTGGTAGTACCACTATATACAGTGGACAGGCCTGATAATGTAGCCTACATCATCAATGATGCTGACGTGAAAGTTCTGCTTTTCGAAACTGAAGAGCAATGGCAGGAGTTAAGCACTGTCGTGGATCAGCTCGGCTGTGTGAAGCGTATCGTCAGTCTAGATAATTTTTCGACGGACAGTGAGCCACGCTTGAAATCTGCCGATGATTGGTTGCCAGAAAATGCTGAGTTGGGATGGGAACGAGTGCGTGACCGCGATTCACTGGCGACCATCATCTATACATCAGGTACGACCGGCAAACCTAAGGGCGTAATGCTTTCCCACCACAACATTGTCTATAACGCTTATGCCGCCTATCAGGTGTTTCCGGCTGGCACCGACGATTGTGCGTTGTCTTTTTTGCCGCTGTCACACACCTTTGAGCGATCTGCCGGCTACTACCTCATGATGGCAGGAGCGACGGTAGCCTATGCCCGTTCGATCCCATTACTGGCGGATGATTTAGTGATTATCGAGCCGACCATCCTGGTTGCAGTGCCGCGTATTTACGAACGTATATTTAATGCGATTCAAGCCAAGCTTGAAGAAGCACCACCGCTACGCAAAAAATTATTCGATCTGACAGTGGAGATCGGCTGGGATCGTTTTGAATATCAGCAGGGGCGAGGCCCGTGCTCTATAAAGATGTTGCTGTGGCCGCTACTTAACGCGTTGGTAGCGAAGAAGGTGATGGCCAAACTAGGTGGGCGTGTGCGTATGTCCATCAGCGGCGGAGCGGCATTACCGCCCAAAGTGTCCCGTCTGTTCATCGCACTCGGACTTCCGCTGGTGCAGGGTTATGGCATGACGGAAACAAGTCCGGTGATAAGCGCTAATCCTATCGACAATAACTATCCGGCTAGTGTCGGATTACCTTTGAACGGTATTGATGTATGCCTCGGAGACCAAGAGGCGATACTGGTACGTGGTCCTTCAAATATGCTGGGCTATTGGCATAATCAGGATGCGACGGATGCAATGGTAGATAAGAACGGTTGGTTGAATACCGGCGATACCGGATACATCAGTAAAACTGGACATATTTACATCACCGGCCGCCTGAAAGAAATCATCGTTATGTCCAATGGCGAAAAAGTGCCGCCCGGTGACATGGAAGAAGCGATCATGCAAGACAACTTGTTTGATCAAGTGATGGTTTATGGTGAAGGGCGAGCTACACTGATCGCATTGGCGGTAGTCAATCCAGAGAAGTGGCAGGCATTCGCAAAAGCACTCAATGTGATGCCGGACATGCCCGAGACACTGACAGATTCCCGCGTTGAACAAAAAGTGCTCGACCGAATCACTGAACTGATCAAGGCGTTTCCGGGCTATGCAAAAGTTAAGCGAATACTGCTGATGACCGAACCCTGGACCATCGAAAATGATCTGCTGACGCCGACGCTCAAAGTGAAGCGGCCAAAGGTTGCCGCACATTTCTCTACGCAGATCGACGAACTTTACGAGGGTCATTAGGCATGAATGAGCGACAGGATGCTATGACCCTTCCCAATCGCGAGCCGACGATTCGTGTGGCAGCGATGCCTTCTGATGCGAACTACACGGGTGATATCTTTGGCGGTTGGCTGATGGGACAAGTGGACATAGCCGGCAGTATTCCCGCTGTACAACTCGCCAAAGGCAGGGTGGCGACCATTGCAGTGAACTCCTTTGTGTTCAAGCAGCCGATTTTCGTCGGTGACATCGTGAGCTTTTACACCAATATCGTAAAAGTTGGCACGACTTCAATTACAGTTGATGTCGAAGTCTATGCGCAGCGCAACCCGGCAAAACCTGAATGTGTAAAAGTGACCGAAGCAACTTTGACTTATGTTGCAGTGAATGATGATCGGACGTCGCGACCGGTTTTATCTGATAAATAGTATTTGTCATATTGTTGTAGTGCTTAAGTATCGAATGATGGTGGAAAACATCATCAATAATTTTTTATGTAGGAATCAACATTTCGGGAGGAGAGACTCAAATGTATCGAAATAAACTTATTTTAGTGGTAATCAGTTCCCTGATTCTGTCAGCTTGCGGGGGCGGTAGTTCGGATGAGGCACCGGCGAAGCCCCAATTCAGTTCACAAGTTTCATTTGGCGATAGTTTGAGCGATGTGGGTTCTTACAAAGTCGGAGTAGTCGCTACCTTAGGCGGCGGACAGTTCACAATTAATAGTTCAACCGGCGCGCCAACAAACTGGACAGAAATGACTGCCCCCCAGTTTGGCTTACCGGCACCTTGTCCGGCACAGACCGGAATAGATGATGGTGGCACAAATGTGGTTGCGGTAGTGAGTAATACTGCTTGTACAGGCTATGGCCAGGGCGGTGCGCGGGTGACTGCCCCGGCGGGCATTGGTAACAAAGCGTCAGTTGTATCTCCAGGACTTGCGTTGACCGTTCCGGTTGTGACCCAGATCGCAAATCACCTCGCAGCAAATGGCGGAAGTTTCAGCGGTGACGAGATAGTATTCGTCATGGCTGGCGCTAATGATGTCATTCATTTGTCTGGCCTGGTGAGTGGCGCGGCAATCACATCGACTGTTGCGGTTGGGTTAGCGCAAACTGCTGCAACTGAACTTGCCGGTTACGTGAATACTGAAATTGTTGGTAAGGGCGCGAAGTATGTTGTGGTGATGAATGTACCGGACATCGGCAGCACGCCGCTGGTTACTTCCATCACAAATCCGACTCTTCAAGCTCAGAGCAAGGGCTTATTCGATGCACTGGTGTCGGCTTTCAATACAACATTGGCGACGTCTTTGCCGGATAGTGCCAATGTGTTGAATGTGGATGCGTTTACCGCCAGCAAAGATGAAGTCGCCAATCCATCCACGTACAATCTGACTAATGTTACCGATGTTGCCTGTGGAGCAAATGCGTTAGGAACCACTTCACTTGCTTGCAACGCGTCTAACCTTGCTGCTGGTGCATCAGCAACACATCTTTTTGCTGACGATGTTCATCCTACGCCTTACGGGCACGCGCTCTTCGCGACCTATGTGCTGCAAGAGATGGTCAACAAGGGCTGGTACTGATTCGATGTATCAAATCAAATTCAGGAGTCAATTTCAGGAGAAAGAAATCATGATTTTCAATAAAAATATTATTGGTTGTGCTGTTGCAGGAGCGTTGATAGTGATGTCAGGGGGAGCTATTGCTTCGGGTTTTGCTTTGATCGAACAAAGCGCGAGTGGAATGGGCAATGCCTATGCTGGAGGTGCGGCAGTTGCAGCAGATGCTAGCACGGTATTTTTTAATCCTGCGGGCATGTCTAAGATAGACGGTATGCAGGCTGTGGTTGCACTACATGCCATATCACCTTCGGCTAAATTTTCAGGCACGGGTAGTCCCGGTACGAATATGGGTGGTGATGCAGGTGGTCTTGCATTTGTTCCCAATGCCTATTTTGTGATGGATGTCCAACCGGAGATGAAATTCGGGTTGGGTTTAAACGCACCTTTCGGATTGCAGACCAAATATGATGATAATTGGGTCGGTAGCCATCATGCCATTAAATCAAAAATTGAGACGATTAACGTCAATCCGTCATTATCTTATCAAGTGAATGACATGCTGAGTTTAGGCGCGGGGCTAAATTACCAGCACATCAGCGGTGAGTTGACTGAAAACAAAGGTGCTGTTCTCGGGAAAGCAATTGTTGAGGGTGAAGATTCGACGTGGGGCTATAACCTAGGCCTTTTGTACGACATGGATGACAAGACTCAACTGGGAATCGCCTACCGATCAACCATGAGCTATACATTAGAAGGAACAGTCACAACTAATCTGCCATTTGCCAACGGCCCGGTGACACTGGATGTCGAGTTGCCGGATAGTCTTTCCTTTAGTGCGTTTCACCGATTGAGTGACAGCTATGATGTAATGGCTGACATCACTTGGACGGGTTGGAGCACATTCAAAGAAGTGAAGGTGATTGATGCTAATGGCGCAGCGATCATCAACATCCCCGAAAACTGGAAAGACACTTATCGTTTTTCAGTGGGTGCCACGCATCATTACGATGAAAAGTGGTCTGTCAGGACAGGTTTGGCGTATGATCAGTCACCAGTCAAAGATAAGTTCCGTACAGCGCGCATCCCCGGCAATCACCGCACTTGGGTCTCGTTGGGCGGACAGTATAAATACTCCAAAATGGACGTAGTAGATTTTGGATACTCACACTTGTTTGTAAAAAAACCTACCATCAATTCAGCTAATCCGGGGCCTGCATTGGTCGGAGAATACAAGAGTCAGGTTGATATATTGAGTGTGCAACTGACACATAATTTTTAACCGTTATATCTAAGGGAAGAGAATATCTTCCCTTTTTTGATTCACCATTATTGATTTCACCAAACTTTGTATCATCAAATATAGTTTCAGGAGACATAAGATGAATAGCGAATTTCGGGTACGCAAGGTCGCCGTATTAGGCGCAGGCGTGATGGGTGCTCAGATCGCAGCACACATGGTCAACGCCAATGTTGAGACACTGCTGTTCGAATTGCCTGCAAAAGAAGGTGATCCTAACGGCAATGTGAATAAAGCCATCGCCAGCCTGAAAAAACTGGAGCCATCTCCCGCCGCGTCACCTGCCAAGCTTACTTATATCCAACCGGCTAATTACGACCAGCATCTGGATGAATTGAAAGGCTGCGATCTGGTGATAGAAGCCATCGCCGAGCGTATCGACTGGAAATCCGACCTGTATAAAAAAGTCGCGCCCTACATCGGCGAACATGCGATCTTTGCCACCAACACCTCCGGCTTGTCGATCAACACCCTTGCAGAATCCTTCCCTGAAGCGCTACGTCATCGTTTTTGTGGTGTGCACTTTTTCAACCCGCCGCGCTACATGCATCTGGTCGAATTAATCCCCTGTACCGGTACCGAAGCCTCGCTACTCGATCATCTTGAAAATTTTCTGGTGTCTACCATCGGCAAGGGCGTGGTGCGCGCTAAGGATACCCCCAACTTTGTCGCCAACCGCATCGGCGTGTTCTCCATGCTCTCCGCGTTACATCATGCTGAGCGTTTGAATTTAGGCTTCGATGTAGTGGATGCACTGTCCGGAAAATATCTGGGTCGTCCCAAGAGCGCGACCTTCCGTACCCTTGATGTGGTGGGTTTGGATGTGTTCTCCCATGTGGTCGCCAATATGCAAGACAACCTTAGCGATGACCCCTGGCACGCACATTTCAAACTGCCGGATTGGTACACAAAGCTGCTCGAACAAGGCTCGTACGGACAAAAGACCAAGCGCGGTGTGTATCAAAAAGTGGGCAAAGAAATACAGGTACTCGATGTCGCAACGGGTGAGTATCGTCTGTCAGAAGGCAAAGCAGATGATGGCGTGAAAGACATGTTGCGCGAACGTGACTGGGCGGTAAAGCTCGCCAAGCTCCGCGCCAGCGACCATCCGCAAGCGCAGTTCGTATGGAGCACATTCCGCGACGTGTTCCAATATTGCAGTGTGCAACTGGAAGATATCGCCGACAACGCACGCGATCTCGATCTCGCCGTGCGTTGGGGCTTTGGTTGGGCAAATGGCCCTTTCGAGATATGGCAGGTGGCTGGTTGGCAAGATGTGGTCGGCTGGATCAATCAAGACATCGCCGCAGGCAAAACCCTGGTAGACACGCGGCTACCCGCATGGGCTACCGTACCGGATTGCAAGGGAGTGCATACAGCCGAGGGTTCGTTTTCACCCGCGCGCGTCAAGATGCAGCCACGCTCGGATTTGCCCGTTTACCAACGCCAACTATTCCCCGACCGGCTCATCAGCGAAACCGCGACCTATGGAGAGACCGTATTCGAGACCGAAAGTTTACGCATGTGGCACATGGGTGACGGCATCGCCATCGTCAGCATCACCAGCAAAATGCACACCCTCGGCAACGAAGTGCTGGAAGCCCTCATCCGCGCAATCGACGAAGCCGAGGCCAACTTTAGCGCGCTCATCATCTGGCAGACCGAACCGCCTTTCTCGGTGGGTGCAAACTTATTGCAAGCCATGCAAAGCGTGCAAGAGTCAAAGCCGAACGAAGGCATGTTCGGCAAGCTCAAGGGCGCAGCCAATCGCGTTAAATACACCGTAGCGGGGGGTGGTGGACTGGGCGAGATCGTCAATGCCGCTACCGGTAAGGTCGCACATGTCGTGGATATCGTCGCAAACTTCCAAATCGTATCCCAGCGTTTGAAATATTCACAAATACCCACCATCGCCGCAGTGGATGGTATGGCACTCGGCGGCGGTTGCGAATTCGCAATCCATTGCGCGAGGATGGTCGCCACACTGGAAAGCTACATCGGCTTGGTCGAAGTCGGCGTCGGCCTGCTACCGGCGGGTGGCGGCTGTAAAGAATTCGCCCATCGCGCCGCAGACGAGGCACGAGGCGGAGACATCTTCCCCCACCTCAGACGCTACTTCCAACAGATCGCAATGGGAGAAGTCGCCAAGAGCGCCGAACTGGCACGCGAAATGGGCTACCTCAAAGCATCCGACCGCATCGTGATGAACCGCTTTGAACTGCTGCACGTCGCCAAGGCAGAAGCGCAAGCGATGATCGCCACCGCCTACCGCCCACCATTGCAGAACAAACAAATACCCGTTGCCGGACGTACCGGCATCGCCACCTTTAAAGCCTCAATGATCAACATGAAAGAAGGCGGCTTCATCTCAGAACACGACTACGACATCGGCTGCCGCATCGCCGAGATCATGTGCGGCGGCGATGTAGAAGCCGGTAGTCTGGTGGACGAAGACTGGCTGCTGGAACTTGAGCGTAAACATTTTCTTGAACTGGTTGCGACGGATAAGACTCGGGAGCGGGTTGAGTTTATGTTGAAGAATGGGAAGCCACTCAGGAATTGAGTTGGTTTATTGATCGTTATTTAGTGACTGCACTTAGATGAATTTAGGAATGGTTATGCCGAATCATGTATATCGCTCAATCAATGAACCTAAACGTGAGTGGCTTGGTTGGGACCAAATGTGGAAAGGTTCAGATAAAGGACTTATTACATGTTGGGAGCGTGGGCGTGAGAAAGCCACAGAAGATGTTGAGCTTGCTAATAGTGCTCAGAGAGGGGAGTTGCCCGTTCTAGCATGGAAGGGCGGAGTGAGTAGGAAAATGAAAGGGAAAAAATTTGGCACCTTGAAATATCTTGCACAGTGGCAAGGTTTGCGAGGTGAGGATTTGGATATTTATACCGATGAGGAAATTGAAGTTGTATGTAGTAAAACTGGTATGTTAGTTACTTTTACTAATGATGCTAAAAAGTTTGACGAGAATGTTGACTTGTCTGAATCCTAAATTCAGGGACTGGGATGAACATTGGTAGAGTGATGTCAAATGAAGCGCACAAGTTGCGTAAATCCTGTGAATCTTTGCTGGGGATTTGTGCGGGACTGATTGCTGATGATTCTTTGAATGATAAGGAAGTCAGATTCCTAGAAAACTGGCTAAATAATAATCTAGATATTGCTGAAGTTTGGCCAGGAGATGTCGTCGCACGAAGAGTGCGTGAGGTACTTGATGACGACATTATCACTGATGACGAGCTTGAATATTTGAAGGGGTCACTTAAGGAGTTGATTGGCAGTACATTACAAGATACAGGTGCTGTCGGTGGTATATCAACGAGGTTGCCTGTAAATGATGACGATGTATCTGAAATTATATTTCAAGACAATTCATTTTGCTTTACTGGAAAATTTTTATACGGGACACGCGCAGCATGTGAAAGAGCCATCGAACAAAATGGTGCGTTGGCAATTAAGAATATACGCAAGGATTTGTGTTATTTAGTTATTGGAACAATGGTTAGTTCGGACTGGGCTAACACCAGTCATGGGCGGAAAATTGAGCAAGCTGTCGAATATCAAAGAGGTGGTTGCCCAATTCTGATTGTCAGTGAGGAATGCTGGGTAAAGCACCTAAGGGTGTAGCATAGCAATACCTATCAATGAATAATCGAGGATGCATCACGGCTTCTTGCAGCAAGCGTAGGATGGGTTGACGAAGGATACCCATCAAAATGGGTGATGGGTATCGCGCTGCTCAACCCATCCTACGAGCTGGCGTGGAAGGTGAGACGGAGGGCTTGATCTACGTCACAAGGTTAATTAAATCCTTAAGGATGGGTTCAAGCTGCCTCTGTCTCATGTGGTAGTAGCTAACCACCACAGAAGGAAAGATACAAGGATGGGTTGAGCGTAGCGATACCCATCAATTAATGTCAAAACTGTCGGGTTAGCCCCGACAGTTTTGACCTTATTCAGGAAATCCTGACAATTGCTGAGACCTGTTAAGAGTGCTATTATTGGTACCATTAACTGGAGGTAATTTAATGGCACATATGATTTTGGCAGATACGACTGCGAGTGTTTCCGAGTTGAAAAAAAATCCAATGGCAACGGTGGCGGCAGGTGAGGGTTTTCCGGTGGCGATATTGAATCGTAATGAGCCAACCTTTTATTGCGTGCCGGCAAAGGCTTATGAGGCGTTGCTGGATAAGTTGGAGGATATTGAGTTGAATGCGATTGCCGATGCGCGCCTTAAGGATGGCAAGCGTCTGGTAAAAGTGAAACTCGATGAGCTATAAACTGGCGTTTCACCCGGATGCGCTGATTGAATGGCGTAAGCTGGATGCGCCGGTCAGCGAACAATTTAAAAAAAAGCTGGCTGAGCGCATTCAACGTCCCCGTGTGCCATCGGCAAAGTTGGCCGGACACAAGGATCGATACAAGATCAAGCTGCGCAGTGTCGGGTATCGTCTAGTTTATGAAGTTCGTGATGCTATGCTGGTGGTAATCGTGGTTGCAATTGGTAAGCGTGAACGTAATGCAGCTTATCGCGCTGCCGCAAAACGCTAACCAGATAGCTGATAGCAATAGGGGCGTACCACGGTTTCTTAAGGGTGGTGAAATGAATCGCTCCACAACATTGGCACCGTACCGACGAAATCATGTGCGGCGGCGATGTAGAGGCTGGAAGTCTGTTGGACGAAGACTGGTTGCTGGAACTAGAGCGGAAGCACTTCTTGGCGTTGGATGCGACGGATAAGACTAGAGAGCGGGTTGAGTTTATGTTGAAGAATGGGAAGCCGTTGCGGAATTGATGAAAAACTACTGATGCAACTACTAGTCATCTGACTAGGCTGCCAAAAGACGACAGCCAAGTCATTGGTTATACGCTCGACAAAACGGTGTTGCTCAGTGTTTCAATAAGCAAATTTTCTTGTAAACAAACGTCACTTCTGAAGTGGCCTCGCGTAAGCAGAGGATAATGGCTGTCATGAATCGATAGGGGTTGCACTAACGCGCACTCCATTGATTCCTTCGCCGCCTGTTTACTTTATACTGTGATTGTGACGCACAGCCTATACATGAGATCTGTATTACACCGCTAGGCTGTGTTTTGCAGACCGTACAAAATCAATACTATTTTGGAGAATTACATGAAAAAATATATTCCCTATTTTCTATTTGCCGCTATCGCTACTGTTCCAATGATCTGCAATGCTGGTGAGGGTGTGTCGACTTCAGCAAAAGGCGCAAAGGCTTACATCATTTCACCTGCAAACGGTGAGGTGGTTGGTGAGAAAGTGACTGTAAAGTTTGGATTGCAAGGTATGGGTGTTGCTCCTGCGGGGATAGATAAGTCAAATACAGGCCATCATCACCTATTGATTGATGCAGATAAATTGCCTGCGTCAGGTAAACCCATGGGTAAGACGGTAAAGCATTTTGGCGGGGGTCAAACAGAAGCAACAATAAAACTATCTAAGGGAGTGCATACACTTCGATTGGTGTTGGGTAACCACTTGCATATACCTCATGAGCCTCCCGTTGTTTCTGAATTAATCACAATAGAAGTTAGGTGATTGTGGAGACATAGAAATATGTCAACTCAACCATGCATAGCAGAAAAACCGTAGATCACGGCAAGCGTAAGATGGGTGGAGTGCCGCGATAACCAATGACTTGGCTGTCGTATTTTGACAGCTGAGTCAGTTGGCTACGCAAAGCGACCCCATCGAAAGAATATACAGTGATAGATCACGAATTCTTGAGATTGGTGAGATGAATTGTTCAACCAAAACCGGAGAGCAGATTGAGTATATGTTGAAGCATGGGTGGCTGATACGGAATTGATGGACAACATCACAATGGACGATGCCACCCCGAGGTTTGAGAGTGACGCTAAATGCGTTTACTATCCTGTTTGAGGCTAGAATGCCACTGCAATAGAGAAATCCCGTTCACGCACAATTCTTGATATCCACGGATGAAGCTTTTATTCATATCCATTCCCGATAACCTAAAAATCACACTATTCTTGCTAATCTTACTATTAGCAGGGATGGGGCGTGCTGAGGCAATACAGCTCAAGGTTGATCAAGTTACGCTCAATCCACCGGCACCCGTGGCGAATAGTTTTACGACCATCAACCTGAGGCAGACATATCCTGCTGCGCCTTTAATATTCATCTTACCCACTAATCAAGGCGTAGACCCTGCCAGCATCCGCATTCGTAACGTCACCACGACCAGCTTTGAGATTGGTGTGTTTGAACCCACTGGCTCTGATGGTATTCATCCGGGGATGACGGTCAGCTATATTGCGGTTTCGCCTGGCGTACATACGTTACCGGACGGTACAATTATTGAAGCCGGTAGCATTGCAACGACAAGTGTCGTGCAGAAAACAGGGGGGTCTGCATGGGCACCACTTGTTTTTGCCAATGTGTTTCCAGCAGCCCCTACGATTCAAGTACAAATTCAGTCAACGGCTAACGAGCCGGGCATGCTGCCCGGCACACCCTCAGTACCCTGGCTTACTGCAAAGGCTAATGCCATTACCACCACTGGCGTTCAGGTTGCGCTAGAGCGGTCTGAAACATCGGCATTCGGTACAGTCGTGTTGCCTGAAACAATCGCCTACCTTGCGATACCTGCTGGTGCGAGCACCTTTCTGGACAATGCTGCTGCCAGCGTTACGTTTGAAGCACTTAATTCTGGCAACACGATCAATGGGCCGGGATGCACGGTCACAAACTTTGCGGGCGTATATGCTTCGCCACCCCTTGCGGGTGCCTCAATGATTACCCGTAATGGCGCTGATGGCGGCTGGCTGAGAGAGTGTAGTTTGACCGCGACAGCACTCGGGCTAGTGGTAGATGAAGACACGACGACTGATGCCGATCGAAACCATACGAATGAGATTGCAAGCATTGTTGCTTTCTCGCAAGCATTCGACTTACTACTGGCAGGAGGGGGGTTAGAGGCAGGGGCTGCGGTTGTGTCTTCCAGTTCGGGCGCGACGGCGACTTGGACGCAAGTTGTCTTCCCGAATGCCTTTAATACGACACCACTCATTTTTGCACTGCCGACTAACGCGGGTGCAAATCCCGCCTCACTACGCCTAAGAAATATCAGCGTGTCCGGTTTTGAAATTGCAGCCTTTGAGCCAATCAACGAGACAGGTGCGCATCCCAGCATGACAGCCTCCTATATTGCGATCGAGCCGGGCAGCTATACACTAGCAAGCGGTGTTGTATTCGAAGCCGGCAGCATATTGACTGCCGCCGAGCAATTAGGGTCAGTGAATCCAGGCCCCGGCGTGTCATCTTGGGCGACATTAAACTTTGCGCAGCCTCATGCCACACCACCTGCCACACTGTTACAAATTCAAACAAGCAATAACGAATTTACAATTGATCCTAGTAATGTCTCCATTCCCTTTCAAGAGGTTGCAGCCACAGGCATCACCACTACCGGGATGCAAGTCGCAATTGAGCGTGCTGAAGCAGCCGGATATGCCGGCCCTGTTGTTGCTGAAAACATTGCTTATCTGGCGATTGCTAACGGCAGCATAGGCACACTGCAAAACACGCTAGGGGGCACCATCAACTACGAGTCCATCCTCAGCGGGGTGACTATTCTGGGCTGGGATAATGGTTGCTATACAACCGCTTTTGCGGGCGTTTACCTAACGCCACCAATCGCAATTGCCAGCCAAGCAATGCGATTAGGCAACAACGGTGGCTGGGTACGAGAATGTAGCCGAACCACTGCCGCGTTAGGGCTTACTGTTGATGAAGACCGCGCACAGGATGCTGAAAGAGCTCACACAGCCGAGTCAGCTAGCATATTAGTCTTCGATCAAGCATTTGAAGCTCAGCTGTCGCCACTGATCACCTTTAAAAAGGAGCTGTTGCCCGCCCCTTCACCTCGCATACCGGGCACCTCGGCATCCTATTTACTCACTGTCAGCAATACAGGGAATAGCGCCGCCGAATCCGTTCTAATTGAAGACCCGATCAGTAACCTCGCATCATTAAAGCTGGACACTTACGGCGTCGGCATGCCATTTGAATTTGTAGACAGCCTGATAAACCCGTCCGGCTTAGGGATGGGCATACCTAATTACTCAGATGATAATGGTGCAACGTGGGTTTACGTGCCTGCGACTACTGGCACAGACAGCATAGTGACAAATTGGAGAATTCCATTTACGGGTACGATGAGCCCGAGTGGCAGCTTCACGCTTGGCTTTGAAATCCTCGTAGACTAGGCTTTATACGGTAAAGAGCCAGTATAAATAACCTGATAGTGCCAAGCGTAATGGGTTTTAATCCCTAACGGTAAGCCCTCTTATCAGCGCTTTATTCCACTGGAATATCGTACCCCTAATGTGGTACAGAGGTTGTATGATGATGGTGCTTAATTTATTTTCTGAGAGAGTCTGGCTGTCTCAGACTAAGTTTCAGTGAACAGGTCAGCAGCCTGACCAAACTCAGCACCGAAGTTGTATATGAATAAGCCCGGAGGTAAATATGACTAAGCAAATCCAAGAAGCCTACATCGTTGCCGCCACCCGCACACCGGTCGGTAAAGCGCCGCGCGGGATGTTTCGCAATACCCGTCCCGATGACATGCTGGCGCATGTGTTGAAGCGTGTGCTGGCGCAAGCGCCGTCGCTAGACCCGTCGCAGATCGGTGATGTGATCGTCGGTTGTGCGATGCCGGAAGCTGAGCAGGGTATGAATGTGGCGCGTATCGGGCTGTTGCTGGCAGGGTTGCCGGATTCCGTACCGGGTATGACGGTGAACCGTTTTTGTTCTTCCGGCGTGCAGTCGGTGGCGATAGCGGCAGACCGCATCCGACTCGGTGAGGCGGATGTGATGATCGCGGCGGGTACTGAGAGCATGAGTATGGTGCCGATGACGGGGAATAAGATTGCGTTCAATCATGCGATTTTTGAGCAGGACGAGCGTTATGGCATTGCATACGGTATGGGGTTGACCGCTGAGAAGGTGGCCGAGCGTTGGAAGGTGAGCCGTGAGGCGCAGGATGCTTTTGCATTGCAAAGCCATCAACGTGCGATTGCGGCGATCGAGGCGGGCGAGTTCGATGATGAGATTTCGCCTTATACGATTTCGCAGCATGCGCTGGATATGGATAGCCGCAAGGTGAGCGAGACATCACGCGAGGTTGCTCAGGACGAAGGGCCGCGTGCGGATACTTCGCTGGAGGTGTTGGGTAAACTCAGAACGGTGTTCGCAAAAGACGGTTCGGTGACGGCGGGTAACAGTTCGCAGATGTCGGATGGTGCGGGGGCGGTGTTGCTATGCAGTGGGGCTGCGTTGAAGCGCTATAACCTCACGCCTATTGGCAAGTTTCACGGCTTTTCGGTGGCGGGTGTGCCGCCCGAGATCATGGGTATCGGCCCGAAAGAGGCGATTCCGCGTGCGCTCAAGCAGACAGGCTTATCATTGAACGATATGGATTGGATAGAGTTGAACGAGGCGTTTGCCGCGCAGTCGCTGGCGGTGATCGGTGAGATTGGTCTTGATCCGGCGAAGGTGAATCCGCTGGGTGGGGCGATAGCACTCGGTCATCCGCTGGGCGCGACGGGGGCGATACGCACCGCGACATTGTTGCATGGCCTGCGCCGCCGTAAGCAGAAGTATGGCATGGTGACGATGTGTATCGGGACAGGCATGGGTGCGGCAGGGGTGTTCGAAGCGTTGTAAACCTACTGCGCTTTTCTACGGCTGTGTTGTTTGGGACTGCGTTGTTCGGTCGTTCGAAATCCTCATGTACTTATATACACTCCGGTTTCTCACGACCTCACGCCTTGTCGTGAAAATGCTCGCTACGGTTTCTAAATGCTTCGAATTATTGAGGAGAAGAAATGAAAAAAATTTGGTTGGCGATATGTTGTCTGCTGATAAGTTGGAACGCGAATGCTTTGAATATCGGCGGTATTCATCTTCAAGAGCAGATGCAGGTCGGTGGAAAGTTGCTGCAACTGAACGGGGCGGGTATCCGCACCAAATGGTTTTTTGATGTTTACGTTTGCGGACTTTATCTGCCGGTGAAGCAGACTTCCGCTAAGTCGATCATCAATAGTGGTAATGAGAATCGCGTCGTGCTGCATATGTTGCGTGAATTGACCAGTCAGAAACTTTACGGCGCATTCAAAGAGGCGATTGAATCCAGCCAGACGACGGATGTGTTATTAGCGATTCAGCCTCAGTTGAATCAGATGGAGCAGATATTCGAATCGGTTGAGCTGGTGAAGGAGGGGGATATCATCACGCTCGATTTCATACCGACTTCGGGCACCAAGATCACGGTAAACGGCACTACACGGGGGACCGTTCCCGGTGCAGGGTTTAATCGAGCGATATTGGGAATATGGCTGGGTGATATGCCGATCTCGGATGATTTAAAGGCGGGTATGCTCGGTGGAGAGTGAGGTTGCTTCTCGTGCGGAGATGCTGAACGCTGACTCGCAAGCTTACAAGATAGATCGGGTAGCACTTCAAGCGGAGATCAGCGCACAGGGCGAAAATTTACAGCAGTTTTTATCCGTCGGGCATGAGCGGCTGTTCGCAGATGCCCCACTGTTCATCACACCAGCACAGCGTACTCAGATGCAAGCGGTGGTGGATGCTGTTGAAAGCGTCGTGCATTTACCCGGATGGTGTGATGCGCCTAGTAATGTTGTGCCGACCAAAGGTGTGTTCTATGGCTACGACTTTCACCTCAATGCGCAGGGTGCGCATCTGATCGAGATCAATACCAATGCGGGTGGCGGGTTTTTAAATGCCATGCTGGCTGCAAGCCAATCGGATGCTGGCCTTCCTGGTGCTACGACGAGTGTAAGTGATCTCGAAACAAAGTTTCTGGATATGTTCCGCAACGAATATCGCCTAGTGCATGGTGATGCACCGCTAACCTCAGTTGCCATCGTCGATGAGCAACCTGAATCACAAAACCTTTATCCTGAGTTTTTGCTGGCGCAGAAGATGTTTGAACGCGCGGGCATTACAGCATATGTTTGTGATCCTTCTGAAGTTCATCTGAGCGATGAGGGTTTGTATATCGGCGAAAACAAGATCGATTTGATATACAACCGTCTGACAGATTTTTCACTCCAGCATCACACTCATTTGCATCAGGCTGATGAACGCAGACTTGCCGTGGTGACACCTGCGCCGACACATTATGTCCGTTATGCAGATAAAACAAACCTGGCTCGCTTGAGTGATGCGGAAATTCTGCACGATTTGGGGGCGAGTGACGCTGACATCGATGTGTTGCGGGCTGGCATTCCGCATACCCTGGTGGTTCGACCCGGGATGGAAGATGCGTTGTGGGCGAAGCGCAAGCAGTTATTCTTTAAACCGAACACAGGTTATGGCAGCAAAGGTGCTTATCGCGGCAAAAACGTAACCAAGCGTGTATTCCAAGAAATTATGAATTCAGATTATGTGGCACAGCAGTTAGCCGCACCCGGAGAGCGCATGGTTTGCACCCCGGAGGGTGAGGAGACACCGTTAAAGTGCGACGTGCGCTGCTACGTCTATGATGGGGAAATCCAGTTGATTTGCGCCCGTTTCTATCAGGGACAGACTACCAACTTTCGGACTCCGGGAAGCGGGTTTGCACTGGTGCGGGTAGAATGAAATGATGGGCATCTCTAAAAATCCACATTTCATCTCAACTACTGCGTTGCGGAAAAAATTTCTTGCTTACATATCGTATATATGCGGCGCGGCGAAATTTTCCCCACGCCTTGTATTTGAGCGAACTCTGTATTTTTAAAGGTACCCATGTGTTGATCTATTCATTTCTAGCAATCGGTATTGGCGCAGCGTGCGGTGCATGGTTGCGCTGGGGGTTAGGGTTGTGGCTGAACCCTGCTTCGACAGGTATCCCTCTCGGAACACTGACAGCAAATATGGTTGGAGGCTATCTAATTGGTATCGCGGTAGCATTTTTCATGCAACATCCCGGCCTCACACCTGAATGGCGCTTGTTCATCATCACAGGATTTCTAGGTGGGCTGACGACTTTCTCGACTTTTTCCATCGAGACGGTGACACTGTGGATGCGTGGAGAATATGCATGGGGCTCAGCAATCATTGCCAGTCATCTGGGCGGTTCGCTGCTGATGACGCTGCTCGGCATACAAACCTTCAAGTGGCTGAACAATTAGGAGAGATAGCATGAACCTGCTGATTTTTTACATGAGTGAAAAACACCGTCATGGTGGTAAATCCTTGTTTGACTGGTTGCTCGAAGAAGCCAAGGCTATGGGTGTGCATGGTGGTTCGGCTTTTCGATCAATTGCCGGATTCGGCAGACATGGCACGATACATGAAGATACGTTTTTTGAATTGGCTGGCGAGCTGGCAGTCAAAGTTGAATTCATCCTTGAAAAAGCACTGGCGGATAAACTGCTGGAAAAATTGCAGACAGAGAAGTTGCAAGTTTTATATGTTAGGCAAACGGTTGAATTTGCCATTTCATAACCGAAATTTATCAACAGGTATTTAGCGAATCAGTAGTTGGATATTGGTAGTGCTACCAGTTATCAATGCGCAATACCTTGATGACCTTACCATCTTGCTTGTTGACCAACACCGTCATATTTTCCATCTTGGCAAATAGTGGCAAGTATCCGATTTCCTCTTGAGATAGACCACTTTCTATCATTGCCTGATCAATTTCGGCAGCATGATCCGGATTTTTCGCTTTTAAATCGGAGAGCGGTAATGCTGTTTTAGCGGCTTTCTTGCCGTGCGGTTCATATGGTTTGTAATACTGTGGAAAATGAAAAAGCTTCTTCCCGTCAAGGGCAGCCCAAACGACTTCGTTGGAAAGTTTGATATCTTTAGGCTTCTCTGTATAGGTGTAGACAGGACCCGTCAGCGGTAGGGACTGAAAGCGAGCAGGCGCTTTTGCAAGATCATCTGCTAATAATTCATTGGCCGTGACGAGATCAAATGAATTTTTGCTGAACACTACATATGCAGGCCGTGCTTGAAACACGACATTCATGCCGTACAGCAGCGCAGATACTTGAAGTAAAGCGATTATGGCGAGATCGAATTTCAGCGCACGCAGACTTTTCTTTTTGAGGTCGAATATCGTGAGCGTGATCAGTGGGCCCAGCGTCACATCAACGCCAAGCAGAATCATCAGGATTTGCTTTCCCCCCACTGCATAGAAGAGTGGATGGGGATACCAGAGGAGTAACATCAAGGCCAGCACAGCCACACCAATGACTATGCTAATGAACAGATGGATAGAGAACGCTCTCCATCGGGAAATAATGGTCGGTGTAGCGGTTTGCATCTGTTATTGCCCTTGTTTTATCAAATATACCCTTTGGTTTGTATTACCAAATTAAGTTTATGCTGGCCCTTAATATTATCCATGCGCCAATTTTTATATCAAGGTGTCAGATTCTATCCGAAGAAATCCTTAACTTTGTCCATCCACGACTTTGCACGCGGATTGTGACGGTCGCTGTTCTTGCTGCTGATAGCTTCGAATTCACTGAGCAGCTCTTTCTGCTTTTCTGTCAGCTTGACCGGTGTTTCCACGACCACATGACAATGCAGATCTCCGTGACCTGAGCTGCGTACCCCTTTGATACCCTTGCCGCGTAAGCGGAAGATTTTTGCACTTTGTGTCTCGGCAGGGACTTTGATGCTGGCCTTGCCATCCAAGGTCGGTATCTCTATCTCACCACCCAGTGCTGCGGTCGTAAAGCTGATCGGCATCTCGCAATGCAGATCATTGTGATCGCGCTGGAACACCGCGTGTGGTTTGATGTTGATGACGACATACAAGTCTCCCGGTGGCCCACCGTTCACACCATGCTCACCTTCACCGGACAGACGAATGCGGTCATCGTTATCGACGCCGGCAGGTATCTTCACTGACAAGGTTTTGTGTTGCTTGATACGTCCGCCACCCTGACAATCCTTGCAGGGTGATGCAATCATCTTGCCTGTGCCATGACAACGCGGGCAGGTCTGCTGGATAGAGAAGAAACCCTGTTGCATGCGTACCTGACCATGACCACCGCAGGTGGTACAAGAAGTCGGTGAAGTGCCGGGCTTGGCGCCAGAGCCGTCGCAAGTTTTACATTCCGCCATGGTCGGGATGCGTATCTTGGTCTCGGTGCCACGCGCAGCCTGTTCTAAAGTGACTTCAAGGTTGTAGCGCAAATCAGAACCGCGATGAACATTGCTGCGACCACCACCACCGCCACGCCCACCACCAAAGATATCGCCGAAAATATCGGAGAAATCGAAACCTTGTCCGCCGCCTGCACCAAAAGGGCTACCGCCACCCATACCGCCCGCCTCGAAGGCCGCATGACCATATTGGTCGTAAGCGGCGCGCTTTTGACCATCGCTCAAGGCTTCGTATGCTTCCTTGGCTTCTTTGAAATGCTCTTCGGCTTTTGGGTTGTCGGGATTACGGTCAGGGTGATGCTTCATCGCTAATTTGCGATAAGCTTTTTTCAGTTCTTCATCTGATGCGTCGCGATTGACGCCCAGTACATCGTAGTAATCTTTTTTGGCCATGATATGCGTGAAACGGAAAACGTATTAACAGGTTGGAAAAACAGAAGGCGAAAAGTGAGCGCGGGTTTCCCCGCGACTCACTGAACATTTACTGCAATTTTTTTACGACTTACTTCTTTTCTTCTTCTTTCACCTCGGTGAATTCGGCATCAACCACGTCGCCTTCGTCTTTGGCAGGCTCTGCTTGTGCGCCATCTGAACCTGGTTCGCCAGCGGCTTGTGCCTTGGCTTGCTCAGCGGCGTACATCTTTTCGCCCAGCTTTTGCGCGGCGGTAGCCAGTGCTTCAGACTTAGCAGTGATAGCATCTTTATCATCACCTTTGACGACTTCTTCAGCTTCCTTCAGCGCAGCTTCGATAGCGGTCTTTTCTTCGTCAGTCAGCTCTTCACCGTAATCCGTCATGGACTTCTTAGTAGAGTGGATCAATGCATCAAGCTGGTTACGTGCAGTCACCAGTTCCAGCGCGATGCGATCATCGTCTGCATGTGCTTCTGCATCCTGAACCATTTGCTCGATCTCAGCTTCACTCAAACCAGAGCTAGCCTGAATCTTGATCTTATTCTCTTTGCCAGTCGCTTTGTCTTTTGCGGACACGTGCAAGATACCGTTAGCATCAATATCGAAAGTCACTTCGATCTGAGGCATGCCGCGTGGTGCTGGCGGGATGTCGGACAGGTTGAACTGACCCAGACTCTTATTGCCGGAAACCACTTCACGCTCACCTTGCAGCACATGGATGGTCACCGCACTCTGGTTGTCATCAGCGGTCGAGAATACCTGCGATGCCTTGGTCGGTATCGTAGTGTTCTTAGTGATCAACTTGGTCATCACACCACCCATGGTTTCGATACCCAGTGACAACGGTGTGACGTCCAGCAACAGTACGTCTTTGACTTCACCTTGCAATACACCGCCCTGAATCGCCGCACCAACCGCCACCGCTTCATCAGGATTAACGTCCTTACGCGCTTCTTTGCCGAAGAAATCTTTTACTTTCTCCTGCACTTTTGGCATACGGCTCTGACCGCCGACCAGAATCACGTCGGAGATATCAGAAGCAGATACGCCTGCATCTTTCAAAGCGACCTTGCATGGTTCGATGGTACGTGTGATCAGTTCCTCCACCAGGCTTTCCAATTTGGCACGGGTGATCTTCACTGCCAAATGCTTAGGGCCGGTCGCATCAGCGGTCACGTAGGGCAGGTTGACTTCGGTCTGCTGTGCGGATGACAACTCGATCTTGGCTTTTTCAGCAGCATCTTTCAAACGCTGCAAGGCAAGCATGTCATTCTTCAAGTCGATGCCGCTGTCTTTCTTGAACTCTTCGACCAGAAACTCGATGACGCGCATATCAAAATCTTCACCACCCAGGAAGGTATCGCCATTGGTGGACAACACCTCGAACTGGTGCTCGCCGTCGATCTCGGAAATGTCGATGATGGAGATATCAAACGTACCACCACCCAAGTCATATACCGCAACCTTACGGTCGCCTTCTTGCTTGTCCAAGCCGAATGCCAATGCAGCCGCTGTCGGCTCGTTGATGATGCGCTTGACTTCAAGACCAGCAATGCGGCCTGCATCCTTGGTGGCTTGACGCTGTGAGTCGTTAAAGTAAGCAGGAACGGTGATGACGGCCTCAGTGACCGGCTCGCCGAGATAATCTTCGGCAGTCTTCTTCATCTTTCCCAATGTTTGTGCAGAGATTTCCGGCGCAGAGATTTCTTTGCCGTTTACCTTTACCCACGCGTCGCCGTTTTTCGCTTTGACGATCTCGTAAGGCACCATGCCGATGTCTTTTTGCACCATAGGCTCTTCAAAACGACGTCCGATCAGTCGCTTTACGCCATACAGCGTGTTTTTAGGGTTGGTGACGGCCTGACGCTTGGCTGGTGCACCCACCAACACTTCACCATCTTCCATATATGCAATGATGGAGGGTGTAGTACGCGCGCCTTCAGCGTTCTCGATAACCTTGGCCTTGCCGTTTTCCATGATGGATACGCAAGAGTTTGTCGTGCCCAAGTCGATTCCGATGATTTTTCCCATGGTGCTTCCTTTCAATATAAATTCAATAATCTAAATACTTTTAACCTTGCCCTTAACATAAGGGCGATATTGGATATTTCAAGAGCGCGGTTATTCTTTCGCTTTTGCCACCATCACCATGGCTGGGCGTAGCACTCTATCGTTCAGCGCATAACCTTTCTGCATCACGCTGACCACTGTGTTGGCGGGTTGGTCGCTTTCCAGCATACCCATCGCCTGATGTTTATTCGGGTCCAGCTTGTCGCCGGCTGCCGGGTTGATCTCAACGATGTTGAACTTCTCGAACACGCTGGAGAGCTGCTTCAGCGTCAGCTCCATACCGCTCTTGAAGCTTTCTACCGTGCCGGTTTCAACCGCCAGCCCGGCCTCTAGGCTGTCCATGACCGCCAGCATCTCATTGGAAAAACGCTCCACAGCAAATTTCTGCGCCTTGATCACATCATCGGCAGCACGGCGGCGGATATTCTCACCCTCGGCTTTTGCGTACATCCACGCATCGTAATGTTCCTGAGCCTTACGCTCGGCCTCCTGAAGCGATTCCTCTTTGCTGGGCATCACATCCGGATTGTTACTGGTGGTTGGCTCAACCGGTGCATTTTCTGCCTGCTGGGCGTTGTCCTTCTGATCAACCTGTGTGGGCTGTGTGGCGTTTTCCTGCTGTTCCATTTATTGTTCTCCTATGTCCGACTGATAGCTAATGGGGACGAATATTGGGATTTCAAGGGGTATTTGTAGGGAATTGTTGCTGATGTGGTGGGTACGACGGGGCTAAGCGTCTTCAAATATAGACAAAACCGTCGGGGGTTGCCCGACAGCAAGTTACTTTTTCTTGCTTCGCCAAGAAAAAGTAACCAAAAAGAAGGCGACCCCGGTTTACCGCCCCTGCGGGGTTCCCTGCGTTGCTCAAACAGTCAGGCGGCTGCGGAACTCGCGCTGCGCGCTCAAACAGTCCTCGCCGAAATCCCCTGACTGTTTTCCGCTACTCGGCGGTGCACAGGGGAAAGGTGGCACGGTATTAGAGAGGGGATGAAGATCGTACGTTAGCACGCCAAACCTGCTCCTCCCCTGATGAAACAACTAGCCATTCGACTAGGTCATCAAAGAACGATGACCAAGTCGCTGGTTATGACAAGGGGAGGTTGGGAGGGGTTTAGAGCTGTAGCTCGCGTAGGGTGCAATGACAAATGGGTATTGCGCCATATGTAGTGAATGTCTGGTTTGTGGTGGCTTTGCAAGGGGGGTTGCTTTGTGCCAGAAGGAGACATCCGAACCTGCCCGTACTATTATGCATATGTGGAGCACATAAAAGTGGAGCACCTCAATGAATCAATTGCTTACTAAAAGTATACATTCCACACTATTATCAATAGTACAGACCGGTGGGTCTGTCTAATTACTGTTGGGCATCATAGGAGAGTTGCAGCCGATGACACCGCATGAGTACATCCTCCCAAGCAAGGATGCGTTTGCTTCTGACCCATTTGGGTATAGCGCGCTCGGATGGCACAAATGGGGAATGGCACAAACTCTCGCGGGTTTTCCCATTGACCTCCCGAAGGGGCCGACTAGTGATGATTTGAAGTCACCCGTACTGTGGCTGTCACACGCACATGCTATGACGGAAGCCGCTCGTGCAGTTCTGCAAGGAACTCCAAATCTTGAAGTCATGCCTGAGTCTGTTCGTGGCGTAACGCACTGCCAATATCACGCAGTTGCACTGATGCTTGTCGGATATAGCCTCGAAATATGTCTCAAGGCCATGTTGATTATTAAAAAAGGTGTCTCCGCCTACCAAGCTGAAGAAAAAAAATATCATCACCACAGCTTGGGAAAATTGGCGGAATTTGTTCCCGATCTAAGCGCGAAGGACATGGCAATACTGTCAGGGCTTTCACACTATGTAAGGTGGGCCGGTCGATATCCCGATCCTGGCTTTGGTAAAGAAAACCACGCCGATGAGATTTTCCAGCTATCAGAGCGCAATCAAATTTCTGCAAAAGACGTGTTCACGCTTGCTACCCGCATCATGGGCTATTCACGTGAAGTCGTAGGCTAGGGATGAGCAGCAAAATGAGGCCCAATCCAACATTCAACCCGGACTCCGCAAAAGCACGGAGCCGGTTAATATTACGTTGGCGACCATAATCATGGAAATACGATTTAGACCAAAAGAGCACATAGATATCCTTAACGGCTACGGTGTCGAAGAGATACCAGAAAAGTATCTGGATGATCTATTTGAAGGTATATCCGATCCAAATAAAAAGCCTGAATATAAAACAATAGATTATGCGGCTGGTGCAGACTTCATCTGGGCATATGCAGCAATATCAACAGCCATTAATTTAATTTCACTCGGCGCACAAGTTAATGGTGGTTTTGAGGGTTGGCTAGAACTAGGTAAAAAAATAAAGCGATTGATAAAAAGAACAGAAGATATTGCGCTAGACAAAGATGCTATAACCGTATTGTGTGTAAATAGTATTCTTGAATCAACCACAGAGATTCAAGAAATCAAAAAAGTAATCGAGTACGAAACAGAAATACCTGCTGCTTATGCTTACGGCGGTGAATGTGAGTTCAGTAAGTTTATCGAAAAAGCACAAATATACTATGTTCAGGGTTTTGAAATAAATTCAAAACAATTTATCTTGTTTGGTGGTTATCAAAATGGAAAGATTGAGTTATTAACTAATGTTGATATTGTTAAATATCGCTAACAAATCGTTCGTGTGGGAGGCTGCGCTACCCCGCCCCACAACTCAAACGTTGAAGGTCTGCTTTCAGTAAATATGGATGACCGGTACGTGTCGTGAGCTGCCCTTCGATATTCAGATAAGCAGACGCTCGCAATTTTTAGTCCGCGTACGGCACAATAACCAACGGGCATTGCGCCGTATGTAACTACATTCGATGCTGATTTTCTGTGAGTGGTCGCTCAGGCCAGGTAGTGGAATTTCATGGCGACTTGCTTGACAAGTTGCTAGGTGACTCGCCCTCCACAATGATTTCCCCGGAACGATTTCCGGCTTAACTATCTTTGATATTTTAGTCACCATTGCGGGGTGTATAAATCAATACACTGATTGGCTGCGACATCTCTCAAGTCGCATGAGTCTTCAGCGAATTCAAGTGGTTTGGAACGGCTTGCTTCGGTATATCCCGAGAAGAATCAGAAAAAAGCTTCAAAATGGTAAGGGTTACATCATGACCCCGACAGACTTTATTTAAAATTTCCGATCAGCAAGCTGGGTCACGCTCATACAGCCACCACAATCCTGAGTTGTTCACCAGCCGTATCCTGCAACTGGCCTTCCTGAAGATCAATCGGCTGACATCTTTGTCCGCACGGACGATGAAGTAATCATAAGACGCGCCTTCATGTTTCGGCCAGTCAAACAGTTGCGGATACCACGCATAGCCGACATAGTAAGTGGGTTGATATTCTTTTTTATAAAAGACTGGCATACCAATATACATGGCGAATCCGGGATTGGAGATGCCTGCGTTCACGGCGGTGTACCATGCCGGAAAATGCATGAAGGTCGGGGAGATCGAATGGCTGTCATCTCTTGAGAAGATGAGGGAGACCGCCCGCTTGTGGGGTTCCATTTTGGATAGCACTGTTTGGAAGCCATCAGCCTCTTTGTCGAACTGTAGTGCATTGATGGACATATGCGCGATCCAGCCGAAGGCGATGACGGGTGCGAGCCAGCGCAGGTAGCGTTGCATTTGACTAGGGCTACTGGCGGCATCTATCACGATCAGGAATAGCGGCATCGCCAGTAATGTGAAGCGTTGAAAGGTGTATGAGTTGCCGCGCAACACGCTGGGTAACAACATCACCACCAGTATGATGAATATCAGTGGGATGTAGCGCCGCCACGATTTTGAGATTCTTCCGCCAGCGATGAAAGGCAAGGCAAACAGAAAGACACCGAACATGGTGACGAACAGGTCAGGCCGTTCGCCGAGCAGACGGGGCATGAAGCCGGTGAGTCTGCCCCATCCTGCTGCAACAGGGTTGGCCCAATTGGCTAAAGAGGTGTAATAGCCGTCTGTGGTGTTGAACCAGGATAGATCCCATTCGGTGGGGGTTTGAGCCTGAGGATATTGGCTGGTGTATGCTAGCCAGATCAATACGATGGGGGTAAGTGCTGCGGCCGGCCATGCGTATTTGATGAAGTCGATTATTCTCCGGCTTGAAAACAGCCAATAGGCCGAGGCGATCAACACACACAATGCCATGATCAGCGCATGACTAAAGAACAGTAGGTGTAGCATCAACGCGATCAGCAGCGATGAACGCCAACTGTAATGATCGACTTGCCGCCACACCAGCCCCAGAAAATAAATACCGACGGGCGCCGCGATCAAATAGTTAAGCAAACCCCATTGGTAGGAGAAGCCATATAACACCGGAAAGGTGAGCCACGCCCAGTAAGGGTCTGCACCCGTTTGTTTAAGCAGGAAGCGTGATGAATGTGCGAATGCGGCCAGCGCCAGCCAGATCAGCAACTTGCTGGCGGCAACGATGCCGAATAACGGTGTTAATACCGCAAGCAGAAAATAGCCCAACAGGTAGGGCATGAATAAGTTAAGTTCGAATTGCTCGGAAAATGGGAAATCGGAATCCCATAGATTCAGGAACAGTGAGATTTGTGCCGCATGTTGCGGCAGGTCTGCCATCGGGGGGAAGTCCGGCAGCCACACCGGCAAGCCGCAAAGCAGGCACGCGAGCAGGAAGAAATTACGCTCACTGAGCCAAGGGGGGGCAGGCAAGTTTTTCATTGTCATGACGATTTTCTACATGCGGGGTCACGTTCATATAACCACCACAGCCCAGAGTGGGTTACCAGCCGTATTCTGCATTGCGCCGTCCTAAAGATAAAGGAGCTGACATCTTCTTTGGCGCGAACGACGAAATAATCATAGAGATAGCCCTCGTGCTTTTGCCAGTTGAACCAGCCTGGATTCCATGCAAAGCCCTGGAACCTTGCTTTGGAGACATATTCCGGCCGATAGATGACAGGCTGCATATAAGTTTCGGCAAAGCTGGGGTTGGTAACGCCTGCATTGATGGCAGAGTACCATGCAGGGAAATGAATAAAGGTCGGCGAGATTGAATGGGTGTCATCTCTGGCGAATATAAGGGATATCGCTTGCTTATGCGGCTGCATTTTGGAGAGTACCGTTTGAAAGCCCTCGGCGTCTTTGTTGAACTGTAGCGCATTGATGGACATATGCGTGATCCACCCGACGGCGATCAGCGGCGCCAGCCAGCGTAGATTGCGTTGCATGGGCGTGGGGTTGCCGCCAGCATCTATCATGACCAGAAACAACGGCATCGCCAGCAGCGCGAAACGCTGGACGGTGAATACATTGCCGAACAGCACACTAGGCAGGAACAAAATCACCAACGTAACGGATATCAGCGGGATCAAGCGCACCCGTGACTTAGCAATTCGCCCGCCGGCGATGAAAGGCAGGGCGAACAGCAAGATACCTAGTGCGGTGACGAGCAGGCCCGGTCTTTCTCCTAACATGCGAGGGATAAATCCGGTGATGCGTCCCCAGCCGGGGTCAGCGCGGTCGGCCCAGCTTGCGATATAAGCGTAATAGCCATCGGCAGTATTCAGCCAGGATAAATCCCATTCGACAGGTGAGCTGGACAACGAATGTTTGCTGGTGATGATGAACCAAGCGATGACGATAGGGGCGAGTGTGGCGAGCGGCCATGCGTATTTGATGAAATCACGAAAATTTCTGCTCGAGAACAGCCAATAGACCAAAGCGACCAAAACGAACAACGCCATGACCAATGCGTGACAATAAAACAACCAGTTCAGTACCAAAACGACCATTAATGAAGAGCGCCAATTGCAGCTTTCCACCTGTCTCCATACCAGCGCGAGGAACAAAATGCCGAGCGGAACCGTGATCAAAAAATTTAAAAATCCCCATTGAAAAGCGAAGCCATACATGACCGGAAAGGTAAGCCACGCCCAGTAAGTATCAGCTCCCGTCTGTTTAAGCAGGAAGCGTGTGGAAAGTGCAAAAGTAGCCAGTGCCAGCCAGACCACCAGCTTGCAGGCCAACACGATTCCTAATAAAGGCGTGAATATCCCGACCAGAAAATAGCCCAGCAGACCGGGCGTAAATAAATTAAGTTGAAACTGCTCAGCAAAAGGGAAAGCGGGGTCGTTCAGGTTCAGAAACAGTGCAACCTGTGCCGCATGCTGTGGCAAATCTACCATCGGCGGGAAGTGCGCGAGCCACACCGGCAAGCCGCATAGCAGGCAAACGAGCAGGAAGAGATTTCTTTCATTAAGCCAATGGGCATTGAGCAAACGGCTACGCATACTATTTTCTTCGGCTTATCGCATCCAGATAAAGTCTGGGTGCTTTGAGATTGGGATTTATTTGTAGCGCGGTTCGAAAGTGCTTTTGCGCGCCGGAGACATCTCTGCGATACAGCAATACACGTCCATATTGAACATGCGCTTGTGTGCTGTTGGGATAGCGTTGCAGCGTTCGCTCAAGTGTTTGCTGGAAATAGTTTAGTAGGGGGGCTTTGTCGATAGCCGGCAAGTGATTCCGCTCACGTCTGACCATCACGGCAGTCAGTTTGTCGACATAGACCAAGTCCCAATTCTTATCCATCAGCAAATATAAAGTGACTTCCGGGATGCTGTTGACCAATGGTGTGAACAGATAAAACACCACGCTGTTTACACCATACTTATCGAATACTGCGTGGTAATGTCCGCCTCGCGCTATCTGGTAATCCCGGTTCACCTCAAAATCCAGACAACGGGGATCGACGAATATTTGGTAGTCCGGCGCAAGTCGCCAGCCCAGATATCCGCCATATTCATAAGCATTGAACAGGGGTGTGGGTGGCTGTTTATCCAGAATGAAAGCGGCGGCTTGTTCAGGCACATAAGCGGTTTGCACAGGCCCTGATTGCCATGCGCTGTTTTGTACCGCTTGATAACCCACCCCAGCAATGGCGATAAGAACTATCGCAATCAGTAATGTGTGTAGCTTGGCAAGATGTCGTTCGAGCAGCACAGAGACATGCGGCATGCCGATCAAAATCGCCATCAAGATGAAGAATATGGTGAAGCGAAACGCATAAAAACCGGCTGCCGTAAAACCGAACATCAAAAACGCATGCGCTGCATCGACATGTTTCCAGCGCAGTATCATGGTGCCCAACATCACTAGCGCAAGGGTGAGTACGCCATAGAACAGCATGGGCTGCCCATACATATTGGCATAGCTGTATAGTGGGAGGTGTTCATCGACACCGAACGCAAACTGGTTTTGCACGATGCCGAAATAGGAAAAGATCACATCAGACAGCGGATTGAACAGCGAAGCGATCAACGCCAGTCCGCACCAGGTAAGTAGATTTCTGAACGCAGGTTGTGCCATTTCTATCGCTCCACGCCAGCGGTCAAATGCTGTGCCAACCGCCATCACGCCGATTATGACCCAGCCGAGCATGTATCCGGGGTGTAAGTTGGACCACGTCATCATGATGACGGGCAGCGCGATCAGGGCAGCCGGATGTTTTACGCCGTGGTGTAGCTTAGCCAGCGCGGTGCGCATATTCATATACACCACCACCACGCCGATGAATGAAAACACTTGCGGCCTTAATTCATCATAGCGATACAACAGCCAGGGCAAGATCAGAATGGCTAGCAAGCCCAGTAGCGGATCGACCCGCGACCTGAGCAAGGTGTGCCACATCAAACCATAGAGCGTGACGAACAATATCGCCTTGAATATGACCAAGCCCCATTCGCCCAACGCCGAGTAAGCAGCGAAGTAGGATAATTGAGCCAGCCAGAACCCCTGCAATATCAGTAACTGCCAGTAATTTGTTTGCTGGTCGGTGCTATCTCCCAGACTGGCTGTTTGTGTGTAGGAAAACGGGTCACTGGTGGGTAATGCGCCGTTCTCCCAAATCCAGCGGCCAGTATTTAGATGCCAGTACATATCGCTCAAACCCACCGGAGTGATGTGATGCAAGAGCAGGATGGCGAAGGCGATACTGGCTAATACGCCAACGATCAATTTTCCTGTGGGTAGAAGGGAGGCAATTGCTGTCATAAACACTGCTTTAAATACGCACTGGTTAAATATGCGCGGGGTGGGTTGGTTAATATCGCTGAATCACATCGAACAATAGCATATTTCAACCATACCCCAGTCTTCACCTATAGCCAGC
>CAZURE010000001.1:0-395658 GCA_964623195.1 uncultured Gallionella sp. | reverse complement strand
CCCCTATAGCAAGGGTTTCAGCTCTTGCAGTATATTGTGCATGATGCGTGGCTGAGCTTGGGCGGTGGGGTGCAGGTTGTCGGGCTGGAATTGCTCCGGCTTCACACCTTCCAATAGAAACGGCAGTAGCGGGATGCGATATTGTTGCGACAGATCGGTGAAAATTTTATGGAATTGAGTGGTGTAAGTCTGTCCATAATTGGGCGGGAGCTGCATACCGGCCAGCAATACTCGGGCATTGTTTTGCTGTGATAGATCGATGATCTTACTCAGATTGATTTGCGTGTCTTTGTTCGGGTAGCCACGCAGCCCGTCATTTGCGCCCAGTTCCACGATGACGATAGCCGGCTTGTGTTGTCGTAAGGCATTGCCGATGCGACGTAATCCGCCAGAGGTGGTCTCGCCACTAATGCTGGCATTGATGACTTGGAGGTCAGATCGGGTTTCCTGCAGTTCCTGTTGCAGCAAATGCGGCCAACTTTCTTCTAATGCAATACCATATCCTGCTGATAAACTATCGCCGAATACCAGAATATTCTTCTCGGCATGAGCTGAGAATGGCATCCAGAAAACAACGAACAAAATAATGACTTTGAAGGAATAAGTATTCATGACAGCAATTGTGCAGGCAGTTGAGCTCACCAGGCAAGTATTAAGCCCATCAATGGACGGAAAGGGTCAACCATTGACCATTTTGCAGCAGGCAAGTTTCACGGTGGACGCGGGCGAGAGTCTGGCGATTCTGGGGGCTTCCGGTTCCGGCAAATCCACGTTGCTTGGTTTGCTTGCCGGATTGGATGTGCCGACCAGCGGCAGTGTATTGTTGAACGGCACCGATTTGTTCACATTGGACGAGGATGGGCGTGCCAGACTTCGCGGTGAACTGGCGGGTTTCGTCTTCCAGTCATTTCAATTGCTGCCGGCATTGTCAGCACTTGAGAATGTGATGTTGCCTCTGGATTTGCAAGTGGCAGAAGATGCACATGCGCGCGCGATGGAATCGCTGGATCAAGTCGGCTTGAGTGCGCGGACTCACCATTTGCCCAAGCATCTTTCTGGCGGTGAACAACAGCGTGTTGCACTGGCCCGAGCCTTTGTCACCAAGCCTAAGATATTGTTCGCAGACGAGCCCACAGGCAATCTAGATGCTGCCACCGGTGCACAGATCATCGAATTGATGCTGGAACTTAATCGTGTGCAGAGTACGACGCTGATTCTAGTGACTCACGACGAAGCGTTAGCGCAACGATGCGGCAGACAGTTGCGGCTGGAGGCCGGGAGGATAGTGAGGTGAATATTTACCGCTTGTCCTTCAATCTCCTGCGTCGTGACTGGCGGGCAGGAGAGTGGCGCGTGTTGCTGCTGGCATTGGTGTTGGCAGTTGGCAGTCTCGCCACCGTGGGATTGTTTGCCGACCGCGTGCGGCAAGCGTTAGCGCAGGAGGCGACCAGCCTGATCGGGGCGGATATTCGCATCAGTTCGACGCGCCCGCTACCGGCCTTATATCGTCAACGTGCCGAGGCGCGCAGTCTGCGTGCGGTTGAGAGTCTCAGCTTTCCGAGCATGGTGGCGTTTCGTGAGCAGACACTGCTTTCCAGTATTCAGACTGTCGAAACTGGCTATCCCTTACGTGGAAGCATCACCATCAATGATGGCAATGAGCATGTCGCGGATAGCATTCCCCGGTCGGGTACGATATGGGCGGGTGAGCGGTTGTTGCGCCGCCTTGGTCTTCAGGTCGGCGATGAAGTCAGCATCGGTGCACGGCAGTTTGTCGTCGCGGCACAGATAGTCAAGGATGTCGATCAATCCATCAGTTTTTCCAGCTTTGCGCCGCGCTTACTGATGAATATGCTGGACCTTGCCTCTACCGGTTTGCTGCAGGAGGGCAGTCGCGTCCGGTATCGATTGATGATAGCCGGAGATGGCAAACAGGGAGATGCCAGCCAAGTCAGTGCGTTGAGTGATGAGTTGAAAACCCGTCTGTCAGGTAGTGAACAATTGGAAAACGTGCGTGATGCGCGGCCTGAGATACGTACAGCATTGGAGCGTGCTGAGCATTTTCTGGGGCTGGCGGCACTGACAGCTGCAATCCTTGCAGGCGCGGCGATTCTGCTGGCGGCACGACGCTTTGTGCAGCGTCATCTGGACGGTTGCGCGGTGATGCGTTGTCTGGGCGCACAGCAGGGGCAGATATTGAGGCTGTTTTTGTATCAATTGCTACTACTTGGGGTGCTCGGGGTGCTGTTGGGTTGTGTGCTGGGCTATGTTGCTCAAGGGATATTGATTTCTACTATCGAGGCAATGCGTAATGCTGCATTGCCACAACCGGGCATATTGCCCGCTTTTAAAGCTGCGGCGAGTGGTTTTGCACTGCTGCTTGGTTTTGCGTTTTTACCGTTGCTGCAATTGCGCAAAGTGTCGCCGCTGCGAGTATTGCGACGTGAAATGGGTGTGCCTGAACCTGATGCTATCTTGGCCTACGGGATCGCGTTAGTGGTGCTGTCAGGGCTGTTTATGTGGCATGCGGGTTCACTTGAGTTGGGATTTGTCGTGTTGGGTGGCTTGTTGGCCGGATTGCTTGTGTTCGGCGGCATGGCTTGGTTGATTTTGCATGGATTAGGACGATACGTTTCGAGCTTATCAGCCCATTGGCGGCATTCGGTGAGTAATCTTGTGCGTCATGGGCGTAGTAACGCACTGCAAGTGGTTGCGCTGGCATTGGGCGGGATGGCGCTGCTGGTGCTGACGCTGGTGCGCGGTGATTTGCTACAGGGCTGGCAGGACAAGCTGCCGCCGGACACCCCGAATCGATTCATCGTCAATATCCAGCCTGATCAGAAACAGCCAGTACTGGATTTCTTTACCAGTCAGCAGTTACCCGTACCGCAGTTACTTCCTATGGTGCGTGGTAGGTTGGTTGAGATCAATGGTCAGGCTGTCAATGGGGACGACTACAGCAATCCTCGTGCACGAGGTTTGTTGGAACGTGAATTCAACCTTTCCTATATGGAGAAAATGCCGGAATGGAACGAGTTGGTGAGCGGTAGTTGGTGGCGTGAGCATGAAAACGGCCAACTCTCGGTGGAAGAAGGTATCGCTACTACACTGGGTATCAATTTAGGCGATGAGCTTACCTATAACGTGGCAGGGGGCCGATTTAAGGCGAAAGTGACTAATTTCCGCAAGGTGCAGTGGGATTCGATGCGGGTGAATTTCTTTGTGATTACCACACCTGAATTGCTCAGGGACTTTCCGACCAGTTACCTGAGTAGCATCTACCTGTCGCCAGACAAGGCGAGTGCGGGCGATAAGCTGTCGAAGGAATTTTCAAACCTGTTGTTGATAGACACCGGTGCGATCATCGTACAGGTCAGGAGTATCATGAGCCAGATCGCCCAGATGATGGGCGCGGTATTCCTTTTCACGCTGCTTTCCGGCTTGGCAGTGTTGTATGCGGCATTGTTGGCGACACAGGACGAGCGTAGCCACGAGGCGGTCGTGCTGCGTACATTGGGGGCTGATGGGCGATATATTCGTCGCTTGCACCTTGCTGAATTCATAGTTCTGGGTGGGCTGAGCGGTATGTTCGCTGCATTCGGCGCGGTGTTGTTGGGTTGGTTGCTGGCGCATTTCGTTCTGGAAATCCCATATCAGCCGAGTGAGGTGATCTGGCTGATCGGTGTGTTGGGAGGCATGCTCATCGTGGCGCTGGCCGGATGGCTGGGTACTAGACAGCTCAGTGAATTGCCGCCGATTGCGATATTGCGTGAGCAGAATGCTTGAGTTGGGTAGGTTTGGATTGGGGAAAGGTGTGAAATATCATGAAAAGTCTTAATGTTATCTTGGTTGTGCTCATCGCATTGCTTGCTATGGGGTGCAGTTCAGAAACCGTCAAACGTACGACTTACGAAACGCTGCAAAATGTCAAAGAGAATAATTGCAGGCAGGATCCGTCAATAGAGTGCGAAAAGCGTGAAACCTATGATGATTACCAGCGCCAAGGTGAAGGGCTGGGGATGTAAACGATGGCGCATGATGCGGTTGAGTGAGGGGGTGTTTTGGTGGTAGAATGCCTGTTGCTTCGGGATACCGGAGTAAATTTCCCGCTCGCGCAAGTTGGGGTGCTCATTGAGTCAGGCTGGCGAGTGGTAGTTATTAACCCTTAACAAATTGGAGTAATCATGGCTGTAACTATGCGTCAAATGCTTGAAGCTGGTGTTCATTTCGGACATCAGACCCGTTTCTGGAACCCAAAGATGGCACCGTACATTTTTGGTCACCGCAATAAAATCCATATTATCAATCTGGAAAAAACCGTCGCGATGTTTGCTGACGCGGAAAATTTCGTTCGTAAGCTGTCTGCGAAAAAAGGTTCGATCATGTTCGTGGCGACCAAGCGTCAAGCCCGTGAAATCATTGAGGAAGAAGCATCACGTGCCGATTCACCATTCGTCAACTATCGTTGGCTGGGCGGTATGTTGACCAATCACAAAACGGTCCAGGCATCGATTAAGCGTTTGCGTGAACTCGAAGAATTAACTGCTGAAGGTGCCGTCGAGAAGTTGTCAAAAAAAGAAGCACTGATGATGACGCGCGAACTTGATAAGCTGAATCGCAGCTTGGGTGGTATCAAGGATATGAAAGGTCTGCCGTCAGCACTGTTCGTTATCGATGTTGGATACCAGAAAGGTGCAATCGTTGAAGCACAGAAGCTCGGTATTCCCGTAGTAGGAATTGTGGATTCAAATAATTCCCCAATAGGTGTGGATTATGTCATTCCCGGTAACGATGACTCTACACAAGCCATCCGCCTGTACGCGCGTGCAATTGCTGATGCGGTGCTGGAAGGTCGTGAGCAGGGTGTGAACGAATTGGTTGAGCAGATCGCTGACCCGGTTGCAGAACAAGCAGAGGCTTGATATTCAATATGATGCACAAAGGGGCGCGAGCCCCTTTTTTTATAAGCATTGCAAGTTTTAATAAGTATTTCAGGAGTTGAAAATGGCAGATGTAACAGCAGGAATGGTCAAAGAATTACGTGAGCTGACCGGTATGGGGATGATGGAGTGTAAAAAAGCGCTGGTTGAAGCCAATGGTGACATCAAGGCTGCGGAAGAGCAGATGCGCATCAAGAGTGGAGCGAAAGCCAACAAGGCGGCAAGTCGCGTGACTGCTGAGGGTGTGGTGAGCTCATATATTGCGAATGACAGTAAGGTCGGCGCGGTGGTTGAAGTGAACTGCGAAACTGATTTCGTGGCAAAGAACGAGGACTTCGTCGCTTTTGCACAGAATGCTGCGGAAACAGTAGCTAAAAACAATCCTGCGGACATCGACGCTTTGTCCGGCATCGAGATTGCAAATGGTACAGGCAGTGTTGAGGAAACTCGCAAGGCCCTGGTGATGAAGTTGGGTGAAAACGTTACTATCCGCCGTATTGAGAGATTTGAGACCAGCGCGGGTAAGTTGTCTACTTATCTGCACGGCAGCAAGATCGGCGTGTTGCTGAATTTTGAAGGTGGAGACGATGCATTGGGTCGTGATATCTGTATGCATATTGCTGCCAGCAAGCCTAAGTCAGTGGATGCTTCAGGCGTTAACCCGGAAGACATCGCCACGGAGCGTCGTATCGCTATCGAAAAAGCACGTGAAGGCGGTAAGCCTGAAGCGATGCTGGAAAAGATCGCAGACGGAACTGTGCAGAAATTCCTCAGAGAAGTGACGCTAATGGGTCAAGTGTTTGTCAAGGCGGAAGATGGCAAGCAGACGATCGAACAATTGCTCAAGAGCAAAGGCGCATCGGTAACCTCTTTCAAGATGTTTGTTGTTGGTGAAGGTATTGAGAAAAAAGTCGAAGATTACGCCGCTGAAGTAGCTGCTGCCGCTGCAGAGGCAGCGAAAGGTTAATCATCATGAGTGCACCAGCCTATAAACGTATACTCCTCAAGCTTAGTGGCGAAGCCCTGATGGGTGACGATAGTTATGGTATCAATCGCGAGATGATCGGGCGTATTGTTGCTGAGATATCGGAGGTGGTCGGGCTGGGCGTTGAAGTCGCAATTGTGATCGGTGGAGGCAATATATTTCGTGGTGTTGCTCCCGCAGCAGCCGGGATGGACAGGGCAACTGCTGATTACATGGGCATGATGGCCACTGTGATGAATTCGATGGCGCTACAGGATGCAATGACACAAGCCGGTCTTGATTGCAGAGTACAATCTGCGTTGAATCTGGAGCAGGTTGCTGAGCCATTTATCCGTAACAAGGCATTGCGATATCTGGAGGAAGGAAAAGTAGTCATTTTTGCCGCGGGTATAGGCAGTCCGTTTTTCACTACGGATACTGCGGCTGCTTTACGCGGTGTCGAGATGTCTGCCGAAGTTGTGATCAAGGCGACTAAGGTCGATGGCGTGTATACCGCTGACCCTAAGCAAGATCCGGCAGCAATCAAGTACCAGAGTCTTAGCTTTGATGAGGCGATCAGTAAAAACTTGAAGATCATGGATGCGACTGCCTTGACATTGTGTCGCGATCAAAAGCTGCCAATCGCTGTGTTCAGTATCTTCAAGCAAGGAGCGTTAAAGCGAGTCGTTTTCGGTGAAGGTGAAGGCACGCTTGTGCGCGTCGACTAGTCTCTACGTTGAACAATACAAGATCTGCGCGCTGAATAACTCAGGAGAGAGCATGATTGCTGAAATTAGAAAAACTACTGAACAAAAGATGCAGAAGTCGCTTGAGGCGTTGAAGGCTGATCTGAGCAAAGTGCGCACCGGGCGTGCGCACACTGGTTTGTTAGATCATTTGTCAGTAGATTACTACGGTAGCCCAACACTGATCAATCAAGTCGCAAACATTACGTTGATAGATGCGCGAACCATAGGTGTGCAACCATGGGAGAAGAATATGATTGGACCAGTAGAGCGTGCTATCCGGGATTCGGATCTGGGTTTAAATCCTGCGACGAATGGTGACCAGATACGGATACCTATGCCGATGTTGACCGAAGAGCGCCGTCGCGATCTTATCAAGGTGGTCAAGGCTGAGGGTGAAAATTCAAAAATTGCGGTACGTAATATTCGTCGCGATGCTAATAATCACCTGAAAGACCTACTCAAGAAAAAAGAGATAGCGGAGGATGAAGAGCGTCGTAGTCAGGATGAAATACAAAAGTTGACTGATCGTTTTGTCGCAGAAATAGACAAGGCGCTCGTTGTCAAGGAAGCTGACCTGATGGCGGTTTGATTCCGCTTATATTCTGGAACGATGAGTAATCTTCCCTCTAGCTCCACACAAACCATATCTGAAGTATCCAGAGTGCCGAGACATATTGCCGTCATCATGGACGGCAATGGTCGATGGGCAAAAAAACGTTTTATGCCGCGTGTTGCAGGTCATCAGCGCGGGGTGGAAGCGTTGAGGGGCGTGGTTAAAGCATGCCGAGATCTGAAAGTGGATTACCTGACGGTTTTTGCATTTAGTAGTGAAAATTGGCGTAGGCCCGCTGATGAAGTGTCTTTTCTGATGTCGTTGTTCTTAAAAATGCTGGAACGTGAAGTCAGCAAACTTCATGAAAATAATATCCGACTCAGAATCATTGGGGATCGGACGCCTTTTGATGACAAGTTAAAACAGACGATGTTCGACGCTGAACAACTTACCGAAAAAAATGCAGCACTGACATTAACGGTAGCCGCAAACTATGGTGGTCGTTGGGATGTGATGCATGCGGTGCGCAGCATGTTGAAGGATCATCCTGAATTAGCGCAGAACTTTACCGAAGAAGATTTGCGTCCATATCTTTCTTTGAGTGACGCACCTGAGCCTGACTTGTTCATTCGAACTGGTGGAGAGCAGCGCATCAGTAACTTCATGTTGTGGCAACTGGCCTATACGGAACTCTACTTTACAGACGTTTTGTGGCCGGCATTCGGACGAAAGGAACTTGACGCGGCAATTGATTCATATCAGAAGCGCGAACGCCGTTTTGGCAGAACTAGTGAACAACTGACGGAAGCCGAGTCGTGAGCAGATCACGCTCAGGAAAAATAATATGCTAAAGCAGCGAGTGATGACAGCTGTCATTTTGTTGGTGTTGTTCTTGTTGGCACTATTCGGGCTTCCTGAAATCGGTTGGGTGGCTTTTGTGATCGTGTTGGTGGCACAGGGTGCTGCTGAATGGTCCAGGTTGGCTAAGCTGCATGGTGTCAAGGCGAATATTTTCTGGGGTTTGACGGTGGCGGCCATGCTTGGGCTGGCATGGTTTGATTCAAACAATTCCTTAGGGGAGCAGACCATACTGCATTTGTCGGTCTATGCCGTGTCAGTCTTATTGTGGATATTCGCCGTGCCTTCACTATTGATTGCAGGGTGGAAATTTGAACAGCCTGTTGTGATGACATTGCTTGGATGGGCCGTATTGATTCCAACCGGGCTTGCGGTGATGGATCTGCGTGCTATTAGCCCTTGGCTATTACTATTTGTGATTGGCTTGGTTGCGGTGGCAGACATCTCAGCTTATTTCACCGGTCGAAAATTTGGCAAGCGTAAACTCGCTCCGAGCATCAGTCCTGGTAAAACATGGGAAGGCGTAGCGGGAGCGATGCTGGGTGTTTCGGTTTACGTTGTGGCAGTATGGTGGTTTACCCCAAACCTTCAAAGTCAGCCAGTATTGCCCGGTTTGTTACTGGCTTCGTGGTGGTGGGTAGGCTTGGCTGTAATGGGAGATTTGTTCGAGTCAGCAGTCAAACGCCAAGCGGGAGTCAAAGATAGCGGTGCATTGTTGCCGGGGCACGGTGGTGTGCTGGATCGTATTGACGCATTGACTTCGACATTACCACTTGCCGCATTGGTTATCTTGTTACAACGGCTTTCCTGAGAATAATGCAAAATATTACTGTATTAGGTTCCACGGGTAGTATCGGCACCAGCACCCTTGATGTTGTGGCCCGTCATCCAGATGAATTCAAGGTTGTTGCGCTGACTGCAAACACACAAGTCGAACTGATGCTCGAGCAGTGCCGTCAGTACAAGCCCGAATACGCAGTTTTGGTGGATGAAACGGCTGCTACTAAATTGAGATCACTCTCCTGCGATGCTGGGCTGAGTGTTGAAGTGTTGGGTGGCCAGGAAGCACTTGAACAGGTTGCAATATTGCCAGAAGTGGATGCAGTCATGGCGGCTATCGTCGGTGCGGCGGGCTTGCGACCCACATTGGCAGCAGCACGGGCTGGCAAGAAGATATTGCTAGCGAATAAAGAGACGCTGGTCTTGGCGGGCAATGTGTTCATGGATGAGGTACATAAAAGTGGCTCAGTATTGTTACCGATCGATAGTGAGCACAATGCGATTTTTCAGGCTTTACCGCGTGATTATGACGGCAACCTTGCAAGGAATGGTGTTCGCCGCATTTTGTTGACTGCATCAGGTGGGCCGTTTCGGAATACGCCCTTGAAAGAACTACACAGTGTCACACCCGAACAGGCGTGTGCTCATCCGAACTGGGTGATGGGGCGCAAGATATCGGTAGATTCCGCAACCATGATGAATAAGGGGCTGGAGGTTATCGAGGCACATTGGTTGTTCAATGCGAGTGCAGATGACATCCAAGTTGTCGTGCATCCGCAGAGCGTGATTCATTCATTGGTCGAGTATGTGGACGGATCTGTACTGGCACAACTTGGTAATCCAGATATGCGCACGCCAATTGCTTACGGTCTTGCTTATCCAGAGCGCATTGATTCTGGTGTAGCGTCACTGGATTTGTTCAAAGTAGCAACGATGAATTTTGTCGAACCTGATTTCGAACGATTTTCATGCCTCGCGCTGGCCTATCAGGCATTGCGCACTGCGGGCACAGCACCTGCTGTTTTAAATGCCGCAAATGAGATTGCAGTAGCTGCATTTTTAGACAAGAAAGTCGCTTTTCTTGATATTCCGAGGATTATTTCGGAGACATTGGAATCAATCCCGGTAAATGCGGTCAATGATCTGGAGGATGTGATTGAAGCCGATTTGGCAGCACGTCGTGTCGCACAACAAAGAATTGAACATCCGGGTAAATGACAACCATACTTGCATTTATAGTCGCTATTGCATTGCTGGTCGTGTTCCACGAGTGGGGACACTACTGGGTCGCACGCCGCTGCGGGGTTAAGGTATTACGCTTTTCGGTAGGTTTTGGAAAAGTGATCTACAGCAAACGCTTTGCCAATAGTGATACTGAATGGGTGATATCTGCTGTTCCATTTGGCGGTTACGTGAAGATGCTGGATGAGCGCGAGGAAGCAGTTGCTCCGGAAGAGCTTGAAAACGCATTCAACCGTAAGCCAGTATTACAGCGAATCGCAATCGTGGTGGCGGGCCCGCTGGCGAACTTCATACTGGCGATATTTTTGTATTGGGCTTTGTTTATTTATGGTGTGCCAGGCTTGAAGCCGGTAGTCGGGGAAGTGGCAGCAGGTACGCCGGCAGCCATTGCGCAACTCCATAAAGGCGAGACTATTTTGAGTGTGAATGGGGAGGCTATTCCCAGTTGGCAGGAGTTCCGGTGGAGATTGCTTGATTTGGCGCTCAAGCAGGAAGTCGTGTCGCTTGAGGTATTGAATGCCAATGAAGTCAGGTCATTTCACGAGTTGGATATGAGCGGGCTGGCAGCCAGTGATTTGGATGCGGACTTTTTCGATAAGCTGGGTTTGCAACTATATCAGCCAGAGATTCCGCCAGTCATTGACAAAGTCACCGATGACGGTGCGGCTAGCAGAGCCGGATTACAAAGTGGCGATATTATGATGAGAATAGATGATGTTGCACTGCAAGATTGGCGAGATGTCGTGGATGTCATTCGTAGCAAGCCGGGGCAACACATTATGCTAGATGTACGTCGTGGCGAGAACATTCTGTCACTATCGTTAACGCCTGAAGCCGTGGTTGAATCCGGTGAAACCATCGGTAGGATAGGGGTCACACCAACCATCGACAGGGCGGCATGGGAGGCTATGTATACCGAGGTGAGTTATGGCCCGCTGGATGCGCTTGGGCAATCTATACGCAAGACATGGGAAACGACGGTGATCAGCCTGAAGATGTTATTCAAAATGGTGATCGGTGAAGTATCAATGAAAAACCTGAGTGGCCCGATCACGATAGCCGACTATGCGGGCCAGTCAGCTGAAGTAGGCTTGGTAGCGTATGTTGGGTTTTTGGCATTGATCAGTATCAGTCTCGGGGTGCTGAATTTGTTGCCTGTGCCGATATTGGATGGCGGGCACTTGCTGTATTATGTTGTTGAGTTGGTTAAGGGTAGTCCTGTTTCCGAACGTGCTTGGGTGATAGGTCAGAATATCGGTATTGCTCTTCTTGGTACGCTGATGGTCTTTGCCGTCTACAACGATATAAATCGTCTAGTCGCAGGTTGAAATATTCTCTGGTTGAAAAATGAAATTAATTGAATTGGCAGGATGGATACTCCTGCTCTGTACGACATCAGCGTGGGCAATAGAACCTTTTACAGTCAAGGATATTCGTGTCGAAGGGATACAACGAACTGAGGCAGGCACAGTCTTCAGTTACCTTCCCGTAAAAGTCGGCGATACGCTTGATAATCAACAGGCTGCAACAGCTATTCACGCTTTGTATGCCACCAAATTTTTTAAGGACGTGCAGCTGAAAGTCGACCACGATGTATTGATAGTCGTGGTGCGTGAACGTCCATCAATAGCGAGTGTTTCAATTGTTGGCACCAAGGATTTCCCAGCTGATCAGCTTAAGGAAAGCATGAAATATGCTGGCCTGGCAGAAGCTCGTATATTTGACAAAAATGCACTTGAAAAAGCAGCCCAAGAACTAAAGCGGCAATATGTTGCTCGTGGTAAATATGCCGTCAAGCTGACGACCACAGTGACCGAACTAGAACGCAATAGAGTTAGCGTAGTTTTCAACGTAGTAGAGGGTGAAGTCTCAAAGATTAGGCAGATTAACTTGATAGGGAACAAGACTTATCCAGAGGAAGAGTTACTTGATCTGATGAAGCTCAGTACGCCTGGTTGGTTCAGCTGGTTTAGTAGTAGTGATCAATACTCCAAACAAAAACTTTCTGCTGATATGGAGACAATACGTTCGTTTTACATGGATAACGGATATCTGGAATTCAATATTGAATCAACGCAGGTTTCTATTACACCCGACAAAAAAGATATCTATATTTCCATCAATTTCAGTGAAGGTGATAAATATTCTGTATCTAAAGTCAATGTGTCTGGTGATTTACCGGTTCCAAAATCAGAAATTGAAAAATTGGTTCAAGTAAAACCGGGAGATACGTTTTCCCGTAAAGCACTCACAGCAACCAGTAGCAAGGTAGGCGAACGCTTAGGGCAGGAAGGTTATGCCTTTGCCAACGTGAGCGCGGTACCTGATATTGACAAGATGAATCATGAGGTCTCATTCAACTTTGTCGTAGATCCCGGCCAAAGAGTTTACATACGCCGAATCAATATTGCTGGTAACAATAAAACCAGAGATGAGGTTATACGGCGAGAATTCCGGCAGACTGAAGGAGAATGGTTTGACGTGGATAAAGTCAAAAAGTCCAAACAACGTGTAGATAGATTGGACTTTTTTTCTGAGGTGAACATCGAGACCTTACAGGTTCCGGGTACGACAGATCAGATGGATGTGAATATGTTGGTTAGAGAAAAGCCTACCGGAAATATTTCGGTGGGCGCTGGTTTTTCAAGTGGTGAAGGCTTGGTATTGACTGGGAGTGTCACTCAATCCAATCTGTTTGGGACAGGCAACTTTCTTTCTACCCAGATCAATACGGGAAAAGTCAATCAGGTTTACTCGGTTTCGTATACCAACCCTTATTACACCGACGAGGGCATTAGTCGTGGATTCGATATCTATAAGCGCAATACCGATTCTCAAAGCACCGCGGTAAGTCAGTTTTCTTCCCGTACTTTGGGGGGGGGAGTTCGCTATGGCATACCCATTGACGATGATGAATCGATCAGCTATGGACTGTCTATTGAACGTACCGAACTCGGACTGTTTGAAAGTCCGCCCACTAGGTTGATAGATTATGTCAATACATTTGGCGCAACCAATAATAATTTGGTCGCAACGATAGGTTGGGGAAAAGATACACGCGATAGCGCGATATATACCACTGAAGGAATAGTGCAGCGGATATCCTCAGAGATTTCGCTACCTGTATTTGATATGAGATACTACAAGTTGAATTACCAGCACCAGCGCTTCTTTCCACTTAGCCCTGATTACACATTACTGTTGAAAGGTGAGGCAGGTCTTGCAGGGGGATATGGGGGCAAACCTCTACCATTCTTCAAGAATTTTTATGCTGGTGGGCCGGGCTCGGTGCGTGGATATGAGTCAAGCTCGCTTGGCCCTCGTGACACTGATGATTCAGTACTCGGAGGCCCCCGCCGTGTAGTAGGTAATGCGGAATTGTTGATGCCATTTCCAGGTATGGAGCGAGCAAAGTCAACGCGCTTTAGCGCATTTATAGACGGCGGAGCTGTCTATGGCCCAGGTGATTTATCTGGTAGTGAGGGGTTACGTTTTTCAACAGGCTTGGCTTTTACTTGGCTATCACCAGTGGGGCCGTTAAAATTCAGTTATGCTTGGCCAATCAACAGGCAAGAAGTGGATAAGGTTCAGAATTTCCAGTTTACCTTGGGCTCAATTTTCTAGGGACGCTAGCGGAGATATAAGAAAGATGGAGAGATTGAGCGTGAAAACGATAATCAAGTTTGGGCTTTTAGTGGCACTTTTAAGTGCCGGGATCGCGCAAGCAGCAGAGGCGTTGAAGGTTGGCGTGATTGACCTAGAGCGTGTAGTACGGGAGTCTGTTCCTGCAATGAAAGCTGAAAAACGAATAGAGAAAGAATTTTTTGCTCGCGATCAAGAAATCAAAAAGTTAATGAATGAGGCGAGAGACTTACAAACTCTTCTCGAAAAGGGAGCTGAAACACTGACTGATTCCGAACGTCGCAGCAAAGAGCGTGAATTATCAGCACTTAGCACTGACTTGCAGCGCGTGCAGCGCGAATTTGGTGAGGATTTGAATTTACGCAAGAACGAGGAATTGGCGACCGTGCTGGAATTGTCTAACAAGGCGATTCAGGCAATTGCAGAAACCGGGAAATACGACTTGATATTGCAGGAGGCTGTGTACCGCAATCCCAAATTTGACATCACTGACGATGTGATCCGGTATCTCGAAGAAAATAGCAGGGTAGCAAAATAAAAAGGCTTTATTGATATGAAGGTATCGTACAGCTTATTGGATATCGCTGCGAAGTTTGGTGGGCAAGTGCTGGGTGATGGTTCAGTACTCATCTCGCAAGTTGCGACTTTGGAAATGGCTACGTCTAATCAGATCAGCTTTTTGACCAATAACAAATATCGTTCACAACTGGCTGACACGAAGGCGGGTGCAGTCATTTTGGCGGAGAGAGACTCGGATGAGTCTGAACTGCCGCGCATCATATCGGATAACCCGTACGCATATTTTGCCAAGGTTTCCTCATTACTCAATCCGCTACCTGCTGTTAAGCCCGGTATACACCCCGACGCAGTCATTGGTTCGGGTGCGCAGATAGATGTATCGGCCAGCATTGCTGCAACAGCCGTCATCGGTGAGGGTGCAATAATTGGTGCCCATTCTGTGATCGGGGAGGGCTGTAGCATCGGGAATGATGTGGTGATCGGTCGTAATGTACGCCTGTATCCCAGAGTCGTTATCTATCATGACTGTGTCGTAGGCGACAATCTGATCGCGCACTCAGGTGTGGTGATTGGCTCAGATGGTTTCGGCATCGCGATGGATGAAGGACGATGGATCAAGATACCCCAAATCGGCCGTGTGGTGATCGGGAATGATGTTGAAATCGGCGCAAATACTACAGTCGATCGTGGTGCGTTGGGTGATACTGTCATTGAGGACGGGGTGAAGCTGGATAATCAGATTCAAATTGCTCATAACGTTTGCATTGGTGCGCATACTGCTATAGCTGCATGTACCGGCATTGCAGGGAGTACCACAATTGGAAAAAACTGCCAGATAGGGGGATGTACAGGCATCGTCGGTCATTTGCAGATAGCAGATTATGTTGAGATATCATCCTTTACACTGATCAGTAAGTCGATAAGCGAGTCTGGTTCCTATGCTGGGGTATTCCCCTTTTCCAAAGTAGATGAATGGCGTAGGAATACTGCGCATGTGCGACATTTGGATCAACTGGCAAAGCGTATCAAGGCATTGGAAAAGAAAATCAAGTAGGCATGCAGAACTTGAATCAATAAGCGGCAACAATAAATAATCGGCAACGAAAAAATCGAACTAGGGAGAGTTTATGAGTACGCAAGTCAATATAGATAAAATTATGGAGTTGTTGCCGCATCGCTATCCGTTTCTGCTAATAGATCGCATTCTGACAATGGAGATGGATAAGAGCATAGAAACTTTGAAAAATGTAACCATCAATGAGCCCTTTTTTCCGGGGCATTATCCTCATCATCCTGTGATGCCGGGTGTACTTATGCTTGAGGCGATGGCGCAAGCTTCAGCATTGTTATCCTTCAGTTCAATGAAAGATAAGCCGACTGCTAATCCAGACGAAAAACTGCTTTATTACTTTGTGGGAATCGATGGCGCGCGTTTCAGAAGACCGGTGATTCCTGGAGATCAACTGATTATCAAGTCGACACTACTGCGCAACGTTAGAGGAATCGTTAAATTTAAAGCTACAGCAGAAGTGGAAGGTCAATTGGCGGCAGAAGCCGAGTTGATGTGTACGGTTAAAGCGGAACCATAATGTTGCATCCAACTGCGATCATTCACCCGAAAGCAAGGCTTGCTGATGATGTTCAGGTGGGCCCGTATTCAATTATTGGTGAACATGTTGAAATTGGCGCAGGAACAGTGATTGGTCCCCATGTGGTGATTGATGGTCACACCACCATTGGTAAAGAAAACCGCATTTTTCAATTCAGTTCGATCGGAGAGATCCCGCAGGACAAAAAATTTAAAGACGAGCCGACACGTTTGGTGATCGGAGACAACAACACCATACGTGAGTGTTGTACGCTCAACTTGGGTACGGTTCAAGACAAAGGTGTGACGACTATCGGCAGTGATAATTGGATCATGGCTTATGTGCATGTGGCACATGATTGTGTGATCGGAAACGACAATACCATTGCTAACTCAGCCCAATTTGCAGGGCATGTGGAGATCGGTGATCATATTCTGATCGGTGGTCTCAGCGGTATACACCAGTTTGTTCGTATTGGTGACTTTGCAATGGTTGGTTTCCAGACACGATTGTCACAGGATGTCCCGCCTTTCGTAACTGCGGTTGGCAATCCTGCAAAGGTTAAAGGGCCGCATCAGGAAGGGCCGAGACGCAAGGGTTATTCGGATGTTCGTCTTGATATGATCAAGAAGATGTATCGTGCTTTATACCGATCAGGCAGTAATTTCGAGAAGTCCAAGCAAGAGATCACTACATTTCGCGGGCATTCTCAAGAAGCGGATGCTGATATCGACAACATGCTGACTTTCCTAGATAGCGCAACACGCGGCATTATTCGTTAGTATATTTCCCAATATGCAAAAAAAAGTAGTGGTGGGCATAGTCGCGGGCGAAGCATCTGGTGATCTTTTGGGTAGCCACCTGCTACTTGCATTAAAAGAAGCGCGTCCTGATGTACAATTCATCGGAATAGGCGGACCCAAGATGAAGTCGATCGGTATGGACGTGATGTTCCCGATGGAAAAGCTGGCGGTAAACGGCTACGTTGAAGTCTTGAAGCACTACCGCGAGATCGTCGGCATACGTAACAAACTGCGCGATCATTTCCTGGCTCAGCCACCGGATATCTTCATCGGTATTGATGCGCCGGATTTCAATCTAGGGCTGGAAACAGTGCTTAAGCAGCATGATATTCCCACCATACACTATGTCAGCCCATCAATATGGGCTTGGCGTGGCGAGCGAATACACAAAATCAAGCGAGCCGTTACGCATATTCTGACCTTGTTCCCGCATGAAGCCAAAATTTATCAGGAAGCGGATGTGCAAGTAGATTATGTGGGGCATCCACTTGCAGATATGATTCCTGAGCAGCCCAAGCGTGAACAGATGCGGGAAACGATGCGCATCCCGCAGAGCGCCAAGGTGTTTGCGATGCTGCCGGGTAGTCGGCAGGGCGAAGTGAAACGCTTGGCGACTACTTTTATCGAGACAGCCAAGCTCATTTATTTGCAGCACCCTGAAGCACGCTTTTTGGTTCCGCTTGCCAGTCGTGAAACGCGTGGAATCTTTGAGCAGGCATTACATGATTGTGAGGCATTGGAACTACCCCTCACGATGCTGTTCGGTCATGCTCAGGATGCGATGGTCGCGGCCGATGGTGTGCTTGTTGCATCCGGTACAGCCACACTGGAAGTCGCACTGGTGAAACGCCCGATGGTGATCACATACAAGCTGAATGCTTTGACGTATCGGCTGATGAAACCCAAGGGCTATATGCCATATTATGGTTTGCCGAACATTCTGTGTGGACGCTTTGTTGTGCCTGAGTTGATGCAAGATGATGCCACGCCCGAGAATCTTACGCAGGCATTACTCAATCTGGTTAATGATAAAAATGCAGTGGCAGCATTGGAACAGACCTTCCTTGAACTTCACCGGACATTACGTCAAAACACGGCGCAGAAAGCTGCCACAACTATTCTGCAGTATCTTCCTGATGCCGTTTCTTCCTGATTCCGGCATGGTTCTCGTTTGTGGTGTCGATGAAGCAGGGCGTGGCCCGTTAGCAGGGCCAGTCAGTGCAGCAGCAGTGATACTCGATGAAGCCCATCCTATTCAGGGATTAGCCGATTCAAAGAAATTATCTGAAAAAAAGCGCGACCATCTGGCCCCAGTTATTCGTGAACATGCCCTCACATGGTGTGTGGCTTATGCCTCTGTAGAAGAGATCGACCAACTGAATATTTTACAAGCGACCCTATTGGCAATGCGCCGTGCGGTTGAAGGATTAAATGTGCGTCCTCAGCATGTATTGGTAGACGGCCTGTATTGCCCGGATACCGGTATACTGAGTGAGGCAATTACCAAAGGGGATAGCAAGGTGGCTGAGATATCTGCTGCTTCGATTTTGGCTAAAACGGCGCGTGATGAATTAATGCTAAAGCTGCACGACCAATATCCCCATTACGGCTTTGCAGTTCACAAAGGCTATCCAACAGCCGCCCATCTTGCAGCGTTACGGGAACATGGTGTCACCGATGTACACCGGAAAAGCTTCAGGCCGGTACGTGAGTTATTGTAAGTTCTGAGCCAAATTTGTAACTACTGAATAGCGGTTTTTTTAGGCTGAGTATCCTCAAACTATGGAAATGAAGCAATGATGTCACTACTTAAAATGATCCACTTTCTTTCCGCCCTGATTTGGGTTGGGGGTATGTTCTTCGCCTACGTGGTATTGCGTCCAGCTGTCGTTGAAGTGCTGGAGCCGCCGCAACGTTTGCGACTATGGGATAACGTGTTTCGCCGCTTCTTTGTTTGGGTATGGGCTGCGGTAGCGATTCTGTTGACCAGTGGTTTCTATATGATTTACCTATACGGTGGATTCGCTTATGTCCCCAAGCACGTGCATACCATGCTGGCTTTGGGTGTGGTGATGGTGGCTATCTATGCTTATGTTTACTTTGGCTGCTACAGGCCATATTCCAGATTAGTGGCTTCACAAAATTTGCAAGAAGCCGGTGGGATACTGGGAAGAATCCGCAAACTAATCGCAGTTAACTTGGTATTAGGGATATTGACTGTATGCTTAGCTGTATTAGGGGCGCATTAATGTAGTGAAATCGAGGTGTAGAGTTAAATATTGAGGTCAAATATTGATATACTAGTCACTGAAATTAAACGCACAGCCATTTCTTGAAAATACAGAATGGTTCGGGGAATTTTACAACTTTTGGTTTGGAGAATGAATAATGGATGTGAATGATACGGTCGCCCAACTTAAGGAGCGTCTCAACAAGGATGGTAATGACATAGAGGCTGCAACATCGCTAGGCAACATCTACTATGATGCAGGAGATGCCGGTCAGGCAATACTGTATTACCGTCGCGTGTTGGATATCAATCCAGATCTGTCAGGCGTTCGTACCGATCTAGGAACGATGTACTGGCGGAATGACGATATCAGCATGGCCGAGCAGGCATTCAAGGATACGATTGCACGTGATGCCGGTTTTGGACATGCGTATGTGAATCTGGGCTTGTTGTTACATCGTGCCAAAGACGATGTGATGGCTGCGCGTGAAATTTGGCAGCAGCTACTGACAGTTGATCCTAACCATGCTGTGGCAGGAAAGGCGCGTGAGCTACTTCAGGAAACTGCGGCATTAGCAAATTGATGTGAAGGTTAAGCATATTTTTTGATACCACATGAAACCGGACATTGATCCGGTTTCATGCTTTGTACACCATCAAAATTATTTGATGCAGATAGAGGTGTGCCTGTGGCTGACGAGATACGCGAGGGGTTGCTGCCGTGTAAATTACCGCTGCAAACACATGCTTGCATTTTCAGCCTTGCTACGGATAATGATGTATCTCCCGAAGTATTCAAGGAGTCATTAATTGTCCATGAGGCACTTGTTCACATTTGCGCAAGTACTGTATTGATGAAGAGGATCAAATGACGCTCTCCCGGAAAGAAAAAAGTAATCGTTTAGTGCGGTACCTTCCGTGGTTACTTGTGGTCATATTATTGGTGACTGCGGTCTGGTATTTCACTCGCCCGGATCCGATTAAAGTAGCGTTCGTAGCCGTTGAGCGAGGCACGGTCGAGGCCACGGTCAGCAATACCCGAGCAGGTACGGTCAAGGCTTGTCGACGCGCTAAATTATCTGCACCTGCAGGCGGTCAAATATCCAAGATGCGCGTGATAAAAGGCGAGAGAGTTGATCGTGATCAGATACTTCTCGAACTGTGGAACGATGATATGCAGGCGCAAAAACAACTGGCCGAGGATCAACTGACCACAGCGGTCAGCCAGTCAAAAGAAGCCTGTACGATAGCTGAAACAGCATTAAACGATGCAGAGCGCGCACAGCAATTGCGTGAGCAAGGCTTTGTTTCTCAGGAAGCACTGGAGCGTACCCTGTCTACCGCAACCGCTCGACAGGCATCCTGTGAATCCGCTCGCAGTGCTATCGCACAAAGCAAGTCTCGAATCGCCGTCGCACAGGCCAGCCTTGAACGGATGGTGTTACGAGCACCCTTTAGCGGTATCGTGGCTGACATCAGCGGAGAATTGGGCGAGTATGCTACACCATCGCCACCCGGTATTCTGACGCTCCCCGCAGTTGACCTGATTGATGACAGTTGCATGTTCGTCAGTGCACCTATAGATGAAGTTGACGCAGCTCACATTGAATTGGGGCAGCAAGCCCGCATCACGCTGGATGCGATCAAGGGTAAATCCTTCCCGGGCAAGGTCAAGCGTATCGCACCCTATGTTTTGGAGTTGGAAAAACAGGCACGCACTGTCGAAGTGGAGGTGGCATTTATTGAACCTCCTGCGGATGAAAATTTGTTGATTGGCTACAGTGCAGATGTCGAGATAGTGTATGACAGCCGTACCAATGTGCTGCGCATCCCCACTCAAACGTTGCTTGAAGGTAAGCATGTGTTGTTACTTAATGCGGACAGTGCTCTTGAAGAACGTACTGTGACGACCGGGCTTTCCAACTGGAATCAGTCCGAGGTCACCGAAGGCTTAAGTGAAGGTGACCAAATTGTCATGTCATTGGATCGGGAAGGCGTGGAGGCCGGGGCAAAGGTACAACCCGAAACACCCGATTCTGCACAATGATCCAGCCCGCAAAATGATTCAACTAGATAATGTCAGCCGCAGCTTCATCGTCGGCGATCAGACCGTCGCCGCATTGCGCGATATCAATCTTGATATTCCGGCGGGAGAATATGTTTCGATCATGGGGCCGTCAGGCTCCGGGAAATCGACCCTGCTCAATCTGATCGGGCTGCTGGATCGACCTAGTTCAGGCATTTATAAACTCGATGGTGGCAATGTCACTGCACTGGATGATGTGCAACAGGCCAAAGTGCGTAGCGAGAAGGTTGGTTTCGTATTCCAATCTTTTCATTTGGTACCGCGTTTGTCTGCTGAGATGAATATCGAATTACCGATGATACTCGCAGGCATCGCGCCAGAGGAACGACAGGAGCGTGTTGCCAAACTGGTCGAAAACTATGGTTTGAAAGATCGTGCCGACCATCGCCCCGATCAACTCTCGGGCGGGCAGCGCCAGCGTGTTGCGATCGCCCGTGCAACAAGCATGAACCCCACATTATTACTGGCCGACGAGCCGACAGGCAATTTGGATCAGGCCACAGGTAAAGAGGTGATGGGTTTGATCGAGCAATTGGTCGAACAGAATGTCACCGTGATACTCGTGACTCATGACCCGCTGCTCGGCGCAAGAGCACATCGCCAGTTGCATATGGTGGATGGACAAATCATCGGGGATTCAAGGCAGGCATCATGAGGATAACGGACGTCGCGCATTTTGCGACCGGCAGCTTGCGCGGTAGCAGAACACGCACGCTGTTGATGATGCTGGCGATGTCGATAGGTGTTGCAGCAGTAGTGGTACTCACTGCATTAGGTGAAGGTGCGCGCCGTTATGTGGTGAATCAATTTTCTTCACTTGGCACCAATCTTGTCATCGTTTTGCCGGGGCGTACAGAGACAGCAGGTATAGGCCCCGGTCTGATGTCAGGTCAAACACCTCGGGAAATCTCATTGGATGATGCACAGGCGATACTGCGTAGCCGTTCGGTAAAGCGCATCGCACCGTTGACGATAGGTTCCGCTACACTTTCACGTGAATCGTTGAACCGTGAGGTGGTCGTGCTGGGTTCAACTGCTGATTTACTTCCCGTTCGGCATATGGAAATGGGTATGGGGGAATTCCTGCCGACAGGTGATATACACGAGAGTACTTCGGTGTGCGTGCTAGGCAACCAGATCAAAAACGAACTGTTTGGTAATGATGTTGCTATCGGGCAGTGGGTGCGTCTGGGCGATAGGCGTTTCAGAGTGATCGGCATACTTTCTTCGCAAGGTGAATCCATGGGAATACGCACTGATGAATTGGTGATAATTCCGGTGGCTTCTTCACACCAGTTGCTCAATACCTCAGGTCTGTTTCGGGTACTGGTTGAAGCGAAGAGTAGGGATGCCATCGAATCTGCCAAGCGTGATGCCGAAGAAATCATGGCACTGAGACATAATGGTGAAAGGGATGTGACAGTCGTTACTCAAGATGCGGTGTTGCAGACTTTTGACCGCATTCTCACTGCGTTGACGATGGCAGTAGGGGGCATCGCCTCTATCAGTCTCGCCGTGGCAGGTGTACTCATTATGAATGTGATGTTGATTGCGGTGGCACAACGTGTCAAGGAGATTGGCTTACTCAAGGCGCTGGGTGCACCACCTGCCAAGATACGCCATTTATTCTTTGCAGAGGCGGCGTTGCTTTCAGGAATAGGTTGTCTGTTCGGATTGCTGATGGGCTACGCCGGTAGCTTTGCGATTGGATTGATGTATCCGGCTTTACCGGTCTCACCCCCCTGGTGGGCGGTGCTGGCAGCGACTGTCACGGCAATGGGTACCGGGATCCTTTTCAGCGTGTGGCCGGCACGTCGTGCGGCAATGCTTGATCCGGTCACTGCTTTGGCGGGGAAATAATGCTCTTACCTGATCTGATACGGCTGACCAGCTCCAGTTTCCTGACCTACCGGATGCGAAGCTTTTTGACCGGGTTGGGTATCGCCATCGGTATTGCCGCCGTTATTCTGTTGACCTCCATAGGCGAGGGTTTGCACAAGTTCATGCTGGCTGAGTTCTCCCAATTCGGAACCAATATCATCAGTGTGCAGCCCGGTAAGACACAGACGCAGGGCGGCAATGTCGGCATCTTCGGTTCGGTTAGAGAACTCACATTGGAGGATGCTGATGCCTTGCGTCGATTACCCTATGTGGAATCTGTCATTCCGGGGCTGATGGGTAATGCAGAGGTCAAGGCGAACGGCAGGGCACGCCGCACCATGATATTGGGTGAGGGTCGAGACTTTGGCAAGACTTTCACGATGAAAGTACTAAGCGGCACTATTTGGCCTGATGAAGATAATGGACAGGCACGGGCGTTGGCGGTGATCGGGTCAAAGATACATCAGGAAATATTTGACGGTGGGAATCCTCTTGGCAGTTACCTGCGCATCGGTGGACAGCGTTATCGGGTCATCGGTGTAATGGAGCCGAAGGGGCAGATACTGGGCATGGATATGGACGATGCGGTGTTCATTCCAGCGGCACGTGCGATGGAGTTGCTCAATCGTTCGGGATTGATGGAGGTCAATGTCAGTTACCGTCCTGATGTGGATGCTGACAAGATGATTGAAATCTTGAAAGAACGTCTGATCGAAAGGCATGGTCGCGAGGACTTTACCATCATCTCTCAGGAGCAGGCGTTGGAGGTGTTGAGCTCGGTGCTCAATATCCTCACCTTTGCGGTCGGTGCGTTAGGTGGGATTTCGTTGCTGGTTGGTGCTGTCGGTATTTTGACCATCATGACGATGGCGGTTACCGAGCGTACTTCGGAGATAGGCTTACTACGTGCCCTCGGGTCGCAGAAGCGTCAGATATTGATATTATTTCTCGGCGAGGCGATGCTGTTGTCGGCAGTGGGCGGGTTGTCAGGTTTGTTGCTCGGGGTGGGTATTGCGCAGGGATTTCATTTGCTGTTTCCGGCGTTGCCAGTGCATACGCCCTGGCTGTTTGCGCTTTTCGCCGAGTTGATGGCGATTAGTATCGGTCTGGCTGCCGGTGTTGCACCCGCGATGAGAGCGGCACGGCTAGACCCCGTCGAGGCACTGCATGCAGAGTGACATGCCACGCAGTTGCGACATCTTTTGCAAAGTCATCGACAACTATGGCGATATCGGGGTGGCATGGCGGTTGGCGCGGCAACTGGGCAATGAACATGGTCTGGTGGTGCGCTTATGGGTGGATGACCTGAATAGTTTTGCCAAGCTATGTCATGAAGCAAGCCCGTCAGCAGAGAGCCAAGAACTTCAAGGCGTTGAAGTCATTCGATGGGGTAATGAATTTCTAAAAGTACAACCTGCCCAACTAGTGATCGAAACGTTTGCCTGCAAACTGCCAGAAGCTTATATCTCAGCAATGGCGAAACTATCAGCGCATCCTGTCTGGATCAATCTTGAATATCTTTCGGCAGAGCATTGGGTCGAAAGCCATCACAAGTTGCCTTCGCCGCACAGCACGCTGCCATTGACCAAATACTTTTTCTTCCCGGGCTTTACCAAACAGACCGGTGGTTTGTTGTTGGAGCGTGATTTGTTGGCATATCGAGATTCATTTTTAACTGACAAAGCACGACAAGACTTATTTTGGCAGTCTATCGGTTTGGAAAAATCACCTGAAGATACCTTTAAGGTATCAATGTTCTGTTACGAAAATCCTGCATTGGCAGAATTGTTCGATGTATGGGCGCACGGTGAACAAGCGATACTGTGCCTGATTCCTGAGGGGCACATCATGCAACTGGTCGGACAATATTTCGATGATGATGATCCTGATGCTGGCAAGTCCTATTCACGGGGGAATCTACGAGTTCTCGCCCTGCCTTTTGTCGAACAAGAGCGCTACGATGAGTTGTTATGGCTATGTGATGTCAATTTCGTACGGGGAGAAGATTCATTCGTGCGAGCGCAATGGGCGGGCAAACCATTCATCTGGCACATATATCCTCAGCATGATGCGGTACATATGGATAAATTACAGGCTTATTTGGATAAATACTGCGCTTTGTTGGGCGTAACCGCATGTGCAGCCTTGAGAGATTATTGGTTGATATGGAATACAGCGAGTACGCTAGGGCAGGCTAGTTCGGCCGACTCAACTGAGGCATGGTCAGCGTTGATGGACGCGTTTGGAGAGCTTGAAAGCCATGCGAAGCAATGGGCGCAGCAGCTATCAGGCAATGATCTAGCATTGAATTTACTGGATTTTTTGCGGGAAATCGGTAAAATGCGCGCCTTGGAAAACGAAGGGCAGTAAACATGAAAACAGCACAGGAATTACGCGTAGGTAACGTCATCATGGTCGGTGGAGATCCCATGGTGATTCTGAGGGCTGAATACAGCCGTTCCGGTCGTAGCGGTTCAGTGGTCAAGATGAAGATGAAGAATCTTTTGACTGAAACAGCTAAAGAGACGGTATTCAACGCAGACGATAAATTCGACCAGATTATTCTGGATCGTAAGGAATGTACGTATTCCTATTTTTCTGATCCGATGTATGTATTCATGGATGAAGAATATAACCAGTACGAGATCGAAGCCGAGAGCATGGGTGACGCGCTTAATTACCTCGAAGACGGTATGGCGTGTGAAGTGGTGTTCTACAACGAAAAAGCCATTTCAGTTGAATTGCCGAATACTATCGTACGCGAGGTCATCTACACCGAGCCAGCGGTACGTGGTGATACCTCCGGCAAGGTGATGAAGCCAGCTAAGCTTAGCAATGGTTACGAAATACCCGTTGCAGCGTTCGTTAATATCGGTGACAAGATCGAGATCGATACCCGTACCAACGAGTTCAAAAAGCGCGCTTAATTCAATTAGCGTGAAACAAAAAAGCCAGCATTTAGGCTGGCTTTTTTGTTTGCTAAAACTATAACTTTTCTTTGAATTCGACGAGTAAGGCTGAAGATTTTTCAGGGTTGGATAACATTGCACCACTGATCCAGAATACGTCTTCCGCCCTGCTGCCCAGCGTATTGATCTTGGCCCGATGCAGGCGGATGTGACGCTGGTCAAACATTAATGCGATGCTTGCCAGCAATCCCGGTCTGTCACCAAATGTCAGAGACAATACCCTCATGCCTTTACGGTCGGGCTTGATTTCAGCCTTTACTTGAATAGGGAAGTGCTTCAACTGGCGGTTGATTCGACCGGACTCAGATGGTGAAATGGGCTTGGCCTGTTTGATTTGATCCGCTAGCTCGAATTCGATGTAATTCATGATGTCGCGGTATACGGTATCGCTTTGTATTGCAGCCATGACCTGAAAGCTGTTCAGTGCATAACCATGATGTGTGGTATGGATTCTAGCTTCGACGATGGTGTAATTCATACGGGCAAAAAAGTCGCAAATACGTGCGAATAGTCCGCGTTGATCCGCGCAATACACTAGGATTTGCAGCCCTTTTTCAGCCCTGCTCAGGCGTGAACTGACAACCGGTACGCTGCTGTTGACCCGGGAAGAAAGTTGACGGGTATGCCAAGCGATTTCATGTGCTTCATGATCGAGAAAGTAACTGTCATCAAGCTGTGCCCAGAGGAGTCGATAACTTTCCGGTGACAGTGCATACAGGTTCAAAGCGCTGGCTGCTTCATCACGTATCACCTCAAGTTGATTCGTGATTCGACCATCAGTCAGGAAACGCCGAGCCGAAGTAAACAAGTCTTCCATTAACTTGGCTTTCCAGGAATTCCATACCTTCGGACTGGTTCCGCGCACATCTGCGACAGTAAGTAAGTAGAGCGCAACGAGATGTCGATCATCTTTAACATTCTCCACGAACTCGGCAATGACCTCAGGGTCGGACAGATCCTTTTTTTGTGCGGTGGCAGAAAGGCTGAGGTGTTGTTCGACTAGCCATACCACCAATTCGGTGTCATCTCGACTAAGCTGGTGGTGCATGCAGAAAGTGTACGCATCCTTTTTGCCCAATTGCGCATGGTCACCGCCACGCCCCTTCGCAATGTCGTGGAACAAGCCAGCTAGATATAGCACTTCGGGGCGGGCAAATTCGCCTAGCAATTTACTGCATAGCGGGTATTCATGCGAAAACTCGGGAGTCGCGAAGCGGCGTAAGTTGCGAACCACCATCAGAATATGTTCATCCACGGTATAGACATGGAACAGGTCATGTTGCATTTGACCGACGATGCGCCCGAATGCGGGGATGTACGCACCGAGGATGCCGTACTGATTCATACGCCTCAATGCGTGGAGTACGCCTCGCGGTTGTTGAAGTATCTCAATAAATCTTTGTCTGTTCAGTGGGTCACGTCGAAATTGTGCATCGATATAGTGCTGTGCTCGCCAAAGTGCGCGTAATGTTTTGGCCGTAAGATCCGTCAGTTCAGTATTTTTTTCCATAATTAGAAAGAGTTCGAATATCGCTTCAGGCGTATGTTCGAACAGGTGCTCGTCACGAATATCAAGCAGCGTTCCCAGTGTTCTGAAACGTTCATTCAGTGGATGCTGAAGAGGTGTTTCATGAAACAAGTAGGTACGCAGATTTTGCAACATGATGGTATTGAACTGACGTATAGCACGTTTGGATTTATAGTAACGCTGCATCAGATGCTCACTGGCACGACGATTCGCAGAGGCGGCGATGCCCATCTGCTCGGCGAGTTCGGTCTGAATTTCAAAAATTAGTCGATCTTCTCGGCGTTTGGCAAGGTAGTGCAGTCGTATGCGCAAGGTTTGTAACAGCGTGTCGTGCCTAGCGATCTGGCGTGCTTCGGCAGAAGTAATCAATCCGGCTGAGGCAAGTTGAGTCCAGCGTGTTCCTAGTCCTGCTGCACGTGCGATCCAGTTGATGGTTTGCAGATCACGTAAACCTCCGGGGCTTTCCTTTAGATTAGGTTCCAGATTAAAGTCTGAGTCCTGAAAGCGCTCGTGACGTTTCTGCTGCTCATTGAGCTTGGCCAGAAAAAACTCACGAGTGTCTAGGTGTTGCCGCACAGTGTTGAGCAACTCGTTGAATATTCTACTTGATCCGCTTAACAGCCTAGTCTCAAGCAGGTTGGTCTGAACCGTGATGTCGGTGGACTCATCAATGCAATGTGGAATGGTTCGGATGCTGTGTCCGACCTCAAGCCCGATGTCCCAAAGCGAACCGATGAGTTGTTGCAACTTTTGTTGCAATGCTTCATCCGGCTCGGCATCCAGCAGAATCAAAAGATCAACGTCGGACTTGGGGTACAACTCGCCGCGTCCGTATCCACCTACAGCAATCAGTGCAATATTTTCCGGCATAGAGAGTTGTACCCAGATACGGCACAGATATCCGTCTATCAGCTTGCTGTGTGATTTCAGTAACCTAGCTGTTTTGCCGTCTTGCAGAAATTCATGTTCGAGAGCAAGGCGGTCGTTCCGCAAAGACTCGCGAAAATCAGCTATGGAATTATTCGCTAGGGGGGGGAGGGCAGCCATCAGATACGGTTAATACTTCGTAGCCGGAATCGGTGACCAGTATGGTGTGCTCATATTGTGCAGAAAGTGAGTGATCCTTGGTGACGACCGTCCATCCATCCCCCATTTGCTTGATGGCTGCTTTGCCAGCATTAATCATCGGCTCAATAGTGAACGTCATGCCGGGTTCCAGCTTCAGCCCGGTATTTTTTGTTCCGTAGTGCAAGACTTGCGGATCTTCATGGAAATTTTTGCCGATACCGTGCCCGCAGAACTCACGTACCACACTGTAACCCATCGGCTCCACAAAGCGTTGAATCGCATGTCCGATATCACCTAGATATGCGCCCGGCTTAACGGTATTGATGCCAAGCCAAAGTGCTTGATAGGTTGCTTCACATAATCGTCGAGCCAGAATCGAAGGTTCACCTACATAAAACATGCGACTACTGTCACCATGATATCCATCCTTTATGACCGTGATATCCAGATTAACGATGTCCCCATTCTTGAGTTTTTTGTCGGAGGGAATCCCGTGGCATATCTGATGGTTGATCGAAGTGCAAATGGATTTAGGGTAGGGGCTGTGTCCGTTCGGAGCGTAATTTAGTGGAGCAGGGATGCCTTCCTGAATATCGACGATCAAATCATGGCATAACTTGTCCAGCTCGTTGGTCGATACGCCTGCTTGGACGAAAGGGGTAATATAATCAAGCACTTCGCTAGTGAGCTTTCCAGCGATGCGCATTTTGTCAATTTCTGGTTTTGTTTTGATAGATACTGGCATTTTTTTGGTCGTTTTATGTAGCAATTTGGATGAATTTGAACAAAACAGCGGACTGTAATAATCAGCCCGCTGAATCAGGGTGTCACAATGTTTAATTCACTCGAACTTTGAATGATTCCTTGAGTTTTGAGCGAATTTCAACGCGACGATTTTTACTGCGCCCTTCAGGAGTTTCGTTAGTCGCGATAGGGTTTTCTGGCCCTAGTCCTTGGGTAAAGATACGATCTGCAGCGACGCCATTGGATACCAGGAATGCTTTAACCGACTCAGCGCGATCTTGCGAAAGCTTGATGTTTTTATCCAGCCTGCCGGAAATATCGGTATATCCAATTACAGTCAAATTAACATCCGAGTATTTCTCTGCATATTCCACTACGCTATTCAGTTGTTCAAATGCGTCACTTGTCAGCACTGCTGAATTGACTGCAAAGCTCGTACCTTCCAGCGTGATATTTTTTTCTGTAAAGCCAGTTTCATAGATAGGTGGCCTGATAGACAGGTAGGTCGCCAATGCTACGATGTCCTCTGCGGATAGGCGCCCAGCTATTAGCATCATCATGCCGGAGCGATCGTTGTCGCGGGTGTTTTTCTTGAAGTCGGTCAGCTGTTTAATTAAGTAATCTTTATGCTGCCCCCCCAGGATGGGGAAGAGCGGATTATTCAATGGCTCTCCCTGACCATGCTTGCCATGGCACATAACACAACGGAATGCGCCACTGTTTGCATTTCCTTCATTAAATATTTTTTCGCCTTCACGATATAGTGCCAATTCCTCCTCATTTTCTACAACTGGTCCCATCATCATGTTTTGGCTGGCAAAATAGGCCGCGATATCAAATAGCTCTGGGAATTCACCGACGCTCAGTGCCATATCAGTCATGGTTGGATCTTGACGTGCACCGTTTTGAAACTCACGAAACTGCTTTTGTATGTAATCAGCCCACTGCCCTGATAGTTTGGGGAAGATGCCAATCGCACTATTGCCATCTTCGCCATGGCAACCCTGACACAACCCAGAAGCTACTTTACCTCGCTCAGGATCGCCACTACCAATGCGTTGATTGATTTCTTCGGGAGTATCCCCAGCAAAGACGGAAGTCGCAATCAACAATGCCGCAGCGATGGCGACGGCAATCTGTTTTCCAATGTACGACATACTCCCCTCCTTTTTAACTTGGTAGTTACCGCGTAATTGTTCCGTATATGTGTTGATGCGTCAATTTTTCTTTAGGGTTAATGCTATCAGCGCATTGAATTACTGATAACGAAGCGCATCAATTGGATCCATTAAAGCAGCTTTACGAGCTGGATAGAATCCAAAAAAAATACCAATTGTCGCTGCAACGCCAAATGCCAATACAATTGAATTACCTGAAATAATGATAAAGGTATCGGTCAGATTTTCGACAAGGTAAGCACCACCAATACCCAGCACTAAGCCGATCATACAACCCGCGACTGAAATCATGATAGCTTCCAGCAGGAACTGCATGAGTATGTCACGTTCTCGTGCACCTATGGCCATTCGAATGCCGATCTCACGAGTACGCTCAGTCACCGACACTAGCATAATATTCATGATGCCGATTCCACCCACAAGAAGTGAAACAGAGGCGATCGCCCCCAGCAACATTGACATGATACGCGTATTCTCAGCTTCAGCTTCAGCCATGGCAGTTAGATTGCGTTGATAAAAGTCATTATCCATGCCATGTCGGAGCCGATGTCTCTGTCGTAACAGAGAGGTCATTGATTCTTCTGCGATATCCATCACCTCTTGTGAAACGGCTTGGACCATGATCATGCGCACAGACCCAGGGAATGGGCTACCAAATACTTGCCGCTGTGCAGTGCTGATCGGGATGATGATGGTATCGTCTTGATCTCTCCCGCTCATGCTTTGCCCTTTTGCGCCCAGTGTGCCGATAATCAAGAACGGGCTTTTGCCGATGCGTATGGTCTTGCCAACGGGTGCCTCATCTCCGAACAGCTTGTCAGCAGTCGTGTCACCTATCAGGGCAACACGCGTGACAGAGCGTACGTCTGACTCGCTAAAAATTGCGCCGGAAGTGATCGTCCATGACCGAGTTTCAAAATAGGAGGGTGTGGTCCCCACAATTGGTGCACTCCAGTTATTGGCGCCATAAATAACTTGCGATCGACCTGTTTGTATTGGCGCCGCATTTTGGATGTTTGGGAGTGCTGCAATGGCATCTGCATCTTTTATGGTTAGGGTATGTCCGCCGCCACTGGCGGAACGGGCACCTCTGTTGGTTGTATGGCCGGCTAATAAAATGAATAAATTGCTGCCCATTGCGGAAATACTTTCCCTGATCTTATATTCTGCACCTTGACCCACCGCCATCATCAGTACCACTGCACCGACGCCAATCACCATACCTAACATGGTCAGGAATGTTCTTAGCCGATTGGCACCCATAGCGCGCCAGGCCTCGCCGAGCATCGCGAAGATCATGCTGACACCTCATCATTAGCCACTAGCCGTTTACCATGCATTGCTTCGGTGTCAGGCGGCATTACCCGCACCAGCGCTTCGCGTACCGTGTTCATGCCGCCACCTCAGTGGTATCGCTGATGATATGTCCATCCAGAAAGCGCACCACACGTTTTGCATGGTGAGCAATGTTCTCTTCATGGGTGACCAGAACGATGGTAATACCCTCCCGGTTGAGCGAGTCAAAAAGTGACATGATTTCCTCACCCGTTTTGCTGTCAAGATTGCCAGTAGGCTCATCGGCAAGTAGCAAGTGCGGATTGTTGACGAGCGCTCGCGCGATTGCGACTCGCTGTTGTTGACCGCCTGAAATCTTGTTGGGCATGGCCTCAAAATAATCACCAAGTCCGACTTTGACTAGCTGTTCACGTGCACGCTGCTGTCGTTCAGCGCGTGTTATCCCGCTATAGATAAGGGGTAATGCCACATTGTCCATGAGTGACATCCGTTGCAACAAGTTGAATCCCTGAAACACGAAACCAATGGTTTGATTCCTTAATGAGGCCAGCTCGTTCGTGCTGAGAGTGGCAACGTTTTTCCCATCGAGTTTGTATAAACCACTGGTGGGTGTGTCTAGGCAACCTAGTATATTCATGAAAGTAGATTTCCCGGAACCGGATTGCCCCATGATCGCAACGAACTCACCAGTAGCGATATCAAGGCTAGCCTCCTTCAGTGCGGGAAAAAGCCCGGCTGAAGTTTTGTATGACTTGCTCAGGCGTTCAATACTGATGACAGGCGCAGACATTAGAATCTCATGCGCCTAGTTGACGACTTCCCTGAATTTTTTCCCGCTGCGGAAGTTTCCCCCAGAATTAACTGTTCGCCCGGTTTCAGTTCGCCCTGAGTGATCACGGTATTGCGGTTATCAGTAATGCCTGGTTCTACCTTGCGCAGTGTGGGTTCTCCATTTTCCAATACATACACCTTGCCCGAATAGTCGTCAGGCTTCTTGGCCGGCGCATCCGATTTGGAATTTTTGGGCTTGCGGTCATTGCTTGGCTTATAGCGTAGTGCAGCATTGGGAACCAGCAACGCATCTTTTCGCTCTTCTACTGTGATGTTCACATAGGCCGTCATGCCCGGTAGCAGGATTTTGTCAGGATTATCGACGTTGATCACGACGTTATAGGTCACTACATTTTGCTGAATAACCGGATTGAGTCGAATCAGCTTCACAGCACCGATGAAACCCCTGTCAGGGAAAGCATCCACTGTGAAGCGCGCCTTTTGCCCGACCTGAATCTTGCCGATATCCGCTTCAGCAAAGCTCGCATCGATCTGCATATTGGCTAAATCCTGAGCAATCTTGAACAATGTCGGTGTCTGAAAACTGGACGCCACGGTTTGTCCCACCTCGACTTGTTTATCAATCACCACGCCGGAAACAGGAGAACGAATGATGGCATATGCGAGATTTGCCTTATTTCTTTCAACTTGAGCCTGAGCAGCTTGCAATTGCGCAGCCGCAGATTTTTTGGCTTGTACTGTGACGTCGAGTTCCTGCCGTGACACATAGTCTTGTGAATAAAGATTCTGCATGCGCGCCTCGTTGGCAGTCGCAAGGTCCAGCGATGCAGATGCACTTAGCGCGCTGGCCATGGACTGCTTGAGTTGTGCATCCAGTATCGATGTATCAAGTTCAAGCAGAATATCGCCTTGGCTAACGATACTGTTGTTATCAGCATATAGTTTCTTCACCCTGCCTGAAACCTGAGTACCCACACTCACCATCGTGACAGGGTTGATTGTGCCATTTGCAGAAACGGTTTGGCTGAGATCGCCGAGTTCAGCAGTTTGCAGACGATAATGCTGCTTAGAGGCAGGAGAACTGATTTGGCGATAAGCAAAGAATCCAGCCACAACCACGATGATGATGAGGAGTGTCAGGACAACAGGTGAACGTAGTGATATTTTCATGGGTTTTCTTTTTTTCGACGGCTCGGTACGGGTTGGTCAGACGCCAGCGTTTGTAGCAGATTTGCATCAAGTTTGCCGATGCTTTGAGCGAGTATGGCACGGCTGATATTCCAATTGAATATGGATTGGACACGTTGCAGGCGAGCATTGGCCAGTGTGCTCTGTGCATTCAGCAAGTCCAGCATACTTCCCACGCCCGCCTTGTAACGTCCAGATACCACGCGTTCAGAGTGGGTTGAGCTATCCAGTAAATCGGCGGTAGAACGTAACGATTGTGTTGCTGTTTTGAGGTCTTGATATGCATTCCACACATCAAGTGCAACCTGTAGACGTAAGCGTTCCAATTGAGATGTGCGAGCCTCCACTCGTGCATCGGCGGCATTTTCCCGATAGGTGGGTGCATAGCCTGAAAACAACGGTATGTTCAAGTTGATGCCAATCGACGAACTGCTCGAGTCTATTCCAAAGTTGAAGTATCGGTTTGTTGAACCAGAAAGCGAGAGAGTGGGGAGGTCGGATGCTCGGGCAACATCAGCACTGTATTCCGCAGCCTTGACCTGCGCAGCGGCGGCTTGAAGATCAGGCCGATGTTGATGTGCTTGCTCAATCAGCATGGCGACATCGCCTTCGAAATTTTCAGGGATGTGCGCCGTATCAGATAATGCCAGAGGCACATTTATGTTGGCATTGAATCCCAGTATGCCGGCGAGTGTTCCTTGCGCCTTTTTAAGGTTGCCATCTGCGGTGATGCGGTTCAATTTTTCTTGTGAGTAGGCCGTTTGTGCTTGTAGTTTGTCAGCCAGTGCAGCACTTCCGGCTTTATATCGGGCTTCGGCTGCGGCCAAACTCTCCTTGGCTGCTCGCTCTGACTCAATCGTTGCATCTAAGGCAGTCAGTGCAGCTTGAACCTGATAGAAGCCTTTTACAGCACCAAGGAACACCGTCTGAATCACATTGTCTTGAGAGGCGTTTGATGCAAGCAGCAACTGATGAGCTTCTTCGTACTTGGCGGAACGTGACCCGAAATCATATAAAAGATAGGAAACCGTCAGTCCTGCGCTGCTTTGATTGCTACCGTCGGTGGCGTCAGTCCAGCTTCGACTACTGGAGCCATTCAATGAAGCTTTAGGAAAGTAAGCGGCATTACTGCTCCCGAGTTGTGCCGCATAGATGCGCGAGTTGGCCCATGCTTCACGGGTCTGCGGATTGTTACACAGTGCGAGATCCACTACTTCATTAAGGCCGAGAGGGGCGGTAAGAGAATTTGCAGCACAAGGGGTGTGTGTGTCGTTCTGTTGCAGGTGTATATCACCAGCAGCAAGAGGGCTGGCGCTTACCATTGAGCAGATGAGGCAGCTCCATAGGATTAGCAGGGTGCGGAAATTTGAGTGCATCAAGCGAGTGTACATCAACAGGAACGAAGGCTGTTTAGTTGCCCTTCATCATCAGAAGTTCAATAGGTCACGGTCAGAGTGCGTATTTGTGTTGCTGCACAGGGAACAGCACTGCTATTGCAGGTTCCAGCCTGTCCTGCAGGCATGCTACCGTTGATGAAAAATGTTTGTGCGATGCCAGTCCCTGTGCTGGTAAGCGGATTACTGCCACCCAAGCCGGTCGTGTTGAGTGCGAGAGAATAGTTCAGTCCGGATACGACATCTGAGCTAGTATCAAGCGCTATGGAGTAGGGAAGCAGGTTGGTGCAGGTGACTTGCATGGTGGTGCTTGCCAATACGTCTGTGGCACTAAAAGCCACGTAATTGAACCCGATGTTGCCTGGCGCTTGGGTGAAATTACAAGTGGCGGGTGCAGTTATCGATACTGGCATCGAAGCAGCGGCAAAGTTGATCCCACCGCGAGAGACTGTCGCTGATCCGGTCAGCGTGACTGTATCTGTATAAGTACCCATGGCTGGCACGATGAGTCCGGGGGGCACACATCCATAGTAAGGAATATTCGTAACATTGGAACCAAATACGCCCAAGGTGAAGGTGACGGGAGGATTGGGGACTTGATTGACAGCAAGTGTGTTCTGCCACTGGTTGATACAACTGGGATCAGTGTATAGATCGTAATTTAATTGAGAGCCCGCAAAAGTTGCTCGATTTTGTATGCCAAGTGGGTTGAGTCCATTGTCTGCGCCGATTTGGTAAGAGACATTCACGCTACGAAATGCAATATTGATGCAAAATACTCTCAGGTTACCGGATGTAATGTTGAGTGCCCCTCCAGTCATCGGGTAAGCAGTGGCAATTCCGGTAGAATTGATAGTGCAGAAGACAACTGCATGCGCATTGACTGCTGCGCCCAGCATAGAAATAAAACCTAATATTAAGAAAGGCTTCAGTAAGAAAGGTATTATTTTCATCTGGAAATTCCTGAGCATACCAACTGATTGATACGCGCTATTTCGTCAACTGACACCGTTGGTAAGGTGACATCAAACTTACATTGCTTTCCATCCCATCGCAGAATGACAGTGTTGGTCGCATTCAAGCCGGTGACAAATGCCTTGCCTCGCCTCGCAACATAAAACTCTTCAGAATCGCCTTCTATATTCAATACCGCCCCTGCGGGAGCAGTTTGCCCATCATCAAACAATATTTCAAGTAATGCGCCACTTCCACTACGAACAGGGAATTTAGCTTTAACGGCACTGCGCCAGTTTGGCACGACAATCTGCTCAATGGATTCAATTTCAGCGCTAATGGGTAAATCATTGGGAGATAACCGAATGGAATTATGTTGATAAGGTATCAAGCGGGGAATCAATGCTATTCCATCAGCATCTGTACGAGTCAACGTGCTACTCCCTAAACCAATCCCGATATTTTCGTAACCTGCTACTTCAGCTATGGCATAGCTTTGGTCCACTCGCTGAGTTGGGAATAATTTTTTTTCGGCAAATACCAAACCCCCACTAGCACCAAGGCGGATAGTGGTCTGATCTGTTGACGTGCTAGCGTCGCCAGATAACCTACCGTATCTGCCCGTATAGTATAGCCCGCTTTCAGCCCGATTCTGATTCTGCTGTCGCCCTGCTAAAGCACGCCATCCCAAGTCGTTTTCGTGAGTCGGATTTTTAGTTGTCGCAACGTAAAAATCTCTTTGGTCACCTTGAAAGTTAACAGAAGAACTCACGATGTTGTTGTCTTCGAGAGGAATAATAATAAATGCGCCTACTGAGGTTCCGTTTATACCCTCAAAAGAACGGCTAACAAGGATGTTTAGATTGCTCCGCTCACCAATAGGCGTGGAATAATTTGCTGACAGAGTCGCAATATTGGTTGCCTCATATCGATTAAGTGAGACTAGGCCCAAGCCGAAAGAACCTATATCTTCAGTTGTATAACTCCAATTGCCGGCAATCTGTAATCTGACAGGTCGGGTTAATTCAGGTTGGCCAAGCTGACGAAAGTTGGCAGTCGCGCCTGTCACTTGTAGTGTGGTACTACTATGCAAATTTTGATGCTCAAACCCTAATAACCACAAATTCCCATTTCGATTTTCACCACTGCTGACTGCCAGTGCCGCTTTGCCCAGCATTTGTCTCGGCAAGGTAGATACAACTCCAACCCCTAGGTTTTTGAGTTGTCCCGAAATTGAAGCATGACCTTCGAGCGTTAAGTCATCACGGTAGCCGTGACGCCAAGTGCCGCTGGAAAAGACTGATCCGTAGTGATTACTGTCAACACCTAGATCTTTGCGAACATTACCAGCTTCAATACTCCAATCATTGAGTCCTTTAGCTAATAATTGGGTGCTAGTAAAAAAGGATTGCTCAATGACGGTTTCACGTCCTAATACATCAAGCACCACCATTCGTACCTCACCACCGCCAGTTAACAACGGAAAGTTGTCTATAGCAAACGGGCCTGCGGGTACGTCAGATACTTGACGTAATACATCGTTGACGTACATCTCTACAGTGGAAGGCGCGGTTGCCATACCGGGTAGTGTCGGAATGGGTTGACTCACGAAACCCGGCGTGAGGGAAAAATTAGTACCATACTGGATACCGCCAAAATATACATTACGAGACCACATTCCTGCACGGGTTATTGCGTCTCCCAATCTGAAAGTGAGATTTTTATCCGGGAAGTCTTTGGTGAAGGTGGTTTCCATTCGTATCCAACTTCTCCCAAAAGCAACAGAAGAATCATTACTCAAATTACGACCAGCATGACTGCTCGTTAATACCCCCCATGAGTTGGATGCACCAAATTCGGCGAGGATACCTAGATCCTTGATATCTCTTTTGTTGCGTAAATATGAGGTCGTATAATTTAAATCATAGTTTACGAATGCGCTTGGCAAAATATCACTGATGACAGGTCGCTTAGATTTTTCTTGAATCAGCCGAGTCGCAGAAAACACCTCGGGTGAAAAAAGTAAATCTGCGGATTGGCTGGCATAGTCCAATTTGAATTGATAGCCTGGTATTGCAGCTAGCGGAAAGTATGGTTGATCGTATAGCCTAAAATCTATTGGTTCGGTATCCGGGGGGAGTTGAACCCGCCATGCATCAAAAGCATCTTGAGGTGCGTACATCTCCCCATTTCGTTCAAGTAAAACCGATGTGCCACTTTTAGCACCATTCAATGTGATATCCAGCGGCAAAATTTGATCAGTTGTTTTTTCCTTTTTAGAAGGGGGGGCTTGTTTGGTGACAACCTTGCTAAATGGTAGTGGGACTGGCCTAGTCGCTTCTGGATTGATAGTAGGGTCAGGAATTGGCGCTGCCTGCACAGCTGTATTCACACATAGTATGCACAGTGCGGATTGTATTAGCTTCATACGAAGGTGTACAAAGTAACAGCACACACTTGGCCTTACTTGGAAATGACGACATCAAAGGTCTGTTTCGACCCGTCATCCAAGCGTGCTATGAGTTTAGCCTCCCCGTGCGGTACAGGCTGATTATTCTCGGATGTAATGTCAAAGGTTCGTGTGATGGTGGGTAGTATATAACCGCCCTTAGTTCGTGCAGTGATTTTGTTATCAAGCGATTTTTCTAGAGTTAGATCAATGATTTGAGCATAGGCGTTGCCGGTGTTTGTGCAGGTGACGCTGACCTTATCCATTGCTGTTTTTTGTGCAGCACAGTCTAGCTGGTGTTTCGCATTTGGGGGGGTAATGAATACAGGCAATGAGAACGCGATTGCAATCTGTAATTGCAGGTTAGCTGAGCTAGGTGCAGCTTCTGGTATCTCTCTAACGATCAAGCGGTAGGATTGTTGCTGATCCAAATCGGGTGGCTGCAGTCGTGCCAAACGAACTACCTGGCGTGATTTGCCAGCAATCTTGATGATGGGGGGAGAAAGCAGGAGATCTTCTGTTAACTCAAGGTCATCTTCTCCATTTGGCTTCTGCTTCCAAGTGTACAGATCTGCTTGCATGACTAACTCGCTATCACCTTCATTGTTAATGGTGACAGCTACGGCTCTGTCTTGAGGCGTCATGTAGATACGAACTGGCGTGACCGAAAACGGACCCGCGATGACAGGTGTCAAGCTTGATGCTAAAAGCGCCGCCACTACCATTGCTAGAATTTTTTTCATTTTAGATATCCGATTTCTAAGTTGAGCTAATATATTATTACCAGCCTATCATTAATTCCAAATAATCACGATTCGAATAATTGACCATGCGCCAAGAAGTTACCGTCCCGAGGCCAGCATAATTATCTGAAAAACTAAGGGGCAAATCAGCACTGTTTGCATGGGTGATGAATCGATATGATCCATCATGGACAGGCGACCATGGCAAGCCAACAGTGTCTCCTGTAAATGCCACTGATTCTCCCGAGTTACAAACTACAATTACAGATTCACCAAATACGCCAACTCTGGCACTGCTTCGACACAAATCTGTATTTGAAAGGGCGGCGTTATTATTCAAAGTAATCAGAACAGAAAACTGAGCACTGACTTGTGCTGCCTGTATCTGAATAGGGAACGCCCATAATATCAGCAGAGAGGCGAACTTGATGATACGCGCATTTTCTACCATAAAGCGAGCGTCCTAAAAAAACAAGCCTCAAAATCTGAGGCTTGTCATCATTTCATTACTTTGTCACTTGCCTTAGTAGGTGACGGTAATTGTTTTTACATTGTTTGTCGCAGCAGCGTTGGTACAAGTAGCTGTTGTACATGTACCCGCTTGTCCGGCAGCAATAGTACCATCGATTGAGTAAGCTTGAGCAGCACCCGTACCTGTACCACCACCGGCTGGTGCGGTAACAACCAAGCTGTATGCCAAGCCAACAGCGTCATCGGTTACGTTCGCGCCGGAAAGTCCTACAGTGTATGGCAGGGCATTAGCACATGTGACACTGAATGGAGTTGAAGCCACTGATGCTGCTGCTTGAAAGGTGGTGTATGCAAACGAAAGGTTTGCTGGTGTGCTGACAGCACACAATGAGGTCAGTGTGATGTCCACATTGAAATTGCTGGTCACGGTCGCAGCTTGTGTTGGTGCTGCTGCGACGATCAATGCAGATGCTGCGATGGTTGAAACGGCAAATTTTTTCAGATTAAGATATTTCATTTGGTGACTCCCTTTGAGAATTAAAAGTGTGTTGCTATAAATCTACTTCATCCTGCTTTTTGTTACTTAATAAGTGACTGTTACAGTTCTAATATCAGTTTGCACACCGACACCGTCCGTACCCGGTTGACCGGCTGGCATTGCGCCTGTGATCGTGATGGTGTGTGCATCAGCTGTGCCGGGAACGCCCGGAGTCGCAGCTGTTCCTGCTGTCAGGACAGCAGCACCTGCTGCGAGTGTGTAATTCAGTCCAGCAACCACACCGTTGGTACCACCACCAGCAGCATCAAACGTTAAGGTTGGTGCAGCACCTAGTCCGCGTGTGCAAGTCAGTGCAACGCTTGTTGTTGGTGCTGGAATAGAAGCTGATCCAAATGCGGTATATGTGCCAAAGCTAAGGTCAGCGATGGCTGCTACAGTGCATACCGAAGTTAGAGAAACGGAAACGTTGAATGCTTGGGGTGCAGTGGTTGCAGCTTGCGTGGCAGGTATTGTTAAAGCCAATATGGCTGCGCCAGCGAGTGTTGAGGTTACTAGGTGTTTCAACTGAAATTGTTTCATTTTGATGCTCCTTAGAAAAGGCGGTTTATGAAAACTCACATAAAAAATGTTACTTGCTGTCTGTGTAGCATAAAGCATACCAGCACCCCGACATGAACATCAACATACGTCAGCAATGTGATATGTTGGTTTAAAAGATACATGTAACTTTATAATAATGCAAGTATATTTATTATTAACAATATGATTATTCTATTTTGGCTAAAAAATTTATCAGTTGATATGCAAAAAAGTGCAATTTTGGGAAGTTGACAAAATCTGTCAGATTAGTGTCAATGTTAGTCAGTGCTTGGTCAGATGGAATGGCTTGAATAGGGATTTACGGCAATAAAAAAGCACGCTTACGCGTGCTTTTTTAAGTGATGACAAACTCGCTTTAGCGGCTATTGCCGTTATTACCACGTCCCAACGAATAGCCGGAGCGGTTACTGTTACGGCGTGGAGCATTGTTCCCTCCACGATTCGGCGCATTGCCGAAACTACGTTCCTGGCTACGGCCAGCGCCACCAAAGCCAGTGTTATGTCTATGCCCTTCCTTATGACCGTCATGGGTATGGCGGCTGTCAGGCGAACTATGACGGACGCTACCACCACCGTTATTGCCATTGCCATTGCCAGCGTAGGATGAGCTGCGATTTCCGCCGAAGCTACCATTGCGGTTACCGCCGCCGTAGCTTTTGTTGCCACCGAATCCGCCTCCGCGACGAGGACTACCATTGCCGCGTGGACGATTCGAGCCTGTACGCAGCTTGTACTTGGGTTCTAGGCCTTCAAAAGTATGCATCTTGATACTTTGCTCAGTGTAGCGCTCAATACGCTTGAGTGATTGTGCGTCGCGATTGGATGCGAACGAGATTGCTGTTCCAGAGGAACCTCCACGACCGGTACGGCCGATGCGATGCACATAATCTTCGGCAAACTTGGGTAGATCGAAATTGATGACGTGTGAGATACCTCGAACATCAATGCCGCGTGCTGCCACATCAGTGGCGACTAACACTCTCAAATTACCGTTGCGCAGGTTAAGCAATGTGCGGTTACGTTCGCGCTGACTCATATCTCCGTGAAGTGCGGAAACTGCATGCCCTTGAGCAGCAAGTTGGTCAGCAAGGCCATCGGCATCACGTTTGGTTGCCGTAAACACAACTGCCTGATTAAGGTCGATATCCGTCAGGATATGATTCAATAATTTGTTCTTGTGCGCAATATCGTCGGCAAACATCATGCGCTGTTCGATATTATCGTGCTTAGCTTTAGCCGCTGAAATAGCGATACGCTTCGGATTGTTGAGTAAGCGCGATGCAAGATTACCGATTACGCCTTCCAATGTTGCTGAGAACAGGAGCGTTTGACGTGTCTTAGGTGTTGCTTGGGCAATGCGCTCGACATCATCGATAAATCCCATATCCAGCATGCGATCCGCCTCGTCTAAGATCAGCGTTTCTAAGCGTGAAAAATCAATGCGACCGCGTTCGATATGATCGATCAGGCGTCCTGGCGTCGCAACCAGAATATCTACATAGCCTGATAGGAGACGATTCTGAACCGGATATGGCATCCCACCCAGAATGCTGATGATTTTGAAACGCATGTTTTTGCCGTACTTGGTCGCGGCATCGCATACCTGCTGTGCCAGCTCACGGGTGGGGGTCAATACCAGCACACGAGGGCCTTTGCCGGGTAAGGCCGAAGGTGTAGCCAATCGGTTCAACGCCGGCAGAATGAACGCTGCGGTCTTGCCAGTACCGGTCTGTGCAGAGGCCATCAAGTCGTGGCCTGCCATCACTTCAGGGATAGCCTGAGCCTGAATAGCAGTAGGTTCTGTATAACCTGTGTCGGCAATTGCCTTGAGTATTGCAGCGTTTAAATTCAAATCTTCAAATGACATGGTGCTTCCTTTTTAATATCAAGGGCGATACGTCCCGCCCTGACGAAGATAACTTCGGCATAGTGGGTACATATTTCCCTGTATGGACGCAGGTGCTTAACTACACGATGAACGAGCAGACGATTAACCGGCGCAAAAACATCGTAGCTAACCGGATAATCTATTGATCCCCGTAGGGCTCGATAAGATTCTTTAGACAGGCGCGAATGGATTCGCACGAGAGGTAGGTCAGAAAACGATGAACAACTACTGCCTTACTGGCAGCAAGCCGCGCATTATACTGATGGGGCGAATAAAAGCCAGTGAAAGTTTCATGTGTGAATGATTAGCTATTTTTTATATGTATTGAAAAACCTATAAAGACAGTATGAAATTAACTAGCTTATCTATATCTTCGTCCGAAACGCGTGGTGAATTTGCTGGCATGGGCATGCCACCGGTTTCTTTCGCCCATTTTCCTTTACTGCCAGATTTCACACTGCTGACCAATTTGGCTTTGGCATTGCTATCACCCTTGTAACGCTTACTCACATTGCGCCACGCGGGACCTATTAATTTAGTCTCGATTTTGTGGCAAGCCAGACAGCCGCTTTTCCCTGCCAGCGCCAATGCGTCATCATGACTTAATACATTATTCTTGGATGAGGTGGCCGACTTTGAAATAACTGCAATTTCTGTCTTTTCTTTAGGGGTTGCAGCGGAATTTGCTTGTGTTGATTCGATGGGGGGAGCGGGTTCATTAGATTTGGCTGGTGCTTCGTTGGCCAATGGTATATCTGATAGGACGGGTGATGCAGGCTTGCTTGCTTCCACCGTACTCATATCCTTTGAGGGCATTGGTGCAGGGCGTTCTGCCTGATTCTGTTCACCACAAGCAGATAACACCAAGATACCAGACAAAGCGATTGCGCAAGACCTATTCACATTAACTCCTTCATAATATTGTTTCTGACTTTCTCATCATAAACGATTGCGTCAGGTATTACTGAATCATGTACACACGTTTAGATGAATGAGCATAGTTAGATTTTTTGTTCAGGGACTCTGAATCAAAAAAGAAAATATTATCTGGTATTGAGATTTCCAACTTCCGCGCTGTGATAGAATGCGCGCCCTTTTATTATAGCAAGGCTATCCTCATGTCCCGCGAACTCCGTAATATCGCCATAATCGCCCACGTTGACCACGGCAAAACCACTTTGGTGGATAAGCTGCTGTCCCAGGCAGGTTCGTTTTCAGCACATCAGCAAGTCGCTGAGCGTGTGATGGACAACAACGACCTTGAGAAGGAACGTGGTATTACGATTCTGGCGAAGAACTGTGCGGTAGATTACGAGGGTGTGCATATCAATATCGTGGATACACCAGGTCACGCCGATTTCGGTGGTGAGGTGGAGCGTGTATTAGGAATGGTTGATGGTGTGCTGCTGCTGGTTGATGCCGTGGATGGCCCGATGCCTCAGACACGTTTTGTAACAAAGAAAGCGTTAGCCCTTGGCCTGCGCCCCATTGTGGTGATTAATAAGGTTGATCGTCCTGGTGCGCGTCCTGACTGGGTGATGGATCAGACTTTTGATTTATTTGACAAGCTAGGTGCGACTGATGAACAACTGGACTTTCCGGTTGTGTATGCGTCTGCGCTCAATGGCTATGCGATGTTGGATCTGGAGCAGACCAGTCCAGATATGCGCCCTTTATTTGATACGGTAATAAAGAATGTGCCAGCACCGTCTGCTGATGACATTGATGAGCCGTTGCAATTGCAAATTTCCGCATTGGATTATTCTAGCTTTGTAGGACGGATCGGCGTGGGGCGTGTGACTCGCGGTCGTATCAAGCCGGGGCAGGATGTGATGGTGATGAGAGGCGATCAATCATCTAAAAAAGCGCGCGTCAATCAAGTTTTGGGTTTTCAGGGGGTAGAGCAGGTGCTGATGGATGAGGCGCTGGCAGGCGATATTGTCCTAATCAATGGTATTGAGGATATTGGTATCGGTGTGACGCTTGCAGATATGAACAAACCTGAATCTTTACCTATGCCTAAGGTGGATGAGCCTACGCTTAGCATGAATCTGATGGTGAATACTTCTCCACTTTGTGGGCAAGAAGGCAAGTTTATTACGAGTCGGCAGATTCGTGACCGTCTAAATAAAGAACTGCTGGTCAATGTGGCATTGCGTGTTGAAGAAACTGACAATACCGATGTATTCCTACTGTCAGGCCGTGGTGAATTGCATCTGACCATTTTGTTGGAAAATATGCGCCGTGAAGGCTTTGAGATGGGTGTTGGTAAGCCGCGCGTGGTTTATCGTGAAATCAATGGCGAGAAGTGTGAGCCTTTCGAAGTGCTGACCGTTGATGTAGAGGAAGCTAATCAAGGTGCGGTGATGGAAGAGTTGGGTCGCCGTCGCGGTGATTTGCAGGATATGCAGCCTGATGGTCATGGACGAGTTCGCTTGGAATATCGTATTCCTGCACGTGGCTTGATTGGCTTTCAGTCCGAGTTTTTGACGATGACCCGAGGCACAGGCATCATGGCACACGTGTTTGATGACTATGCACCAGCTAAGGCGGATATGCCGGGTCGTCGTAACGGTGTTCTAATCTCAGCAGAAAAAGGTGAGGCAGTAGCTTACGCTTTATGGAAGTTGGAAGATCGTGGGCGTATGTTTGTATCACCGGGCGATAAATTATATGAAGGTATTATCATCGGTATTCATAGTCGTGAAAATGATCTGGTCGTTAATCCTATCAAGGGTAAGCAACTTACCAATGTGCGATCTTCAGGGACAGACGAAGCAGTGCGTTTGACTCCGCCCGTCCGATTGACGATGGAGTCTGCAATTGAATTTATTGATGATGATGAGTTGGTAGAAATCACGCCTGAGTCGGTTCGCATCCGTAAAAGACTTCTGACTGAAAACGAACGCAAGCGAGCCAGTCGAGCTTAATATCGAAAATATTTCACTTGGGGATATTGTATTAGGTGAACTATTAAACGAGTATTGATAAACGTTTAATATTAAGGTTGCTGTCTAACAATATCTCCAGCCCTGATGCTGACGCCGGATACGATGCGCGCTTCAGAAAGATTGCTATTTCGATGCTTTGTGATTTGTATAGAACCGATTTTGTTTTCCAAGTAGCCAGTGATTTTACCGCTGCCTAAATCTAGTATGGCTTCGCCAATGTGGAATACATCCAACTCGGTTCCAGCTTCAAGATGGGATCGTGTTCCTGCTTTCAATATCACTGATTGATTCATCACATCAATTATTTTGCCCTGAAAAGGTATTGCGCTTAAAGCCTTTACGATTTTTTCAGTGACCTTGCCATATACTTTATCCAGTGCGCCATTAATTAATGAGGCATCATGATGGCCATTGCCCCCTGTGCTGGCAATACCGGATGTTATCTTACGATGCTCACCGGTTACTGATTCAGATAGGATGGGTTTGCCGGATACGATGTCTGATAAAGTGAATTCCAGAGATACACGTGCAACTGATGTTCTTTGTTGAAACACAGTTGTATCGATTCTTTCTTCAACCTCTGAATATCCCGTAATTACACTCGAAAATTCAAATTCGAAGTTGTCCAGATTTTCATCCGTGTAACTATCCGAAGGTGTTAATGCCCCCCGATTCTTATTGCTAAGGGTGGTAATTCTTAGACCAGAACCTTTGAGCTTTGAGGACAAAATTTCGATGGCGGCATTTTCAGCGCCTGGGGGAAGTGAGTCCGTTGTGCTTTCGATACTTTTGAGCCCGAGAGCGTATTGCGGAACGCTGTGAAATGTTCCGGAGCTAGATGAATCAAGATTAAGAGAATTGGTCGAGCATGCGCTAGTGAACAGTATGAGGATAGTCAGAGTCAAATAATATAGGCGGTGTAGCATTCATTGCTCCATAAGCGACCGATATTAAAAAGGTGCTTTGTTGTTGAGTCAGTTAGCACAGTTATATCGCCAAGTAGTCAGTTATTCAATCAATATTTCAACTTTCATTGATAAGAAGTAGAAATTCAGTGTTCAGGGCTGCCTGAAAGCCACTTTTTTTCGGGGAGATTGAAATTACAGGCTGTAATTTATACTCTGGCTATTATAATGTGCAGCTTATCAGTGTCAGGCTTACTCAAATGAGTAGAAATGCTTGGGCGGGGTTTGAACGAAGACCTTGGGGAATTTGAAGGTGCGGCGATGCCGCGCTTTGTTTTTTTTGGAATGGATTTATATGCCAGTTATTACATTACCGGATGGGTCGAAACGTAATTTTGAGGAAGCAGTCACCGTTGCTGGTGTCGCTCAGGATATTGGAGCCGGATTGGCTCGTGCCACACTAGCGGGTAAGGTCGATGGACGTTTGGTCGATGCGACGCATCTGATCGAATCTGATTCAGCACTTGCTATCGTGACTGACAGGGATGCAGAGGGTGTGGAGATTATTCGGCATTCAACCGCCCATTTGCTTGCCCATGCGGTCAAGGAGTTGTTTCCTGATGCTCAAGTGACTATCGGCCCGGTGATTGATAACGGTTTCTACTATGACTTCTCATACAAACGCCCCTTTACACCTGAAGACCTGACCGCAATCGAAAAGCGCATGGCACAGATAGCCAAACTTGATCTGCCTGTCGCACGTCGCGTACTGCCGAGGGATGAGGCCGTCGCCTACTTCAAGCAAATCGGTGAACACTACAAGGCAGAGATCATTGAGTCCATTCCCGCAGATCAGGATGTCTCGCTATACAGCGAGGGCGAATTCACCGATCTTTGTCGCGGGCCGCATGTGCCATCTACCGGCAAGCTTAAAGTATTCAAGCTGATGAAAGTGGCGGGTGCCTACTGGCGCGGAGATTCGAATAACGAAATGTTGCAGCGCATCTATGGCACGGCATGGGCCAAGAAAGATGAGCTGGCCGCTTACCTGCATATGCTGGAAGAGGCGGAGAAGCGCGATCATCGCAAGCTGGGCAAGCAACTAGAATTGTTCCACATGCAGGAATCATCGCCGGGCATGGTCTTCTGGCATCCCAAAGGCTGGACATTGTGGCAGGAAGTCGAGCAATACATGCGCCGCAAATTCTGGGAGCATGAATATCAAGAAGTGCGGACACCGAGCATCATGGACAGATCCCTGTGGGAGAAATCAGGCCATTGGGAAAACTACCACGACAATATGTTCACCACTGCGGCGGAGAATCGAGACTATGCAGTCAAGCCGATGAACTGTCCGGGCCACGTCCAGATATTCAATCACGGCTTGCATAGTTATCGTGACCTCCCATTACGGTTAGCGGAATTCGGCTCCTGTCACCGCAACGAAACGTCCGGCTCGTTACACGGCTTGATGCGTGTGCGCGGTTTTACACAGGATGATGCGCATGTTTTCTGTACTGAAGATCAAGTGCAATCAGAAGTATCGAAATTCATCGTGATGTTGAACGAGGTTTATCACGATTTCGGGTTTCATGAGGTATTAGTCATATTGTCGACACGCCCTGAAAAAAGGGTAGGGACAGACGAGACATGGGACAAAGCCGAATCCAGTCTGGAAGCTGCCTTGAAGCAAAACAACCTTGAGTTCGATATCCAAGCGGGCGAAGGGGCTTTTTATGGCCCTAAAGTGGAATTCACCCTGAAAGACAGTCTGGGTCGCTTGTGGCAATGTGGCACGATTCAATTGGATTTCAACCTGCCAGAGCGTTTGGGGGCGGAATATGTCGATGAAGATAATGGACGCAAACCGCCTGTCATGTTGCATCGAGCCATATTGGGTTCGATGGAGCGATTTATCGGTATTTTGATTGAGCATCATGCAGGTGCATTTCCGATGTGGTTGGCCCCGATGCAAGTCGTTTTGATGAATATTTCACAGGCGCAGGAAGAATACGCTCTAAAAGTGGCCAAATCTTTGCGTGAGGCAGGCTTAAGAGTGCAATTGGATTTGCGTAATGAGAAGATTACCTATAAAATCCGCGAACATAGCTTGCAGAAATTACCTTACCAGCTCATTGTGGGCGATAAGGAAGTGGCTGGGGGTTTGGTGGCCGTGCGTACCCGTGGTGGTGAAGATCTCGGACAGATGACGATAGCATCATTGCTTCAACATCTTAAAACCGAAATCAATGCGGGAAGCACGGCTTGATATTGTCCAAGTGGAGATATTGCAATAGCACAGAATAAATCGCAGCGCCTCAATGAAATGATTACAGCACCTCAGGTGCGACTCATTGGAGCAGAAAAAGAGCCCCTCGGGATTGTGGACATCGCAGAAGCACTGCGTTTGGCGGATGAAGCGGCACTTGATTTGGTGGAGATTTCGCCATTGGCGGAGCCGCCGGTTTGTCGCATCATGGATATCGGCAAATTCAAATATGCCGAGAGCAAGAAGCAGCATGAGGCCAAGCTCAAGCAAAAACAAGTTCAGGTCAAGGAGATCAAGTTTCGTCCGGGAACAGATGAAGGTGACTACAACATCAAGTTGCGTAATCTGGTTAAATTTCTGGGAGACGGTAACAAGACCAAGATCACGCTACGTTTCCGCGGCCGTGAAATGGCGCATCAGGAAATCGGCATGCGCTTGATTCAGCGAGTCAGAGATGACCTTGAAGAATATGGTGTCGTTGAGCAGTTTCCAAAGATGGAAGGTCGTCAAATGGTGATGGTGTTATCACCCAAAACAAAAAAATAACAAGACGAAAAAAAATAAAGACTTAATACAAATTAACTCGTATCGGCTTAATGGGATGGCCGGTTCGTTTAAGCAGTCAATAATCCCGATAAAAAGTGGTGTGCAGGTAATAAAGTTTTTCCATCGGAAAACACCTTCCACCATAACTTAAGGAGCAATCATGCCTAAGATGAAAACCAAGAGTGGTGCCAAAAAGCGCTTTGTAGTTCGCGCTGGTGGCAGCATCAAGCGCGCGCAAGCCTTCAAGCGCCACATCCTGACCAAAAAGACCACCAAAGTTAAGCGTAAATTGCGCGGCATTAGTGAAGTGCATTCAACCAATACAGCATCGGTTCGTTCCATGATGCCTTACGCATAAGGAGTAGATCATGCCAAGAATGAAACGAGGAGTCATCGCTCGCGCCCGTCATAAGAAAGTCTTCGAACTGGCAAAAGGATATCGCGGTCGTCGCAAGAACGTATACCGTGTAGCCAAGCAAGCGGTAATGAAAGCAGGTCAATATGCTTATCGTGACCGTCGCCAAAGAAAGCGTCAGTTCCGTGCATTGTGGATCGCACGTATCAATGCAGCAGTGCGTGAGCAAGGCATGACCTATAGCGTGTTCATGAACGGATTGAAGAAAGCGGATATCCAGATTGATCGTAAAGTACTGTCCGATATTGCTGTGTTTGATAAGGACGCATTTGCACAATTCGTCGTACAAGCAAAAGCCAGCCTCGGCGCTTAATTATCAGTGTTGAACATATAAAGGAGGCGCTAAGCCTCCTTTTTTGTTTTGGTGTCATTACACATGGATCAACTCAAACAAATATTAGATGAAGCTCTGCAACAATTTGCCGCGATTAGCGACGATGTTGAATTAGAGCAAATAAAAGCGCGCTATCTGGGTAAGGACGGTAGCCTGACAGCCTTGTTAAAAGGTTTGGGTAAGCTGTCGGCGGACGAACGTCCGGCAGCGGGTGCGCGTATCAATCAGGTCAAACAGAAGATTGAAGCCGCCTTGCAGCAGCGCCGCGATGACCTGCAACAACACAAATTAGCGCAACAACTGGAAGCTGAGTCGCTGGATGTCACCTTGCCGGGACGTGGCAATGGCGTCGGTGGTTTACACCCGGTGACGCGTACCTTGCAGCGAATCGAACAGTTATTTCACTCGCTGGGATTTGCAGTGGCCTCTGGGCCAGAAATCGAACACGATTTCTACAATTTCACAGCGTTGAACATTCCTGAAAATCATCCGGCACGTGCGATGCACGATACTTTTTATATTGATGCTGAACATGTTTTGCGTACCCATACTTCACCGGTACAGATTCGTTACATGGAAAACAATCAGCCGCCTTTGAAAATTATCTCACCCGGACGTGTGTACCGTTTTGATTCGGATGCGACCCATTCACCGATGTTTCATCAGGTTGAAGGTCTGTGGGTGGATGAAGAGGTGAGCTTTGCCAATCTCAAAGGTGTGGTGCAGGATTTTCTGCAACGCTTTTTCGAGCGCGATGATTTGCGTGTGCGCTTTCGCCCTTCCTTCTTTCCCTTTACCGAGCCATCGGCTGAGATGGATATGAGTTGGAACGGCGGCTGGTTGGAGATCGGCGGATGCGGCATGGTGCATCCCAATGTGTTCAAACACGTCAACATCGATAGCGAGAAATATCTTGGCTTTGCGTTCGGTTTGGGTGTGGAGCGTTTAGCGATGTTGCGCTACGGGGTGAACGATTTACGTCAGTTCTACGAAAGCGATTTGCGCTTCCTCAAGCAATTCAACTGAGAATACGGTATGAAATTTTCTGAAAACTGGTTACGTAGCTGGGTCAACCCGGCAATGAAAAGCGAAGCGTTAGGGCATCTGCTGACGATGGCCGGCCTTGAGGTGGAGACGCTTGAAAGCGTCGCGCCAGCATTCAACGACGTGGTGGTGGCTGAAGTGCTGGAAGTGGTGAAGCATCCTAATGCAGACCGGCTGAATGTTTGTCAGGTCAATGTAGGTGAAGCTCAACCGCTGAATATCGTGTGCGGTGCGCCCAACGTTGAAGTCGGGGTGAAAGTGCCCTGCGCCCGTATTGGGGCAGTGTTACCCGGTAACTTCAAGATCAAGCAAGCCAAAGTACGCAGCATTGAATCATTCGGCATGCTGTGTTCTCCGGTCGAGCTGGGGTTGGCAGAGACCAGTGACGGACTTTGGCTGTTGCCGGATGATGCGCCAGTGGGTACAGCATTGCGCGAATATCTGGATCTCGAAGATCAATTGTTTACGATTAAGTTGACACCTAATCGTAGCGACTGCTGCGGAATTTCAGGGCTGGCGCGCGAAGTCGCCGCTTTGACCGGTAGTCCGTTACAAGCTGTTGCGATCACTGCACAGCCCGTCACGCTAACTGAAACATTGCCGGTCAAAGTCGAAGATGCACAAGCGTGTCCGTTGTACTGTGGTCGCATTGTGCAAGATGTGAATGCCGCAGCAACCACGCCGGACTGGATGCTGCGTCGTCTTGAACGTAGCGGTCTGCGCGGTATTAACGTTGTCGTGGATATTACCAATTACGTGATGCTGGAGCTGGGGCAGCCTATGCATGCCTTTGACCTTGCCAAACTGTCGGGTGGTATTACGGTTCGCCATGCGCGTGCTGATGAGACATTGACGCTGCTGAATGATCAGGAAGTGACGTTGAGCGAAGATGTGCTGGTGATCGGCGACGATGATAGGGCGTTGGCATTGGCAGGCATCATGGGCGGTCAGGGCAGCGGGGTGGAAACAGACACGGTCGATGTGTTTCTGGAGAGTGCCTTCTTCAATCCTGATGCGATAGCGGGGCGGGCACGTCGTTTTGGCTTGGCGACGGATTCATCGTTCCGCTTTGAGCGCGGGGTAGATTTTGCAGCAACGCGGCAGGCGTTGGAGCGTGCGACTCAGTTACTGATTGAAATATGTGGCGGTAAAGCAGGTGAGGTCAGTGAAGTGCAGGGTGCATTGCCTGTTCGCACAGAGATCGTGCTACGCCGTTCACGTTTGATGCGAGTGTTAGGTATAGAGTTGGGTAATGATCAAATTGCGGCTTTGCTAACAGGCTTGCAATTCGATTTCACGGCAGAAGACGGTGAATTCAAAGTGATGCCGCCGAGTTTCCGTTTCGACCTGTCTATCGAAGCCGACCTGATCGAAGAGATCGCCCGCTTGTATGGCTATGAGAATATTCCTGCTCTCGCTCCTCAAGCTGCACTGACCATGTTGCCGGACAGTGAATCACAACGCGCGCTATCTCAGCTTCAACAAAGCTTGATAGTGCGTGACTATCAGGAGATCGTCAGTTACGCATTTTTGGATGAGAAGATTGAGCGTGATTTTTGTGCCAATGAGTCGCCGGTGGTCTTGCAAAATCCTATTGCCAGCAATCTTTCCGTGATGCGCAGTAGTTTGATTGGCGGTTTGGTCGGTGCATTAAGTTATAACCTAAATCGCAAACAGACCAGAGTGCGGTTGTTCGAGACAGGTGCTTGCTTCGCTAAATCGGAGCAGGGCTACATTCATAGCCAGCGCTTATCTGCCATCGCTTATGGAAGCAGTATGCCGGAGCAGTGGGGCGTTAAGGATAGCAATATTGATTTCTTTGATGTGAAAGCGGATGTTGAAGCTTTGTTTTTTCCTCAGATAGTGCGTTTCACTGCAGCAAAACACCCGGCGTTACAACCGGGTAGATCGGCACAGATATTCTGTGGTGACAAAATGGTCGGCTGGATCGGTGAATTGCATCCGAAATGGCGGCAGCAATATGACATGCCGCAAGCACCCGTTTGGTTTGAGGTCGAGCTTGATGCGCTGACCCAAGCCAGCGTGCCACGCATGAGTGAACTGCCAAAATCATTACCCGTGCGACGGGATTTAGCGTTATTAGTAGAGGATGCTGTCGATACGCAATTGCTGGTTGATGCAATGATAGAGGCAAAAGCCCCTTATGTGAAGGAGGTGGCATTATTCGACGTCTATCGTGGAAAAGGTGTTGAGGAAGGCAAAAAAAGCCTTGCATTCCGTGTGTTATTGCAAGATACTCAGAAGACACTCACAGATTTAGAAATTGAACCGAGTATAGCCCTGTTGGTGAAGGGGGTTCAAAAGCATGGTGCGCAGTTGCGCATGTAAAGGAAGAGAAATGACATCAACATTGACGAAGGCAGAGTTAGCGGATTTGCTCTTTGAGAAAGTAGGCCTCAATAAACGTGAGGCAAAAGACATGGTGGAAGCGTTCTTTGAGGAGATTCGCGCTCAATTGGAACGCGGCGAAAGTGTGAAGCTGTCCGGGTTTGGCAATTTTCAATTGCGTGACAAGCCGCAGCGTCCTGGAAGAAACCCCAAAACTGGTGAGGAGATTCCGATTACAGCTCGCCGGGTGGTTACATTTCATCCAAGTCAGAAGCTGAAGACGATGGTAGAAAAGTCCTATCATGGAAAACCTATCTAATACAGTACTTCCCCCGATTCCAGCGAAACGCTATTTCACGATAGGTGAGGTCAGCGAGCTTTGTGGTGTTAAAGCCCATGTGCTGCGTTACTGGGAGCAGGAGTTTACCCAGCTTAAACCTGTCAAGCGCAGCGGGAATCGACGCTACTACCAGCACCATGAGGTGTTGCTGATCAGGCGTATCCGTGAGTTGTTATACGGAGAGGGATTTACCATCAGCGGTGCACGTAATCGTCTGGAACATGATCACGATGATGACAAAAGTGCTGCTGGCAATGGTGGTATGAATGTCCGTGCAGTGCGTAAGGATCTGAGAGAAATCATTTCACTGTTAGGTGCCAGTGCATAAACATTGCAACTAATCGTTGTTGCCCGAATTCAGAAGCAATCCTCATTTCTTAGCTTAAACATACTTCAATAGTATAGAGATTATCCGGTGACGATAGTATGGCGGACGAGCGAGAACAATCAGAATCATCAGAAGTTGTAGTCAAAAATTACATCACCCCGAATGGTTATCATAAGCTGAAGTTGGAGCTGGATCACTTGTGGAAGATCGAGCGACCGGAATTAGTCAAAATGGTCTCCTGGGCGGCTTCTAACGGAGATCGCTCCGAGAACGGGGACTATATCTATGGTAAGAAGCGGCTGCGAGAAATCGATCGTCGGGTCAGATTTCTGCGTAAACGTCTGGAAGCTTCTGAAGTCATTGATCCTGCAGAACGTGGACAATGCGATCAGGTATTTTTCGGTGCAACAGTCACCATTTGTGATGTCGATGGCAGGGAGAGCACGTACAGTATCGTCGGTGTTGATGAGGCGAATGCTGGTGATGGCATGATTAGCTGGGTCTCACCATTGGCGCGAGTGTTACTCGGATTACGGGAAGGCGACACTGCAATATTGCGCTCACCTGTTGGCGATCAGGCGTTGGAGATCGTGGAGGTCAATTATTTGGTACAGGACGGGTGATGTGGGCGCGCTGGCTGAACGGGTTGATATATAATATGTCCACTTGAGTTGTAATGAATTTTATTTAACGTATCGGAAATCTAAATGAAGAAAATCGAAGCGATTATCAAGCCATTCAAGCTGGATGAAGTGCGCGAAGCACTTTCTGAGTTAGGGGTAAGCGGTTTGACTGTGACCGAAGTCAAAGGTTTTGGACGTCAAAAAGGGCACACAGAACTGTATCGCGGTGCTGAGTATGTGGTTGATTTTCTGCCGAAAGTGAAGATAGACGTGGTGGTTTCGGCGGAGTTAGTGGAGACGGCCGTTGAAGCGATCGTTAAGGCAGCGCATACGGGCAAAATCGGCGATGGCAAAATTTTTGTCTCGGCAATTGAGCAGGTCATCCGTATTCGTACCGGGGAAACTGACGAATCTGCTTTGTGATTTGGCATCGAGATTCGTCGGGGAATTATCCACTTGGCGAATTTTCTGAGGAATTAGCTAATTAACAGATTCCATTCGTTGGCGGGTTTTGCTATAATCCGCCGCGTTTTCAGATGGGCTTCGAGCCCGTTTTTTATTTGTGGGACGTATTATGGATGTTGCGAAGCTGATTGAGGTGACGGTAAATGGCATGGGCTATGAGCTGGTTGACTTCGAGCGCTCCGGTCATGGCATGTTGCGTGTCTTCTTAGATAAGCCAGAGGGTATATTGGTTGAAGACTGCCAAGCGGTAAGTAATCAGCTGACACGGCTGTTTATGGTCGAAAACGTGGACTATGACAGGCTTGAGGTTTCCTCTCCGGGCTTGGATCGTCCATTGAATAAAGAGCAGGATTTTTTGAGGTTTGCGGGTGAAAAAGTGCAACTTAAGTTGCGTATGCCAATGGATGGTAGAAAGAAATTTATCGGGATCATCGGCGAGTTGGATGATGGGATGCTGCAGTTGGATGTTGATGGCAGCATTGTAGAGATTGATCTGTCGAATTTGGATAAGGCGCGTTTAGTGCCTACATTTTAGGATTTAGAAACAACGCCTGAATCAATCATCGGGTGTTGGAACATAGCTGGAGAGTATAAGTATGAGTCGTGAAATTTTGTTGCTGGTAGATGCGCTGTCACGTGAAAAGAACGTAGAGAAAGAGGTCGTGTTCGAGGCACTGGAATCTGCATTGGCATCTGCAACCAAAAAACGTTTCAAGGATGAGGCGGATGTACGTGTTGCAATTGATCGTGAATCAGGCGAGTACGAGTCTTTCCGTCGTTGGGAAGTGATGGATGACGAGACTTTTGAGACGCCTGATCTGCACATCAAGCTTGGGGAAGCCCAAAAGCGTAACTCAGAAATCCAGATGGGTGAATTTGTCGAAGAAGGACTTGAATCAATTGATTTCGGGCGCATTGGTGCTCAAGCAGCCAAGCAAGTTATTTTTCAGAGGATACGTGATGCCGAACGTGAGCAGGTTCTTGCGGACTTCATGGATCGAAAAGAGCATTTGGTGTCTGGCACAGTCAAACGACTCGAACGCGGTAACGCGATTATTGAGTTCGGCAAAATCGAGGCTTTGTTGCCGCGCGAGCAAATGATCGCAAAAGAGAATTTGAGGGTCGGTGATCGTGTAAAGGCGCATCTGTTAAGAGTCGATCGAGGTGCTCGCGGACCTCAGGTGATCTTGTCACGCACCTCGTCTGATCTGCTGGTCAAATTATTTGAGCTCGAAGTCCCGGAAATCGAAGAAAAGTTACTGGAAATAGTCAGTGCTGCTCGCGATCCCGGTTCACGCGCCAAAATAGCAGTGCTGTCACATGATCCACGTATAGACCCTATCGGTACTTGCGTCGGTATGCGCGGTTCGCGTGTGCAGGGTGTGACAAACGAACTAGCAGGAGAGCGTGTAGACATCATTTTGTGGTCTGAAGAACCCGCTACCTATGTCATCAATGCACTGGCACCTGCTGAAGTCAGCAGTATCGTTGTTGATGAAGAACGGCACTGTATGGACGTGGTGGTTGAGGAAGATAATCTTGCTCAAGCAATCGGACGTGGTGGGCAGAATGTACGCTTGGCAAGCGAAATGACCGGATGGGAACTCAATATCATGACGGTCGAGCAGTCCGAAGAGAAGATTGATGAAGAGTTTTCTAAAGCACGATCCGTATTTATGGAACGCTTGGATGTTGATGCTGAAGTTGCAGACATTCTAGTGTTGGAAGGTTTCAATACGTTGGAAGAAGTGGCATATGTGCCTTTGGAAGAAATGATGGAAATCGAATCTTTCGATGAGGCGACAGTAGAAGAGCTGCGTAGCCGTGCACGTAATGCTTTGTTGACAGCGGCGATTGCCGGCGAAGAGAAGGTTGAGCACGGTATTGAAGATTTGCTCAAGATTGAGGGAATGGATGAAGAGACTGCTCAGGAACTGGCTGGTAAAGGCGTTATTACACAGGATCAATTGGCTGACTTGGATGCGGATGAGTTAATGGAACTTTCCGGTATGGATAGTGAACGTGCAAATGCATTAATAATGACGGCACGCGCACCTTGGTTTGCCTAACGAGGTGATTAAAGGATAGTAATGGGAAAATTAAACGTAGAACAGTTTGCGACAGAGCTTGGATTGCCAGTACCTTTGCTGCTAGAGCAACTCAAGGCGGCAGGCCTTACCAAGCAGAAAGAGTCAGATCCTGTGTCTGAAAAGGACAAGGCGAAGTTGCTTGAGCATTTACGTCAGTCACATGGCGCGGAAAAGCCAGCAAAAAAAATCACTATTACACGTCGTGAAACCACAGAAATAAAAAAATCTGATAGTTCCGGCAGAGCACGGACGATTCAGGTTGAAGTCAGAAAACGCCGTGTGGTTGCTTCACCAGCAAGTGCCGCTGCAAAAGCAGCCGCTGCAGTAGAAGAGACTAAAAAAACCAAGGCGAGCAAGAAGGTCGTTGACGAAGCTGAGTTGGCTTCACGCGAAGAAGAAGCACGTTTGCAGGCGGAGTTGGCGACACGCCAGGCTGCTGAAGTACAAGAAAAGCAGGATCGATCCAAGCGCAAAGCTGCGGCCAGTGAAGCCAAGCCTGAAGAGAAAAAAGCAGAAGAAGCCACACCTGCTGCTGCAAAAGCGCCAGCTGTTGATTTGGCTGAAGGTACGTTACACAAGCCGACACCCAAGCCGGGTGACAAAATAGTCAAGCCCGGTCGAAAGTCAAAAGTAGCTGCAAAAGATAGTCCGTGGGACGAAAAGGGACACAAAAAACGTACGCCAGTCAATACTGGTGGACGGTCATGGGGTTCACCATCGCGTGGCTCTCGCCATCACGGTGGCAGACATACTAAGCAACCGTCTCAATCATCTGAAACTGCACACGCATTTTCAATGCCGACTGAGCCGGTAGTGCATGAGGTTGCAGTTCCTGAGACGATAACCGTTGCCGAATTGGCGCAGAAGATGTCAATTAAAGCAGCCGAAATTATCAAAGCTTTGATGAAAATGGGCTCAATGGTGACCATCAATCAGGTGCTTGATCAGGAAACAGCAATGATTGTCGTTGAGGAGATGGGGCACGTTGCGAAAGCTGCGAAGCTGGATGATCCTGATGCGTATCTGATGGAAGACAGCGAAGATGACCATAAGGCCGAACTGGAGCCCCGTGCACCTGTTGTGACTGTGATGGGTCACGTCGATCACGGTAAAACATCTTTGCTTGATTACATTCGTCGTACCCGTATTGCGACAGGCGAAGCCGGTGGCATTACCCAGCATATCGGCGCATACCATGTGGATACCCCTCGCGGGATGATCACATTCCTAGATACTCCAGGTCACGAGGCGTTTACTGCCATGCGTGCACGGGGTGCGAAGGCGACAGATATTGTGATTTTGGTCGTTGCTGCAGATGATGGCGTGATGCCACAAACAAAGGAAGCGATACACCATGCAAAAGCAGGTGATGTTCCACTGGTTGTGGCCGTGACTAAGATGGACAAAGAAGATGCAAATGTAGAGCGCGTCAAACAAGAACTGGTTTCAGAAGAAGTCGTCCCTGAAGATTGGGGTGGTGATGCAATGATGGTCGAAGTTTCTTCAAAGACGGGACAGGGTATCGACCAACTGTTGGAAGGCATTTTGCTACAGGCTGAATTACTGGAATTAAAAGCACCACGCACAACAAACGCAAAAGGGCTGGTGGTTGAGGCGCGTCTGGATAAAGGTAAAGGTGCTGTTGCTACAGTGCTGGTTCAATCAGGAACGTTACGTCGAGGTGACACGGTATTGGTCGGCTCGGTATTCGGACGTGTGCGTGCCATGCTGGATGAAAATGGTAAAACGGTTACTGAGGCTTATCCATCGTTCCCGGTAGAAATACAGGGCTTATCGGAAGTGCCGGTAGCAGGTGAAGAGTTAATGGTATTGTCTGATGAGAAACGTGCACGTGAAATCGCTCAGTTCCGTCAGGGTAAATATCGCGGTGTGAAACTAGCCAAGCAGCAGGCCGCTAAACTGGAAAATATGATGGAACAGATGACGGAAGGTGAGGTGAGCACTCTATCCCTGATCGTGAAGTCTGATGTCCAAGGTTCTTCTGAAGCTATCGCGCAATCACTGCAAAAGCTGTCTACTAATGAAGTTAAAGTCAACCTGATACACGGCGGCGTAGGTGCGATTACTGAGTCGGATATCAACCTTGCGCTCGCTTCCAAGGCGATCGTAATCGGCTTTAATACCAGAGCAGATGCTGCTGCAAGAAAATTGGCAGAATCCAACGGCGTGGAAATTCGTTACTACAACATCATTTATGCGATGGTGGACGAAATCAAGACAGCGTTATCGGGAATGCTAGCACCAGAAAAACGTGAAAATGTACTGGGTATGGTTGAAATACGACAAGTATTTAGCGTTTCCAAAATTGGCACGATTGCCGGCTGCTACGTGCTGGAAGGTATCGTCAAGCGCGGTTCGAAAGTACGTGTGTTACGCGATGATGTGGTCATCCATGATGGAGAGCTGGACTCCTTGAAACGTTTCAAAGATGACGTAAAAGAAGTCAAGAGCAACTTTGAGTGTGGCTTGTCGTTGAAAGGTTATAACGATCTTGTAGTGGGCGATAAACTTGAAGTTTATGAAGTCGTAGAAGTGGCGCGTGCACTTTGATCGGTGCGTGTAGTGCATGAGTAACTTTTCACGGACGGAAAGAATATCGCAGCAGATGCAGCGCGAGATTGCCGAACTGGTACGTCTTGAAATCAATGATCCCCGTGTAAAATTGGTAACCATTACCGATGTTGATGTTGCCGGTGACTATTCACATGCCAAGATATTCTTTACCCGTCTGGATGGCAAGCACGATGAAGCGCTGGAAGGCTTGGAGCGAGCTAGCGGCTTCATACGCAACCAGTTAGCGCGTAGCCTCAAGCTGCGCGTGATGCCTCAATTACACTTTGCATACGATGCGTCTGTCGAACGCGGTACCCAACTGTCTCAACTGATAGACGACGCAGTCGCAAGCGATCAACTAAATCCCGATAATCAAAAAAAAGATAATTCAGATTAATCGCATGGCGCGTATCTATCGCCAATGTGACGGTGTACTGCTGTTCGATAAACCGCTTGGCGTGAGCTCGAACACAGCACTGCAAAAAGTGCGCAGACTGTTCAACGCTAAAAAGGCGGGACACACTGGCACGCTGGACCCCCTTGCCACGGGTTTGCTGCCGATCTGCTTCGGTGAAGCCACCAAATTCTCAAATTCACTGCTGGATGCCGATAAAACCTATCGTGCTTTGCTGCGTTTGGGCAAAACCACCAGCACTGGCGATGCTGAAGGTGACATATTGGAAACTCATCCAGTTAATATTGATTTGGATGATGTAAATGCGGCACTGGAAAAATTTCGCGGCAATATCCAGCAGCTTCCCCCTATGCATAGTGCACTCAAACACCAAGGGAAACCTCTCTACGAATATATCCGCAAGGGCCAGACGATAGAACGCAAGCTGCGCGATGTCGTCATCCATGAATTGACCCTCAATAGCTTTAGCGGCGAAGAGATGGAGATTACGGTGCGTTGCAGCAAAGGTACATATATCCGCACACTTGCTGAGGATATAGGTGCTGCGTTGGGCTGTGGCGCGCATCTGGGTGGCTTGCGGCGTACCGCTATCGCGCATTTCGACCTGGAAAAAGCTTACGATATGCCCACACTGGAGGCCATGTCAGCAGATGAAAGAGATGATTGCATTCTGGAGGTCGAGTCCCTGATGCCTGATATACCGACCTTGCAACTGGATAGCGTGCAGATCAAGCGTCTGGCGCAGGGGCAACGGCTCGCATTGGATACCGGATTAGCCGATGGCAAGGTCAGATTGCAGGGTGATCAGGGCTTTATCGGGTTGGGGCAATTAGAGGGCCGTCGACTGGCCCCAGACCGTTTGCTGTCAAGTGTGGCCAAGCAGGCCGCAAAACCTGAATTAAAGCAAAAGATTGGGGTTGAGTAAGGTACCCGTTAAAGGTAGAATGCGCTCCTTATTTTAGGAGAGCAAAACCCATGGCAATAAATGCTGCGCAAAAAGCGCAAATCGTAACCGACTATCAACGCGCTAAAAGCGATACTGGTTCACCGGAAGTGCAAGTGGCTTTGATCACAGCACGCATCACTTACCTGACCGAGCATTTCAAAGATAACGGCAAAGATCACCACTCACGTCGCGGCCTGTTGCGACTGGTTAGTCGCCGTCGTAAGCTGCTTGATTATCTCAAGCGCACCAATGACGCAAGCTACCGTAAGCTGATCGAACGTCTGGAAATCCGTAAGTAATATATCGAATTCAGCGGGTCGCATCATGCGGCCCGTATTATTTTGTCTAGTCACTATCTACGGCACATTGTGCGTCCGTAATGAACAGAGAGGTCTATCTTGAGTCAGTATAAAAAAACAATCGCGCTCGGTAATCACCAGCTAACACTGGAAACCGGTGAAATCGGACGCCAAGCAAGTGGTGCAGTGATGGTCAGTCTGGATGACACCGTCGTGTTGGTCACCGTAGTGGGCAGAAAAGATGCCAAGCCTGACCAAGACTTCTTTCCGTTGACTGTCGATTATCAGGAGAGAGCATACGCTGCCGGAAAAATCCCCGGTGGATTTTTCAAGCGCGAAGGTCGTCCTAGCGAGAAAGAGATATTGACGTCACGTTTGATCGATCGTCCGTTACGTCCATTGTTCCCGGATAGCTTCTACAACGAAGTTCAAATCGTTGCGACAGTGATGTCGTCTGATGAAGAGATCGATTCCGACATCCCGGCGATGATCGGCGCATCTGCAGCATTGGCAATATCCGGTATCCCGTTTGAAGGCCCGATCGCAGCTGCACGCGTGGGCTATGCAAATGGCCAATACCTGTTGAACCCGACATCAACTGAACTGACGACCTCTGAATTGAATCTGGTAGTCGCAGGCACAGACCGCGCCGTATTGATGGTGGAATCTGAAGCTGAGCAATTGTCAGAAGACGTCATGCTTGGTGCTGTCATGTTCGGTCACGAGCAGATGCAAACCGTTATTCAGGCGATCAACGAAATGGCAAGCGAAGTCGGTGCTGACGACTGGGACTGGACAGCACCCGCCCAAGACGATGCCTTGGTCGCTCAAGTTGCCAGCATTGCCGAAGCTGAACTGAATGCAGCCTATGCGATTCGCTCTAAGCAAGAACGTACCGATGCCGTTCATGCGATACATGACAAAGTAAAAGCCGCGATCATCAACGATGAATCTGCTCCCGGAATGAAGAATACGGTTAATGATCTGTTTAGCTCACTGGAAGCCAAGATCGTTCGCGGTCAGATTTTGAATGGTGATCCACGTATCGATGGTCGTGATACGCGCACTGTGCGCCCTATCACCATCCGTAACGGTGTGTTGGCACGTACCCATGGTTCTTCGTTGTTCACTCGTGGCGAGACACAAGCCATCGCAGTTGCTACGCTGGGTAGCATGCGTGACTCTCAAAAGATCGACGCACTGCAAGGAGAATATACAGATCGCTTCATGCTGCATTACAACTTCCCTCCCTACTCAACAGGTGAAACCGGTCGCGTTGGAACGCCTAAGCGTCGCGAGATCGGGCATGGTCGCTTAGCCAAGCGTGCATTACTCGCCGTGCTGCCAAGCGAAGAAGATTTCGGCTATGCGATGCGCGTAGTCTCAGAGATTACCGAATCAAACGGTTCCAGCTCAATGGCATCAGTGTGCGGCGGATGTTTAGCACTATTGGATGCGGGTGTACCGCTTAAGGGCCACGTTGCCGGTATTGCGATGGGTCTGATCAAAGAAGGCAATCGTTTCGCAGTGTTGACCGATATTCTGGGTGATGAAGATCACCTGGGCGATATGGACTTCAAAGTGGCGGGTACTGAAGAAGGTATCACTGCATTACAGATGGACATCAAGATCAACGGTATCACTAGCGAGATCATGCAAGCTGCTTTGACGCAAGCGCGTGAAGGTCGTATGCACATTCTAGGCTTGATGACACAAGCCATGCCGACTGCGCGGACAGAGGTTTCTGAATTTGCACCGCGCATGATCAAGATGAAGATCAATCCTGAAAAGATCCGTGACGTGATCGGTAAAGGCGGTGCGGTGATTCGTGCATTGACCGAAGAAACGGGCACAACCATTGATCTTGACGATAGCGGTAACATCACAATCTCTTGTGTCAGCGGCGAGGCGGGTGAAGCGGCTAAGAAGCGCATTGAAGATATCGTCGCAGACGTTGAAGTCGGCAAAGTATATGAAGGCCCGGTTGTTAAATTACTGGACTTCGGTGCCTTGGTTAACGTATTGCCGGGCAAAGACGGCTTGCTACACATCTCACAGATTGCACATGAGCGCGTAAACGCAGTAACTGACCACCTTAAAGAAGGTCAAGTTGTGCGTGTGAAAGTGCTGGATGTTGATGACAAAGGTCGTATGAAGCTCAGCATGAAGGTACTGTTACCAGCACCTGAGGCTGCTGCGCCAGCGCCTGCACCTGCGGCAGAGTAATAGATAGATAGGTAGTAACAAAAAAGCCCCACTAGCGTTGCTGGTGGGGATTTTTTGTTTCTAGAGCCACGCTAAACATATGCGCTAATTCGGACTTGATGGATTATCTAATTCGAAATAAAAACCGCCGGTGGTAGACCGGCAGCTAGTTACTTTCTTTTGCGTCGCCAAAAGACAGAAGCCAAAGAAAAGGCGACCTCGGTTTACCGCCCTCAGGGTTCCCTGCGTTGCTCGATTGAGGTTAGTTTGGCACAAAAAATGCCCCTGAACCATACGGAACAGGAGCAAATTTCATAGAGCTGATTGTTACGACAAACCAGCTTCGCTAATGATTACTTAGCGACTTGTCTTTCACGAATCTCATCCAGTGTTTTGCAATCAATACACAGGGTTGCGGTTGGTCTGGCTTCAAGGCGGCTCAAGCCGATCTCGATGCCACAATTATCACAATAGCCATAATCTTTGGATTCGATTTTAGCGATCATCTCATTGATTTTTTTAATCAATTTTCTTTCGCGATCACGGTTGCGCAATTCCAGTCCCATATCGGATTCCTGAGTGGCGCGGTCGTTAGGGTCTGCAAAAACGGTTGCTTCGTCCTGCATGGTATGGACGGTGCGATCAATATCCTGCCCTAATTCTTCCTTGAGGGTGTTCAGAATATTGCTGAAATGTTTGAGCTGCTTTGCGCTCATATATGCCTCACCCTTCTTGGCTTTGTACGGGGTGATGGGTTTTTGTGGCTTTACAGGCATTGCACTTTCTCCAACTGGATAAAACAAAGTCAGCTTTAATACCAGAAAGCGAGTGTTTGGGCAATAAAAATTATTTATGGCCTAGCAGTAGAAACATGCTGGGACGCTTGTTTAGAGACGGTTTGGCGGTGGATTTCCAATGTGAAATTGTATGTGTTTTTATTTCCTCATCCGGTGAGGTGAGGTTGCTTGCGACACATAACAAGGTTTGGGGGCGGCAGTGTCTGAGTAGCGCTGTAAACAGTTTGTCATTTCGGTAGGGCGTTTCAATGAATAGCTGTGTCTGGTTGCGTTTGATGGACTCTGCTTCCAGCGAGGTGATCGCTTTCATCCTATTGTTATCTTCAATGGGTAAGTACCCGTGAAAAGCGAAGCACTGTCCATTCAGCCCGGAAGCCATCAACGCCAGCAGAATCGAAGAGGGGCCCACCATTGGTACGACACGAATATTTTTGCGATGTGCCAGATTAACCAGATTGGCACCGGGATCGGCAATGCCGGGGCAACCCGCTTCAGAAATGATCCCCACATCGTGTCCGGCCAGCAGCGGGGCGAGCAGATTGGGGAGCTCAGCATCCGGGGTGTGCTGGTTAAGCGAGGCGAAATTGAGTGATTGGATAGGTTGCTCCGGCTTTAACGTGGCGAGGAAGCGACGTGCAGTTTTGGGCTGTTCCACTACAAAATGGCTGAGTTTGCGTGCGATGTCGATGACATGCTGCGGTAGAACTTGCTCGGGCTGGGTGTCGCCCAAGTTGCAGGGGATGAGGTATAGCGTACCTTTTTCCATAATCAATACAAACGCACGTTTTCACGTCGCAGCATGTTGCACAACGGAATAAGCGGTAGCCCCACCAGCGCATTCGGGTCATCGCCAGTCATCCGGCTCATCAGGGATATCCCCAGGCCCTCTGACTTTGCGCTACCGGCACAATGGTAGGGCTGCTCCTTGAGCAGATAGCCATCAATCTCTTCGTCGCTCAGGTCACGCAGGGTGACGTGGCTCAGCGAGACATCGGTCTGCATATTGCCGGTTTTGCTGTTCAGCAGCGCCAGGGCGGTATAGAAGATGGTGGTTTTACCCCGCATGGCTTGCAGTTGAGCTACCGCATTATCGTGGTTGAGTGGCTTACCGATTTGCTGATCGTCCAAAAGCGCGACCTGGTCTGACCCGATGATGAGTGCGTCCGGGTAGCTGGCAACCACTGCCAAAGCCTTTTCCTGCGCCAATCTGAGCGACGTATCCCGTGCAGCTTCATTGGGTAGCGGTGTTTCATCCACATCAGGTCGTGCAGTCTCAAAAGGGACTAGCAGACGATTGAGCAGTTCTTTACGGTAAATCGAGGTGGAAGCGAGGACAAGCAACTGAGAATTCAAGAATATTCCTTCAATAGGTTTTTGACAGGGGACAGCGAAAAATATATCATGCGCGCCTCATGTCCGCACGACCTTTCATTGATAGTTTGGAGTTTGCCAGAAATGGCAGTGAAATGAACGGGGTAGTTCATGTGACGGAGATGCCCAGATTATTGGAAATAACAGCAAATCCTGAAGGAGATGCGAGTTATACGATTCGCGGTGGCGTGGATACTTACGGTGTGCCTTTTCTGGACATTACGCTGGACGGGAGTTGTCAGTTGATTTGTCAGCGTTGCCTTAAAGCGATGCATCATCCGGTTAAGATTGATACGAGATTATTCTTGCGCAATCAGGCAGAGCTTGATGTGCTGGAAGATGAAGAAAATGAGTTTGATAGCATTCTGGCGGAAGCGGAGCTGATTGTTCCCTATATGCTGGAAGAAGAGATATTGTTGAGTTTGCCCATCGCACCTAAACATGAAGCAGGTGCATGTGAGGCGAATGCAGTATTAGAGGGGCTTAAGGAAGAAAATAATCCATTTGCAGCCCTGGCTAAGTTAAAAGCGGCGAGTTTGAAAGTAGTTAATTAGTTTTTTTAGGAGTAGTAATCATGGCAGTTCAGCAAAATAAAAAATCCCCATCTAGGCGCGGCATGCACCGTTCTCATGATTCTCTTACCAGTGCGGCAATCGCTATCGAGCCGACGACAGGTGAGACACATCTGCGCCACCACGTCAGCGCGTCCGGGTTTTACCGTGGTAAAAAAGTAGTCAAGGTCAAAGGCGAATAGATTCTTGAAGACCTGCGCAGCCGATCATCATGTTCGGCTGCGTTTTCTTTTATAACTAGAACCTATTCCTTGCTGAGGATTGCATAATGGATGTCACATTAGCTATTGATGCAATGGGTGGTGATCACGGTCCGACGGTTACCATTCCTGCTGCACTTGAGTATCTGAAGCAATCCCCTGGCGATACCATCGTTCTGGTGGGTATTCCCGATGCTATAGAAAACGAATTGCGTGCTCTGGGTGTTCAGCCCGGTGAGCATCTGCGCATTCATCCCGCCAGTCAAGTGGTCGGCATGGATGAGCAGCCACAGTCTGCATTGCGTGGCAAAAAAGATTCTTCGATGCGGGTCAGTATCAATCTGGTTAAAAGCGGCGAAGCGCTGGCCTGTGTGAGCGCTGGTAACACCGGTGCCTTGATGGCGACTGCCAGATATGTGCTTAAAACCTTATCCGGTATCGACCGTCCTGCAATTGCGTCTTATCTACCGACCAAAACAGGGCAAGTTTGTATGCTTGATCTGGGGGCAAATACGGATTGCAGTTCAGAACACCTGCTGCAATTCGCACTGATGGGTTCTACGCTGGTGACAGCGTTGGAGCACAAACCTGAGCCATCAATCGGCTTGCTGAATATCGGCAGTGAAGATATCAAAGGCAATGAAGTCGTTAAGCAAACAGCAGAATTGCTGAGAAACAGTGACCTGAATTTTTACGGTAATGTCGAAGGCAATGATATATTCAAGGGGACGACCGATTTGGTGGTGTGCGATGGCTTCGTTGGCAATGTCGCGCTGAAAACGACAGAGGGTTTAGCGCAGATGCTGGGTGACTTCCTGCGAGAAGAGTTTAGCCGCAATATTTTCACAAAGCTAGCTGCTGTGGTAGCGTTGCCGGTGTTGAAATCGTTCAAACGCAGGGTGGATCATCGCCGTTATAATGGCGCGAGCTTTCTCGGCCTGAAAGGTATCGTCGTGAAGAGTCACGGTTCAGCAGATAAATTAGCATTTCGCTGCGCGATAGAGCGCGCGGCTGAAGAAGCGCGTGAAGGGATGTTGAGCCATATCAGCGAACACATCGAGAAGTGGCACCATGAGCGTCAAAACACATCACAGGGAGTGGCCGATGCCTGATCAAACATACTCGAAAATCATCGGAACCGGTAGCTATCTGCCTGCCAAAATGCTGACTAACCATGATCTTGAAAAGATAGTGGATACATCCCATGATTGGATCGTGTCGCGTAGCGGTATTCATGAGCGTCATATCGCAGCAGATGGTGAGCGGACCAGTGATCTGGCGATGCATGCCAGCCTCAAGGCAATCGAGGCAGCAGGTATCGAGGCCGATGAGATTGATCTGGTGATCGTGGCGACCACATCGCCTGACCAACTCTTTCCAAGCACGGCATGTATTCTTCAGGACAAGTTAGGCATCAAGAATCGCGGCGCAGCCTTCGACATCCAAGCGGTCTGCGGCGGTTTCGTCTATGCGATGAACACTGCGGATATGTACATCAAGGGTGGACAGGCGAAAACTGCATTGGTCGTTGGCGCAGAAGTGTTGTCGAATATGCTGGACTGGGAAGACCGAACCACTTGCGTGCTGTTTGGTGATGGCGCAGGAGCCGTCTTATTACGTGCGTCTGATGAGCCGGGCATCGTCTCTGCCAAGCTGCATGCGGAAGGGCGTCATCGCGGTATGTTAAAAGCTGAAGGACAAGTGCGCAATGGCGAAGTAGACGGCGATCCCTTCATCAAGATGGATGGTCAGGCGGTATTCAAATTTGCCGTTAAGGTGTTGAGCGAAGTCGTCGAAGAGATTCTCGAAGAGCAGAACATGCAAGGCACGGACATCAACTGGCTGGTGCCACATCAAGCCAACATCCGCATTATCGAAGCCACTGCCAAAAAGTTGGGCTTAGGCATGGATAATGTCGTGGTCACCGTTGCCAATCATGGCAACACATCGGCGGCTTCTATACCGCTCGCGCTGGATGCGGCTGCGCGTGATGGTCGTATCAAAGCCGGTCAAAACGTATTGATCGAAGCAGTGGGTGGTGGCTTTACCTGGGGTGCCGTCCTGATTAAGTGGTAATCGGGTAGTCCGCTACCACTGGATGAAGTTAGAATCTAACTTCTGAATCTTTAGCTTGATGTCCTTTAATCAATTTCTACAGGCTCATAAATTATGACTAAATTCGCTTTTGTTTTTCCCGGGCAGGGCTCCCAATCACGCGGCATGATGAACGGCTATGCCGACTTTCCCGTGGTGCGCAATACCTTTGCTGAAGCATCGGACATTCTGGAGCAGGATTTATGGGGGCTGGTGTTGGAGGGCATTGATGCCAAGCTGAATGCCACTGTGAATACTCAGCCCATCATGCTGACGGCGGGCGTCGCGGTATATCGAGCTTGGCAATCTTTGGAAGGTGCGACACCGACCATTATGGCAGGGCATAGTCTGGGTGAATATACCGCGCTGGTTGCGGCGGGTGCGCTGCAATTTTCCGACGCGCTGCCATTGGTACGCTACCGCGCAGAATGTATGCAGCAGGCTGTGCCGGAAGGCGTAGGTGGCATTGCTGCGGTCCTTGGTCTGGATGACGACACGGTGCGTGCTGTTTGTGAAGAGGGCGCACAGGGTGAAGTGCTGGAGCCGGTGAACTTCAATTCTCCGGGACAGGTCGTCATCGCCGGAAATCGTGCGGCGGTTGAGCGCGGTATGGCACTGGCGAAAGACAAAGGCGCGAAGCGTGCCATCATGTTGCCGATGAGTGTGCCATCGCATTGCAGCCTGCTTAAAGGTGCGGCTGAGCAAATGCGTGAGCGCCTTGAAGGCATCGAAATACTCGTACCGTTTATTCCTGTTTTGAATAACGCAGATGTTGCCTCTTATAGCGATGAAGCCGCCATCAAAGATGCGTTGGTGCGTCAGCTTTATTCCCCGGTTCGTTGGGTTGAAACCGTTCAGGCGTTTGGTGCGCAGGGCATCACACACAATATCGAATGCGCGCCGGGCAAAGTGTTGGCTGGTCTGAATAAGCGCTCCGACAAAAATCAGCAGGCAATGGCTATCAATGACGGAGAAGCACTCAAGGCAGTGCAGGCCGCACTCGCGTAGGGGGGAGGGGACATGACAACACTACAAGGACAAACCGCACTGGTAACCGGTGCATCACGCGGCATTGGTCAGGCCATTGCTCTTGAGTTAGGTAATCAAGGGGCAACCGTGATCGGCACAGCCACCACAGAAAAAGGCGCGCAAGCCATCAGCACCTATCTGGAAGCAGCGGGTATTAAAGGTTGCGGAATGGCATTGAATGTCAATGATGCAGCACAGACTGATCAGGCACTAGGTGAATTACGCAAACAATTTGGTGAAGTCTCCATTCTGGTGAACAACGCCGGTATCGCTCAAGACAATCTGTTAGCACGTATGTCAGACGAAGAATGGGACGATGTATTAACAACTAACCTCAAATCCGTATTCAGGCTCAGCCGCGCAGTATTGCGGGGGATGATGAAAGCCAGAGGCGGTCGCATCATCAGCATCTCCTCGGTGGTTGGCAGCATGGGGAATCCCGGTCAATCCAACTATGCGGCATCCAAAGCTGGCATGGCAGGCTTCAGCAAATCTCTTGCTCAGGAGATCGGCAGCCGCAACATCACAGTGAACTGCATCGCCCCTGGTTTCATCGACACAGATATGACGCTTGCATTGCCTGAAGAACAACGCGCCAAACTAGTTGAACATGTACCGCTGAAGCGTCTTGGTCAGCCCGCTGACATTGCTGCTGCCGTTGCATTCTTGGCTGGCCCCGGCGCCGCTTACATTACTGGCGTTACGCTACATGTGAACGGTGGGATGTACATGGAGTAAGCGGCAAAGGGTGTAGCAAACAACACGACACCCAGAAGGTGTCGTCGCAATTAATAAAGGAAGCGCATGCAATGATTTCGATTGAACCGTTGGATAGCGGTCGATCGAAAACACCTGAGAAAGGGATTGCCGTGTGAAGTTTGGCTCCTTATTAGGGTGGCTAGCAGGGCAAACCATGATGAAACTGATGACGGGGAAGATTCTTGACGGTATTCTGAAAGGTCTCGCTAACAAGAATCGGTCGACTGGTAATTAAGCAATCAAGTGCAGCAAGCTAATTAACATCTTGTATAATTGCTCGAGCGGCACTTCTTTGCCATTGATTCTGCTTTTTTTAACTGTGCTGCAGACATTCTAAAAGAAGCAATATCTCTGTTATTTATGGCGTTTTTTTCCCCGTTTTCTGCCGCTAAATTGAACCACATTAGCGCGCGTAAGAAATCTTGTGCTACGCCTTCTCCCTTGAAGTACATCACACCGAGGTTAGCTTGAGATGAAGCGTGACCTTGCATAGCCGCAGATTTAAATTTTGACAAAGCCGTCGAATAGTCTTTCTTGTCGTAAGCAGCTATACCATCATCAAAATCACCCGCCCAAGCAGCTATCGTGAATGAAAGCAAAAATATAGAAAATGGTATTTTCATCACACCAACCCTCCTAAGCATCTAACTTTAGAGACTGCTTTAGCATATATCCTAAAACTAAAGCAGCCACTTTGTCTCTAGTAGCAAAAAATATCGAGTCTCTAGTAGCTAAGAGTGAGGGAGGAGGATGCCTGTTAAACTCCTCACCCTCGACCCCTAACTCCCCCCGATCCATACCAACAGGATTCACAACCATTCTCACTCAAGCAACACATCAGAGTTTGCCTTGATTGAAGAATATTCCTATGTGGCGGTTAAATAATCCCTGTAACTGCTTACATCATATACTGATTTTCATGTCCTTAAACTAAGGAAAATCCTTATTTTTAATTATCAGCAGAAGTCAGCAATTGACACTGAACCAGCAATCAAATAACGAAAAAACGAATGCGAAGCTGAATTCTTTAGTCATGACGTCTTCTTGCCATTTCGAAACTCTATTCTGGTTTAACTCAGGATATACCGAAGCAACCTGATCTCAGTCGGATAAAATTCGTTGAAAATCATGTTTTTAAGTGAAGTGGCAGACAAGGCCGGGCTGATGTATATGCCCCGAAATGGTGGCATGAATGGCAATGGCAGTTTAGGTGGAACTCATTCCGGGGGAGATATTGTGGAGGGCAGTCTATATAACTTGCAGCAGCCTTATTTAAGGAGTTTGGTTCCTTTGAATTCGTTCCTAAATGTAAATAGAGTTAAGAGGGATTCGGCGGCAGCAAACAAAAACGACACCCGCAGGTGTCGTTTTTGTTTTGTTGGTGGGACGGCGTCTACCGAATAAGTGCCTGTAAACCTATTAATACTTGACTATGCTGGGTGTTGAAATGGAAGTTGCCCCCAAAGTTGCCCCCGGATTGGGCTTGCTACCACATCCGAAAGTCTCATTACTGCTTACCTTCTGCTACCACTTCGCCGGCAAGGTCCATCTTCTTCCAACCTTGGCTGGTTCTTTGTGGTGGGTAAATATTCATATGATTCCAAACATGGTATTTGGCAACGATGACATCGTTAGGAGTTACCTCATCATAAAATTGATCGTCCTTATCCATACCTTTCCTATCATCTCTATTTGATTCAGTGAGCACAAGATGATTTCCCACTTCTACAGGTAGGAAAGGTAATTCAACTGTTTTTACCATGGAATTCTCCGATTGAATGTTGGTGACGCATAACGTAAAAGTAAGGTGCTGCGCACTTTTGTGCAGTCCCGCTTGACTGCCGGGTTAGGCAGCTTATTTTCTCAGGCGAAGACGTAGAGCATGTTCTTCTCTCGTGTAGCAGGGCACAAGTACTGCAATAACATCAATTAGGCAGGCGGCAAGCTCGATATTAAAGGCCGAGAACTCATTTTTTTTATCGGTCACGATTTTACGTGTCATTTCGCTCTTTAGGCTCGCATAGTCGAAAGATGAGGTCTTCCCTTCAATGTGCTCTGCGTTTTCAACAATGTAGTACATCTCGAGCATCCGAAGCCGATCTTCCTGAAACGAGCCTGAGTGTATGACTTCATTGCGCTGTTCTGCATATCGTTCAAGTAACTTTTCAAGCCTTTTCACAGTTTTCGGCACGGTTGTGTAATGCTTCACCTTTACGTTTTTGAGGATTATATGGGGTCGGCAGTTCTTGGGATCATTGAGTAAATGAAAAACAGCATCAATTAGCTTAAGAACACGATCAAAGAGGCCTTGAACTCGAATTATGTAGCTTTCAATATGAAAGACGATGTGCTTCTGTCGGTTGATTCCTGCGCGTTTCATCGAAGTTGTTTCGTGATAGTTGGACAAGAACAGAGGTATGTTTTGCAGGTGCTCGCAACATGTCAGCAATTCAGCAATAGCCTTCCCAACCCCTAGCAAATAAAACTCGTGTTCGTCTGGTTCGCGATTGTAGTGCGGTTTAACTCGACCTGGGTGGCTGTCTCCAAGCGCTTCTTGCGAACTCATGGCGGCACGTAAAGCGTCCTTCACAAAAGGGTGAACTTGAAGTTCCGAAAAGGGGCGTATTTGTTGCATCTAAGCTACCTAACAGTTATTCATATGACAGTTTTGTTCGGGCATGTTGTGATAATACGAACACGGAATTAATCCTCTAACCAATTGAAGAAATGTTGGTAATGAAGATTCCCCATTCATTTTTCTCAGTTGTTCGATAGCCGGGCTGCGATCCTTGTTTCAATAAGTGACCTGATTTCTGCCTCGGTAATCTCTAGGTCTTGCAATTGTTTTGCGGCATTCGCGATGCGGCGCTCGACTTTCGCATGTGCGCTTCGGATTGCTTTGCCGAGTTCCGAGCCTCTAACTTCGTGCCTTGGTAGGTTTATACTCATTGCCATCAGATCAAGGATACTCGGGTTCTCCAAGTTCTCAATAAACGTCTGGCTAACCGAATACCATTGGCAATTGACTTTCATATTTCCGATCAGTAAGTGCGTGCCATCGAATAAAATTTGAACTGGGTCTTGCAATGGAGGAACCATCGCAATGGCGCGCATGACTTCAGGCGAGAAAATTGCCCTACCGTGCCATTCTCCGACGGCATTCATTACAGTTGTTACTTCGCCAGATTCAATTGAAAGGAACCCGTTCTCATAGGCGAGCAACACCTGACTAAGCTTAAGACGCTTCCTTTGAAAAACCTTGGTGGCTCGCTTGAATTCCTTGAGAGGCACGTGTAGCAAGTTGGTTAACAAGTTTCCCTCCTCAATTTTTCCAAGCGTTGTTGTGCAGATGGTGAGATGGAAGAATTAGCCATCACTTCGTAATGCGAAGCATAAACCAAAATAGCTCAGCATTGAATTCATCCTGCCTGCATACTTACCCTGAGTTGCGCATTTCACGGGCTATCGCCCTTGCCAGTTCGTTGACATCCGATTGTACGGTCGGATGTGGTGTTGCCAACCCCCGTATGATTTCACCCTGACGCTGACAAGCAACCTCGCCATAACTGAAGAATGCAGTAAGCACCCCATCATGGCCAATATTTTGAGCCCATGCCATAAATTCCTCAGGCGTTTTGCAGGTAGTTTGACCTAACCGGACAAGCGTATGCCTGAAACTGTGCGGGTGGAAATAATCTATCCCGGCACCCTCAAAAGCTTCACGGAAAATTTTGCATATAGCTGTAGTACCTTTCCAATGCTTACGAGTCAGCCCCGATGCTTCAAATTGTTGTGCAGAGCCAACGACTACCCGCGTAGTGGGAAACAGTGGATCACCATTGCCCCAAAGTTTTTCCTTCAGCAAATATTGCACCCAATCTTCGACAATTCCACGAACCTCATTCCCCACCGGAAGGAAGTAGGTCGTAAAGGTTTTGCGAAATTTTGTCTTAACCTGGCGCGCATCCTGATGCACGCAATCCTGGGCAAAGTCTACATGCTGCAACTTCATGGATGCGATGGCGCTGACCCGCGCACCGGTTAGCAGGGTGAATGCCATCAAAGCACGATTGCGGAGTTCAATTTCAGTTGTGTATGGCATCGTCGCAATTACACGCTTCACTTGCTCCATGGTTGGTGATTCTTGCTCCCGTTTAGCAGTTGCCACGCGCACATCATTACCCGATAGATTGAAATAATCTGAATCGCCATACGTGAACTTGGATTTGTAACCGGGTTGCCCAGCAAGCCAATGAAAAAATCGTTGGAGTGCGGACAACGTGGAATGCAAGGTAGCCTTGCTCAACAGATCATCGGATCGCTGGCCTTTTTGCTTAGCTAAGTAGTTCTTGAATCCAATCGCCTGCTGTTTATGGAATGCCTTGAAGTCCTTGAAACGGGTATATTCCTCGAATCTGGCCAATGCCTTGGCAACGGCATCCACCGACTGCTCACTCTGACGTTTTGCTTCCTTCAAATAAGTAAAATAGCTGCGCTTGGTGCGCTCGTTGTTGGCGTTATGTTTCATCATGTTTCTGCCTCCTGCTTGAAGTTAATGTTTACGGTAGGGTTGCCACTCTCGTTTATGTGTCTCAACGCTTGCGGCATCGTTATGTCCATTTCCCCGCGAACTTTCCCTAGCTTGGCCAAACTGACGCGCCGATTTATGATTGTGTAGCAGTCAGGGCAGATACCGACGAGGTTCCCCAACGTTGCTGTTTTCTGCTGATATTCCACCTCACCGTCTGGCTTTTTTGGTGCGCGGCACTTGACGCAATACATCTCCCCAGGCTTGCACTTCTGTTTGTTTTTCGTTCGCCTTGCTTGATGGAAAGCGGCGAGGTCGCCGCCGAGTATCAGCATGGGCCGCTGGTCATTGAGGGTTGGGAGTCCGGCCTTGATCCATGCGCGCACGGTGACTTTGTGTACGTCATACAGATCTGCAATCTCTACCACGGTGTAGTTGCGCTTTGATTTGGCGCGTTTTGGGTTGTAAAGGCGTTTTTTCATAATAGCTAACCGCCCTTACTCGCTTTGGCATAAGCTTCAGGTGAGCAATTTTCAGCAGATTCATATTCAGCAATAAATGGATCAGGGACAATCCCTCTCTCTGAAGGCTGGTTTTGACTTGTCTTCGCTTTGCTTGGCTGTACTAAGGACTTGCCCTTACCTTGACGGGATACTCGCGAGGTACTCGACGGGGTACTTGAAGCCACATCCACCAAGGCTTTTGCAGGGCGTTTGCGCTTGCCGTTTGTAATGGCTGAACCACGCTTCCCACCTTGACTCTGCTTGCTCTTCCGTTCTACCAAATGCGCCCGATAACTTTCCAGCTCAGGGCTGATAATGAAGCCGCCCACAACTTCAAAAAAAGGCATCACGGCAGCAAGCGAATCGGCAACTTCGGCAACGGACAACCCTAAAACTTTTGCTAGGTCGTTGTGGCTATGTGGAAGCCGCACATTTACCCAGCACTCAAGCCGCATCGTGTAGAGCAAACCACGATCCTGTAGCGACATGGTGCGGAAGGGTAGCTGTGCCAAGATAGTCGCTGCATATTCCTGGTAAGCAGGGGCGTCACGATTCTGGCTCATCGCGAACCTCTTACTCGGCAGACTTGCGCGCCGATTCCAGCTTCAACACTAACACGCGGATTTCTTCTTCAGACTTGCCGGAGATATGTGCGGCATTCATTGTTGAGACTTCAGAGGCCGGTTGCCCAACTGATCGCGGGCCTAGCTTAATAAGTTTTGGCCACAGACCTTCTGCGGCTCGACTATAAATTGTAGAACGCGAGAGACCAGATTCGGATACGATTTTTGGGATTCGTAGGATGGTATGCAGCATGTTTGTACCCCTTTGGGTGTTGTTGAACATGCTGCGAGTTTGCTTGAGCATTAAATGCTTTCAAGAAACTGAGAAAGCATATTGGATGCCGTGTATTTATTGCTCTTCAGACGAGTTAAGCTGAAACTTTCCCTGAAAGTATGAAAGTTTTACCCTAGAATTACGTTGGAAAAGGCTTTTTTAACAGTAGATGAATCGAGCGGCTTCTTCCCACCTCTTTTTAGGATGCCTGCACTCTTCAACATATCTGCTACTTTCTTAGCCAATAGATCTCGCTTAACTAACAACGTTGAATCTTCAATTACCAATTTTCGTGCGAAATAACGTGCAGGTGTGTACCAAGGATATTCAGGTGATGGATCATTGGGGTTGTGGATAAGCCAAGGCTTATCAGAATTTTCCTCTTCACGCTGGGGAGCTTCGCTGTAAATCACGCTAAAATCCTTCGCCTCAATATCGCGCACTTCTGTCAAACTGAACAAGCCAGATTCAATCGGCGGAGATGAGTCTTCCCCGGTGCTTCCACAAGTTAAGCCAAACGTTGGGTGTATATCATGAAGACGCGATTCCTGTATTTTTGCGATGATGAATGTTATCGGCTTGATATGGGGCTGCTTACTCCAACGTTCAATGAGTGCCTTACCTGTAATAAATCTCTCTGTTGGCTGGAAGTTCGCAACATCCTCTTCAACAAACCAACATGACATGAGTGGAGACAAGTAATCTTCCTGAGGATTGAGAGAGCAGAAATAAAACCTCGGCGGAGGGTCTAGCTCGTTGGCATTGGTGTAAGCGAAGAGACCTTCATCTTTTGTGGAAAGAAATATCCAAGCTGACAACTCTTCGGGGGTGGCCTTCAATCTTTCAGCCAGGCTGCTCATTGCGAGGGGGTAAGCAATATAGTTTGGTCGCAGGTTAGATTGATCCCGCTTCGGGTAGTAGTCACCTTGAGATTGCAGCCCCTGATGCTCCATACGGGCAAGTTCCTTTTTCAACTCATCAAGGCGGGCTTCCTTTTGTGCCAAGTCGCTGGCCGTTGGTGTGGCTATTGCTCGCCATTCTGCTATCTTTTTTTCTAGGGCATCCTTGCGCCAGAAAAAATCACTCCAATACTGCCTTTCCTCATCAGTATCAGGGTCATGTTGGTAATCTAACTGGAGTGCAACAGAGCGTCGCTGATCGGGATGTAGGTCATCCCATGGCATGGGACTGAAGTCTTGCTTAATGAGTTTCTGCACTTTGCCTGGAATGTCAGATAATGGTTTATCAAACCATTCCTCAAGTGCAAAGGTGAGCGAATTGAAGTCACTCATACTGCCCACCACTTTGACATGAAAAGGGCATTAGGCGCATGACGAAAAAACGATCTGGGAGAATAGTGCCGTGCCATCTGTTTGCTCCTCTGGTAAGGTAGAATCGAGCATTTGGATTATGCTGGACATTACAGTACATTATCGCACTCGCGCAGTACAAGTATCACAAGAGGTAACAAATGACCGCAGGTAACGAATGAGTAAATCCGCTTCCGACCTCTTCATTGTCGATAACAGTGATGCCGACTGGAAAGTCTGCTCCTACATCAAAGACTGGTGCGAACTTTCCAAAGCTATTGATATTGCCACGGGTTACTTTGAAATTAGCGCGCTTCTGGCGCTTGAAGATAAATGGCAAGCGGTGGATCACATTCGCATCTTGATGGGCGACGAGGTGTCGCTGAGCACCAAGAGAGCGTTCGAGCAAAGTCTCAAAAAAATCAGCGGACGGCTGGATTCAAGCATCGAAAAGGAAAAGTCAAAAAATGATTTCCTGAAGGGTGTGCCGGCCATCGTCGAGGGCATCCGTTCTGGCAAGATTCAGTGTCGCGTTTACCGCAAGGACAAGTTCCACGCCAAAGCGTATCTGACACATGGCCGCGCGGCAGTCATTGGCTCTTTTGGTTTGGTAGGTTCATCCAATTTCACCTATCCCGGTTTGACTGGCAACGTTGAACTCAACGTTCAGATTCGCGGCCCGGAAGTTGGCCTGCTTCAGGAGTGGTACGAGCGCCACTGGGCTGAAGCGGAAGATGTCACCCCAGACTTGCTCAAAACGATAGAACGCCACACCCGCGAATACAGTCCGTTTGAGGTTTGGGTCAAGGCCCTCGACGAACTTATGCGCGGCCACGAACTGACACCGGACGAATGGGATCAAGGCCAGTCCAAGGTTTTTCCTATACTTGCCAAATACCAACAGGACGCTTACAAGAATCTCATACAGATTGCCGACCGATTCGGCTCAGCCTTCCTGTGCGACGGCGTCGGCCTTGGCAAAACCTTCGTTGGCTTGATGCTGCTTGAGCGTATGGTGCGAGATGGGCGCCGTGTCGTTTTATTCGCCCCCAAGGCCGCGCGCGAAGATGTATGGCAACGCGCAATTAATAAGTATCTACCTCACCTGAACAGCGGTTTTGTAAATTTCGTTCTCTATAACCACACCGACCTGCAACGAAAAGGCCACTGGCCTCGCGATATGGAATTGACATTGCGCGATGCTGACGTAGTACTGATAGACGAAGCGCATCACTTCCGCAACACCGGCACCAAGGGCGAGGGGGATAAGGAACCCTCGCGTTACCGAATGCTTCAGAAATACCTGCAATCAGGAGATCGTCCCAAGCAGCTTTTTATGCTTACCGCAACGCCGGTCAACAACTCCATTCACGATTTCCGCCACATGATTGAATTGGCCGGTAACGAATCGGTTTACGCTACGCAGCTGGGCATTCACAACCTGCGCTCCCATTTCAACCAATTGGAAAAGCACCTGCTCGGCAAAAACACGGACACCAGCCAAATCAATTTGGAATTTGGTTCTGAAATATTTGATGCAGAAAAGGCTTTACGCATAGACCGTATCTTTGAAAACATCGTCGTCCAGCGTAGCCGTGGCTACGTCAAGGAAAGCCAACAACAGCAAGATGCCAACGAAACCTTGTTCCCGGAACGAGAAGCTCCCAATGTGGTGCCATATAATCTCAAGGCCACCTACGGCAAGCTGCTTACCGCCGTGGAGAAAGCCTTCCACAAAAAAACGCCGCTGTTCGTACTGGGAATTTATTACCCGTTGGCCTATTGGAAAGGAGACAGCACGGACTCGCTCCTTGGCTCTTTCGATGAAGGCCGTCAAAAGCAGGTTGTCACCCTAATCCGCACCCTGTTCCTCAAGCGCTTTGAAAGCTCTGCCCGCGCTTTCGAGAGTTCCTGCTGGCGAATGCTACAAAAATTGCTGGCATGGATTACGGTTCACAGCCAAAGCGACCATGGCATACGCCGTCTGGAGCGCTGGAAGATCACACACGCTGAACTCATAAACCACACTCAATCGCACAACCATGAACTCTGGCCGGAAGAGGCCGATGAAGATCAGGTCGAAGAATTTCTCACCGAAGATCACCTTGCTGCCGTTGAGCAGCTTGACGCCGACCTCTACAGAATAGACGAAATCATCGACGATACCTACGATGACCTCAATCAAGTTGCCGAATTTCTCAACCTGCTATCCACAGCCAAACCGGAAAAAGACGACAAGCTCAAAGCACTTATCAAATTGCTCAAGACCGATGCAGTCTTGAAGAAGGAAAAAGTAATTCTATTCACTGAATTCGCTGATACCGCACGATACTTGGAACAGCAATTGGAACAGGCAGGATTTGATGGGTTATGCCGTATTGACGGTGGTAGCAGTCAAAAGCAGCGCAGTGATGTCATCCACCGCTTCTCGCCCTATTACAACGAAAGCTCCACGGCAAAACTAGCCGCTGAAGGCAAAGATGAAATTCGCATCCTCATCTCCACCGACGTACTCTCTGAGGGCTTGAACCTGCAAGATGCCACACGCCTTATAAACTACGATCTGCACTGGAATCCGGTGCGTCTGATGCAGCGCATTGGTCGTGTGGATAGGCGCATGAATCCCGACATCGAAGCGCAAATCATTGCCGACCATCCGCATCGAAAAAAACTGCGCGGCAAAACTGCCTTCTGGAATTTCTTGCCGCCGGATGAGCTGGACGACATCCTGCGACTTTTCCAGCGAGTGACCAACAAAACACTGGTCATATCACGCACGATGGGTATTGAAGGTCGCAAGCTGCTTACCCCGGACGACGAATTCGATCCGATCAAAGAAATCAACGAGCAATGCGACGGTCATCTATCCGATACTGAAAGCCTGCGCTTGGAATACGAACGCCTGATGGCCGAGCACCCAGAGCTTGCAGCTCGACTGGCTGGCTTCCCCCTCAAAGTGTTTACCGGAAAAGCGAATCCCAAGCCTGACACCAAAGCTGTGTTCTTCTGCTACCGCATCCCCCGTCCTGAAGCAACCCAGAAGGATGCCGAGAATGATCAGCCGCTCTGGACAGATACCGCCGGACTTACCGTGTGGGCGTGTTTCGATCTTCAAGGGAAAATGGTGCTGACGGAAGCGGGCGCCGTTGCCGCGCTGATTCGCTCTACCCCGGACACAACACGAAAAACTACCATTGAACACACATCGCTTTCAGAGCTGCGCAAGAAAGTCGAAAAACACCTCATCGCTGAATACCTGCGGCCCCTGCAAGCGCCAGTGGGTGTCGCGCCTGCGCTCAAGTGTTGGATGGAACTCAACTGATGCCAACCTCAAATCTTCGCCAGATTCGCGCCTTTCCCGAGCTCGTTCGCTATCTCGAAGAGCAATTGGATTGGCCGCTTCAGGAATACGGCTTTGATGAACTCACTTTTGAATACACGCCCGACGAATTGGGTTTGAAGGAAGAGGATGCCGCGCGCATCAATGCTATTCACCAGTTGCGCCCACTCGCCAATACCCAACCGTGGGGCATCTTTTTCGTCGATTTTGAGAACAAAAAAATACCGGTCGTCGTACTGCGCCGCATCCTCTCGCACCTTGCCGTCAAAAAACGCGCATCTGCCAACAAGGCATCGGCTCCTGCGTGGCACGCCCAAGACCTGCTGTTCATCACCGCCTTCGGCGAAGACGGCACTGATGCCCGCGAAATTGCCTTCGCCCACTTTCATCAGAACCCCGGAGACATGCCCACACTGCATGTGTTGGGTTGGGATGGTGGCGACACACCGTTGAAACTGGCGAATGTAGATCACGTTTTGCGTGAACGCCTGCACTGGCCGGACGATGAAAAAGATACCCAAGCTTGGCGTGAAACATGGAGTAAACCCTTCCGTCACCGCATCGGCCACGTCATTATCACTGCCAGCTTATTGGCCGAAGAACTCGCCAGCCTCGCGCGCGGCATCCGCGACAAAGCTCAAGTTTTGCTTGCTGCTGAATCGGAAAAAGGCGAAATCACCAAGCTCTACAAAGCATTTCAAACCGCGCTGATCCACGACCTCACGCCGGATAGTTTTGCCGACACCTACGCCCAGACCATCACCTACGGCCTACTCACTGCCGCCATCTCGCGCACCGACACCAGCGAAGGTCGTTACGGCACTTTCGTCAAAGCCGATGACATCGCCGACATGGTGCCCATCACCAACCCTTTCCTCAAGGAAATGTTGCAGACCTTCCTCAAGGTGGGCGGTCGCAATGGCGGCATAGACTTTGACGAACTGGGCATTCAAGATGTGGTGGAACTGCTGCGTGGTGACGAGACCGACTTGCCTGCCATCCTACGTGACTTCGGCAACAAGACCCGTGGTGAAGATCCAGTCATCCACTTCTACGAACACTTCCTGACTGCTTACAACAAGCAACTAAAAATACAGCGCGGAGTCTTCTATACCCCACAACCCGTGGTTAGCTACATCGTTCGCAGTGTCCACGAGCACCTGCAAACCGAGTTCGGCCTTACCGATGGCCTAGCCGACACCACCACCTGGGGTGAGATGCTGATAAAGCATCATGACCTGAAACTGCCCCCTCTCATTGACGCAGCAGGCGAAAAGCGCTCCATTTCTTCGGACGAACCCTTTGTCGTCATCCTTGACCCCGCCACCGGCACCGCCACTTTTCTGGTGGAAGTCATCAGCGTCATTCACCGCGCCCTGACGGAAAAGTGGACAAAACAGGGCATGAACCAAGCGCAGCGACTGGAAGCATGGAACGTCTATGTGCCTGCACACCTGCTGCCGCGCATGTATGGATACGAGCTGATGATGGCGCCGTATGCTATTGCGCACATGAAGATCGGCCTAAAGCTCGCTGAAACCGGCTATCGTTTTGGTAACGAAGCTAGGGTGCGCATCTATCTCACCAACACCCTCGAGCCGACGCAAAGGCAACTGAAGCTTCCTGACTTCGAGGCGCTCGCCCATGAGGCGGCTGCGGTGAATGAGGTTAAACGGGAGAAGCGCTTCACCGTCGTCATTGGCAATCCACCATACTCAGGTCACTCTACAAATAAAGGAGAATGGATTACGGGTCTTGTTGACGATTATTACTTTGTTGATGGTGCTCCGCTTGGGGAAAGAAACCCGAAGTGGTTACAAGACGACTACGTAAAGTTTGTTCGGCTGGGCCAGGAGATTCTTGGTAACTCAGGAGTTGGTATTTTTAGCTATATTACAAACCATGGTTACATTGATAACCCAACATTTCGCGGAATGCGGCAATGTTTGCTTCAGAATTTTAGTCGAATTGACGTGTTGGACCTACACGGAAATACCACAAAGAAGGAGACCTGTCCGGACGGCAGCAATGACGTTAACGTGTTCGATATAAAACAAGGCGTCGCTATTTTCTCCGCGACCAAATCTCTTCAATCCGTGTCTCTATCCTCTGTGAGACATGGTCATTTGTATGGTACGCGCGAGAGTAAATATGAAGCTCTTTCAAAAGCAATATTTTCTAGTTGGCCGTTGACGGCTGCGCGTCCAACTTCACGCTATTACTTGTTTGTTCCTCAAGATACCAATCTCAAAACAGAATATGACAATTATCTGAGTATGACAAACGTGATGCCCGTCAACGTACTTGGATTTCAAACACATAGAGACAATACCGCAGTCGCATATGACGAGACAGAACTTAGGCAGCAAGTTGCCGATTACTTAGGCAAGGTGCCTAAAAATGATGACTGGAAGTTATTTTGCTCACCTTGCACTTACAGGTTGTTCGATGTACGTAAGGTATATCTTTCGCGTGATGTTTGCGATCGACCTCGTCGTGAACTACTTACCCATGTTGTTCATCGGAAGAACTTATGTCTTGGTGTGGGACGTCAGGGTAGCGCAGTGCAAGATCCCATTTGGTCATTGGTTTCTGTTTCTCGGCATCCCGTTGATGCGAATATCTTTCGGCGGGGTGGGATTAACATTTTTCCGTTGTACCTATATCCTGAAACGGATGGCCTCGAGCTAGATCATGGAATAAGGTTAAACTTTGGGAGAGAATTCCCAAATAATTTAGCTTCTACACTTTCACTAAAACAAAAAGCGAAAGGCGCTATACCTTCTGAAATTGAAGCAGAGGATGTGCTCTTCTACGCCTACGCAGTGTTTCACAGTCCGAGCTACCGAAGCCGATATGCAGAGTTTCTGAAGATTGATTTTCCGCGCCTGCCGTTGACCGGAAACCTAGAGCTGTTCCGCTCGCTGGCTAGGCTCGGCAGTGAACTCGTTGCCCTGCACCTGATGGAGTCACCAAAGCTCGATCACCTCATCACCGAGGTCATCGGCGGCAGGAATCCCGTGGTCGAAAAACTCTCGTGGTCGAAGAACACCGTGTGGGTGGACATGGCGAAGTCCATCGGCTTCAAGGGGGTGAGCGAGGCCGTGTGGTACTACCATATCGGCGGTTACCAGGTCTGCGAGAAATGGCTCAAAGACCGTAAAGGCCGCAAGCTGTCGAAGGACAACATCGCCCATTACCAGAAAATTGTCATAGCCCTGTCCGAAACCATCCGCCTGATGTCCGAGATTGACAAAGTCATTGAGACCCACGGTGGTTGGCCGGATGCTTTCGCCAGCGCTGTAGTACAGGATGCCAATGCCGCGACGGACGATGCTATCGTTGCAAAACCAGCCACACCGCCACCAACGCCAGCGGTAAAGAAATCGCACGTTGACACCGCCCCAGATTTATTCTCAACTGCGCCAGCCGTCAATCCCGAAAGGGAACCCGTCCCACGCACCGCACATGCCGATGACTACGACCGCGACGAGCTATGCGCCGAAATTCGTAAGCTATTCAATGATAGTGCCGTGCGAGAACGCGATGCCGCCATAGACGACCTCGCCCGAGCCATCGGTCACCAGCGTACGGGCAAGAATATTCGCGAAACCCTCGATAAAGCCCTGCGCACTGCAGTCCGTCGAGGCATTCTCGACAACGAAAGCAGTTATATGAAGCTGCGCTATCGAAACATCGAACAGCACGAAGCGGACGACCGGAATGCACTCAAGGAACAGTTCCTTGCCTCACTCGGAGGCAGAGCCTGGGCAGAACGCGACGATGCGATCCAGTCATTCGCGCGATGGATGGGTTTCCGTCGAACAGGGGCGACAATCGACGAAACTGTGCGCTCGCTAATCAATGGTCTGCTGCGAGAACATCGGCTGGAAAGTGATGGTTCGCAAATCCGTAGAATCGGATGACAATGTTTGGTGCTGGCGAGCAGCTCATGTCGGCGCAGATCACATGCAATGCGGTACATCATCAAGCCGCTTTTGCTTTTAACAGGATAGCTGTTGCCACGTGTTGTGCAGCGGTCAGTTTTTTCATACAACCAGCTATTCCTAAATAGAAGGAGTATTCCATCGTGACCCTGCGCCAAGACTCAAAAGAGCATATTTCTAAACTTGCTGGCGAAACACTTCAAAAGTTTGAGCAAGTAGCTACTGCAGCACATTCTAGTCTTTCAGAGTCCTCTGAACTGCCTCTAAGCGCTCTAGCTCATATCAATACTATGACGGATGGAGCTACGGTTAAGCATTTGAAAGGGATGCAACAGGCTACCATCGATAGCAATCTAACAATTTCTTCTGAGCCAGCAATTGCACGTATTACGGTTACTAACGAACATGGTAAGCAGATGGTCTATTACGTATGCCGTGCTGACCAAGGGATAGCTAATCTGAATATTGTGAGTTACAAAACGCCAATTGGGCGTTTGGCTTCCCTTCCTCCCGGTGAGGAGCTCACACTGCCAAACGGAACTACTGTTGAAGTCTTGGAGAGAGCGCAGCTTCGTCCATTGATAACGAACGATGGCTGGGATTCCGTCGACTCAGTAATTGAGGGGAGCGGCTATGGGCCACTCACCATCAAGTCTTTTCGCGTATTACTTGAAGGCGTTTCTGCTGAAGAGCTTAGTGAAGATTTGGTTGGCATGATTTTGGCGGAAAATAGTGAACTGACAAACATTCTGGAGGGAATTCGTCATAGCACAATCACCAAAATGGAGCTACGCGACCAGCCGATTCTCGATCAGTATCAGGATGAAATATTCCGCTTGCCAATTGGTAGTCGTCTGTTAATCCTTGGCCCTCCTGGGACTGGAAAAACTACTACACTGATACGTCGGCTGGGACAGAAGCTGAATTCTGCCTTTCTGGATGAAGATGAACAGGGAATTGTGGAAATTGCGAGCACCGATAGCACATCTCCACACAACCAAAGCTGGTTGATGTTCACTCCGACAGAACTGTTGAAGCAATACATCAAAGAGGCATTTAACCGCGAGGATATTCCCGCACCGGAGGAACGAATCAAAACATGGTCTGACTATCGGCTTGAAATGGGCAGGCGCGAATTAGGCGTATTGCGAACCGGATCGGCTAGAGGTGCTTTTGTATTGAAGCCTTCTCTGGACAGTATTATGGAAGATGCACAAGAGAGCATGATTGCCTGGTTTGAAGATTTCGGAACATGGCACAAATCTATATTTGTTGATGGACTCAACCTGGCAGCAGATGAGTTAAGCAAAGATGTAGATGTGAAAATAGCAGAACTCGGGAAGCGTCTGCTATCAATTACACAAGCGGGTGGGGCAGGCTCTATTACCGCTCTGCTCAGTGCTATCAACAAAGAATCCAGTTCCATACAGATTATGATCGCTGACCTAAAAGCGGTAACGGATAGGAAGATTCGGGAATCGCTCAATCTGCATCTCAATCGTAACCGGGAATTTCTGAAAGAAATGGCATCGTACATCGACGGTATGCAAGAAGCCCCTGTAGCGGAGGCTGATGAAACTGACGATCAAGACAGTGATGACGATGAGGATGTCAATCAACCCAAAACGCCAGTGGCGAAGGCTTTAACCGCTTATAATCAGGCAGTTCGCTCCCAAGCCCGTGCTCAAACCAAAAAGCGTAGCTTGGGCAAAAATACTAGATCCGGGAAGATTCTTGAATGGCTAGGTGATCGCACCTTGGCTGAAAGTGATCGTGACGAGGTGGGAGCAAGCCTTCTGGTTCAGGCCAGTGCACGACGCTTTGTGAATCCAGTCAAAAAATACATTGACGGGATTCCCAGGCGTTACCGTTCTTTCCGGCGTTTGCGTCAAAGTGATGGCAAGTGGTACAAGAAGGATGCTTTTAGTCCCACTGATATTAGCCCGATTGAACTTGATGTTGTTCTTTTGGCAATGCTGAAAAGCGGTGGTGAACTGCTCAGCGTGGCAAGCATTATGCGCGACATTGACACCACAGCCTGGTTATCACTTAAACCTATTCGCGATTTATACAAAAACCAGATTCTCGTCGATGAGGTGACTGATTTTTCTCCGATACAGCTTGCCTGTATGGCATCGCTGGCGCACCCTCGGTTACGCTCATTTTTTGCGTGCGGTGACTTCAATCAACGCCTTACGACGTGGGGTAGTCGCACGCCAGAGGAGATGAAATGGGTGTTTTCGGAGATTGAAATAAAAGAGGTTACGGTAGCCTACCGGCAGAGTCGGCAGCTTAATGAACTGGCAAAAGCGCTGATTAAAGCTGTCGGTGGTACCGATAGCGGTGTTGTTTTACCAAAGCATATGGACAACGAGGGAGTGCCCCCCGTATTGGCAGAAGGCTTAACAGGTATAACGGATTTAGTTGGCTGGCTTGCGGAGCGCATTCAGGAAATTGAATCTGTCCTTGAGCAGTTGCCATCTATCGCGATTTTGGTAAACAGTGAGGATGATGTTCAGAAAGTCGCTAGTGCGCTTGATTCGATTCTGATGGATATGAATATTCGGGCAGTTGCTTGTCCAGATGGTCGTGTTATGGGGCATGGCAATGATGTGCGGGTATTCGATGTTCAGCACATCAAGGGTTTTGAGTTTGAAGCGGTGTTCTTTGTCGGTATCGATCAACTCGCTAATAGACATCCCGGTCTATTCGACAAATATTTGTATGTGGGTTCGACACGAGCAGCAACATATCTTGGAATGACTTGTGATACCGAGCTACCTTCAGCCATCACTAGCTTGCGTCCAATGTTTGCTGAATCTTGGGAGATATAACTAATGAGTGAACTCAAAACTTGCTTCAAACGCGTTGATTACGACCTTGCAGGTTTGCTGCATTACATTGATATAGGCGACATCGGTTTACCTGACATCCAACGCCCTTTTGTGTGGTCTAACGCTAAAGTCCGTGATTTATTTGACTCGATGTATCGTGGATTCCCAGTTGGCTATCTGCTGTTCTGGGCAAACCAAACCGTGCAAGGAGTGAAGCAGATTGGCACTGGAGAAAAGGCTCACCATGTACCATCTTTGCTTATCGTGGACGGGCAACAGCGTCTTACATCTCTCTACGCGGTATTCCGTGGCAAAATGGTACTCGATGAAGACTACAAAGAACGGCAGATTGAAGTTGCCTTTCGACCTCGCGATGGCAAATTTGATGTGGCAGATGCTGCTATTCGACGAGATCCAGAGTGGATTACGAACATTTCTGACGTCTGGGCATCTGGCAAATCGAGTAGAAAGCTGATTAACGACTTTATTGATCGGTTATCAGAAAAAAACAAATCATCAAATAAGATGCCACTTACCGAAGACGAGGAAGAGGCACTAGCTCACAACTTAGACCGTTTGTTTGATCTTCAAAAGTTCCCCTTTACAGCTTTAGAAATTGCTCCAACAGTCGATGAGGAGCAGGTTGCTGATATATTTGTGCGCATCAATAGTGAAGGGGTAAAGCTGAAGCAAGCAGACTTTATTCTGACATTGCTATCCGTTTTTTGGGATGAAGGGCGTAAGGCGCTTGAAGATTTTTGTCGCCAATCTCGCAAGGTGCCAAGTCAAGGAGGAGGTGCTTCTCCGTTCAACTATTTTATACAGCCTGACCCAGACCAATTGCTTAGAGTATCTATCGCATTGGGTTTTGGACGTGGACGACTGAAGAGTGTCTATCAGGTGTTACGCGGCAAGAGTATGGATACCGGAGAGTTCTCAGTCTTAAGGCGCGAGTCACAGTTCAAGGTACTGCAATCAGCTCAAACAGAAGTGTTAAACATTACTAGCTGGCATCAGTTTCTGAGCAGCCTCGTGGGGGCTGGGTTCCGTGGCGGTGAGATGATCTCCTCGAAAAATGCACTTCTCTATGCATACGCCTTCTATTTGTATGGCAGAAACCGATTTAATGTTGTTGAGCATGTTCTGCAACGATTAATTGGCCGTTGGTTTTTCTTCATTACTTTAACTGGGCGCTATAGTAGCTCACCTGAATCAATAATGGATGGCGACCTAAACCGCGTGCTGGTTGCGAAAGATGGTGATGCCTTTACCAAAATATTGGAAGACATTATGATTTCGGAATTGACCAATGATTTCTGGGGTATAACACTGCCGGCCAATTTGGAAAGCTCGTCGGCTAGAAACCCTGAATTGTTCGCCTATATAGCTGCGCAAAACAAGCTGTCTGCCCCAGTTCTTTTCTCGCATAAAAAGGTTCCAGAGTTGCTCGATCCATCGCTAAAGGCAAACAAGAAGCCACTAGAGCGCCATCATCTTTTTCCTAAAGCTTGGCTTGCGAAGCAAGGTATTGATGATCTGAAAGTTATGAATCAGCAAGCCAACTTCGCCCTCATTGAATGGCCTGACAATATTGATATAAGTGATACTGCCCCAGCAGTGTATGTGCCTGAAATTCGATCACGCTTCACTGATGGGGCATGGGAGTCGATGCACGAGTACCATGCGCTTCCGAAAGACTGGGAGGCGCTCCCTTACCAAGATTTTCTTCAGGAACGGCGGAAGCTCATGGCCGCAATTATTCGGCGTGGTTTTGATTCTCTGAAGTAGGAGTTATTAGCGCGTGCGTATCCGCCAAGCCATCAAGACTCTTCGATTATTAACCGGATAACCGTTTCCGTGCTGTGCGGCATATATTGGAAAAAATGCAAGCTATGAGCGAGAACAGGCAGAATGGAGGGGGGCAGCAGGAGGATTTATTTGAGACAGATGCAGCGCGTTCCCTGCTGGATCAGCTACTAAGCGACTCGCGTCTCTATACACAGAGCCAGGACTATAAGGCGCTGCTCGACTTTGTCGTCCGGCTTCGTAATTTCGCCCCATTCAACGCCATGTTGCTGCAAGTTCAGAAACCTGGCTTAAGTTATGCCGCATCAGCACGTGATTGGCTTGAGCGCTTTGGCCGCAAACCCAAGGAAGATGCTCGCCCGCTTCTGATCCTCTGGCCGTTTGGGCCGGTGGCGCTTGTCTATGACGTTCTGGACACCCAAGGCGATCCACTACCGGAAGATGTTGCTTCCTTTTTTGCTCAAGGTGCTATCGACGATGGGCATCTTAAATCCTTTGCAAAGTTGATTGGCAAGAAGGGTATCGAGTGGTATTGCGTAGATGCGGGTGATCAGAAAGCTGGCTCAATCTGCGTGATTAAGCGCGCAAACAAGGATAAGGAAGCTACGCAATATCGAATGCACATGAACAAAAATCATACAACTGCCGTTCAGTTCGCCACTCTTGCACATGAATTGGGCCACCTGTTTTTAGGGCATCTTGGAGCAGACAGAGCGATCAATGTTCCGCAGCGGCCTTCCATGAACCATGCGCAGCGCGAAATTGAAGCTGAGTCGGTGTCCTACTTGGTATGCGCGCGTAATGGTGTTAAATCCAAGGCAGAAACCTATCTTGCGAATTACATCGAGAAGAACACCTCCGTCGAGAATCTTGATCTTTACCAAGTGATGCGGGCGTCAGGGCAAGTTGAAGCCCTGCTTGGCCTTACGGCGCATACAAAGTATGACAAACCAACAGTTTCAAAGCAGGTGCAGTTGTTCGACCAATGAATATTCTTTGATTGGTAATTGATGCTGCGCCCGTCGGCTATGGAAATTTAATTTTTTCCTCAAAGCATCAAGCCACATGACCTTGAAGCGGTATGACTTCCGCGCCAGCTTTCAACCTATCCAGATAGTCTGCCCATTGCTGCATCATCTTCCGCCTTTCGGCAAGGTGAGCAGTACGGTTATATGCGCGTCCGTTTGGGTCACGCACAGCATGGGCAAGTTGGTGTTCAATGAAATCTGGCCGCACCTGTAACACCTCATCGAGAATGGTACGCGCCATTGCGCGGAAGCCGTGGCCGCTCATTTCATCCTTGGCAAAGCCCATACGGCGTAAAGCTGCCAATACTGCGTTATCACTCATCGGCCTGCCATTGGTACGTGCACCGGGGAACACATAGTGCCCGTTACCAGTAAGTAATTGGAGTTCCTGTAGAATTTTCACTGCCTGGGTACATAGTGGGACAAGGTGAGGTTCGCGCATTTTCATACGTTCTGCGGGGATGTTCCATTCCGCTTTGTCCAGATCTATTTCCGACCATTCTGCTTTGCGCAGTTCACCGGGGCGTACAAAAAACAATGGCGCGAGGCGCAGGGCGCACTGGGTTACCAATTGTCCTTGGTAGCCATCTAGGGCACGTAGCAGTTCGGCTATGGCCTTGGGGTCGGTAATGGCGGCATGGTGAGATTGCTTCACTGGGGGCAGGGCGCCTTTGAGGTCAGGGGAGGGGTCGCGCTCGGCGCGCCCGGTAGCTATGGCATAACGAAACACCTGCCCGCAATTTTGTAGTGCCCGGTGTGCGGTTTCTACTGCGCCGCGTTCTTCGATTCTGCGTAAAACAGCAAGCAACTCAGGAGCCTTGATTTCGGCAATCGGCCTGCTACCTATCCAAGGGAAAGCATCCCGCTCTAGTCGCCGGATGATGCGGCTGCCGTGATCCTCTGTCCAGTTGGCGGCGTTCTTTGCATACCATTCGCGTGCGATGACTTCAAAGCTATTGCCCGCGCCTTCGGTCTTTGATGCTTTCACCGCCTTGCGGTTTGCGCCGGGATCGGTGCTATTGGCCAGCAGCTTGCGTGCATCATCCCGGCGCTGCCGAGCGTCTTTGAGGCTTACGTCAGGATAGACACCAAGGGAAATGCGTTTTTCCTTGCCGTCGAAGCGATACTTAAGTCGCCACCACTTGCCCCCACTGGGGGCAACTTCCAGATATAAGCCGCCGCCATCAAACAAACGGAGCGTCTTGTCGCCAGGTTTTACGTTCTTTATTGCGGTATTGGTCAGTGGCATGGGGGCAACTCCTTTTTTGATTGGTGCTGTTGCCCCCAATGTTGCCCCCAGTTGCCCCCGGATGTCAATTGTTTGTATAGTATCTCTCTGGACGCAAAAAACCCGCAAAGCTATTAACTATGCGGGTTTAATGTACTTCTTTGTACTGCTTTGGATGCTAAATTGGTGGAGACGGCGGGAATTGAACCCGCGTCCGCAAGCCCTCTACAAACAGTTCTACATACTTAGCCTGGCTGTTTAATTTGATTCCGCACACGCCAACCGGCGGGCTGGTACGAAACGAGTCACCTTATTTCTAACTCCGACCAAAGTGACCCTGACCGGCACGATTCTGTGTAATTTACCTCACTCATCTCAACCTTTCGGCCTTGAGCCACTCCACAGACAGCGTGGTGTGAGGTCTAGCTGACTTAAGCAGCTAAAGCGTAGTTTTCGTCGTTTGCGAATACTTAGTTTCCAGCTTATTTACGAGGTGGCGGGTCCTCGGTATGCCCTGCATTGCTTTGTAACCCACGTCGAAGCCAAGTCGTCCCCTATGTGTTGATACAGTACAGATTGTAGCAGATTAGAGGTCGAGATAGCCGGTAAGTTCCGTTGGCTGGTCGATGCTGCCGTATGCGTTCCAGCTTTCGACGGAGGCATCGGCACCGACATAGCCGTAATTGGCGATGATGCCTCGCATACCGCTGGCATTGGCAGCTTTCATGTCGCGCACGTCATCGCCGAGGTATAAGCACTGCGCGGGCGGGACGTCTATGATCTCGCATGCTTTGAACATCGGCTCGGGATGTGGTTTCGCGTGGTGACAGGTGTCACCACTGATCAGGCATGCGGCGCGCTCAGCGTAGCCCAGTGCCTGCATAAGCGGTACGGTAAGCCAGTCCGGCTTATTGGTGATGATGCCCCATTTGATGTTGCGCTGCTCGAGTGTGGCTATCAGTTCCGGCATATCGCTGAACAATCGCGTCTGCACACAGATATTGTTGGCATAGTGATCCAAAAACATATCGCGCAAAGGGTTGAAGTCCTGATGCTCGTCATCAATATCAAATCCAACCTTGAGCAGGCCGCGAGAGCCATGCGAAGCCTGGGGGCGCAATATTTCAAGAGGGAGGGGCGGCAGCTTGCGTGTAGCGCGAACGTGATTGAGCGAAGCCGCCAAGTCGGGTGCAGTGTCGGCAAAGGTGCCGTCGAGGTCGAAGAGTGCTGCTTTGATCACAGCTAGTCCTTGCGGCAGGCGATGATGTAATTGACGTCGGTATCTTTACCTAAGGAATAGACCTTGGTGATGGGGTTATAGCTCATGCCGGTCAGTTCGATTAGATTCAATCCTGCATTACGACTGGATTGCGCCAGCTCGGAAGGTTTGATGAATTTAGCATATTCATGCGTGCCTTTAGGTAGCAGGTTGAGGATGTACTCCGCACCAATCACCGCAAACAGATAAGACTTGGGGTTGCGGTTCAGGGTGGAGAAGAATACCCAGCCACCCGGTTTGACGAGCTTTGCACAAGCGGCAATGATGCTGGTCGGATCGGGCACATGCTCTAGCATTTCCAGACAAGTGACGACATCGAATGATTCAGGCTGAGTCTCGGCGAGTTCTTCGACGGCGACCTTTTGATAATCCACTTTTTTCCCGCTTTCAAGCAGGTGCAGCTTGGCGACATTGAGTGATTTTTCGGCAAGATCGATACCGGTAACGTCAGCGCCCAGCCCAGCCATGCTTTCAGACAGAATGCCGCCGCCGCAGCCTACATCCAAAACCGTTTTACCATCCAGTGCCGCATGGCGTTCGATATAGCCCAGTCGCAAAGGGTTGATCTCATGCAAGGGTTTGAATTCACTGCTCGGATCCCACCATTTATGGGCAAGTTGCGAGAATTTTTCCAGTTCTATGGGGTCGGCGTTGGTCATGTAGTTGTTCTGGGTCGATATTCTTATGTCGGTGGCTGACTTTAACAAAAACCGACGGCTTTAGCCAAATCCTGCTGCTTTAGGCAGACTGAAATAGGGCGTAATGGAGATGGCTCTGGCGGGGTTCGCTGTGCTAAAATGCTCGCTTTGTTTACGCCCCGAAATTTCCTTAGGTCAGAGTAATTCATGGAACAACAATTCGCCAAAGAAACACACCCAGTCAGCCTTGAAGAGGAAATGCGCAAATCCTATCTGGATTATGCGATGAGCGTCATAGTAGGACGTGCATTACCCGATGTGCGTGATGGTCTTAAACCCGTGCATCGCCGCGTTTTGTTCGCGATGAATGAACTGTCGAATGACTGGAATCGGGCCTATAAAAAATCTGCACGTATCGTCGGTGACGTGATCGGTAAATACCATCCGCATGGTGATACCGCTGTATACGACACCATCGTTCGTATGGCGCAGGATTTTTCTTTACGTTACACGCTGGTCGACGGGCAGGGTAACTTTGGCTCGGTGGATGGCGATAACGCCGCGGCGATGCGTTATACCGAGATCAGGATGGCGAAGATCGCCCATCAACTATTGGAAGATCTGGAAAAAGAGACGGTTGATTACGGCCCGAACTATGACGGCTCAGAACACGAACCGCTGGTGTTCCCGGCACGCTTTCCGAATTTGCTGGTAAATGGCTCATCAGGTATCGCGGTGGGTATGGCGACCAATATCCCGCCACACAATATGACTGAGGTGGTGGATGCTTGTATCGCGTTGCTGAACAATCCTGAGATGGATATCGAGCAACTGATCGAATATGTGCCTGCGCCTGATTTCCCGACAGCGGGCTTTATATATGGTTTGTCTGGCGTTAAGGAAGGCTATCGCACCGGTCGTGGCCGTGTCGTGATGCGCGGCAGGACTCACTTTGAAGACATCGGCAAGGGAGAGCGTCAGGCCATCGTCATTGATGAACTTCCTTATCAAGTTAACAAGGCCAATATGCTGATCAAGATCGGTGAACTGGTCCGCGATAAACGTCTGGAAGGTATATCAGAGATTCGTGACGAATCGGATAAGTCCGGTATGCGTGCCGTGATTGAGCTAAAGCGTGGCGAAAATGCAGAAGTGATCCTGAACAAGCTATATAAGGACACGCAGTTGCAGGACAGCTTTGGTATCAACATGGTTGCGATCATTGATGGTCAACCCAGATTGCTCAACCTGAAACAGGTGATCGATGCTTTCCTGCGTCATCGTCGTGAGGTTGTAACGCGCCGTACCATTTTTGATTTACGCAAAGCACGTGAGCGCGGTCATGTCCTTGAGGGATTAGCGGTGGCTTTATCCAATGTTGACGAGATCATTGCGTTGATCAAGGCAGCGCCGACACCGTCTGATGCTAAGCGTGGTCTGATGGAACGGGGATGGCGCTCTTCGTTGGTAGAAGATTTGTTGAGCAGGGTCAGTGATGCCTCTCGACCTGAAGGCTTGCTGCCTGAGTTTGGTTTGACTGGTAAAGGAAAAGATCGTGGTTATTTCTTATCAGCTGCGCAATCGCAGGCGATTTTGGAATTACGCTTACAACGTTTGACCGGATTAGAGCAGGACAAGATCGTCGGTGAGTATCGTGATGTGATGGATAAGATCGCCGATCTGCTGGATATCCTTGCTAAGCCTGACCGCGTGACCGCGATCATCGGTGATGAGCTGGCCGCAGTTAAATCCCAGTTTGGGGATAAGCGCCGCAGCGAGATTATCACCCATACTCAGGATATGAGTATGGAAGATCTGATCGCACCGGAAGATGTTGTGGTCACGATGTCTCACAGTGGTTACATGAAGGCGCAGAAACTCGATGAATATCGTGCACAGAAACGTGGCGGTCGTGGTAAGCAGGCGACAGCGACCAAAGAAGACGATTTTGTCGATAATCTGTTTATCGCCAATACACATGACTATATTTTGTGCTTCTCCACTCTGGGGACTGTTTATTGGCTCAAGGTATATGACGTACCGCAAGGCTCTCGCATTTCACGCGGCAAGCCTATCGTCAATCTCTTGCAGTTGAGTGCAGGAGAAAAGATCAATGCCATCTTGCCGGTCAAGGAGTTTAGCGAAAATCATTTCGTATTCTTTGCGACCTCTCTGGGTACTGTGAAGAAGACACCCTTGTCAGACTTCTCTAATCCGCGTAAGGCCGGTATCAAAGCGATCAAGTTGGATGAAGGTGACTTCCTGATCGGCGTGGCACTGACTGACGGAGAGCATGATGTGATGATGTTCTCGAACGGTGGTAAGGCAGTTCGCTTCAACGAAAGTGAAGTACGTTCCATGGGGCGTGTATCTCGCGGTGTGCGCGGCATGAAGCTCGCTGCCAAGCAGCAGGTAATCTCATTGTTGGTCGCAGAGAATGAGCAACAAAGTGTGTTGACCGCTACCGAGAATGGTTACGGCAAGCGTACGTCAATCACTGAGTACACCCGTCACGGACGAGGTACACAAGGCATGATCGCGATTCAGACTTCAGCGCGTAACGGTAAGGTGGTTGCAGCAACGCTGGTGGATGTGGATGAGGAGATCATGTTGATCGGTACGAATGGCGTATTGATACGGACACGGGTCAAGGAGATTCGCCAAATGAGCCGCTCAACTCAAGGTGTGACGCTGATGCAACTGGCTAAAGGAGATAAGCTGGCTGGGTTGAGTCGTATTGCTGAACCGGAAGATGCATAACTAAAAAGTGGAGTGAACCATAGCATGACAATATACAATTTCAGCGCAGGGCCGGCAGTGTTGCCAAAGGCAGTTTTACAACAGGCACAAACCGAACTGACCGATTGGCATGGCAGTGGTATGTCAGTGATGGAAATGTCACATCGCGGTAAAGAGTTTATGAGCATTGCCGCGCAGGCCGAGGCTGATTTGCGGGAGTTGATGAATATTCCCGCCAACTACAAAGTGTTGTTCATGCAAGGCGGGGCGAGTCAGCAGTTTGCGATGATCCCTTTGAATCTGTTACGTGGTAAGACGACAGTGGATTATCTGAACACCGGTGCATGGTCTAAAAAAGCGATCAGTGAAGCAAAGAAGTTCGCGACGGTTAATGTTGTGGCAACAGGAGAGGATAAGAATTTCTCATATGTCCCAGCATTTGAATCCTGGAAGCGAGATGCCAATGCCGCTTATCTGCATTACACCCCGAATGAGACGATAGGCGGTGTTGAGTTCAACTGGGTGCCTGATACAGGTGAGGTTCTTCTGGTGGCAGATATGTCTTCTTGCATCCTGTCGCGTTCGATTGATGTGTCGAAGTTTGGATTGATCTATGCAGGCTCGCAGAAAAATATCGGCCCAGCCGGACTGACCATCGTGATCGTGCGTGAAGACTTGATCGGAGAGGTCGCATCCGGCACACCGACCATGCTGGATTACAAGACCCATGCCGATAACGACTCGATGTACAACACCCCGCCCACATATGCGATCTACATTGCGGGTCTGGTATTCCAGTGGCTTAAGAAAAACGGCGGTATCGCGGAAATGGAGAAGGTCAATATCGCCAAATCCAAATTGTTGTATGACGCGATTGATGCCAGCAACGGATTCTATAGCTGCCCGACAGCGCAATCTGACCGTTCACGAATGAACGTGCCATTCACCTTGCAGAATGCTGATCTGGATGCTGATTTTCTCAAGCAAGCCGGCGAACGTGGGTTGGTGCAACTTAAAGGGCATCGCTCGGTTGGTGGTATGCGTGCTTCAATTTATAACGCAATGCCTGTTGAAGGTGTGCAAGCGTTGGTGGATTTCATGAATGAGTTTGCCCTGAATAAGTAAACAAGGCGTAACTCATAAACTGTAATTAATCATTAAAGAAAACGATTTAATAATGGCTAATCCATACCGCATTCTTACATTAAACAAAATTTCCGCTCAAGGATTAAAGCGTTTTCCGAGCGATACCTATCAAGTGGGTTCCGATACCGCCGACCCGGATGCGATCCTGGTTCGTTCTCAAGTGATGCATGACATGGAGATATCAGATAATGTCAAAGCAATCGCGCGAGCAGGGGCGGGTACGAATAATGTACCGGTAAAAATGATGAGTGAGCGTGGCTTGCCGGTTTTTAACGCGCCGGGTGCCAATGCAAATGCAGTGAAGGAGTTGGTCATCACCGGCATGTTGCTGGCTGCTCGTAACATTGTTCCTGCACTGGACTTTGTTTCAACGCTGGAAGGCGACGATAAGGCAATGCACAAGCTGGTTGAGGATGGCAAAAAGAACTTTGCGGGTTGTGAATTACGAGGTCGGACACTGGGTGTTATCGGGCTGGGCGCAATCGGCAGGCTGGTGGCAGATGCGGCAATCAGTCTCGGGATGAATGTGATCGGGTACGATCCTGAAATTACGGTTGATGCTGCATGGAGTCTTCCTTCCTTGGTGAAAAAGGCACACAGTGTTGAAGATCTACTCAGGCATAGCGACTTTGTCAGCTTGCATGTGCCGCTACTGGATGCGACACGCGACCTGATCAATGATAAGCGCGTGAAGGCGATGAAGGCGGGCTGTGTGCTGATGAATTTTTCTCGTGATGCCATCGTCAACGAAGCCGCAGTGTTGTCGGGTCTTGAAGGTAAACATTTAAAGGCTTATGTGTGTGACTTCCCTACCAACCAAACCAAAGGTAACCCCGGTGTGATTACCTTGCCGCATCTGGGTGCTTCCACACGTGAAGCTGAAGAGAATTGTGCCGTGATGGTGGTCGAGCAATTACGCGACTATCTTGAACATGGGAACGTAGTGAATACGGTGAATTTCCCTAATGTCAGCATGCCGCGCGAATCTTCATTCCGTCTTGCGGTTGCTAATGCCAACGTACCGAATATGTTGGGTCAAATTTCTTCAGCACTTGCGGATGCGGGCATCAACATTCATAACATGATGAATAAGTCGCGCGGAGAGATGGCTTATACGCTGGTGGATACGGATAGCGCGATTCCTGAAAAATTGATTGCGCAGATATCGGCTATTCCCGGTGTGTTGATTGTCAGAGACCTGCCATTACCGAATGCTGCATAACAGAGTCGATCAGGTATCTATACATGAATGACAAATTAAAACCGTTACGCGAACAGATCGATCAGCTTGATGAAGAATTGTTGGTGCTCGTCAATCGCAGGGCTGCATTGGCGCAGCAGATCGGTCATCTGAAAGGCGAAGACGCGGTGTTGCGGCCGGAACGTGAGGCACAGGTGTTGCAGCGTTTACAGGACAATAATAAGGGGCCCTTGGATAATGCGGCGGTGTCGCAGTTATTCACTGAGGTGATCTCACAGTGTCGTGCTTTAGAAGCGCCGCTGTCTATCGCCTATCTAGGACCTAAGGGGACTTTTAGCGAATTGGCTGCCATCAAGCGGTTCGGCAGTGCAATAAATGGCGTGCTTTGTGCCACGATAGATGAAGTGTTCCGCGAAGTTGAGAGCGGTAATGCTCAATACGGCATGGTACCGGTAGAAAATTCCAGCGAAGGCGCAGTAGGGCTTACGTCGGACTTGCTGATGGATAGCGTATTGCAGGTTTGCGGCGAATTAATGTTGCCGATACACCAGTGCTTTTTGTCACAGGGTTGTGATTTGAGTGCGATCAAGACGGTATATTCACACTCACAATCACTTGCTCAGTGTCAGGGTTGGCTGAACCAGCATTTACCTCATGCGGCACGTATTCCTGTTGCCAGCAATGGGGAAGCGGCGCGTTTAGCTAGCGAAAGTGCTGACTGTGCAGCGATTGCGGGCTCTCAGGCTGCTATGCTTTTTGATCTGAATATGTGTGCGGAAAATATCGAAGACGATGCAAGCAATACCACACGCTTTTTGGTATTGGGTAAGCAGCAGGTAGCGCCATCCGGCAATGATAAGACTTCGCTGGCGATGTCGTCAGCAAACCGCCCGGGCGCAGTACATGATCTGTTGGTGCCATTAGCTAAAAATGATGTCAGCATGACCAAGCTTGAATCCAGGCCGGCGCGCTCCGGGTCATGGGAATATGTATTTTTCGTCGATATCGAGGGGCATCAAAGCGACACAAAAGTAGCTGCCGCTTTAGCTGAGCTGAATAAGGTTGCTTCCTTCGTCAAGGTGCTGGGTTCATACCCGGTTGCTGTTTAACCATTTTTGTCGAAGTCGGGCTTTGATGATTGGCATTCTAATATGAATTATTCTGATTTGGCTCCGGCCTACATTCGTGCCATCGCACCTTATCAGCCAGGTAAACCGATCTCTGAATTGGAAAGAGAGCTGGGCATTACCGGTATCGTGAAGCTGGCTTCAAATGAGAATCCGCTGGGGGCTAGTCCGAAAGCAATCGAGGCGGCACGTTGTGCATTGGATGAAGTAGGCTTGTATCCAGATGGTAATGGCTTTGCATTGAAAGATGCGTTGGTGGATCGCTATGGCGTTACACACGATCAAATCGTGCTGGGTAATGGTTCGAATGATTTATTGGAACTTGCAGCGCGTGCTTTTCTGACAATAGGCGATAAGGTGGTTTATTCAGATCATTCTTTTGCTGTGTACGCACTTGCGACACAGGCTGTCGGCGCAAGTGGTGTCAATGTTGCAGCGAAGGATTTCGGGCATGATCTGGGTGCAATGGGTAAAGCTGCTGTAGAGCAGGGTGCTAAGATGATATTCATCGCGAATCCCAACAATCCAACGGGTACGTTCTTATCCGGTACGGCACTGCATGATTTTATGAGTGTGTTACCCGCGAATATACTGGTGGTGCTGGACGAGGCATATAACGAATACCTGCCGGAAAACAATAAGTACGATAGTGTGAGTTGGCTTGAAGAATTTCCCAATCTGATTATTTCTCGTACCTTTTCCAAGGCATATGGTCTAGCCTCGTTACGCATCGGTTATGCAATGGCTAATGTACAAATCATCGACATGATGAATCGCGTTCGCCAACCATTCAATGTGAATAGCATGGCGCAGGCTGCGGCTGTTGCTGCGTTGGGGGATAAGGATTTTGTTCAGCAGACTTCTACGTTGAACAGAAAAGGGATGAAGCAGATCGAGGACGGTTTGGTCGAGCTGGGGTTGGAATTTATCCCTTCGTTAGGAAACTTCCTCTGCTTCAAGGTGGAAGATGAGGTAGGAGTTTATCAACGCCTACTGAAACTGGGTGTGATCGTTCGTCCCGTGGCGAATTATGGAATGCCGGGCTATTTACGTGTGAGCGTAGGGTTGGGAAACGAGAATGAAGTATTTTTATCTGCATTAAGGCAGGCGCTAGGAGAGCAACAGTGATTATCGTAATGGGCAAGGATGTGACCGATGAACAGATCGGAGCAGTAGTAAAGAGACTGGAAACAGCAGGGTTGCAGGCCAATATCTCAAGGGGAATTGAGCGCACCGTTATCGGCGCGATCGGTGATGAGCGTCCATTGACTGAAGAGATGTTTACACCGTTGCCGGGAGTTGAATCAGCCATGCACATTGCCAAGCAATACAAGATCGTCTCACGGGAATCGCATAAGGAAAATACAGTCATTGATATCGCCGGTGTCCCTTTGGGTGGCAATCAGATTCAAGTCATCGGCGGCCCATGCTCAGTTGAAACACAGGAGCAGATGAATCTGTCTGCTAAGTATGTGAGTGAGGCCGGTTGTCGTTTGATGCGGGGCGGTGCTTTCAAGCCACGTACCAGCCCATATACTTTTCAGGGTAAAGGCAAAGAGGGGCTGGATATTTTCCGTCGTGCGGCAAATCAGCACAAGCTTCCTATTGTGACGGAGTTGATGGACATCCGCATGCTGGACACCTTTATGGAATACGACGTGGACGTTATCCAGATCGGTACACGCAATATGCAGAACTTCGATCTGCTCAAGGAAGTCGGGCGCATCAACAAGCCGGTGATTCTCAAGCGTGGCATGTCAGCGACCATCTCGGAATGGTTGATGGCGGCGGAATATGTTGCTGCGGGCGGTAATCACAACATCATTTTCTGCGAGCGAGGCATCCGCACATTTGAAAGCTACTACCGCAATGTGTTGGATGTGACGGCGATTCCGGTATTGAAAAAAGAGACGCACCTTCCGGTGATCGTCGATCCTTCCCATGCTGGCGGTAAGGCTTGGATGGTTCCTGCCTTGTCTCAGGCAGCGGTTGCTGCTGGCGCTGATGGTTTGCTGGTTGAAATGCACCCCAGCCCTTGTGATGCATGGTGCGACGCAGATCAGGCACTGACGCCGGGTGAGCTCAAAGAGTTGGTAACGACACTCGGCGGTATCGCTAACGCGATTGGAAGAACCATATAAAGTTATGCAGCCGACCAGTCACAAGATAGTCATTTTTGGCGTCGGTTTGATCGGTGGGTCTTTTGCTTTAGCGTTACGCAAAGCGAATGCCGCTGGTGTAGTGGTTGGCTTCGGTCGCAGTGAAAAAACACTAAAGCAGGCGTTGGAACTGGGCATTATTGACCGTATCGGGACTGATGTCGCTGCGGAAGTGTTTGATGCGGATCTGGTGTTGTTGACCACCCCGATTGGTCAGATGGCTGAATTGATGGCTCGCATCGCACCTCATCTTGGCCCCAATACACTTGTGACTGATGGTGGTAGTACCAAATGCGGGGTTGTAAGTGATGCCTATACACATTTAGGTGACAAAATCGCGCAATATGTTCCCGCGCATCCGATTGCAGGTGGCGAGCAAAGTGGTGCAGCAGCAGCCCGACCTGACCTATACATCGGCAAGAAAGTGGTGTTGTCCCCTTTGCCGGAAAACTCTGCTGATAGCGTTATAAAAGTAACAAAGGCCTGGGAAGCGTGTGGTGCAACGGTGAGCGAATTGACGCCGGAACTGCATGACGAGGTGTTTGCTGCGGTTAGTCATTTGCCGCACCTCTTGTCATACGCGCTGGTAAGTGATCTGGCGAAGCGCGACAACCGGGATCTGTATATGTCATTTGCTGCCAGCGGTTTCCGTGACTTCACGCGTATTGCAGCGAGCTCTCCTGAGATGTGGCGAGACATCTGCATGGCTAATCGTGAGGCATTGCTGCAAGAATTGAAGCAATACATGGAAGAGTTGTCACAGATGAGCCGTGATTTGGAGGCAGAAGATGCGGATAAGCTGGAACAGACTTTTCGCGCTGCACAAACATTGCGTGCCGGTTGGATAGAGCAGCGTAAACCATCTGAGAAGAATAGTTCATCTGAGAAGGACTCATAATGAGTCCTGCCATTGGCAACACCATCTGACGCATGGCAGATTTCTTCAAACGCCTGACGCCTTGGCAAGCCACACTATTGCTTGTTGTTATCAGCAGTTTGTTGAGGCTGACCACCTCTACTGGTGTAGGGCTGGGAACTGACGAAGCGCATTACGCGCTGTACGGCTTTTATCTGGATATCAGTTATTACGATCACCCACCTATGATCGGGTGGCTACAAGCGACCATATTGCTGTTCAGTGATTCCGATCTGGCACTTCGCATCATGCCGACCTTGCTGTTCGGGCTCAGTTGTCTGGCATTGCATCAAGTTTGCCATACGCTTTTTCCTGAAGAGGCACCTTGGTTGGGTTTCATCAGCGTCGTATTGCTGCAGTCTGGCTTGATGTTCCAGCTTATCGGACTATCGATGCTGCCGGATGATCCGCTGTTACTCCTTGGCTTGCTGACCATACTGGTATTACACCAGATACTGTCCGTTGATCGTCTGTGGCACTGGCTTGCACTTGGTGTTGTGCTTGGTCTTGCTGGATTATCAAAATACACTGCGGTAACACTTGTAGCCACCGTGCTTCTGGTGATGCTGCATGAAGGAAAATTTCTGAGCAGGCTGCGTACTGCCGGGCCATGGATTGCCATGTTGACTGGTCTCGTTTTGATCATGCCGGTTTTATATTGGAATTACACGCACGACTGGATCTCGTTTGCTTATCAGTTGAAGCATGGCACGGGGAATCCTGAGTGGAAGCCGACCAACTTTTTACTTTCGCAGATTGCACAGTTGTTGGTATATGGGCCGGGTATCTTTATTTTTAGTGTGATTGCGACTGTTGCTAGCTTTAAATATTGGCGCGATCGAGGTGTCTGGATGTGTTTGGCTTTAGCACTGCCTGTTTTGTTGCTATTCGGTTGGAATTCGGGATATCAAATGACTCTACCGCACTGGGCTTCATTAGGCTGGGCTGGGCTGCTTCCGCTGACTGCCCTCTGGCTGAGCGATGCTTGGGAACAACGCTGGGTGCGCATCAGCATATGGGCTTGCGGGGTATATGCTTCATTGCTGATTGTCATCATATTCAGCCAGTTTTATCTGGCTTGGTTGCCGTTCCCGGATAACCGCGATCCCTTGCGTGACCTGTACGGTTGGGAGCAGGCAGCACAGCGTGCGGTTGAGTTACGAGCAGAAATGGCCACCACGCCCGGCACTGAACCTAATCTGTTTTCAGAACACTGGACTGAGGCAAGTCGATTGGCCTGGTATGCACGCCCTAACACCGTACAAGTGATGGACGAAAGATTTGACCAGTTCGATATCTGGTTCGATTCACCACGACAAGGAGCGCGAGGCATTCTGGTGTCATGGCCGGAGCAAAGAGCGCCCTTGACCGGAGGAAAGGGGCAGTTTTCCGGATGCGTGCTGCGTGATACCTTACCCGTAACTTCAAATGGACACCAAGTTTCAACTTTTTCTTATTATGCCTGCCATGGATTCCAAGACTGATTATCAGGATATGTTTGCCAAGCTGAATTTATGGCTGTGGGGAGTGCCCGTATTTTCGCTGGTATCCATGTTAGTGCTCTATTTTTCCGGGGAGAACACTGCACTGTTCATGTTTATGAACGCTGGCATGGTGTATCTGGGCGATGCGTTTTGGAGTCATATCACGATACTGGGTGATACTGTGATTGCCTTCATGTTTATATTGCCTTTTGTGCATCGTCGCCCGGAAGTGATATGGCGATTTTTACTGGCTGCGATTATTGCCGGATTAGCCGTTTACCTTTTAAAAAATCCCGATGTGTTACGTCCGCCTGCAATGCTGGAGCCTGGTAGTTTTCATTTGATCGGTCCTGCGCTTCGCCATGTCTCATTCCCATCAGGGCATACCACCACGGCATTTCTGGTCGCTGGATATTTTTGTATGCAAGCAATACCTGCCTGGCTAAAAATGTTTATCCTGCTGCTGGCAGTAGGAGCCGGTCTGTCCCGAATCGCATGTGGCATCCATTGGCCGATGGATGTATTGGGTGGCATGCTTTTCGGTTGGTTGTCTGCAGGTGCCGGAATCTGGTTGGGTAAGCGTTGGAAGGCAGGCCTGAATATTTGGTTTCAACGATTTATCGCCATCCTTCTTACCAGTGCCGCAATTTGGGCATCTTTGAAATATAACAATGGATATCCGGGAACTGAGGTTATGCAATGGATCATTATTACCGTTTGCCTAGCACTGTCAGCGCCCGGCCAATTCAGGTTGTTCAGCAAGTTAGCGGGTAATCATCATGCCAGCAAGCGTGAGGCTCAATAAATGAAGAAGATGCTCGGACTCAAAATAAATGTGGATACTTATAGAGGGACTCGGGAAGGTGTACCTCGCTTGATGGCACTATTGAAGCAGCATGATGCTCAGGCCACATTTTTCTTTTCAATGGGGCCGGATCACACGGGGCGGAATGTCAATAAAATATTTCGAACTGGCTTCCTAAAAAATGCGATTCGAACATCAGTGCTGGAAAACTACGGTATCAGCTCACTGCTATATGGCACATTACTACCCGCACCTGATATTGGTAAAAAGTGTGCAAAAATCATGCTGAGTGTTCGTGATGCAGGGTTTGATACAGGCATCCATAGCTATGATCATTATCGCTGGCAGGAACATGTGTCCGGTCAAAAAGAAGAATGGTCGAGAAATGAAATGCAATGCGCGGTTGATCGTTATATTGAGCTATTCGGTGAAGCACCTCATGCATATGCTGCAGCCAATTGGCAGACAAACCGACATGCACTCCGATATACCCAGCATCTGGGTCTGGAATATTGCTCGGATACTCGTGGAAGCTATCCTTTTATTCCAACTTGGAATGCTGAAATCATAGCCTGCCCGCAGATCCCTACAACCCTACCGACGTTGGATGAGTTGATCAATCACAATGGGATTACACTGGATAATATCACTCAGCATGTTCTGGATCTGACCGAGAAAATCCCGGATTCGGGGCATGTGTTTACGTTGCGAGTGGAGGCCGATGGCGGTAAGCGTTTGGAAGTGTTGGAAAAATTACTAGTTAACTGGAAGAGCCAAGGTTATGAAATAGTGAATTTACGTCATTTTATTAAAGGTATGGATTTAAGCTCTCTACCCCATTGTGAGGTGGAAATGCGGTCTGTAGAAGGGTGTGTCAATTTAATAGCATGTGCGGTAGATTCATAAAGTAATGGAATGTTCTTTATAATCAATATGAACTTTCCGTTAGAGTATTGTCCGAGATAAGAATCCGCCAAAAATTTGGTTCCATAGATTGAAAGTATTTTTCTCCCCGATATTGTTTGATTGATGATGAAATATCAATATTCCATGAGTGATGCGAAATTTTCTGCAAAGGGCGCGTAGTGATGAGTATTGCTGTACGTATTTTGCTGATGATTGCATTGATGTTTTCTACTGCATCTTATGCAGCTGATGAAGATGAAGAAGATGAAGAAGATGAATTCGTTGTGGAATATGTGGATGAATTTCTCGGCGGATATATTGGTGTAAGTACAGGCGTGAACAGTGCGCGTTCATCTGGCGTATTAAAATCTCGAAGTAAAAGAACAATCGCTTATCTGGTACAGGCTGGTTACCTTCAAGCTGGGTATAATTTTAAGCTCGATAAAAATGTACTCGGTGTCGGTGGTTTCGCAGATATGCACGGATTTGAGAGACATAAGAAAAGCAAACTTGCGTATGGTAATCTTGTTCTTGGACTAAATCTGAAATTAGCGAGACCGGTTGGACATTGGCTTCCATATGTGAGATTGGGTTACGGCTACGGCGATGCAACGGGTGACTTAACTGAAATTTCAGGATTTTCAAATAGTTATGGCGTTGGGGCTGAATATAAGTTTGCCGGCATAAAATGGAGCGCAGTGATGGAGTTTAAAGCCAGCACTTTTTCCAAGAATGGAACAAGAATCTTTAATAAATCAGTATTTACCGGGCTGAACTATTATTTCAATGAGCCTACCGCTGTTGAGGAAATTGTTGAAGAAATTGAGTTTGAGCCTATTGAGGTGTATGAAGAGAAGGCCCCTGAGTTCGCCCCCCCGATTTAGAATCAACTCAGTCGTGTAATCAATAATTTAGATGGACTTGCATACCTCAGGGTTGATTCTGTTTTGATATAGTACTAATATGGTTCTATATGAGGGGGTGCTTATGTTGAGGTTGAGCAAATTGGCGGATTACGGATGTCAGGTGATGGCGTATATGGCCTGTGATAAAGATATACATAGTGCGACTGAAGTTGCGTCTTCGCTGGATATGTCTGTCCCAACCGTCAGCAAGATACTGAAGATATTGGTCCGTAATGATCTTGTTGTATCAGTTCTAGGTGCAAAAGGGGGCTATTCATTGGCTCACTTGCCTGAAGCGATTTCAATCGCTGACATCATCAGAGCGATGGACGGCCCCATTTCGATTACCGAATGTAGCAGTGATGCTTCATGCGACCGAGAATCGCTTTGTTCGACACGTAGTAACTGGCAGGGGATTAATCGCATCATTGAGGATGCGTTGGGGAAGGTCAGTTTGGCAGATATGTCCAAGCCCAATTCTCAATCATCGATATAAGCGGTCTGACATCTCACGCCACACCTGCTTGAATTTGACCGGGCATGAATGAATCGGAGAAGAAAAATGGCAATTACATTAACTGAATCAGCAGCACAACACATCAATGCCCAAATAGAAAAGAGCGGCATGGGTGTCGGTCTGCGCTTTGGTGTCAAAAAGTCGGGCTGTAGCGGATTTGCCTATGTACTGGATATCGCGCAGGAGGTCTTGGATAACGACAAGGTTTTTGAGAGCAATGGTGCAAAAGTATTGGTGGATGGCGAAAACCTGTCCTTTCTTGAGGGCACTGAGATTGATTACACACAGCAGGGCTTAGGTCATGCTTTCAAGTTCAACAACCCGAATGTGACAAATCAGTGCGGTTGTGGAGAGAGCTTTGCGGTTTAAGGGAATACTGATGGATGCTTTTAGAAATTCACTATTGCGGGATGAAGCGCAAGGAGCCGCAAAGCGAATGACGAGGCATATCGATATTGATAGAAGAGGAAAGAGCGAGCACGCGACACCGCGATTCGCCCGCAGAATAAATTTATGAGTACAGCACTAGACAACCTGGTCAACCAGCCATATAAGCACGGCTTTGTGACTGACATCGAATCCGAAGTCGTCCCCAAAGGACTGAGCGAGGAAGTAATTAGGATGATTTCGGCTAAGAAGGAGGAGCCTGAATGGCTGCTCGAATTCCGCTTGTCCGCTTATCGCCACTGGCTGACGATGACAGAACCGGAATGGGCTAACGTCGATTACCCCAAGATCGACTTTCAGGACATCAGCTATTTCGCACAGCCTAAGCCGAAGAAAAAACTCGCCAGTCTGGACGAGGTAGACCCGGAATTAAAACGTACCTTTGACAAGCTGGGTGTGCCGCTGCATGAGCAAAAGTTGATGTCCGGGGTCGCGGTGGACGTGATTTTCGACAGCGTTTCGGTGACGACCACCTATAAGACTAAACTTGCCGAGATAGGAATCATATTCTGCTCATTCTCTGAAGCGGTGCGCGAGCATCCCGATCTGGTTAAGCAATATCTTGGCAGTGTCGTGCCGACTAGTGACAACTTTTATGCCGCACTTAATTCGGCGGTGTTCACCGACGGTTCATTCTGCTTCATCCCTAAGGGTGTGAAGTGTCCGATGGACTTGTCCACATATTTCCGCATCAATACCGAAGGCTCAGGGCAATTCGAGCGAACCTTAATCATCGCAGAAGCGCGTAGTTCGGTTTGTTATCTGGAAGGCTGTACCGCGCCGCAGTTCGACACCAATCAACTGCATGCCGCAGTGGTAGAGCTGGTCGCACTGGACGACGCAGACATTAAATATTCGACGGTGCAAAACTGGTATGCCGGTGATGAGAACGGCAAGGGCGGTATCTACAATTTCGTTACCAAGCGTGGTCTGTGCAAAGGGGTCAATTCCAAGATTTCATGGACACAGGTCGAGACTGGCTCCGCGATCACCTGGAAATATCCCAGTTGTGTCTTGCTCGGCGACAACTCAATAGGCGAATTTTATTCGGTGGCACTGACCAATCACATGCAGCAGGCTGACACCGGCACCAAGATGATCCATGTCGGCAAGAATACCCGCAGCAAAATTATCTCAAAGGGTATCTCAGCAGGCCGTTCCAGCAATTGCTATCGCGGTCAGGTCAAGATCGGCAGCCGTGCGGCAGGTGCGCGTAACTATTCACAATGTGACTCGATGTTGATCGGTGATCGTTGTGCAGCTAGCACGTTCCCTACGGTCGATGTACAGAACACCAGTGCTCAGGTCGAGCATGAAGCTTCGACCTCCAAGATCGGCGAAGACCAGATGTTCTTTTTTGCGCAGCGCGGGATCGATTCTGAAGAGGCGATCTCGATGATTATCAACGGTTTTTGCAAGGATGTGTTCGTGCATCTGCCAATGGAATTCGCGGTCGAGGCTACCAAGTTGCTCGGCTTGAAACTGGAAGGGAGTGTAGGGTGATTAACAAAGATAGCAAGGTGTTGCTGGAAGTGAAAGATCTTCATGCGACTGTTGATGGTGTCGAGATATTGAAAGGTGTGAACCTGACGATTCGCGCTGGTGAAGTGCACGCCATCATGGGTGTGAATGGTTCGGGCAAGAGTACCTTTTCCAAAGTGCTGGCCGGACACCCTGACTACACCGTGACTGCTGGAACAGCACAGTTTGAAGGTAAAGACCTATTTACCTTGGAACCGGAAGCGCGCGCTAGAGCGGGGCTGTTTCTTGCGTTTCAATATCCTGTAGAGATTCCGGGCGTATCAAACAGTGCACTGCTTCGTCTGGCGTACAACACATTACAGGAAGAGTGTGGTCAGGAAGAGCTTGATCCGCTGGAGTTCGATGACCTGTTACAGGAAAAGATCAAGATCGTTGAGATGGATCCCGCTTTTCTTAGTCGCAGTGTGAACGAGGGCTTTTCCGGTGGCGAGAAAAAGCGTAACGAGATTTTGCAGATGGCGGTGCTTGATCCCAAGCTGGCGATTCTGGATGAAACCGATTCCGGTTTGGATATCGATGCTCTACGTATAGTGGCGAACGGTGTGAACAAGCTGCGGACTGCTGACAATGCAGTGGTGATGGTGACGCACTATCAACGTCTGCTGAATTACATCGTGCCGGATTATGTGCATGTGATGAGTGGTGGAAGCATTGTCAAAACAGGTGACAAAGAACTCGCGCTGGAGTTGGAAGCGCGGGGTTACGACTGGCTCAAGGCGGCGTGATGCTGACGCGAGAACAATCCTTCGAGCAGATGCTGCTCGGCAAAACGATCAAGCCGGAAGGCTGGTTGGGCAACTTGCGCCTGAATGCACAATCCAGCGCAAAGGCTTTGAGCTTTCCGTCAGAGAGGCACGACGATTGGCGTCTCACAGATCTTTCAGCCTTGTTGCAGCATAGCTTTGCACCGGTCGATAGCTATGCAGCGCTGACACAGGAAGATATAGCGCCTTTCACGATTGCCGGCACGATACGCCTGGTGTTCGTCGATGGCAGTTATGCGCTGGACTTGTCGGATGTCAGTCAAGCAAACGACGCCATCGTGGTTGGCGCGTTGACAGAACGTCTGGGCGACCCGTCAGTTGAAAAGGATTTCGCACGGCTTGCTGGAGTAGAGGCGGATGCTTTTTCAGCTTTGAACACGAGTAACTTTGATGATGGTGCATGGGTGCAGGTGAGTGGTGAAGTGTCTGCGCCTATTCATATTCTGAACATTGCTACCCAGCGAGAAACGCCGACTGCGATCTATCCGCGTGCATTGGTGGTGATGCAAGCCAATAGCCGTGCGACCCTAATCGAAGATTATGCCGGAGTCGGTGAAGGCGTCAGTTTCTCCAATGCCGTTACCGAGATCGTATTGCACGATCATGCTCAGTTGCAGCATATCCGTGTGCAGCGTGAAACAAGCAAGGCTTTTCATTTTGGTCATTGCACTGTCGAGTCAGGCAAGGGCAGTGTTTACACTTCCACCGCGCTGGCATTCGGGGGGCGCGTGTCTCGCCACTCACTACATGTCACGCTGGCAGGTGAGGGCGCTGAGAGCACATTGAACGGACTGGCATTGATCGCTGGTCGCCAGGTTGCCGACACACATACGCTAATCGACCATGCCATGCCGCGATGCACGAGCAACCAGTTGCACAAGTGTATTGCCGATGGCGCTTCTCACGCTATTTTCAGCGGCAAGATCATGGTGCGTGAAGGCGCGTCTGCTACCGATTCAGAGCAGAGCAGCCGTAACCTGTTGCTGTCCGGTAAGGCGCATATTGATACCCAGCCCCAACTGGAAATTTTCAATGATGATGTGAGTTGCAAACATGGCGCGACGATAGGCGAAATCGACGCCGATTCATTATTCTTCCTCAAGAGTCGCGGGCTAACCGAAGAACGTGCGCGCAATCTGCTAACTCACGCATTTGCTGCCGAGATCATAGAAAAGATTCCTGTGCAGTCGCTGGTTTCATCACTGAGCAAGACGATACTGGATGAACGCATGAAAGCGGGTGTATGAAAATCGATCAATCAAATATTGAAAAAATCCGCGCCGACTTTCCGATCCTGAATTTGCAGGTATCCGGTAAGCCGTTGGTCTATCTGGATAACGCAGCCAGCAGCCAGATGCCCAAGCAGGTGATTGACCGCATCGTGCGCTATCAGCAGGCGGAACACGCCAATATCCATCGCGCGGTGCATTATCTGAGCGAACTTGCTACCCGGGAGTATGAAGAGGCTCGCGTCAAGGTTCAGCAATTTATCAAGGCTAAAGAATCACGCGAGGTAATCTTTACACGCGGGACAACAGAAGCGATCAATTTGGTGATGCACGGTTATGGCCGTTCATTCATTGGCAAGGGTGATGAGATCATTTTGTCCGGGCTGGAGCACCATGCAAACATCGTCCCCTGGCAGATGCTGGCCGAAGAAAAAGGTGCGGTGTTGCGCGTGATTCCGATCAATGATCAGGGTGATCTGCTGCAGGATGAGTTCGAAGCTCTCTTCAATGACAAGACAAAATTCCTTGCTTTGTCGCATGTCTCCAACGCGCTCGGCACCATCAATCCGGTCAAGCAGATGATTGCATATGCACGTCGTTGTGGTGTGCCGGTGTTGCTGGACGGTGCGCAGGCAGCACCTCATCAGGCGATTGATGTGCAAGATCTTGATTGCGACTTCTATGCATTTTCCAGCCACAAAATGTGCGGCCCGACCGGAATTGGTGTTTTGTATGGCAAGGCAGATTTGCTGGAGAAGATGAACCCCTTCATGGGTGGGGGAGACATGATCCTCTCCGTGACCTTTGAAAAGACCCAATACAACGTTATTCCCGGTAAATTTGAAGCAGGTACACCACCCATCATGGCGGCGATTGCGTTGGGAGCTGCCATTGATTATCTGAATGATATCGGGCTGGATAACATTGATGCCTATGAGCATCAATTGCTCGACTATGCGACAGAAAAACTCTCAGCGATGCCGGGTGTAAAAATCATAGGCACTGCCAAGCAGAAAGCTGCCGTGGTTTCATTTGAGATTGACGGTGTCCATCCGCATGATGTTGGCACGATACTCAATGCAGAAGGTGTCGCAATCCGTACAGGACATCACTGTGCACAGCCAGTGATGGATCGCTTCAACGTGCCAGCGACTGCACGTGCCTCATTCGCTTTCTATAACACGGAGGCTGAGATAGATAAATTGATTAACGGCATTCGGAAAGTGCAGGAGATGTTCACATGAGCGATATGAGCCAACTGTATCAGGAAGTGATTCTTGACCATAACCGCAAGCCCAGAAACTGGGGTGCGATTGATGGTGCAAATCGTCATGCCGATGGTCACAATCCGTTGTGTGGAGACCACATCAAGCTGACGATGAATGTCACTGACGACAAGATTGAGACCATTGCATTTGAAGGAAATGGTTGCGCGATTTGCAAGGCGTCTTCTTCAATGATGACGGGCGCAGTCAAAGGTAAGTCAGTGCAAGATGCTGAAACGCTGGTCGAAGAATTCCGTAGCATGACGACAGGAACATTAAACCCGGAAAGTCAGGAAAGCCATCTGGGCAAATTAAAGATATTTGCGGGGGTTAAAGACCTGCCTTCGCGAGTTAAATGCGCGATCCTGCCATGGCACACATTACACGCCGCTTTGCATTCTGAAAACACGGCCTCCACAGAGGGGCAGGACGACCCGGTTCCCGATTCAGGGATCGTTGCTTAAATATCAATAGTAGATTGAAATGCCTAAAATAGCTGACATAGAAGACACACCCAATCCGAACGCGGTCAAATTCGTACTCAAAGAACGTTTGACTTGGGGTACAGCGCACTCTTTCAATAGTGCGCACGCCGCTGAGTCTGATCCCCTGGCGGCTTCATTGTTTACCATTCCGCATGTCGTCAATGTGTATTACACCGATAAGTGGATTACTGTCACACAGGATGGAACAGCTGACTGGCCTACGCTGCTGCGGGAGGTCGCAAAACCTATCAGAGAAGCTGAGGCCGCTGTCAAACAGGATATAGAGGCGACTGAAAGCTTCGACGATGAACCTCGACTTGCGGCGATTCGTGAATTGCTCGATCAAGAAGTACGCCCTGCACTGATGGCTGATGGAGGTGATTTACAGATCGTTAGCTTGGAAGGCAATATGCTGTCGATTCGTTATTTCGGTGCATGCGGTAGTTGCCCAAGCTCACTGGCCGGTACGCTTGCGGCAATCGGGAATCTGGCGCGCACCATAGAGCCGGACATCGAGGTCCAAGTGGTTTGATGAAAGCACGGGTATGAGCGATTGGGTGGATGTCGGCAGGGTTGATGAGATCGTTGCAGGTCATCCCGTACATATAGAGATCGACGGTAGCGCCATTGCTGTATTCAAGGTTGATGATGCTTTTTATGCCATTGAAGACGTCTGTACCCATGATGGCGGACTGCTCACTGGTGGATGTGTCGAAGGAGACCAAATAGTCTGTCCGCGACATGGTGCACGTTTCTCTATCAAGACAGGCGATGCCTTAACCGCACCGGCTTACGAACCGACTGCGATTTTCCCAGTCAGGATTGAAAATGGCATCGTGCAGACTAGGGATGATCGCTGGGACTGATTGGGCAAAAACAGAGTGTGAGTTAACTGTTTTTCACAGCACTTTCAGCCAGACCATTCTCAGCCAAACGCACACCCTCGGGAATATGAATAGTTGATGTGGGGAATGCAGCTTCTGCGCCGTGGGCAAGAATGATGTCCAGCACCTTGAGCAACACATCCTCTTTTACCTCGTGGTAGTGTATCCAATCTGTCGTGCGCGTAAAGGTATAGATAAAGAAGTCCAACGATGAAGGTGCAAACTGGTTGAAATTGACGATCATGGTTTGCGTCTGATCTATCTCCTCGTGTTTGAGAAGCATATTCTTTACATCTTGAACGATGCTGCGAACCTTGTCCGCATCGTCATAGCGAATCCCTATGGTTTCATAAATGCGCCGATGTGACATGCGTGACGGATTTTCTACAGCGATGGTAGTAAATGCTGCATTCGGTAGGTAGAGGGGCCGTTTGTCGAATGTCCTGATGCAAGTCAGACGCCAGCCTATCTTTTCTATTGTTCCCTCGATCTGGCGATCAGGTGAGCGCACCCAGTCCCCAACGGAAAACGGGCGGTCTAAATGTATCATCAGGCCGCCAAAAAAGTTTGCCAACAGATCTTTGGCGGCAAAACCGATGGCAATACCGCCGACGCCGCCAAAGGCCAATAGGCCGGAAATGCTAAATCCTAAAGTTTCCATTACCACCAAACTTGAGGCGATAATAATGGCTAGGCGTGTCAGTTGAGCCAGAGCCTCCACTGAAGCCCGGTCAGGTGCTTTCGGTTTATTGATAAAGTTGTTTGCAGAAATTCTGACAAAACGGATCATGAACCACGCAATACTGTAAATCACCAGAATTTCACGTATCGGTTTGGCGTAATCAAGAATTGCTATATCAGTGCTTGAGCCGATGATTTCGAGCGCAAATGAGATTCCTGATACCCAGATCAGCAAAGAGGCGGGACGCCTCATAGCCTCTACCAAACCATCATCCCACGGATTTGCGGTGGATTTCAGCTTGGTATACAGCTTGTCCAGCACCTTTTTACCGGTGAAGTCGATAATCAGGGTCAGCAGTAGAACGATAAGTACTTGAATACTTAATTCCCAAATACCCCCGTTAGATTCGAACCTTTGCAGAAAGTTATCAAGCGACGACATGCTGTTCGTACCTTATGTAATTGATGCAAGCACTAAACCTTAACAAAAAATGCAGAAAATGTGAGTGGTTAATGTATTTTTTGTGAAAATGAGGAATTCTGAATTCATAGCACTTCAATAATTTATGCCTTTGACGCTAGTAATATTTAGCTTAGCTTCTCTACCGAACCGGATTGAGACTCCCTCTTGGAACAAATTTTGGCTTGCTAGTTAAACGGTCACTCATTTAAGAGCGTGGCGTCGCTTTCTAGGGAGAATGTAATGTGGTGAATATCGGTCGCTCTGATATAATCCGCGCCTTCGGGGCGTAGCGCAGCCTGGTAGCGCACTTCGCTGGGGGTGAAGTGGTCGGAGGTTCGAATCCTCTCGCCCCGACCAAATTAAGACGTTCTGAGTTATTTAATCGGTCTATTCTACGATTCATTAATCCTTTGATTATCCTCCACCTGAATTTATAAGAAGCGAAAGTGAAATGTAGATGCGTATATTGATCAGCAATGATGACGGATATTTTGCACCGGGTCTGGCATGTCTAGCCGAGCATCTGAGCAAAATAGCCGATATAGTGGTGGTTGCCCCGGAAAGGGATCGTAGCGGCGCAAGCAATTCGCTGACTTTGGACAGGCCACTCAAATTACGCACGGCCGCCAATGGATTTTATTATGTCAACGGCACGCCCACAGATTGCGTTCATCTGGCAGTTACCGGTATGCTGGATTACCAGCCTGACATGGTGGTATCCGGTATCAATGCCGGTGCTAATACAGGCGATGACACGATCTATTCTGGAACGGTTGCTGCAGCAACTGAGGGATTCTTGCTGGGAATACCATCACTTGCCATTTCTCTGACCGGACACAATCTGGCTCACTACGATACAGCAGCCAAAGTTGCGACTGAGCTGGTGCAACGCTTTGAGAAACAGACTCATAGCCATCCCTGGTTACTTAATGTCAACGTACCGGATGTGCCGCACGAGCAGTTGCAGGGAGTGGATGTGACTCGCCTCGGCAAGCGCCACAAGGCGGAACCTGTCATCAAGGCGAGCAACCCTCATGGCGAAACCGTATATTGGATCGGTGCTGCAGGTCAGGCTCAGGATGCAGGTGAGGGCACAGACTTTCACGCCATCGCACATCAGCGTGTGTCTATCACGCCTTTGCAGATAGATCTGACACAATATCAGCAACTCGATGCCGTGCGCGGATGGCTTGAATGAGCACGCGATTGAGCGGAATAGGCATGACCTCGCAGCGCACCAAGATGCGCATGGTTGAACGTTTGCGGGAACAGGGTATCGAGGATGAGGCAGTATTAGCTGCAATGTTTGAAGTGCCGCGCCATCTTTTCGTTGATGAAGCCCTTGGTAGTCGTGCGTATGACGATGTTTCGTTGCCGATCAATTTTCATCAAACCATCTCACAACCCTATGTTGTAGCGCGCATGACCGAGATCATGCGTAATGGCAAGCAGCTTAACCGTGTGTTGGAGGTGGGGACAGGTTGTGGTTATCAAGCGGCGGTATTGGCACAGTTGGCTAAGGAAGTGTATAGCGTAGAGCGCATCAAACCACTCTATGAGCGTGCAAGAAAAAAATTAAGCGAGTTAAAAATACGAAACGTCAGCGTGCGTTATGCTGATGGTAGTGCTGGTTTGAAAGAGCAGGCGCCGTTCGACGGTATCATCATGGCGGCTGCGGCACCTGCATTATCAGCTGCATTGCGTGAACAACTGGCAGTTGGTGGCAGGATGATCTTGCCGGTTGGTACGCAGGATCAGTGGCTATATCTGGTAGAGCGGGATGAGCAGGGATTCCGCGAGACGCGTATGGAGTCAGTTAAGTTCGTTCCGTTATTGATGGGCAAAGCATGAATAGCAAACTTTTTCTGATACTACTTCCTGTTGTCTTTGTGATGGCAGCTTGCTCGACCAACGGCTATCGTGCTTCCGGTTACGAACGCGGAGGTGTAAGTAAGTCAGGTTCCTCCGGTGAAAAGGATTGGCGCCCTGAAGCGTACGTCGTGCAAAAGGGCGATACGATGTATGGCATTGCGTTTAATTACGGATTTGACTATAAAGAACTGGCTAAGCTGAATGGCATTCAAGATCCCAGCGTGATTTCCGTCGGCCAGAAGATACGCCTGTTCCCCGGACGGACAACGTCGGATACGATTGCGGTCAACCCGGTAGAGAACCTGGTGAAAGATCAGCCTAAGCTGGTCAAGTATCGCTATAGCAAAAGGGCACTTGCGATGGCTGAAAAGATTCAGAGTATTCCTAGCCCGGTCGTCACCAATATCGCCAGTGCTGAACAACCCAAGCCTAAGGTGACAAAGCAGGCACCTCCAAAAAAAGTTAAAACCATTAGTAATGCCAAGCTGAAGTGGGCTATACCCGCAAAAGGTAAAGTCGTTGCAAAATTTTCCACATCTGCCAATCGCAAAGGTATCGACATATCCGGCAAACTCGGTCAAGCTGTTCACGCCAGTGCAGCGGGTAAAGTGGTCTATAGTGGCAGTGGTTTACGCGGCTATGGCAAACTGGTCATCATCAAGCACAACAGCACCTTCTTGAGTGCCTATGCGCACAACAATCAAATATTGGTGAAGGAAGGTGAGAGCATCACGCAAGGACAAAAGATCGCAGAGATGGGTAGCACAGATGCTGATCGGGTCAAATTGCATTTTGAGATACGCCGCCTCGGCAAACCGGTTGATCCGCTTAAATATATCCCTGCGGGACAGCTATAGGGATTTAATTCATGGCTGACAAGATACTCGATGTAAGCAACCATGATCGTGACAGCGCAGATTTACAGTATGTGTATCCGGTTATATCACGCAGAGCCGGAAGCGTATCAGTAGGCATCAACCTCAATACCAATAATGCCTGTAATTGGCGATGCCTGTATTGTCAGGTGCCTGATCTGACACGCGGCTCATCTCCTGCCATTGCACTGGATATTCTGGAAAGTGAACTGCGCGGCTTCCTCAACGAGTTATTGCATGGCGACTTCATGAAGACTCGCGTGCCGGAAGGGATGCAACGCATCAATGATATTGCGTTATCTGGCAATGGTGAACCTACCAGCTCAGCTGAATTTTCCGAAGTCATTTCCATCATCCAGCGGGTGCGTGACGAAGTTGCTTTGCCCGAAGAGGTGAAGACAGTACTGATTACCAACGGTAGCTTGTTATACCGTAGCGAAGTTCAGCAAAGCCTTCGTGATATGGCAAAACTAAACGGTCGCGTCTGGTTCAAACTGGATAGGGCAAGTGAAGCGGGTATGCAAATCGTAAACGATACCAAAACAAGCTTGCACAAAGTCCGTGAGAATTTGATTTCATCCATAAAGTGCTGTCCGACCTGGTTGCAGACATGCTGGTTCGCACTGGATGGTGCACCACCTTCGGCGCGAGACGAAGATGATTATCTGGATTTTATTTCCTCACTGCTGCAAGAGGGGCATCAGCCCAAAGGCGTGTTGCTATACGGTTTGGCTCGTCCTTCCATGCAGCCAGAAGCATCCCGACTAACTGCATTGTCAGCAGCGAAATTACAAGCATTTGGCGACCGCATTGCAACACTTGGCCTCAGTGTCAAAGTCACCCCCTGATGCTTGTTCGGTCTGAAACCGATAGGCGGAATTCATTTTGCAAATGAAGCAAAATCCTGAATGGAACCGAGAAGCATTACTGGAATCAGTCATATTTCATCCAATGCATCCAGTTATTACGGATTTAGATTCGGGAGTATTCCCGACACTGCAAACACTCAACCATCTGCTTGAAAGGCCAATTCGCAGTATCAAAGTGAAGAGCGGCAAGCCTCTACGTTTCGTGTCTCAGGTGGGTGGCAAGCTGCCTTTTGAGCGGCAATATGAGCCACGCTGCTATTTGGAAGGTGTAGCGCCAACTCGTACTAATAACTGGCATGATCTGTTCAATGCGTTGGTATGGCTGACATTTCCAGAGAGTAAAGCCACTATCAATGCACGTCATTATCAGGCCCTAGTCAATCAAGATAGGGTCGATCAGGCTGAAATAGTGAACGATAGTCAGCGCGGCGCAGTACGTGATGTGAATACGCTGTTGGATGAATCCGGGGTGATCGTGGTGTATAGCAATGCTGAGTTGGCAGGACTGCTACGCGACTTCCAATGGAAGGAATTGTTCTGGCATCGTCGTGAGCAGGTCATCGCATCGATGGGGTTTTATATTTTTGGTCATGGCCTGTACGAGAAGGCACTGCAACCCTATGTCGGCATGACCGGTCAGGGATTGTTGCTTGCTGTGGAACCTGCGTTCTTCAGTTGGCCGGTATCTCGGCGGCTTGCTCATCTCGATGCGATGCTGGCGAGTCATCTTGACTCGTCGGAAAATTGTCGAGCCACGCACGACCTGTCTCCCGTTCCACTTCTCGGGATACCGGGCTGGACGCCGGATAACGAAAATGAGCAGTATTATGAAAATACAGAATATTTTCGCCCTGGAAGAAGGTCTGACAAGAGAACAGTCAGGAGAAATGCAAACCTCGCTCGGGATTAAGGCCATCGTTTGGTATCATTGCGGCCTCACGCAATATCCGGCAAAAATCACCCCAGCATGTTAATTCCCAGAGAATGTTAAGCAAACTCAATCAGGTACAGCGCGATGCCGTGACCTACCTCGACGGCCCATTATTGGTTCTGGCCGGCGCTGGCAGCGGCAAAACGCGCGTCATCACCCACAAGATTGCTCATCTGGTGAACGAGTGCGGCTTTGAACCGCGCAATATCGCTGCGATCACCTTCACCAATAAAGCCGCCAATGAGATGCGTGAGCGGGTGGGGGAGCTGCTGAAAAACACCACTACCAAAGGTTTGGTGATCAGTACCTTCCATTCTCTCGGCATGAATATCCTGCGTGCCGAGGCAAAGCTGCTGGGCTACAAGCCGCAGTTTTCGATCTTTGACAGTAGCGATACCTGGAAAATCTTCAACGAGCTCACCAGTTCAGCGGATAAACAAGAGATACGCGACATTCAGACACAGATATCAAACTGGAAATCAGCCTTTATCTCGCCCGAACAAGCCGCAGAAGTCGCAGACAGCGATGAGGCCAAAGTACATGCTCGTATCTACACCCGTTATCAGGAAACACTGCACGCTTATCAGGCAGTGGATTTCGACGATTTGATTCGTTTGCCGGTAGTGTTGTTCAAACAACATCCTGAAGCCTTGATGCGCTGGCAGCTCAAGTTGCGTTATTTGCTGGTGGATGAATATCAGGACACTAACGACTGCCAGTATCAGATGATTAAGCTGCTGGCAGATATGCGAGGTGCGTTGACTGTTGTAGGTGACGATGATCAATCCATCTATGCATGGCGAGGCGCCAGCATTGAAAATATCCATAACCTGCGTGACGATTATGCAAAATTACGCGTCATTAAACTGGAGCAGAATTACCGTTCATCGCAACGCATTCTCAAAGTGGCTAATCATCTGATCAACAACAACACCAAAGTGTTCGAGAAAAAACTGTGGAGCGATCACGGCATTGGTGACCCGATCAGAATCTATGTGGCTAGGGATGATGAACACGAGGCGGAGAGTGTGGTGATGAAGTTGATGTCCCACAAATTCGAGCATCGCACCAAATTTTCGGACTATGCGATTCTTTACCGGAGTAACCATCAGTCCAGAATATTTGAAGAGCAGTTACGCACCCATCGCATCCCCTACACCGTCAGCGGCGGTACTTCGTTTTTTGAGCGTGCCGAGATCAAGGACATCATCGCCTATCTGCGTTTGATTGCGAATCCGGATGATGATCCCGCCTTCATCCGTGCGATCACCACCCCCAGACGAGGTGTCGGCAATACCACGCTGGAAAGGCTGGGAAGCTATGCCGGTTCCAAGCACATCAGCTTGTTTGAAGCGGCATTTGAGACTACTGTTCAGCATGAAATTCAACCCAGACAATATGAAGAGCTGATGTTGTTCTGTAACTTCATCAACCGCATTCAAGAGCGTGCAGAGAAAGATCCATGTGGTGAACTGCTTGAAGAATTGCTGCGAGCCATCAATTACGAATCATGGCTGTTCGACTCATATGATCCTCGTAAAGCCGAAACCAAATGGAAGAATGTCGAAGACTTTACCGGCTGGCTCAAGCGCAAGGCAGAAGCCGATGAAAAAACGCTGCTTGATATGATACAGCTAGTCGCTTTGATCAATATTTTGGATGGCAAGGATAAGGAGCCGGATGCGGTGTCCTTATCTACATTGCACGCAGCCAAAGGGTTGGAATTCCCGCATGTATTCATTGTCGGTGCAGAAGAAGATATTCTGCCGTTTCGCGATAGCAATGAGAAGCAGATAGAAGAAGAGCGCCGCCTGATGTATGTCGGTATCACCCGTGCAGAACGCAGCCTGCAGATCAGTTACTGCAATCGTCGCAAGCGGGGCAAGGACTGGATGGCATGCGAGCCAAGCCGTTTTATGGACGAGATGCCCGAGAGTGAGTTGATCTATGCCGGTGGGCATGCCGATGCGGTTCCCACCGTGACCAAGGATGAAGGTATGGACAAGCTTGCCAAGCTGAAGGCGATGCTGAACAAAGAGGTAGTGGAATAACTGCCGCATGAGCGAAACTCGACGACATACTGAATTAAGAAACGCTGCCCTACATTTATTGGCAGTCAGCGACATCACGCAGAAAGTCGAAGGGGTACATCAACTGGCAAAGGACTGGTCAGCCAATGCCATCTCGCTTGATGAGAGCGACGAACTGACAGCATTACCAGAAATTCCCGGTCAACCCGATAAACCGGAGTTGGTGCCGCCCAGACACGTCAAACGTCGTGCGATGAATACCACCGCAGGTCGTGCCGCACTGATACATGCCCTTGCTCATATCGAATTCAATGCGATCAATCTGGCACTAGATGCTGTCTGGCGTTTTGCAAATATGCCGACGGAATATTACGCCGATTGGCTGCAAGTGGCAGACGAAGAGGCATTGCACTTTTCCTTGCTGGCCGGACACCTAAAGGCGTTGGACTATGCCTACGGTGACTTTCCCGCACATAACAGCCTGTGGGAAATGGCTGACAAAACCAAGGATGACATACTTGCGCGCATCGCATTAGTACCGCGCACTATGGAAGCTCGCGGCTTAGACGTTGTGCCATCGATACGCTACAAACTGGAGCAGGCAGGTGACTGCCAAGCAGCCGGGATACTCGACATCATCCTGCGCGATGAGATCGGCCATGTTGCAATTGGTAATCGGTGGTATGCCTATCTGTGCAAGCAGCGCGGCCTTGAAACCATCACCACCTATTCAAGGCTCGCTGAGGAATATCAAGCACCTGCGTTACGCGGGCCGTTTAATATGGAAGCTAGGCGGGCAGCGGGATTTGATGAAATGGAACTGGCCGGATTGGTCGTGCAGGATAATCAGCCCGAGAATAATAAGTAAAACTGACTGAAACATTCATCAATACTGGTAAAATCGCGACCTCGAAAATTACAGGCAGTCAAGAATGGTTCTGACAGAAACACAACTCGATGCAATGCTGGACATGCAGGATAAAATGAACAGCACCGTCAATCCTGAGTGGATCAAGGCCAAGAACAACTGGCATCGTGCCATTCTAGTTGAGGGCGTCGAGGCGATCGAACATCACGGCTGGAAGTGGTGGAAAAAGCAGGAATGCGACATGGGTCAGTTGCGTATGGAGCTGGTCGATATCTGGCACTTCATGCTGTCGGCGGTGATTCAGAACAAGCACGGCAACCTGCCAATTGCCAAGATGGAACTGCTCAGTGAATTCAAGCTGCGTCAAAAATCCATTCAGTTCGACAATCAATACTATTCTCCTACACAGATGGAGTTGTTGGACAAGCTCGACTTGCTGGTTGGTTTGGCTGCTGCAAGACGTATCAATCTGGCATTGTTCGAATCGTTGTTGCATGAATGCGGGATGAGCTGGCTTGAGCTATTCAAGCAATATCTCGGCAAGAACGTACTCAATGTCTTCCGTCAGGATCATGGCTACAAGGCGGGCAACTATATCAAGGAATGGGATGGCCGCGAAGATAACGAGCACCTGCTTGAGGTCATTGGTGAAATAGACTTGGACGCCGATGGTGTCCGTGACACGCTCTACAAATCTCTCAAAGACAAATATACCCGAATAGCTGGATAACGTATCCACAGCCCGCTTCGGCGGGCTTTTTTATGAATCATAGCTAAATGTCGGATATGCTATGGTTGCATGACCTAGATGACCGATAACGACCACCCATAACCTCACATCAATTTGAATGACATGACAAACACTACCCCCATCGGATGGACGCTCACTTTTAGCGCTTGGCTGATCGCAACCGTGTCTACACTGGGCGCGCTGTTTCTCGGTGAAGTGATGGGTTTTACACCATGCGTACTTTGCTGGTATCAACGTATTGCGATGTTCCCGCTGGTGTTGGTGTTGGCGGCGGGGCTTTTTCCCTATGATCCACGTGTGGTGCGCTATGCATTGCCGCTGGCACTGGCGGGCTTGGGTCTGGCGCTGTTCCATATGGCAGTCACTGCCGGCTTGATACCCGAAAACCTCAAGCCCTGCCAGAAAGACGTGCCATGTTCCGAGAATGTGGTGGTATGGTTCGGCTTTGTGACCATACCGCTATTATCTGTACTTTCATTCCTATCCATCACAGGCTTGCTCCTGACCACTCACCTGAAAGGCCGTCAATGAAACAAAAAACCACCTTTATCGTTGCTGCGACATTATTGCTGCTGGGATTCGTGATGAGCGTGTTGCTATATAACAGCCAGAAAGAAGATGACGCCAATCAATTAGTCGAAGTCAACAGCGTAGCGTTGGAGCGTTCGCATTCGCCAACCCAAGGTAAAGCCGATGCGCCAGTCACCATCGTCGAATTCCTAGACCCGGCGTGTGGTACTTGCCGCAAGTTTTATCCATTGGTCAAAGAAATCATGGCTGACAACCCTGGCAAGATTCGCCTTGTTTTGCGCTATGCCCCTTTTCACACGGGTTCGGACAAAGTGGTCGCCATGCTTGAAGCCGCTAAAAAGCAAGGCAAGTTTTGGGAAGCACTTGAAATCCTGCTGTCCTTTCAGAACGGATGGACGAAAAATCATGTCGCCAACCCGGAGGCAGCGTGGCAGGTACTCAAACGCATCGGGCTAGACATGGCACGGATGAACCAAGACATGAACTCGGCAGAGACCGCCAACGTGATCAAGCAAGACCTCGCCGACGCGAAGACCTTGAACGTCACCATGACCCCCGAGTTTTTCGTCAACGGCAAGCCGCTTCCAAGCTTTGGCTTTGAACAGTTGAAGACGCTGGTTGATGAGGCGGTGGCGGAGAGAGGGGATTAATTTAGTTGTCCGCAATAGGCGGGTTAGCTCAGACCACGATTTCCCGCGACGGCAATGACGAATCATCAGATACAACCCCCAAATACTTTTCAAACCTTCAATCTACACCGATCCCGCCAAACCCCCTCAATCCTTTTCGCCATGCTTTGCCGAGGTCTGTTCTAAACAGCTATCACGCCACAAACATTTCGACTGTTCGCATACTCTTGTGTTGTCTGTGCCGTAGCAATCGGGAACAATCAGCCTCAGCCCCCAATTTATTTACGCTTTGCCTTCAAGGAGCATTAATCTCAGGCTGCTATCGGTACGACTTCTTGCTCGATTTTGTTGCTTGATTTTAGTTCTGCTACTTCAAGGTCGTATTGTGCTTGAAGGTTCATCCATGTTTGTGCATCCATGCTGAACAGTCGTGCAAGACGCATGGCGGTGTCGGCGGTGACCGCGCGTCTACCGGCGCAGATTTCATCTATGCGGCGTTGCGGTACACTGATCAATTTGGCGACTTTGTAGCGTGTCAGTTCCATCGGCTCGATAAAATCATGCAGCAGGATTGCACCGGGGTGGACGGGGGCGAGTCTTTTCCCGGTAACGACGTTACCCCACTTGGTATTGCTTAATTCTTCACGCTTGATACGCATGTCTGACTCCTAGTGATAATCCACGATTTGAACATCCCATGCATGACCTTCTTTCCAGTTGAAGCATATTCGCCACTGATTGTTTATGCGGATGCTCCATTGTCCAGCACGGCTTCCGCTCAACGTTTCTAACCTGTTACCCGGTGGTATTTTGAGATGATCTACCTGAGTAGCGGCATCGATTAGCTTGAGTTTCCGTCGTGCGATGCCTTGGATGGTATGAGGCAGTTTTCGCACTTGCAGGCCAGCGAATACGGCAGCAGTGGCCTAGTCAGCAAATGATTTAATCATGTGGACAGAATAGTATCCTCATGCGTTAGTAACGTCAAGCGTTATTATATTTCACCAACCCCGCTCAATCCTTTTTGCCGTGTTTTGCCGGGGCCAGCTCTAAACAGCTATCACGCCATAAACATTTCGACTGTTCGCATACCCTTGCGTAGTCTGTGCGGTAGCAATCGTAATAACATTTCTCTACTTTGGTTTCTTTAGGTGAGATTGAGCTGTTAACTTGCTGTTTGAGGATGTCGAACATTCCCTTACTATCCATGGTCATTTCTCTCAGGTTGGCTGGTATTCCGATAAGGGAATATTCAGGCATTTCTATCTGCCTTTAATTTATCATTTGAGCCAGTTTTTGGATGTAAGGAAAATCCTTATTTTTCAGCGATAATCAACGAAGTTAGTATGGTTTTTTCCGCTTTTGTATGTGTTCGCCAGAGTTCTTCAAATGGCTCAGGGCGGAGTTCGTTCAGGTGGGCTGGCTAGGTGGGAATGGCGTTATGGGCGGGCATTTGGATATGTGAACAGGTGTGGCTTTACCCCGGAAAGCTTTCCACCTTAACTGTCCTTACCGCTCTCACCACATTGGCGGCATCGCAATGATCCGCCGTCGATACACGATCATAGTGATGAGAAATAAACACGAAAACGCGATGGCGGCGGGAAAGAGTACGGTCGCGACGGTGTAGTTTTCTAATGCCATGATGACGATTAGATTTCTAGTCGCAAATAGTGCAAAGAATCCAGGTGATTCTGATTGTGGCTGGTTGTAAGACTTTCTGATGGTGGGGCCGAATCCAAGCAGATCGATAACGGTTAGGATCACGACAGCCCACATAGGATCGGATGTGAAATACCAAATGGGCAAGGAGGACATTGCCAGAATCAAAAACAGCCAATCGATTTTGGTGATGGAAATATCGGAACGATTCAGGAATGCAAGTATCGCGATCAATATTGATATGCACCCGGAGAATCCTATCGCCCATGCACCTGCACCCCCTTCGTCATCAAGCTGTGCAAGAAATACGATAAATGTGGTTGTTCCCCAGATGACCCATGAAAACACATGGGGCTTCACTACGCCTTTGATAATGGAGCGGATATAAGGCAAAAAGGCGATGAGCGTGATTGCCATAGCAATGGCACTGAGGAGTTCTTTGGAAATGTAGCTCAAGGTTTTGTTCTCATATCAGTTGTACGTAGACGACTGTTTGAATATTATTCTATCTATATTATGTGTGTTATAAAAAGTACTGTGACAAACGGCTTAAGCATTTAACTAGCTTGTAGATTCTTCAGGAGAAGATCAATGAACGTCGAAGCACTAGTAAATCAGGGTACGGAAATCGTATTGACCTATGGCCCGAAGCTTGTAGCCGCAATCGCTGTACTCGTTATTGGCGGTTGGGTAGTGAAGGCTGTTATCCGCGGGGTGGCTAAGGCAATGGATAAAGGTGGGGTTGAGCCTTCGCTCAAACCATTCCTTATTGGTATCGTAGGTATGCTGCTTAAAGTGATGTTGGTCGTTAGTGTGCTGAGCATGCTAGGGATAGAAATGACATCATTTATTGCTATTCTGGGTGCGGCGGGCTTTGCTGTTGGCATGGCGCTTTCCGGAACGCTGCAAAACTTTGCGGGTGGCGTCATGATTCTATTATTCAAGCCTTTTAAAGCCGGCGATGTCATTGATGCGCAGGGTTATGTTGGCTCGGTGTCTGAGATTCAGATATTCAATACTATTTTGAAAACACCTGATAATAAGACCATCATCATCCCTAACGGGGGGTTGTCCACTTCCTCTATGACTAACTTTTCGACTGAAGCACGGAGAAGGGTAGATTGGACAATTGGTGTGGGTTACGGTGAAGACCTTGATAAGGTGCGTCAAGTCATCAAAAACTTGTGTGATGCTGATACAAGAATATTGAAAGACCCTGAAGTCTTTATTGCTGTATCAGAACTGGCTGTCAGCTCAGTGAATTTTGCTGTCCGAGCATGGGTTGAAGCCGGCGACTTCTGGAGCGTGTTTTTTGAAATGAATGAGAATGTTTATAAAACATTTGATAAGGAAGGCATCAGTATCCCTTACCCTCAAATGGATGTGCATGTTCAAAAGTAGCACCTGAGGTTCAGGGAATAACAACGCATAACAGCTTGAAAAACCCCAATGAGGGATTGAGTTTATTGGGCTTTTTTTGATGGCAGTCGCAGCCTTTGTTTTATCCTTCGGGGCCGCCTTCGATTTCTTATCTTTTGCCGAGTTTTCCCGATCGATTTTTGAGGAAACGCCGAGTATATCTGTCGCTGACAGGATGCCGACGAGCTTGTTATTCTTGTCTACAACGGACCATACGCCGATTCTATGGCGAGCCATAAGGCTAGCTGCATCAGATGCATTGGTACTCCGGCTAACGGTTTTCACACCACGATGCATGATGTGGCGTACTTTTTGTGGGGCAATATGCAATTCAGCCGCGTTTGGACTTGTGGCAGATTCAATTACTCGGGAATGGCTTTCTGCGCCAAGAATGATTAGCGGGCAGGGATGTTGATTTTACTTGCTACAATTGACTTGTTTGATAAGCGTAAACCATTTGGGACTATCTTAGATTATGAAGAAAATATTTGCTGTACTCATCACTCTGATTTCAATGTTCTCCGTTTCAGCGTATGCCTCGCCTGAGGCGATAAGTGGGACTGTGTCACTCAGCCCGGAGTTGAAAGGTAAAGTTAAACAGACAGATGTCGTATATATATTGGCTCGAGCCACACAAGGCCCGAGGATGCCGATTGCGGTATTTCGTAAGCATGTAAAAGACTTGCCATTGAAGTTTGTGTTGGATGACAGCATGGCGATGCGACCACAAGCCAAAATATCTGACTTTGATCAAGTCAAAGTGGCGGCTCGGATATCTATGTCAGGTGGCGCAATTACGCGTCCCGGTGATTTTGAGGGCGTATCCGCTGCAGTAAAGCCGGGCACTTCAGGTTTGGAGATCGTGATTGATACAGAAGTCGTTTCTGGCAGTCGGACTTCTTTGTCAATGTGAAAGCGCACTTGATAGCTGTGGGTCGGTATAATTAAAGACTCAGGTAGCTTTCGATAAAGAGTACTCCCTGTATTGTTTCGCATACCAATGATTTATTAATCCGTTTCTGGAAAGGTTCCACATATGAAGCTGTTGCCATCTCGTGTTCTGATGTTTTGTGCTGTATCCATTTTGGCGCTTAGCGCGTGTAACTCCTCAAATAGCTCAAGCTCACATAAGTCAGAAGCTGCCGCAACCGTGAACGGCGTTGACATTAAGCAAAGCCAACTGGATATGTTGGTCAAGCAGAGCGAGGCCAGAGGGCAGATGGACAGTCCTGAATTGAGAGCAGCCATCATCGAACAACTGTCGATGCAATATCTTATTGCTCAGGAAGCGATCAAAAAGGGTATAGATAAGAAAACTGATGTCGCTGACCAAATTGAACTGACTAGGTTATCTGCTTTGGCAAATGCTTTCGTTCAGGACTTCACTACAAGTAATCCTGTTAATGATGAAATGTTGCAAGCCGAATATGAGTCTGTCAAAGCCGAAATGGGCGGCAAAGAATATAAAGCAAGGCATATCCTAGTTAAGGAAGAGTCCGAAGCGAAAGACATTATTGCAAAGTTAAAGAAAAATCCTATGCGGTTTGCATCATTGGCAGAGAGCAAATCTGAAGACGCTGGTTCAAAAGTGAACGGCGGCGATTTGGGCTGGTTTGATCCCCGTGGCATGGTGCCGGAATTCAGTGCTGCTGTAGAAAGTCTTGAAGAAGGTAAATTTACGGATGTGCCGGTTAAGTCTCAGTTCGGTTATCACGTAATCCTGTTGGAAGATAGTCGTTCCAAAACGCCTCCTCCGATGGAGCAGATCAAAACAGAACTGACCCAGCAAATCCAGCAGAAAAACCTGCTGGAACTGCTTGAGGATATAAAAGCAAAGTCAAAGATTGAAATCCATGATGAGAAAATTGCCGCTGTGATGCCTCCTCAGAAAAAAACAGCGGATAAATAACTGACTTCGTGATGGCTTAAATGAGTGCAAAGGTTATCGTCATTACTGGGGTGAGTCGTGGTCTAGGGAGAGCCATGGTGGATGAATTTGTTCGCCTCGGTCATAAGGTCATAGGTTGCGGCAGATCAACAGAAAAGATTGATGACCTTAATCAACGCTATGGTCCGGATAGCCGCTTCGAGCAACTGGATGTCACCGATGATAGTGCTGTGCATGCTTGGGCTGAGCGTTGTCTGCAAGAAATAGGCACCCCCGATATTTTGCTGAACAATGCCGCCATCGTGAACCGGAACGCACCGGTATGGGCGGTTCCTGCCAGCGAATTTTCAGCAGTCATTGATGTGAACATCAAGGGAGTGGCTAACGTGATCCGGCATTTATTACCCGCTATGATTACCAGTCAGCGTGGCGTTGTCGTCAATTTCAGTTCAGGGTGGGGGCGCACTACCGATGCTGAGGTCGGCCCCTATTGTGCAACCAAGTGGGCGATTGAAGGACTGACCAAATCGCTGGCTCAGGAATTACCCAAAGGCATGGCAGCGATTCCACTGAATCCCGGCATTATCAACACCGACATGCTGCGCAGCACTTTTGGCGCACAGGCGCAAAGCTTTCAGAATGCTGAAGCGTGGGCGGCAACGGCTGTGCCTTGGTTGCTGGGACTGGGCAGCAAAGACAATGGACGTTCGTTGACGGTGGGCGAACGGCATTAAGTTTGTAGTGGTGTTTGCCTAGCTTCTTAGTATTCAGATACTTGACATTAGAACGTTCGTTCTATACAGTTCAGGCCATGGCAAACGACAAAGAATATCTGGGCAGGTTGCAAGACTACTACGCTGAGAATGGCGTACTACCCCCATACTCCATCATCATGACGTTAATGGGGTATCGCTCCAAGGCACCAGTCGCGGCACTTGTCGCGCGGCTAAAGTTGCTTGGCTATCTTGAATCCACCCCCGAAAAACGTCTTAAGCCCGGCAGATTGTTTTTTGAGCGCACCGTTTTTGATAGTGTGCAGGCCGGTGAGCCGATGGCCGCCGATGACACAAATTCCCATTCGTTGACCGTTGACCAGTATTTAATCAACCAGCCATCAAATACCATTCTGATCACGGTAAAAGGTGAATCGATGATTGAAGCTGGCATTATGCCCGGCGATACCGTGATCGTTGAAAAACGCAATATGGCGCAGGTCGGTGATATGGTCGTTGCCGTTGTGGACGGTGAATTCACCCTCAAAACATTGGGCAAAGAAAAGAGCGGATATGTCCTGTATCCAGCCAACCCAGCTTTTTCCACCATCCGCCCGGAGGGTAGCTTGGAAATTTTCGGTGTCGTCGTTGGACAGTTCCGAAAGTATAAATGAATTTTTATACATGCGTTTAGCAGAATAGTATCCCACCAATACTAACTCGAATAAAGCATCTTCCTTATTATTAACTGGCTTTTTCAAGAACCTGGCAGCGGTAATCAACTATTGTCCACAACTGGGTAATTAGCTAAAATCGACTGTTACGAACACACACCTCAAGGAGAATAGAATGGAACATACTTTGCCAGCACTGCCTTATGCGACTGATGCGTTGCAACCACATATGTCGAAAGAGACATTCGAGTATCACTATGCCAAGCATCATCAGGCTTATGTGACTAATCTGAATAACCTGATCAAGGGGACTGAATTCGAGAGTCTTGATCTTGAAGAGATCGTCAAGAAGGCGTCACCGGGCGGTATCTATAATAATTCTGCACAGGTATGGAACCACACTTTCTTCTGGAACTGCATGACGCCGAATGGCGGTGGTGCGCCTACTGGTGCGCTGGCTGATGCTATCAATGCTAAGTGGGGCAGCCTAGATGATTTCAAGAAAGCATTTCAAGCATCTGCGGTGGGTAATTTCGGTTCAGGTTGGACTTGGTTAGTAAAAAAGGGAGACGGTTCATTGGATATCGTTAATATGGGTGCAGCGGGTACGCCACTGACAACAGGTGAAAAAGCGCTGTTGTGTGTGGATGTATGGGAGCATGCTTATTACATCGATTATCGCAACGCACGTCCGAAATTTGTTGAGACTTATTTGAATAATCTGGTAAATTGGGACTTCGTAGCAAAGAATTTTGCATAAACAACCAGGTATCTTATATAAGATGTACTTGAGGATTTAAGATGTACTTGAGGTAAGGTACACTTGTAATTCGATCCCGGGTGTTCCCGGGATTTTTTTTGAATGAATATTGACCTGTTAGCTAAGTGAGACTACCTTAACTGAAAGAGAGCAAACAGATATGGGTGATCAAGACAGTAATATTGATACTTCAGACGATTTCAGAGATCGTCGATCGAATACTGACCTGCGTCTGATTTTTGACAAGGCTTGTGAAATCACAGCGCCTTTCTTTGATAGTCGTAAGAGTTGGGGTAGTTCATCTCTTAGCATGTATGCACGTCAAACGTTGCACGAGGCCTATCCTGAATTGACCCAGCAAGAGGTTGCGTTATTGTTTGCAGGTGTGGCTCGACATCACATGGGATTATCGAAAAAGACTGACGGTGCCGAAGAATAATCTTTTTCTTGATACTCAGATAAGCAATGAAAGCTTTGCAACAATACTCACTTGATTCTATTTCACGGTATTTTTTCGCATGAACCCAACACTGGTATTTGATATCGAAACCATTCCGGATATTGCCGGATTGCGTACCCTGCATGATCTTGACGCGAACGTAAGTGATGTGGAAGTCGCAGAGATGGCCTTTCAGATCCGCCGTCAGAAGACAGGTAGTGACTTTGTTCAGCATCACCTGCAACGCATCGTAGCGATTTCATGTGTGTTACGTGAAGGGGATAACTTCAAGGTTTGGTCATTGGGAGACAAGGATGAAGAAGAAGGATCTATCATCCAGCGATTCTACGACGGTATCGAAAAGTACACCCCCCAGATCGTTTCATGGAATGGCAGTGGATTCGATCTCCCGGTATTGCACTACCGTGGATTGATTCACGGCGTTCAGTGTCCACGCTATTGGGATCAAGGAGAGGACGACAGGGATTTTAAATGGAATAATTACATCAGCCGCTATCACTCTCGCCATCTTGATCTGATGGATTTACTCGCGATGTATACAGGTCGTGCCAATGCACCGCTTGATGATCTTGCAAAACTGATCGGCTTCCCAGGGAAACTGGGCATGGATGGCAGCAAGGTATGGGATGCCTTCCAGCAGGGAGAGATTGATGAAATTCGTAACTATTGCGAGACCGACGTAGTGAATACCTATCTTGTATTCGCACGTTTCCAAATGATGCGCGGCGTGTTGAGTCGTGCTGCTTTTCAGCAGGAATGCGAGTTGGTTCGTACCGAACTAGGCAAGATTGAACAGCCTCATTGGCAAGAATATCTGTCGCTATGGCAGGATATTAAGCACTAATAACCCACAATTGAGTATTTGCGCTGATTGTCTTCAGAGCGTCTAATTATGAATCCGGAAAATACAGTAAAAATAGAGTCCTTAGACCAAGAAGGACGCGGCGTAGCACGATTTGTAGGCAAAGTGATCTTCATCGAGGGTGCGCTGACAGGCGAGGTTGTCAGCTACCGTTCATACCGTAAAAAACCATCATACGAGTTGGCGCAGGTTACGCAGATACACAAATCATCTACCTTACGTGTGCAGCCCAAGTGTCAGCATTTTGGTGTTTGCGGAGGGTGCTCGTTGCAGCATCTAGATGCCAGAGCGCAGGTTGCAATCAAGCAACGTATTCTGGAAGACAATCTCAGTCATATCGGCAAGGTGAAAGCTGAAACTATACTCCGTCCTATCTATGGACAGACATGGGGTTATCGCGAGCGTGCACGACTATCAGTGCGTCATGTCTTCAAAAAAGGTAAGACGTTGGTGGGTTTTCGCGAAAAACGCAGCGGCTTTGTGGTTGACATGCAGCATTGCGAAATTCTCAGCCCCAAAATTGCCCGATTATTGCCGCTCCTTGCAGAGCTGATCGACAGGCTATCGATTCGGGAAAGATTGCCTCAAATCGAGGTTGCTGTTGGCGAGCATGTGGAAGCTTTGGTATTGCGTGTGATGGATGCACCCAACAGCGATGATAATGCAGCACTTCGTGCCTTTGCTGAGCAGCACGACGTTCAGTTCTGGATGCAAACCAAAGGGCCTGAGACCATCGTTCCTTTTCATCCGTTGGATGCGCCTGACTTGTCGTACAGCTTGCCTGAGTTTGGTGTCACGATGCCCTTCGCGCCAAGCGAATTTACACAGGTAAACAGTGCCTTGAATCGTGTGATGGTCAGTCGGGCTATGCGCTTGCTGAACCCTCAGGCTGGTGAGCGAATCGCAGATCTTTTCTGCGGCTTAGGTAATTTCACTTTGCCGATAGCGCGTAGTGGTGCTCAAGTGACAGGCATCGAAGGCAGTAACGCATTGGTCGAACGCGCCAAGCAGAATGCAGCTCACAACAGCCTGGCCGACAAGACAGAATTTTTCGCAATGAATCTGTTCGAAATGACGGAAGAGTCGTTTGAACAACTGGGGCGATTTGATAAATTGTTGATCGACCCGCCACGTGATGGTGCTATGGAATTGGTTAAATCATTAGGTGGAGAGAATGCGCCCAATCGCATAGTCTATGTTTCCTGTAATCCTGCCACATTAGCGCGTGATGCTGCCGAACTGGTACAGCGGGGTTATGTACTCAAGAATGCGGGCGTGATGAATATGTTCCCGCATACATCACATGTGGAATCGATAGCACTCTTTGTAAAAGAATGAACGTTGAACCAATCCCATTTGTTCGCCACAAGCCACACAGCCCCAAATAATCAGCCTTGCTTTAGCGTCAGCGCCTCACCCCTGAAATCGATACCGTTCCACCCTGTGCTCATAAAATTTCGGATATTCTGATGGTCCGTGCTATCGGGGTTTTCCAGAACATCTTTCCGGTAATAATCTCCGAAGCAACTCAAAGTCTGTTGTTGAGATAGTTGATGCAAGCGTGCGAACGAGAATAGCTTGCATGAGCCATTGTTTTGTCCGGCTTCGTTGTTAAGTGAGCCATTGATGAATGAGGTTGGGGTGAAGTGATACAGCGCATCGATTACTGCCATTGTCTCGTCAAAAGTGACGGTATCCGGTGCAGCATTCAGTTTGTTCAAGAATGTATCAAGTTCCATAGTCATTTTTCCATTATTGTTTATCAGATCAAACAAAGCGGCAGGCAACAAAAAAGCGGCTAAAGCCGCCTTTTTGTTTGATGCAGTTAAATATCAATCACTTTCACCGGCAAACGCCATTAACAGATGCAACAGGCTGATGAACAAGTTGTAGATACTCAGGAACAGGCCCAGTGTCGCCATCACGTAGTTCGTCTCGCCGCCATGTACGATGCGGCTGACATCGAACAGGATGTAGGCTGAAAAGATCAGCACAGCAATCGCAGAAATGGTCAACGACAGTGCAGGAATCTGGAAGAATAGGTTCGCCAATGAAGCGACAACCACTAGGATCAATCCGATGAACAGGAATTTCCCCATGAAGCTGAAATCTTTCTTCGTTACGGTAGCGATAGTCGCAAGGCTAAAGAAGATGATGCCAGTACCGCCGGCAGCCATGCCTACCAATTGAGCACCATTTCTGAAATGCAGTGCTGCTTGAAGAATAGGACCAAGGAATAAGCCAGCCACAAAGGTAAAACCTAGCAACGCTACCACGCCCCAGACACTGTTGCGCAAAGCAGTTACGGCAAACATCATGCCTATCATTGCGCCGAACATCAGTAATGAGCTCATGATCGGGCTTGCGGCCATAAAGGCGAAGTCCATAGTCGTACCGATATACGCGCCGACGACGGTTGGAATCATGGTCAAGGCAAGCATCATATAGGTGTTGCGCAAAACCTGATTCTGTTCAGCCGAAAAAGTACCGACTTGGCTTATGTTTTGAATTTGCATGTAAAACCTCCTTAAGGTAAAGCGATATTCAGGGTACGTGCTTATGACATATAGATGGGGATAAAAGTTTCACTTTCAACTATTAGGGCACGATATTGGGGGTGTTTGGCGGAAGCTGTGAGATTCGAACTCACGGAGGACTCGCATCCTCGGCAGTTTTCAAGACTGCTGGTTTAAACCACTCACCCAAGCTTCCGTAGTTTTCAAGTCAAGCTGCTGAAATCGCTGTTTCAGTCGATATATATCGAAGCGTTGACTCTTGAAGGCGCGCATTTTGACCTATGACAGTGCTGATGTCCAGAAAAACGTCAGATTCAATATGGTTATTTTACATTTCCGTACAGTCTGCCCAGTTATTCGGGGTCTCGTAAAGGCGTACTCTTTCGAGGCGTAAATGATTTCCATAAACATCATAATAGCAGGGAGCAAGGATATTGAATGCTGCCTTTGCCAGATTTTCAGCGGTTGGAACGACATCCAGGATCACTGTCTTGTGATCGGGCAATGTGGCCAGAAACTCACACACGGGCTTATCGTCGCGATATACCAGAAATGCATGATCCCATTCGTCAACCAGCTTTTCCTTGGCGATGTTCTTTACATCAGAAAAATCCATCACCATGCCTTGCTCAGAAATACCTTCTTTCGTGATGATCTCACCGGAAAGCGTTATTTCGATGGCGTAGCGGTGTCCGTGCAAGTGTTTGCATTGGCTGTTGTGGTTGGGGATGCGGTGTCCGGCATCAAATTCAAGTCGACGAGTGATAAGCATGATGATAGTTGCAGTTTTGTGTGGCGCGGATTATACCCTGTCAGGCTTTGAAGCTTGCTGCACGTTGCAGAAAATCCCGTATCGCCTCATCACTCGCTGTTTGACTGTACCTAACAGTCGTATAGCACTCAGCAAGATCATTGAAAGTGACAGAAAGCGCTGGACGCTCACGGGAAATGCGCGCCGCATAGTCTTTCGGCCCCTCGTGATCTGCTCGAGGCAGGCCAGCTTTTGCCATCTTATGACACAACGCGAGCCATGTCGCCTGTACTTTATCCGACCGGCGTGTCATCAAATGGCGCAACATGAAAATCGCATAGATCGCAATCAGCAGAGCGATAGCGACCATCATGTTGATTGCGATGTTTTGCCAAGAGACGGACTCCATGCCCAAGCGTTTCATGAAGGCGAATTGTCTTTCGCTGTCATAGCCCAATACCCACTGGTTCCACTGATTGGCTAGTGCGTCCCAATTCAGGCGCATGTCGCGCAACCATTGCGGGGGGTTACGCGACATGAAAGGCAAGGCTGCATTATCCGACACGGCGGCAGACAGACCCAGCGATACGCGGTCCGGCGAAATCGCAGCGGTTGGATCAACGCGTACCCACCCTTGATCCGCTAACCAGACTTCCGCCCAGGCGTGGGCATCGGATTGGCGCACGATGTAATAGTCGCCTACCGCGTTATATTCACCGCCCTGATAGCCGGTCACTACGCGAGCCGGAATATTTGCTGCACGCATCAAGATCACGAATGCCGAGGCGTAATGCTCACAGAATCCCTGCTTAGTAGAGAACAAAAATTCATCAACGCCATTGATACCCAGTAACGGAGGCTCTAGTGTGTACTCGAACTGTTCCCGGTTGAAATAGGCAAGGGCAGTGCGCACGATGCTGGCATCGTCTCTGTTATTGCTACGCCATTCAGCAGCAAGTTGCATCGTTTGAGGATTGAGATTTGTGGGCAGGCGCAGAGCACGTCTGAGCAATCGTGGTGATTCGTGTAAATTGGCTTTATAGACCAAATTTGAGCGTGCTGAGTAGCGTAACCGTGCATTAACAGGCTTGTTGCGGCGCAGTTGGAAATCAAAGGTGGTCTTGGCAGGAACAGAAATCCGGTTGGGCACATCCAGCGCAAACAACCATTTCTTGTTATGTGGCTCCAGCGTCACGGTATAGGCGATCTCTTGATCGCGTTCAGTGAATTCAGGCTCGAAATGATGTGATGTTTTTGCGCTTGTCCAAGTGCGCCCGTCAAAGTCCCACAGCACCGGCCCACGCCAATACATCTGATCTCTGTGGGGTATTTTATCGATATAACTCACACGGAATGCAACTGCCTCTGATAGGCTCAAGCGACTAAGGCTGCCCGGAGACATCTTGTCATCCAGCCCGCTTGTCGCATGCGCATCCTGAGGCAGACCCCAGAGCGGGCCTTCAATGCGCGGAAACAACACAAATAATATCAACATCAACGGTATTGCTTGAAGTAAAAGAGATGCTGCCACTCGCAACCGTGCCTTGAGTGCCATCTCTTGCGCTTGCAACTGTATCCAAGTCGTCACAATCACCATCAGGGTGGCGAACAAATAAAGTGCGGTGGGGATGCTTTGTGAGTAGAAAAAATTGGTGATAATGATGAAACAACATAGGTAGATCACCACCATTGCATCGCGTGCTTTCCTCAACTCCATCAGTTTGAGTGTTGCCAGCATCATCAGCAGTGTCACGCCAACCTCGCGCCCGAACAGGGTTTTAAAACTGACTGCAATCACCGCCACGCTGGCAATTGTGATGAGCAACAAAAGCCAGCGTTTAGGAAGCGGGTTGCCGGTATAAACCAGATAGCCACGCCATGCCAACAGCGCAACACACATCGCGCTTACCCAAACTGGTAGATGGTCAGCATGTGGTGCGATGACCATCAGAATGCATAGCAGCAAGCCCAAAGTGAGTGACTTGTTCATCTTTTGTCCGACTTTGCAGTATGTACGGATGATTGAGGCAGATTAAACAAAGCGATCCTGCGTAAACACTCATCCAGATGTTCATTGCCATGATTGGAGGACAACTCACTGTTTGGCAGGCGCATGCCGTAACGTAAGCCCTGTGATTCGGCATCGAGTACCCAACGGGTCATGCGTGCCAGCTTTTCCTCCTCATGGCGCTCAGGGGTGTCGGCATAATCCAGCCACAACTCTTCACCTAATGGCGTGGAGAATTGTTTGACCTGCAAGCCTCTTTCACGAGCATAGGCTTTCCAGTCGATACGCGGCAGTGCATCCCCTGAAACATATTTACGCAGCCCGGAAAAATCTTCGTCACCAGCAACGCTACGCTTGCCTGTCCCGTCGGGTGCACTGCCTTCAGGCAATGGCGCGTCAATTATCGGCTTGGGATAAACCAGGCAGCGTGTATCAAAATGCAGATACGACCAACAGTAAAATAGCCCCAACGGGAATTTGGTATACAGCGTCATACGCCCTGTGGTGAGCCAACCACGTTGCCTTGCTGTAAGAGGGAAGGTGACAGTAGTCTCTTGCTGTGCAGGGGCATCAAACGTAGTAACCAGGTCGCCACCCGCCCAGAATGATTCGCCTGTCTTGAACAGGCAAAGCTGATAACGGGACAACCGGCTGCGATTATTGAAGTGGAATGTAAAACGTGCGGCTTCACCTCGGAACACCGGATCAACTCTACCCGGACGTATCTCTAAATGTGCAAAGTTGCGAAATGCGTGCAACATCGACATCACCGCCATCATGGTCAGCAGAAAGGTCAGCACATAACCCAGACTCAAATTGTAATTGATGTCGCCGAGCAGCATCAATATCAACACAAACACCAGCATCAATCCCTGCTTGGTGGGGATGATGAAGATGCGGCGCTGCGTGAGCTTCACCGAACCGTTATCTATCTTCGGGCGGAACAGCCAAGTGCGAAAGCGATTTCTGAGTGTGGCAAACATATCGGCAATGTTACACTTTCATGCCGAAGAAAATACTCACATCGAGACGAAAAAGAATCTCCGGCTAGTCGAGCTTAGGCTGGCTAGGTTTAGTACTTTTCACAATACTCATTGCAGCGGCCACCATAGACCCCATATCTGCCATGTTACTAGGCAGGATCAGAGTATTGCCTTCTTTCGCGACATTGCCGAATGACTCGACATAGTTTTCGGCAACCTTGAGATTGACTGCATCCATCCCGCCGGGGGATTCAATGGCTTGCGCAACTTTGGCGATCGCCTCGGCATTAGCGTCTGCGACAGCGATGATGGCTGCGGCCTCACCCTGTGCAGTATTGATTGCCGACTGCTTTTCACCCTCTGAGCGCAAGATGAACGCTTCACGCTCACCAGAGGCGATATTGATCTGCTCCTGCTTGCGTCCTTCTGATTCGGCGATCAACGCGCGTTTTTCACGCTCAGCAGTAATCTGTGATTGCATCGCGTGCAGAATCTCCTTGGGCGGGGTCAAATCCTTTATTTCGTAACGCAACACTTTCACTCCCCAACTGGCCGCAGCTTCATCTAGCGCGCTGACAACTGCGCTATTGATCATATCGCGACATTCAAAGGTCTTGTCCAACTCCATCTTGCCCACCACAGAACGCAGGGTGGTCTGTGCCAGTTGAGTGATCGCCATCACATAATTACTGGTGCCATAAGAAGCCAGTTTCGGGTCTGTCACCTGAAAATACAGAATACCGTCCACCTGTAACTGAGTGTTGTCACGGGTGATACAAACCTGACTCGGGACATCCATTGGAATTTCCTTGAGCAAATGCTTATAGGCAACATTATCTACAAAAGGAATGACAATGTTCAATCCGGGTTTCAATGCCGAATGAAAACGCCCCAGACGTTCGACGACCCAGGAATTTTGCTGGGGCACCACCTTGAGTGCCTTGATGGTAAAAATAACAGCAGCAGCCAGTATGAATAGAGCGATTTCCATTTGCACTTCCCTTTATTAAGATTTGTGGTGTGTCAGAACGATGGTCGAGCCTTGCATGGCTTTGACGTATAGCGTTTCATTGTGAGGCGTGTCTGAATCTTCCGTTTTGGCATCCCATTCGGCACCACGGTAAAACACACGTGCAGAGTCATCATCATTCCATTTCAGCACTTTTACGGGCTGTCCCGCATCCAGATTTGAAGTAGAGGCCTGATAGGTGTGACCACCTTTGTATCGTCGCAAGATAATCGTTCCCGTAGCAGCGACCACTGCACAGGTAACGAGTTGCCATATCATGCTGGCATTTGACAGGGCTGCTACCCCGCCAGCCGCCATCGCGATACCCAACACCAGCAGATAAAACGTCCCGGTCGCCATCTCTAGGATAATCAGCGCTAAGCCCAGTACAAACCAGTAAATATAAGGTTCCATTTATTACCTCTGAATATTGCTTACCTTGTCATCTTAACAGTAACTAGGTGTTCTCACGCATTTAATGAATGGCATTGTGCAATGAATTGCTAGCCTGGAAAATAATCCGAACGGATTGTATGCGGATATTCCGATTGAGAGTATTTTAGAGGAGGAATTAAAGAACCAATGGGAGTAACATCGAGTTCAAACCTATTGGATTTCACGCTTTCCCACGTTAGATATTTTTATGAAAAAAATACATTTTAGAATATTAGTCATCGTTTCATTTTTTCTTTCCATATTCGGTGGTTTTGCGGACCTTATTATCTCCGATCCGATAGTCAATCAAATAACCGAGTTTGCAGAATCAATAGAGCCTGAATGGTCTGACGCCAAGTTATTTACAATTTTGGGATTTGTCATTCTATGGATAATTTATATTATTTACACATTCGTCGGCCTATTGTTATTCTGGAATATTGCGAGACACATATATTTAGCTGGTTTTATTATTATTATTCCAATGTATTTTATTGTCGGTGTAACTGTTACCAGCGGTATCGAGCAGGCCCTTTATGACGCAGGTTCTGTGTTATCAGGTGTCTTGCTTGCACTAATATACTTTTCCCCAGTTAAGCAATTTTTTGTGGGGAAATCCAACCGTAATTAAAGAGAGCAGGTTTAATTATTACCACTTGAAATGGGGAGTAAATATCCATATACAAGACTACAGATATTCAACCAACAGACTATCGGTCTGTGAATGGCACTCGATATTCTCTGACGACAGTCATCCAGCCTCTCTGGAAAATATCGTCATCAATATCCTCACCCCCAAGGTTACTCAGTCACTCCCCCCACATTGGCAAGGCGCTTATTCTTTGGAACGCGCGCGCAAATGGATCAAGGAGCGTGATGAGGAGGGCGTGACTTTAATCGTCATTGAGCAATCCACTCAAACCGCTATCGGTTTTGTCATCTTTCTTGAAAATGCTAACAGTAAAGATTTACGTCTGGGCTATTTGCTAGCCGAATCTGCTTGGGGGAAAGGCTACGCCAGTGAGCTTATCCGGGGTTTTGTCGAATGGTGCAAAAATAACGGTATTGCTAGTGTCACAGGTGGCTTTGAGAGGGATAATGTTGCATCAAGACGTGTGTTGGAAAAAAATGGTTTTGCCTGCGAAGCTGATACGAATGAAGGCACAGAGCAGATGTTCGTGCTTAGAATCTAACCACGAGTAACCACTGCCTGCTTTAAGGAGCACCATGTATCGTTCTGTAATACATCTAATGCTTGCCGGACTGTGTTTGGTGTCGATGCCGGCATTTGGCGGATATGACGAGGGTCTAGCGGCTTATAACCAACAGGATTACGCGACTGCAAAAGCGGAGTTGCTGCCGCTCGCCGAGCAGGGCGATGCTGAATCGCAATATTATCTGGCGCGTTCGTATCAGCGTATGCAGGGTGTGGCGCAGGACTATAAGCAGGCGGAGCACTGGTATATCAAAGCGGCGACACAAGGCCTTATCAAGGCGCAAAGACATCTGGCGAATTTTTATGCGAGCGGTAAAGGCATCGTGCTTGACTACCGGCAGGCTTTGCATTGGTACACCCAAGCCGCCGAGCAAGGTGACGTGTTATCGCAAAGTAATATCGGCTTTATGTACGAAAACGGTCTCGGTATGGAGATTGATTATCAGCAGGCATTGCACTGGTATGGTATGGCTGCCGAGCAAGGGGATGCGGATTCACAGAATAACCTCGGGCTGATGTACGAGATTGGTCATGGCACGGCTCAGGATTATCAGCAGGCAGTGGGCTGGTATCGCAACTCAGCCGAACAGGGCCATGCTGAGGCGCAAAAGAACCTCGGCATGATGTATGAGCTGGGTCGCGGGGTAGCACAAGACTACAAACAGGCGGCATTTTGGTTCGGCAAATCCGCAGCACAGGACAACCCCATCGCTCAGGGGATTCTGGGTAATTACTACAGACTGGGCCAAGGGGTGGCGCAAGATGTCGTTGAGGCAGAAAGGCTGCTAACGGATGCTGCAAAAAATGGCGATCACTGGGCAGGAGCGAAGCTGAAGCAGTTGCGGGCAGCAAAGAAGGTTGAGGAGTGAAGCTAGCTTTTGTTGTTAATAAGTTACTTTATAAAGACTATATAGTATTTTGATTTTAATATATTAAATACTATTTTAAGGTGGGCTGCTTTTGCTCCTTCCCCTTTGCAGAGGGGGAGAGCAGAGCGAGGGGGCAATTGGGATGGGGGTAGCACAGTGGATTCGGAGCGCTTTTACCCCCACCCTGATGAGACAACTGATGGAACTACTGGTAAAACTACTAAGTATTGGTCTAAGTCGCAAAGAGACTGCGACTAAGCCACTACTTATAGCCATCTGACTAACCCAGCAAAAGACGCTGAGTAAGTCATTGGTTATAGCCATTCGACTAAGCTGGCAAACTACGCCAGCCAAGTCGCTGGTTATAACCCTCCCCCTAACAGGGGGAGGGGATGTTCGCCGAGATGCTGGTGTGCCATCTATACTGGAAACAACCTACGGAATCGCCACCGCTTCGATCAGTTCGCAGGTCAAGGTTTCATCGCTTTGCTTGGAATATTCGCCCAGTGCTTGTAATCGGTGACTGACCACGCCGGGCAGGATGGCCTGAATATCTTCGGGTGTGACCGCTTCTCGTTCATCCAGCAATGCCCATGCTCGCGCTGCCGAAAGTAGTGCCAGTCCAGCACGCGGGCTGAGGCCATGTGTGTATCGTGAAGATTCGCGGGTGTAGCGTAGGATGGCTTGAACGTAGTCGAGTAGGGCAGGTGAGACAAACACTTTTCGGACCTGTCTTTGCAGGTTGAGCAGTTCCGTACTTTCCATTTGGGGTTGAAGTTGGGCAACAACCTCGCGTCTGTCCACACCTGACAGGAGTCCGCGTTCGGCTTGAGCATCTGGATAGCCCATCTGGATACGCATCAGGAATCGATCGAGTTGTGATTCTGGCAATTGGAAGGTGCCGATCTGGTGTACGGGATTCTGTGTGGCGATAACAAAGAACGGGCTAGGTAGCGCACGGGTTGTACCTTCGACGGTGATTTGTTGTTCTTCCATGGCTTCTAGCAACGCACTTTGTGCTTTGGGGGTGGCTCGGTTGATTTCGTCCGCCAATATCATTTGCGAAAAGATCGGGCCGGGGTGGAACTCGAACTTGCTGTTGTCACGTTGGTAAACGGATACACCAATGATGTCGGCGGGTAGCAGGTCGCTGGTGAACTGAATGCGTTGGAATTGCAGCCCCAGCGTGCTTGCCAGTACATGCGCCAGCGTGGTTTTGCCGACACCGGGCAGGTCTTCGATGAGTAGATGGCCTTTAGCTAACAGGCATGCGAGTGCAAGGCGAATCTGTTGCGGCTTGCCAAGGATGATCTGCTCGGCCTGATGGATGACTTGTTTGAGGCTCTGGCTCATGATGCTTCCTGAATGATGATGGCAGCGATCACCTTTCGGTCTTCGGCTGCGAGGATATTGTAGGTGTGACATGCGGCATGTGTATCCATTGCTTCAACACTGATGCCGGCATCGGTCAGGGAGCGATAAAGGCTGGGGTGGGGGAAATGCTGTTTTGCACCTGTGCCCAGTAATAACACCTCCGGCTTCAGTGCTAAAAAGCAGGAAAAGTGCGTTTCTTGCAATGCTTCGAATGAGTCTACATTCCAGTTGCTCTGAATCTCATCTGGCATGACGGCGACGCTCTTGTTATAACTGACGCCGTTGATTTTGACGCTTCCAGCTTCAATTGCGGTAAACAAATTGGTATTGTCCGGGTTGTATTCGTGAAATTTCAAGATGACCTTTCAAGGTGAGGCGATTAGTTTAGCGAGTGTATGGTTTGAATATGAGTGAGTCAAACAACGTAGATGGCTACCATCTCCTTATGGATGATGAAGCGCGGTTGTCAGGCAGGTAGGCGATGCTGACGAGGTTGCGGTTGACAATATTAGGCCGCTTGATGCGGGTACTGCTTGTTGGGGTGCGTATTTCCACCGGATATACGATGTTCCGGTCACTCCATCCCATCCATAGGTATTCAGGAAGATAGCGGACAAAACGATATGAAGTGCTCTCATCCAACGCTTGCTTCAACTGGCGGGTGCTTTTGTTAAAGCCTTTCCTAGAAAAATCGGCCCCTGCCTTGATACTGCCTGAAATAATCGCCAACCCATAATACACGGCTTCTTCTGTCGCAGCGTTGTTGATGATGGCAGCACCGATACCTGAACCGACCAGCCCGACGGCCAGCCCAAGTCCGGTGGTCGCGGCGATCATGCCACCGGCTTTTGTACTGCTGAGGGCTGCTTTGCCGCCGTAAGCGGAATCCAGAATCAGTTCATGCAATTCACTTTCACGCGCCAGATGCCGCTCATACCACTTTCCGGCATCGGGTGAGAGATGGGATGCTACCTTGATTCCTTGCTTGCCAGTGATTGAGAGTGGACTCTTTTCTCCTCTGAGCTTGAAGCTGACCTGCCGCTCAGAGCGCAAAGGATTGGCGGATAACTCAGGTGACCATACCACCTCAGGTCCAGGCCCACCGAGCACCATGAACAAATTGGCAGGTGGCTGGGCATGTTCGGCCAGCTCTTTTGCCCAAGTCAGGCTGTTATCCAGAAACCATGCGGCGCGCAGATCGACTCGTGCTTCATTCCACTCACCGCACATCGTCCACAATCCTGCCAGAAACAGGCGCATGGCGGGGTCGTCGAAATGACCTTCAGGGCTCCATGCCAGCGACAACAGGCTGCTGGCGATACGCGCCTCAATACAGGCATCCTTGTATTTCCCTTGCAGAGAATATCCCCAACTCAGCAGGAAGTGCATCCAAATGACTTCATGTTCTGAGGCGTAATAATCTTCCGGCGTCTGTACATAGAAAAAATTACGCGCCTCACGGGAAACTTCATAACGTACCCGCTCCTCCAGTTTCTTTGCCTGCTTTTTCAGCCCCTCGATATCTGGATCGCCCTGTATCAGTGACAGATAGCTGTGTTCCATGGTCGTGATGAAAGTGCCGTTCTCACGGCTGCGCGGAAAATTGCTCAGTGCCTTTGCCGTATCGCCACGCATGAAAGCCTGCTGGCTCAACCGATAGTCATGCTTGGAGAGTAGTGTCTGTTGGCTACACCCTGATACGCACAGTAGCAACGCCAGCAAGCAGGATATTTGGAAGGCGCTGGGTGCTGGGCACTTATGGCTTGTAATCGACATGGTTAGGCATCGGAATTTTGTCCTGTTTTAGGTGCTGTAAATACGGTAAGTGCTCTAAATCTTATTTGCTGAGCGGGGGCGTGGCGGTTAAAATCTCGCCCTTTGCAGCGTGTATCACTTTTTGTATTGTGACAGATAAAATGCGGTAGAAAAATCCAGAAAAAAATAGAAAAAAATCAGAAAAAAATAGAAAATAACCTAATAAATCCAAAAAAAAAGAAAAGTCAAAACCAGTGAAGCCTATTCAGAAATCCAGCAAGCTCAGCAATGTGTGCTACGACATCCGTGGTCCGGTGATGGAGCGCGCCAAGCTGATGGAGGAGGAAGGCCAACGCATCATCAAGCTGAACATCGGCAACCTTGCGCCTTTCGGCTTCGAGGCACCTGAAGAGATCCAACAGGATGTGATCCTGAACTTGCCGAATTCCTCCGGCTACTCTGATTCTAAGGGCATGTTCGCTGCACGCAAGGCAGTCATGCATTATTGCCAAGCTAAAAAAATCCCCGGCGTCGGGCTGGAAGATATCTACATCGGCAATGGTGCTTCTGAACTTATCGTGATGGCGATGCAGGGACTGCTCAACACCGACGATGAAGTGCTGGTACCTTCTCCCGATTATCCGCTATGGACTGCGGCGGTCACTTTAGCGAGCGGAACACCGCGTCATTACCTTTGTGATGAGGAGAATGATTGGAACCCTGATCTGAAAGACATACGCAGCAAGATCACGGAAAAGACCCGCGCTATCGTCATCATCAATCCGAACAATCCGACCGGTGCGTTGTATTCAAACGACATCCTGAAAGAGATCATCCAGATCGCCCGTGAACATGAGTTGATTATTTTTGCCGATGAAATATACGACAAGATGGTGTTCGATGGCGCGAAACATACCTCGATCGCATCTCTGGCTGACGATGTCCTGTTCCTGACACTGAACGGCTTATCGAAAAACTATCGTGCGTGCGGCTATCGCTCGGGCTGGATGGTGGTATCCGGCGACAAGCGTCATGCGCAAGACTATATCAACGGCCTGACCATATTGGCTTCGATGCGGCTGTGCTCCAATGTTCCGGGTCAGTTCGCGATTCAGACTGCGCTGGGCGGCTATCAGAGCATAGATGATCTGGTCGCACCAAACGGGCGTTTGACCAAACAACGGGATTTGGCTTACGAGAAGCTTACTGCCATACCGGGGGTGACATGCGTCAAGCCCAAGGCATCGCTATACCTCTTCCCGCGTTTCGACCCCAAGATATATCCGATCAAGGACGATCAGCAATTCATACTTGAGTTGCTGGAGGCAGAAAAGGTATTGGTGGTGCAGGGTACCGGATTTAATTGGATACACCCGGATCACATACGTGTGGTGTTCCTGCCGACGGTCGATGACCTATCAGAGGCACTGGAGCGCATCACCAGATTTCTTGAGCAATATCGCAAGAAGCACGGCACAAATTAAAACTTTTACAATTAGAGATAACTATGAGCATTAAGCCAATCAATGTAGGTCTATTGGGTATCGGTACAGTCGGTGGCGGTACCTTTGCTGTTTTGCAACGCAACGCAGAGGAGATCGCACGACGTGCCGGTCGTCCGATTTGCATCACTGTCGTTGCAGATAAAAATACCGAGTTGGCAAATAAAGTCACTGGTGGCACATGCAAAGTGACTGACGATGCATTTGCTGTGGTTGCCGATCCCGAAGTGGATATCATCATCGAATTAATCGGTGGTTATGGCGTCGCTAAAGAACTGGTGATGAAAGCCATCGAAAATGGCAAACATGTTGTGACAGCAAATAAAGCACTGTTGGCGACGCACGGTAATGAGATATTTAAAGCTGCACAGGACAAGGGCGTGATGGTCGCATTTGAAGCGGCAATTGCGGGCGGTATTCCTATCGTCAAGGCAGTGCGTGAAGGGCTGACCGCGAATCGAATCGAATTGATCGCTGGGATCATCAATGGCACAACCAATTTCATCCTGTCCGAAATGCGCGACAAGGGACTGGCCTTTGATGTCGTGCTGAAAGAGGCGCAGCGTCTGGGTTACGCAGAAGCAGACCCGACCTTTGATATTGAAGGTGTGGATGCCGCGCATAAAATCACACTGCTGGCTTCGCTGGCGTTTGGAATTCCGGTTCAGTTCGACAAAGCCCATATTGAAGGTATCTCCAATCTGGACGCCATTGATATCACCTATGCAGAGCAACTGGGTTATCGCATCAAGTTGCTGGGCATTACCAAGCGCAGCGATGAAGGTGTCGAATTACGTGTCCACCCGACCCTGATTCCGACCAAGCGACTGATCGCAAATGTTGAAGGTGCAATGAATGCAGTTCTGGTTCAGGCGGATGCAGTCGGCCCGACTCTCTATTATGGTCAAGGTGCGGGTGCAGAGCCTACCGCCAGCGCGGTGATCGCCGACCTAGTGGATATCACCCGTATGCACACTGCCGACCCTGAAAACCGTGTGCCACATTTGGCATTCCAGCCGAACGAAATGGCGGACCTGAAGATGTTGTCGATAGACGAAGTGCATAGCAGCTACTACCTGCGCTTGCGTATTGCTGATAAATCCGGTGTGCTGTCAGGCATTACAGGCATTCTTGCAGACCAGAAAATTTCAATTGAAGCAATGATGCAGAAAGAACCGGGAGAGGGCGAAGTGCAAGCCGACCTCATCATGCTTACACACCGGACACGTGAGAAACATATCAACGCTGCAATTTCGAAAATCGAAGCACTCAATGTGGTGGTAGGTGATGTAACCAAATTACGTATGGAAACCTTGGGTAAGTAAATATCTCTCACTCCCTATAACGGGGAGGGCTGGGGAGGGGGTAAATGCATTTCATGATTGCAAAAACTTTCACCCCCCCCATCCTAACCTTCCCCCTTGCAGGGGGAAGGAACTGCAAAGAATAAGGAAGCTTGGCATGAAATACATCTCCACACGCGGCAATGCGCCCGCTAAAACTTTTACCGAAATCCTGTTGGGCGGATTAGCACCAGATGGTGGCTTATATCTGCCTGAGGAATATCCGCAGGTAACGCGCGCAGAGTTGGATGCTTGGCGTAATTTGTCTTATGCCGATCTAACCTTTGCAGTGCTGTCAAAATTTGCTACGGACATTCCTGAGGTTGACCTGAAAGCTATCATCGACAAGACTTATACGGCTGAGGTATATAGCAATGGTCGTGCAGATTCCGACTTTTCTCAGATCACGCCATTACGCACGCTGGCACCTAACGTGCACATACTTGAGCTATCTAACGGCCCGACGCTGGCGTTCAAAGATATGGCGATGCAGTTGCTCGGTAATCTGTTCGAATATGCGTTGGCAATGCAACATGAAGAATTGAATATCTTGGGGGCGACCTCGGGCGATACCGGTTCTGCGGCTGAATACGCGATGCGTGGCAAGCACGGCATCCGGGTTTTCATGCTGTCGCCCGACGGCAAAATGTCAGCGTTTCAACGTGCACAGATGTATTCCCTCCAAGACCCGAATATATTTAACATCGCTATCAGCGGCATGTTCGACGACGCACAGGATATGGTGAAGGCCGTATCCAACGACCATGCTTATAAAGCTGCGCATAAAATCGGCACGGTCAATTCGATTAACTGGGGAAGGGTTTCGGCGCAAATCGTGTACTACTTCAAGGGCTATTTTGCGGCGACGAAATCCAATGAAGAAGAAGTTGCCTTCTCGGTGCCTTCCGGAAACTTCGGCAATATCTGTGCAGGACATATCGCTCGTATGATGGGACTGCCTATCGGGCAATTGATACTCGCAACAAATGAGAACGATGTGCTGGACGAATTTTTCCGCACCGGTGTTTATCGTCCACGTGGTACGGCACACACTTATGAGACCAGCAGTCCATCGATGGATATCTCCAAGGCATCCAACTTCGAGCGTTTTATTTTTGACTTGGTCGGGCGTGACGGAGTCAAAGTACGGGAGTTCTGGAGCAGAGTGGAAGCAGCCGGGAGCTCAGCTGATACGGCAGCGTTCGATATCAAGGACACACCTTACTGGCATGAGCTGGCCAAGTTCGAATTTGCGTCCGGCAAAAGCACCCATCTCGACCGACTGAAAACTATCCGTGAACTTTGGGAAGAGTATGGTGTGATGGTTGACACGCATACTGCTGATGGCATCAAGGTGGGACTTGAGCAACGCCGCCCGAGCTTGCCGCTGATCTGCCTAGAGACAGCACTGCCTGCCAAGTTTGCCGAGACCATACAGGAGGCACTGAATATCGATCCTGAGCGTCCGCCATCTATGGTTGGCATCGAGGAGTTACCGCAACGCGTTGAGGTGATGGATGCGGATGTGGATGGGTTGAAAGCGTTCATCTCGGCGAATATCTCATCGTGATTCAGGTACGTTGAATACGAACTGCAAATGGAGATTCAAACGCTATCGGTACTGACTTGTCCCGAGTGTGGCTTTGCTAAAGAGGAGGCGATGCCGACTGATGCGTGCCTATGGTTCTACGAATGTACGCACTGCAAAGTCATTCTCAAGCCAAAAGCGGGAGATTGCTGTGTCTTCTGCTCTTATGGGACGGTTCCATGTCCACCTATACAAATTAATGGCAAGGGTAGTTGTTGCTAGTAATAGCCGATATCAGATTGGTTAGTATCCTCAAATGATTAACCTTATCCTGTTCATTTTTTGCTTTGCCGTCGGTGTGCTGCTGCATCATTCGAAGCGCATGCCGGTCAACACACCTGCGGTACTGAATACATTCATCATCCATGTCTCGCTGCCTGCGCTGACACTGCTATATGTGCATGACCTGAATCTGAGCGGCCCGATCGGTTTGATGGCGAGCATGGCCTGGATACTGTTTGCGTTGGCAGCAGGATTCTTCTGGGCAATAGGTAAATGGCTTAATTTGCCACGCTCGACTGTTGGTGCGTTGATACTGACGGGTGGGCTAGGTAACACTTCATACCTCGGCTTGCCGATGATAGAGGCTTACTATGGATCAGAGGGGCTGACCACCGGAATTATTGTCGATCAGCTTGGTTCGTTCCTTGTGCTTTCTATCTTGGGTATTACGGTGGCAGGTCTGTATTCCTCAGGCCGACCCAGCGTTGGCGCAATGGTCAAACGGATAGCGCAATTCCCGCCATTCATCGCGCTGGTGATTGCTTTGATATGCATTCCAACCGAGTACCCAGAATGGCTCACCTTGGTACTCAAACGGTTGGGAGACACACTGGCACCGTTGGCATTGGTATCGGTCGGATATCAACTGAGACTTGGCCATCTTGCCGGTAATGGTAGAAACCTCGCTATCGGCCTCGGATTCAAGTTAGTGTTGGCACCGTTGATGTTGTTCATATTGTATGTACCGATACTTGGTGCGCATGGACAAGCGATTCAAATCACTCTTTTTGAAGCAGCGATGCCCCCCATGATTACTGCTGCGATACTTGCAACTGAGCACGATCTCGATCCACATCTGGCAACGCTGATGGTGGCGGTAGGTATGATATTTTCATTCGCTACACTGACCGGATGGTGGTGGATGATGCAGGGCGTTTAGCGGCGAAAATACTATGCTCAAACGTTCTGCTACGAACCGTAAGGGTGTTCAGTTAGGCCTCACTGTGTTAAGGTGAATAAAGAAATAAGCAATTAAATTCCCCCGTGCCGTTGGATAGCGTATTTTCCAGCGTTGCAATTATGTTTTGACTAATCAAACTGATAGAGAACAATTAGCGGGTTACGATTCCGTCGCATTTAGATTTCGTCCTTTAGAGCCTACCGATGGTATGGCACTACATCATTTAGTGCGTGCATGCCCACCACTTGATACAAATTCCTCCTACTGCAATTTGTTGCAGTCCGGCCATTTCAATGCCACTTCAGTTGCCGCGGTTCTTGATGACGAGCTGGTTGGAAGTGTGACTGGTTACCGTATACCGGATCGAACTGATACGTTATTTGTCTGGCAGGTCGCGGTGCATACCAAGGCGCGAGGTAGAGGTCTTGCAAAGTCTATGCTGCACAATCTGCTTGAACGAATGATGCAGGAGGGGGTTCGTTACATCGAAACATCTATCACATCTGATAACGAAGCTTCGCAGAAGCTATTTTCAAGATTTGCCACTGAACAGCAGACAGAAATGGTTCGTTCAATCATGTTTGACAAAGAACTGCATTTTGACGGCGCACACGATACAGAGTACCTGTATCGCCTTGGACCATTTGAGAAGGTGATAACTTAGCCTTGCAGAATATTAGCATATACAGAATTAAGGAGACCGCAGTATGAAAATTTTTGACGAGTTGGAATCAGAGGTACGAAGTTATGCAAGATCTTTCCCGCGTGTATTCAACCGTGCGAGTGGCGAATTCCTGTATGACAGTGAGGGAACAGAATTTCTGGATTTTCTTGCAGGTGCGGGCACACTGAATTACGGGCATAACAATCCGTTGTTCAAGAAAGCTTTGATTGAATATATTGAAGCAGATGGCATCACACACGGCTTGGACCTTCACACATTAGCAAAGCAACGCTTTCTGGAAACATTGCAAGCAAAGATATTGAAGCCTAGGAATCTGGATTATCAGGTGCAATTTACCGGCCCGACCGGCACTAATGCAGTAGAAGCCGCTTTGAAGCTAGCAAGAAACATCAAGGGGCGTCATAACATCATCGCTTTCACAAATGGTTTTCACGGTGTTTCTCTAGGCGCATTAGCAGCAACCGGTAACTCACATCATCGCGGTGCTGCCGGTATCGCTTTGGGCGGTGTGACCCGTATACCTTATGACGGCTATCTGGGGGACGGTTTTGATACCACCATGTATCTGGATAGGGTTTTGTCCGATGCCAGCAGTGGTGTGGACAAACCGGCAGCGGTAATCGTTGAGACCGTGCAGGGTGAGGGCGGTATCAACGCAGCCAGTTTCGAATGGCTCAGAGCATTGCAGGAGGTTTGCACTCGCCATGATGTGCTGCTGATCATTGATGATATTCAGTCGGGCTGTGGACGTACTGGCACATTCTTCAGCTTTGAACCGGTCGGTATTCAACCTGACATCGTCACCATGTCCAAATCATTGAGCGGTTACGGATTGCCGATGGCAGTGGTATTCATGAAATCTGAGTTGGATTTATGGAAGCCCGGTGAGCACAACGGGACGTTTCGGGGTAACAACCCGGCATTCATTACTGCAACGGCTGCGATCGAGCACTATTGGTCAGATGATAAATTTGCCAAAAGCATTGAGAAAAAAGGGCAGGTCATCAAAGAGCGGCTGGATCATTTCGTGGCGGAATATGGTGACGGAAATTTCAATGCGCGTGGTCGCGGCATGTTTCAGGGCATCAATTGTGTCAGCGGTGAGTTAGCGAGTGATATCTCACTTCGTGCCTTCAAGAAAGGTCTCATGATTGAAACCAGTGGTGCAGAAGATCAAGTGATCAAATTGCTGTGTCCGTTGACGATATCTGATGAGTCACTTAAGACAGGACTCGACAAGATCGAGGAAAGCATTCATGAAGCATGCGAGCAATTCAGGAAAATTCCAAGCGAGAAGGATTTCTATCAGCAGGATTGATTTGTTTTATCAGTAAAGAATTAAGGGAGTAGAAATGATAGTTAGAACACTGGCAGCAGCTGAAGCAAGTGACCGTCGTATCGTCAGTGACGGATGGGATAGCACTCGCTTGTTACTTAAAAGCGATGGTATGGGTTTTTCTTTTCACATTACCACAATATACGAAGGTGCTAACTTAGAGTTGCACTATCAGAATCATCTGGAGTCTGTCTATTGCATCAGTGGCGAAGGTGAGATTGAGGATGAGGCAGATGGAAAAGTTTATCCCATCAAGCCAGGAACGATCTATGCGCTGGATCAGCATGATAAGCACATCCTACGCGCAACTAAAGAGATGAAAATGGCATGTGTCTTCAACCCGCCATTACACGGCAAAGAAGTACATAACAAAGAAGGTGCGTATGAATTGGACGCTGAAGCGATACAAGGTTGAAAACCTTGCACTAAGGTAAGAGCATATGATTGCAACTTTCGTAATATTTCTGTCGGGATTTCTGTTGATCGGTCTGGCATCCGCTTTCAGTAGCCGCAAGACTAAACAGGATTATTATCTGGCAAGCAGCTCAGTATCGCCATTGATGGTCGGCTTATCTGCCGTTGCAACGAATAACAGCGGTTTTATGTTCATCGGTGTGATCGGCTATACCTACGCGACCGGTCTGGCATCTATATGGCTTATGGTGGGCTGGATCGTGGGTGACTTTCTTTCATCTACTTTCATTCACTCCCGTTTGAGAGTCGCGACTCAAGAAACCGGAGAGGCAAGTTTTGCCGGCGTGTTGAGCCGTTGGAACGGCGGGCAGGGCCGAGCATTGCAGGCGGTTATCGGCGGTATATCGTTATTGTTTATGCTCGCTTATGCAAGCGCACAATTGGTGGCAGGCGGAAAGGCACTGCATGTGCTGCTCGATTGGCCGACATGGTCGGGGGCTGTGATAGGTGCAATCTTGGTGGTTGCATATTGCATAGCGGGAGGTATCCGCGCATCCATCTGGACGGATGCCGCACAGTCAGTTGTGATGATGCTGGCGATGGGATTGCTGTTGGTCGTTGCAACGAGCAATCTTGGCGGTGTCAGCACAGCTGTCACGCAAATGAACGAGGTGCAGGGCTTTATGGACTGGTTCCCCAAAGATCTGGCTTTACCCGGTTTTCTGGGAGGGATGTTGTTTGCGGTCAGTTGGGGATTTGCAGGATTATCTGTGATTGGGCAGCCGCACATTATGGTCAGGTTCATGACTCTCAATGATGCAGGAAAAATGACTCAGGCAAGGATATGGTATTACCTGTGGTTTACCGTTTTTTATTCGATGGCGACTGGCGTTGGTATGTTGTCCAGAATTTATCTTGCTGATCCGGGCACATTCGATGCCGAGCTTGCGCTGCCGACGATGGCACAGCAGGTATTGCCGCCGGCTATGGTCGGGGTGATTCTAGCGGGGATATTCGCTGCAACAATCTCAACTGCGGATTCTTTGATACTTAGTTGTTCGTCTGCACTGACTCATGACTTGCTTCCTCACAAGATAGAAAACACCAATATGTTGAAAGCAGGAACGGCCGGCATCACGCTTTTTGCATTGCTTTGGGCGCTACTGAATACACAAAGTGTATTCAGCCTCGTCATCATGGCATGGTCTGGAATGGCCAGTGCGTTTGCACCGCTACTGATCGTGCATGCACTGGGAGGAAAGCCGACTGTTAAATCAAGCATCATTGCAGTCTTTTCCGGGCTAATCGTTGCAATGTTCTGGCGCTACATGGGTTGGCATGTTGATGTATATGAGGGTATGCCCGGCATCTTGGCTGGATTGGCAATATTATCCCCGGCCTTAATCAAGGCAGTGCAAAGTAGGGAACGGAGTGATAGTTGATTAAAATGTGTGGGGAAACAAGTCAGATAGCTTTAATACTTTGTAAAACTATCGTACTATTCCAAGTATGGTTGCTGAGTTGAAGATGGTTGTTGACGAAAGTCCTTAGAGGAAAAAATTATTATGATATTCACTGCAGTTTTTTATGTAGTAGCCATTACTATATTGGTATTGCATTTCACGGGCTTTCTGGCGCGAAACAATCTGGAATGGCTGGTACTGGTTTTGGCTGTTGCGGTATTCCCCGTCGTGCTGCTGACCTGATTGAAAATGAACATTGCGACCGAAACGGGTTTAACTGAAACCGCCATTACTGGCGGTTTTTCAATCAACGTTATGTCGCATTGATGAAATCCTAACTGCATAACAGTTACACTGGATTAATACAAGCTGGCAATGGGCTAAACCCATGAATAATCTTCCCCCCACAAGCAATTCAAATCCTTTGGCAAAAGTATTCGCCTTTATTGCGACGATAGCTGTTGCCATTCTGGCGCTGATGTTCTCAGCAGTCGTGTTCTCGGTTCTTGCAGTCGTAGGACTGCTTGCTTGGGGGTATGTATGGTGGAAGACACGGGAACTGCGTAAGCAGATGCGAGAATTTTCTGCTCAGAGTGTTGCTAGAGAAAGTGAAGCCGACGAAGAAAAGATCATCAAGGGTGAAGTGATTGAAGGCGAAGTCATCCATGTGGATGATTATGAGGATGTACACAAAAACTCAAGGTAACGTCACCAGCATCACTTATCCCCCAATAGTTATCATTTGAATCCCTCTTTTCTTAGCTGAATTAATGGCCTTTGAGCCTAGTTGTGGCTTTCTGTACGGAAGGGCTTGAAATTCTTATGGCCGCCCATACATCATATCTTGATGGAACTAATTCATCATTTTCAGGCCTCAATCGTCTGAAATATATTTCTGAAAATCAATAACAACAGAGAATGAAAGATTATGACTGGTAATTCACCTGCAAAAACTGCACTTCAAACTCTCAAGAATCATATTTCACAACAAATCATCGGGCAGGAAACTCTGGTAGACAGATTGTTAATTGCGTTACTGGCGGATGGACATTTGTTGGTCGAAGGCGCACCCGGGCTTGCGAAGACGCGGGCAATCAAAGTGCTGAGCGAAGGTATAGAAGGTGATTTTCATCGTATTCAGTTCACGCCGGACCTGCTGCCTGCCGATCTGACCGGAACTGATATTTTCCGGCCACAGGATGGCTCATTCCAGTTCCAGCGTGGTCCGTTGTTCCATAATCTGGTGCTGGCAGATGAAGTAAACCGTGCGCCAGCTAAAGTACAATCCGCATTGCTGGAGGCGATGGCAGAACGGCAGATCACTGTTGGTACAACCACCTACCCCTTGCCGAGCTTATTTTTGGTGATGGCGACACAAAACCCGATCGAGCAGGAAGGTACTTACCCACTACCGGAAGCCCAGCAAGATCGTTTTCTGCTACATGTCAAAGTCGATTATCCACAGGCCGAATCTGAGATGCAGATTCTTCAACTTGCGCGGAATGAAGCCAGTCAGAAAATACAAGGCACTGCACCGCCCTCTCAAAAGCTTAGCCATGAGACTCTATTCGCCGCGCGCGAGGAGGTGCTGAATATCCATTTGGCTGAAAATCTTGAAAGATATCTAGTTGAGATCATTCTAGCTACCCGTAATCCGGCAGCTTATAAACCTGAGTTTGCCAACTGGGTGCAATGGGGCGCCAGTCCTCGAGCCACGATAGCATTGGATCGTTGCGCGCGTGCCCATGCGTGGTTGGCAGGGCGAGATTACGTTAGTCCGGAAGATATTCAAGCCATGGCATTCGATGTGTTGCGCCATCGTATTTTGCTGAGTTACGAGGCAGAAGCCGAAGGGCATACACCTGATGAATTTGTCGGAATGCTGATTGACCTGATTCCTGTGCCATAACCCCGTTGCTTATCCGAGGCACCGTTGTTTAATCAAGCCAAAGCTCACACAGAACCTATCGTTCCAACATCGCATGCATCGCGAAGAGATGGAGATGGTGTGGTAAGTATTAGCCTGAAATCGCTGATTTCGCTGCACCATGCTGCGGAGTCGCTACCGCTCAAACTCGGTCGTATTCGAGCAATTTCCGGTGGAGAATATCATTCACCATTCAAAGGGCGCGGCATGGAGTTCGATGAGGTACGCGCTTACATGCAGGGGGACGATGTGCGCACCCTGGACTGGCGCGTGACAGCACGCACTGGAAAGCCTCACACAAAGCTGTTTCGTGAAGAACGTGAACGCCCCGTACTATTGTTCGTAGATATGCGTAGCGCGATGTTCTTTGCCACACAGGGAGCTTTCAAAGTCGTGCGAGCTGCACAGGTTGGTGCAATGCTAGGTTGGAGTGCAGTGAAGCAGGGGGAGCGCCTAGGCGGCATATTGTTCAACGAGCAGTCACATATCGAACTGCGACCTAAGCGTGGCAAGCCACCTTTGTTGCATTTGCTGCAAAAGCTTGTCAACCATCAAGCATGGCAGAAGCACGATTTTCCGAAAGACATGCAGTCAACTAGTCAAGTGTTAACACAGGCAATGGGTAGGATGCGCAGTGTGGCCCAGCCGGGGAGTCTCATTATCCTGATTAGTGATTTTTCGGGATTAAACAGTCAGGGCGAAGCACAGCTTTCACAACTGTCACGCCATAACGAGCTGATATTGGTTGATATACATGACATGATGGAAAAGGAATTACCGCCACCGGGGCAATATCGACTTGGGGACGGTGAAAATTTCATGACACTATTCACCTCGGGCAATAAGCTGCGAGCGGTATATAGAGATCGTTTTATCCAACAGCAGCAAGCGTTACAACATCTGTGCCGCCGTAACCGGATGACGCTACTACCGCTGGGTACAGAGGAAGATCCGCTGCGGGCATTGCAAAATGGGTTGGGGGTCAGAGGGTGAACCCGGATATGGACAATCCGAACGCTGCACAATTGGATTTGAGCCAGTTGCGCGACATCCATATGCCAGAGCCGACCTCATGGTGGCCGCTTGCGCCGGGTTGGTGGATACTTTTGGGCATATTGCTGCTGGTACTGACGGGTTTCTGGTTACTGCATCGATATCGACAACGCAATGCCTGGCGGCGTGACGCACTTGCTCGACTTGCTGTGTTGCAAGGTCAACATCAATCTGAAGCATGCCAGTCGCAGCAATTGGTGAGCGAACTTTCCGTATTACTTAGACGTGTTGCGGTCAGCCGTTTTCCGCGTGAAGAATCAGCCAGCCTCAGCGGTGAGGAATGGTTGGCATTTCTGGAACAGCAATGCAGAAAAGAGACCAGTTTTCAATCAGAAGTAGGGAGATTGTTGATCGTCGCGCCTTACGCACTCGCAACAAGCATCACATCTGACGAAATGAATAGTCTGTTTGAGCTGTGCCGGGATTGGATAAGCAAGCTGCCTGCCGGAGGACGGCTATGATTGATTGGGTTTTAATCAATTCGGGCGTGATTGAGTTCGAATGGCTATGGATGTTTTATCTGACGCCATTGCCATTTTTGTTGTATCTATTGTTACCCGTTGCAGATACGGTTAGAGAGGCAGCGTTGCGCGTGCCTGATCTGGGAGTATTTACCTTAGGTGATAACGTGCATACCGGCAGGGTTGTCCAGCGACGCTTGATGCTGCTGCCGGCATTGTTAGCTTGGCTGTTGTTGGTATGTGCTGCTGCGCGGCCGGTATGGGTAGGTGATCCTGTCGAATTGCCGGTGAGTGGTCGTGACTTGATGTTGGCGGTGGACATCTCAGGCAGTATGCAAATCGAAGATATCATTCAGAACGATAAACAGGTGGACAGGCTGACTGTCGTCAAACGAATGGCCGGCGAGTTTATTGAACGGCGTATTGGCGACCGTATTGGTTTGATCTTGTTTGGTAGTCAGGCATATGTGCAAACACCGCTGACCTTTGACCGAAAGACTGTGCATACTTTGTTGCTGGATTCGGCAATTGGCCTAGCAGGTGAACAGACCGCTATTGGTGATGCGATAGGTTTGGCGGTGAAACGATTGTTGCAAAATCCATCCGATAACAAAGTGTTGGTGCTACTGACAGATGGTGCGAGCAACGCTGGTGAAGTACAACCAACTAAGGCGGCAGAGCTGGCAGCCAAAAATGGAATGACGATTTATACGATAGGAATTGGCGCCGACGAAATGATCGTCAATTCATTTTTCGGTAGTCAGCGGGTGAATCCTTCCGCAGACCTGGACGAAGAAACATTGGATCAGATAGCACAAACCACGGGGGGGAAATATTTCCGTGCGCGCGACGGCAAACAACTCGAACAGATATACACCATGCTGGATGAATTACAGCCTGTCATACAGGACAAACAAACCTTCCGTCCTCAGCATGCTTTGTTCTACTGGCCTCTGGGAATCGCCATGCTATTGACGGTACTGATGCTCTTGCCGTTACCGTGGAGAAGGTAAGATGATGGACTACTTAGCCGACTTGCATTTTTTGCGACCTGAATGGTTTTATGCACTACTGCCTTTTGCACTTTTGCTCTGGTTGTTATGGCGGAAGCAACTAATCAGCCAGAGTTGGAAAAGTGTGGTGTCACCATCGCTGTTACCTCATTTGCTTATCGGAGAAAGCAACGCGCAGCGCCCTTGGAATATCACCTTGGTCATGTTGGCTGGTTTGTTGGGCATCATTGCGATGGCCGGTCCGGCATGGCAGAAGCTTGAAGTGCCTGTGTTCCGTCAGCCATCCGCGTTGGTCGTAGTGCTAGACCTGTCACGATCAATGGATGCGACGGATATCAAGCCCAGTCGTTTGGCTCGGGCAAAAATGAAATTGCGCGACATCCTTGATCAGCAACAAGAAGGTGAAACCGCCCTCATCGTTTATGCTGCCAGTGCATTTTTGGTCAGTCCGCTCACATCTGATGTGAAAACCATTGCCAGCCAGTTAGGGAGCTTGAGTACCGATCTGATGCCAGCTCAGGGTTCGCGTCCCGATCATGCCATTGCGTTGGCACTGCAAGTACTGCAGCAATCTGGCGTTGCACATGGTGGTGTACTACTGATGAGTGACGGATTGGATGGAGATGATTCGGATGTGTTGCAGCAGGTGACCGGGGAGCTCATTGCTGCGGGACATCAGTTGTCAGTAATCGGAGTAGGTACGCCGGAGGGTGCGCCAATCGCGACTCCTCGCGGAGGGTTCCTGAAAGACCGTCAAGGGGCAATCGTGCTTCCTAGATTAAATGATAAGACTCTGGAAGCACTTGCACTTCAAGGCAATGGTCGCTACCGGCGTATCAGTACCGAAGACAGTGATGTACGTGATGTGCTCAAATCTTTCGAAAATTCACGGTCGCAATTATTGAGCAGAAAGGCTGAAGGGATAAACAGTGATCAGTGGCGCGACGAAGGGCCATGGTTGGTGCTACCGTTGTTGCTATTGGCTGCATTGGCTTTTCGTCGTGGCTATATCGTTATGGTATTTTTACTGGTATTGCCCATACCCAGACCCGCTCAGGCATTGGATTGGCAAAGCCTGTGGAACAACGGCGACCAGCTTGGTCAACAGGCAATGCAGGCAGATGATCCCGATAAAGCGGCAACGTTGTTCGACAGCCCTGAATGGCGCGCAGCGGCAAATTATCGTGCCGGTAATTTTCAGCAGGCAGCCGAGGCGTTGAAGGAGATCGTAGACGTTGATGCTTATTACAATCGTGGCAATGCATTAGCCAAGCAGGGAGACTTGCCAGCTGCACTTGAATCCTACGAAGACGCACTCAAGCTAGATCCTGATAACGAAGATGCAAAATTTAATCGTAATCTGGTTGAGGAGTTATTGAAACAGAAAAGCCAATCCCAATCTGACCAACAACGCCAGAACGGTCAAGACCAGAGCGGAGAAGAGCAGCAGCAGGATGAGGGCGATCAAGGGCAGCAACCTGAAGACGATGGTCAACAAGGACAGCAATCAGACTCGAAGGCATCCGGTTCGGAAACATCCGGTTCGGAAACATCCGGTTCGGAAACATCCGGTTCGGAATCATCCGGTTCGGAATCATCCGGTTCGGAATCATCCGGTTCGGAAACATCCGGATCGGAAACATCTGACTCTAGTACATCCGAATCAGAATCAGGGCAGCAGACCGAACAACAAAATAGCAATCAAGCCAGTGATGCCGACCAACATGATGCACAGCAAGAGGAAGCAGACCAGCAGGACGGTCAATCTGAAAAGCAGCAACTATCCGATGCCGAAAAGGCCACAAGCGAACAAGGTGATAATCCGGAGAAAGCAGCTGGAGATTCGCAAGGTGTAGGCGAACTACAGCAGGCAGATCAGCAATGGTTGCGTCGTATTCCCGATGATCCAGGCGGGTTATGGCGGCGAAAATTTTTACATCAATATAAGCAACAAAAGCAGCAAGGTAAGGGTGAGGAAAAAGCATGGTGAAGATTGTTTGTAAGCGAGCACATATTCTTTTGATTACATTGTTTTGTTTGCTGATGCCAATGACATCACATGCTGCTTTTCAGGCTTCGGTAGATCGCAACCCGGTCACTGAGGGTGAGTCGTTGATACTGACATTGAAGAGTGATGAAAGTACGAGTGATGAACCTGACCTACGTGAGTTACAGCAGGATTTCGACATCCTAGGTAAAAGCAGTGGCAGCAGTACCAAATTCATCAACGGCCATATTACTCATAGTACTCAATGGCAGATAACGTTAATGCCTAAGCACAGCGGTCCGTTAGTCATCCCGGCAATCAAGCTAGGGAACCAGTCCACTCAGGCCATTGTGGTCGGTGTGAATAAGGGAAACCATTCAAAAGGCGCGCAATTGAGCGGAGAGTTGTTTGTGGATGTGAGTGCAAAGCCTCGTACTGCTTATGTCCAAGAGCAGATCATCTTTACCGTGAAACTGTATCGGAAAATTCGAATCGGTAACGAAAGTACGCTGAGTGACCCGACTTTTCCTGATATGGATGCTGTTGTCGAGAAGTTAGGCGATGACCACAGCTATCAGACCACCCATAAAGGTCAAGCATATGCGGTGATAGAACGACGCTATGCAGTTTATCCCCAAAAAAGCGGAGAATTCAAAAGTTCACCTGTGCAGTTTGATGGTGTCATTATCGAAGGTAATCGAAGCAGGGGGTTGTTTACATTTGATCCGTTTAGTCAAACTACCCGTCACAAACGTATCAATTCCCCTTCGCTATCGTTCAAGATCAAACCTGCCCCTTCTAGTATGAGCAGTGTGCCATGGTTACCGGCACGCACACTCAAGTTGTCCGAGAGATGGTCATCTGACCCCGGTAAATTTATGGCAGGCGAACCCATTACCCGCACTTTGACGGTTAGAGCCGATGGGCTGGCTGCCTCACTACTGCCATCGTTGGAAGGTGAAGCGATGAACGGTTTCAAGTTTTATCCTGACAAACCTGTTTTGAATAATGACAAAGGTGACAACGGCATCATGGGGGTACGCACACAGAAAATAGCCATATTACCTACCCGTTCTGGCAGCTACATTTTTCCTTCAATTGAAGTGAAGTGGTGGAACACCACAACCAACAAGATGGAAGTTGCACGGCTTCCGGCAAAGAACATTACCGTGCTGCCCGGTGATGTGGATGCAGATAATGCTGATCAGCCTCCGATGTCAGCTGATGAAAATCAACTGAGTGAAGCAGCTGATGCAGAAGTGGGGTCATTAGACATTGCCGATATGTCGGAAAGTTTGATCGGTGTTAAGCACACTAACGGATGGTGGCCTTGGGTATCCCTGTTTTTTGCGATGGCATGGCTGGCAACCTTCATCCTTTGGCTCAATGCAAGTAAGCGAAAGTTCTCTGCCTCAATAGCAACAGATAACAGTACAACATTGCGGAAGCTGGAAAACCAATTGAAGAAACACTGTATGGCGAATGATGCTGCACATGCAAAGTCTGATTTACTGACATGGGCGAAAATGCGCTGGCCGCAACATCCACCTACAAGCCTCACCGCAATGGCTGGCTTATGCCATGCTGAGCTGGCTGAGGCACTGAGTACACTAGACAGGTCACTTTATTCGCTGGAAAAAGATACCTGGCAGGGAGACAGGTTATGGCAATCATTCAACAGCCATAAGTCTGATATTACCGTGGTGCAGGGCAACAAGGGTGATGCATTAAGCTCGTTATATCTGGCCTAGCTTGTTCATAAGGTGGTTTCGCATTGACGCTGCCCTCATTGCTGCACATAATCGTCGTAGACATCTCATGCCGGATTCAACATGACCACGATACGACAACAGGACTTGATCGATAGCATCGCCGACGCGTTGCAATTTATTTCTTATTACCACCCCAAGGATTACATCGACGCGCTGGCAGTAGCCTATAAGCTCGAAGAGTCACCCGCCGCCAAGGATGCGATGGCACAGATACTGACTAACTCGCGCATGAGTGCGCAGGGTCATCGCCCGATTTGTCAGGACACCGGTATCGTTGTTGCATTTGTTAGCATCGGTATGGATGTGCGTTGGGAGGGAGCGACACAGAGCATCACCGAGATGGTGAATGCCGGAGTACGCAAGGCCTATTTGTTGCCTGACAACGTGTTGCGTGCTTCTATTGTTATTGATCCGTCGGGAAAGCGTAAGAACACTGGCGACAACACACCCGCCGTGGTGCATTACGAACTGGTGCCGGGTGACAAGATAGACGTGCGCATTGGTGCGAAGGGCGGCGGTTCAGAGAATAAGGCGCGTTTCGCGATGCTTAATCCTGGCGACGATGTTGTAGAGTGGATTGTCAATCAAATACCCAGCATGGGGGCGGGTTGGTGTCCGCCTGGGATGCTAGGTATCGGCATAGGCGGCACCGCGGAGAAGGCAATGGTGCTTGCGAAAGAGTCGCTGATGCAGCATATCGACATGGCGGAGCTCAAGGCACGAGGTGCGAACAACCATATCGAGGAACTGCGCATCGAGATATTCGACCGCATCAACGCCCTCGGCATTGGCGCACAGGGGCTGGGCGGATTGACCACTGTGCTTGACGTGAAGATACTGGATTACCCCACACATGCGGCATCCAAGCCCATCGCGATGATTCCTAATTGCGCTGCGACGCGCCACATTCATTTCGAGCTGGATGGCAGTGGTGTTGCACAGTTCACCCCGCCCAAGTTAAGCGATTATCCCGATGTTCACTGGAAGCCAGCCGCTGATGCACGCCGCGTCAACCTCGACAACCTAACCCGCGCCGACATCGCCCAATGGCAGCCGGGCGAAACGCTGCTGCTGAACGGAAAATTACTGACCGGACGCGATGCTGCGCACAAGCGCATGGTCGAGATGTTGGCAAAGGGTGAAGAATTGCCGGTGGATTTCAATGGGCGTTTTATCTACTACGTCGGCCCGGTCGATCCGGTGGGAAACGAAGTAGTCGGCCCCGCCGGCCCGACCACCGCGACGCGCATGGATAAATTTACCGACACCATGCTGGAGCAAACTGGCCTGATCGGCATGATCGGTAAGGCCGAGCGTGGTAAGGCAGCGATTCAGTCCATCAAGCAACACGGCGCGGTATATCTGATCGCCGTGGGCGGCGCGGCCTATCTGGTGTCACAGGCGATCAAGCAATCAAAAGTCGTCGCCTTCGCCGAGCTCGGCATGGAAGCGATCTATGAGTTTGAAGTGAAAGACATGCCCGTCACCGTGGCGGTGGATAGCAACGGCTGCTCGGTACATGAGATCGGCCCGTCGAAGTGGAGTGGGCGGATAGGTGGGATTCCGGTGAAAACAATTTGATAGATTGCAAGTCTTGGATATAGCCGCCATCATTTACTTTTAACCTTTCAATCACTCATCAATACAGGACAAAATTATGTATAAAACGCTTTTTTCATTGATGGCTATCTTGTCATTGAGTTCAACTCATCTTTATGCCGTTGAATTCGGGGTAGGCATGAATCTATCCGGGAGTGGCAATACGATTTATTTGCCAGTAAACATAAGCGAAAATATAAGATTGGAGCCTTATTTGAGTGCTTTTAAATCGACTAGCAAAGGCGGACCTCTACCAACGGCTTACAGCAATACTTTTGAGGTTAATTTTTTTGGTCTGGGAATATTTAATATCAAGCATATCTCGGGCAATAAAAATGTGATTATCGGGATGAGGGCTGCTTACCTGAGGGGTAAACGAAATTTCATTAGTGGTGGGGTTTCGACGAGTGATTACGTGGTGCGTGGCTATTCTATTGGCCCGGTGCTGGGTGTTGAGTATTTCCCGATTTCGGGTTTATCCATTGGCGGGGATGTCACTTGGGTGTTTTCCAAAAGATTTGAGCATTCTCAAGACTCTGTTAATTCCGATGTATACAACAGCACCTCTAATACGACTACAAGTGCTACCATAAAATACTACTTTGAGTAGCCAGCAAAGGATGGGTCGATACCCATCGAAAACTTACTGTACCTCATAGAGTTGAAATGGCACAAGATAAGCTGCCAGAGTCGATTTGTTACGTAGATTTATCCCGTTGTTTCGACTATCATGTGCGGCTGTTGTTTGTAGTACAGATTTTCAAGGGAGCTTCGAAAAATTCAGATTTTGCGCAAGTGCTAGGCGCAGGAACAATTTAGCCGCGCCGCATATACAGAATATGTCAGCAAGAAAATTTTTTGTAACGCAGCAGTTGGGGGATGAAATCTGGATTTTTAGGAGCGCCCGTAACGAATTGGCGGGCCTCCCCGCATTGCAGAGTAGTCAACCTGGTCAGGTCCGGAAGGAAGCAGCCACAGCTATGTATGCAAGTGCCGGGGGCAAGGCTCGCCTCCTTTTCAGGGTAGGCGCACGATGATGTATCGTTCAGTTTCATATGCAGGAAATCCCTAGTGTCCACAAGTACGGTATTAGCGCGCAAATGGCGTCCTAGGAATTTCGCTGAGCTGGCGGGGCAAGAGCATGTCGTCCGCGCGCTGAGCAATGCACTTACCCAGAACCGCCTGCATCATGCCTATCTATTTACCGGTACACGCGGCGTGGGTAAGACCACGATCGCGCGTATCTTTGCGAAATCACTGAATTGTCTCGAGGGAATTACTGCGACGCCTTGCGGGGTATGTAGTGCCTGCGAAGAGATAGACAGTGGTCGCTTCGTTGATTTGATCGAGCTAGATGCCGCGTCGAACACGCAGGTGGATAATATGCGCGAGCTGCTGGAGAGCGCACTGTATGCGCCGACCAGTGCACGGTTCAAGGTGTACATCATCGACGAGGTACACATGCTGTCCAAGTCGGCTTTCAATGCGATGTTGAAAACGCTGGAAGAGCCGCCCGGTCACGTGAAGTTCATTCTTGCCACGACCGATCCGCAGAAAATTCCGGTGACGGTGTTGTCGCGCTGTTTGCAATTCAATCTGAAACAGTTGCCGCCTGTTCTAATCACCGCACACTTACAGCATGTGCTGGGGCAGGAAAAAATCGAATACGAAAATGGCGCGATCGCACTGATTTCCCGTGCGGCAAGCGGCAGTATGCGCGATGCACTGAGCCTGATGGATCAGGCGATTGCCTTTGCCGATGGCAAGGTGGAGGAGGCTGGCGTCCGCGCTATGCTGGGCGCGATAGATCAGGGTTATTTGTTTGATCTGCTCACCGCGTTGCATGAGCAGCAGGGTGCCTCGTTGTTGGAGATTGCCGACAACATGGCGACACGCAGCATTGCATTTGAAGGTGCGTTGCAAGAGTTGGCGACATTGTTGCACCGCATTGCACTGGCTCAGACCGTGCCGGATGCCATCGCTGATGACGAGCCGGAGCGTGTGCGCTTGATGGAGTTAGCGCAGTTGTTTACGCCAGAAGACATCCAGTTGTACTACCAGATTGCGATTCACGGTCGCGATGAGATCGACCTCGCGCCGGACGAATATGCAGGTTTTACGATGACGCTGTTGCGCATGTTGGCCTTCGCACCCTCGCGGGGTGCTGGCAATGTCAGTGCTGCACCTGCTGGCGCTGCGCCGCAACTGTCTAAACAGGCTCCGGCATCCAATCCAAACAGTACACCGGTCCCATCCAAGTCGATCCAGGCCAAGCCAGCGCAAGCAGTGCCTGTCGCTGTTGCTAGCGGAGAAATGCCTGAGTGGACGGTGTTACTTACGCAGCTAAATGTATCGGGTATGGCGCAGCAACTGGCCAAGCATTGTGTTATGCAAAGCTTTAGCGGGGAGAGTATGACCTTGTGTCTGCCTCAGGAAAACAAGCATATGCAGACCAGCAAGACTGCGACCGTGATATTGCAGGAGGCGCTGAGTGCGTATTTTGCTAAGCCGATCAAGCTGAATGTTGTGTTGGGCAAAACTGAAGAGCTTACTCCAGCAGTGACGCCGGCTGTGATTGAGCAACAGGACAAGGAATTCAAACAGCAGCAGGCAAATGAGGCGATCGCGGAGGATAGTTTTGTAAAAGAGGCGCAGGCTGAATTTGGCGCGAGTCTGGTAGAGGATTCGATCAAACCGTTGCACTGAGCTGTCGAATTTATATTGGTGAAAAATGTGTAGTATTTTGAATTATGATTTGAGGAGGAAGCAGACATGATGAAGGGTGGAATAGGTAATTTGATGAAACAGGCGCAGCAGATGCAGGCGAACATGCAGAAGGCGCAGGCTGAGCTGGCAACTGTGGAGGTTGAAGGGCAATCGGGTTCGGGTATGGTCAAAGTGATTATGACCTGCGGACATGAAGTGCGCCGTGTGTCGTTGGACGATAGTGTTGTCTCCGACGATAAAGAGATGCTGGAAGATCTGATCGTGTTGGCACTTAATGATGCGATGAAAAAAGCAGAAGCAACGACTCAGGAGCGCATGGGTGCATTCAATTCCGGGATGCCGGCTGGAATGAAACTTCCTTTTTAAATTTAATCATGGTGACACCTTCACATTTAGACGAGTTGATCTCAGCATTGCGCTGCCTGCCCAGTGTCGGGCCGAAATCAGCTCAGCGTATGGCTTATCATCTTCTGCAGCGTGATCGGGAAGGTGCATTACATCTAGCTAAAGCGCTTGAGCAGTCTGCCAATAATATCCGCCATTGCAGCAAGTGTAATAATTTTTCCGAGCTGGAAGTCTGTGATCTATGTGCGTCGCCAAAGCGAGATGCAAGCCTGCTGTGTGTCGTCGAGATGCCTGCCGATCTGTTGATGATGGAGCAGTCGCAATGCTATCGAGGTATGTATTTTGTGTTGATGGGGAGATTGTCTCCGCTGGATGGTATCGGAGCGAAGGAACTTCACCTGGATCGTCTGGTCAAGCGTGTGCAAGATCACCCGCACGAAGGAAATATGGCTGAAGTGATCCTAGCGACAAATTTCACAGTTGAAGGGGATGCAACAGCTCACTATCTGGCAACGATGTTACAAGCACAGGGAATCAAGGTAACTCGTATTGCACGAGGCTTGCCCGTGGGTGGTGAGTTGGAGCAGGTGGACAGCGGTACTTTGGCACAGGCAGTACTGGAGCGGCGAGAGGTGGCAGAGTGAATAATGAAGATTCAGGCACTCCCATTGAGGTGCAAGTATCAGAAAAGCAGCCCGGCGAGAAATTGCAAAAAGTGATGGCGCAAGCAGGCTACGGTTCGCGGCGCACAATGGAAGAATGGATCGCCAGCGGAAGAGTGAGTGTGAACGGTAATCCAGCTAACTTGGGTATGCGTGTTGTGGCGGGCGATCTGGTCAAGGCGGGTGGACGTACCATCCGTGTCGGTGAGCGGGATAACAAGCCTAGAATATTGCTCTATCACAAGCCTGAGGGTGAGATCGTCAGCAGGGATGATCCAGAAAAGCGCGTAAGTGTGTTCGATAAGCTTCCCAAGCTGCGCGGGCAAAAATGGATCGCCATTGGGCGGCTGGATTTTAATACCAGCGGTTTGTTGATTTTTACCACGTCGGGTGAGGTTGCAAACCGGCTGATGCATCCTCGCTTTGAGGTAGAACGAGAATATGCAGTACGTGTTCAGGGAACGATGACAGAAGCTCAGATGAACACGATGATAAAAGATGGCGTCATGCTGGAAGATGGCACGGTGAGATTCGAGAAACTGGAAGATGAGGGCGGTGAAGGTTTTAATCACTGGTATCGGGTAATGTTGAAAGAGGGGCGTAACCGCGTTGTTCGCCGAACTTTTGACGAGCTGGGACTACCTGTCAGCCGTTTGATGCGGGTGCGTTTCGGTATAATCAATCTTCCCCCGCGTCTAAAGCGAGGCATGTCTGCTGAGTTGGGCGAAGGGGAGGTCGGTCAAGTTTTGAGTTGGCTGGAGCTGGATAGTATTGAATCTCAGCGGAGCCTCTTAAATTCAGAAGTGCAGGGAAAAGCCGGCATGTCAAAACATGCTCGTAAAAGTATGCTTAAGCCAAGCTCTGTTCGTAGTGCCAGAGGGAAAAGTAAAACTGGCACAAAGCGATGATAACCACTAGAATCCTGAAGGTAATTTGGAGTTCCTACACAGACCGCGAGTTGTGGCTTTGGTGGCGACCGTTAATTTTGGAAAGTTGAATGGAAGAGCGCAGCAATAAGACGATCATGTGCAGCGTATTTTTCTTGGATATTGTTGAATATTCCAAGAGGTCTGTGTCTGGACAGATTTCCTTAAAAGAGAGATTTAACAAGTACCTGTCGCATGCCATACGGGATGTGCCCGTGACTGATCGTGTCATTTTGGACACCGGTGACGGTGCGGCGATCAACTTTCTGGGTGATGTCGAAGATGCGTTGCAAGCGGCATTAAGCCTACGTGAAGATCTGCTAAGTGAAGGCCCTGATGTTGTGCCTCCGTTATTGGTGCGAATGGGGATAAACCTTGGACCAGTTCGACTGGTCAGGGACATCAATGGACAACCTAATATTGTTGGGGATGGTATTAATGTCGCGCAACGCGTGATGGGTTTTGCGGACGCAGCACAGATATTAGTGTCACGCTCTTATTACGATGCGGTATCTCGCCTTTCTCCACAATATGCGGGTATGTTTCACTATCAGGGTTCACGCACTGATAAGCATGTACGGGAGCATGAAGTCTACGCAATAGGCTATCCCGGCGATAAGACAACACAAAAGCGCAGGATCATGCAGTCTTCAGGCTACTCAGATAGAGGAAATGTGCTGGGAAATGATATCTGGCATTCTTCAACCAATCAGCTGGATACGCTGCTTAAAAATGCAATATTTAAGTATCAAGAAGCAGATTTAAAACGGCGCATATACTATATAAGTTTTATTGGGCTTCCATTTTTCATTGTCATCATGCTGTTAGCCAACATGACATGGAGTGATGGAGATGCACCTGTCACGCAAAGCAAACCTTATCAGGTGAAGAATTCTGCTAGTAAGGAACAAGTGCCAACACAGAAAAATACGCCTGTGGAAAATGTGTCTGCTACTGAAGGTACTCAAGAGCACCAGCTGCCACAAGCTGAAGAGCAGCTTGCGGAAGTAACAGTCCCTAAAAAAGAACAAGCTAAGGTGGCATCTAAACCGAAAAAAGTTGTTCAGGAAACACAAAGAATTGTTGAGGAAGTTATTTCAAAGCCTGAAGAACTTCCTAGGCCAAGGGTCAGGCCGGAGGTAATCACCAAGCCGACGCCGATTGCCGATGGTGGAAGCACAAAATCCAGAATATCAGTAACTTGCACTGTGGGAACAGAAGTGTTTATTGATGGTGAACGTAAAGGTGGTATTGAATCTGCAACTCTTGTGATTGCTACCCCGCCAGGTACGCATACTGTAATCGTGAGTCATCCTAGCGGTGGGATTTATTCCAAAAATGTAAAGCTTGGTGCAGGAAAAACGATGGAAATACGTCCCAAATTTTGCAAATGAGATTTTTTTACAGAAAAGTGAAGATGAGTGCCACGATAAATACCTGCTTCGGGGGTTGGCGTGATTAATCAATTGGGACGCTATGAGGTATTGAGCGAACTTGGACAGGGCGCAATGGGCGTTGTGTACAAAGCCAGAGACCCACTGATAGATCGCGTTGTGGCAATCAAAACGATTAACCTCGGCCTTGCGCTTGATGAGAAGGAGGAGTACGAGGAGCGCTTTTACCAAGAAGCTAAGGCTGCCGGACGCCTTAATCACCCCAACATCGTTACCATCTACGATGTTGGTAGAAGCGGTGATGTTGCTTATATTGCAATGGAGTTTCTTGAAGGCCGTGAATTACGGGATATCATGAACGATGACGGAGGGTTGCTTCCAGTTGATCAGGTAGTTGATATCGCTGCGCAAGTTGCTAGGGGTTTGGATTACGCACATGATCATGACATCGTGCATCGAGATGTTAAACCTTCGAATATCATGGTGATTCGTGATGGACACGCAAAGATCACTGACTTTGGCATTGCACGCATGGCATCAGCAGCTGTAAGAACTCAGACCGGTATGGTGCTTGGTTCACCCAAGTATATGTCGCCAGAGCAGGTGATGGGGAAAGCGCTTGATGAGCGCTCGGATATTTTTTCTTTGGGTGTGATGCTGTACGAAATGTTGACGGGACAAACTCCATTTAAAGGAGAGAATGTCAATGCAATCATGTATCAGACTTTAAATGCTATTCCGGCGATGCCCAATGTATTAAACCCCTCAGTGCCTGAGATGATTAACTTCATAGTGGCTAAAGCATTGGCTAAAAGCGTTGATGATCGTTATCAAAAAGCGAAAGAGTTTGCTGACGATTTGCGTGCATGTGGTGATACTTTGCCTCGCTCAAATAATGTGCTGGATATCTCAAATGTGCCATCGGCCAATGGCTTGGATGTATCCGGCGCTATAGATAAATCAGTGCATATGGGTGACGATACGGGTGATTCATCAATGTCCATGATGGCCTTATCTAAGGACTTTGATTCATCAGCGGCGACTATGAGAATGGCTGCATTGACAGCTTCAAATGAAGATATTGATGAGTTATCTAGAACGCTCAACATACCAAGGCCTTCAGCAGAAGAAATCAAACAGGCTGGTGCTACATCAGCAAGAATATATAAGCATGAAATTTCTGCCCGCTCGGGAGAGGGAAATTTCCTCGTAATCGTTCTTGTTTTGATTGTGATCCTTGGAGTCACCGTAATATCACTAACCTGAATTAGCTAAGACATCGCTTTCAGTGGAAAAACTGAGTATTTCAATCGGACCATCAAAGCGTCTTGCAGCGTTAATCATCATCATGCACCTGATGGTATTACTATTAGTATGGTTTGGAGTAACAATGCCTGTTACGGTCAATTCAGTTGTGTTCTTTCTGATTGGCTTCAGCATGGTTTTTTATTTGCGACGAGATGCTTTCAAGTTGACATCTTCTTCATGGGACACCGTTTCCATTGAAAAGGAGGGACTCACCGTAACACTTAGGCATCAAATGTTTAGTGGAAAACTTGCAAAAAGTACCTTCGTTAGTCCATATCTGATTATTTTATGTGTTGTGCCTGATGGGCTGAGATGGCCGGTTTGCTGGGTCATAATTCCGGATGCTATTGAGCAGGCATTGTACAGAAGGCTGTGTATCTACCTCAGGCATTGCTGATACTTTGCTTAGGTGCTAATCCGGGGTCAGAATTGTTTGAATTGGATCTGTCAGCGTACCCGGATAATCTTTGCTGTAGTGCAGGCCACGGCTTTCATGTCGGGACAAGGCGCTTTGTACGATCAATTCTGCGTTAAGCACCAGGTTTCTCAGTTCAAGCAGATCTGAGCTTACGTGGAAGTTGCTGTAATACTCGTCGATTTCGCTTTGCAACAACTGGATACGGTGTTGCGCACGTTCCAGACGTTTATTCGTTCGTACGATACCCACATAGTCCCACATAAAGTGTCTGAGCTCTGCCCAGTTGTGTGAAATGACGATTTGCTCATCTGCATCAGTCACTCGACTTTCGTCCCATTCAGGAAGTGATGGCATCTTCTGAGGTGACCTGGAAAGTATGTCTTGAGCTGCTGCATTGGAAAAAACCAGACATTCGAGCAAAGAGTTGCTGGCAAGGCGGTTGGCACCATGTAGACCGCTATAGGCTGTTTCTCCAACGGCATATAAATTTTCGACATCAGTACGTGCATTGAGGTCAGCCATAACGCCTCCGCAAGTGTAGTGTGCAGCTGGTACAACAGGGATAGGATCCTGACTGATGTTGATGCCCAGATTCAAACAGCGGGAATATATGGTTGGAAAGTGGTCCTGAAGGAACTCGATTGATTGATGGGATATATCAAGGTACACGCAATCCAACCCACGCTTTTTCATTTCAAAGTCGATTGCTCTTGCCACAATGTCACGTGGTGCAAGCTCTTCACGCTCATCATAGTCTGACATGAAGCGCGTCCCGTCAGGCAGCTTCAAAATGCCTCCTTCGCCTCGAACGGCTTCGCTAATCAGAAAAGATTTAGCATGCGGGTGATAAAGACAAGTAGGATGGAATTGGATGAACTCCATATTGGCCACTCGGCACCCTGCTCGCCAGGCCATCGCGATTCCGTCACCGGTAGCCGTATCAGGGTTGGTAGTGTAGAGGTAGACTTTTCCACTACCCCCTGTCGCAAGAATTGTATTTTGTGCGGCGACTGTCATGACATTATCGTTCGCACTATTTAATGCGTAAGCACCAAAGCAACGTTTACCGGGTAATCCCAACCGTTTGTTAGTGATGAGATCGATAGACATATACTTTTCAAGAACGGTGATACTAGGGTGCCGCAATACTTTTTCTACAAGGGTTTCTTGTACTGCGTGGCCGGTTGCATCTGCCGAATGGATAATACGACGGTGGCTGTGTCCTCCCTCGCGGGTAAGGTGATACCCCAAGTTATTCGAATCATCTTTGGTAAAGGGAACTCCTTGGGATATTAACCAGTCTATAGATTCTTTACCTTGCTCGACGACATGACGTGTGGTAATTGAATCGCACAAGCCTGCCCCTGCATCAAGCGTGTCATGGGTATGCGCATCATGGGAGTCGGTTTCTGACAACACTGCGGCAATACCGCCCTGCGCCCTATCGCTAGCACTGTCTAGCAGGGATTTTTTGGTAATCAGCCCGACTTTTTGATGGTCGGCTAATTTGAGCGCTAATGTGAGCCCGGCTAGTCCGCTGCCGATGATCAGGGTATCGAATTGCAACAATTGGATGGTCCGTAATAATTGTTAATGGGTAACTATATCAAGAAGTCTCAAGCTAAAATGCACTTGCTGTATTAATCTTCACTGATACCTCAAAGCTTTGTGAACGGTTATAATTCTAAACTTTGCGATGCGTTTGATTGAAATAATAACCGGAATAGTATTGGATGTCAGATAAGGAAGTCGATCAGCAGTTGGTTGAACGCGTACAGCGTGGCGATAAGCATGCCTTTGATTTGCTTGTGTCCAAATATCAAAGGAAGCTCGGGCGGCTTATTTCTCGCTTTGTGAAGGATTCATCAGAGGCAGAGGATGTGACCCAAGAAGCTTTTATCAAGGCATATCGTGCATTACCGGGGTTTCGTGGAGAAAGTGCTTTCTACACATGGCTGTACCGTATTGGTATCAATACTGCAAAAAATTACCTACTTTCCGCCAAGCGACGTGCGCCGACCAGCACCCAGTTCGATGTTGAAGAAGCGGAGGGGTTCGAAGAGGCAAGTTTATTACGAGAAGTCAGCACGCCTGAAAATGAACTAATGAGCAAGCAAGTTGTCGGTGTGGTACAGGATTCTATGCAACAATTGCCCGAAGATTTACGAAGTGCATTAACATTACGAGAAATAGAGGGTTTGAGCTATGAGGAAATTGCTAGCGTCATGAACTGTCCTGTCGGTACAGTACGTTCGAGAATATTCAGGGCTAGGGAAGCAGTGGCAGAAAATCTGCGTCCTTTGTTAGAGACAAGTAAGGGTAAGAGGTGGTGAATATGAAGCAGGAAATATCAGCATTAATGGATGGTGAGCTATTTGAAGACGAAGCTGACGTTCTGCTGAGCCGACTAAAGCAAGACCCAACTGTCCGCAAAAATTGGTCAGCCTATCATTTGATTGGTGACGTATTGAGACAGCCTGATCATATCCATAACGATCTTAGTGCAGAAGTAGGTGAGAAACTGCGCGATGAACCCACTGTTTTCGCTCCTCAAGGTAAAGCTTTGAATCAGAGGGTACGAGCGATAGCCATGTCTGCTGTTGCATCTGTGTCAGCGATAGGTTTAGTGGTTTGGATGTCCGTGCAAGTGAGTGACGAAGCTTTACTTTCACCGGGCACGCTTCAGAAAAATTCGCTTCGCCCAGTAGCGGCACAGATTCAACCAAAATCTAATGATTACCTGATGGCGCATCAGGAGTTCTCACCAAGCACCGATATGAGCGGTGGCGCATATTACATGCGTACTGTCACATTTAGATCGGATAGCACTCAAGCGAAAGGCCAGGCCGGTACAGAATAAGGATGAGGCAAATATTCGCAATTTTCAAATTGTTTCTAGGTGCATCGCTGCTGATAGCCAGCCATGCACATGCTAGTGAAAATCGTGATGGTTTTGACTGGCTGAAAGTCGTAATTCTGGCAGAACACATGAGCGAGTATTCTGGTGTTTTTATATATCAGTACGGTAACAACGTTCAATCTTCAAAAATTTCTCATGTAATCGTCGGCGATGATTATTATGAAAGAATGGAAAATCTGGACGGCCCGCGGCGTGAAATAGTTCGTCATCATGGACAAGTTTGGAGCCACATCGGTGATGGGCGTGAGATGGTGCAAGTGGATAGCCAGCAGAAAGGACTGGGGAAATTCTCTTCATTGTCAGGTGCGCAATTGCATACGCTGTATATGAACTACAAGGCTAAGGTGTTGGGCGAAGATAGGGTGGCAGGTTATGACGCTCAGATTATTGAATTCCGACCCAAAGATAAACTACGTTATTCCTATAAAATTTGGGTACATAAGGACTCAGGCTTATTGTTGAAGTCAGCTGTGCTAGGGAGTAAAAATAAATTAATGGAGCAATATTCTTTTACTCAGTTACAGATCGGTGGGGAAATTGATCGCTCTTGGGTAAAACAAAGTGTATCCACCAGCCAACACAGGGCTAAATTCCATGATAAACACAAAGTCTCAAGGATGGGCATTCCAGTAAACAGTGGCTGGCAGTCAGATGACATGCCAGCAGGATTTCTTAAAACAAGAGAGATTCGACGGCCTATGCATGGTAACCATGAACCTGTTACTCAAATTGTGTATTCAGATGGTTTGAGTGCGATCTCCATTTTTATCGAGCCGAATGATAATGATGAAGATGATTTTGAGGGATTGTCCAGCAGGGGAGCGGTGAGTCTGTATCACAAGGTCGTTGGTGATCATTTGTTTACTGTAGTAGGAGAAGTGCCACCACATACAGTGATGCGTGTATTGGACTCCATACGTCGTAAGGGTAAGTAATCATGTTGGAGACTAGTGCAACCGTTGTGCAAGTCGAAGGTCAATTGACCCTTGTTAAACCCGATCAGAGTGGATGTGAGCAGTGTAAAGGCAAGGGGTGCGGGGCAAGCAAATTGTCCCAATTGTTTTGCAGAACGACAAGACAATTTCAGGTTGAAAATTCAATACATGCAAATGTTGGAGACAAGGTCATCGTATCCATCGGGGACGGTGAGATATTGAAGGGCGTTGGTCTGATTTATGCGCTGCCCCTACTATTGCTGATAGTCGGTGCCATTTTGGGAGACAATCTTGCGATAGCGCAGCGTGATTTGTATTCCGCAGTGGGTGCGGTGACTGGCTTGGCAGCTGGATTTATCATAATCAAGCTGACTTTACTCCGACATGGACGAAATAGAAATAGACCATTTATTGCACGTAAGGTATCTGAAGAATAAATTTCTTCATTCCCACACAATAAAGCTGCTTGAAGTATATTTTAGCGACTACAACGATTAGTAATAATTCATGAGGAGATATTAATGCTGAAAAATATTACTGGAATCATTGTCATGGTTTTCGGAATAATTTACGGTATTTCAGTTCATGCTAAAGAGCTACCAAACTTTGCAGATTTGGTGGAACAGCACGGAGCCGCTGTCGTCAATATCAGTACGACTAAAGTCAGTCGAAGTAAGTCGGGATTGTCATCCATCCCGGAAGGCGATCAATTTTTCGAATTTTTTCGTCGTTTTTCACCGCAAATCCCACGCGAGCGTGAAGCTCAGTCTTTGGGATCGGGATTCATTATTAGAAATGATGGCTACATCATAACGAATGCACACGTTGTTGACCGTAGCGAAAGGATTACAGTTCGACTGAATGATAAACGTGAATTCAATGCGAAAATTATCGGAGCTGATAAGCGAACCGATGTTGCTTTACTCAAAATAGAGGGCAGTGGGTTTCCAACTTTGTCTATAGGTGATCCGGAAAAGCTTAGAGTGGGTGAGTGGGTAGTTGCAATTGGCTCACCATTTGGCTTTGATAGCAGTGTGACCGCTGGCATTGTCAGCGCTAAAGGGCGTTCATTACCTAGAGAGAATTTTGTCCCATTTATCCAGACAGATGTAGCAATCAATCCTGGTAATTCGGGAGGACCTTTATTCAATATGGATGGAGAGGTGGTTGGTGTTAATTCCCAAATCTATACTCGTTCTGGTGGCTCAATGGGCTTGTCTTTTGCCATCCCGATTGATGTCGCAACACAAGTGGTCGAGCAATTACGGACGACCGGAAAGGTAACTCGAGGTCGTATCGGGGTGACTATTCAGGAATTGACGAGAGAATTAGCTGAGTCATTCGGGCTGAGCAATCCCAATGGTGCTCTGGTTAGTAGTGTTGAAAAGAAAGGACCAGCTGATAAATCCGGAATAGAAGCGAGTGACGTAATCCTTAAATTTGATGGTAAGTCTGTCAATAACTCCAGTGATTTGCCACGAATCGTTGCGGCAACCATGCCGGGAAGCAAAGTGAAGATCGAGGTATGGCGCAAAGGGCAATCAAAGATCATTACTTTGACCGTGGGTAAAATGCCAGATGACGGGCAAATATACAGTTCTGCCAGCACAGATCAACCTAATGGTGGCAGAGAAACAATTTCACGATTAGGCATTATCGTCAGCGAGTTAAGTAAGGAACAATTAGAAGAGTTGCAGATAAGCGGCGGATTGTTGGTTGAAAAAGTTCAGGCTTCTTCTGTTCTCGCAGCAGGATTAAACCAAGGAGATATCCTGATAAAGATCGGTAACGCACAGATTAAATCTTTGAAGCAGTTCAATACAGTACTGAAGAAGGTCGGGAAAGGCAGGAATGTCGCGCTGTTAGTCAAGCGCGGAGATAATGCCTTATATGTGGCAATCAAACTTGATGCAGGCTGATTGGGTTGAAGTAGTGCAGCATTCTTGTGCACGATTGTGACCCTGCAGCAAGACAATTAAATGCAGTGCTTTTTGATGTTTTTCTGAATATTGGTTATATTCTTTTGCCGTTGATTGTCATTAATGAATGTGCGCTCACCGCTTTCATCAACTACTGCCAAACGAATACCGTCTTTCAGAGCCTTCAAGTTTTCTCTTGCTGATTTGCAATAATCAATGAAGTGCTCTTTATTTGCTTGCTCTTTTGCGGCAATTTTAGCAGCCTCCTGCGCTGCAAGCTTTGCTCGTTTTCGATCAGCTTGACGTTCGGCTAGTGATTTAAATGCATTGTCTGAATGCTCAATACTGGTGTCATCTTCTGCTTTATTATCGCCTTCATGCTTGCTTACAGAACTGCTACGTAATGTTTTCGATTTCACATTAGGAGGAGGTTTACCATCTGAATAATGAACATTGCCTTGAGCATCAACCCACTTGTTGAGTGCCGCAGATGCAGAGCCGAAGGACAAAAATAAGCAAAGTAAGAGAATATTTTTCATTGCAGACTTTCCAGCAGTAGAGGAAAAGAATTCAGCAGAATTTGTCTAGAAAGGGAGCCGAATATGCGGACAAGTCTAGCATGTAAAGGTATGATTGCAACTGGTTGGGGAATACTTCCTAGCAAGATAAGTATAAAGTTAGTTTATAAAGGTTTTAAATTATGTCGGATATGTCGGACGAAAATAATAGTGCAGATAATAAAGAAAATTATCTAAATACGGAGAAAAATGGCGATTCAGTGCTGAAGTTGTTTAAGTCCTACTATCACACGCACGTACACACTGGGAAAATTTATGAAGATTTCCCGTCTTTTTTCATGTTTAAGCCCGAATTGTTGGAAGGCAAGGATATATCCACCCGTAATTCTGAGAAAGTATTACTGGAGGATGCTGTGCAACGCGCAAAGTCTCGTCGGGGATATATAGGTGTATCCAAACACCGTAATCCAAAATTGGGTTATTACTGGCTAGAATTATCTGTCATGCCGTTCATGATGGGTGATACCGTCACCAAGGAGAATAAAGGTGAGTTCTTCTTTGTGCTGACAAAATTCATAGAATTTACCAAGAAAAATCCCAAGATATATGGTGATCTGACTGCAGAAATGGAGTCTGATAAGGATATTGGTGTGATGCTGGATGGCATCAACAAAATGGCAACTCGTTTCGAAACTTCACTTGAGCTTTATCCGGAGCATATGCTTGTCGCTTATAACCCTAAATGGCCGGTGACAGATGTGCAAAAACTACTACATTCATTAAAAGATAACGATCAGGATTGGTGTGATGTTTTTTTCGAGTATTTGATGTACGTCATGAGTAAAAAGACTAGCGGCTAGTTCTTAGAAGCACTAAAACAGCTCCGCTACCACCTAGCCGGGGTGGCGCATCGCAAAATCCAAGAACAGAGGTATGTTGAGTGAGCCAGTTGCGTGTGAGTTTGCGCAAAATAGCTTCGCCCCCCGCGCTGTTTAGCCCCTTGCCATGAATGACAAGCACACAGCGATACTGACTTTGTCTTGCATCATGTAGAAACTCCTGCAAAATCTTACGCGCTGCATCTGTATTCAGCCCATGCAAATCTAGATTGACTTTAACGGGCCAATCACCTCTACGTAATTTTCGCAAAGTCATTGCAGACAGGCCGTTTGCGAGATATTTCTCCGGAGTCTCTCCGGTGACGAAATCAGACAGAACGTCGGACACCTCAGGAGAGGTGGGTGAATCCTGTATACGAGGCCTTTTAGGATTATTGTGCAGTTCAGCACGGTTTTGCCCGGTCAAGTGCTTCACTTTTCCGACAGAAGTGCGAAACAACTCTACATCTTCAGGCACGACCTGGCTGTTCTTGATGGTGGGAGGTTTTGTCACAGCATTATGAAATGCTAACTAGTTTGAGATTAGATTTTATCTAGTGAAGCAAGATATTTATCAGCATCCAGTGCCGCCATACATCCGGTAGCAGCACTTGTCACTGCTTGACGATAAATCTGATCTTGGACATCGCCAGCCGCAAAGACACCTGGAATACTGGCTGCGGTTGAATTTCCCTGTGCCCCGCCGTGAGTGAGGATGTAGCCGTTATCCATATCCAACTGTCCGGCAAAAATATCCGTATTCGGTTTATGACCAATTGCTATGAAAACACCCTGTAGTTCAAAGTCTTGCTTTGAGTCATCCTGAATATTCTTGATGCGCATGCCTGTTACGCCGCTGGCATCACCAAGTACTTCGTCAAGTACGCTATTGAGCTGGAGGGTAATCTTTCCTGCCTTTACCTTTTCCATTAGATGGTCAATCATAATTCGCTCAGCTCTGAACGTATCGCGGCGATGAACAAGCGTGACATGTTTAGCAATATTCGAGAGATACATTGCTTCTTCAACAGCGGTATTACCTCCACCAATCACTGCGACCTCTTGGCCGCGATAAAAGAAGCCATCACAAGTAGCACATCCGGAAACGCCTCGACCCATGAACTCCTGTTCAGATGGTAAACCGAGATATTGTGCTGACGCCCCTGTGCTGATAATCAATGCATCACAGGTGTAACTACCTGCATCTCCGGTGAGGGTGAAGGGCTTTTGCTGCAGCTGTGCAGTATGAATATGATCAAAAATAATCTCGGTTTTGAAACGTTCAGCATGCTTTTGGAATCGCTCCATCAGCTCAGGCCCTTGAACGCCCATTGCATCTGCAGGCCAGTTGTCTACATCGGTTGTAGTCATCAATTGACCACCCTGTGCCATACCAGTGATTAATACCGGATTCAGATTAGCACGTGCGGCATAAACAGCAGCAGTGTAGCCAGCTGGCCCTGAGCCTAAGATGATAAGTGGATGATGTTGTGTAGAGTCAGTCATGGTCGCTTGTTCTTTGCAATTGTTAACAGGATAGGAATTTAACAGTAGTTAAGCAGGTGTGTCGAGTGTTACATCGGGTAGAATTGCCAAGCTATGAAAATAATCCGAATAATTTGTATTTTGTCACTGTCCTTCTGGTCAAATTCCCTTTATTCTGCCAATTTGCAGGGTATCCCTGAGTTTATCGATGAGATGGTAGAGAAGCATCATTTCAAACGATCAGAGTTGGATAGCGCTTTTCGTCATGCTAAACATTTGCCTTCGGTGATCGAGTTGATATCGAGGCCACGGAAAAGTAAACCATGGCCGGAGTATCGAGCATCTTTTGTCAATAAAGAGCGTATCAGGCGGGGCTTGAAATTCTGGCAGAAATACCACAAAGCCTTGCAAAGTGCAGAGCGAAAATACGGTGTGCCACAAGAGATTATTGTTGCCGTGATAGGTGTAGAGACTGTCTACGGGCGGAATGCGGGGAGTTTTAGAGCACTGGATGCGTTGACCACACTTGCATTTGATTATCCTCGCCGTGAAAAGTTTTTTCGCAGTGAGCTGGAAAACTATTTGTTACTGGCGAGAGATCAGGAGTTTGATCTGCTCTCAATACGCGGCTCTTATGCAGGTGCGTTAGGTGTTCCTCAATTCATGCCAAGCAGCTATCGGAATTATGCAGTAGATTTTAATGGAGACACTACAGTAGATTTGCTTAATCAAACTGAAGATGCGATCGGGAGCGTTGCCAACTATCTCAAAGGCTATGGATGGATCAGAGACAAAGCTATTGTGTTGCAAACAAAAAGCAACGGAGATCAGCATCTAGAGGCAATAGGTGATTCCCGACCAATGTCAGCATGGTCTGCAGCGGGTTTGCATACTGAGGGCAATGTAGGTCAGAATGAGGTTGCACGTTTGGTTGATTACTCCATAAATGACGGAAAAGAGTTTTGGCTGGCACTCAATAACTTTGAAGTCATCACACGCTACAACAACAGCGATTATTACGCGATGTCAGTGTACCAGTTAGCTGAAGCTATCAAGGCGGCAAGAAAGGTCAACACTTCAAAGTGAAATGCGCTTTGCACCGTTATAGCGCTTTTTCCAGTATGAAAGATTCATGTTTTCAATGCGAACCTTACCCCCACTACTAGGCGCATGAATGAATTGGTTGTTACCCAGATAGATACCAAGGTGAGAATTCGGCTGGCTACCGGTGTTATAGAACACCAAATCACCTTTGCGCAATTGAGATGCTCTTAACATGCGACCATGTCTGCTTATCTGATTGGAATTGTGAGGGAGGGAGATTCCAGCGGAACGCTTGAAGACATATGCGACAAAACCGCTACAATCAAATCCTTCGCTGGGTGTACTACCACCAAATCGATAAGGTGTGCCAATCAGACTTTTAGCATATGAGATAAGCTGGTTAACGGATGCAGAGCTATTGGCTTCATATGCTTGGCGATAGTCTACGGTCGAAGAACAAGCACCTAGCAGAAATGTGAATATCGCATATATGAAAATATGATTCGATGATTTCCTCCATTCAAAAGGCGAATGAAGGTTCAGACATATTCTAGAATTCCTTCCATTCATCATCTTCCTCTTGAACCTTGGGTTTGTGAGCTAGTTTGCGTGTATCAATGTTGTCAGGTGGAGGTGCTTGGGTCACTGTGCGCTTGGGTGAAGGTGAATTTTGTGGTGCTGGCTGAGAGCTGGCAAATGAATTATTTCCCACCTTGAAGATGCTGACAGCTTTATATAGTTCTGCTGCCTGTTCTTTCATCGCCTCGGCAGCAGCAGCGGCTTCCTCCACAAGTGCTGCATTTTGCTGGGTCACTTCATCCATTTGCGTAATCGCCAGATTGACTTGCTCAATGCCTTCGCCCTGCTCTTGAGATGCGGCAGAAATTTCAGACATGATATCTGTAACGCGTTTCACCGCCATGACGATTTCTTTCATGGTTGCCCCAGCTTCATCTACCTGCTTGGTTCCACTTTGTACCTTATCAACAGAAGCTTCTATCAGAGAGGTGATTTCCTTCGCAGCTGCAGCAGAGCGTTGTGCCAGATTTCGAACTTCACCTGCAACAACTGCAAAGCCACGCCCTTGTTCACCTGCGCGTGCTGCTTCAACTGCGGCGTTCAATGCTAGAATATTAGTCTGGAAGGCAATACCCTCGATGACACTGATAATGTCCATGATCTTGCTTGAACTGTCACTGATAGATGCCATGGTATCGACAACATCATCAACGACTTTGCCACCCTTAAGTGCGATATCAGAGGCATTGTGAGCCAGTTGATTTGCTTGCTTGGCATTGTCAGAATTTTGCCTGACTGTCGAAGTTAACTGCTCCATGCTGGAAGCTGTCTCTTGAAGACTCGAGGCTTGTTGTTCAGTTCGTTGTGATAGGTCCGCATTGCCGGAAGCAATTTCCTGAGAGGCCGTTGTGATCGAATCGGTTGTGCTGCGAACTTTGAATATGACACTGGAAAGTCTCTCAACCATGACTTTGATGCCAAATAATACGCTGTTTGTATCTGTCCCTTTTGTGTTGACCGCCACCGTCAGATCAGCTTGAGCTAACTGATTAAGAATGTCGGCTATCGCGTTGGGTTCTCCGCCGAGCTTACGCAGAATTGATCGTGAGACTAATGTGCCCAAGGTAATTGAGAGCATAATAGCAATTGTCCCTACGATTTGCAGCAGAAGCATAGTTCCATTTGTTTCTTCCCCAGCTTTTTTGGCAGTTGCTTCTGCGGATACAAGCAACTCATTGCGGAAAATGTTTAATTCGTCTGAGAGTCTTATACTGTCCTGGTCGAAACCTGCGATGTCATCATCGCCCTTCATCATTCTATTGCCGGCTTCTAAGCCGTCAGTGATGTATGCTTCCGCCATCGCCTGACCGCTGTCAAAAAAGAGCTTGAAATTCTTTTCAATTTCCTCAATTGCACGCAAATGTTTGGAGTCATTGTTATCGGAATAGTATTTCTTGAATTTTTCGACACCATCAAGAAATGTTTTTGCCGATGCTTCTGCTTCCGCATAGGCTTCTCTATCACGGGTTGCTGAAACATCAGTCAGAAACTGCTGAACTTCTGAACGGCTGAGATCCATTGAGGCAACGACAAGAAGATAGGGTATGGTGTCATTTTGAATCTTTTCCGCATTGTCCTCCAGTTTGGACAGCGACTCTCCGACTACAAGAATTAAGGCTGCAATCAATACAACGACACCAGCTACACACAAGCTCATTAGTACGCTAAATCGAATATTGTTAAACATTGATAACCTCTCGTTTATTCGCTGCATAATATTTAGTTAGTAACGGGTATCTTCTAGTGTGACTGCTTCCTAGAGAAACAATATCAATATCCGAAGTATGACGGAATGATAAGATTTTTATGGCGTATCAGCAAGAGCAGGTCAAGAGACTGGTCCAGTTTTTTTAGTGTATCTCCGTGAAGCGGGCAGGCATGCAGATGAGGTTTGATGAGCATTTGGAAAGCAAATTTTGGATATTGTGTCGCGTTTCAATAGCAGCGACCGAAGAAATGGGAATTGTACAAGTTCTTTCAACGCTTTAAAGATGTTCATCTTGGGGAAGCTGATCGTTATTTGCCTTAATGACTATATAGTCGAATGTAATGTGACTATTCGATAAAAGGGACAGAGGTATGATTGATCGCAACAAGTCGCCAAACCGATAGCTGAGGCGAGCAGGATAGTGCCGATCAGGTGTGGCGCGATTTTCCCCCATCGTTTGCGCATGATGGGTGAATCATTCAGGCTGCTTATTCCACACAGGAAAAAAAAGCGACTAACTTAAGACTGCACAGGTGATCTGAAGAGATTTAAACAGTAGAATCATGCTGCATTCTGATGCATATTCGATGACCTAATTTAATAGATGGCAGCAGTACACAGTGATCTTTGCAAACAACGAAAGGCATCCTATCTCGCAAGTAGGCGAAATTACATTCCCCCCGATTTCCAACGTTTCAGCAATAGCGCATTCGTCACTACAGATACCGAGCTCATCGCCATTGCCGCACCGGCGATCACCGGACTGAGCAAACCCATCATCGCTAGCGGGATGCCGAGCATGTTATAGGCGAATGCAAAAAACAGGTTCTGGCGTATTTTTTTCAGCGTTGCACGCGACAATGAAATCGCATCCACCACACTCATCAGGTCGTTCCTCATCAGCGTGATATCCGCTGCCTCAATAGCGATATCGCTGCCACTGCGCATTGCAAAGCTGACATCCGCCGCAGCCAGTGCCGGGGCATCGTTGATACCGTCACCGACCATGCCGACCAATTGCCCTGCCGATTTGAAAGATTCCACCACAGAGGATTTATCCTTCGGCATCACTTTGGCGCGGTACTCGCGGATGCCTGCTTGTGTAGCGATTGCCTGTGCAGTGGCCTGATTGTCACCACTTAACATGACCACTTTGATGCCCATGCTGTTGAGTCGGCTGACGGCTGACACGCTGTTGCGGCGCAGTTGATCCGCAAAGGCGATATAACCTAATAAAGCGCTATCTCGTATCAAGGCATTCACACTCTTGCCCTGTTGCTGCAGTGCAACGATCAGATCATCATCCAGCGTCAAGCCCGATGTACCGATAAAGGCAGGTGAGCCCAGCCTGTATTGCCGCCCATCTATATTTGCACTGAGTCCCTGACCGGACAGCTCGTTGATATCGGTGGCCTGAGCTGGTGTGACTTGTTTGGACAGTGCATGATTTAGCAACGCACGAGACAACGGGTGTGTGGAGCTTTGTGCCAGTGTTGCGGCTTGCTGTAACAGCTCGTTCTCGGTGAGAGACTCGGTGGGCAATACGTCGGTCACGTCCGGTCTTCCTTCGGTCAATGTGCCGGTCTTATCGACAACCAGCACGGCCAACTTATGGGTGTGCTCTAGGGCGGTAGCATCTTTGACCAGTATCCCGGCCTGAGCGGCACGCCCGGTAGAGACGACCAGCGCGGTTGGTGTCGCAAGACCCAGTGCGCAGGGGCAGGCGATTACCAGTACCGATACTGCATTGATCAGTGCGTGTACGAATTCGCCACCGATGAACCACCATCCTGTAAAGGTCAGTAGTGCGATGACCAGTACGACCGGCACGAATATCGCCGAAATACGGTCTGCGAGTTTCTGAATAGCAGCTTTGGAACCTTGTGCCTGCTCAACCAGCCGGATGATGGCAGCCAGCTGGGTATGTGAACCCACCGCTATCGCACGGCACTTTAGTAGCCCATGCTGATTGAATGTTGCTGCATAGACCTTATCGTCAGCCTGCTTGTTTTGCGGCAGACTTTCGCCGGTGAGCATCGCTTCATCCAGATTGGAGGTGCCTTCAATTATGATACCGTCCACCGGCACACTCTCGCCGGGGCGTACTAGGAATATATCGTCAGGATTCATCTGATCGACGGCAAGCTCCAGCATTGCACCGTCTCGCTCGACATGAGCAGTCTTGGGTTGCAGATTGATCAGTGCCTCCAATGCACTTGATGCCTTACCCTTGGCGCGTGCTTCCAGAAGCTTGCCAAGTAGTATCAGTGTGATCAGTGTTGCACTTGCTTCGAAATAGAGCGGCATACCAAAGCCCATGTCAACAATATTTGCCAGCAACACGGTGCAACTGAACAGATAGGCTGCACTGGTGCCGAGTGCCACCAGCACGTCCATATTGGCACCACCGCCTTTGATACTGCTCCATGCGCCGTTATAGAAACGTCGGCCGATCCAGAATTGCACCGGGGTCGCGAGCGCGAACTGCAACCATCCGGGCAGGAACATGGCATGTGACTCGCTGAACATCATCACCATCTCAATCAACAGTGGGAGGGTCAGTGCGACCGAGATCGCAAACCGTCGCTTCTCTTGTCGATAAGCGGCGGCACGCTCTCTTTTTTCGGCGGCAAAATCGCGCAAAGGATGTGCGTCAAACCCGGCGCCCTGAATCGCCTTGATCAACCCAGGCAGATCAGTACTGCTGGCTAGGTAATCTATGTGTGCTTTTTCGGTAGCGATGTTCACGGTGGCGCTGACGTCAGGCAGCTTGTTAAGCACTTTTTCCAGACGTGCAGAGCAGGATGCACAATTCATCCCGGTGACTTGCAGGTCAGTATGTGTGGCCCTATTCATGTAGGGAAATTGTACGCCGATTTAGGGAATGGGAAGCTGATATTCTTTTACTTACAGTCTTCATGAAATTTATGTAGAGATTGCCATCAACAGTAAGGCGGTTTATTGTGTGCACTGTGTAATATCGAAATTGATGGCGGATGACCGTCTTGGATAGTTCAAAGGGAAAAACATGTACATCACATCTGGACAAAAAACTGGTGCAATGGTCGGCGTTGTGCTTATTGTTGGTGCCGGGGCATTCGTTTATCTCGATCCGTTGGAGCTTGATCTGCTTGGATTGAACCCACCGCCTGCGGCAAAACCTATAGTGACGAAAAAAGCGTCTCCTCGCCCTGCAAAGGCAGCAAAAAATACACAGACTGCAAAACAAGCACCCGTAGCAAAGCCCAAGGCAAAAGTCGCTTCAACCAAACCAGATATGCTTAAAGCACCTTCAGCACCTTCTAAAATGGAGTCGGAAGTGTCGTCTAAAAAGGCCTTAAAGCCAAATGTTTTAAAGTTACCCACACCTGAAGAAATAACAGCTCTTGCTAAGTCAGAATCATCAGAGTCGGAATCGACTGGTGCTATGGAAGCTCCAGCCTCTACCATGCCGGACTACTCAGCGAACACGCCTTATCCACCTTCGGTTGATGTGCGTCACTGTCTGGATGAAGCGACGCCTAGAGAAATCGCCAGGTGTGCAGGTGAGATATGATTTATCCAGTCCGCTTTGGAGCATCCTGCTGAGGCTATAAATGCTATCCAACCCGCCATTGCCGTCTTTGGGCGCACGGCATCGGGTGTCCGGGCTGAATTCCACCTTTGCTGCTGAGTCAATCGCTTTTACCTCTTATATCGAGGGTAGCCGGGAGATGATTTCTCAAGCGCGTATCTGTGAAGATCAAGCGCTGTTGGAGAAAATCGTCGATGGCAATTCACCTTTTGAATTGAAACCATCTGCAGGCTATACCGTAGGCCAGCATAAAAAATATCGACGCGGCATTCTGCTGATTCACGGTCTGACGGATTCACCGTATTCAATGAGGTATCTAGCCGCTTTCTTTCAAGAGCAAGGCTTCAGGGTGATGGCAATATTGCTGCCGGGGCACGGCACTCGACCCGGCGACCTGCTTGAAGTGACTTGGCAAGAATGGGCTAAAGCGGTCTCATACGGAGTCGAGTCGCTGGCAAGCGAGGTCGATGAAATCTATCTGGGCGGGCTTTCAGCCGGTGCGGCATTGAGCATTTTGCAATGCCAACGCGATGACCGGATACGAGGCCAGTTCTTGTTTTCTCCCGCGCTGGAAGTATCACAAAAAGCGGCATATGCCAATTTTCATAAACTATATAGCTGGCTGAAACCCTCTGCCAAGTGGGTGAACATCCTGCCGGATCGGGATGTTTATAAATACGAGTCTTTCCCCAAGAATGCGGCGGCACAAATCCATGCACTGATTCGTGAAATCAACTGGCAAGATAATCCGCTAAGCATTCCGGTATTCGTTGCTGCTAGTAAGGATGATGCGACGGTGAACAGTGATGCGACGCTGGATTTTTTTGCTCGTACCGAACATCAGAGCAGCAAGTTGATGCTGTATGCCACCGACACACACAATTTACCGCCCAATTTTTCCGAAGATAAACTGGAAATAGTGAATAGTGCTATCCCTGATAAGAGAATTTTAAGTGCCGCACATACGTCTATCGTGCTCCCGCCAGACGATGCTCATTACGGAGAGTATGGCGACTATGCTAACTGCCTCCATTATTATCCTGATGAGATGGATCGCTACTCGACTTGCATAGTAAATCCCGAATCAGCGAATTCGGGTGAAATCACCTCAAATAATCTGGAAGCAGGCCTGTTGTGTCGGCTGATGTATAACCCGAACTTCGAGGCACTCCAGGCTTCCATGCGTCTATTTTTAGCGTCGTTGCCATGAATACCATGATATTTGCACATCGTGGTGCCAACCGGGAAGCGGCGGAAAATACCCGTACAGCTTTCGAGAAGGCATTGGTCTATCCCATTGACGGTATAGAGACGGATATCCAACTTAGCCGGGATGGCGTACCCGTGATTTGGCATGACGACTTTCTTGACAAAGTGGGTCTGCCAGACAAGCGCATCGACGATTTCGACTTTGCACAGTTGGAAGCAATAGATATTGCGCCGCATTTTTTTCCGGGAAGTATGCCGGAAGGGTTGATGGACCTGCAGGCCTTTGTTGAAAGTTATCATCAGCGATGCCACCTGTTACTGGAAATGAAAAGCCATGAACAGGAAACAATATCCTGCATGGAGGAAAAGGTCCGGAAAACGCTGGATATGGCGAGCGTGGTGGATAAAGAAAAAAGCATGGCTTCATCGTTCAATTTGGATAGCCTGATCTATGCAAATCTATATGGGCCTGATTTTCCGCTGATATACAACCTTGAGCCTGAGCAGAGCATCTTTGATGTCCAGCGTGTGCTGGCTGACCAGCCTTTTCTACATGGCCTGTGCCTATCGATTGAGATGCTGGAGCAGGAGGCAGTCAGCATACTGAGGGCACATGACAAAATGATCGCGGTCTATACGTGCAATACGGATGAAGAGATTGGACGTGCGCTTCAGTTGGGTGTCGATATTCTGATCAGCGATGTCCCTCAAGCAGCCTTGCAGGCACGGGATGGGATGATGGAGGCAATGTGAATCGTGACTTTGCATCGCTGGAAGGACGTGAATTTGATCTGTTGATCATAGGTGGTGGAATCTATGGTGCTTGGACTGCTTACGATGCGACATTGCGAGGTCTGAAAGTTGCCTTAGTCGAACAGAGTGATTGGGCAAGCGCAACCTCTTCAGCTTCCAGCAAGCTGATACATGGCGGGCTACGTTATCTGGAAACCTATGATTTCAAGCTGGTTCGAAAAGCACTTTTGGAACGACAGACGCTACTTAGGGTTGCGCCACACCGCGTTTGGCCGCTTCGTTTCGGCGTGCCAGTGTGTGCAGGCAACCGAGTAGGGCGGCTGCAACTGAAGGCTGGTTTGACTTTGTACGACCTGCTAGCCGGTTGTCCTGAATCATTGATGTCCCATCGTCGTTTCGGCAAGACCGGGTTTGCCAAGCGGTTTCCCTTCCTGCGGGACGAGAAGCTGAAAGGTGGCTTTACTTACGGTGATGCGCAAACCGATGATGCGCGGCTGGTGTTGGAACTGATCGCAGGTGCGATGGATGCTGGTGCCGTGTGTGTCAATTATTGCCGGATGACTGAATATAGTAAATCAGGTGGTCAGGTGAATAGTGCGATCGTGCAGGATTTGGTGACGCAAAGCAGTGTAAAAGTCATGGCCCGTCAGGTCGTCAACACTGCCGGGCGGTGGGCGACGGAGACTGAACAGGGAAGCGCATGGTGCAGATTGAGCAAGGGCGTCCATCTGGTGATGCCGGCACTGCCGACTGACGAAGCGCTGCTCTTGACCGCACAATCAGACGGGCGCGTATTCTTTGCGATTCCCTGGTATGGCAGGACGTTGGTTGGCACTACGGATACAGACTACAACGGTGAGTTGGACAAAGTTGCCGTTGAAGCAGAAGACGTTGCTTACCTGTTGTCTGAGGCCAACCACTATTTGAATACGGACTGGACTGAGGCTGATGTGATCGGCAGCTATGCCGGGGTGCGAGTGATGAAGCGTAGTGATGCAAAGACGACATCCTCAATCAGCAGAGACTGGGAAATAAAAACTGATTCAAATGGTGTTCTGTATTCCATAGGTGGCAAGATCACCTCAGCACGTGAGGATGCCTCCGTCATCGTCGATGTAGTGTGTACCAAACTGGGCATCCTCAATCAATGTGCAACAATGAATCGTCCTTTTCCCTGGCTGCCGTCGCTAGCATATGAAACGTGGCAATCCGAAGTAAGTGCCAAAGCAGCACGACTGGGCATAGATGACGAAAGCACGATCTGGTTGATGCGGCGTCATGGCAAGCGGGTTGATGACGTCTTCAAGGTCATTGAACGAGATAGTCAACTAGCCGAGCGTATCGTGCCATCCGTGCCATTGACTTACGGCGACTTGGTACTGAGTGCGCAAGAAGAAATGGTGGTTCATCTGGAAGACTTGTTGCGGCGCAGGATGCCATTGTCGATATTGGCGCGTCTCACAGATGATAAGTTGTACCAAATTGCAAATATCGTTGCCCCGGCACTGAAATGGGACGCAGAAGCCATTAATCGTGAAATAATAGCTTTTTGCTGAACACGTTCACCACACATAAAGGCAAATAGCTTCTTATGGCTATCAAAGCAACGATTTTCAAAGCTAATCTGCAGATCGCGGATATGAATCGACATTATTATCAGGATCATGCGATGACAATCGCGCGTCATCCCTCCGAGAACGATGAGCGGATGATGGTAAGACTGTTGGCTTTTGCATTGAATGCTCATGAACATCTGGAGTTCGGTCAGGGAATGACCGATGAGAGCGAGGCGGATCTATGGCAAAAAGACCTGACGGGCGCGATCAAGCTATGGATAGATGTTGGTGTGCCTGATGAAAAGCTGATTCGTAAGGCGTGTGGTCGCGCCGACAAGGTGGTGGTGTATTGCTATGGCGGACGTGTAGCCGAGATGTGGTATGCACAAAACAGTGGAAAGTTCGAAAGACATTGCAACCTATCCGTGATCAACCTAGCACAGGAAAGCACCCGCTCGATGAAGGGGTTGGCGCAGCGCACCATGCGTTTGCAATGCACCATACAGGATGGAGATGTATGGCTGGGTGATGACAATGAAAACGTGGTGGTGGAGTACACCGTGCTCAAGGACATACAAAAAAAATGAGATTTTGGTTTTTGCTGCTGGGTCGGATAGATGCCGTCATGTACAATCTCGGATTGAGGAAGTTCTGGCTAAAGAAGCATGATTAATAGGGGATTAGGTATGACAAAGTATTTCAATTTAATGTTGGTCGGAATTGCGCTGGTGCTGTCAGGTTGTGCGCAGCAGCCGATGAAGGACAAGGTGTGGATCGCGGACTGGAAAGAGACCAGTTACTTTAGTGCGCCCCGCGCCGGAACAGCGGCAGTGATAGTGAAGGACAAGATCCACCTTATCGGTGGCGTGGACGGCAGGAATTTTGTTTACACCACCGAATATGCCCAGATCAATAAAGACGGAACCCTCGGCCCCTGGCAAAAAGGCAATTCACTGCGTACAGAGCGCGGCTTCATGGAGGCGACCGTACATGGTGATTACGTCTATGTAGTAGGCGGTGGCAACGGGCCGAACGGACATAACTTGCTGAAAAGCGTGGAACGGGCACCGATCAATCCCGACGGCACATTGGGATGGTGGGAAAGAGTAAGTAGCCAGATGGTGGTGGGGCGACGTTGCAGCAAGATTATCGCAACCGAAGACCGGCTCTATTCATTTGGAGGATTTGGTGGTGTGTTGTTGGACAGCGTTGAATCCGCTGAATTCCTACCCGATGGTAGTCTGGGCGAATGGCAGCTTGATCCTGAAGTGATGACCCTGCCACGCTATGTGAACAGTGTGAAGAAAAAGGATGATCGCTTCTTCGTATTAGGTGGACATGATCAAACCAAAGGCGTTGGTATTCCAGATGTAGAATGGACAAGATATACAGAGAACGGAAATACTGAGAAGTGGCAAGCAACAACGCCGCTGCAAAAGGGCCGATATGGACATTCTAGTGTTTCGTATGATGCGGACGTGTATGTGATGGGCGGGCTGTCAGGAGCTGAGTATCTGGATAGTATCGAGTACTCAAAAATTGGCAAGGATGGCGATCTGGCAACATGGCGCTTCACCACACCAATGGATCAGCCACGCGCTAATTTCAGTGTGATTGCTAATGACAACCGACTGTATGTGATCGGCGGAACCAATCGTGATGGCTATCTGTCCAGCGTGATCTATGCAGAACGTAATGCGGCAGGCGATTTCGGCTATTGGGGTACAGAGGAAGAAGCGCGGTTAGTCAAAGCAAAGCTTGCCGAGAAAGCGACAAGAAAATCAATATTGCCTAACCAAGGGCTGGTGATTGAAGTCATTCAGGCTGAGGCTTATACCTATGTACAAGTACAGAGCAAACAGGATGGCAAGGTATGGGTTGCCGGGCCTAAGGTGCCAGACCTGAAAGCGGGTGATCGAGTTGGCTATAGCAAAGGGGTCAACATGACGGGCTGGTTCAGCAAGGAATTGCAGCGTAGCTTCCCGATGGTGGTATTTGTAGGGCAGCTCGAAGAGCAATAATTCTGAAATTATAGCTATTTTCTACAAAAAGCCCGCTGTTGCGGGCTTTTTGGCGGACGAATCGAGAATTTAACCGAAGGTGGTGCGGTGCTTTAGTCATGAATCTGGTCTCGCACTTGAATTTTCTCGAACAATCTCCATCTGTAATGACGCTATTCGTAAAACTTAAAAAGGAATTTGTATGACTGAGAATGCCACAGCCAATCGTGAAACGATGGGATTTCAGACAGAAGTAAAGCAACTTCTGCAATTGATGATTCACTCGCTTTATTCCAATAGCGAGATATTTATGCGTGAGCTGGTTTCTAATGCCTCTGATGCATGCGATAAGCTTCGTTTTGAAGCGCTGCACAACGATAAGCTTTTCGAGAGTGATTCAGACCTGCAAATTCGGATCGGCTACGATAAAGATGCGCGCACCCTGTCTATCAGCGACAACGGCATCGGAATGAGCAGGGATGAAGTAATCAACAATCTGGGCACGATTGCGAAGTCAGGCACCAGTGAATTTTTCTCTAAGTTGAGTGGCGATCAGAAAAAAGATGCGAATCTGATCGGGCAGTTCGGAGTGGGTTTCTACTCAGCATTCATCGTCGCTGACAAAGTGACCGTCAAAACCCGCCGTGCCGGGGAAACTGCCGACCAAGGTGTGCAATGGGAATCGGACGGCGGCGGCGAGTTCTCATTGGAGATGATTGAGAAAGCAGGCCGTGGCACTGAGATCACCCTGCATTTGAGAGACGATCAGGATGATTTGCTCAGTGGCCACAGAATCCGCGCAATTATCCATAAGTATTCGGATCACATCGTTCAGCCTATCCTGATGAAGAAGGAAGAGTGGAAAGAAGATACTCAGGTCATCACTGACGAAGACGAAACGGTCAATCAGGCTTCCGCACTATGGGCACGCCCGAAAAACGAGATTGAGGATGATGAATACAAGGCGTTCTACAAGCATGTCGGCCATGATTATCAGGACCCGTTGGCTTGGACACACGCTCGTGTAGAGGGTCGTCAGGAATACACTCAGCTGCTCTATATACCTTCCAAAGCACCTTTCGATATGTGGAACCGCGATGCACGCCACGGGGTCAAGCTGTATGTACGCCGGGTATTCATTATGGATGATGCTGAACAACTATTGCCGAACTACCTGCGTTTTGTGCGTGGTGTGGTTGATTCTAGCGACCTGCCGTTAAATGTTTCGCGCGAAATTCTTCAGGAATCTAAGGACATTGAGGCGATTCGTTCCGGCTGTACTAAGAAGGTAATTGGTTTGCTGGAAGATATGGTCAAGAACGAGCCTGAGAAATATGCGCAGTTCTGGGCGGAATTTGGCCTAGTCTTGAAAGAAGGCGCCGCCGAAGACTTTGCCAACCGCGGAAAGATCGCAGCATTGCTGAGATTTGCGACCACCCATGCGGATACTGATGAGACAAATGTCACACTGGCTGACTATATCGGTCGTATGAAAGAAGGGCAGGATAAGATCTACTACATCACGGCAGAAACATTCAATGCGGCTAAAAATAGTCCGCATCTGGAAGTGTTCCGCAAAAAAGGCATTGAGGTGCTGTTGATGTCCGACCGTGTAGACGAGTGGGTAGTCAGTTCCATGACCGAATTTTCTGGCAAGGAACTGGTGTCTGTTGCGAAAGGCGGACTTGATCTAGGCGACATGGAAGATGAAGCCGAGAAGCAAGAGCAACAAAAGCAAGCTGACGATTTCAAGGACCTGACCGACAAAATCAAGACGGTGCTGGTCGATCGCGTCAAGGAGGTACGGGTGACACACCGACTGACGGATTCACCAGCTTGCCTTGTATCAGACGAACAGGATATCGGTGGCAATATGGCCCGTATTCTCAAGTCGGCTGGGCAGCAGGCACCCACCTTTCAGCCCATACTTGAAATCAACCCTGATCACCCGGTTGTGGCACGTCTCAAGGGCGAGCAACAGCATTTTGACGATTGGACTGCTGTGTTGTTTGATCAGGCGCTGCTGGCGGAAGGTGGCCAATTAGATGATCCTGCGGGATTTGTTAAGCGCGTTAATCACTTGATGCTTGAGATCGCAGAATGAATATTTATCCCTGATGGGGATAGGTGATTGTTAAATATTCTGCGCAGAGGCATGATGGATTGTGGCATCAATCATGATTTTTTTACTTGACTGATGCCACTAAACCAGCGTACAAGGCACATTGGAGTTTGATTCAAAGCTTTTCCGTACTGGTTTTTCATGTGGAATCTTCGTTTCAAATTGTTTCGCGGAGGTTTTCTCCGTTTTATTAGTAAGGAGTTTCACACATGGCAACAGGTACAGTTAAATGGTTCAATGACGCTAAAGGCTTCGGCTTTGTAACACCTGATGATGGTAGCGAAGATTTGTTTGCACATTTTTCTGCAATCAATATGAGTGGTTTTAAATCACTTCAGGAAGGTCAAAAAGTAAGCTTTGAAGTGACTCAGGGCCCTAAAGGTAAGCAAGCGTCAAATATTGAAGCTGCTTAATTAGCTGTTTTTGAAAAAGCCCGACACTTTGTGGTGTCGGGTTTTTTAATTTGTTTAACAGATTGTTTGTGAAACAGGCCTAGATGTTGAGAATTGCGTTTGGGTTTATGTTGCTTGGCATTTCAGGCAGTTTTGATACAATGCCGCAGCATTATTGAATTTTAATCAAGGTGGAGATAAAGATGTCTATAGAACAACGTGTTAAGAAAATTGTTGCTGAGCAGCTTGGTGTGAATGAGTCTGAAGTAAAAAACGAATCTTCATTTGTGAATGATTTGGGAGCGGATTCTCTTGATACGGTTGAACTGGTCATGGCACTGGAAGAAGAGTTTGAGTGCGAAATTCCAGATGAAGACGCTGAGAACATTACCACTGTGCAACAAGCGCTTGACTATGTTCTGGCTCACCAGAAGTAATTTAAAAAAGATTTGTAAAGAAATTTACTTCTAGTTCCCCCCTCCCTTTTTGTCTTGAGGAGTCAGTTTGTCTAAACGTAGAGTCGTTATTACCGGACTGGGGATTATTTCCCCGGTAGGTAAGAATATTTCCGAAAATTGGCAGAATATTGTTGCAGGGAAGTCCGGCATCACACAAATTTCTCACTTTGATGCCAGTGGGCTGACGGCCCAAATAGCGGGCGAAGTGAAGGATTTTGACGTGACGGAATACCTATCCGCTAAAGATGCGAGACGTATGGATAGGTTTATTCATTTCGGGCTAGCAGCTGGTATCCAGGCATTCAAGGATTCGGGTCTGGAAGTCTCTGAACAGAATGCCGAGCGTATCGGGGTAAATATCGGTTCTGGTATCGGTGGTCTGCCGATGATTGAGGATACTCATAACGATTACCTCGCATCGGGTCCGCGCAAAATATCGCCATTCTTTATTCCCGGCACCATCATCAACATGATTTCCGGTAATTTGTCGGTGATGTACGGTCTGAAAGGGCCGAACCTTGCGATGGTTTCCGCATGCACTACCGGAACGCATTGCATTGGTGAATCTGCACGTATTGTTGAATATGGCGATGCGGATGTGATGATTGCGGGTGGCTCAGAGGCAACCATCAGTGCATTGGCCGTCGGCGGGTTTGCATCTGCTCGTGCACTGAGCACACGCAACGATGATCCGGCGACATCAAGCCGTCCGTGGGATAAGGGTCGTGATGGCTTTGTGATGGGTGAGGGTGCTGGCGTGATGGTGCTGGAAGAATATGAGCATGCCAAAGCACGTGGCGCAAAAATATACGCTGAACTGGCCGGTTATGGCATGAGTGGTGATGCATACCATATCACCTCCCCGAATATGGATGGTCCGAAGCGCAGCATGCTTAGTGCTTTGAACAATGCTGGTGTGAACCCTGATGAGGTTCAATACGTGAATGCACACGGTACATCAACTCCGTTGGGCGACAAGAACGAGACCGATGCGATCAAGCTGGCATTCGGTGACCATGCAAAGAAATTGGTTGTCAATTCCACTAAATCAATGACGGGCCATTTGTTGGGCGGCGCGGGTGGTGTGGAATCGGTATATTGTGCATTAGCTGTACATCATCAGATATCACCACCAACCATCAATATATTTGAGCAGGATCCTGAATGTGATCTCGACTATTGTGCTAATACCGCTCGAGACATGAAGATTGATGCTGCGGTGAACAATAATTTCGGCTTTGGCGGAACGAACGGCTCGCTGGTGTTCCGAAAAGTCTAGTTTCCTGTTTAACGATGCTGGTCAATGGCAAGCAAGGTGATTTGATCAGCATCCGTGATCGTGGTTTGTTTTACGGCGACGGTGTTTTTCGTACCTTGCTGTCTTTTCAAGGCCAAGCACTTCATTGGCCTTTACACTACCAAAAAATCCAACAAGATTGCACTGCACTGGGTATAACTTGCCCAAGCATCGCCGTGCTCTCTGCTGAGCTGGATGAACTACTTTTGGAACATCCTGATGCGGTTTTGAAGCTGATCGTGACTCGTGGTCAGGGGACGCGTGGCTATACGCCTCCATCTCAAACTGCACCGACACACATATGGGATGTTTCTGAACTGCCTGATCCACCTCCAGATGCGTCAACATCTGGTGTGAAAGTAAGCTGGTGCCAATTACGCCTTGGAGCACAAACCCGTCTAGCCGGAATCAAGCATCTCAACCGCCTAGAAAACGTGTTGGCTGCCCGGGAGGTGTGTGAAGCTGATGCGAAAGAGGGCTTACTCATGAACGCTTCTGACAACGTCATTAGCGGCACTCGGAGTAATTTGTTTCTGGTCAAAAATGGTGTATTGGTAACACCTGACCTTTCGTCCTGCGGCGTGTGTGGTGTGCAGCGTGATCGGATATTTGAATGGGCAGCACAGCACAAGATTGCTGTACAAATCCGCGATATTCGACAGTGCGAGGTATTGGATGCAGATGAGTTATTTCTGGTGAATACTGTGATTGGGCTGTGGTCGATAGGCGAACTTGGCGATCATAAATTGAACGGGCAAAAATGGAGTACATTTCCGCTCTCAATGAGAATTCGTCGCGATTTGTTTGTGCAGGGCGAATAATGAAAAAAAAGCTACTTATATTATCGACTGCGCTACTACTGATATTTGTGGTTGGGATGAGCTGCTATGCAAATCGTCCTTTGACGTTGCCCGCAACGCCATTTGAGTTTGAATTGAAGCAAGGCGGACATCTGAAAAGTATGGCTCGCGAGCTTCATCAGGCCGGTTTATTAGAAAATGAACGGGCATTCATCTGGTTGACACGTCTGCTAGGTAAATCTTCCCAAATCAAGGCGGGACACTATGCTTTGCAGCAACCAGTCACCCCGCTTGAGCTGCTGGAGATATTTCACAAGGGTGCAGTGATACAAAGAAAAGTTAGCATCATAGAAGGGTGGAGTTTCAAGCAGTTTCGTGAAGCATTGAACAATAATCCTGACTTGAAGCATGTCACGGTCGATTGGACTGATGCTGAAATTTTGAAAAAGATCGGGGCGACAGAAGCTCATCCAGAAGGTGTTTTCTTCCCGGATACCTACCGATTTACCGTTGGTAGCCGGGATATTACGATTTTTAAGCAGGCTTACCAGACAATGCAGCAACACTTACAAGAGGCTTGGGCTGCAAGAGAGTCCGATTTACCCATTCAGACACCCTATCAGGCGCTGATACTCGCTTCTATCGTTGAGAAGGAGACAGGAACCGCCTCAGATCGCGCCATGATCGCAGGCGTGTTTATAAACCGATTGAGAAGAGGCATGCGACTGCAAACTGATCCCACTGTGATATACGGCATGGGTGATAAATTTGACGGGAATATACGCAGGCGCGATTTGAAGACTGACACGATCTACAATACCTATACACGTGGCGGGCTGCCTCCTACGCCGATTGCATTACCGGGTTTGGCATCGTTGCAGGCTGCATTGCACCCGGCCAAGACCAAAGCGTTATACTTCGTCGCTCGGGGTGACGGCAGCTCACAATTTTCCAATAGCTTGGTCAAGCACAATCGTGCGGTTAACAAATATCAGAAATGAGTAAATTTATTACATTCGAAGGCGTTGACGGTGCCGGTAAAAGCACCCATTTGGCATGGTTTGCTGAAGCGTTACAACAGCAAGGTAAAGCTGTGGTGGTGACACGCGAGCCCGGCGGTACGCCGCTGGGTGAGCAATTGCGCGAGATATTGCTGAGTCAGGATATGACCATCGGCACAGAGACGTTATTGATGTTTGCAGCGCGTCTGGAGCATATCGAACAGGTCATCAAGCCGGCATTGAATGCAGGAAAATGGGTGATTTCAGATCGATTCAGTGATGCCAGCTTTGCCTATCAGGGTGGCGGAAGAGGCTATGACTGGGATAAGTTGAAGCAATTAGAGCAATGGGTACATGCTGATTTACAGCCAGATCTGACCCTGTTCTTTGACGTCCCGGTCGAGGTGGCACGGCAACGTTTGTCAAACAACACCTCGCTGGATCGCTTTGAACAGGAGCAAGACCAGTTCTTTGAGCGCGTTCGCGCCGGGTACCATAAACGCGTCCAGCAAAACCCAAATCGATATCGTGCAATCGACGCGGCACAATCAATAGAAGAAATTAAAGTTAAACTTGAATATATTGTCTCAGCTATTTGAAAATGAATGAAATTACCCCTTGGCATGCTGATGAATGGGTACGCCTGCAAGCCCTACGCAAACGCTTGCCGCATGGATTGCTGCTCAAGGGCAGTAAAGGAATCGGTAAGCTGGATTTTGCAATCAGCTATGCGCAAAGCCTGTTATGCGAAAACGCAGACGAGGCTCAATTTTCCTGTGGCACATGCCCGTCCTGTCACTGGTTTTCACAGGGCTCACATCCTGATTTTCGTTTGATCCAACCTGAAGCACTTAGCGAAGGTGATGCCATTAAACCTGCATCAGGTAAAAAGCCCAGCAAACAGATTTCCGTTGATCAAATCCGTAGTTTGAGTGATTTTTTCGGGATGACGGCGCATCAGGGCGGTAAACGTGTGGTTATCCTGCACCCGGCTGAGTCGATGAACTCCAATGCAGCAAATGCATTGCTTAAAAATCTGGAAGAACCACCTCATGGGTTGCTGATCATTTTGGTTTCACATAAGCCGCAACAACTATTACCTACGATTTTGAGTCGGTGCCAATCCTTTGCCTTGCCGACGCCCGATGCAGCCAGTGCGATCAAATGGCTTAAAGAGCAAGGTGTGTCCAATCCAGATAAAGCGTTTGCAACGTCAGGCTTTTCACCTTTGCTTGCGCTTCAATTGGGCGAACAAGTGGACAGCGATGAGCGTAGCCAATTACTTCGTGCGGTCAGCCAACCCGAAACATTGGATGCAGTTTCACTCGCGGCGACATTGCAGAAAACCGAGCAGGTGCTGGTTGTGCAATGGTTGCAACAATGGTGTTATGACATGACAGCAATCAAGATGGCAGGGCAGTTGCGCTACCATCCGGGCGAAGAGGCCGCTATCACCAGATTGGTTAAACCTGTGCCAGCATTGAATTTGGCCAGGCTACAAAGCTATCTCAAAACTGCCAAAAGAGAGTCTCAGCATACCCTCAACCCCAAGCTGTTCTTTGAATCACTGTTATTCACCTATCGTCAATTAATGTTGGAGTAAATGATGCCTTTTGTTGATTCACACTGCCATATCAACTTTCCCGATTTGGCTGCTCAAATGGATGATGTGCTGGATCAGATGCACGCAAACGAGGTGCTTAGTGCATTATGCGTTTCGGTGAATCTTGCGGATTTTCCTCAGGTCTTAGCACTTGCCGAGCAGCATTCGCATATCTACGCTTCCGTAGGCGTTCACCCTGATTACGAAGGGGTTGAGGAGCCCGATGTCGCCAAACTGGTCGAGTTGGCTGACCACCCGAAGATCATTGCGATAGGCGAGACCGGGCTGGATTACTTCCGCCTCAAAGGTGACCTTGAATGGCAGCGTGAACGCTTTCGTACTCATATCCGTGCAGCACGTGAAACCTGTAAACCGCTCATCATTCACACTCGGGAAGCCGCTGAGGACACCGTACGCATCATGACTGAAGAAAAAGCTGAAGACGCTAAAGGCGTCATGCATTGCTTCACGGAAGCTTGGGAAGTCGCTGAAGCGGTGCTGGAGATGGGCTTTTATATTTCTTTTTCAGGTATCGTTACTTTTAAGAATGCTAAGCAAATAAAAGAGGTTGCCAAACGAGTACCATTGGATCGGATTCTGATTGAAACAGATTCGCCCTATTTAGCGCCAGTCCCTTATCGTGGCAAGCTTAATCAACCTTCTTACGTAAAGCATGTCGCTGCAGAAATAGCCACTTTGAGGGGGATTAGCTTAGAGGAAGTCGGGCAGCAAACTACCAAGAATTTCGAGAAACTTTTCAAGAAAGTGGATATACAGTGAAAAATTTTCTGTAATTTTTTTGGGGAATTATTGACATGATTGCGAATACCCCTATAATGCGCAACTCGTTTTGCGGGAGTAGCTCAGCTGGTAGAGCGATACCTTGCCAAGGTATAGGTCGAGAGTTCGAACCTCTTCTCCCGCTCCAAAATCTGAGGGAAAGCATTCTAGCTTTCCCTCAATCATTTCAAATGTATGGTTTCGCACTGTGGCGAGATAGCAAAATGGTTATGCAGCGGATTGCAAATCCGCCTATCCCGGTTCGATTCCGGGTCTCGCCTCCAAATGCCTGCCCGGGTGGTGAAATTGGTAGACACAACGGACTTAAAATCCGTCGAGGCTAAACCCCTCGTGCCGGTTCGATTCCGGCTCCGGGCACCAACCCTGTGTTGGATGGGGTGTAGTACAGAAATGTTGATAATTATGTTACACTGCTAGGTCGCAAGTGGTTGAATTGAAATTTGATTCAAGCATTTAACAGGGGTTAGGGATATTTCTCAGTGCTAGGTGGTGTGTCCATCGGCAAACTATTCCACATGATCCCCGACGTTTTTGGAGATTAAAACATGAATGAAATTTTACAATACCTGAAAAAGCATGGCGACAAAGCTGACAAGGAGATCGCGGAAGCCACAGGTATTTCCCTCGCAAATGTTAGAAATCATATTTCTGAACTGGCTGCGCAAGGTGAAGTGATGACCTGCCGCTCAACCCGCTTTGAGAAGGGTAAGAAAATTGAAGGTATTCGTTGCCGTATCTCCGGTTACATTCCTCCTGCTGCCCCCGGCAGGAAATCAAAAGCACAATTAAAGCTTTCATAAGAATTAAGTCCCTTTTCGGTATCAAATGAATCGCCAGTCAACTAAATGTTGTCTGGCGTTTTTGATTTGTAAATTCCGAGCCAGTACTTTCTCCAATAAATTTTCCCCGATTGATAAAAAATTCCAAATTGTTTATATGTAATGACTATTGGTAAGCGTTTTTCAAGAGTATAATTTTGCTCGATTTGAGCTGATTCATACACGCAATTCTCTATCTAATCGACAATAAGGAATTATCTTGGCACTCTCCAAACGCGTACAAGCCATCAAGCCTTCTCCAACTCTTTCCGTGACTGCTCGTGCAGCAAGTTTGAAAGCAGAGGGAAAAGACATCATCGGACTGGGTGCAGGTGAGCCCGATTTTGATACGCCGCAGCACATCAAAGATGCCGGAGTCGCTGCCATCAATAACGGGCAGACAAAATATACCGCTGTAGGCGGCACGCCCGAGCTGAAGCAGGCCGTCATTGCCAAATTCAAGCGCGACAATGGTCTTGAATACACTGCCAAGCAGATACTTGTCTCATGCGGTGGCAAGCAGAGTTTGTTCAACTTAGCCCAGGCGGTGATCGACCCGGGTGATGAAGTCGTCATCACCGCACCGTATTGGGTTTCTTATCCTGACATCGTCATCATCGCCGATGGCGTGCCGGTTATCGTGCAAGCCGGGATAGAGCAGGGCTTCAAGATGAGCCCTGCGCAACTTGAAGCTGCGATTACACCAAAAACCAAGATGGTGATCATTAACAGCCCCAGTAATCCTTCCGGGGCGGTCTATTCCCTAGAAGACTTTCAGGCGTTGGGTGAAGTGCTGCGCACGCATCCAGACATTCTTATCGCAACGGATGACATGTACGAGCACATTGCATTGACGGACGCCGAGTTCGTCAACATCTTGGACGCCTGCCCGGATCTTTACTCTCGTACCATGGTGCTAAATGGCGTGTCAAAGGCCTATTCGATGACCGGATGGCGTATCGGCTATGCCGCCGGCCCTGAGAACATCATCACCGCGATGGCAAAAATCCAATCGCAAAGCACCTCTAATCCGGCATCCATCTCCCAAGCCGCCGCCCAAGCCGCACTTAATGGCGATCAGAGTTGTATCATCCCAATGCTGGCAGCCTTTTGCGAGCGCCATGTGTTCGTGGTTGATGCGCTGAACAAAATACCGGGGCTAAGCTGCCTGATGGCGGGCGGCGCGTTTTACGCCTTTCCCGATGCCAGACAGGCAATTGAAACACTACATGGCAAAGGCATCATCAAAGAAGCCACCGACATTGCCTTCTCAGAATATCTGCTGGTAGAAGCAGGCGTAGCCGTCGTGCCGGGCTCGGCTTTTGGCAGTGAAGGCTATTTCCGCCTGTCATTCGCGACATCAATGAAAAACTTGAAGAATGCAATGGAACGAATTGCCAAGGCGTTGTCTTAAAGACTGAGTGTCATATTTTAGAGGGAGATAGAGGCAGTGGGGAAAGCCTGATGTCTGTTGGGGTTTAGTGCGCGCAAGTGATTGAGGTATATGCTAAATCTTCTAGAATGCAAGGCAAAATAATGCAGCAAACCGGTTACGTTTCTGTTAAATTACGCCCCCTAAATTTCATGTGGTTCTCTCCAACATGACACCCTTAGATTCCCTTTTTTATTTATTCTCGGAGCTACGATTATATGACGCAATACAGTAAACGAATGGTAATTGTTCATTGGCTTACATTGGCTTTATTGATTGCCGCTTATTTCTTAGGCGAAATAGCGCATGATGCACGCCACGATGGTGGTGCAACAATTAACGATTATTTGCTACACATGATGATGGGTGCGTCAGTGCTGATACTGACACTTGGGCGATTGGTGGCTCGTAAAATAGATGGTGTTCCACCGGCAGTGGGAAACACACCGACGGATAAACTGGCAAAAGGCATCCATCATTTGCTTTATGCCATATTGATTCTGTTGCCGTTTAGCGGCAGCATGCAAGTCTTGACCAGCGATGTTGGTAAGGCACTCTGGGCAGACGATGCGTCGATGCTACCGGAGAAATTGAGCGGTGTGATTGCGCACGAGGTACATGAAATAATGGTGCAAGTGTTGATGGTCGTTGTCGTGCTACATATCTTAGGCGCACTGAAGCATCAATTCATCATGAAGGACGGACTGATGGATCGCATGTCATTGCGTAAAAAAGATTGATTTTCACAGACTGACTTTCTGACTTATCATGCAAGCAAATAAATGGGACGATTTGATCGTCCCTTTTTTGTTATATGGATGATAGGAATCACTACATAAATTGCTGCTCTTCGTAAGAGCTCCCTCCTGAGAGTTTATTCAACCATACGGTTGACAATTTGCAATTGCTGAGCCTATACTCAACCATATGGTTGAATTTAAAAATAATGATGATCTTAACGAGATACTAAAAGCAGTTAGCGATTCAACACGTCGCGCTCTTTTAACGCAGCTTAGCCAACAAGGTGCCAGTCGGGTTACTGACTTAGCTAATGCTTACGATATGTCACTCAATGCAATATCGAAACATATCAAAGTAATGGAGAACGCTCAGCTTGTTACTCGCAAAAATACCGGTAGAACTCACTGGATTGAAGCAAATCTGGATCGAATTGAGATAGCTGAAATATGGTTCAAGGAACTTAAATCATTTTGGGAATTGCGATTAGATAAGCTTGATGAACTGATGAGGAATGGAGATAAAACAGATGACTGAACTAAAGGTAAATATAGAAAAGACAATCAATGCTCCGATAGAAAAGGTATTTGATGCATGGTTAGATCCGAAAATGCTATCGCAATTTATGATGCCTATGCCGGGCATGCCAACGTCTGATGTTGAAAATAATGCTCAGGAAGGCGGACAGTTTGCAATTGTTATGTATGCGGGTGACGACCAACTACCACACACAGGAAAGTATTTAGAAATTAGCCGTCCCGATAAATTAGTCTTTACTTGGGTGTCTCATCGCTCAATTGATAACAGCATCGTTACCCTGAATTTCACCAAAACAGATGATGGTAAAACAATTATTGCGCTTTCTCATGTTAAGTTTATCGATGAAAACGCACGCTCTGATCACGAAGGTGGCTGGAAAAATATTTTAGACAAACTAAATGATGTTATGTGCTGATGAGCAGTAGGGGGCATGCCTCGAATAGTGATTCAGGGCTGCTCTGTAGGACTTAACAGACACAGGTATCAAGTGGCTTGCATCATCCAACCGCATCCAACCAGCGCACCAAAGAAGATTAACAAGTGTGCCCATGACCAGAAAAGATAGCGGCGCGAGAGTTTGTTAGGCGCGATGTTGCTCAGCAGATAAAGCTTGCCGTCACGAGGCTGCCCCATGATGTGGACATCAGATTGTGTATGTGCCACTTGCATTTTCTTGGAGACTTCACGCCGGGCGGCAGAGCGTGCCAACATCCATTCTTTCATGTCTAGTTCGCCGTCTTCATCAAGATCAAAACGGGCATGTAATTCAGGCATGTCGCGCTTCCAGTCGGCAAGCAGGTTATTCAGCTCGGCGCGTTGGTCGAATTCAGCCGCGACATTGTGGGTACGAAATTCGCCCAGTGCATAGATGCTGTCATGGTGGATCAGCTTCCACTCGGTATATCGGTAATTTCCGGTCGTCCAACGGTCACGATGTTTGGTGATGATCTCGGCGTGTTCCGGGTCAACCACACATGTTCCGCTGTCGTCATGCAGCGAAAAAAGGTTTTTGCTTTCTCCGTGATCTATCGTGTTCCACTTATTTTTGTGGCCGCGTTGTTCGACCTTGTATCGATACCAAAGGCAGGGCAGCACGCGCAGCTTGCTGATGAGTAGTGCTTCTTCATAAGGTTTGCCGGTGCCGATCAGTTCTACATAGCCTTGTGCGGCAGATGATACTTTAGAGGTAGGCGTGGCATTGATCAGCCGCAACCTGCGCAGGGCAGACATCCAAGCGATCAAACTAATGAGCGCCATCATCGATAAGGAACCTAGCCAACCTTCGCGGGAATCAAGTTTGAAACCGACGAACAACAACACCAACTGCCCACCTGAGGTGATTAACTGTGCGTATTCACGGCGTATTTTTGCCAGCAAAGGTCAGCCCCGAAATGTGTTCAGTTGAATAGTTGCTTCATGTCCACATCGGCTTTTTCAGCAGCAGAAAATTCCAATAGTGGTTTGTCGCCGAAGTTGAACATGCTTGCGATGATGCTGGCGGGGAAGACTTCGATCTGCACATTGTTGATGTTGACCGACTCGTTATACAACTCACGACGGTCGGCGATGCCGTTTTCTAACGAGGTGATGCGGTTTTGCAGTTGCATGAATTGTTCGTTGGCCTTCAACTCGGGATAAGCCTCGGCCACCGCAAAGATATTGCCCAGCCCCATACGCAGCATACCTTCAGCCTTTCCTAACGCGGGGACATCTTGGTTCTGACGCGCATCTTGCACTTGGGAACGTGCCTCGATGACACTTTGCAAAGTGGCCTGTTCAAACTGCTTATACTGTTTACACACCTCAACCAGCTTGGGCAACTCGTCATGGCGCTGCTTGAGCAATACATCTATGTTTGCCCATGCCTTAGCCACAGCGTGTTTGACACTGACCAAATGGTTATACAAGCTGATCGCATAGATCAGGATAACAATGGCGATGCCGAGAATAATCATTGAGGTCATGTGGGCTCCAGAATGTAGTGACACAACCGATATCGTAATGCAAAACGGTGCGCTTATGTTTGATTTGGGGAACACTGATTCCCTCCCCCTTGCAGGAGGGAGGGGGTAGAAGCTCTCCGAATCCACTGTTCTACCCCGTCTTTTGCTGGGTTAGTCAGATGGCTAGTTGTTTCACCAGTAGTTCCATCAGAGGGAGAACCAAATCAGCTTCCCGATTTATGCGAAGATTTTGTGGGGTGGAAGTGAACCTGCTCTTCCCCTGACAAGGGGAGGTTGGGAGGGGGTTAATATGCCAGCATTGTTGGCTATCACCACCAACAGAAGACCTAACCAGTGCTCCCCTAAAGCGTCAATTGATTATTCAAACATGTCTTAGCCTGAAACAGCCGCGTCAATGTGGGAAACAGATACAACCCCGTATCATCTTTCAACCGCTGCGCTTTATCCTTAAGCTCGTCAAAAGATAACGACACCTCATCCCCAGCTACCGCCAACGCAAGCGTGTTGCCGCTTTCACAAGACGGAAACATCAACGCACGATCATCAAAAGCCTCAAGTATGTGCGTGAACCCACCCATCACCCCGCGACTCAAGCCAAGCAGGTTTACTGCCATCACGCCTCTATCGCTCAGCCTTGTTCGACACGCCTGATAAAAGGGCAGCGTATTCAAATCACCCGGATGGGCATGCTCGTTAAAGCCATCTACCAAAATCAAATCGAATTTCTTCTCAGCACCCAATACATATTCAACACCGTCACCAATCACCATATGAATGCGCTTGTCATCCTCAGGCAGTTTGAAAAACTGTCGGGCAGCAACTACCACCCCCGGCTCGATCTCCACGATCGTGAGATGCGCCAGCGGACAATTACGGTAGAGAAACTTAGTCAACGAAGCCGCCCCCAGACCAATCTGCAACACCTTCAGCGGCCAGCGATTGTCGTCATGCAGCAACAAAGCAGCCATCATCTCCCGGGTGTATTCCAGCTCCAGATGCCAAGGCCGCGCAATGCGCATCGCACCCTGCACCCAGCTAGAACCAAAATGCAGAAAACGTACGCCGGATTCTTCAGAGATGTCGATGGGGAAGGTCATATGTGGTTGGTTATTGGTTTGGGGCTAGGACAGTTCGTGATGATAGCAAAGGGTAGTGGATATTCGAGAGTTTTGTTTTTGAGGTAATTAAATTCTTCCGCATAGCATGGCTGATGACCATAATCCTTCCAGCCAAGCTGTGCCGTTTCTTGATAATATGCTCAGCATTATGGGACAAAATAAAAATAAAGACATCGAGCAAGGTATCGCTGGTGGTTTCTCAATCAACAAGGCAGTAGTGTTGAGGCATCTGCTCGACGCAATTGGTCATGTAGTAACATTCCCGTCAGATTTTCCGGCTAGATAATTCATGCTTTTTAATTCCTATAGTTTCATTTTTATATTTCTGCCTATCGTGCTCTTTGGCATGTTCTGGCTCGGTCGTCACAATCATCTGTTGGCGGCATTATGGCTAGGCATTGCATCGCTGACTTTCTATGCGGTTTGGGATACACGATTTGTATTGTTGTTGTTGGCTTCGGTTGCATTTAATTACGGAGCAGGCTATTGGATAGGGTTGCGCCGTAGTGCTGGACAGGGACAACATGCGAAAATCACTTTGATTGTGGCGATCACGATCAATCTGCTACTGCTTGGTTATTTTAAATACGTCAATTTTTTCATTGAGTCAGGAAACCAGATATTCGGCACAGATATTGGCGCCCTCAATATCATTTTGCCCTTAGGTATATCCTTTTTCACCTTCACCCAGATTGCTTTTTTGGTGGATGTCTATCGCGGTATCGCACGTGAATATAACTTTATTCATTATCTGTTATTCGTCACTTACTTTCCTCATTTGATTGCCGGGCCGGTGCTGCACCATAAGCAAATGATGCCTCAATTTTCCAATCCGGCAACTTACCGTATCAATCCTGAACATGTGGCGGTGGGTCTGACCATATTCATTCTGGGTTTGTCGAAAAAGGTGTTGATCGCGGATAACTTGTCTGAATACGCAACCCCGGTTTTTGAAGCCGTACGCTATGGACAGGTGCCGATGTTGGTTGAATCTTGGGTGGGTGCGCTGGCCTATACGTTGCAATTGTATTTCGATTTTTCCGCTTATTCTGATATGGCGATCGGCCTGTCGCTGATGTTCAATGTGCGGTTGCCGATGAATTTCGATTCACCCTATAAAGCGACCAGCATCATTGATTTCTGGCGTCGTTGGCACATGACATTGTCTGCCTTCCTGCGCGATTATCTTTATTTTCCGTTAGGGGGTAATCGCAAAGGGCCTGCGCGTCGCTACGTCAACCTGATGGCGACCATGCTGCTAGGCGGACTGTGGCACGGTGCCGGCTGGACATTCATCGTTTGGGGCGGGCTGCACGGTGTATATCTGATGATCAATCATGGCTGGCGTGAATTCAAGGTACGCATGGGCTGGGGCGAAGGCGGCTGGTTAGCCAAGCTGTTTGCGGGCGGGCTGACATTCTTTGCGGTGGTGGTTGCCTGGGTATTTTTCAGGTCCGAAAATTTCAAGACTGCTTGGGCCATGATCTACGGGATGGCAGGTATTAATGGTGTTTCGTTGCCCGAATCCTGGCAGGGTGGTTGGGTCGATGCTTCTCTATATCCAGTGACTTTCGATGGCTTAATCACTGCTTCCAGCGTACCGTCAACTGAATGGTTTCTGCCGATCACCTTGGGGCTTGCCGCCGTCTGGCTGCTGCCAAACGTTAGACAAATCACAGGCAGCTTCAAACCGACTTGGGAGGATGTTGAAGGGGTTGATACGCCAACCAAAATTCCACAGAGCGGCTTTGCAAAATGGTTGTGCTGGAAACCGTCAATTTTGACGGCAATACCCGGTGGTGTTTTTTTCTGTTTACTATTATTTTTACTGGGTGCAAATGAGTCATCTGAATTTCTTTATTTCCAGTTCTAGCAAATGAGATATACCTATACGCTACTAGCTTCAACTGCGATCTTCGCACTGGCATCTTTCACCTTGACGCTGGTATTGTCACCTGCGCCAATTCCTGCCGAGTATTGGGTAAGGGAAATGCTAGTCATCAAGCGAGATATCGCAAAAAAGTACGCTGGCCAAAAGAAAATTATTATTGCTTCAGGGTCCAACACTCTCTTTAATATAGATACTATCCAGCTCGGTAGAGAATTAAATGTTCCGGTAATCAATTATGGCTTACATGCCGGGCTGCCACTTCAGACTATATTGGATGAAGCTGCCGCCGCTGTTCAAAATGGTGATTCCATTATCCTTCCGTTAGAGCCGCCTTACTATTGTGATGCCGATCAAACAAGTTGGCGGGCAAGGAATTTATTCGCATGGGATAGTGAAAAGTGGAATGAGTTTTCTTTTATCGAACGTATAAAAATAATTGGCATGCTTAGCCCGGCAATTTTTATTGATGTACCGATGGCAAGCATTCGGGAAAGCTTTATGCCGGAATCCATTCAAGGCCGCCTTAATGCACTGGATGACACAAATATTCGCGCAAGACTTTCTTCTGAAAAGCTGGAAAAATTTGAATATTCAGCGTACAACCTTGATAGTTTGGGTAACATGAATAACACGGATCGTGTTCACTATATAAGATCACCCAAACGTGCAGATTCGGGTATTAAAGTTTGCACTGCAAGCTTGGCTTTACTCACGCGTTTCAAAGAGGAGATGACCGATAAGGGTGTAGAGCTATATTTTGCCAATACACCATATGTCGCGCTAAGAGGCCTGAATTCAAAGAAAGTAATGACAACGTCCAGAAGCTTTTCTGCGAAGCTTTCTGAAATTGCACCAGTGCTGGATGATAAATCTCAATTGATTTTCAGAAGACGCCATTTTTTCAACACAGCTTTGCACCTGAATGCAAAAGGGCGCCGCATCAGAACATCGATTCTGGCAAAATCAATAAAAAGTAATAGTCATTTAAACGCGCGTATTCAGTCCGATTAACTATTGATGACTCAAGCATTCTGACGAAAATGTGCAATCATCGAATTGGTCGAAGCGTCATGGTTAGTAGCAACTTCGCTACTACTGAGCTCGGGCAAAATCTTACCTGCCAGTTGCTTGCCGAGTTCGACACCCCATTGGTCGAACGGATTGATGTTCCACACCACGCTTTGCACGAATACCTTATGTTCATAAAGAGCAATCAGCATACCCAACATACGCGGGGTCAGCTTGTCGAACAGCAGGGTATTGGTCGGTTTGTTACCCGGAAATACCTTGTGCGGTAACAGTGCCTCCAGCTCAGCCCCATTCAAGCCCTGAGCGGTTAATTCAGCTCGCGCTTCTTGTTCTGTTTTTCCAACCATTAAGGCCTCGGTCTGGGCATAACAATTGGCCAGCAAAATCGCATGATGATCGCCAAAAGGATTCTGGCTGTGCATCGGCGCGATAAAGTCAGCAGGAATCATCCGGCTGCCCTGATGTATCAACTGATAGAAAGCATGTTGTCCGTTGGTGCCGGGTTCCCCCCAAACCACCATTCCTGTGTCGTAATCTACAGGATTGCCATCCCTGTCAACCCGCTTGCCGTTACTTTCCATATCCAGTTGTTGTAGATAGGCTGAGAAGCGGTGTAGGTATTGATCATAGGGGAGAACAGCATTCGAACCTGCACCGAAAAAATTGCCATACCAGATGCCAAGCATGCCCATTAGCACCGGGATGTTTTTGTCCAGTGGTGTGACTTGGAAATGCTCGTCCATCGTATAAGCACCATCCAGCAATGCTTCGAACTCATCCATGCCAATGAATAATGCTATGGGTAGGCCGATTGCCGACCATAGCGAGTATCTTCCTCCGACCCAGTCCCAAAACTCAAATACGTTGTCAGGATGGATGCCGAATTCGCTGGTGGCTTGGAGGTTTGCCGATACGGCGGCGAAGTGTTTGGTGACGGCATTTTCATCATCCAACCTTTCAACCAGCCAGATTCGTGCAGAGCGAGCATTGGTCAGCGTTTCTTGTGTGGTGAATGTTTTTGAACTGACGATGAAAAGTGTGGTCTCGGCGTTAAGTTTCTTCAGCGTTTCGGCAAGGTGGGTGTTGTCAACGTTGGAGACGAAATGAACATGCAGTCCGTTTTTTCCATAGGGTTTCAGTGCCTCACATACCATCAGGGGTCCAAGGTCAGAGCCGCCAATGCCGATATTCACGATGTCTGTGATCGGCTTCCCCGTATGGCCGGTATGTTTTCCGCTACGCACAGCATCAGAAAAGGTGCGCATCAGCCCTAGCACACGCCTGACATCTGGCATGACATCTTTGTCGTCCACAAGCACCGATCGCTCGGAGCGATTGCGAAGTGCGGTATGCAAAGCCGCACGTTGTTCTGTGCTGTTGATCTTATCGCCACGGAACATCCGCTCTATCCAGGTCTGCACCCCTGCCTGCTCTGCAAGATCCATCAGTAGATTGATAGTTTGCTCATCTATTCTGTTTTTTGAATAGTCGAATAAAAGATTTTCCAGCTTGAGGGAAAATTTTTCATAACGAGTAGGGTCGTCCTGAAACATCTGCCTCATATGGGTTGATTCAATCGCTGCGTGATGAAATCTGAGTGCCTGCCAAGCAGGAGATTCGGTAAGTTTTGACATGTTAGTGTGAGTTCAAATCAGCATGAAGACAAAATAATTCTTATGGCAAATTACTTTAACAAAAATCTATTACTTATTGAATTTGAGAGTTAATTGCATTTCAATACCACGCCGGCGAGAGGCGGTAAGGTGATTTCGGCGGAGTAGGGCAATCCCATCCAAGGGACCAAATCTGCGTCAATTGAGCCCGCATTGCCAACATTGCTACCGGCATAATATTCCGAATCGCTGTTTAATACTTCCCGGTATTGGCTTTGCTCGGGTAAACCTATTCTGTAGTGCTTGCGAGGCACCGGCGTTAGGTTCAAAGCGACCACAACACTGGAGCCATCACGCGCCCAGCGCAGATAGGAAAGTACAGAATGTTCTGCGTCGGTGCAATCTATCCAGGAAAAGCCTTCTGGCTGGAAATCCAGCTCGTGTAAAGCAGGTATATCGCCATATAGCTTATTCAGGTCATGAGCAAGGTTTTGCATTCCCTTGTGAAGTTCTTGCTCTAGCTGCCACCATTCCAGTTCCCATTTGGATTGCCACTCACGACCTTGTGCAATCTCGTTACCCATGAAATTGAGCTTTTTGCCCGGATTGGTCATTTGGTAAGTGAGTAATAAGCGAAGATTTGCAAACTTCTGCCAGGCATCACCGGGCATCTTTGAAAGCAACGAACCTTTGCCGTGGACAACTTCATCGTGTGAGAACGGAAGAACAAAGTTTTCGCTATATGCGTAAAGTTGGCCGAAAGTAAGCTGATTTTGGTGGTAACGACGGTGGATTGGATCATTTTGGAAGTAATTTAGGGTGTCATTCATCCACCCCATATTCCATTTAAGCGAGAATCCCAGGCCACCCAGATAGACCGGGCGTGAGACACCGGGCCATGCCGTTGATTCCTCTGCAAAGGTCAATGCGCCGGGAAACTCATCGTGCACCATGATGTTCATTTCACGCAGAAAATCCACTGCATCAAGATTTTCACGACCACCATACTTATTGGGTATCCACTCATCAGCCTTGCGGGAATAGTCCAAATACAACATAGAGGCAACGGCATCTACACGTAATCCGTCTATGTGAAATTCGGACAGCCAGTAATGCGCACTGGACATCAAAAAGCTTTTCACTTCATTGCGACCGAAGTTGAATATATGCGTACCCCAGTCCTGATGGAATCCTAAACGAGGATCCTCATGCTCATAGAGTGCAGTGCCGTCGAAACGCGCCAGTGCCCAACTGTCTTGAGGGAAATGTGCCGGAACCCAATCAAGAATGACGCCAATATCGGATTGATGGCAAGTGTCGATCAAATGACGCAGGTCATCAGGTGAGCCCATGCGGCTGGTCGGAGCAAAATAACCCGTGCACTGATATCCCCATGATTCATCTAGGGGATGTTCTGTTACCGGCATCAGTTCAATATGGGTATATCCCATACTCTTAACATAAGGTACGAGGTCCGTCGCTAACTCACGGTAGGAGTAAAAACGACCATCGGGATGACGCCTCCAGGAACCGGCATGCACTTCATAAATGTTGATTGCTCCATGTAGCCAATCCCACTCTGAGCGCTTTTTCAACCATTTGTCATCTTGCCATTGGTGTTGATTGATCGGGGTGGTGAGGGCGGCAGTTCCCGGACGTAATTCATACCCTTGTGCGTAGGGATCTGTTTTGGTCATGATCTCACCGGTACTGCGATTCCGTATTTCGTATCGATACAATGCATGCGGAGGCAGTTCAGGGAGAAACAGCTCCCAAATGCCACTCGCGCCATGTGAACGCATCTGATGGATGCGACCATCCCAGCCGTTGAATTCGCCAACAACGCTGACACGTTCGGCATTCGGCGCCCAGACAGCAAACCGAACGCCTTTTATCCCATTGATTTCGACAGGATGAGAACCGAGCATGCGGTAGCCTTGACGCAGTGTTCCTTCACTGAACAAGTGCAGGTCTTGTTCGGAAAGGTGTGGCGGAAACTGGTAAGGGTCGTAAATATCCCGGGTGACTCCACCGTAGTGTAAGCGAAGCTGGTAAGGGAGTTCAGGCGCTTTTTTACCTTGCCACTCGAATAAACCTTCATTGTTGATACGCTTTAAAGTGGTATTACCGGCGTTGTTGATGAGCTCCACTTTGCTGGTATGAGGTTCGAACGCGCGTATCACCCATCCCTTACCTTCACGGTGTAGTCCTAACAATCCAAAAGGGTCATAAAGTCGAGTTTGCAGCAGAGAATCAATCAGCGTTTTCACCTTACTTTTCACCATTTGTTCTTGTATAGAGTGTCAATTGTAAACGATAATAGTGCAATAAAAGCACTGTTTACTGGGGAGCATGAATGAAAGCAAATGATAAATTAGGGCAAGAGAGTAATAAAAGCACTAATGATGAACCCGCTTCTCGTTTTGTTAGTCGACTCACAAAGAATACCTACGCCATGGTGCTGGCAGGGGGGCGTGGCAGTCGATTACACCAGTTAACCGATTGGCGTGCAAAGCCGGCAGTCCCATTTGGCGGCAAGTTTCGTATTATCGATTTCGCTTTATCCAATTGCGTCAATTCAGGCATCCGGCGCATTGGTGTCGCCACGCAATATAAGTCACACAGCCTGATTCAGCACATACAACGTGGCTGGTCATTTCTGAATGGTCAGTTCGGTGAGTTTGTCGATTTGCTACCCGCGCAACAGCGATTGAGTGATGAAAGTTGGTATCAAGGTACTGCCGATGCGGTATATCAAAACTTGGATATATTGCGTGAAAGCAATCCGGAATATGTAATAGTGCTGGCAGGTGATCATATCTACAAAATGGATTACGGTAGGTTGCTGGCATTTCATGTGGAGTCTAATGCGGATATGTCTGTTGCCTGTCTGGAAGTCCCGGTTGCTGATGCAACCGGATTCGGTGTAATGGCGGTGGACGAACAATCTCGTGTAGTCGAATTTGCCGAAAAACCTTCAGAGCCTGCCTCTATACCGGGCAAGCCTGGCATATCGCTTGCCAGCATGGGCATCTATGTGTTCAACACGCAATTCCTCTTTGAGCAATTGATTCGTGATGCGGATAACCCGGATTCCACACATGATTTCGGCAATGACCTGATTCCACACATGGTGGCTAACTATCGCGTATTTGCGCAAAGCTTTGAACAAAGTTGTGTCGGTAATACCGATGATCAGCCAGTGTACTGGCGTGATGTAGGAACCATAGATGCTTATTGGGAAGCCAATATGGAGCTCAGCAAGATCGAGCCTGAGCTGGATATGTATGAAACTGATTGGCCGATATGGACCCATCAGGAACAGTTGCCTCCCGCAAAATTCGTTTTTGACGATGATGACCGCCGTGGCATGGCCGTGGATTCACTGGTATCCGGAGGGTGCATTATCAGCGGCTCGACCGTGCGTCGCTCGTTGTTGTTTTCAAATGTCAGGGTACATAGTCGTTGCACTATCGAGGATTCGGTCATACTACCTAACGTGAAAATCGGTAAAAATGTGCTCTTAAGACGCGTCATCATCGACAAGGGTTGCCATCTACCGCCGGGACTAGAAGTCGGTGTCAACCCGGAGGAAGATCGCAAACGTTTCCATGTCAGTGCAAATGGTGTAACTTTGGTGACACCCGAAATGTTGGGTCAAACAACAATACACCGTTTCCGTTAAGCTCAATGTCAGCGCCCTAGCAGGCGCCTTGTTAATATTCCGCCGAAGCCGGCGGATTTTAAATAATTCCGCCGAAGCCGGCGGATTTTCTTATATATTATGAATAAATCAGTTGAACTCATTTTTCTCTGGCATATGCATCAGCCGGACTACCGGGATTATGCCACTGGCGACTTTGTACTGCCGTGGACTTATCTCCATGCCATGAAGGATTACACCGACATGGCTTACCATCTGGAGCAGCACCCGAAAATTCGTGCGGTGGTTAATTTTGTACCTGTATTGCTCGATCAACTGGAAGATTACACCGACCAATTCTCGACCGGAAAATTACGCGACCCTTTGTTAAGGATGCTGGCACATGAAGATTCCAGCAAATTGGCTGCAGAAGACCGCAAACTGATCTTTGATTCCTGTTTCCGTAGCAATCACACCAAGATGATCGCACCCTATCCTGCGTACCAACGGCTGCATGAGTTGTTCAATGGTTTGCAGTCTGAAAGTACAACAACTTTGGACTATCTGTCAGGTCAATATATGGCAGATCTGCTGACTTGGTATCACTTAGCTTGGTGTGGCGAGAGCGTGCGCCGGGAACATACGCTAGTGCTGCGCTTGATGAGCAAGGCCGAGGGATTCACGCTGGAAGATCGCAAAGAACTGTTGGCGCTCATCGGTGAATTGGTGAGTGGCGTCATCCCCCGTTATCGGAAATTGTCCGAGTCTGGCCATGTCGAAATTTCATCAACCCCTCATTATCATCCGCTGGCACCTCTATTGATTGATTTTGATAGTGCCAGTCAAGCAATGCCGGATGCACCATTACCGCATGCCAGTCATTATCCGGGCGGAAAAGTTCGGGTCGCGGCTCATGTTGAGCGTGCTAAAAAGAGTCATGCAGCCCGATTTGGTAGTGAACCGGTGGGTATGTGGCCAGCTGAAGGATCGATTTCCAACAGTACACTAGAAGTCTTGGCAGATGCAGGCTGTCGTTGGGCAGCCAGTGGGCAAGGGGTGCTGGCGAATAGTCTGATGCAGTCAATGGATGAGTTACCCGATCCTGCCGAATACCTGTATCGGCCATACAAACTTGAAAACGGGGCAGAAGGTTTGACCTGCTTCTTCAGAGATGACCGTTTGTCTGACTTGATCGGCTTCGAGTACTCCAAAATGCACGGCGATGAGGCGGCTCACAATTTCGTCGCAGAGGTTGCCGCAATTGCACAAAATGCACCTGATGGTGAAACCCCGGTCGTCAGTGTCATCCTGGATGGCGAAAACGCTTGGGAATATTTCCCTTATAACGGTTACTACTTTCTTGATAAATTGTATTCCAATCTTGAGGCTCACCCTGAGATAAACACCAATACATTCCGTGATTATCTGCAGTCGTGTGACAATCCTGATTGTGCGAAAGTCGGCAGCGTGCCGGAAATCGTGCCGGGGAGCTGGGTGTATGGTGATTTTTCAACCTGGATAGGGGGCAGAGATAAAAATCATGCTTGGGATCTGCTGTGTACTGCCAAGCAGAACTATGACCGTGTGACGGCAAGTGGCAAGTTGTCACAAGCTGAGCAAGACGCGGCTGAAAAGCAGTTGAGTTCATGTGAAAGTTCAGACTGGTTCTGGTGGTTCGGTGATTACAACCCATCGCAGGCAGTAGTCAGCTTCGACAGACTGTATCGCCATAATCTGACCGAGCTTTATCATTTATTAAAGCTGCCTGCACCGAATAACCTTTCTGAACCTATCAGTCAGGGAAGCGTGGAAGAGGCTGAAGCAGGTGGCGCAATGCGTCGCGCTAGCGAATAGTTTTCTGATCGCCAATATGTTAAATCAAAGAGCAAGCGGCATTTTGCTGCATCCTACCTCATTGCCGGGTGCATACGGTTCAGGAGATTTTGGTGTGGATGCGTATCGGTTTGTCGATTGGTTAAACAGTGCCGGGCAGTCATATTGGCAAGTGCTGCCACTGAATGGTATCGGTCCCGGTAACTCACCCTACATGAGTAATTCTGCCTTTGCAGGCAATATACTGATGATTGATCTTCTTGAACTGGCAAAGTGCGGTTGGTTGTCAGATGATGATCTAAATACCGACACTGCATTTTGCGCTGCGCGGATAGATTTTGATCTTATTCAACAATTCCGCACCAAGAATTTGCGTGTTGCCGCGACGAACTTTTTCACCAATTCAAACGATGTGTTGTACGGCGATTACGCTGGTTTTTGCACCGCATCGCAGGAATGGCTGGATGACTATGCCTTGTTTATGACAATACATGAGCGTGAGTCTGGTCGTATATGGACTCAATGGCCGCAAGGTTTAAATAAAAGAGAGCCAGCGGCATTACAAGAACTGCGAGATACATACGCAGATGAAATCAGTTTCTGGAAGTTTTGCCAATGGTGTTTTGCCAGACAGTGGTCAAAGCTCAAACGTTACGCTAATGCACAGGGTGTCAATATTATAGGTGACGTACCGATATTCGTGGCTTACCAAAGTGCAGATGTCTGGGCACATCAGGAATTGTTCAAGCTTGATCAAGAAGGCCAAACTACGGTGGTTGCCGGTGTACCACCAGATTATTTCAGTGAAACGGGGCAGCTATGGGGTAATCCACTCTATCGCTGGGAAAACCATCAAGAGAACGGATTCGCCTGGTGGGTTGCGCGCTTGCGTCATGCGCTGCAACAGGCCGATGTAGTGCGTATCGATCATTTCCGTGGATTTGCGGCCAGTTGGGAGATTCCCGCTGATGCACCGAATGCAATCTCGGGCGAGTGGGTGACAGGTCCGGGAGATAAGTTATTTGAAGCTTTTGTTAAAGCCTTTCCTGAGCTTCCGATTATTGCCGAAGATTTGGGGGTGATTACCCAGGATGTTGAAGAACTGCGGGATAAGTTCAAACTTCCGGGAATGCGTATTCTTCAGTTTGCATTCGGTGATGGGGATGATAATTACTTCCTGCCGCATCATTACATCCCAAACTGTATAGCCTATACAGGCACGCATGATAATGACACAACAATAGGTTGGTGGGATGCTGCTCCTGAACATATCAGAGAATTTGCACAACGCTATCTAGCTTGTGATGGACAGGAAATGCATTTGCACATGATGCGTGCGCTGGCCGGGTCGGTAGCCAATACGGTATTATTTCCGCTACAAGATGTATTGGGGCTGGCAAATGAACATCGCATGAATTTCCCCGGTGTGCCGGAAGGTAACTGGGAATGGCGATTTACTTGGGATCAGATTCAGCAGGACAAGACTGATATGTTGGCACAAATAACACGGGAAAACGGACGAAGTCCATCCATCATGCATTCGTAGCCCTTCACGGCTAAACTAGCGCATCGCTGGGGATATTCAATTCATTTGGGTTAAAATTATCTCTTTCCGGCATGTGTCGCCCTTTGAGCATGGGGCGGAAGCAAAGCTGATTTTGGAGAGCAATTAATGATTCTAGTGACAGGTGGTGCCGGTTTTATCGGCGCAAACTTTGTGTTGGATTGGCTGGCGCAGGAAGGTGATTCACAAGAAGGTGTCGTCAATCTTGATAAATTGACCTATGCAGGCAATTTGGAGAATCTCTCCTCGCTTAAAAACGATTCCAATCACGTATTTACGCAGGGTGATATTGGTGATGCGACATTGGTCACAAATCTGTTGAACAAGCATCGACCCCGTGCAGTAGTAAATTTTGCAGCAGAAAGCCATGTGGATCGCTCTATTCTCGGCCCCGGCGAATTCATTCAAACCAATATCGTTGGCACTTTCAATTTACTGGAAGCCGTCCGTGAATACTGGGGGGCACTACCGGCAGAGGAGAAAGACAGTTTCCGCTTTCTGCATGTTTCTACTGACGAAGTGTATGGCTCGCTTAATAAGGATGAAGCGGCTTTTGACGAAGCGCACCGCTATGAACCGAATAGCCCGTATTCTGCCAGCAAGGCAGCCAGTGACCACTTGGTACGTGCCTATCATCACACCTATGGTCTGCCAGTATTGACCACTAACTGTTCGAATAATTACGGTCCGTTTCATTTCCCTGAAAAATTGATACCGCTAGTGATCGTCAATGCGCTCGCGGATAAGCCGCTGCCGGTCTATGGCGACGGCCAGCAAATTCGTGATTGGCTGTATGTCAAAGATCATTGCAGTGCGATCCGTCGAGTGTTGGCGCAAGGCAAGTCAGGTGAGGTATATAACATCGGTGGCTGGAACGAAAAAGCCAATCTTGATATCGTGCAAAACGTCTGTGCCTTGCTTGATGAACTTCGTCCGCGTAGTGACGGGAAGCCTTACCGTGAACAGATCACCTATGTAACTGATCGGCCGGGACATGATCGCCGTTATGCGATTGATGCGCGAAAACTTGAGCGAGAGTTGGGTTGGAAGCCGACTGAAACATTTGAGACAGGCATCCGCAAAACAGTGCTCTGGTATCTAAACAATCAGGATTGGGTAAACAATGTTCTGTCAGGCGAATACCGCCATTGGGTTGATAAGAACTATAAAGAGCGTGCCTGATGAAGATTCTGCTGTTCGGTAAAAATGGTCAGGTCGGATGGGAGTTGCAGCGCAGTCTGGCTCCTTTAGGCGAATTGATCGCGCTTGATAGACACAGTACAGAGTGGTGTGGTGATATCTCTGATCTGAAGGGTGTCGCCGAAACGATACACAAGGTCGCGCCTGATGTGATTGTTAATGCTGCCGCACATACCGCAGTAGACAAAGCAGAGAGTGAAGCAGATTTGGCGCAAACCCTTAATGCACTCGCACCTGAAGTTATGGCCAATGAGGCCGCAGCAATCAACGCATGGTTGATTCACTATTCGACCGACTATGTGTTTGACGGCGGTGGAGATAAACCTTGGCTGGAAAGTGATCCGGTTTCTCCGTTGAGTGTGTATGGCGCAACTAAGCTGGCAGGAGAGCAACGCATTCAGCAATCCGGGTGCAAGCATCTTATATTTCGCACCAGCTGGGTCTATGCGACACGGGGTGGAAACTTTGCCAAGACTATGTTGAAGTTAGCTCAAGCACGCGACGAACTCAGTGTCATCAATGACCAAATCGGCGCCCCCACGGGGGCAGACCTGATTGCAGACGTGACTGCTCATGCGATTCGAAACGCAAGTATTAAGTCTGATGTTTCAGGTCTTTATCATTTAGTGGCAGGTGGTGAAACCAGCTGGCATGGTTATGCAAGCTATGTGATCGAGGCTGCAAGGCGGGCTGGCGTAACAATCAAGGTGGCTCAGGATGATATTCAACCTGTTCCAACCAGTGCTTTCCCTACGCCAGCCAAGCGCCCACATAATTCTCGTATGGACACTAATTTGCTTCAACATAGTTTCGATTTGACACTGCCTTTGTGGCAAACTGGTGTTTCGCGCATGCTCACGGAAACATTGGACGATAACGTATGAAACAACGCAAAGGCATCATATTGGCCGGAGGCTCCGGGACACGTTTGCATCCGGTGACCCTGGCTGTCTCAAAACAATTACTCCCTATCTACGATAAGCCGATGATCTATTATCCGCTGTCGACTTTGATGCTGGCGGGGATTCGCGACATACTAATTATCTCTACGCCGCAAGACACCCCTCGTTTTGAGCAATTACTTGGTGACGGCAGCGCATGGGGATTAAACCTGACATATGCCGTGCAACCATCGCCGGACGGGTTGGCTCAGGCGTTTATTATCGGCAAGGAGTTCATTGGCAATGACCCATGCGCATTGGTGCTTGGTGACAACATTTTTTACGGGCACTCTTTCAACAACCAGTTGGAAAATGCAGTAAAGCGTACTGAAGGCGCGACGGTGTTTGCCTATCATGTGCGTGATCCAGAGCGTTATGGCGTAGTTCAGTTTGATGGAAGCGGACGTGCGATTTCTCTGGAAGAGAAGCCGAACAAACCCAAGTCCAGCTATGCGGTTACGGGTTTATATTTCTATGACAATCGGATTCTTGATATTGCATCATCGCTCAAGCCTTCTCCGCGTGGAGAATTGGAAATCACTGACATCAACCGAATTTATATGGAGCAGGGCAAACTCTCGGTCGAAATTATGGGTAGGGGCTACGCTTGGCTTGATACGGGTACACATGGTTCGTTACTTGAAGCCAGTCACTTTATCCAGACTATTGAACATCGCCAGGGATTGAAGATTTCATGTCCCGAAGAGATCGCCTATCGTATGGGCTTTATCAATGCTCAACAGCTAGAACAGCTTGCAGCCCCCTTAATTAAAGGTGGTTATGGCAATTACCTGATGCAGATACTCAAAGAGAAAGACATGCCACATGAAAATCATTAAAACACCTATTGACGGACTGCTAACCATCGAACCTAAAGTGTTTGGGGATGACCGTGGATTCTTCTTCGAAAGTTTTAATCGCAACCGTTTTGCTGAATTGACCGGGTGCGATGTGGATTTTGTTCAGGATAATCACTCTCGTTCGGCAAAAAATGTCTTACGTGGGCTGCATTATCAGATTCAACATCCACAAGGGAAGCTGGTGCGGGTGGTGCAGGGTGCTGTGCTCGATATTGCTGTGGATATCCGCAAAAGCTCACCGACATTTGGCAAACACGTTGCTGTGGAGTTGTCTGCCGACAATAAACGTATGTTCTGGGTTCCGGAAGGTTTTGCACATGGCTTTGTGGTGCTGACCGAGACGGCAGACTTTTTATACAAAACGACTGATTACTGGTTTCCTGAGCATGAACGTTGCATCAAATGGAATGATCCAGAATTGGCAATTGACTGGAAGTTAAATGAGACACCCGTTGTTTCAGCTAAAGATGCGCAAGGCAAGCCTTTTGCTGAAGCTGATCTGTTCGAATAAGCTAGCAATCTTATCAGCCCTAGCTGTACTGAGTCAGAACTATCGCGACTTTCAAACTGCAACTAGGCATGTGCTTGACACGACCATTCAAATATCGTTCAATGACTGAACGCGTTCAATTGTTGAACGTTATGTTTGAGTAAACTGTAAATGTTAAGTGACGAATATCGATACAAAATCCTGAAGCGTTTGGAGGTGAATCCTGAGATCAGTCAACGGGAATTGGCTGGCGAGCTGGGAATTAGCCTTGGGCGGGTTAACTATTGCATACAGGCGTTGGTTGAAAAAGGATTGGTCAAAGCTAATAACTTCCGAAACAGCAAGAACAAAAAGGGTTACGCCTACCTCCTGACCAAAAAAGGAATAGAGGAAAAAGTGAAAATGACTGCACAATTCCTCAAATGGAAGATCAATGAATATGAAGCGCTTGAGAAGGAAATCAAGCAATTACGTGATGAAGTAAATCATGGCGAAGTGACTGAGCAAAAGTAGTCGATGAAATCGACTTCAGGAAACTACTTATTGAAAGGTAATGTAAATGAGTAAACCGAACATCACTGTCTACACGCCGGACTCCATGCTTGCCAATCCTATTGTTTTAATAAAAGAAATGATTCGTGATTTGCTTGATAGCCGGGAGCTTGCCTGGCGGCTGACAGTTCGCGATTTAAGTGCTCAATATCGGCAAACTTATCTGGGTTTCTTGTGGGCTATTATTTTGCCGCTGGCAAATACGCTGGTCTGGATTTTTCTCAATAGCAGCGGTGTTGTTAATGTAGGCGATACTCCTTTGCCATATCCTATTTACGTATTTACTGGCACCATGCTATGGGCGATTCTGATTGAAGCTTTGAACGCGCCTTTGCAGATGGCAATGGCCTCTAAAAGCATGCTGGCCAAAATCAATTTTCCACGCGAAGCACTGTTGGTAGCAGGTATATACAAAACTTTGTTCAATGGCTTGATCAAAGTGGCTTTGTTGTTAGCAGCTTTACTCTTAGTTGGAATATATCCTGGTTGGAACATACTATTGTTTCCGATTGCGTTCGCCTCCTTGATATTAGTTGGAACCGTTATTGGTCTTATATTGACCCCAGTAGGTTTGCTCTATATTGATGTCGGCAAAGCCATTCCTTTGCTCGCACAGTTTTTGATGTACCTCTCGCCGGTTGTGTTTTTAATGCCCGAAGAGGGGTTGTCTGCAACACTGTTTCAGATTAACCCGTTTACGCCGCTTATTTTGACAGCACGTGATTGGTTGACAGGTTTTACGCCTGTGTATCTTGATTACTTTGTTTTGGTAAACCTCCTTTCCTTGTTTTTATTAGCGGTATTCTTGATCATATTCCGTTTAACAATGCCAATCCTGATAGAGCGGATGGGAAACTGAAATGACTGAAACGCTCATAAAAGTAGAAGGTCTGTCAAAAAAATTCTGCCGCAGCCTGAAAAAATCCTTGTGGTATGGGATGCAGGATATGGGAAGCGAACTAATAGGTAAGCGACATGGTAAGGATGGTGTACTTCGAGAACAAGAATTTTGGGCCACCAAGGATATAAGCTTTGAAGTTAAGCGTGGAGAATGCCTAGGTCTAATTGGACACAACGGAGCGGGTAAAACAACTTTGCTTCGAATGTTGAATGGTTTGATCAAGCCGGACCAGGGACGTATTGAGATGCACGGCAGAGTAGGTGCATTGATTGCGCTGGGTGCAGGTTTTAACCCAATTTTAACCGGACGCGAAAATGTTTACGTCAATGCCGCTGTATTGGGCATGAGTAAGCAGCATGTCGATAAAAAAATAGATGAAATCATTGATTTTGCTGAAATAGGAGAATTTATCGACGCGCCGGTGCAAACCTACAGCTCTGGTATGAATGTTCGCTTGGGTTTTGCAGTTGCCGCCATTCTGATAGAGCCGGATATCCTTTTTTTGGACGAAGTGCTGGCAGTGGGTGACATTGGATTTACCATCAAATGCCTGAACGCAGTGCGGCGAATCACAAACAACTCTGCTGTCGTATTTGTATCGCATAACATGCAACAAATCTCCTGGTTCTGCACGCGCGTGATAGTGATGGATCGTGGTGCTGTATTAATTAACAGTCCCAATCCATCAGAAGGAATTGACCAGTACTATGGATTGGCCAAACATCAACAGCAGATTTCCGGAACCGGAGGTGCTGAGATTCTTGACGTAGAAATCGTTATCAATAATCAAGTTGTTAAAGATGTTGAGCCAACCATCCCTCATGGAACAGAACTGGGCTTTACGATAAAACTGCGTATCAACGACGAAAAATCCGGTGCGGATATGAGTATTAACATCATGGATGCAGCCATGCAGCAAATAGTTACCATGCCGATAACTAATCAGGCAGGAGAATTGAATCAACTTCCCTCAGGAATCCTGGAGGTCAATATGTCGATGGGTCTGATCGAGCTAACATCTGGAAAGTACAGCGTCATGATTGCAGTCATTGATCCAGAAACTAAGGAAGCGTTAACGCGCGTACAAGGATTAGCACCGTTCAGAGTAATATCTGACACGGTACGCTGGGGCAAGATAGTTCGTCATGTTGTGCCACAAGAAATCCGCGTTTTATGAGTTCGTTTAACACATTATATTATGCACCTGACAGTAAATAGGAGGAAATGCCGCTAGAATATCAGGATGATTCAATGTCATTCACGGCAGGGTAATAATGAGCAAAGAAAATCGTATTAATCAATACCAGTCAAAATATATGATCCAATTTGGCTTCGAGGCCGAAATGGTTAGATATCGCCGTAATTTGGTGATGGAAAGAATGGATGGCATTCAGCCTAAAGTGGTTGTTGAGGTTGGCTGTGGTTCGGACCTTCTATATCAACATTATCTTGAGACACATGAGGCAGTCGATCAGTGGATTGTCGTCGAACCCGGAAGTGAGTTTTATGGCATTGCTGCCGACAGCGGACTGCCAAATCTAACAGCGATTCAGAATTTTTTTGAGGATTCAATTGAGCAGCTTAAGGCGTGTTTACCCAATCCACCCGATATGATCATCATTTCAGGGGTGTTGCATGAGGTGGAATCACCGGTCAAATTGATCGAAGCAGCAAAGAGCATCATGGATGAGCATACCGTGCTGCATATCAATGTGCCTAATGCGACTTCATTTCACCGCAGATTGGCAAAATCTATGGGTTTGATAGATAACACCAAAGAGTTGAGTGGTCGTAATGTCAAATTCATGCATTACCACGTCTTTGATTCTGAAGCACTTAAACAAGATATTGTTTCTGCTGGTTTGACCGCCATTGAAGGTGGGGGCTATTTCATCAAACCCTTCACTCATGAGCAGATGGAATCAGTTGCAGAAAGCGTGGGGGCAAAGGTACTCGATGGACTTTTCCTGCTGGGCAGAGAAATGCCTGAACTGGCAAGTGAGATATACATTGAAGCTAAAAGAGTCGAATAACAATTTGTTACGCCATTTGATCTGGCAGAGAGGGAATAAATGAAGAACTTGTATGAAGAACACCTGAATGAATCACTTTCTAACCCGGTACATACTGCCGAAACAGAATTGGGCAAGATGTCTCTAAATTTCGATATCCCGGATTTTGAGCGGGCAGAGAACGCAGGGTTATTTTTGCCACCAAGGTCATTAAAGCGCATCCTATATTTTTCCGAGCTTTACGAAAAAATTCTTGATGTGCACGGTTCTATCGTCCAATTCGGTGTTAGATGGGGGCGTGACTTGACCGTACTTGATTCACTAAGAAATATCCATGAACCCTTCAATCCAGTGAGAAAAATCATCGGCTTCGATACATTTACAGGTCTGAAATCAGTTACTGACAGTGATAATGCGCTAGAGCAACCTGAGTTGATGTCTGAAGGTAGTTTGTCTACAACAGAAACACATGTTGAATTCCTAAACAGATTGCTTGAAGTCAGGAAAGTCTTGGCACCACTTCAAGGGCCAGCGCGCACTGGCATCGTTGTGGGTGACGCTTCAGTCACGATCAAGGACTATCTGGAAAAGAATCCTGAGACCATCATCGCGATGGCTCATTTTGATATGGATATCTACAAACCTACTAAAGATTGTTTGGAGCTCATTCTGCCGAGAATGCCCAAGGGAGCGGTTCTGGCATTTGATGAATTGAACTATTCAGTTGCACCGGGTGAAACCGTTGCACTTGATGAAGTGCTCGGTCTTAGCAATGTCAGAATAAAGAGGAGTGCTCGTTTTTCCGGTGCTGGTTCTTACATCATCCTTGAATAAATAGCACACTCCGGGCTGGCTATGATGCTCATAAACAACGAACTTCAGGGTCGACCTGAATGGCTCAGCATATTCAATACGCGTCGCTTTTTTGAGATGCATAGCACAGGGCAAAACTCGATCTATCTTGCTATGCAAGATGAAGAAAATGCTTCCTTGCAGGCTGTTGTACATTTAACTGAATCTGATAAAGATGAATTTGTCAGTCCGTTCAGAGGGACATATGGCGGTTATGAGTTTTCAAGGATCGATATGCGCTTTGTTGAGCAAGTCATTCATGAGACTGAAAGTGCTGCACTTGAGCGAGGTGCGAAAAAGATTACTTTGGTTCAAGCACCAAGTTCACATGATTTTAGTTCGTCCGCCTGCTGTTTCAATGCCCTGCATCGTGCCGGATACCATATTTCGGGCCAAGAACTGAATCATTCAGTTGCGGTCACGGAAGCACCATTAATGGAGAGGATTAATCGCGCAAATCAAAAACGTTGGCGTAAATGTGAGCGTGAGGGATTTGTGTTTGCAGAGGAGCAGGATGTTGAGGGATTCCGTAAAGTATACGAAGTCATCCGTGAGAATCGCGCTTCTAATGGTATCCAGATCAGTATGTCATTCGAAGGGCTGATGGAGATGCATGCCAATTTCCCCGGAAAAGTGCATTTCTTCAGTTGCTCAGAGCAGGGCAAGATCGCTGCGGGCGCAATTTGTATCGCTATCCGTTCCGATATTTTATATGTGTTCTATTGGGGTGATGTGACGGGTTATGAGCAATATAGCCCGGTTGTTTATTTGGCTGAAAATCTTTATTCATACGCAATGGGGGCCGGATTCAAGGTATTGGATATCGGCACATCAACATTGCATGGTGTACCTAACTATGGCTTGATCAAATTCAAAGAGGCGCTGGGATTTCAGGCATCGTTGAAACTCAGCTTTTCGAAGGCTTTGGCGTAATGTGCGTGCTCAAGATAGGAGTGTGTGATGGGAATTGAAAATTGCAAGATCATCGATTTACCTAAGGTATCAGATACAAGAGGCAATCTTTCCTTTATCGAGGGGGGAATACATATACCGTTCGATATCAAGCGGGTTTATTACCTTTATGATGTTCCCGGTGGCTCTGATCGCGGATCACATGCCCATAAAAATCTGCATCAATTTATCGTTGCGATGTCTGGTAGTTTCGATGTGTTGCTTGATGACGGAAAAGAAAAGAAACGCTATCACCTGAACCGCTCCTACCAAGGCTTGTACGTCTGTCCGATGATGTGGCGATATCTGGATAACTTTTCTTCAGGGGCAGTCTGTATGGTTCTAGCTTCTTCACATTATGACGAGGCCGATTACATACGCGACTATTCAGCATTTTTGACTCAGGTAAAACCTAAGTAATGAATGTCCCTTTCCTAGATTTATGTGCACCTCATGAAGCAATCAAGGAAGACCTGAGGTTGGCATTCGAGCGAGTGATGGCTTCAGGCCGCTACATTCTGGGGAATGAGGTCAAAGGATTTGAGCAGGAGTTTGCCGACTACTGCGAGGCAGCACATTGCATCGGCGTCGGAAACGGGTTGGAAGCCCTGCACCTGATATTACGTGCCTATGATATTGGCGAGGGTGACGAGGTGATTGTGCCATCCAATACCTATATTGCGACATGGCTGGCGGTTAGCTATGCCGCTGCGACACCTGTTCCTGTAGAACCGGATGAGCAAACATACAATATTGACCCTAAATTGATTGAGGCATCTATCACTCCTCGTACCAAGGCCATCATTGCGGTTCATCTTTATGGTCAAGCTGCAGACATGGACACGATTAACGCTATTGCTAGAAAGTTTGGCCTGAAAGTGATTGAAGATGCTGCCCAGGCTCATGGTGCACGTTATAAGGGAAAGCGGGTTGGGGCATTGGGAGACGCAGCTGGTTTTAGTTTTTATCCCGGAAAGAACCTTGGTGCGATTGGTGATGGAGGTGCTGTCACGACTAATGATCCTAAGCTGGCTGATAGATTGAATATGCTCAGAAATTATGGCTCACGTGAAAAATATCACAATAAGATTAAGGGTGTTAATTCAAGGCTGGATGAATTGCAGGCAGCCTTTTTGAGAGTGAAACTAGCCAAGTTGGACAAATGGAATGCACTTAGAAAATCTGTTGCTGCTGAGTATTCAGACAATTTGCCAGCAAGTAATGTCGTTGTACCTCATGTTCCTGAATGGGCGGATCCGGTGTGGCACTTGTTCGTTATCCGCCATGAAGGGCGGGACCAACTGCAAAAACTATTAGGAGATGAGGGAATCGGCACCATGATCCACTATCCGATACCACCACACCTTCAAGGAGCATATGCGGATCTGGGTTATTCAGAAGGGGATTTCCCCATTGCTGAGCGCATCCACCGTGAAGTGTTAAGCCTGCCGATGGGGCCGCATTTAACAAATGATCATTTGCATGCAGTAATCGCTGCTATCAAGGGAAGTGCACGTGCCTGAAGCATTGAAAACAGAGCAAACCATTCGGGAAATGCCATTGGTTACTTTCGTCCTAGTTGCCTATAACCATGAAAGGTATATCAAGGAATCTATTGAAAGTGCTTTGGCTCAAACTTATCGCCCCATTCAATTCATCTTCTCGGACGATTGCTCGACAGACAGAACATACGAACTTATGTGCGATGCTGTCAAAAAGTATGAGGGCAAGGAAAACATACTGCTTAATCGCAACGAAAAGAACATTGGAGTGGTCAATCACCTGAACAAGTTATTCATGGAATTGGCAGATGGGAAATATTTCATTCAGTTGGGTGGGGACGATATTACAACGCCTGATCGCACTGCAAAGGTGATTGATTGCTTTATGAGCACTGGCGCATCAATGGTTGCCATCAACCCGATGATGATAGACGAAGCAGGTGTCGAGACGGGTGCTCGATTACTATTGAAACCTCCTATCGGCTTACTGAAGTTTGATGAATATTTTTTAAAAGGAGCACCATTCTTTGGTGGTGACTTGGATAGAGAGCTTTTTGATGTTTACGGCCCGATGAAGGACAGTGCGCGAAACGAAGACAGGATTCTACCTTTCAGAGCTTCAACTCTTGGTGGCATTGCATATTTAACGGATCATGTTTACTACTATCGTGAACACAACAGCAATATGTCGTTCTGGGTCAAGATGAAGCGTGATCCAATCAATCGTTTTCGCTATGAAACTGCTTTCATGAGAAACGAGCTACAAAATCTTGCCAATTTCCTGCAAGAAGTGAGGGAATCTTATCAGGGCAGTAATAAAAATGAGATGCTGACGCAAATCGAAACCATATATAACCGTAAACGTTTTGAAGTCGCCTTGCTTGAATCAGGGTTCCTTCCTCAATTGAGTCTTGTGCCGACGGCATTCCGTATTGGGCGCAGCTCAAGAGAAGTGTTGAGATTATTACTGATATGTGTGTCACCCAAGCTATATCGGGTGCTGAATGCTATCAGACAAAGCCTTTCAGTGGCATTTAGCTAACTACGAATAATAAAATATGAAGCAATTTCTATTAAGGGTCTTGAACAATATTTTCCGGTTTCTGAAACGCCAAAGGATGAAAAGACGCCTGGGCATTACAGACATGGAAGTATTTACATATTCAGATTGCCTTGTAACTGCTGAAGTGATCAGCCGAATCCACAAATCTGAGCACTTATGCGATATCGGGGCGCATAAAGGACACTGGAGCTTTGTATTTCAACAACTTAATCCTCAGTTGAAGAGTGTCGTGATGTTTGAGCCTCAGGCTAAACTGATTCCATCCATAAAAGCGCGGCATCTTGGCGAATCAAGTAAGAAAATATTTCAATGTGCACTAGGAGACGAGAAAAACCAGCTAGAACTGAAGGGTGGTACTGCTTCGGCTTCGTTACTGGATGTCGGGGACAATCAGCATAAGTTTTTTCCGGGTAGCACTCATCAGGAATCCGAATTAGTCGAGGTGAAGGTTCTGGATGAACTATACAAGGAAGCAGGATTGGCATATCCAGATCTTATAAAAATGGATGTTCAAGGTTTTGAATTGAATGTTTTAAAAGGTGGAAGAGCCGTACTCGCCAATGCGCGTTATCTTGTTATCGAATTGGGACTGCGAAAATTTTACGATGGGCAACCACCATTATGGGCGTTATTTCGCTTTTTGGAGGAAGAGCAATACGAGATGGTGGATCATGGCTATGAGCTGCGCTCGCGGACAAGTCCTTATGAACTGCTGCAATTTGATGCGATATTCAAGAACAAACGCTTTGGTACCGAATGATATAAATACTCTGTGACCTTTTGACTTGAAACCACTTATTCTTTTTTCGTTACCCCGTTCAGGATCCACGTTGTTGCAACGTGTCCTCGCGGCAGATACTCAGATTTCATCTGTTTCTGAACCCTGGTTATTGTTGCCAACTGTATATGCGCTTAAAAAGAAAGGGGGCAGTGCCGAATATTCGCATGTGATCGCCAATATCGCCTTACATGACTTTATTCGGGAATTACCCAACGGGAAAGACGATTACCTGTCTGCTATCGGGGGGGCCGCAACAGAGCTTTATCGAAAGGCTGCCAAAGACAAAAATGCGCGTTACTTTCTGGATAAAACGCCCCGCTATGCGCTTATTGCCGATGACGTTATCAAAATGTTTCCTGATGGAAAGTTTATCGTGCTTTGGCGTAACCCACTATCTATCATCGCTTCGATGGTCGAGTTCTGGAGCAGTGGGAAGTGGGACTTGGCCCGATTCGATGTGGATCTATACAACGGTTTGGCAAACTTGATTGATAGTTATCGGAATAATCCCGAAAAATATCTGGCGATTCAAAATGAGCACTTTCTGAAGCAGCCTGAAAAAGAGCTGAAAAGAATCTCGGAATATTTGGGGATTGAAATCGACACGGATATTTTAAATAACTTCTCTGAAGTCAAATTTGACGGCAAGATGGGTGACACTTACGGCGTCAAGAATTACAACGCTGTAGATGAAGCACCTTTGGAAAAGTGGAAGCAAACCATCAATAACCCATTAAGGAAAAGATGGTGCCGTAACTATCTGCAGTGGCTTGGAAAGGAGCGCTTGGCGGTTATGGGGTACGACCTGGACGAGTTGCTGAGTGAGATTGATGCAACTGAAATGACTACAAGAAACTTGTTTGCAGACCTTAAATGCATGGCATTTCCACAACCGAAATATGATTGATCCATGCCCAAACACATAGTCATTGCAGATGGTGCATGGGGTGGACATCATGCCATGTATCTCAAAACAATTGGGCGGATTCTGAGTGAAGAGGGCCACCAAGTGACCGCACTTTGTCCATCACCAAATGAGATGGCTGATTACAGCGCTTATTATTTTAGTAACGACGATGTGTGGATGCCACCCTCGATATTGAAGCGATTTTTTCCTCCAATTGAATGTTTGTCACGCTGGTTGCATCTGTCACGCACATTACGGAAAGTCTCAGCAAGTGGCAGTAAGCCTGACTTGGTTTTGATCGCCTGGCTTGATATTTTTTTGTGCAGCAGAGCCATCCCGGCTTGGCTGGTGGACATAATGTTTCCGCACAAGTGGTCCGGTATCTATTTCCATCCTCGCTATCATCGGATCATGAAACAGCGTCGGAAGCCGCTGGATCTGGAAGGCTTAGTGCGAAAGTCCAGATTCGCGTGCTCTTTGGCTGTACTGGACGCTGGTGTGAACGACAAGATGCAACTAGGCGATAAGCCTGTGTTTGTGATGCCTGACTTTTCAGACGAGTTACCGGCTGATGAGAAATTTTCTTTGGCTGAAGAGATACGCAATAAAGCCGGGGGCAGAAAGATCATCGCCCTGCTAGGCGGATTATCTCGCCGCAAAGGTTTGCTGACATTGTTGGAGATCGCCAAGCACGCAATAACCAAGAAGTACTACTTTGTTTTTGCTGGCAGATTAGTTGAGCAGACTTTCTCAAGGAGTGAGCAGGATGAAGTGCGAGCATTTTTTGCTGCGCCCGCATCTAACTGCTTTGTTTACGATGACTCAATAGAAACTGACGGTCAATTCAACGCGCTGGTAAATGTCTGCGACGTGGTATTTGCGATGTATCAGGATTTCCCGCACAGCAGCAATCTGGTGACTAAGGCGGCATCGTTCGGTAAGAACTTGCTAGTCAGTACCGGTGGTTATATGGAAGAGGTCGTCACGCAATATAACTTGGGTGAAGCGGTTCCTGAAAACGATGTGCAGGGAGCCATTTCGGCACTTAGCCGATTAACATTGGATGATGCATTACACAGCCGTAGTGAAGGAATGCAGGCATACGCATCTTCCCAGTCGCAAGTGGTGTTACGTAAGGTGCTTAACGATCTGGTTCAGCAGGGCACGGAAGGTGTTCAGCCATGATCAAACATGCTATCAAGTCGCTCATATTACGAATGCCGGGTGTGGCAGGGTATCGCAGGCAAAGGCGGTTCAAAGTCGAAAAGGCACTGATAACGGGTAAACTCCACACCGACAATCAGAACGCTAGCATATTGCACTTTTCCTTTAATAAGGCGGCGACTCAATACACCAAAAAGATATTGCAACTGTGTTCAGTTGAATGCGGCATGCAGCCGGTAGATATACATGGTTATGCCTTTGATTCTGATTATCCGTTTCTGGATCACCTGTCAGCAGAAGAAATGCAAGACTACGCATATCTGTTTAAGCCTAAGGGCTATATGTATAGCAGCTTCGGCGGGATGATCGTCGGTATACCTGAGTTTGAAAATTACAAGATTATTCTGATGACACGCGACCCCAAAGATATTCTGGTATCGCAATATTATTCTCATGCGTTCAGTCATGCGATTCCTGCTGAAGAAGGCAATAAACATGCAGGGTTTATTGCCAAAAGGTAGCAAACCCGCAACATGGATATCGACGAATATGTCATCCATGAATGCGACAGGACGATGGAAATTTTTATCCGCTATAAAGAATTAATGCTGGATAAGCATCAAAATGTTTGTGTTTTGTCGTACGAACAAATGGCTAGCGATTTTCCGACATGGCTGGAGACACTTCTTTCTTATTGCGAGCTTAATATCACCACTACACTTAAAAACAAATTGATAGCAGAGAATGAACAATCTCGCCCCGTTAGAGAGGATATCCAAAGCCATGTCCGACAAGGCAAAGCCGGAGATTATATGAATAAATTAAAACCTGAAACGATTCGTTATCTTGACGAAAAATTTTCACCCGTTCTTGATGCATTTGGGTACAAATAACAATGCTAAAAATTAAGCCATTAAGCGTCATTTTAGCCCTCATCTAAGTGATGTTTGACTATAATTACAGGTTCTCAATTTGTTTGCCGTATAGGTGTTGAACTGAAGCCTCAAAAATGAACTTAACTGAAAAGGGGGTGCGGAGATAACCGCATCTTTAAAAGGAGAGAAGAATGAGAATAGTAGTATTCGGTGGTGATGGCTTTTGCGGATGGCCTACCGCTCTTCACCTTTCGCAGGTCGGTCACGAAGTAGTGATCGTTGATAACCTGTCCCGTCGCAATATAGATAACGAGCTGGAAACCAACTCCCTGACGCCTATCGTTCCAATGTCCGTTCGCTTACAGGCATGGAAAGAAAAAACCGGCAAAGTGATTGAATTCTATAACTTCGACATCGCGCAAGAATACGACCGTCTGCTCAACCTATTCAACGATTTCAAGCCGGATACTGTCGTACACTTTGCTGAGCAGCGTGCAGCTCCATATTCAATGAAGTCTGCGCGCCAAAAGCGCTACACCGTAGACAACAACCTCAACGCAACCCATAACGTCCTGTGCGCCATCGTCGATTCAGGTCTGGATGTGCATGTGGTACACCTCGGCACTATGGGCGTTTACGGCTACGGCACCGCAGGGATGAAGATCCCCGAAGGCTATCTCAAGGTACAAGTTGTAAATGAAAATGGCGATGTTGCCGAGCAGGACATCCTGTATCCAGTGAACCCGGGCAGCATCTACCACATGACCAAAACGCAGGATCAGCTTTTCTTTGCTTACTACAACAAGAACGACGCCATCCGGGTGACAGACCTCCATCAGGGCATCGTATGGGGCACCAATACAGTCGAAACCAATCTGGACGAACGTCTAATCAACCGCTTCGATTATGATGGAGACTACGGCACTGTGCTGAACCGCTTCCTGATGCAGGCCGCCATCGGCCATCCCCTGACCGTACACGGCTCAGGCGGGCAAACCAGAGCCTTCATCCATATTCAAGACACCGTTCGCTGTGTTGAGCTTGCCATCGGTCATCCGCCTGAAAAAGGCGAGCGAGTGAAAATACTCAATCAAATGACCGAAACACACCGAATTCGTGATCTTGCAAATATGATCTCCGAAATGACTGGTGCCGAAGTCAAGAAAATGCCTAACCCCAGATTTGAAGCCGCAGAAAACGACCTGCATGTAGAAAACAAATCATTTCTCAAAATGGGCTTAGACCCCATCACACTGAGCAAAGGACTGATGCAAGAAGTACATGACATCGCTACAAAATATAAGGATAGATGTGACATGAGCAAGATACCGGCGACATCCTTGTGGCGAAAAGAAAAATGAGGCTGAACAGCTTCAATGTGACGATATCAACGACCGCGCCTTTACAGATGGAAAATAGATTGTTTTGAAAACCGGCTTTAATGTTCCCGTTGCGATGCTCAACTTCAACCGACCGCATTTAACGCGGCAAGTGTTCGATATCATCCGCCAGATCAAACCAAAGCGACTACTATTGGTGGCAGATGGCCCTCGTGAAAGCAAGCCTGATGATGCGCGTCTGTGTGCAGAAGTGCGCGCCATCTTTGACGAAATAGACTGGGAGTGTGAAGTATCACGCAATTTCGCTGAGACCAATATGGGCAGCTTCAAGCGGAATTCGACAGGGCTAAGTTGGGTGTTCGAAACAGTCGAAGAAGCTATCATTCTGGAGGATGACTGCATTCCTTCGCTGTCATTTTTTCCATACTGCGAAGAATTGCTGGAGCGGTATCGGGATGATGAGAGGGTAGGTGTTATCGGAGGCTACAATTTTTTATCGAACCAGATCGATAAAGAAAAGGATAGTTATCGTTGCTCAGTCTATTCACATATTTGGGGCTGGGCTTCCTGGCGAAGGGTGTGGCAGCAGATTGATTTGGACATGTCATGGTGGAGCCCTGAAAAAGGCAAAGACATGCTGCAAAAGCTGTTTTCAAATCCGGATGAGATACAGTATTGGTTCAGGCTTTTCGAGAGCATCAATAATAAAGAAAGAAGAAATGCTTGGGATTATCAGCTAAATCTCTCTACATTTAGTAGAGGTCAGCTTTGCACGATACCCAATGTAAATTTGATCTCCAATGTCGGATTTGGCTCAGACGCTGCGAACTGTATGGATGAGAGTTCACCCTTGCAGAATATGCCCAGAGGAGAGCTTGAATTTCCACTGTCACATCCAAAGGAAATTTGCCCGGATAAGCAGGCTGATAACAAAATCTTCAATCGCTATATTCAGCCACCAGTGCCGCATCCGCTAATCCAGAAAATTTCAGGGATTTATAATCGAGCCAAAGGATGGCTTTGAACTGTGAAGTATATGTATTTAATCAATCCCATAATGACAAATGACTATTCATGAACAATAGAAATTTCTTTATCAAAGTAATTCAGCGTGTGTTACGCATCCTTGTCAGGATTTATGCGGATGGTGAATTACTGATCAAAGAGTCAAATTGTATTTTGGGAGAAGGCAGCGAGCTTTATTCAGCCTCCAAAATCCATAATTATCAAAATGATAAGAATTCGATCACTATCGGTGTCAAGACATTCGTGTCGGGAGAGTTGCTGATATTCAAGCATGGCGGCGCAATATCTATAGGGCAAAATTGTTTTATTGGCGAAAATTCCAAAATATGGTCAATGTCCAAGATAGAGATTGGCGACAGGGTGTTGATATCTCATGGTGTAAATATACACGACAACAATTCGCACTCACTGTCTGCAGAAATGCGCCATCAACATTTCGTGGATATTTTTGCAACAGGGCATCCTGAAGATTTGCATGATGTACCAACCCAACCAATAGTAATCGAAGACGATGTGTGGATTGGATTCAATGCAACAATCCTTAAAGGTGTGAAGATTGGTAAAGGTGCCGTAGTCGGTGCCTGCTCAGTCGTCACCAAAGATGTAGAGCCTTATACTATAGTAGTTGGGAATCCAGCCAGAGTAGTAGGGAATTCAAAAGAATAATGTTGATCGGGGAAATTTGTGAGCTTGCTGTATAAGATTAAGTCAAGACTGGGTTTGACTAATGTCACCGACTTGCGCACCCAAAAGCTTCAATTGGATATGATGGACTTGCGTGTCCAAAAGATTCAGGAGGCATTGGGTAGAATCGAATCTCGCCAACTGGTAGAGGCGGGAAGCAAAGGCTTGCAGCAAAATGAATTCAAGGTCTATTCGCAGTGGGGTGAGGACGGGATCATCCAAAACCTGCTACGCAATATCAGGATATGCCGAAAAACCTTTATCGAGTTCGGTGTTGAAAACTATACTGAGTCGAATACACGTTATTTGCTGGTCAACAATAATTGGTCTGGTCTGGTCATTGACGGTAGCCCGGAACATGTCGATTACATCAAGCAAGATAGAATCTACTGGCAACATAATCTGAAGGCCGAATGCAGCTTCATCACCAAAGATAACATTAATTCCTTATTCGAAAAAAACGGCATTCAGGGCGAGATCGGCCTGTTGTCCGTTGATATAGATGGCAATGATTATTGGGTTTGGGATGCGATAGATTCAGTCAATCCGGCGATAGTCGTGGTCGAATACAACGCCAGATTCGGCCCTGATAAAGCTGTCACCATTCCATATGACGCTAACTTTGTTCGCTCTCAAGCGCACTATTCAGGTATTTACTATGGTGCTTCTCTGCGTGCTTTTTGGCTGCTGGGGAAACGAAAAGGATATGTGCTGGTCGGGTGCAACACCGCTGGCAACAATGCTTTTTTCGTCAGAAAAGACTTGATGGTCGAGGCGATTAAGGAAATGACGCCTGAAGAATGCTATGTGAAGAATCAATTCCGTGAAGCCCGAAACGAAGATGGGAGTCTGGCATTTTCAGCACCGGAACATGAGTTGAAGATATTGGAATCGTTGCCGTGGGTAGACATCAGTGAATGAACTTCCCGATTTCCCTTTTTTTCTGAAGTATCGACATGTCTAAAATTTCACTGGTCACCGGCGCATACGGCTTTATCGGCCGCCATGTCGCACGTCAAATGGCAGCGGATGGTTGGCGAGTGATCGGCTTGGGTCATGGTGCATGGACTAAGGAAGAGTGGGAAGCGTGGGGCGTTGACGAGTGGCACACTGCCGAGATCACGCTGGAAAATCTGATCACCTATGCCGTCGAGCCCGATGTGATCGTGCATTGTGCTGGTAGTGGCTCGGTCGGGTTTTCGATGACCCATCCTTATCAGGATTTTCAGCGCACGGTTGCAACCACCCTAGCAGTGCTCGAATATGCACGCTTACATGCCCCCAAGGCCAAGATATCTTACCCCTCCAGTGCGGGTGTCTACGGGGTCGCAGACAAGTTGCCGATTGCGGAGTCTGATCCGCTGTCTCCGGCTTCACCCTATGGTGTACACAAACGTATGTCGGAAGACCTGTGCAAAAGTTACGCGAAGAATTTCGGTATTACAGTCGCTATGACGCGTCTTTTTTCTGTTTATGGTGTCGGGTTGCGCAAGCAGTTGTTGTGGGATGCATCGCAGAAAATCAACAATGACGAAAATGAATTCTTCGGTTCCGGCGAAGAGATACGCGACTGGCTGCATGTCGAAGATGCTGCCAGCCTGCTGATTGCCGCTGCAGAACATGCCTCAGCAAAGTGCCCGGTCGTGAACGGTGGCTCAGGCGTCGGGGTAACAGTGAAGGAGGTGCTGACAGATCTATTTGCGTGTTTCGAGCGCAGTGATGCCCCGAAATTTTCCGGGATAGTGCGTAGCGGTGATCCGCTTGGCTATCAGGCCGACATCGCTCAGGCCAGTAGTTGGGGCTGGCAGCCGGCAAAGGATAGAAAGCAGTCTATAGCTGAATACGTAACATGGATCAAGGGCGGGGCACTGTGACTCGCGTAGGTTTCGTCCTTTCTTTTGAAGATGGTTGGCTGGGTGGCATCAATTATTTTCGGAATCTGCTCACCGCGCTTTATGCCTTGCCCGAACGTGATATCGAGGTAGTAATTTTCACCGGTACTCGAACACCGGAGGATAGTTTTGAAGGATTTCCCGACGTGCAGGTCGTCCGTAGCCGATTCATCGACATCGGTTCGCTCCCTTGGCGGATCAGATTCCATTGGCGTAAACGGTTTTCTTATGACTATTTTCTGGAACGCCTGCTTAAAAAGCACAACATAGACGTGCTTTCTCATTCCGGCTGGATCGGCAAGGGATCGTCTATCCCTGCTATCGAATGGATACCGGACTTTCAGCATGTCCGTCTACCCGATTTCTTCAGTGCGGATGAAATATCGGTACGAGACAATATCTATCGCGACATGTGTGAAAACTGTGCGACCATCATTTTGAGCAGTCATGACGCACAAGCAGACCTGAGCCGCTTTGCGCCTAAGCATGAATCAAAATCACAAGTCTTGCAGTTCGTGGTGTCACCAATCAAGGCGGAACATCTGATACCCGACATCAAAGCGCTGGAAGCAAAATACGAATTCAGCGGGAAATATTTCTTGCTGCCCAATCAGTTTTGGAAGCATAAGAATCACCGCGTGGTGATAGAGGCATTGGGTTTACTCCACGAAGAGGGCGATAACGTACGGGTGCTGACCACGGGCAACGATGTCGATTACCGGCATCCGGATTATTTCAAATCCCTGATTTCACGCGCTGAGCAACTAGGTGTCAAGGATGACTTCTGTCATCTCGGCCTTGTTCCGCTGTCTGATCTGGCCGGTTTAATGCGGGGTGCTTTGGCTATAATCAATCCTTCATTTTTCGAGGGATGGAGCACCACTGTGGAAGAAGCAAAATCACTGGATAAACGCATCATCCTGTCTGATATCCCGGTTCATCGTGAGCAAAACCCGTCTCATGCGAGCTTTTTCCCGCCTGATGATGCCCGTGCGCTTGCAGAAAAACTTCGGGAGGTATGGTGCGCACCTTATTCTAGTGAGGTGGATGACATTGTAAAAGCGCAAGCTGAGACCGATCAACGCAGAACAGCTTTTGCAAAGCAGTATCTGGATATCGTCTTGAATGCAGCCGGGGTCGATCAATGAATAGATTGAGGTTTTTACATATCCCCAAAACTGCCGGAACCACTTTCACCAACATTCTTCATCGCCAGTATCCTGCCAATAGACGGTTCGGATTGACTGCCAATATTGCAGAAAACCAGAATAGATTTGCCGCACTGACAGAAGAGGAGAGAAGTCATATTGCGCTGTTTACCGGACATGCGCCGATAACCACCGGCCTAAATGAAGCGGATAGTGCCACCATCATCACATTTCTCAGAGATCCGGTCAGCCGGGTCAAGTCTTTTTGTCAGCATGTCTATGCAGGCAAGTCACCGCACTTGCTGAAACAATTTCCACCGGAAAATTTTTCTCTGGATGAGTTTCTGGACAGTGGCGGGCATGAGTTAACCAACGTACAGACTAAAATGCTGATCAACACCGGCAATTGTTCATCACCTAAACTGATCAATAGTATGTCTCCTGCTGATGCCAGAGATTTGGCACTGGACAATCTGTATAAAAAGGTCGCACACTTCGGACTTCAGGAATATTTTGATGAGAGCCTGATTATTTTTAGTTCGGCACTGAACTGGAAAATGCCAGTTTACTTTACCAGAAACACCAAAAAATCAGCTCATAGACTTGAATTTGAACAACGTCATTTGGACAAGATCGCTGAATTGAATGCCATCGATCTAGAGGTGTTTACTCATGCTAAAGAAACATTTCTAAACTTGAGGAACAGTGCTGAATTTGATGAAGATAAATTGAAGCGTTTTCGTCGCATCAACAACAAACTGGTTGGGAATCTGGTACGGATCAGGGAGTATTTTCAATGATGTCTCCCCTACTTTAAGTGGACACCTGTCCTTGTGCGTCTGGACTCCCCCCACTTTAGTGGACACCTAGCCTTGTTTGCCAGACCACTTCAAATGCCTCAGGGCTCATTCCTACCAGATAGGTATGGCGTCTAGCTCGGTTATAAAACACCCCTGGTAAACCTTTCTCCCTCGTAGTACTGAAACATTTCAGTATCGCCCTCAGTTTTACCCCGGAACGCGTTCCGTATTAATTACTCTTGCCGCTCTAGCCACAATGGCGGCATGAAAACGACCACATCAAATCAAAATATAAATGGAGTTTCGGCGGAAACTCATGCGACACAGTCGCGTGATGTTGTAGCCAATAATTCCATACAGATTTTGGCTGCGACATTATCCGGCAAGCATGAAGCGCCTTTGGTAGTGGGTCATCTCAAGCATGACAATCCGGCTTTTGGTTGGGCCGAATCCAAGCAGCTCGACAGCGGTTGAGATCGGATCAGCTCACATAGGCTCGGATAGGCTCGGATAGGCTCACATAAAAAATAAAATTACTGGCGATCTTTGATTACATCAAATGCTTTTATAATCGTAACCGCATCCATCAGTAACTCGGTTACCGTACCCCGGATGAGGTGGAGAGGTTGTATTATGGTGCTTAATTTATTTGTCTGTGATAATCGGGTTAGCTCACTACAGAATGTATATCGTCAATATCGAATGCCTCGAACAGATTGTCAGGAAAGTCTTCTCATGAAAGTTAGCATAGTTACGCCTTCGTACAACCAGGGCCAATTCATCGAGCGTACCTTGCTAAGCGTGGCAAATCAGTCAGGTGCAGAAATTGAGCATGTGGTATTCGACGGTGGCAGCACTGATGAAACAGTCGATGTACTAAAGGAATTTAGCCCGCCGGTAAGGTGGGTCTCAAAAAAGGACAAAGGACAAACCGATGCTCTGAATCAGGGCATACAGGAGACGGATGGCGATATCATCGGCTGGCTGAACTCGGATGATACTTATTACCCGGGGGCGATTGCACGAGTCGTTGAATTCTTCGCAGCGAACCCCGACGTTGACGTGATGTATGGCCTGGCTGATTACACTGATGTCGATGATCATCCTTTTGACGAATATCCCACCGAGCCTTGGGATTTTGAGCGCTTGAAGGATACCTGCTTCATTTGTCAGCCAGCCTTGTTCTTTCGTAGACGGGTGGTGGATGAGTTCGGCTTGTTCGATGACAGCTTGAATTACTGCATGGACTATGAATATTGGCTGAGGCTGGGCAAAGGCGGTGTGAAGTTTGCTTTTCTGGATGAAAAACTGGCCACCTCCAGACTCTATGCCGAGAATAAAACCATGAGTGCCAAGGTGAAAGTATGCACTGAGATCAATAATGTATTCATTCGACACTTTGGCAAAGTGCCGGATAGGTGGTTGATCAAATATGCGTTTGCGGTGGTGACGCAGGGTGCAACAGATCAGAACAATAGTGGTTTTACCAAGGTCAAGGCAGCAATCTATACGATTGTTTCTGCACTGCGTTGGAATAAGTGCATTTCGTTTGCGATGATAGGCAACCTGTTTAGCAAGTTGATTCAGGCTGTCATTCCGCTTGGGAATAAGGTAGCGCCTAGCGATAAAGTGACGTCAAAATATGAAGATCGCTTATAACTCGCAGATATTTCAGATGCAGGAGTACGGCGGTATATCCCGCTACTTTGCCAATCTGATCCAACGAGTGGCATGTGAAGAGCAGGTCGTGGTGTTGGCATCGCTTGCCATCAATAAATATCTGGCCGACTTGCCGCAGGATTTGATCAAAGGGGCAGTGCTTCCCTGGCGGCCGCCCAGAGGCGCGCGCATTCTTGAGAATATCGGTAGTGCCATTGATCGCATGGTATTGCCCGGTGTGGCGCCGGATATCCTGCATGAGACTTATTATTCGCACAGGTCGATCGGCCCCGCATCGACACCGACAGTGCTGACGGTGTATGACATGACGCATGAGCGTCTCAAGGATTATTTCTCAGCAAACGACAACACCATTTCCAGAAAGAAGGCGGCGGTTGCCAGAGCGAGCCATGTGATCTGTATATCCGAGAATACCCGGCGCGACTTGATAGAGCTGTTTGGCGTTGCACCGGAAAAGACTTCAGTGGTTTATCTGGGTTATGAGGTGCTGAATGGCGGGGTTGATTCAGATATTGCAGGGTTGGCTGAACAGCAGCCTTATCTCCTTTATGTCGGAGATCGCAGTTCGTATAAAAATTGCCAATCATTGCTGCGCGCCTATGCCAGCTCAAGCAGGTTACGTAAGAACTTTAGAGTAATTTGTTTTGGCGGCGGTGCCTTCCGTGCTGATGAGCTTGAACTGATGCAGGAGCTTGGCATCAAACCTGAGCAGATAACACAGACGGGCGGGGGCGATGAGGCACTGGCAGCCTATTACAAACATGCGGCGGTGTTTGTGTATCCGTCATTGTACGAAGGGTTCGGCATCCCACCGCTGGAGGCGATGGCACTGGGATGTCCGGTGGTCTGTAGCAATACCAGCTCGATTCCCGAGGTGGTGGGTGATGCGGGAGAATATTTTGATGCTTTAGACATAGAGTCGTTGCGCACTGCGCTTGAGAAAGTGCTGCAATCGAACGAAACTCGCAATGAGCTGGTTCAAAAGGGATATAGTCAATGCAAAGAGTATTCTTGGGATCGCTGTGCCAGTGAAACGCTGGCGATATATCGAGGACTCATCAAATGAAAGCTTTCATTTCGGCATAGCCGAGGCAGGTTAATCTATTGACGACGAGTGAGAACAATAATCCGGTAACCATCAGCATAGTCACGGCGACTTACAATGCGGCGGCTTGCTTGCCCGGCCTGATCGAAAGTTTGCGTAAGCAGACGGATCAGGATTTTGAATGGGTGGTCGCAGATGGTGCGTCTGATGATGACACGCTGACATTGCTGAATTCCGTTTCGGATATCAAGGTCAGTATTTCTTCGCAAGCGGATTTTGGCATCTATGATGCGTTGAATCGTGCCATCAAGGCGTCAACAGGGGAGTATTACCTTGTGGTGGGGGCGGACGATGTACTTGCCCCGGATGCAATCGCTTTGTTTCGTGAGATTGCCCACGGCCAGCACCCCGACCTGATCAGCGCGAAAGTTATGGCAGAAGGTCGCTTGTGCCGGGTGAGGCAAAACAAGCCCTGGCTATATGGCGGCTTTGCCTATGTGAACAGTCATGCGGTCGGCACATTGATCAAAAAATCCCTGCATGACAAGTTTGGTATGTATAGCCGATCCTATCCCTTGGTCGCGGACCAATTGTTCTTCAAAAAGGTAGGGGATGCGGGTGCGAAGATCGTTTCAGCAGATTTTGTAGCAGGCGAATATGGGGTTCAGGGCACAAGCAGCTCTGATGTGCTGGGTGTTTTGACAGAGGATTTCCGTATTCAGGTGTCGACCGGAGAAAATAAGCTGGTGCAGGCTGTTTTGTTTGTGCTGAGAATGATTAAACTGTTCAGAAAATTCTAGCGTGACTCTAGGCATTTCCGTCATTATTCCGCTGTATAACAAAGCGCCACATATCAAAAAGACGCTGGAGAGCGTGCTTGCGCAGTCTGTGCTACCGCTTGAAGTCATCGTTGTGGATGATGGTTCGACAGATGGTGGAGCGGACATTGTTGCCGGGTTGGACAATCCCGGTGTGGTTCTGATCAGACAAGAAAACAAAGGCGTCAGCATTGCAAGAAATGCCGGAGTTCAGCTTGCCAGCGGGGCTTATGTCGCCTTTCTCGACGCAGATGACAGGTGGGAGTCTTTTCACATAGAAGAGATGACTAAGCTGATTGGCGCGTACCCAAGTTGTCAGCTTTTCAGCACGATGAATTCGGTGCATATGGATGGAGTAAATTATTTCCCCGCATCACCTTTACCTGCCGATACAGACGGGCTAATCGAAGATTTTTGCCTGAACTATGCCAACCATCTTTCGATGATAACCTCCTCGACAGCATGCGCCCATCGGGCAAGCATGATTGAATCAGGCGGCTTTCCCGAGGACGTCAGCAGAGGCGAGGATGTGATCGCATGGGTCAGAATGGCACTGCAACATGGCATGGCGCATTCTTCGCGTGTAACTGCAGTTTATGACCGGGATGCGACCAATCGGGTGGCAGACCTTCCTGATACAGAAGTACTACCCTCTTTAGCGTTTTTAGCCGATTTGCTCAAACACGAGGCGAAGGGTAGTGATGTGTATGCCGGTGTTGCACGGCTATTTGCCAAAATTGCATTCAATACCTGCGCACACAAGCGCGACCTCGATCAGCGGGCAGGGATAGCTGATATTTTACGCTTGGCGATGAAGTGCGAAATGTGGATATTATCTTTTAAAATCATGCTATTATTTATCACTCCTCGACCATTGATAGCTTATGCGAAACAGTTCAAATACAAGCGGACACTCAAGGAACGCAGAGCGAAGCCTGACGATAGCGGAGAATAGTTGTGATTGTTGCTGTGACCGGCGGGACCGGATTCATCGGAAAAAAACTAGTCGAACGTCTGCTAGAGAGGGGCGACACTGTTCGTCTGCTGACGCGTGATTCAAGTTGCTTCAGTATATCCCGAGATAACCCAGTTAATGACATAGAAATTCACCAATGCGATTTAGTGAAAATTGATAGCGAACATCTATCTGAAATGCTTCAAGATGTGGAAGTCCTTTATCATTGCGCAGGCCAATTATCAGACTTGAATAGCATGCGGGCATTACATGTTGAAGGCACTCGAAAACTGCTCAAAGCCGCTAAAGGCAAAGTAAAACACTGGGTTCAGCTAAGCAGCGTAGGCGTGTATGGCCCGGTGCATGAAGATGCGGTGGATGAACACTCACCGCTTAATCCGGTTGGCGAATATGAGATCACCAAGGCCGAATCAGATCAGCTGGTCATCGAAGCTGCCGGACAGGGAGGGCTTAGTTACTCGATATTGAGGCCCTCAAATGTGTTTGGCGCTGACATGAACAATCAATCTCTGTTCAGCATGATTTCCATGATCGATAAGGGATTATTCTTTTTTATCGGCAAACCCGGCGCATCTGCTAATTACATCCATGTGGATAATGTCGTCGAGGGTTTGATCAAATGCGGAACGATGGCAGAGGCGCGAGGCAAGGTTTTCAATCTTTCCGATCATCGTACGCTCGAAAAATTTGTGAGTGTGATTGCTGAACTACTGGGAAAGCCTGCCACAAGACTGACTATTCCGCAGCCAATCGTGCGATTCTTGGCTGCCATATTAGGCAAATTGCCGGGTTTTCCGCTCACAACATCAAGAGTTGAAGCGTTGACGAATCGCTCGCACTATCCAATTACACACATCCAACAAAAACTTGGCTATCAGCACGTAAAGAGTGTGGAAGAAGGCTTGCGTGAACTGTTCGGAGCCTATCAACGATGACTTCAAAGCATATCTGTTTTGTCGCGACGATTCCTGATGTCGTGTATGCCTTTCTCAAGGATCATATCAATGCCTCTGCTGAGAAATGGCCTGTTACCGTCATTTCTAATCCCAAAGATGCCAAGCTGCTGATAGGCCTAAATGCAAGGTTCATCCCATTGGATATCCAGCGCAAAATATCACCTTGGAACGATCTACTGGTTCTCTTCAAATTGATCGGTCTATTTCGTCGTCAGCATTTTGATCTGGTGCATTCCATCATGCCAAAAACCGGACTGCTTACGATGCTGGCTGCGAAACTGTCAGGGGTTCCGGTGCGCATACATACTTTCACCGGACAAGTTTGGGCAAACAAGCAAGGCTGGAAGCGTACTGCACTCAAGCAGTTCGACAAACTGATCGTATCGTTTGCCACACATATTCTGGTGGACAGCCCATCTCAGCGGGATTTTCTGTTTGCAGAAGGTGTTTTGCCACTGGAGAAAGGTCAGGTCATTGGGCATGGATCGATTTGCGGCGTAGATCGTCAGCGCTTCCATCCTGATGAACAATCCAGAGCAGTCGTTCGCGAGGAGCTGGGCATCGCTCAGAATCAAAAAGTAATTTTGTTCCTCGGCAGGTTGAACCGGGATAAAGGTATGCTGGATCTTGCGGCAGCTTTTGCGGATATCGCATCGCGTCGAAGTGAAACGGCTCTAGTGCTGGTGGGTGCTGAAGAAGATGTCCCTTTCGCTCAGATTCAAAATCTTTGTGGCAAGTATCGTGATCGTTTGTATAGGGTGAGTTTTACACCACACCCTGAGCGGTATATGGCTGCGGCAGACATTTTTTGCCTGCCGAGTTACCGGGAAGGTTTTGGTCAGGTCGTGATTGAGGCAGCAGCCTGCGGGGTACCGACAGTTGCTACACGTATCTACGGTATTACTGATGCGGTTGAGGATGATTTTTCCGGATTGCTGTTTCCGCCAGGTGATGTGACCGAATTGACTGATAAATTGATGATGCTGATTGATGATGCGGAGCTGCGTATGACGATGGGTGAAACTGCCAAAGTGCGTGCAATAGACTTATTTTCAAGTGTGCAGGTAACGGAACAGCAGATTGCACTCTACGAAGAGGTGCTGGAGTGAGCGACATTGATATGCAAACCGTAAACAATGCGGCGTCAAGCGGCAGAGTGCTGATAACAGGTGCTAACGGATTCGTTGGTAAATATCTTAGCGAAGCAATGGTGCGGCAAGGCTTTCAGGTCAGAGGCGCGGTACGTGCAAGTGTTGTCACACCCGATGGCGTTGACGCTGTGACGGTAGGTGGTATCGACGAAACCACTGACTGGAGCGAGGCACTGCATGATGTGGATGTCGTCATCCATCTTGCCGCACGGGTGCATGTGATGAAAGAAGCCGCATCAGACCCGTTGGCAGAGTTTTTGAAGGTCAACCTTCATGGTACTGTCAACTTGGCTGAGCAAGCGGTTAAAGCAGGTGTAAAGCGACTTGTTTATGTCAGTACCATCAAGGTCAACGGTGAAGAGACCGTAGACGGGCAAAGCTACTCCGAAACTGATACACCGGCTCCTCAAGACCCTTATGGCATCTCCAAATGGCAAGCTGAGCAATCCTTGCAGCGTATAGCGCAGGATTCAGGGCTGGAAGTGGTTGTGGTGCGGCCTCCGCTGGTATATGGCCCCGGCGTCAAAGGTAATTTCATCAGCCTATTTTCGGCAATAGACAAGGGGATACCTTTGCCTCTAGCGGGTGCGAATAATGCACGCAGCCTTGTGTTTGTCGGGAACCTTGCTGATATCTTGATCAACTGTACAAAGCAACCATCGGCGGTGAGCCAGACCTTTTTGGTCAGTGACGATGCTGAAGTCTCCACCGGGACGTTGGTTGAGAAGATTGCGGCATCATTGGGGCGAAATAGTCGCTCATTCTATTTTCCGCCGATGTTGCTGAGGATTACCGCGAAAATATTGGGTCGTTCTGCCCAGATAGACAGGCTGTTTGGCTCATTACGCGTTGATAATGCCAAGATATGTGCCGAACTGGGCTGGAAGCCGCCCTTTTCCCTAGATGAAGGTTTGCGCAAAACCGCAGACTGGTATCGCGGCTTGAGCAAACACTAATCAACTATGCTGAGCTACCGCCACGCCTTTCATGCAGGCAATCACGCCGATGTGTTGAAGCATTTTGTCGAAATGCAATTACTGAAGCATCTAACCCAAAAAGACAAGTCGTTCTGGTATATCGACACGCATGCCGGGGCGGGGTGCTATACACTGGATAGTGGCTACGCAACTCAAAATACCGAGTACGAAAGTGGTATCGCGAGACTCTGGAATCGAGATGATTTCCCAGCTCCACTGGCTGAATATGTCGCACTGGTAAAGCGCATCAATCCAGATGGAGAATTAAAGCTTTATCCGGGATCACCGCTGGTCGCGATGGATATTTTGCGCGCACAAGACAAAATGCGATTGTTCGAGTTGCACCCGACAGACAACGAGATATTGCATGAAAACTGCGCTAACCAGAGTGTACAGGCATTGATTCAGACTTCAGATGGTTTCGCTTCGCTGAAAGCTTTGCTGCCACCCCCACCGAGGAGGGCGTTGGTTCTGATTGATCCCCCCTATGAGGATAAACAGGATTATCAACATGTAGTGACTGCATTACGAGACGGGTTAAAACGCTTTGCCAATGGTGTATACGCGGTATGGTACCCGCAGTTGCAGCGTACTGAAGCCATACAATTACCCGATCAACTTAAACAACTGCCTGTAAAAAGCTGGCTGAATGTATCACTCAGCGTGCAAACACCCGGCGATGATGGTTTTGGCATGCACGGTAGTGGTATGTTTATCCTCAATCCGCCGTGGTTATTACATGGCATATTGCAAGATATCGTCCCTTATTTGGATAACGTACTGGGACAAAATGGCGAGAGTAGCTATATGCTTGAATTTGAAGAGAATACGTAATGTCTAAAACATCCCTTGCCAAGCGTCTTATTGAAACACTGCCTTCCGGCAGAGCCGGGCTATTCAATCCCTGGAAGGATTGTTGCCCGCATGATGCAGATGGCAATGGGCCAGCCGAAAAGCTGGCACGACTCGCACTGCACTTGGACTGCGATCCCGAATTCATTCTTGCCGGAGAGGCACCGGGGTACCAAGGCTGCCGATACAGTGGGGTTGCCTTTACCAGCGAACGTTTGTTAGGCGAGGGGGCTATTCCGCTTATTCCGGCCTCGTCAGGGCGATTATCAACGAGGAAATTGCCATTTTCTGAGCCTTCCGCCACCATTGTCTGGAAGACATTATTCAAGCTCGGCATCGCTGAACGCACCATCCTTTGGAATGCGGTACAGTTGCACCCTCATCGGCTAGACAACTTATGGTCGAACAGAACACCCACACCTGAGGAAATCAGTCTGGGCGAACCTGCACTCCGAATGATGGTCGAGGCTTTTCCCCATGCCAAGGTAGTGGCAGTCGGTAAAAAGTCTGAAATGCTTCTGCAAGAAATGGGTATTCAAATAACTGGTGCAGTACGCCACCCGGCTAATGGGGGTGCAACCAAATTTTCTTCTGGGCTCAAGGACTTAATGTGAGCAAATCACCGCCACCTTTTGATGCTAAAAAGATCATCGCCAGCCTGCCGCTGCTGCCGGGAGTCTATCGCTACTACAATGCAAAGGGCGAAGTGCTGTATGTGGGCAAGGCAAAGCAACTGAAAAAACGGGTTGCATCCTATTTTCAAAAGACCAGTACATCGCCGCGCATCCGGCTCATGGTGTCCCATATCGCACGGATAGAAACCACAGTTACCCGCTCGGAAACTGAGGCTTTACTGCTTGAAAATAACTTAATAAAATCTTTAAGACCTCGCTATAATATATTGTTTAGAGATGATAAAACATATCCATATATTGTATTAACTGCGGACAAATTCCCGCGACTCACTTATTATCGCGGTACGCCGAATCGCAAGCATCAACACTTTGGTCCATTCCCGAACGCCTCTGCTGCCAAGGAAAGCATTCAGCTCATCCAAAAGATATTCCGCATCAGGACCTGTGAAAACAGTGTTTTTAATAACCGTAATCGCCCTTGTTTATTGCACCAGATCAACCAATGTACCGCCCCATGCGTGAAATTAATCTCTGAAGCTGATTATCAGGCCGACATCAGCAATGCGGTGTTATTGCTTAATGGTCGCGGTCAGGAAGTAGAACAAGCCATGACGCGGGGCATGGAGCAAGCCGCAGAAGCTCAGAAATATGAGCAGGCTGCCGCCTTGCGTGACCAGTTACGTGCTTTACACACAGTTCAGCAGAAGCAATTTATCGAATCGACTGGCAGTGCCACCGATGCAGACATCATTGCAATGTCACAGCTCAACGGTTTGACCTGCCTGAATCTCGCAATGGTGCGGGGAGGGCGACACTTGGGCGATAAGAGTTTTTTCCCCGATCATGCCGAGGGTCTGTCAGCCGAGGAAATCGTGCAGGCCTTCATCGCACAGCATTACCTTAATCGCTCTGTCCCGCCATTATTGGCACTGTCAGCAGAATGTCATGATGAAGCCCTTGAGCAATTGCTCAGTGAGCAGGCAGGGCATTTGGTCAAGATAAGCTCCGCCACCATCGGTGAGCGCAAACAATGGCTGGAGATGGGGCAACGTAATGCGCTGCTCGCGTTGCAGCAACGCGCCATGCAGCAGGGTGGCCAAAAGCTGCGCATGGAAAAATTACGCGAGTATCTGGACATGCCTGACCTGCAGCGCATTGAGTGCTTCGACATCAGTCATACGATGGGCGAAGCTACGCAGGCATCATGTGTCGTGTATGAGAATTTTGACATGCGCTCAGCACAATATCGTCGCTACAACATCACAGGCATCACACCCGGCGACGACTATGCTGCGATGCGACAGGCATTAACCCGTCGTTATCAAAAACTTGCTGAAAGTGGACGTGAAGGGGAGGGTGTACGCCCTGACCTGATTCTGATTGACGGCGGCCTCGGACAATTGCACATAGCGATGGAGGTGATGCAAGAGTTGGGCTTGAATGAGTTAGCGCTCATAGGCGTCGCCAAGGGAGTAGAGCGCAAGGCAGGCCTTGAGCAATTGATTTTTCCGGATGGTGCAAGCAAACAATTACCCAGCGACGACCCCGCACTTCACTTGATCCAGCAGATTCGTGATGAAGCCCACCGCTTTGCCATTACCGGACACCGTGCCAAACGCGGTAAAGCGCGCACGACTTCGAGCCTAGAAGAGATCAGCGGAATAGGCGATAAGCGGCGGCGCAGTCTATTGACCTATTTTGGTGGCTTGAGGGAGGTGTCACAGGCAAGCGTTGAACAATTATGTCAGGTCGAAGGAATCAGTAAATCGCTTGCCGAAAAAATATATCGTCAACTTCATTAATAAATTTCAATTTTCTTGAATAACTCTTAGTGTTTCATTAATAAATATCAATATTTTGTTGCTGAAAAGAATTGTCAGCAGCTACACTAGCCCCATGCCATTAAATGTCCCCAATCTGCTTACCTGGTTAAGAATCCTGCTGATTCCAGTTTTCGTCTCCGTTTTCTATCTATCGGATAACACCCTTGCGCCACACCTCAAAAATCTGATTGCGACAGGGGTTTTCCTGCTGGCTTCGGTTACTGACTGGCTGGATGGATACCTAGCGAGGAAGTTGAAACAATCTTCTGATTTTGGTGCCTTCCTCGATCCGGTCGCAGATAAACTGATGGTAGCTGCGGCCTTGATCCTGCTAGTGAAACTGGGGCGTGCCGACGCAATCATTGCATTTATCATCATCGGTCGGGAAATCACTATCTCTGCATTAAGAGAATGGATGGCCAAAGTGGGTGAGGCCAAAAGCGTGGCAGTTTCATTTATGGGTAAATTAAAGACCGCATTTCAGATGCTGGCCATCGTCATGCTCTTATACCATGATGAGTGGATGGGCCTTAATGTACAAGGGTTAGGAGAGCTTTTGCTATACCTTGCTGCACTGCTTACTTTGTGGTCAATGGGCTATTACCTGATGCTAGCCTCACCAAGACTGAAAAAACATCAAAACTGAATTGATTTATAAACCTGCACCTGTATAATTCGCAGCCTTCGGGGTGTAGCGTAGCCTGGTAGCGCGCCTGCTTTGGGAGCAGGATGTCGGGAGTTCGAATCTCTCCACCCCGACCAGGTTTTAATGAAGTAAATGCCTATAGAATTGTGCCCGTAGCTCAACTGGATAGAGCACCAGCCTTCTAAGCTGGGGGTTACAGGTTCGATTCCTGTCGGGCACACCAGTGCCAGACTAGTCAAGTTCCAATGGTGGCTGTAGCTCAGTTGGTAGAGTCCCGGATTGTGATTCCGGTTGTCGTGGGTTCGAGCCCCATCAGCCACCCCAGATTAAAAAAGAGCCAGATTACTCTGGCTCTTTTCTATGCGGTTGCTCAACAATGGCTGTTAAACGAATGTAACGATAAGCAGTGCTATACCGCCGTAGAGAATCAGTGTCGCCATCCCAGCGTCTAAAAGACGATTCAAGTGACTTTCATTTCTGTATATGGCTTTATGCAATTCAGCATTTAGTTCAGCTGAGGTCGGTTCGTGTAAATTTTCACCATTTTCATTTCTAGACTCTTCCAATTTATTGCCTCCAGGAAATAGCGAGCACATCGTAGCATAAAGTTTAAGTAGTGCAACCATGCCTCATTGTGATTTATATTCCTAATTTATGTTGCAGAATAGGGGACAATTTTCACATGCTAGGCTCGGTAGATGCTAGGCTACTTTTTCGTACCCTCAGGGGTTAATCAGGACAAATATGCCAACATTCGAATCGGAATCGGGATTTACTCAGCCCCAAAAGGATAAGCGGAATTTCTCGCTGGCAATCAAGATTGCTTTGTCTTTTCTCGCGCTATTGTGGCTTATTCTGATGGTCGACCAATACTTTGACCTACAGCTCAATAGATTTGGCTTAAGGCCACGAGATGCGGCTGGTTTGATTGGCCTGCTGACTGCCCCCTTGTTGCATTCAGGTGTTGCACACTTGTTTTCCAACTCACTTCCGCTCGTCGTGAGCCTTACTACAATCCTTTATCTGTATCCCAATGTTTCCCTTCGAACCCTGCCTATCATATGGCTGGGGTCAGGTTTGCTAGGCTGGATCATTGGGAGACCCAACATACATATTGGTGCGAGCGGGTTTGTTTATGGCGTGCTGGCCTTTATTTTTATCAGCGGCGTAATTCGGCGTGATAAGCGCTCGATCGCGGTATCCCTGCTGGTCTGGTTTTTGTACGGCTCTATGGTGTGGGGAGTTTTGCCTATAGACATGACAATGTCTTGGGAACTCCACTTATCCGGTGCTATCCTTGGCGTTGCAATGGCGCTTTATTACCGTAACTGGGATAGGGCGCCAATTAAGCGTTATGAATGGGAGGGTGATGACAGTATTCCCGACTGGTATCCCGACCCTGAACGGGATGCCGAAAGACTGGCTGCACAGGAAAGAGAAGCATCAGAAGATGATCAGACGCCAAGGCCTCCCACCATTCATTAGGTGCATGGCGCGCGCGTGATAAAGGTGAAACTCATGCAAGCAATCGTATACACAAAATACGGCCCGCCGAATGTGCTTCAGCTCAAAGAGCTGGAAAACCCCGCCCCCAAGGATAATGAAGTACTGGTTAAAGTATTTGCAACCACCGTAACAGCGGGGGATGTGAGAATGCGTGGCTTGATCGTCCCATTTGAATTCAAGCTCCTAGTGCGTATATGGTTGGGGTTTTTAAGACCCAAACAATCCATACTAGGGATCGACATTGCCGGAAAAATCGAAGCAGTTGGCAAGGATGTGAAGCGGTTTAAAGTGGGAGATCAGGTTTTTGGCTCCACCTTTGAGGCTGGATTAGGCGCTTATGCAGAATACAACTGCATGCCTGAACATGCTGTTCTGGCAACGAAACCAGTCAATTTATCCTATGAAGAAGCCGCTGCGGTATTTTTTGGGGCGCATACATCATTACATTTCCTTAGAAAAGGCAATATCCAGCCTGGTCAGAAAGTCCTTATTTACGGTGCTTCTGGTGCGCTAGGCACCAATGCCGTACAGCTTGCTAAGTATTTCGGTGCAGAAGTTACCGGCGTATGCAGCACCGCGAATCTGGAGATAGTGAAGTTTCTGGGGGCCGATAAAGTCATTGATTACACCAAAGAGGATTTCACAAAAAACGGGGAGGCCTACGATATTATTTTCGATACGGTAGGCAAAAGCCCGTTTTCAGGCTGCGTAAAATCGCTAAAGGACAATGGCTGTTATCTTAGATCTGTCCACATGGCACTATCTTCGATACTGCGAGGGCTATGGACTACAATGACCAGCGGCAAAAAAGTGATCGGCGGGGTCGCTGATGAGAAGATTGACGATTTGGTCTTCCTCAAAGAACTTGTTGAGGCAGGAAAGCTAAAGCCCGTCATAGATAGAACCTATCCATTAGCGCAAATGGTTGAAGCGCATCACTATGTTCAAAAAGGCCATAAAAGGGGAAATGTCGTCATTACAGTGGCATATCAAGAGTAGGGAGCGTTTTTTCACTTGTTAGGCTTGATAGATAGTGGGCTTGAAATTTTAGGAAGACTTGTGCAAGTAGTCATAGGGTGGGAATTAATTCTTGCCGGCGGAGTGCTTTTCTTGGCTCAAGTCATCATCCGTTAATTTTGGTCTTACGCAGAGAATAGCATGCCAGAAAAACCAGATGCTACGTCCCCATTACTACAACGATCAGAACGATATGCAGCTTATTGGGATTTAGTATCACTTGCACGGTTACCCCTATCTAGTGTTTAGGAAAAATTCTTATTTTGGGTATACTCTAATTGCGCATAATGTATATTATGTCAAATAAAGGCTATCTAGAAAAGCCGCAGTGCTACAGCGGTTAACAATTCTCTCCTACCCCTATTCCCACTCAATCGTTGCCGGTGGCTTTCCGGATATGTCGTAGACGACACGGTTGATGCCCCGCACTTCATTGATGATGCGGTTGGACACTTTGCCCAGCAGTGCGTGAGGTAGCTCAGCCCAGTGGGCGGTCATAAAGTCTTGTGTCTGAACAGCGCGCAATGCAACGACCCATTCATAGGTTCGCCCGTCTCCCATCACCCCGACACTTTTAACAGGCAAAAAGACGGTAAAAGCCTGAGAGGTTTTTTCGTACCAACCTGAAGCATGTAACTCTTCAATAAAGATTGCATCGGCACGACGTAACAGATCGGCATATTCTTTCTTGACCTCACCCAGGATGCGTACACCTAAACCAGGCCCCGGAAATGGATGGCGATATACCATCTCTCTGGGCAGTCCCAAAGCAACACCCAGCTCACGAACTTCATCTTTGAATAACTCACGTAGGGGTTCCAACAGGTGAAGGTGAAGGCTTTCGGGCAGTCCACCTACGTTGTGATGAGATTTGATGGCGTGCGCCTTTTTGGTTTTTGCGCCAGCGGACTCGATCACGTCAGGATAGATGGTGCCCTGAGCCAGCCATTTGGCTAGCGGTAATTTTTTGGCTTCTTGCTGGAATACTTCGACGAATTCACGACCAATGATTTTGCGCTTTTGTTCTGGCTCAGTGACGCCAGCCAGATGACTTAGAAAATCATTGCTGGCATCAACGTGAATCACCCTCATGTGCAGGTTGCTGGAGAACGTCTCCATTACCTGCTCTGCCTCATTCAGGCGTAATAAGCCGTTGTCTACAAACACGCAAGTCAGTTGATCGCCAATGGCGCGATGGATCAGCGCAGCAGCCACCGATGAGTCAACACCGCCGGATAAGCCCAGAATCACTTCATCAGAGCCAACTTGAGTACGTATCTTTGCAACGGCTTCGTCAATATAGTCCGGCATGTTCCAATCTTGGCCGCAGCCGCAGATTTCATGCACAAAACGCCCTAGTATGGCCTTACCCTGATGGGTGTGCGTGACTTCCGGGTGAAATTGTACGGCGTAGAAACCGCGATTCTCATCTGCCATCGCTGCGATCGGCGTCGAATCATTGGATGCGATGACTGAAAATCCTTCGGGAAGCCCAGCAACCTTGTCGCCATGGCTCATCCAAACATCAAGTAGCCCGTGCCCATCTGGATTGGTTTTATCTTGTATGCCCTCAAACAGCTTTGAGTGGCCTCTTGCTCGGATCTCAGCATAGCCGAATTCCCGTACTTTGCCGCTTTCAACCTTGCCGCCCAACTGTGCTGCCATGGTTTGCATGCCGTAACAGATGCCAAGTACCGGCACACCCAGTTCAAACACCACCTGAGATGCTTTTGGGGTTTCATCTTCGTAAACCGAATTGGGGCCTCCGGACAGGATGATGCCGGCAGGGTCGAAATTTCGGATGAAATCTGCATCCACATCACAGGAATGCAACTCGGAATACACATTGGTTTCCCGGACTCGGCGAGCAATCAACTGGGTGTATTGAGAGCCGAAATCCAGAATCAGAATCTTTTTATGGGACATAGTGTGTGGTTGTGCGACAGTCAAAGTTCAAGTAAAGCCATTCATTAAGAATAAGCTATAACCGCATGTAAATTAATATTAATCTACGTGATAATTTGGTGCTTCCTTAGTAATCTGAACGTCATGAACATGGGATTCACGGATACCTGAGGAAGTGATTTCGACGAACTCCGCTTTTTCATGCATAGTGGCGATATCGGCACAGCCCAGATACCCCATACTGGAGCGTAGGCCGCCCATCAATTGGTGAATCACTGCCAACACGCTGCCTTTGAAGGGGACACGCCCCTCCACACCTTCAGGAACCAGCTTATCCTGATTGGTTTCGCCATCTTGAAAATATCGGTCACTGGAGCCTTGCTGCATCGCACCCAAACTACCCATGCCGCGATAGGTTTTGTAGGATCGCCCTTGGAAAAGCTCGATATCGCCCGGAGACTCTTCAGTTCCGGCGAAAAGACCGCCCAGCATCACTGAATTTGCACCTGCGGCTATCGCCTTAGCAATGTCGCCGGAAAAACGGATACCGCCATCTGCGATCATCGGAACGCCTGTTCCCTTTAAAGCTGATGAAACGCCCTGTATCGCCGCAATCTGCGGTACACCCACACCCGCAACAATACGAGTGGTACAAATAGAGCCGGGACCTATGCCGACTTTCACGCCGTCTGCGCCATGATCCAGTAATGCCTGAGCAGCACTACCCGTCGCAATGTTTCCGCCTATCACTTCGACTTGCGGGAAGTTATCTTTAACCCACCGAACGCGATCCAGCACGCCTTGAGAGTGGCCGTGAGCCGTATCCACGACGATTGCATCTACACCTGCTTGTGCCAGTAAAGTAACGCGTTCTTCGGTATCTTCACCCACGCCAACCGCAGCACCGACTCGCAGGCGGCCATGATTGTCCTTGCTGGCCAGCGGATGCTCATTTGATTTCAGAATGTCTTTTACCGTCATCAAGCCGCGCAACTCAAAAGCCTTATTGACGACCAGCACACGTTCTATGCGGTGTTTGTGCATCAGGTCACGCGCTTCGTCCAGACTGGCGTTTTCCATGACGGTTATCAACTTATCCTTGGGCGTCATGATGTTCTTGATCGGCTGATCTAGACTGTTTTCAAAGCGAATATCACGGTTGGTGACGATACCCACCAGTTGTTTTCCATTGACCACCGGCAATCCAGAAATTTTGTGCTGACGGGTCAAAGCCAGCACATCACGTACCGTCATGTCCTCAGTGATCGTGATCGGATCCTTTACCACGCCGCTTTCAAAACGTTTTACCTGGGCGACATTGGCTGCTTGCGCCTGAGACGACATATTTTTGTGAACAATACCTATTCCACCCTCTTGAGCCAAAGCGATCGCAAGGCGTGCCTCAGTAACGCTATCCATCGCTGCGGAAATCAGCGGGATGTTCAGACTAATATTACGTGTAAACTGGGTTTGCAACGTGACATCGCGAGGTAGTACGTTGGAAAAGGCTGGGACGAGCAAGACGTCGTCAAAGGTTAGTGCTTTTTGAATAATGCGCATAAAACGGCCCTCGGCAAAGGCAGCATTATACGTATGCCGGACTAGCCAGTAAACGTCATATTTCAAACACAGGTAATTTTAGGCTATTGCTTGGGTAGTTCAGGCAGTAACTCAGGCTGATCGAGCTCTACGCGCTCGATTTTGCCGAACTGCGCTGTGATCTTGCGACTGCTGATTTGCACGTCATCCACATCCTTGCTTGCTTGGCGGATATGGTCAGCCAGCTTCTTCATACGCTCGTCAAAACGACCGAAATCCTTACCCAGCTTGCCGAGCTCATCCTTGATGATATGCACCTGTTTGCGTGTTTCAACATCCTTCATCACGGCACGTGCGGTGTTCAAAACGGCCATCAAGGTTGTCGGTGACACCACCCACACACGGCGTTGCATGGCGTAATTGATGATATCGGGGTGGTGTGCGTGTATCTCTGCGAATACCGCTTCGGCAGGTAGGAACATCACCGCACCGTCGGAGGTGACATCAGTAATGATGTATTTGCTGCTGATATCATCCACGTGCTTCTTTAAGTCTGTCTTGAACTGGCGCGTAGCAATGGTTCGCTCAGCATCGGTGACATCAAACATCTTGTGGTAATTCTCCAGCGGGAACTTGGAGTCCACCGCCACCATGCCGGTCGGCTCTGGCAGTTTGAGCACGCAATCGGCACGACTGCCATTGGGTAAGGTGTGCTGAAACTCATAGGCACTCGGCGGCAGGATATTACGCACCAGCCCTTCAAGCTGGACCTCGCCAAAAGCACCGCGCGAACGCTTATCACCAAGCAATTCCTGCAAACTTACAACATTGGTGGTCAAGCCATCGATCTTCTCTTGAGCCTTGTCTATAGTCGCAAGACGTGCCATGACACTGGCGAAAGTTTCGTTAGTTTTTTTGAAGCCTTCATCAAGCCGCTCGTTGACCTTGCCGCCGATCTGCTCCAGACGTCCATCGACATTTTTTGAAAGTGATTCAATACTGTTGCGCAAATGCTGTGTGGCATTGCTGAACGACTCCTGGATCAGCTTTTGGTCTGCACGCCCCTGCTCCGACAGTTTTTCCAGCGTCTGTGCAAGCATTTCGGTACGCAATGCATCCTGCTTGGCTTGCAATGTATTGATAGCATCCCGCGTCGCGCGCAGCTCTTCTGCCACTGCGGTACGCAAGCGCTCCAATTGCTCATTTTGAGTTGAGATCAGGCGGTCACCTTGCTTGTTTAAGCCGTCGTGCAAATCAGTCAGCATAGCTCGATGTTGCTGCTCCAGTGCCTGTGCAGCGCGCACAGGCTGACGCTGTTGCATCACCAACATCACGATGAGCAACACCAACACGATTACTAGCAATACGATTTCCAGCATGGTATCCAGACGTTATGTTTCGACGATATTCGGGTGATAGATACGATCAGACACTATCTCTATCAGCAACAGGATGGAGACAGCTTACCATTAATGTACCGGAGTATTTGCGTCCGGCGTATCTGCTTTATCTGCCTCAGTTTTGGCACCCAGGCGATCCACCAGCTTGCGCATATTGCCTAGTGATGCCAGATGCAGATATCCCAAACCCAAAGCTCCACTACGGAACAATTCCGGCAACTTTTCATCTGGAATCTTGCCGAACTTGGCTTCGTCGATCAGGTAGAAGTCATTGAGTTGGAAGGTTTCACCGGTTTGCGTATCAAATCGCGCACCTTGCTGGACAAATAAATCAAGCTCGTTCAGCTGTCTCGCAAGCAACTCAGTACGTGCAAATTCGCGTTGGAAGTTTTCGAGAAACTGCATCACCTCTTTCATGCGAGGTTCCAACTGCCCCTCTTCATTGATCAGCAGATCGCCCTGCTCCGCATTCAATGCTGCGCAGCTTTCATCAATACATACCACCAACTGATCATTAGGGCCGTTGTCTGCCATCACGAAAGGATAACGTCTCACAAAGGCGGGAATGTATCGCGCGTCCCATTTCCCTTGCGCGTCCACGAACAAATTTTCACCGTTGCGAACACCTAGCAAGGCAACCGGGCGCATTTGTTCGTCCTGTCCTTTGATAAATACGATAGGATACTCGCGAGATGCTTCGGCGAATTCCACACCGGCAAGCAAGACAGCTGTCGTATCACTTGCAAAAGAAAAGTTGGCCTCTTTCTCAGAAAATTTGAGATTGCGATGTACGTCTGAATTTAGTGCGACGACTTTGCGATAAAAAGCGAATTGGCTCATCAGATTTCCTTGGATTTATTGTATTAATAGTGAATTACTAACCCAGCTAGACTATCAGAACTGCTTTCCCGCCAGCAACCATAATCTCGGTATTCTGGTAGAGGGCTCGGAAACCGGGTCACTACTACTGGTACGCCATGCAACACTGGCATTGACGTGCAGCCCATACAGCATCGCATCAATCCCAATTCCTGCACCAGCTAGATAGCGGGTATTGCTACCAGCAGCATAATTATTCCGGTTGATTTTCACGGATCCCGCATCGTAAAAAACCATTACCTGTAGCGCCGATGAATAAGTGTGACGCAATTCCAGACTCACTAAATGTCCCTCGTCACCACTATCCTCGCCCTGAGGATATGCGCGCACCGAATCAGCACCACCCAGATACAGCTTTTCGGAAGAATTAAGATTCTTACCTGCACGCTGACCGGAAAACTCAACGGATAACGAATTTGCCATCGGTAATTGTTGTGTGCGCTTGATGTTGTAGTTCAATTTGATGAAGTGGCCATTACTTTTAGCACTTGCCAGATCAATCGTCCGAGAAGCATCGTCCATGCTTAAACGGCCTGATGCAATCGTGATTTCGAATGAGTTCAAACCCGAACCACCCCAATTATCCCGGCGGTTACCGGAAAGCCCCAGTGAGATCATCTTCACTCTTTTAAAACTGTTCGTAAAGATAGTGCTATCTATCAGCTTCTTGCGCTCGTACATCACCGTGCCATTCAGATTTCTATTCAGATCACGTACCCATGGGTAAACGCCAAACAAGCTGCTACTCAGCGAGCTGCCATGCGCTTGAAGCGCGTCAAGTTCTTTTCCCAGCCGATAGCGTGATGCCGAATGAGCTGCACCAAACCGCAAACCGTCACTGCCAATCGTTCTTTGGAAAGCAGCTCGCCCATAGGTAAGATGCAGGTCGGTGGTCAGCGCATTCAAGCTAATCAAGTCGCCCTGCTTGTACAGGCTGATCAATGACACATCAGCACTCACGCGTCTTTCGCCGGTATGGTAGTTGCCGTGATTATCCGCAGTAATGTTGGCAGTAACAGGTAGAGACGATGTCAGATCAACGATCAAATCCGTTGTGCCTACACTGGCTCCCGGCTGCATTGCAGCCCGTGCGCTTCCCACACCCGGTGTATCGCCTAAAAGCAGTAATGCACGATTCGCCAATTTCGACTGCAACACATCGCCGCTCTGGATGCCATCCAGATATTCCCGTGCGGCTTGATTCGTCAAGCGTGACTGGTTATTGATTTGCACCTCACCAACCTGCCCTTCCAGCACATTGATAGTCACTACGCCTTCTTCGACATCCTGTGCAGGCAAATAGGCACGGGCAACCATATAACCTTGAGTCCGATAATGAGAGGTGATACGCGCTGCGGCAACTTCCATATCAACAAGACTTCGTTCTTCACCAGCTAGATCAGCAACCAGTGCCTCTAATTCACTGTCAGTAAACACAATGCTACCGGTGACGCGTATCGCACTCACGTTGAAACGCACTGAATCGTCGGATTTTATTGCCGGGACTTGTTCATTTTCAATGATTACCGGCTCTGAAATTGGTGGAGGATATATATCGGGCTGTTGCTGCAATTCACGGCTGGTCTGCCCTGCGTCGGGAGCAGCATTAAGGGGGAGACTGTAAGCTGTGGCGAGGCAGAAAAAAACGGAGGCTAATTGTGCGCGAAAAGAACCATTCATATAAAACTTCTGCAAAATAATATATTAGTCATTCTCTCATCAGGCTATTTGATATCTGTCGGCACTCGTTGCTTTATTACAATCTCAATGTCCATGACAAGATAATGCTTCGCTTTTCTCCACACCCACTTTTATCATCAGATTATTCTGAAAGTCCTCACGAATGACGGCGATGGTGTCCTCAGTCATCGTGGTCGTCATCACGGTCTGAGTCATGACTTTCATCGTGATCTGAATCATAGTCTGAGTCGTGATCTTCATCATGATGCTCATCATGCTCATCGTCGTGGTCTGCATCATGATTCGAGACTGGCCCGCCGTTGCTACCTCCGCCATTACCACCTTGGGGAGGCTGAACCGGGGCAGCTACGACCGTTAATGCACTGCCAACGAAACTGATGTTGTAGTTGTTCGAAGTCAAACCGCCAGGGGTGATCACGTAGCTGCCCATGTTGACTGCACCTTGAGATGTACCGCTATATTGTGGTACGCCAATGACACTAGCTCCTGTATCGCCATTGACCAAACCTGCATAGGTCACACCGTTACCGCCGCTGTATGCCAGACCATCAAAAGTTTTCGTGGCTGGATTAGCAATCACAGACAGTAATGCAGGTGTGATATTCAGATCATTGCTGGTAAACGTAATCGTATAGTTCGGATTGGATAAGGTACCTTGATTGATGGCATACAAACCGACGTTTTCTCCGAGTGCCCTACTTAATCTGCCAGTCAGCACAGCAGTGGTTTCACCGTTTACCAAACCAGCGGTGTTATAGGTCAATGCCGGATCTGCACTGCCATACACCTTGCTTAGCGCATCCGCTGTTACGTTAAGTGGTGCCGGATTTACAGTCAATGTTCCATCGATTACAGTAATGTCATAGCCACCCTGACCGGAATAAAAACCGCCCGCGCTGATAACATAACTTCCTGTATTTAATGCGCTTTGTGATGATCCGGTATATACTAACCCACCGAGCAAGTTGCCATCAGTCACGATTGAAGTGGTATACCCATTTCCGCCCGTGAATGCCAAACCGTCATAGGTCTTGCTCGCATCGTTGATTGTGATGGTCAGCGGCGTTAGCAAGCTGGCTAGCAAAGGTGTACTTTGGCCTTCATAGATACGCCATGTGTTGGCAAAATCCAGATCGACAAAGCTGCTTTTATGTGTCATCTGGGTGCTGTTTAGTCCGGTCGTACCCGTAACCGAACCATTTCCGGTTGCAGCTGCCCCACCCAAATCCGTATTCCAATAACTTGCAGTAACTGGGCCTGAAGCGGTATTGGTACCCAGAACGCCGCCAGTATTGGTCGCGCCCGATACGCTACCACTCACAATAACATTGCTGATTTTGCTAGCACCCGAGTTTTCCCCGGCAAGACCACCCACCTTATCGTTGCCTGTGACCGTACCTAAAAAACTCGCCCCAATAATCAAGCTTCCGTCATTCCAACCGGTAATACCCCCAATACTACGTACACCGCTGACATCACCATTGAATACGACCCTGTCGAGGGTGCTCGGATCGTTCCATCCGACGATGCCGCCGACAAACGAGTTACCTGTGACAGTACCCGTAAAGGATGAGGTACTGACGGTTGAAAGTGCGTTGGTCTTACCGACGATGCCGCCAACATAATCAAATCCATTTACGCTACCACTTACATTTGCATTGGCAATGGTTGCTGCACTGGTGTAGCCGTACATACCGACATAATTGGTTGTCGGCAAATTGATATTCATATTGCTAATGGTAAAAGACAATCCGTCGAACTGTCCTGTGAATGGTGTCGTCAAGCCACCAACAGGTGAAAATCCGGAGGTCGTATTCCACATACCGGATGCAACACCGGATTCTGCAAGGTCAATATTTGCACCCAAGGTGTAATTCGCACCCAGATCCATCACCATCAACTGCAACTGATGAGCGTTATCTATCGTGGTGCTGTATTCACTTCGCAGGAACGGACGAGTTGCACCATCCACCATAAACCAGTTATTGGTGAAATCCCAACCTGTGAAATTAGCTTGTGCCATCATATTGACGGTGGTCATCCCGGTGCCACGGTAGCTTGAGGCTTGTCCCGAAGATGTCGTATCCCAAAAGCCGTTGCTAACCGGACCAAACCCGAAACCAATCAGGCCCCCGATATAGAGCGGTGAAGTGCCGCTGACCAGACCACTGGAAAAGACGCTATCGACAATACCGTTGTTCTGTCCGATTAATCCGCCTACATAACTATTGTTGATGCCGTTGACATTCCCCGTCGCATAGCTGTTATTGATCTGGCTGCCGAAATTGACATATCCGGCAATGCCACCAGCTGTACCACCGATACCTGTATTTACAGTAGCAGATGAATAACTGGATGTGATGATGGCATTCGCACCATTAGGTTTTCTGTGATGACCGACTAATCCACCTACATGGCTACTTGCTCCGCCGCTGACGCTACCATCGGTATAGACGTTATTGATGAGCCCTCGGTTATATCCGACTAGACCACCTACATAGTTCACCAAACCACCTGTGTAAGGCGTACCGCTGATACTCGCCCCCTGCAAATTAACATTCTGTGCGATAAATCCTGCACCAGTGGTACCGAATATACCGACATATCGAGCATTAGCATTGATGAATAGATTGTTGATCGTGTGTCCCAAACCATCAAAAGTACCCTTGTAGTTCACGCTCAGGGCTGTACCTATTGGCGCAAATCCTGCTCCTGCATTCCAAGCACTGGTCGCCGTCGCATCAATATCCGTGCCCAACACATAGTTGCCGGTAAGGTTGCCATTGACACCTTGCAAATCAGTACCTGTCGTGCTGCCTGCCGCACCCAGTGAGGTAAGAATGGTATAGCTCTCAACTACTCCATCACTACCCAGCTTGGTTGAAAAGCTACCCGTTGAGGCTAAATTGATAGGTGCGTTGATGTTGTAGGTCGCAGTATTACCTGCCGCCACGGCACCTTGTCCGTATTCAAGAGCAAGACCTGCAGTACTGGTGGCATCTAGCTGTGCGTTGAAGTCGATGTTGCGATAGGCACTCAGCGTCAGCGTGTTGGCACTCCATGCCACAGTATCATTGACGAAGATGTCGCCATTACCTGCCGGATTACCTGTACCACAAGTGGCACCAACACAATTTACCGAGCCAGCTAAGGTGGTGATGATGACATTGCCACTCCCCAGTGCCGTGCCAAGTGCCGCACCAGTGATGTCACCCCCTGTTGCTGCGATGGTGAAATCATAGGGGTCGATCAACCAGCTACCAGACAGACCATTGTTTGATGCGGTGTTGATATATGCATCATCTAGCACTTTGACATGAGCCGCACTGGTTTCGATAAAGCCGCCGTTTCCGGTGCCTGTATTGCCTGATGCGGGGGCACTGGCATCCAGTGTGCCACCGACATAGACGGTACCCGTGTCCATGTCACCCATCAGTTTGATGACACCACCGACATTTTGTACGGTACGTGCCTGAATGATGCCGCTGTTGTTGACCACAGCGTTGCTGAGGGCATCGGCTGCCTTTGCGGTCAATACGATTTGTCCGCCATCAGCTTGGATGAGTTGTTTGTTGTCAGCCAGTGCGTCTAGGGATCCTTGGTCTACGCTATATCCAAGCAAGGAGCCGTTGTTAAGGTTGAGGGTGACTTGGTCACCTGCAGCCATCAGTACGCTGCCGCTGTTGGCTGCTCCAGAAGTAACAGTTATTGTGCCTTCGTTGATAACTTTGGGAGCGATCAGGGCAATGTAGCCGCCCTCCGCTGCAGTGAGGTTGCCTTGGTTGGTGATGTCGCCTGCTGTGCTGTCATTGTTGAATTGGTAGTAGCCAGCATTGAAGTCGTCGTCTGTGATGTTGAGGCTGGAGACGGTCAGGCCACCGACATTGACTTGGGCGGTATTACCGAACAAGGTACCGTTGGGATTGATGATGAAGACTTGTCCGTTGGCGTTGAGGTTGCCGAGTAAGGTGCTGGGGTCTTGACCCAGTACCCGGTTGAGTACCATCGCGCTGCTGCTGGGTTGCATGAAGTTGACGATTTCACCGGTAGCGATGCTGAAGCTGTCCCAGTTGATTGTGGCGTTCTGTGTGGTCTGGGTGATTTGGGTGCTGCTGCCCGTGTTGCTAATGCTGGCTGAGCCCGAGGTGACTTGGCCGTCTGTAGGTTGAGCACCTGCTTGATTACCCAAGGCGAGCATGACGGAGAGGGTCAGAGCTTTGAGAGGAAAGTGGATAAAATGCAATGTTTTTGGGCACATAATTTGTCTCCAAAAGTTTATCAGGCCGAACGATATGTTTTACAAAAAAACAGCTACCCGCCCTGCTGATACAGGACTTAATGCTATTATAAACAGGATGTTACTTAATAGACAAGGTCTATCCTTTAATCACCTTCCGTACAGCTTCCTGCCGCGAATTCTGGCGCGATGCGCCTTGCGCTGTTCGGCCTCGGTGAGTGGTTTGGGTTTGCTACCTTCGAAAGGGTTCTTAGTAGAGTTGTACTGAATTTTCATCGGCGTACCTTTCAGTTTGAATACTTCGCAGAAAGTACGTTCCAGATAACGTGTATAGCTCGCGGAAACTTTATCCAAACCACTGCCGTGAATCACGATCAAAGGCGGATTACTACCGCCCTGGTGGGCATAGCGCATCTTGGGAATAAATCGCCCAGATTTGGGTGGGAGCTGTTTGCTGGTCGCGCCTATCAACGCCCGTGTTAATTTGGGTGTTGAAAGTTTTGCCATCGCTGCGGTATATGCTTCATCAACAGATTTCAACACACCATTGATACCGTTGCCATGCAGGGCTGAGATGTAATGCAGCTTGGCAAAGCTTAAAAAGTGCAGCTTGCGCTCTAGATCCCGCTTGATCTGTCCACGCTGGTAATCATCCAACCCATCCCATTTGTTGACTGCCAGCACCAGCGCCCTGCCCGCTTGCAACACGAAATCGGCAACATGAGCATCTTGCTCTGTTATCTGGTCACCTCCGTCCACTACCAGCACGACTACGTTTGCATCTTCGATGGCCTTCATGGTTTTAATCACGGAAAACTTTTCAACCGCCTCATCGACTTTGCCACGACGACGCACGCCTGCAGTGTCGATGATGGTGTATTGCTTACCACTCCGCTCGAAATCAATATAAATGCTGTCGCGTGTGGTACCCGGCTTATCGAATGCAATCACACGTTGCTCACCCAGTATGGCGTTGACCAGCGTGGATTTTCCCACATTGGGACGCCCGACGATGGCAAGCTTGGGTGGACTGTTTTCTGATGACGCTTCATCGGGTTCCAGAGGAACTTCCTCTAAAGCGATCTCTATCATTTCGTTGACGTTGTCGCCATGTGCAGAAGAGATCGGCAGCGGCTCCCCTATACCCAGCTCAAAGAATTCCGCTGTCACTTTTGCGCGCTGCATACCTTCCGCCTTGTTGACCAGCAGCAGGATGGTTTTGCCGGTCTTGCGCAATTGATTGGCGATGATGGTGTCCTGTGGGGTGCAGCCAGCGCGACCATCTACCAGAAACAGAACGATGTCGGCTTCGTCCACTGCCTGACGGCTTTGCCTTGCCATCTCGTGCATGATGCCGTCCTTGGCAACAGGCTCAAGGCCGCCTGTATCAACCACCAGATAAGGGCGCTCTCCCATCCTGCCACGTCCATAATGACGGTCACGGGTCAAACCGGGCAGATCAGCGACCAGCGCATCCCGACTGCGCGTAAGTCGATTGAATAGCGTAGATTTACCCACATTGGGGCGCCCTACCAACACGACTGTAGGTAACATCAGTTTGCTTTCTCAGACTTGATGACTAATGAATACATATCACCACCACGGGTTTGTACCAAAAAGCCATCACCTAGTTTGAGCATGGTTGCCTTGATTTCGCCACCTTTCAGCTTGGTTCGTGCTACAAATGCTCCGTTGTCACGGCTCAAACCGTGCAGGTATCCCTGTCGATCACCCACGACAACATAATCTTCCATGACATAAGGTGAAGAGATGCCACGCATGAAAAGCTCGGCGTTCTTCCATACTGTGTTGCCGGTTGTCTTGTCCATTTCAGCGACAGCACTTTTTGAGTCACTGAGATAGAGATATCTTCTCAACAGCATCATGCCTTTATCGCTGGAGAGTTCGCGGTTCCATAATAGACTACCCTGAATCAAGTCATAACAGGCCATCCGCCCTTGAAAGGCAACTGCACAGACTTGCTCGTTATCTACCACCGGGTTACCAGTGATATCACTGATCCGCTCCAGCTCTGTATTACCGCGCGGTTGTGAAACGAATGTTTCCCACAGAACTTCGCCATTTGATAAGCGTATTGCTGCTAAACGTCCTCCTGCAAATCCGGCAAAGGCGGCTCCCTGATGAATAGATACGCTCGCATGATTACGCACCACCAAAGCCGGCGTACTACGCTCGAATATCCATACTTGCCCGCCGTCGTCAGCTGACAACCCTGTCACTCGCCCATCTCCGCTGCGCACGACCACTACGCCGTCCACTACTTTTGAAACACTCAACACTTCGCTGGAGACTTTAGTCTCCCATTTGATCTCGCCAGACTTATCAAAAGCCAGCACATCACCTTTCTTTCCGCCAATAACAGCCAGACCTGCACCGCTACCCACGCCACCACTTACGTCAAGGTCGGTTATGACCTGCCAGATTGTTTTGCCGGTATTCTTGTCAAGTTTGGTGAGTTTGCCTTTTGCAGATACGGCATAGACTGCATCTGAGGAAAGTGCTGGCTGCAACTGATTAGCACCTGAGTCGCCCACATCAGCCTGCCATCTGATCTCGAAATCGGCAGTTTCTGTGAAATCAACAAGCGCTGCGGGCTCATCAGCACTTTTAACGCCTGCCCATTCCGGGGTGGAGGCATCATCGGTTGCACATCCGGCAACGGCCAGCAAAAGCAACAGCGTTGGCAGTGAACGGAAATACTGTAAGCCACGCCCAACCAGGCCAACCACTAATATCATTCTGCTTTGCCTAAGGAATCCATCTTCATCTGGATGATGGTTCTATATCTGCTATCTTCGCTAAGTTTTTCATAAGCAAGGTTGTATGCGCTTCTCGCTTCATCAGTTTTACCCTGCGCAAGTAACACATCGCCTTTCAGATCGGCATATAAGCCGTCAAATGAAGGTGTATGTTTAGTTTCAAGTTGCTGCATTGCTTCAGCATACTTTTCTTCATCCAGCAATAAAGCCGCAATGCGCAAGCGTGCAACATCTTTCAGGCTTTCTTCAGAAGCGTGGTCAATCACCCATTGAAGCTGACCTCTTACAACACCTCTGTCCCCACTCTGTTCATTCACGCCCGCGGCCAGAAGCATCGCGCGTGGTGAATATCCAGAACCGGAGAACTTATCTCTGATCGCAATGGCTGCGTCATTGATGCGATCCACATCTCCACTATCCATCTGTTGTAAGAATTGTTCAAAAAGCGTCGCGGATTCAATTGACTGTTGAGTCTGATAATAGTCCCAGCCACGCCAACCACCCACTGTGAGGAGGACAATCAGTAGTATCCCCAATATTGAATTACTATTTTCATTCCACCATGCCTTGAGCGCGTCTATCTGTTCTTGTTCATGTGTATCCAATGCCATGCTGCACTCCTACTTGATAAATTTGTTTACTGTCTCAACGATGTCCTGTACCGCAACCTTAAGTTGTTCACTAGCTTGTCCGTCTGATTTAGCGGCTCTGAGCGGTTTGATGCTAACCTCACCTGCTTGTGCTTCGTCATCTCCGATCACCACTGCTACTTGAGCTCCACTAGCATCAGCTTTTTTCATCTGCGACTTGAAGCTACCACCGCCGCAATGCAACAACACTCGTAGTTTGTTGTCACGCAACGATTCTGCGACCAGACTGGCTGACTGTGCTGCTAACTCGCCCTGATGTACCACATATACATCCACTGCGAACTTTGGTAACGCCATACCATCTTCAAGCACCAACGCAAGCAAACGCTCTACGCCCATTGCAAATCCCATCGCTGGAGCAGGCTTGCCGCCGATCTGGTCAATCAGCCCGTCATAGCGCCCACCTGCACAGATCGTACCCTGTGCGCCAAGGCGTGTTGTCACCCATTCGAATACCGTGCGGTTGTAATAATCCAATCCACGTACCAAGCGTGAATTGATTTCAAATGGTATATTATGACGCTTCAAAATAGCCTGCACTTCATCGAAGTGCTTTATCGCATCATCCTCCAATTCATCCATCAGCTTAGGCGCATCGGCAATTAAGTCCTCCATAGCAGGATTTTTGCTGTCCAGAATGCGTAACGGATTGGAATGTAGTCTCCGTGTCGCATCTGCGTCCAGACTATCCTTGTGCCGGTCGAAATATTCGATCAACTTAGCGCGGTGACGATGACGCGAAGCGGTATCGCCCAATGTATTCAGTTGTAGAGTTACATCGTTTATTCCCAGCGCTTCCCATAAGCGTGCACACATCATGATCTGCTCAGCGTCGATATCCGGTCCGGCAAACCCTAAAGCCTCGACACCGAATTGATGAAACTGGCGATAACGACCTTTTTGCGGGCGTTCGTGGCGGAACATCTGACCACTGTAATACAAGCGCTGCGGCGCGTTATACAACAAATTGTGCTGCAATACGGCACGCACACATGATGCAGTTCCTTCCGGGCGCAGTGTCAGATGATCGCCGTTCAACGCATCTGCAAAGCTGTACATTTCTTTCTCGACAATATCTGTGACTTCACCGATAGCCCGCTTAAATAGCGAGGTTGGCTCAACTAGCGGCATACGGATATTGCGATATCCATAGCTGTGCAGCCAGTCGGAAACTGTTTTTTCAAACCATAGCCATAGCTCTGCCTCATCAGGCAGGATGTCATTCATGCCGCGAACGGCTTGTATAGTATTGTTACCCATAATCTTTGATTGATGCAGCGAGTCCCCGATTATAACGCAAGCGCAGCCCTTATCAGCAGGACTTGAATAATCAAATTGCTGGCTCCCGATTATCGACCCCATACATAGATGCATACAAGGCTGATCGGCACAACCATTCAATATGACGTTGGCTGGCATCATCTCCAGCAGAAGACGCATCCACCCTTTGCTGAAGCCGGAATTAATGGTTCAAACCATTTTTATTATTATTTTAATTCGGTTTTTTTGATTCAATAATGGTTTTATTTGGTTTTATTCAAGTCTATTTGATCTGTAGCTGCTGTCATCCTAACCCCGGAATCAAATACCGAGTCATATGCAGCATCACTTGTAGAATCAGAGACAATTATTGAGTGATTATAGGTTCCAAAGCAAAACATAATCACCATCACCAGTTAACCGCTCGACGCCCCGCACTTTGCGGATGTGATTTATAGTGTCAGTCGTTATACCCTGCGGTACATCCACATCAACAATTGCATTGATGCGTACCTTTCCCCCTACTTTATATCAGGTTAATGCTGGCGCGAGATAACTCAGCCACAGACTTGACGATACGCCCCAGCAATATGACCCACTCAGCCGGATCATCAATTATGGTGGAAAGCCTTCCGGGAAGATTTATTCGAGAAAAGCTTAAGGTTACGAACGTAAATACCTGAGTTATTTAGGGGAAAAAAGTGTTGAGAACTCAAAAATGCTGACGATATTTCGAGACGCACGAAGCGTGTTGAAATATAAATGCGAATCAATACATACCTAATGACACCAATAAAATGAGATTTTCTTTTAGTTATAAATATACATTTATTCATAATGTTACATAACCATTATGATAAATTAGATTAATATATTCAGGCATTCTTGTATTGGTGGCACACGCCTTGCTCTGGCTAGAAGCAATAGAAGCTTAGTCAGATTATTTTAAGGCGACAAATACAATGCGTACATTGATGACAAAACTGATCATTTGCACACAAGTCATGCTGTGCAGTATGGCACTGATGAATCAGGCATCAGCAATGGAAGACACCAGCTCATCCCTTAGTACAGGCAGTCATATCGGGAACAATATAGAAAATCTCGTGTTTGACAAAACGATTTCGCCTGAGGGACGTGAATTCTATCGTGCTTTTGTTAAGGCATGGCGCAATCACAATGACAGCGAGCGCTACCACGTTTTGGTATACGAACGCCGCAATGACTTGGGTGCAAACAAGCTATGGGTGGAATATCGCCTTCGCAAACTCTTTTCTGGCGTAGCACTCATGGGTAAGCAAAATGTTCTTGAGAATATGGGAGCATACGCCGCTCAGGCAGTACTGCAAGGCATCAATGCGATTAATGCTCAGGAATAGTAATCGCATTTAAGGAATTATAAAAAGTAAATCAATGTGATAGGTTCAGTTGAGCCGAATTATTTCTGGATTTCAGCACGTTTAATGAGTTCATTTCCAAGCTGCTGAATCTGTTTTTTCCCAACTGCTAATGCTGTATCAGTGGTATGCATTTGGCCTCTATGGGTTATGACTTCATGGACCCATGGCGCAACTAAAGCCAAGACAAATTCACTGTCTGCTTCGGCATTGATGAAGATTTCTACTTCACTATTACCAGTCTGCTCTTCAAGCAATGCCATCTGTTCCGCATGAAACGCCTGTTGGTTGATACTTAAAGCTCCCGTTAAAGGATAGACAAAGCCTCGTGTTTGCCCTTTTGGAAATTGCCAATTAAATTCTTCGCCTTTCATAAGTTTGATATGTAAATAGCTGACATTATGGCTAACCTCTGCTGCAGCTTTTACGCCTTGATACTCACCGAGTAACACGCGTACATTCTGTACTTGAGGCACTTCATTGGGTTGCAAATTAAAATAGCGAACCGGCGCAGTTTCTTCATCCGGTGGCAGCAATAGCCATAATTGCAAAATGCCAATATGATCATGTTGAGCAACGTAGTTTTCTTTATGCCAGACACCTGAACCACTGGCCATCCACTGCAACCCACGACTTTTGATTGTGTCACCATTGCCTTCAGAATCTGCGTGATTTAAATCAGCATCATAAGGCATGGTAATCGTCGCAACGCCAGAATGAGGATGCCAGCCTATCGTCATTTCAGGCTGATTGATGATACCTGCATCGAAAAGTGCAAAGGGTTTGAGTAGGTCGAATACGTCATCACGTATATAGGCTGGACTGCCACTTTGCTTTTTAATGACTTGTCTAACTTTAGCGGTGACCCCAGATTCTATTTTATTCATGTCAATGCTCCGATGGGCTTTAGCCGGGTTTTATAACTTAATAAAATTACAAAAATTAACGTAGATAGCGCACATGCTGCCATGACCGAACTCATTGTCGTCGCATCGATACTTTCACTAATGCTGACAGCCGCACTGGAGAGCGCACCAATGCCAAATTGGAGCACACCATTGACGCCTGATAAGACACCGGTGTTTTCTCCTGCCGTTGCTAGGGCCGCTGAAATTGCATTGGATGCAATCAGGCCTAATAATCCGATATATATAACGATGCCAACAACGATAAAAACCAACGATAAATTTAAGAATGCGGCGCTAATAAGGTATGCGCCATCAATGGCCAACAGAACGCCTGCTAAGATAAGTTTTCGTGTCGGATCAACATTAACTAGCAAACGAGCATTGATTAAGTTCATACCCATCATCGCAATTGCATTGAGCGCGACCAAGCCGCTATATTGAGTTGGTGTTACGCCGTAATACTCGATATAAACAAACGGTGAGCCTGCAATAAAGGCGAACATCCCTGCAAATGCACTTCCCCCAGCCAATATATATGCCATAGTGGTGCCGTTGGACAAAATACTTCTATACCCGGCAAACAGTGATTTCAAGTTTAATGGCTGTGGCTGATAGCCAATTTTATTCGCAGGTAGCAGTTTGAGTTGTGTGAAAATCGTTATTAATGCAAAGACTGCTAATGTATAAAAAATCCACTCCCACCCCGCAACTGACAGAAGTTGACTACCTATCATTGGCGCTATCATTGGTGCGATGACGACACACGCCATCACATAGCTAATAATTTGATTGCTTTTCTTATTACCATAAAGTGTGTGAATGAGTGCAAAAACGACGACTGAACTACCACCAGAAAATGCCTGGATCGCTCGCCAAAAATACAGCTCACTCAGGCTTGATGACAAACCTATCATGGCACTGGCAAAGGCAAATACAAGCAACCCCAGCAATAAAAGTTTCGCCTTATTAATCGCATCAGCAAATGCGCCCAGTATAAGTTGACCGAGCGCAAAAAAGATTAAATAAATTGAAACAGACGCTTCCAGATCATCAATTTTGGTTGAGAAAAAATTGGCCATGCTCGGCAATGCAGGCAAGTACATATCAATCGCAAAAGGTGACAAGGAGAAAACCATTGCCATCAAAGCAACAAATGCCCAGAAGTTAATCTTTGGTACAGGATGATTGTTCATTATTAATTTCCTGTCATTAGGCTGAGATATCAGATTGATAACTTGTACGTTGCTATCAAATAGAATGAATTCTATTCGGCAGCGGTTTGAATGAACTTCATTCTAAGTGAGAACAAATCAAAGATTAATATCGAAAATGGATAGTAATTGTTTCCATATGAAGCGCAATTAATATATCTTTTCCTAATTAGCCAACTATCTATAGGTGATGAAATGTCATTCGATACAAAACTACTCGATGGAATAGTCATTTTTGTCAAAGTCATTGTTACCGGTAGCTTTACCAAGGCGGCAGAGGTGACCGGACATTCGACTTCATATATTTCAAAAGAGATCAATAAGTTAGAAGCTCGCCTCGGGGTGAGATTGATGAACCGAACCACCCGCTCCATTAGCCTAACGCCACAGGGCGAGATATATTTCCAGCAGTGTCAGCGGCTCATTGATGAAGCTGAGCAGGCCGAAGCGTCCGTAAATCAACAGCAACTTGAACCTAAGGGCACACTAAAAGTAAGCTGTCCGATCAGCTTTGGGTTTTCACATTTGCAACCCATCTTTTCGAAGTTTCTCATCAATTTTCCAAAAGTCGATTTGGATTTAGAGATGACAGGACGACAAGTTGATGTCGTCGGCGACGGGATTGATGTCGCTATTCGCACCGCTGTCGAAGTTGAAGACTCAAGCTTAATCTACCGGAAATTAATTTCCTCATATGGCGTGACCGTTGCGTCACCAAAATATTTATCTACCTATGGAATACCCAAGCACCCGGACGAATTAACGCAGCATCAAACGATTACTTATAGTTACATCAATATGCCCAATGTATGGCACTACAAAACCAAACAAGGTAAACAAGTCAATGTTCAGCTTAAGAGTCGGGTGATTACCAATAGCCCTGAAATGGAGTTGAATCTAGCGGTAAAAGGACTTGGCATTACCCGAATGCCAAAATTTTATCTAGGCGATAAATTGGATACAGGTGAGCTAGTGACCTTATTTGATGATTATCAAAAAACCCCCATTGATGTGTATCTCGTTTATGCCAGTCGTCAATATATGTCGGCTAAAGTCAGGTGTTATATCGATTTCATTGTGGCGGAATTAGGAAATGGTCAAATAGGCAATTAACTATCAAACGGAAACAATAGCTTTCCATTCTGGTTATTAATCTCCGTTTGAATATAATCTAGACTGCATTTTCACCAATCATCATTTAGGAGAAAATCATGAAATCAGTTAAATTACTGCTCTTACTCCCAATCGCATTAACCATATCTACATTGAGTACCGCAGCACAGGCTAGCGTGACAGAAATAAAAACCGTCAATACCGTTGCCCAATATCCGGCCGGATATCAGGGAACGCCTAAACGAGCTGTCAATGAAGACCCTTTGCTTTCACCCGAAAATTCAGCCTTAATACTGATCGATTATCAGCCACATATCATGATGGGTGTACGCACTATTGACCACAAAGACCTGATCAACAATACGACAGGTTTGATAAAAACGGCGGTGCTATACAATATACCCATCATATTTTCACATGTGGGCGTTGGACTGAATAATGCTCAACCCATGATCGAAGAGCTTACAAAACTCGCACCTAATGCCGTTTTTGTTGATCGCACTAACGTGAATGCATGGGAAGAGCCTGAGTTCGTTAAAGCCGTTGCCGCGACAGGCCGGAAAAAGCTAATCATGGGAGGATTGTGGACTGATGTGTGCTTGGCTTATCCTGCCATCGAAGCTGAAAACAATGGATATGATGTTTACGTTCCTGAAGATGTCGTCGGTAGTATTACGCAACTCAGCCACGAAAACGGCATGCGAAGGATGGAAAAAGCAGGCGTGGAACGTATTACCTGGAATGTCGTTCCTGCCGAACTGCAACGAGATCATGCCCGTTCAGAAACTGTCCCTCAAGTCACCCGGATATTCATGGAATATCTATTCAACATGGATCCAGATAAACCTTGGCAATAGCAGTAGTAGGGGTAGTAACTGTCTAATTTTTCGCCATTGAGCTTGTAATTCAATGGAAAAGCGTCAAGACAGTTGCTACCCCCTATTGCTCCCTTCTCGCCATCAATCAACAAATAAACACAAATAACACCCCCTAAGGGAACTAAACGCAGAAATTAGTAACCTACTTCCCTTCTCAGGAAAAGCGCGTTCATGCGAGTCATAAAATAATAATAGTGAATTTCAGCTTTGAATATTCTAAAATAGAACATTGAATCAGTAAGGTATATTAATGAAAAAATTAGCGTGTACTATTGCAATTGCAACCCTCCTGCAAGGGTGTGGTATGCAGGTTGATGAAGAAAAAATCAAAAAAATGCCCGGATATGACGTTGCCAAAAGCTTTTGCTCACAATGTCACAAAATGCCCTATGGTGTTCAACATGTCGCTGTAGCATGGCCCTCAATCATCAAGCGCATGGAAGGGCACATGGTAAAAGCCAAAAAAAGGTTACCTACGCCTCAAGAACGCACCACCCTGGTGGAATTCTTCCAAAAAACAGCCGCAAAGTGATAGTTGCTGTGTGACTAACTAAAGTAGCGCAGCTCAGCCAGAGCTGCTTATGCTTAAACGTCACCGAAGAAAACCCCGTGAAACCAGTCGTACTGTTAGAAACAACAGGTTGCGGCATCTATGGTGAACCGACACGCTTCGAATTCGTTTAAATTCTTCATCCGCAACCTACACTGATATTGACTGATTGGATATAAGGAAAATCCTTATTCGTTATTTTTGTGATCGGGCTGCTATTCCCTTGGTGTCGAGGCATACAAAGCTGGCCCATACAACGCAGCCCTGTCATTCAAAATAACCCTGACTGGCATTGCTTCCAACAGTGGGCGCATCCGCCCTTTGTTGGAGAAGGCTTCGAGGAATGCGCCGGTTTGCAGCAGCGGTAGTATCTTGGGAGCGATACCTCCCCCTATATATATACCGCCCCGGCTCATCACTTTTAGTGCCAGATTGCCTGCCTCCGCGCCATAGAGCTTGACGAAGCAGTCCAACGTCTCGACACAGATTTCGTCGCGCCCGCTTATCGCGGCGTTGGAGATCGCGGCTGCCGCATCACCTTGTTTCATTTCTGCTTGTAACCATTCAGGGAGGGTTGCCTTGCGGTGTAGGCACAGGAATTTGTGCAAGTCTAGTATGCCCATACCGGAGACGATGCGCTCCCAGCTGACATGGGGATGCCGCTGCTGCATGTGTTTGAGCAGTGCGATCTCAAGATCGTTGCCGGGACTGAAACTGGTATGACCGCCTTCGGTGGCATAGGGATGGTGACGCTGCCCGTCCCAAAATAATCCGGCCTCGCCCAGCCCGGTACCCGCTGCGATAACGGCCTGATTGCCGCACGCTTTTGACTCTCCCGAATGCAAGGTCAGCAAATCATCCTCGCCCAGTGCGGGCAATCCGCTGGCGGTCGCTTCCAGATCATTGAGCAATTGACAGTATTCGAATCCATATTGCTGCTGCATCGCATCAGCATCAATGCGCCAGGGCAGATTAGTGGTGTGCACCACCCTGCCCTGTACCGGGCCGGCGATACCGAATGCGGCACGCAGCGGGATATCGGCATCACGTAGAAAATCGCGGAGCAGTTCGTCGAACGTTTGATAATCACGGCTGGCGTAGCTTTGCTCGTATTCGGTTGTGAGCTGCGTGCCGGTCACGACAATGATAGCGAGGCGAGTTTTAGTACCACCTATATCCCCACTTAATACACGGATTGGTGTCGGGAGCATTTAAAATTCCAGAACTAATTGATAACGCTTGGATTCTATCAGTTTGACGAATAAGGTAACGAATATCACTTCTAGGAGATGCTTGCCTTTGCTGCAATTTTTGACAAGAATGTCGTCATCTACAAGCAGGTTCTCTTAACTTCACAAAGCCCTACCCATAAATTCCATGTCAAAAAAATCCATTGCAGACTTTTCATTGCCCGCCACCGGAGGTCAAGACTTCACCCTGTCAGGTGCACGCGGCAAACATCTGGTTATTTATTTCTACCCCAAGGACAACACGCCCGGCTGCACCACTCAGGCGCAGCAGTTCCGCGACTTGTATGAAAAGTTTAAGCAAGCCGGTTGTGAAATCGTTGGTATCTCACGGGACAGCATCAAATCACACGAAAACTTCAAGGCCAAATTCACGCTGCCGTTCGAGCTGCTTTCTGATGCGGACGAAGTCGCATGCGAGTTGTTCGATGTGATTAAGCTGAAGAATATGTATGGCAAACAGGTGCGCGGTATCGAGCGAAGCACTTTTGTTTTCGACAAGGATGGCGCGCTTTGCCATGAATGGCGGAAGCTGAAGGCGGATGGTCATGCACAGGAAGTGCTGGATTTCATCAAGACACTCAATTAATCAACTCATTCATTTTAAGGAACGTAATGCCGCCTCGCTCACAAAAAACAACTGCTGAACCTGAGAATAAAGATAATGCAACAAAGTTGTTTGTGTTGGACACAAATGTTCTTTTGCACGACCCCACCAGTCTGTTCCGTTTTGAAGAAAACGACATTTGTCTGCCGATGTTCGTGCTGGAGGAATTAGATAATAAGAAAAAGGGCATGACCGAAGTCGCCAGAAATGCCCGGCAAGCCAGTCGATGGCTAGACGGTATTGTCAGCGATGCGCCGCATAACATCGAAGCGGGCATCAAACTGGAATCAGCATCGCACAAAAACTGTACAGGCCGCTTGTATCTCCAGACCAGTTTTGTGAAACACGAACTACCGCAAAATCTTGAGCTGGGTAAAGCGGACAATGCGATCCTCGGTGTGGTCATCGGCTTGCAGGAAGAGCAGCCGGCACGCCCGGTTATCCTAGTCAGTAAAGATATCAATATGCGCATCAAAGCCCGTGCTTTGGGCTTGGAAGCGCAGGATTACTTTAATGACAAGGTGCTGGAAGATAGTGATCTGCTCTATAACGGCATACTGCCTTTGCCGGAAGATTTCTGGGAGCAGCATGGCAAAGATATGAAATCCTGGCAGGAGGATGGGTATACTTTTTATGAGCTTCATGGCCCGTTATGCGGAGCGTTTTTCATCAATCAGTTTGTCTATCTGGAATCCGAGGCCAACCCTTTCTACGCGGTGGTACTTGAGCAGGATGAGAACAGAGCTTTGCTGCGCACCCTTACTGACTACACCCATTCCAAAAACAATGTATGGGGCATCACCGCACGTAACCGTGAGCAGAATTTTGTGATGAACCTGCTATTGAATCCAGAGATTGATTTCATTACCTTGCTGGGGCAAGCCGGAACGGGGAAGACCCTGCTGACACTGGCAGCCGGCTTGTTGCAATCACTGGAAAGCAAATTGTACTCAGAGATCATTATCACCAGAGTGACCGTCCCTGTCGGTGAAGACATTGGTTTTTTACCGGGCACGGAAGAAGAGAAAATGACGCCCTGGATGGGTGCGCTGGAAGATAATCTGGATGTATTGAACAAAGATGATGACGAAGGTGGTGAATGGGGACGTGCCGCGACCCGTGACTTGATTCGTTCACGCATCAAGGTCAAATCACTGAATTTCATGCGCGGCAGGACGTTCATGAATAAATATGTGATTATCGACGAGGCACAGAACCTGACGCCCAAGCAGATGAAAACGCTGATTACGCGTGCCGGACCAGGCACCAAAGTCGTGTGCATGGGAAACATCGCACAGATCGATACACCCTATCTCACCGAGGGTAGCTCAGGGCTGACATATGTTGTAGATCGCTTCAAAGGGTGGGAACATGGCGGCCATGTCACGCTAATGAGAGGAGAACGCTCAAGACTTGCTGACTTTGCAGGCGAGGTGCTTTGATAAATTATGAGTAATCCAATCAATAAAACTGATGAAGAGTGGCGTGGCGAGCTGACGGAGGAGCAATACCGGGTGTGCCGTCAATGCGGTACAGAGCCGGCATTTACCGGTGAGTATTGGGATTGCCACGATGCGGGTGTTTATCAGTGCGCTTGTTGCGGAGATGATCTTTTTGATTCATCCACCAAGTTCGATTCAGGTACCGGCTGGCCGAGTTATTGGCAACCGATCAAGCCTGACAATATTCTGGAGCGTGTAGACAATAGCCACGGCATGTCACGCACCGAGGTCAATTGCAAAAAATGTGGCGCACATTTGGGGCATGTTTTTCCGGATGGCCCTGCGCCGACAGGATTACGCTATTGCATCAATTCAGCATCGCTCAAGTTAGATAAAAAGTAAGATGGGATATGATGACGAACTCGCCACGCGCTTGCGCAAATTATTTGCTGCCAATCTAGACATCAGCGAAAAGAAGATGTTTGGCGGCTTAGCCTTTATGTGTCGTGGATACATGTTTGTCGGCATTAACGAGGGGGATTTGATGGCGCGTATCGGGCCAGTCAATTATCCCGAAGCTTTAAAGTTACCTCATGTCCGCGAAATGGATTTCACCGGAAAACCGATGAAAGGCTATGTATATGTTGCTCCTGAAGGCTTAGCCGATTCAAAAGATTTGGATAAATGGGCTAACATGTGCCTTGCGTTTATCGACACCCTACCCCCTAAAAAGTAACCACCTCAACAATAACCACAATGAAACTATTATTCGACCTATTCCCTGTCATTCTTTTCTTTGCCGCATTTAAACTCCAAGGCATCTATGTCGCGACGGCGGTTGCCATTGGCGCTACGGTTTTGCAGATTGCATGGGTGAAATTCAAACACGGCAAAGTGGATACCATGTTGTGGGTAAGTTTTGGCATCATCGCTGTGTTCGGCGGCGCAACGCTGTTGTTGCATGACGAGACCTTCATCAAATGGAAGCCCACTGTGCTTTATTGGTTGTTTTCCGCCATTCTACTGGTATCGAATGTCGTGTTTAAAAAGAACCTGATGCGTTCATTGCTGCATGAAAAAATTGCGTTACCACTGCATGCATGGCATCGACTCAATCTGAGCTGGAGCTTGTTTTTTGCCCTGCTAGGCTTCATCAATCTATATGTGGCATTCAATTATTCGACCGATAGCTGGGTGAACTTCAAACTATTCGGCTTTACCGGACTGATGCTGGCTTTCATCCTGGCGCAAGGAGTATGGCTATCGAAATATGTAGATGAAAAGAAGGAGAGTAACTAATGTGGTACACCATCATCGGGCAAGACACCCCAAATAGCCTGGAAAAGCGTAAGTCTGTACGCACGGCGCATATAGCGCGTTTACAAGCGTTGCAGGATAGCGGAAGGTTGTTGCTGGCTGGCCCCTTCCCTGCTGTGGATTGCGCTGACCCCGGTACTGCCGGATTCACTGGTAGCCTGATCGTCGCTGAATTTGATTCTCTGGAAGATGCCAAAGTCTGGGCGCAAGCTGACCCTTATGTGGCAGCAGATGTTTATGCGCAAGTTGAGGTAAAACCATTCCGAAAAGTCTTCCCTGCATGAGTACCGCCGATGCGCATACCGATAAAGACGATCGAATCGCCCGGATGACGGCCCTGCTGGAAGCGCTAGCGCCCCGGAGCATCGAAATCATTGATGACAGCCATCTACATGCAGGCCATGCCGGCGCACGTGACGGTGGCGGACATTATCGTCTGAATATCGTTTCAGCTCAGTTTGCCGGCAAGTCAACTGTAGCACGACACCGTATGGTATATTCCGCGCTCGCGGATATGATGAAAAATGACATACACGCGTTAAATATTTCGGCGAGTGTGCCGGAGTAAAATGCTGGAATAAATTTTGTTTAATCGAACCACTGTTTAATCAAACTACTTTGTAGAGGAACCAAATGCTGAAACTATTGAATATTCCAACACTGGCTATATTGGGTACGATATTCGCCACATCTGTTTGGGCAGATGACAAAACTGTCGCGACAGTCAACGGCGTTGCGATCCCTCAAGAACGAGCCGAACTCATGGCCAAAGCTGCCGTAGCTCAAGGCCAGGAAGACACCCCTCAGTTACGTGCTGCGATTCGTGATGAACTGATCAAGCTTGAGTTACTGGTGCAAGCAGCCCGGAAAGATAAACTCGACAAAAGTCCTGAGGTCATTCAACAAATCGAGCAAGCTCGACTATCGGTTCTGGGTACTGCATATTTACAAAAATATGCGCAGAAAAATCAAGTTACCGAAGACCAGTTAAAGCAGGAATACGACAAGATTAAAGCCAGCCCAGCGCGTAGCGAATTTGAGGTGAGGCATATTCTGGTCGCAACTGAAGATGAGGCCAAAAGCATTATCAAAGAACTAGGTGAAAAGGGGAAATTCGAGGAAATCGCTAAAGAGAAATCTCAGGATGCAGGGTCAGCAGCACGAGGCGGCTCTTTAGGTTGGACCATGCCGAATAGTCTTGTGCCATCGTTCGCAGCAGCGATGGTTGCATTGAAAAAGGGCGAAATCAGTAAGGTGCCGGTACAGTCACAATTTGGTTGGCATGTTATCAAGTTGGACGATGTCAGGGATATAGAAATCCCACCCTACGAAGAGCTGAAACCGCAAATCATTCAACGCGTGCAGCAACAGCTGTTGCAGGCACTGTTTAGCGATTTACGCAGCAAAGCTGAAATAAAGTAACGCTAAACCTTAGTTTCATTAGCTTGAACACAGAAAAGGACACAATGATTGTGTCCTTTTTTGCGTTAGATTTTTGCCTTTTTTGCGTTAGATTTTTGCCTTTTTTGCGTTAGATTTTTGACACTTTTTCGTCAAATTTGGACAATATTTTGACTGTTTTTTCTCACAAGCTGGAAATTTAATTAACTTTAAATCGTATCTGCATGATTTATTGAGGAATCATGCAATAAAAAAGTGTTGGCATAGTCTGTGCATATGTTATAGTTATGCAACTGCAACTACAACGTGCCCCAAACGACACATCAAACAATTTAGCTTTGGCAAATATTTTCAATTCCAAGCTTTACCTGTTACGCATCTCTTTTCTGAGCACATGCTTAGTCTTCTTCCCCCTAAATTCCTGGGCCGCAGGCACGACTGCCGGTTTTACCGTCACCAACTCCGCCACTTTGAGCTACAGCATCGGCGCAACTGCTGAGCCTCCCATCACCAGTTTGCCAGCAACTTTTCAGGTTGATGAAATCATTCAACCAGTGCTGACATGGCAGGATGCATCTGCGGTATCCGTGAATACACCAAGCATCAACGCAGCGCTGACTTTCTTGCTGACTAACGCCGGTAACGGACAAGAGGCTTCCGGGCTGCTTGCACCAGTAACTCAAGCTTGATCAGTTCATCACGAATCGCAGCACGTAACTGAGGGGTGTCTTCCTGGCCTTGAGCTACGGCAGCTTTGGCCATGAGTTCGGCTCGTTCTTGAGGGATCGCAACGCCGTTGACTGTCGCGACAGTTTTGTCATCTGCCCAAACAGATGTGGCGAATATCGTACCCAATATAGCCAGTGTTGGAATATTCAATAGTTTCAGCATTCGGTCTGGCTCGCACTAACGGCCCGCTTCCATTGCCCGCCGGAAACTACACACCGCTGGATGGCACGGTCGGCTCGATTTATCTGGAGAACAATTTACAAACAGGCTTCCAGGCCAGTGGCCCCAATGCGGATACTGCCTATGTGGCCGGTGTTAATGATCCTGATCTTGCACCGGATGCTGGCCAAACAATTTATGTGATCAGCGATACCCCAACTGTTGCCGATAACTCACAAGGCGAAGTGCTTTTGACAGCAGCCTCTCTTACGGCTGGCGCAGCAGGCGCATTGCCGGGAACCGGGCTGGCCGGACTGGGACAAGGTGGTAGCTTTGCAGTGGTTGGCGGCAACAACGCACAGAGCAGCAATACCGGAAGCTACATTGCCAGCGGCCTGACGCTGGTAGTGGTTAAAACCGTACTCGGCACAGTTGATCCAAATGGAGGCACAGTCGTCATGCCAGGCGCAGTGATGACCTACCAGATCACTGCGACCCTGACTGGCACCGGCACGGCGGCTAATCTGGTACTCACCGATCCGTTACCTACCGAAACCACCTATGTGCCCGCCAGCATTACCGTTAACGGTACCTCAAGGACCGATGCAGCCGATGCCGATAATGCACAATTTCTTGCTAACACAATTTCGGTTTCGCTCGGGGATGTTGCCTCCCCGGCAGTTGTCACCGTCACATTTCGCGCAACGATCAATTGAACAAGGAGGCCGATATGAAAATTTCCAAATTGTTGCTCACCACCCTGCTGATTACAGCGATGTCCGGCATCTCTTTGAGCGCCCATGCTGCCGATGCGATCAAAGTCACCAGCATTGCTCAGACAGAAACTGAGGTCGTCGGCAAAAACGGAAAAAAAACGAAGGTACTTACGCCAGTCGAAAAAGCGGTGCCGGGCAGTGAAGTGGTTTTCACCACCACCTTTGAGAACATGCTAGACAAAGCCGCCAACGACATCTCCATCAACAATGCTATTCCTGACGGCACAACATACAAGGCTGGCAGCGCCTTCGGTAAAGATTGCGAGATTCTGTTCTCTGTTGATGGCAACTTTTTCGGATTTGCCGAAGAAATAAAGATCAAGGGTGAAGATGGCAAAGAGCGAATGGCGCTACCCAAGGAATATACCCATATACGTTGGAATTACAAAGTCCCGCTGGCAGCAGGAAAGTCCAGCCAAGTTGGTTTTCGCGCACTGATTAAATAAGCAATATCAAACAACAACCCTTTAAAAAATGACATCTAGGAGCAAATCATGAACATACATTTTTCGAGTTACCCCGGTCATTACGTAATGCCCGAACCGATGACGGATCCACCCTGGGTCCGTTCACCGTTTTTTGAGCGGGGATTTCACATCGGTTCAGGCCCGCCATAAATAACGTAGTTTTAGCATCTGAAGTTGCAGTATGTATTTAATTTTAAGTAGCATTTTAAGGAGAACCAAAATGAGAAACATAATTAAAGCAAGTAGCGCCACCAAGCTTGCCACGCTGTTGATCGGCGCGGCGATGCTTGGTTTAGGCTCGCAAGGGGCGTGGGCGCAAGCCGGTGACGTCATTAGCAACTTGGCAAAGATCAGCTATTCGGTCGGTGCCATTGCACAACAGGAAATCTGCTCCTCGCCAACAGGTAACGGTACCGGTAACGGCGGCACGACCGGTACAACTTGTACCGATGGTGTTAATGGTGCGGGTAACAGCAGCTTTGTAGTTGATAACAGAGTTGATGTCCTCGTAGCGGGTGGTGTTGTCACACCTGCCACGCCAGGTCAAACTGGTGTACTCACACCGTTCACGGTTACCAACAATGGTAACTCTACCCTTGACTTCAGCCTGGTCGCTGCCAATGCTGCAACAGCTTTGGCCTATGACGTCAACGGTACTGCCGTCAACGACAACTTCAATCCAGTTGCTGCGTTGACCATTTATTCTGACGGTGGCGTGCTCGGTATCATTGATGGTACTGATGCCATTATCACCTCAATCGCAAATCTGGCAGCCGGTGCCACTCAGAATATCTTGGTGCAGACTGACATACCCGCTGGTCAGGTAAATGGTGATGCAGCAGTGGTGAGCCTACAAGCAACCGCTGTCTGGCCAACTCCGTTGATTCCAGCTGAGTCTTCAGCAGCTGCCGTTGCAGGTGCTAACGTGGCTGCCACGGGTGGTGCTGATACTGCTGGCGTTGATGTGGTACTGGCAGATGCTGCGGGTGGTACGACTGGCCTTCCAGCTGACCTGGCTTCTGATGGCGTTCATTCTAACTACGGCGCATTCGACGTTTCTGCCGCTATATTGAGTGTTCAAAAAGTTGCCACACTGCTATGTGATCCGTTCAACGGTGCTACCAATCCGAAGAACATCCCCGGTGCGGCTATCCAGTATGCGATCACCATCACTAATGCAGCAGGTGGTGCAGCAGCTACCTTGTCACAAGTGACCGATACACTGGTTGCAGCATTGGCCTTTAATACCGACCTGATCAGTGGTGTAGGTGCTGGCGCTAATTGTGTCACCGGTACAGGCTCATTGTCAGCATCCGGCTTTGGTGCGGTCAGTGGTGCTGGTGTTACTACCAGCTATGCTGCACCAGGTTTGGCAGGCGAAGCAGTCACAGCAGGTGCAACACATGCTGCTGGTCTGGTGACCATTAACTTTGCCACACTGGCCAGCCCAGCGTATAGCTTGGTTGGTGCATCACTACCGGCCAATAGCTTTGTCACGGTGTATTTCAACGCGTTCGTGCAATAACTGACGATCGTTTACCGTGATTGATTGTTTAACAATCAGCGCATCATTACGCCGCACGATTCGTCGTGCGGGTTGTGATGTTTTGGGCAGGTTGGCCGCAAGGCCAGCCCGCCTTTTGCTGCGCATTTCCCGTGCGCAGCAAAAGGCGTTCGCTTTTGCAACGTTGGCATTGATGAGTACAGCAGCATTTTCTGCTACGCCGCCGAACACGCCTATTAGCAATACCGCGACGGCTACCTACCAGATTGGACCTGTCGTTTCCCCGACCACCATCATCAACAACAGCACTGTTGTTACAAACACAGCTTCATGTATCGCCGTCGGGGTTGATATTGAGTTGCTGCAATTTATTCCTGCCTCACGCGCCGCACAAGCACCGTTGGCGGTGACTGAAAGTGTTCAGCCCGCAATGTATTCGACCAGTGGACTCACTGCCGGCCCATTTAACGCACTGACCAACCCTACTCTGCTTGGCGATGCGACGCCGACAGCCTTACCGGCAAATCTGTTACTTTCGCCAGTAAATGACGCATCGGGTAACCCGCTTTCAGCTTATTCTCGTAACGAACCAATCTTTGTGCGTGTCGTCAGTTTCGATGCCAATCTGAACCCTGCCATCGCTGACACCTTAGTGGTCAACCTAAGCACCGTCACTGGTGGCGATAGTGAATTGGTCCAACTCACCGAGACCGGGCCATCTACCGGTGTCTTTATTGCTGCCGTGCCAACCATCTTTGCAACACTAGGTTCTGCCCCCACACTGAACGATGGTCAGATCACCATCTCGGCGCATAACGAAACCATCACCGGCATTTATAACCATACGGATTGCACAAGCGCCACGAACATCGCCAGCTCAAGTAGCGGTTTGATTGATCCGTATGGCATCGTGTTCGACTCCAGCACCGGTGCCCCGATTACGGGTGCTACTGTTACGTTGGTTAACACCTTTACTAATCTTCCGGCTGCTGTGTTCTGCGATGATGGCGTTACCGCTTTGCCACAACCTGTTACGACCGGCTCAGCAACCATATGTGACCCGGTCATGGTTGCAGGTGGTTTCCGCTTCCCGCAGGTTGCGGCAGGCAGCTACCACATCACGGTCACACCACCGACTGGATATTCATTCCCGTCTGCGACGCCTGCTGCCAGTCTGCCTGCGCTGGTTGGTACACCAGCTTCAGCACCGGCTATCGTCGGCAACCCCGGTATCACGCCGGGAGGTTCTTACGGCGGCACATTTACACTATGGGGCCCGGCGCTTAAAGTGGATATCCCGGTCGATGCGGGTAGCAACGCCATGACCATCAGCAAGACATCCGGGAAAACCGTCGTCAGCACTGGAGACTTTGTTCCCTACACATTATCAATCACCAACAACAGTGCAACATTACCTGTGATCGCAGGGACGGTTGCCGATCAACTTCCACAAGGTTTCCGTTACCAAAGCGGATCTGTCCGTGTAGATGGTGCCAGCACAGCTGATCCGGTGATTTCCGGCGACGGTCGTACCCTCACCTTTAGTGTAAATATCGCCACTGCATCAACGACTGCTATTGAATATGTACTAGAAGTCACCCCAGCTGCTAAAACCGGTAACGCCGAAAACATTGCTGCGGCCACCGGCATATCAACATCTAATACTGCCCGCGCAAGTGTATATGTACGTGAAGACCTGTATCGCAATAAGAGCATCTTAATCGGTCGCGTAGTCGATGGTTCATGCGATGACAAAGTAGACAATGATAAGAACGGACTGAAAAATGCACGTATCGTGCTCGAAGACGGCACCTATATTCTGAGTGATGAGGAAGGCCGCTGGCACATCGACAACCTGAACCCCGGCACACATGTTGTTCAGCTGGATTTGGATTCGCTACCCAAGGATTACGAAGTTGTCTCATGCGAGCAAAACAGCCGTTTTGCCGGACGCAGTTATTCCCGGTTTGTCAACCTGCAACCCGGCAGCCTATGGCGTGCTGATTTCCATGTGCGGAAGAAAGCACCTATTGCACCACGAATCTCACAAACGTTAAGTGCACAACAGAATGGCGATACGACAGTCGTTTCATTGCTGCTGGATAGCGCAACAGAGGTGACAGCTTATTCGGCTACGGTAATGTTGCCGGAGTTTTCCAGTTTCGTTCCAGGCTCTGTGAAATTGAATGGCGAAGCGATCGCTGACCCCTATTACACTGACGGTACATTAATTATCCGTAGTAAAGCGCACTCTGCCAGTTGGCAAGACCAATATACATTTGACGTTGAACATTTGAGCCGTAAAGCATCCTTCAAATCGCTGGTTCGCTTTACACCACCGGGACGTGCTGCTCAAAACATCCCTATTGCGTCGATCACACTGACCAACCATGCACCTGAAACGACAACTGTTTCTGCAAATGTAAAAGTAGAGCCAGCTGATCTGCGATCTGCAAAGACACCTCAGGATGACGATCCAACACAACTTTTGGAAAAGCTGCCATACGATGCTGCATGGCTGAATCAAGCTCAGCCCGGAGATGAATGGTTACATCCTCAAGAAGACTTCAGCCCTAACCTGCCAGTTATGTCTGTTGCCATCAAGCACAACCCTGCTCACCAGTTGGCGCTGACGGTAAACGGTGAGGCTGTTAACCCGCTTAACTTTGATGGCCGTAAAATGAATGCCACAAAGAGTATCGCACTCAGCAGTTGGCGCGGTGTTCAACTTGTCCCCGGCGGCAACGAAGTTATGCTGGTGATTAACGACAAGGATGGCAACGAAATCAGTCGGAACACGCGTACCATTCATTTTGCAACGACACCTGACCATGTTGAATTCGTACCTGAGCTGTCCCGACTCATTGCAGACGGTAAGAATCGTCCTGTGATTGCCATACGCTTCCTAGATAAGGATGGCGCACCCGTCCGTCGCGGCATCAACGGCGAGTACATGTTGAACGAGCCCTATCGTGCATACGAGAAGCATGAAGGTATAGAGCGTGAGCCTTTAACCGGGCGTATTGGCGGTAATGCACGCTATGAGATCAAGACAGATGGTCTGGCAATGATCGAACTGGAGCCCACCACTCACAGTGGCGAAGCGGTGCTCAATTTCCAATTTAGTGACAAACGCCAACAAGAGGTACGTGCATGGCTGGAAGCCGGGCAACGTGACTGGATACTGGTTGGTTTCGGTGAAGGCACAATCGGTCAAAAAACCTTGTCAGGTAATATTCAGGCACTCAAAGATGCGAATGCGGATCAAGAATTATTCGAGGAAGACCGTCTAGCGTTCTACGCCAAGGGCAGCATCAGGGGTGATTACCTGCTAACCATTGCATACGATACGAACAAACAGACTGATGGAAACCTGCTCAAGCAAGCTGTCGATCCTACTCAGTATTACACGCTGTATGCTGATGCCACGCAGGCAAATTATGATACGGCAAGCTCCGGAAAACTATATGTAAAGTTGGAGCGTAGCCAGTTCTATGCAATGTTTGGTGACTACGATACTGGATTGACTGTCACTGAGCTGTCTCGCTATAGCCGAACATTGAATGGCGTCAAGAGCGAGTACAAGGGTAAAACATTCGGCTATAACGCCTTTGCCACCCTAACCGATCAGGCTTATGTCAAAGATGAAATCCCCGGAAACGGCACCTCCGGCGTATACAAGCTTTCTCGTGGCAATCTGGTAGTCAACTCCGACAAGATACGCATAGAAACCCGTGACCGTTTCCAATCACAGAATATTGTCAGCGAGCAAAGCCTGACCCGTTATCTGGATTACGACATTGACTATCAAAACGGCACACTGACGTTCCGCGAGCCAGTTAATGTTCGTGACGGCAGCTTTAATCCTATCTACATCGTTGCTGAATTTGAATCTGCGGATGCCTCAGACGAAAAAGCCACTTACGGTGGTCGTGGCAGCTTCAAGCCGATAGAAGACATTGAGCTTGGTGTCACTGTGGTGCATGAAGGCACAGTGGGCGCCAGCGGTGACCTGAAAGGAGTGGATGCAACTTACCAGGTAAGCGACAACACAGAAGTCCGTGCTGAGATGGCAGCAACAGACCGTGACCTTGCCAATGTACCCGTCAGCGGCAATGCCTGGTTAGGTGAAGTGATGCATCATGAAGAAAAGTGGGATGCGAAAATCTACCTGAGTGAACAAGAAGGCGCATTCGGTATGGGGCAACAAGCCGCCTCTGAAAACGCCACCCGTAAGATTGGTATTGATGGGCGTTATAAATTATCCGATTCAACAGAATTGAAAGCGCAGGCATACCAGCAACAGAATCTGACCAACAGCACAGAAAACCGCTTGACTGAAGGTCGAGTAGACACCCGCCTGGGTAGTGACTTGAATGCCTACTACGGTGCACGTATCGCTCAAGATGTGACAACTACCGGTAGCACTGCACAAAGTAATCAACTATTGGGTGGTGCTTCTTACTCCATGCTTGAAAATCGCTTATCCGTGCACGGTGATGCTGAGGTCAGCAGTGGTTCTGCCGAGAGCAGCATGATGCCGAACAGATTGGTCTTGGGAAGTGACTACAAATTAACCGAGCAGAGCAAGCTGTTTGCCGAGCAGGAATTTGCTCGCGGTGAGAATATCGAAGCAAACACCACCCGGGTTGGTATCCGCACGCAGCCTTGGACTGGCAACGAGATGTCTGCTTCTGTCGGCAGCAATTACAACAAGGATGCCGAGCGCATCTATTCCAATCTGGGTATGGTTCAGCGTTGGCAAATCAATGAGCACTGGCAGACCAATTTCAGCATCGATCGTAGCCAGACCATGCACAATACTGCCACACCGCTCAATCTGAATACGCCGTTGCCATCCGGCTCAGGTGGTATCGCACAACTACCAGCAGCGTCCGGTGATTACACTGCCTCTGCTTTCAGCCTGGCATACCATGACAAAGTATGGAGCAGTGACGGTCGAATTGAATTCCGCGATTCCAGCATCGACAAGCAACGCAACCTTCAATTCGGATTGCAGCGCCAGTTGGATCGTGGTCGTGTACTTGCTGCTGGCTACACCCTCCGTCATGCAGACAGTACCATCAGCAAGAAACGAAATACCAACCTGCGCTTCTCATATGCACATCGTCCAAATGACAGCCAGTGGGTATGGTTCGACCGTATCGACTACATCACCGAATACAACGAAACTGGAACTTCATCGCTCAATGGCGAAAAAGTGGTGAACAATCTGCACGCGAATTACATGCCTAGCCGCAAAACACAGATATCAATGCAATACGGCGCAAAGTATGTGCTGGATACGATCAATAATGCCGACTACAAAGGCTACACAGACCTCGTTGGTGCGGAAGTCAGACATGACCTGACCCGGCGTTGGGATATCGGTGCTTTCGCTTCTATGATGCGTTCGGTCAATGCCGGCGTGACCAACTACGGAATCGGCGGCTCTATCGGATACAAGGTGGTGGATAATATGTGGGTGTCGGCAGGCTATAACCTGCGCGGCATGGACGACCGTGACTTCAGTTCGGCTTCCTATCGCGCTCAAGGGCCATATGTCACATTACGTATGAAAATTGACCAAGATACTTTTGGATTGAACCAAGGTGGCGAAAAGATTCGTCCGATGAACCCTGAGTAATGAAGAAATGATGGTGCACGTTATTAATAAGCGATTTGTGTTGTTCTTGTTGGGTTTGATGACGGTACTTGTCACACTATCCTTCGACGCACAGGCCGCCCCTCGTCCGTTCGCCGTACGTTACAGTACCAATGTCAATGGTAATCTGGCTCAAACTGGCAACACCGTGATGGTCTGCACGCCCTGCGGCGCGACCAACATCAGCAGCACAATGCTGGATTTCGACGGGGATACAGATCTATCCACATTCAACTCAAGTAGTGCCGACCTGACGATACCTTCCGGCTCAACTATCTTATGGGCAGGCCTGTACTGGGGCTCTCGTTCTGTTTCGCCTTCTATTGGGCAAGTGCTATTCAAAAGACCCGGAGCATTCGGTTACGCTGTGGTCAACGCCAGCCAGCTAGATACAGCAGTAGGCGGGCAAGCTAATGAATACGGCGGGTATGCCGATGTCACCAGCATAGTCAGTGCCGGAGGAAGTGGCACCTACTGGGTTGGAAATGTGCAGACAACTTCACCGAGTAATGTTTGGGGTGGTTGGAGCCTGATCGTTGCCTACGAAAATAGCAGCGAGCCGCTCAACAATATTACCGTATTCGACGGATACCAGATCATCAGGAATGCAACCGGTATCACGATGAATATGAGCGGCTTCCTGACACCACTATCCGGTCCTGTTGTCACCAGGATAGGTTTGGTCGGCTGGGATGGTGACGATGGTGTACTCGGCGGTGGCGGCTATACAGGAGATGCTTTCCGCGTCAATGGCATACCGTTGTTCGATAGCTGCAATCCGACAACAAACGACTTTTTCAATTCTACGATATGTAATCTGGGTATTCCCAACGAGGCAAGATTCCCCAATACCGCCTCTTATCCGACGGGAATGTTCAACACCATGGGAACCGATGTTGATCTGGTACAAATAGCCTCGGGCATCATACTGAATGGTGCCACCAGTGCCAGTCTGCAGTTCACCACCAACGGTGAATTATTCAGTGCACATGCTGCAGCCTTCGTGACTAATCTGTATGTGCCCATCGTAACCCCGAACGTGGTCAAAACAGTGGTCGACTTGGATGGCGGTGATCTCCTGATAGGCGATACGATGCGCTATACCATTTCCATGACGAATTCCGGGCAGGATACTGCCACGAATGTCATCGTAAACGACCCCATACCAGCATTCACAACCTATGTTCCCAATTCACTGCAAGTTGTCAATGGTCCCAATACTGGCGCGAAGTCAGATATAGCGGGGGATGATCAAGCCGAATATATTGCCACGGGAATCCCTCGGGTCGTATTCCGTATCGGAACGGGTGCTGACGCAGTCAATGGCGGTAATTTACCGTTTTATACCCCGCCGCCCGTACAGACTTCGATCTCCTTTGATGTCACGGTCGATAGCGGCATTCCCACTGGCACGCTTATTAGTAACTCGGCGGAAATTTCATACAGCGGACAAACACTGCCCGGTAACTCTTACTCCACATCCAGTTCGGCTGCGACGGCCAATGTGCTCGCCCCTGCCACGATCAACAAAACGTTCAGTCCGAGCACAATAGATGTCAACCAAGTATCGCAGTTACAAATCACGGTTGCTAATGCCGCGACTAATCCGGCGGCGATCAACGGTGTTACCTTTACCGACAATTATCCGCCCGGCTTAATCAATGCGACACCTGCTAACGCTGCAATCACATGTACGCCCGGCTCCACACCCGGCGCGCTGACTGGTGGTGTCGCCGGCGGTAACGCTATCGGCATGAGTCCGGGTGCTAACCTGGCTGTAGGTGGCAGTTGCACTGTCACCGTAGACGTGACTTCCAGCATTGCCGGAAACTACACCAACACCACCAGTGGTGCTGGCTCTATCAATGCCGGAACCGGCGCCCCAGCCTCCACCGTTCTATCGGTGGGTAAACCATCAATCAGCAAGACATTCGTCGGCAACCCGATCCTGGCTGGCAATAACTCGCGATTGACCTTGACCATCACAAATAGCTTGGCAGCTAATCTTACTGGCGTTGCCTTTACCGACAGCTACCCTGCGGGATTGGTGAATGCGACGGTGCCGAACACAGCGACCACATGCGGAGGCACTGTGACTGCCGCAGCTGGGGGTAATTCATTATCACTTGCCGGTGGTAATGTTGCATCACTTAGCAACTGTACGGTCAGCGTCGATGTAAGCAGCAACACAGCAGGAATTTATGCCAATGCCAGTGGTGGTGTGTCTTCCATTGAGTCAGGCGCAGCCGGAAATGGCAGCAATACCGCCAACCTGACTGTGGTTGGCCCGCCTCAGGCCGTCAAGAGCTTCAGCCCTGCCTCTGTCGGGGTCGGCCTTGATGCAGAGTTACGCATCACGATCAGTAATCCGAACACCACCACCGCACTGACAGGTATCAGTTTTACCGACACCTATCCTGCCAATCTGTTGAACAGTCTGATCCCGAATGCAACACTGGATTGCACGCCGGGATCATCGGCAGTTCGAACGGGTGGCACGGCTGGCTCAAGCACGATAGGCATGAGTACTGGCAGTCTGGCACCGAGTGGCAGTTGTTGGGTGACTGTTAACGTCAACAGTGCAGTCGCAGGCGCTTATTTAAACGATACCGGAACCATCACCTCCGCGAACGGGGGCACGGGTGCTGCAGCAAACGCGACACTGACTGTCAGTAATCTGGTTTCACCTAGTGTGAGCAAAGCTTTTGCACCCGCCAGCATCGTTCAGAACGGAACATCCGTACTGACCATCACCCTGAACAATGCTAACGGTGTGCCGGTCACGGGTGCAGCCATCATTGATAGTTATCCGGTCAACATCGTCAATGCAGCCCTACCCGCAGCAGCGACAACCTGTGCAGGGGGTGTCGTTACCGCTGTCGCCGGTGCGGGATCGGTCGCACTCACTGGCGGAACGATACCCGCAGGTGGAAACTGTACTGTGACCGTAACCGTGACCGGCAGTGTGCCGGGAAGTTATAACAACAACTTACCGATCGGCGCACTCAGTACGACTAATGCAGGTTCAAGCGCGCTAAGTGCATCAGCAATTCTGGATGTTGTGGCGTCGCCTGTCATCAGCAAAACTTTTACGCCAGATACCGTTGCGGTCAATTCCAACTCACTATTGACCATCACCGTGAGTAATCCGAACACGGTAACAGCGCTGACGGGCGTTGCGTTCACGGACACTTATCCGCCGAATGTCACCAATAACGGCGGTGTTGTCAGCAGCAACTGTACCGCCGGTGGTACGGTCGGTACGGTTACCGGTGTAAACGGTGGTAACAGCCTGTCCCGTTCCGGCACCACAATAGCCCCCAACGGCAGTTGCACCATCACGATCAACGTACGGGCAAACGCCGCAGGAACCTATCTCAACACCACAGGGCCCGTCACCTCAACAAACGGTGGTGCGGGCATTGCCGCAAGTGCAACACTTTCGGTAGGTCAACCCGGCATCAGCAAAGTATTTGCACCGACTATCATCAACACCAATGGCACTTCGCTGTTGACCATCACGCTGACCAACCCAACCCCGGCAGCCATGACACTTGCAGCGTTCACTGATACCTACCCTGCAGGAATGACCAATGCCACCGTTCCCGCTGGAGCGACAACTTGTGCGTTGGGTACGGTTACTGCCCTGCCTGGTGGTCCTTCGGTCGCACTGTCAGGCGGCACGATACCCGCTAATGGCACTTGTACTGTCACGGTGACAGTACAAGCCAACGGCACGGTGACTAACACTATCCCTGCCGGTGGAATGACCGTCAGCGGTCCTGCCAGCAATGCCACACCCGCTTCTGCCTCACTGACCGTCAATCCGGCGCCGATTGCCAGCAAGAGTTTCTCCCCTGCTTCCATCGCCAAGAACGGAACAAGTACGCTGACCGTAACGGTACAAAACAATAATAATGTTGCGATGACAGGTGTCGCGTTTACAGATACCTATCCCGCAGGATTGGTCAATACTGGCACACCGACGGTGACCGCCACGCCGGCCTCCTGTACATTTACAACGCTAACTGCCGCAGCCGGTGGCAACACCTTAGCTCTGACGGGGGGCACGATTCCGCTTAACAGTGCTTGTAACTATACTGTTCAGGTCACTAGCCCCACCGAAGGTAATTACCTGAACGACACCGGTGCTGTCAGCTCTGTCAATTTCGGCATCGGTGCGGCTGCAACCAGCACTCTGACTGTGACACCTTCTGCACCGACCATAACCAAGTCATTCAGCCCCGCCGCAATCACCGCTGGTGCGACTTCGGTCATGAGCATCGCCATCACTAATCCGAATCTTGCCGCAGCGATCACGGGTGCAGCTTTGAATGACCTTTACCCGGCCGGTATGACCAATACCAACTTTGCCAACCCTTCATTTAATTGTGCGGGCGCAGTGGTTGCATCAAACAACGGCAACTCGGTGCAGTTATCAAGTGCGACGATACCTGCCAACAGCACCTGTACACTGACAGTCAATGTCACCTCGGCGTTGGGTGGTGATTACACCAACAATACCGGGGCGGTAACGACCACCAACACCACCGATGGCCTTTCTGCAGCGGGTGTATTGTCGGTAGTCGGGCCACCCAATGTGGCTAAGGCTTTTGCACCCGCCACCATCGCACCCGGTGCCACCAGTGTATTGACCATTACACTGACCAATCCTAATTTAACAACCCCGTTGACCGGCATTAATTTCACTGACACTTATCCGGTAGACATCACCAATTCTGCGGCACCATCCGTAGCAACGACCTGTGGAGGTGTAGCGACTGCAACTCCGGCTGGCGCGGACGTGACATTGACAGGCGGCACTATCGCCGCCGGGGGTAGCTGCAGCGTGACAGTCAATGTAACGGCTACGGTATTAGGGGCTCACACCAACACCATTCCGATCGGTGGTGTTTCAAGCAGTGCCGGAAACACCGTAACGTCAGCATCCGCAATCCTGACGGTCACTAACTTGCCAACACCGACAGTCACCAAGACCTTTACGCCTAGTGCGCAAACCATCAACCGGAATACCTTGTTGACGATCACACTGACCAATCCGACTGCGATACCGATTACTGGAGTCGCGTTTACTGATAATTACCCGGTTAATTTGTTCAATAGAACGGGTGGGAATTTAATCAATACTTGTGGTGGTACAGCAGTAAGAACAACTGTCGCTCCATTCAGCCTGTCTCTGACGGGTGGCACCATCCCTGCTAATGGTAGTTGCGTCGTTAGTTTTAACCGGGTTCGTGCATCCGCGCTCGGTGCTTATCTGAATGACACCGGACCGATCACTTCCACCAATGGCAATACCGTTCCGGGAGCAACTGCCACACTGACGGTTCAAAGTCTCGCAGCCACCAAAGCATTCGTGCCCACTACCGTATCTCCAAACGCTAGTTCTACTCTGACGTTTACAATTACAAACGGTACCAATGCTCATATTCCCAATGGCATTACATTAATAGATACCTATCCTGTCGGGCTGGTAAATGCCACACCATTAGTCACCGGTGGCACCTGTGTCGGCACCTTTACGGCAGTTGCAGGCGGCACGGGTGTCCAATTTGTCACTACGGGCCAATTAAATCGTCGTGGCGGAAGTTGTACAGTAACCATTGATGTCACAAGCCCATCGCAGGGGAGTTATGTCAACACCTTGCCTATTGGCGCGGTAACTGACGGTGTAAGCCCAACGCTTGTTGCTTCAAGCGACACCCTGACAGTCGCAATTTCACCGCCTAATGTATCCAAATCATTGGCACCTGCTGCCATTGTGCCCGGTGCTAACAGCGTTTTAACCATCACACTGACCAACCCCAATGCAACAGTCCCTGTAACAGGGATTAATTTCACAGATACATATCCTTTGGATGTCACCAATGCTGCCTTACCGGTCGTAACGACAGATTGTGGAGGTGTAGCAACTGCCACACCGGGAGGATCGGATGTGACATTGACAGGCGGAAGTTTACCTTCCGGTGGCAGTTGTACGGTGAAGGTAAACGTGACTGCCACCGTATTGGGTGTGCACACCAACACCATTCCGATTGGTGGTGTTTCAAGCAGTGCAGGAAACAATACCGTAGCAGCATCCGCAAGCGTGACTGTTACAAACCTCCCAACACCAACAGTGACAAAGACTTTTTTACCCGCTGCTCAGCGCGCCAACAGAAACACCTTGCTGACCATCACGCTTACAAATCCGACTGCGACCCCTATCACCGGCGTTGCCTTCACCGATAACTATCCGGCCAATATGTCGAATAACACCGGTGGTGGCGGTGGTAATCTGGTCAATACTTGCGGTGGTGTAGCGGTTAGAACGGCCGTTGCACCATTCAGCCTTTCACTGACGGGGGGTACGATTCCTGCCAATGGTAGCTGTATCGTCAGCTATGATCGCGTTAGAGCTTCTGTATTGGGTGTCTACGTGAATAACACTGGGCCGGTCACCTCAACGAATGGCACCACGGTACCGGGCGCAACTGGCACGTTGACCATTGAAAGTCTAGCTGCTGAAAAGGCATTCACACCAACAGCGGTATTGCCCAACGTCAGTTCAACACTGACGTTTACGATCACCAATGGTACCAATGTCACCATCCCCAACGGCATCACCTTGATCGATACTTATCCAGCAGGCATGGTCAATGCAACCCCACTGGTAACTGGCGGCACTTGTGTGGGTACGTTCACAGCAGTTGCAGGCGGCCCTGATGTGCAGTTTGTCACAACTGGCGCACTGGCTCGACGTGGTGGAAGTTGTACAGTAACGATAGATGTAACCAGCGCGACACCGGGTGAGTATCTCAACACGCTGCCGATAGGCGCAGTCACTGACGGTCTCAGCCCAACACTTGTCGCTTCCAGTGCTAACCTGACAGTTATAGCACCACCTGTCGTAACGAAATCATTTAGCCCGACTACGGTTCCTTTAAGCGGGATATCAACAATGACAGTCACGTTGATCAACACGAATGCGGTAGGCATAACAGGATTGGCATTTACCGATACCTACCCTGCCAATCTATTAAACAATGCCGGATTGGTGAACACCTGTGGTAGTACAGCTACAGCTACTCCCGCAACGTCTACCATGACCTTGGTTGGTGGCATCATTCCTGCAAATGGCGGCTGTACAATATCTGTTCCGGTAACTTCAGCGATAGGAGGTAGTTATGTCAACACATTGGCCATTGGCAGCGTCACCTCGACAAATGCAGGTGCCAATACCGTTGCCGGTTCAGCCACACTAACGGTACAGTCAATGCCCAGCATTACGCTGTTGAAAACCGTTGCTGCCTACTGGGATCCGGTAAATGGCACAGCAGACCCGTTGGTATACGCCCCGAATGCGAAAAATATTCCGGGCTCGATCACTGAATACACCATTATCGCCAGTAACTCCGGTGGTTCAGCAGACCTTGACTCCACCTACATCACAGACAAGTTGCCTGCCAACACTGTTTTACATGTCAGAGACATCGGCGGTGTTGGCTCAGGTCCGGTGCTACTCGATGGGCCATCAAATACCAGCACGATGACTTACACCTTTACGGCGTTAAATGACTTGGGGGATGATCTGGAATTTTCGAATGATGGTGGGGCAACCTGGACACTTGTATCACCTACCCTGACTTTTGATCCGGTCACGGGTTGCGACACGACTGTTCCATCCATCACTCACATCCGAATTCGTCCGAAAGGCACTTTCATCGGTAATCCGGTTCCACCCAGCCCGAGCTTCCAGCTCAAATTCAGAGTCTGTGTACAATGACAATAAAACAGGATTTATCTCATGTATAAATATGTATTTTCACTGCTACCCTTACTGCTTCCCACACTCGCATTCGGGGCAGAAGCCGTCACGCCTGAACAGCTACAAAACATCTATGACCAGCAACGCCGTGCTGATAACCTTGCCATCGATGATCTGGATTTGAATAACTATCATCGTGCTAAAGCGCGTGCTTGGCTGGACTTAGCAGAGAGTGAATATCATGAAAAAGACACCAGCGGTACTGTTACTGCTGCACTCTCTCAGGCAACAGGCCTGCTTGATGCGGTAGAAAGCCAGCAAGCGACTATCAGCATGAATACCCCGCATATTAAGGGCAGTGAAGTGATCCCGACTGACTTGGGTGACAAGATCGCAACTTGGAAAAAACATGAGTTCTTCTCATGCGGTCAGCGCCCTCTTGCCACCGCAGAAGTCTATCTGGTATGGGCCGGGCATGAATTTTCAGAATATGGTCAGAGCCATGCAGATTCATATCTGCGTAGTGTTGATAATTTGATTTACGATGCCAAAGTCGCCATTGAAAATTGCGCAGGGATGACAGACACTGATACACCGACATCAGAAAGAGTCACTCTGTCGGGTGATGCATTGTTTGCTTTCAACAAAGCAACCCTCAATCCATCCGCTATCTGGCAACTGAATAAGTTAGCAGACAATATTAAGCAAGTGGATAACCTGCTAGAAGTCACTTTGGTCGGACATACTGACAGACTACGCAGCGATGGAAAGGAAGAGCGCAATCAGCAACTATCATTGGATAGAGCGCGTAGCATTAGGACATTCTTGATTAAGAAAGGCATTCCGAGCGAGAAAATTCACGCCAGCGGTGCCGGCTCGTCTCAACCCCTCGTTGAATGTTCAAGCAAGCAGAGCAAAAAGAAACAAATAGTTTGCCTGCAACCTAACCGTCGAGTTGAGATCACCATAACAGGTGCCAAATAGTAATCTGAGAAACCATGTATAAGACGCAAGGTACATTTCAAACTATGCAAGTCATCGCAATGCTGGCTGCGCTGTTGATAAATGGCGCATCACACGCCGAAGATGCTAATGTGTTATCGCAGATTGATGCATTGCAAAACCGTGCAGATGTATTAGTCATTGGCGGACCCGGTGCGGAAAACTATCATCTCGCTAAAGCCCGCACCCTGCTGGATTTTGCACTGAGCGAATATCACGAAAATGAAAAATACGGGATCGTTGCCGAAACGATTGAACGGATTGAGTCGTTGCTGAGTGCGCTTGAGAATAATCAAGTAGATATTCCGATGAATCCAATCATGGCGATAGCGGATAGTGAAATAGTTCGCCAGGATATGTGGGAAGAGATTGCGGCATTAAAGAATAAGCCGCACTTCTCATGTGGACAGCGCTCAATCGCTGAAGCAGAGGTCCAACTGGTGTGGGCAGGTCACGAAAAGCAGGAATCAAGCTGGGCACATGCGCAATCGTATGCCCAAAGCGCTGAAGAATTATTGCGTGATGCTCAGTCTGCTATCAAGACCTGTGCTAAAAATTATCCCGTAGAACAAATTACGCTGGCAAATGACACGTTGTTTGCCTTTGACAACGCAAATTTAGATCCGTCTGCTTATTGGCGACTTAACAGACTGGCAGATACCCTTTTGCAGCAAGATGCTAAGCTGGAAAAAATTACATTGGTCGGACATACCGATCGTCTGCGCAGTGATGGCATTGCGGAGAAAAATCAAAAATTGTCCGAACAACGTGCAGAAAGTATCAAAGAATATCTAATCGGAAAAAACATACCGGCTGACAAAATATTCACGAGTGGTGCAGGTTCTTCTCAGCCACTGGTCATGTGTTCAGCGCGTCAAAGTAAGGAGAAGCAGATAGCATGTCTGACGCCCAACCGCCGCGTAGAGATCATGCTGTACGGAACTCGCCTAGGAAATGCTTCTGCCAAGAGGTAGGCAATGAAGAAGTTTGCTTGCTACTGCATCCTGCTAACTACGCAACTTGCAAGTCTATGCACCGCCGCCGATGAAGCTACCTGGCAATCCTGTCTGGATATGCAAAACAAGCTGTCTGTCGATAAAGAGCTTGATTGCTATCGGAAAATTGCACAAGGCCAACCTCCAAGCATAAAAAAAGTCTCGTTGATGGCGACCCGTCCGCGCGGCCTGCTTAACGAGTGGACACCCGCAAACACATTGCTGAATGTCTATAAGTTAAACTATTTACTGGTCTTTTCGCGCAGTTCGCAAACCAACCCGACACCTAGCAGCCCCAATCCCCAGAATCAAGCACTCACAGCAACTAGCCAAGATGACCGTGATCTGAAATTCCAATTCAGCATCAAACACGACTTAGCGGATTTCGATCGCTACGGTTCACTCTGGTTTGGATATACCCAACAATCTTTCTGGCAACTATACGATGCGACCAACTCGCGCCCTTTCCGGGAAAATAATTATGCACCTGAGCTGATCTACTCGCTACGGCCCAACGATCTGTTACCCGGTTTTTCCCTTAATCCAGCCATACTCAATGCCGGGCTGCTACACCAATCTAACGGTCAATCAAATCCAAGATCGCGTAGTTGGAATCGTATTTATATACAACCTGGCATTGAACGTAGTTTCGGAAATGGTAAACGGTTGATAGTGCTGGTGCGATTGTGGCAGCGTATCAAAGAGCCCGCATTATCTGACGACAATCCTGACATCACAAATTTTATGGGCTACGGAGATATTGAGCTGCGTTATTCTCAGGATGGAAAATGGGAAGCCAACGCAATTGTACGCAGTAAATCATTTCAGTTGAATCTCGCTGCACCGTGGGAATCAATAAGACTGCTTACTTTAGCTGCGCCTGGTGAGCACAATACCAATATCCATTTACAGTACTTTAGTGGTTACGGCGAAAACCTGATCGACTACAACCACAAGCACACTAGTTGGGGCGTCGGCCTTTCTTTTCCATTCGACTGATCCCTTTCCATTCGACTCGTGACGAATATGGCATTGCCAGATTAAATTCCCCTGTCCTTCTTAATTAGGTCATAAGCCAGTTGAATTTCTTTGGATTGCTCAGTCGCCATCGCAATCATATCTTCAGGCATACCCTGCCCCATCAATTTATCAGGGTGATATTGGCTCATGAGTTTTCGGTACGCACGCTTGATCTCAGCATCCGAATTATCTTTAGTCATGCCCAATGCTTTATACGCATCATCCAAAGCTTCAGCAGAGCCGGCCTGCCCACCCGCAAAGTGGGTCTGGTTCAGCACCATATTCATCATCTGCTTGAAAGCTTCTGGCCCATACCCCAAATAGCCCGCAAGTTCGGTCAATAGTGCTTCTTCCTTCTCATGGAAGTGACCATCAGCCATGGCCATCACGATGAGATAGGTGATTAGCACCTCTTTCAGGTTTCTGGTATTACCGCATACGGAATTGAAACGCTGATAAACAGGATAGATGTCGAACTCAGGCTCTGCACCCTGCTTGAATAACTTGATCGCTTGCTGTCGATGCTCTGGGGTCATGCCTAATTTCTGCATGAACTGTTCGACGTGATCCACCTCGTGTTGTGACACATGACCATCTACTTTGGCCAGCTTACCCATTGAGACAAATACAGTCTCAATAAATACTGCCTGACGCATCGCATTACCCATAGGGTTGATTGCACCTGAGCCGTATTCCCTAGTGCGATCCATCATTGAACCGATGAACCAGCCCAACAGCATGCCCCAGAAACCAAAAAAGTAAAATCCCGCTAAAACAATGATAATTTTGAACAAGATAGCTCCAGAATAATATTAACCCGCGCCGTGGCTCAACAAATTTCGCCACCAACAGTGGCGCGCATTATAGCGCAGCAACCCATTCTTCTGGAAAGCTAGGCCTCTGGATAAGCGGGCCTCTGGAAAGCCCGAATGAACTCGATGTGAAGACTATTAGAAGTTGGTGCGGAAACCCAATGAGAAATATCGACGAGAAATGGTTGAAGACTGTAGCGCACTTGGATTGCTACTGGTCTGCTCAACGCCGCCTTCAACTTCCACCGTGAGATTACTCTTCACTTTATAGCCAACTTTGAGCGTGGGAGAAATCACAGTTTCCTTCCCACCGCTACTGTCGTTTTGCCAATACATCCTCAGGGTCGTGTCCAGTGTCCACAGATCCATCAAAGCAGCATGGTGGTTCAGCAGCATGGTCTTTCCTGTAATCGTTGGGCTGTTGTTGTAACCCAAACTAAAGATAGCCAAATCCCGATCTATCAGTAGATCATTACCGATCACTCTAGCAGTGAGCGTAGATGAATTCCCGGACGATGCACTCGCAGGTACAAAGCCTTCTATCCCCGTTGTCCCATCAGGATTCAACGTCCCGCTGGCCGACATGCTAGAAGTATTGGAAATCACAAAATCAGACCCCCATTGCCATTGTTTGTTAATTGTGCCGGTCATGCCGAATTGTGCCATGTTGGTGGTCGCGGTACGTTTCTTGGCTAATGCGATTAAATCATCCTGAGTCCAACCATTCTGTAACAAACTATCAACCGTAGCCGTTGTGCCACTTACCGCACTCCCTATGCTGAGTGAAGGAGACCTGCGCTGGTCCACAAGATAACTATATACGATTCCCGATTCGCTATTGAAGGTCCCCTGTAAAGTGAACATATTCAACAGCCTGAACTGCCTGTCATAGTCCCATATAGCCATGGATGTCATGTCCTGATCAAAATATCTGATCGTTCCGCCAACCGCTTTCCGATCATCATTTCCGCCTACGGATTGCGTGATTGAATAAATCGAGCCGCCCAGCGCATCCATCGTGCCAAAATCAAGGCTGAATCCAGTGAACATCGGTTGTGCATCCAGTGTGCTGTCAGACAGTCGGCCTGCATTCGCATTGAAACGCCAATTCGGTAAAAAACCATAACCCGCAGAAATACCATCAAATCTGCCCAGCACCCCGCCACCATAGGCAGACTGACGACCGACACGTGCACTATAATCATGGTGGCGATTCCTCACCTCAAAAAAGGCTGCGTTCAACCTGTTTCTATTTTCCCCGTTGGGCAAAAAGTCCACCGCATAGAAATCCTGAAAGGAAATGCGATTATCAAACACGTCATTGTATGAACGTATTGATGCATTCACATTCGTTAACAACGCAGATTGATCGGTAGTCGACAGACTCGATGGCGTTTGAATACCACCCACTGTTGAAATCGTATCTGTCTTGCTTGAGCCATGGTAGTAGTACATAGACAGGCTGCCAAAGCTTGTGGTTATGAAGTCAGATGCCTGTGCCACAATCGTATCTGTCACTATAGGCGTCGCGGGCTTTATTGATTTTGATCGGTCTATCAACGCAATCCTATTTTTAACCCATTTGGCTGACTTACCCTTAGGATATAGTTTGATATATGATTTGTACTCTGCAATTGATCTGGTTCTTTGGCCAGACTTTTCTCTTGCAATACCCACCCACATCTGTGCATCTTGTGAATATCTGTTTTGTGCCAGATTAAGCACATTATTAAACGCTTCAATCGCGGCAGGGATTTCACCAGCCAACATCGCATCCCTGCCCTTGGCCATTTCTATGGCTGCCTGACTGTTGGCCTGAATGATGTGCTGTTTAACGTTAAGGTCATCTGAAGGGGCCTTGCCGACATTATCAAGGTCAACCTGCATAATCTTGGGGAATTTTGGGAAGCCATCCTTACCACCCAACTTGGTTGAGCTAGGTTTGGCTGCTTGAGTCGATTTTGCGGGTGTGGATTTTTTAGCTGGCGCAGTTGCAGCCGTTTTAGGTACAGGCAACACTACCGGCGGTGTCACAACCACGGGTGGAACAGCTAACGGAAGCTCAGCTTTAGGTGCCTGAATGGCTTTTCTTTTGTCGGCTTTGATATGCAGCAACAAACTACGGCCACTTGAGCCTGCACTCAATGTATATTCAACTTCATGGTCGAATCTCACTTCAATTTTCGGGCCTGTCTCCAGATCCCGCGTAGATATCCAAAATCCGCGAATCAAGTCAGATGGTGGGGAGCGACGTGCATCATAGTTTTGCCACATACTCAGAGGAACGTTGTCCAGTATGTTGAAATGGATCACCATGAACTCAGATTTCCGCCTCGGAAAATATCTGATCTGCTGGATCGGTACAGTGAATCTAATGATGGCATCAACATCGCCGTTGCTATTGCTTCTGATGCTGATGTCATCAATGATCTCAGCAGATGCCTGATTGGGCATCGCGCCACAAACCAGCAGCAAGGCAATCAATATCCCTGACCAAATTGTTGAAAAAGTAGTTGTCATTTTCGTCGTCGTGTTAAATCTATCCAGGTCAGTCTTTCTGGATCAATGATTCTGAGAAATTTAAGAAGGATGAGGCGACCCATGTTGCGGTCGCCCCCGTGTCGTTTAGTCCCACCTAATGTAGGTTGCACCTGTCCTACCCAAGGGCTTGTGGCACCCTGATCTTGAACAATCTTTGGCGACACTGGCTCCTTCATGCCGCTTTTTTTCCATCCTGCCCTGATAGGTTGTGCCAGTCAGATGACATGTCACACAGAAGACAGGATTGCCGCCGCCCATGGCTCCGTTGTGATTCATCCTTTGACCCACAGACCAAGCAGCTGCACCCGCGGTTGGCTTACCATTAGGTGGCGTACCTTTATGACAAGTGTTGCAATCCAGCGAACCCGTGATGGTGGTCGGTATATGTCTGGTTACCTTGGCCACTGCGCCGAATGTGCCCTGCGTTGTGTAGCTACCGTTATGACAGGTGCTACAAGGTGTCGCTGCGACCACAGAATGGTTCAAGGTTCCGCCAGCAAATGAAGTCACAGACGTTCCGTTAAACATGGCGTGACATCCTCCTGCGTCACACGACATATTGACGGGGACGTGGCCCACCGATTTACCCCTCGCGGCGGCACCGTTGTGGCATGTCTGGCAAATACCTGCCATAGATGCATCATGGGCCAGACTTGCACCCAAAAATGTGGTGAAGTTATTGGTATTAGTCTGGGTATGGCAAGCATCACATGCCGCTGTGGTAGGCGAATGTCCCGCCGGCTTGCCCAACGCCTTGACACCATTGTGGCAAGAGGCACAGCTGCCGGGAGCGACACCAGTGTGATTGAATGTCGCACCTAGGAAGGTTGTGAAATTCAAGGTATTAGACTGGGTATGACATGTGTCACAAGCAGCTGTTGTGGCTATATGAGTCACTGGCTTACCCTTGGCCTTGATACCGTCGTGACAGGTGGCACAACTTCCGGGAGCGACACCTGTGTGATTGAATACTGCACCTAGGAATGATGTGAAGTTCAAGGTGTTCGACTGGGTATGACACGTATCACAAGCAGCCGTTGTGGCTATGTGAGTCACTGGCTTACCTATGGCTTGAGTCCCGTTATGGCAATTCGCACAGCTTCCAGCCACCACGCCTGAGTGATTGTAGGTCGCACCAAGGAAAGTAGTGAAGTTCGCAGTGTTGGACTGGGTATGGCACGTGTCACACACTGCTGTTGTCACCAAGTGCGAAGCCGGCTTGCCAATCGCACCCGTTCCGTTATGGCAATTTGCACAGCTACCCGGCACGACACCGACATGATCATATTTTGCACCCAGGAATGTCGTGAAGTTCGCAGTATTCGCCACGGTATGACAAACATCACAGTCCGAACTACCGGTATTGATGTGATTGATTTGTTTGCCCCTAGCCTGTATCCCGTTGTGGCAGGACGAACACGCACCCGTAATCGTCGTTGTAGTGTGCGGATTCACGATGCCGGTGAACGTCGTATAGTTATTAGAGATGGCCTTGGTATGACATTGATCACAGGATACACTCGTGTTGATATGGTTAGCAGTCTTGCCTTTGGCTTTCGTACCGTTATGGCAGGTGTTACAAGTTCCGGGGACAACACCTGTATGGTCATATATCGCACCCAAGAAAGTGGTGAAATTAACCGTCAGCGCTTGAGTATGGCAAGTGTCGCACTGAGCGTTGGTAATCAGGTGACCCGCGTGTTTACCTAAGGCACTCGGGAATGATCCGTTATGGCAAGTTGAGCAGATGCCTGCCGAACCGTTGTGGTTATAGAATCCACCCACAAAGGAGACATAATTACTGGTGTTCGCCTTGGTATGGCAGGTGTCGCATTGTGCTGTGGTGGGTAGGTGATTACCTGACTTGCCAAGCACACCAGGATGGGTTCCGCTATGACATCCTGAACAATTTCCAGATGCGTTGGCATGGTCATAGAACGCACCTAGGAAGGAAACATAATTACTCGTATTGCTCTTAGTGTGACAGGTGTCGCACTGTAAATTAGTGGGTACATGGTTATTGGGTTTTCCCAAGACCCCGGTAAATGTACCGTTATGACAGGTCGAACATGAGCCTGCAGCGCTGGCAGAGTGACTGTATGCCGCACCCAGAAAGTTTACGTAGTTGCTGGTATTCGACTGCGTATGGCAAGTATCGCACTGGTCTGTTGTCGGTAAGTGATTCGTCGGCTTACCGGGTACACCAGGAAAGCTTCCATTATGGCAAGTTGAACAGACGCCAGCCACAGGTGGATTTGCAGTGATATGGTTGAATAGCGCCCCTGAAAAGGTGGAGAAATTAGCAGTATTCGCCTGAGTATGACATGTATCGCACTGTGCACCACTTGTTACGATGTGATTAACCGGTTTTGTCGTCGCACCGGCAATTGAGCCACCGTGACAGCTTATACAGTTATTTTTCACCGTAACTGGATCGTGACCATATACCGCACCAAAGAAGGTACTAAAATTCGCGGTATTGGATTGTGAATGACAAATTTCACACGGCGCAGTGGTTGCAATATGGCTAATAGACTTTGCTTTGATGCCCGGATATTGCCCGCCGTGACAATTCTGACAACCACTTGTTATGCCCATATGATCCATTTTCCAACTGGTAAATGTATTGGTGTTGGTATGGCAAGACTCACACGGCAATAAAGTCGGGAAGTGACCCAACGGTTTACTCACTACTCCCTGTGACTGTCCGTTATGACAAGATGCACATCCGGTAGAAATACCACTGTGGTTAAAATTCTTGACCAGAAAACTGGTCGCACTGGTATGGCAAGTATCACATTTTTGAGTGGTCTGAACATGATTGATCGGTTTGGGTTTTGCCGCGACGCGACTACCGATGGTGTGACATCCCGCGCAATCCCTCGGTGTGTTCTTGAACACGCCATCCACATGACACTGCTCACATCGCAATGTTGTATGGACGTCCTTAAGTATAAAACCTGTACGAGTATGATTGAATGGCGCAGCATTGTTAGCTGGCGCAGCCTGAGCTGGGAAAGTAGAAAAGATCATGGCAGAAATAATCATGACTGGCATAGACATCATCACAGTCATTCCTAACCACTTAACTATCTTAGTTCCTAGCCAATTCGCTACATTCGTATCGATACTGTTCATGACACACCTCACTCATTTAATTTATTTCGGAGCCGAAAAATTATCTCAGCAATCCCGAGAAGTGACGTGATTCTAGTGTGTACTGTCGGGTATGCAAGGCCACCTGTCTAACGTGATGAAAATGGGGATGAACGGTCAAAAATCCCGACGAACGGTAGGTGAATTAGCAAATGATTACAGATGGAAAATGAATACCGTATGGAAAATCATTGGCTTGCGTGGACGAATAGTGCAGCAACCCTCCCGAACGAACGTTTTGCGCCACTAATGATAAGTGCATTATTTGTGTCTAGCGCGGAATGTCAGGGGCCGCACGACAACCGACAGATGGGTTAACTAAAGATTAATCCACCGCTTACTACCCGCCTTGATGGTTTTCCATGATTTACCAACGTGGCAACGATCACATTGGTCCCCATAAGCACCATCATGCATGTCATCCTTGTCATGGCAGCTGACACAACTGACCGCCAGACTCAGGCTCTTACCGGCAGGTGACTTGTGGCATTCTACGCACTTGATTTCATTATGTTTGCCATCAAGTTTGAAGTCGGTTTTATTGTGGTCAAAATCCCATCCCACCCAGTCACGGGTGTTATGACAGGTCTCACATTTAGTGCCTAGCCTGCGCTTATGTTCATCATCTTCTTCATGGCAAGACCAACAATCGGTTTTTGCATCCTTATAGGTAGGCGCAGCATGACAATCCTTGCATGGGGTCAGTAAATGCTTCCCGGTTAGCGGGTAGGTTGATAATCGGTGATCCCAACTGGTTTTATCCCATGATTTCTCATCGTGACAGGATTCACATTTCTTGCCTTCTTGTCCTTTGTGTTCATCATCCTTTTTGTGGCAAGAATAACAATCGGTCTTTAATTCCTCTTTGTATAGCGTGCCTTTGTGACACTCAGTACATTCAAGCGGAGGCCGATGTTTACCTAACAGCTGAAAATCGGTTTTATCATGATCGAAAGGAATCTTCTTCCAGTCACTCTCCACATGACAGGTTTCACACTTGGTGCCGAACTTACCTTTGTGTGCCTTTTTGTCATCTTTTTTGTGGCAGGACACACAGGTTGTCTTCAGATTTTCTTTATAGATATAACCTTTATGGCACTCTGTACATTCAAGCGGAGGTCGATGTTTTCCGCGTAGCGGGAATTTAGTCTCTTTCTTATGATCGAAAAAATAATCTTCCCAGCTTTTTGCATCATGGCAGGTCTCACATTTCTTACCGAACTTCTCTTTGTGCGCCTTTTTGTCTTCCTTCTTGTGACAGGCAACGCATTCTTTCGGGGTACCCTCGTATTGTTCGTCGATATGACAACCCGTACATTTCACTTCGATGTGCTTGTCTAACAGTATGAAATCCGTCATGTCATGATCGAACTTGATGGTTTTCCAATTCTTTTCCTGATGGCAACTCTCGCATTTTTTACCTAGCTCGCCTTTGTGCTCGTCATCCTCTTTATGACAGGCGTAACAAGTATCGGGGGCTTCACGATACTTCTTGTCAGCTGCATGGCAATCATTACATTCGACATCACTATCCAGATGCCCGCCTTTCAATACAAAGTCCGTTTGCTTATGGTCGAAATCATCCTCATCAAATATGACGATATTCTCATCCCGCCCTTTGTGATCCGTATGACATCCATTACATGACTTCTCTTCCTTCATCATACCGTGGTAACCCTGCTTGTAATCAACATCCTTGCGGATTTCCTTGTGACAGTCCTTACAGAGGGTGGATTGAGCATCCTTTTCAAATGTCTTATGGCATTGGTCGCAATCCGTTTCCCACTTCACATGGCCCTCTATCACTTTGCCCGGAAGTAACAAGTCTGTGACAGATGCACTGCTTAGCGTCGAAACGGAGGACAGGAATACTAGGCAGAGAAAGAATCTGATTGGAGAGATCATATGTTCAATGAGCAGGTTAAGATATATGTATTAATACATATGGACAGCGATCACATGCCATATACCGCTGAATATAAGCATGTAAACCAGTGGGATATGGAAAATATGCCACAGTGAGAATAGCCTTGCATAAGTCTCAAACTGGGCGATACCCTGAATGGACTTCAAATACGACTCGATCAGTTTTTTGTTCTCAAAAAACATCTTATCAACCAGATCCATCTGGGCTGCATTCCACCCCTTTTCATTGGCATCGGCATACATCGCATCCTCCAGGTCGCGTATCGTTTTTCGGGCTATCCATTTGACGCGTATCCCCAAGGTGGCAAAGTTCCACAGTTTACGAATCCCGCGAAGTTTGGTATTCATTGCCTTGGTACTGAAAGTGTTGAGCTTTTCCTGGATATCCGGCACGAAACCGAGGATGGATTGAACATCGTTAGAGCCATCCAGGTCATCTTTCAGCTGTTTGAAAGTCGCCTGCCTGCCATACAGCCCGTGGTGTATCTTGGTGTAGAAAAATCGCCCGAATATCCCGCTACCTGAAACCAACATCATGCATGTCATCGCCACGCCGGCATTAACTGAACCGATTGTAAAAGTTGAGTGGAACATGATAAAGGTCGGGCCCAATATCCCAAGCACCATATGCCATTTGAACCAAGTGGGGAGAATGCCGATGTTATTGAGGAAAGCGATGCGTTTGCGCAACGGATAGAGCAGCAAGATCAACATCATAATGCCACCAGCCAATCCCAAGTTGTAGCCTATGTCGTCACCCGGCTCGAATAGATCATCGTAGGATACCAAAAAGCCCACCGCCAGCATCAAGGTGGTGATGATCAGGTATAGCGTCCAGCCATAATCCTTAGGACGATTTTTCTCCCTGGGTTTACGCCTGTCGACGTGTGGCCTGTGTTCGGTTTTTTTCCCCATAAACAACCTATTGAACACTGATAAATTAAGTGAATGCTGAACCACAGGTCTCCCCCGATTGATCGAAGGTGTGATTCTAGTAAGAATGTAGCATCTTGCAATGCCGCTAGTCTAACGTGGTCATACCGCAGATGAAAGGTCGAAATATCAGACAGACGGTACATTGACCAAGGTCTATTTTCTACCCCTGAAGACTCTATCCCACCCACTTCCGGGCATTCTGAAACATCCTCAACCAAGCCCCATTCTCCTGCCAGTCATCCGGGTACCATGAGTTCTGCACCGCGCGGAACACGCGTTCGGGGTGCGGCATCATGATGGTAAAACGGCCGTCCGCTGTGGTCAGTCCGGTAATGCCTTGCGGGGAACCGTTAGGGTTGAGCGGATAGTCTTCGGTGGGGTTGCCGCGATGGTCGATATAGCGCATCGCTACCAGTTCTTGCACAGCTTGCAGGTTTTTGTCATTGCCGAAATCAGCATAGCCTTCGCCATGTGAGACGACGACTGGCATACGGCTACCCGCCATGTCCGCAAATAAGATCGACGGTGAGGATGGCACTTCGACCATGACGAAGCGTGCCTCGAACTGTTCGGACTGGTTGCGGGTGAAATGCGCCCAGTTGTCTGCGCCGGGGATGATCTCGTGCAGATTGCTCATCATCTGACAACCGTTGCACACGCCCAATGCAAAGGTGTCTTTGCGATTGAAGAAGGTCTCGAATTCGTCGCGTGTCTTGCTATTGAGCAGGATGGATTTTGCCCAGCCCTCCCCCGCGCCCAGCACATCACCGTAAGAGAATCCACCGCATGCGGCGATACCTTTGAAGTCCGCAAGCTTCACATTGCCGTTGATGATGTCACTCATATGCACATCAACGGTTGCAAACCCCGCGCGGTCGAATGCCGCAGCCATCTCGACATGTCCGTTCACGCCCTGCTCTCGCAAGATGGCGATCTTCGGGCGGGTCAGCAGCAAACCCTGCCTCGTATTTTCATTCGGATCATAGGTCAGCTTCACATGCAGACCGGGATCATCTGCATCCAGAATGCGGTCGTATTCCTGTTTTGCACAGGCCGGATTGTCACGCAGATTTTGCATCTGGTAGGTGGTCTCCGACCATGTACGTTGCAGCGCTACCGCACTCTCGCCGTATAGTTTTTCGTTGCCGCGCAGCACTTCTATCATGCCGCTCTGGTTGGGCGTGGCAATGTTGCGCACGCTCTTCAGACCTGCTTCTTGAGCCAGTTGCAGGATGTGCGCTAAATCGCTGTTACGCACTTGCACCACTGCACCCAGTTCTTCGTTGAACAGTTCTCTATGGGTATTGCCCGGCAACTCATCAAGCTGGATGGTCAACCCGATATGTGATGCAAATGCCATCTCGCACAGGGTGGCGAATGCGCCGCCGTCAGAGCGGTCATGATAGGCCAGCAGCTTGCCATGCAGACTTTGTATCAACTCAAAGAATGACTTGAGCACGGTTGCATCATCTACATCCGGCGCGACATCACCGACCTGCTTATATACCTGTGCCAATGCCGAGCCACCCATGCGGTTCTTGCCCTGCCCCAGGTCGATCAACAACAAGGTGGTATCAAGGTCTGTCGACAGTAGCGGGGTTAATGTTTTGCGCGCATTATTGCAGTTCGCAAAGGCAGTGATGATGAGCGACAGTGGTGAGGTGACGGATTTATCTTCATTTCCTTCTTTCCAGGCCGACTTCATCGACATGGAATCTTTGCCGACCGGAATGCCGATACCCAACTGCGGACACAGCTCCATACCCACAGCGCGCACCGTGTCGAACAAGGCGGCATCTTCACCATGATGTCCGGCTGCGGCCATCCAGTTGGCAGACAGTTTGATGTCACTGATCTTGGATATACGCGCCGCTGCGATGTTGGTGATCGACTCACCAATCGCCATACGACCCGAGGCCGGTGCGTTGATCAATGCCAGCGGGGTACGCTCGCCAATGGCAAAGGCTTCGGCACGATCGGTGTCGAATCCCATCAAGGTCACGGCAACGTCCGCTACCGGAATCTGCCAGGGGCCGACCATTTGATCGCGGGCAGTCATGCCGCCCACGCTGCGGTCGCCGATGTTGATCAGAAAGCTTTTATTCGCCACCGATGGCAAACTCAGTACGCGGTCTATCGACTCACTCAGGTTAAGATCGGTGGTGTCGAACGACGATAGCCGTGGTGTTTCGCGCACCACGTCACGGGTCATCTTAGGTGGCTTGCCGAGCAATACCGACAACGGCATATCCACCGGATCATTTTTAAATTCTGTGTCGTGGACGATCAACTGGTCGTCTTCTGCCGCTACACCCACCACGGCAAATGGACAACGCTCACGCTCACAGAAAGCGCGGAATGCTTCCAATCGTTCTGGTGCGATCGCCAGTACATAGCGTTCTTGTGATTCATTGCACCAGATCTGTTTCGGCGACATACCGGTTTCATCCAGCGGTATCTTGCGCAGTTCGAAGGTCGCACCACGTCCGCCACCGTGCACCAGTTCGGGCAAGGCATTCGACATCCCCCCCGCGCCTACGTCGTGGATGGACAGGATGGGGTTGTTATCTCTCAATTGCCAGCAGCGATCTATCACTTCCTGCGCACGACGCTGCATCTCGGGATTGCCGCGCTGCACGGAATCGAAATCAAGATTCTCATCATTGCTACCGGTGTCCATACTAGATGCGGCACTACCGCCCAGACCGATCAACATGCCGGGACCACCCAGATGCACCACCAGCGCACCAGCAGGTATATCGTGCTTATGGGTATGGATCGCGGAAATGTTACCCACTCCGCCCGCCAGCATGATGGGCTTGTGGTAGCCGCGCATTTCGCCGCTGACTTCTTCTTCAAAGGTACGGAAATAACCCGCCAGATTGGGGCGGCCGAATTCGTTGTTGAAAGCCGCCCCACCGATAGGCCCTTCCAACATAATCTGCAATGCAGAGACGATACGCGAAGGTCTACCATAAGGTGATTCCCAAGCTTGTGCAAAGCCGGGGATGTTCAAGTTGGAGACGGAAAATCCGGTCAATCCCGCTTTAGGTTTGGAGCCGGTACCGGTCGCGCCCTCATCGCGTATCTCACCGCCGCTGCCGGTTGCGGCACCCGCAAATGGCGCAATCGCGGTGGGATGATTATGCGTCTCGACCTTCATCAGGGTATGCATCAATTCATCGTTATACGCATAGCCGCCGTCTGCATCAGGATAGAAACGCTTGACGTTCGCCCCCTCGATCACCGAAGAATTATCGGAATAAGCCACCACCGTCCCTTCAGGGCTAAGCTTATGGGTGTTGCGTATCATGCCGAACAGCGAAATATCCTGCGCCTCGCCGTCGATCACCCAGTCGGCGTTGAATATCTTATGGCGGCAATGTTCGGAATTCGCCTGCGCGAACATCATCAACTCGACATCGGTCGGGTTGCGTTCCAGCATCTTGAAGTTGTCCACCAGATACTCGACCTCGTCCGCAGACAATGCCAATCCCATCTCACTGTTAGCAGCTTGCAACGCCTTGATGCCACCCTTTAGCACATCCACAGTGGCTAGCGGCTGAGGTTTGCCATGCTTGAAGATTTTCTTCGATGCGGCTGAGATGTCGTTCAATACCGTCTCGGTCATGCGGTCATGCAACAAAGGCAATACGGCGGTCAGCTCTTTTTTGTTCAGGGATTTACCGTTTTGCTTAGCGAGGTAATACACCACCCCGCGCTCGATGCGTTTGACACCGGATAATCCGCAATGCTGAGCGATATCGGTCGCTTTGGTAGACCAGGGGGAGATCGTGCCGAGGCGAGGTACCACTAACAGCCGCTGGCAGTCATCCGTTTTGTTGGGTTCACCTGAGGATCTGTCCAGCCCCAGCACTTTGCCTAACAATTTGGCTTGCGGCTTGCTGAGGGTATCGCTGCGTAATGCGCTGAAATAGCAATGCCGCGTATGCGCTATGGTGATGCCGGGTGCGGCCTCATGAAGGGCAGCAGATAGTTTTTCTAAGCGAAAGGCAGATAAGGCAGATTTACCGTAACAGGTATGGAACATAGATATGAAGTGACGTTTTGATAACAATGCGCGATTATACTATGCACCCTGCCCTTTTAACTTGCAGTGTATTAAAGGAAACTTGGCCTGATATATAGAAAGCTTTAAACGACTATGGCTAAACGAATCCCTGCCATCACCCGCAAGATGGTTGCAAACCTGCTACCAGCGCGCCTGCCGGACAGCCATAAAGCCATGTTCGGCATTGTCACGGTGCTAGGTGGCGCATCGGGCATGGTGGGTGCGCCGCTACTAGCCGCCCGTGCCGCCCTGAAAATGGGGGCAGGCAGCGTTCATGTCGGGCTGCTGACGGCAAACACCCCTGAAGTGGACTGGGTGCAGCCCGAGCTGATGTTACACAATGCCATGACCGCACTTGAACAGATCGAAGCCAGCGTGATCGCCATCGGCTGTGGCTTAGGTACATCAAATAATGCCCAGATATTGCTGTTTGAAGTGCTTAAACGAAACGTCCCCATCGTGTTGGATGCCGATGCACTCAACCTGCTTGCCATCCATCCAGACCTGCAAAACGATCTAGAAAAGCGCACCAGCCCAACGGTGCTAACGCCACATCCCGGTGAAGCCGCTCGCCTGCTGGGTTGCGAAACCGTGCAAGACGACCGAATTACTGCGGCAAGGCAACTGTCCGAGCAATTTGCTTGTAGCGTAGTATTAAAAGGTGCTGGCAGCCTGTGCGTCCCCAAAGGTGGCAAGCTGTTGATCAACAACAGCGGTAATCCCGGCATGAGCAGTGCTGGTATGGGTGATGTACTGACCGGCATGATCGCCGCCTTTATCGCGCAGGGAGCAAGTGCGGATGATGCTATGCTATTGGCTGTCTATCTGCACGGTGCAGCAGCTGACGCCCTCGCTAAACAGGCCGTCAGCATCGGCATGACCGCAACAGACATCACAGAATGGGCACGCTGGCTGTTAAACCAACTGGGCACTACCCGCTAAAAATGAGCATTTTGTTCCGCTATCTGATCGTCATCATCGCCTGCGCCTCGCTGTTGGCGGGCTTGCAAGTGCCCAACTTTGCAGATCAATATCAAAAGCGCGTGGATGCTCATCTACGCGAAGTCAGCATCAACCTTCAGCCGTTTCAGGACATCGCCGATAAATTCTTCAAGGGTGATATGGCACTGCTGATCGATTTGAACAGGCAAAGCGATGCCGAGCCATTACAAGCGGAAGGTGATGCCATCGAGCAGATGGCCCAGCGCAAGCAACGTTTTGAAGCTGAAATGGCCGCGCTGCAGACAGGCTTGGCTAGCAAGGCGATACATATCCTGCTGCATGGCGATCAAGAAATACTAGAAGAAACGCGAGCTCAATATAGCTATAACGTTCCGCTTGATGAGGAGGCACTTGTTTTTGGTATCAGCTCGGTTGTCGTGCTGTTGATTACAGCAGAACTCTTGTTTGCGTTGATGCGAATTGCCTTTATCAGGCTATCACCGCTGTTGAAGCGTAAGGATTCTTCCACATAAGACGAATGAAGGGAGAATTCAGTTCACATAGGCTAGGATTGAAAATCAATATGGCAACAGCAAGCTGGTACAAATATTATGAGTTTCTGGACAGCTTCAAATCATCCGTATAGGGGTTGCAAGGATATTGAAATGCGACCGGGCCATCAGCTTGACCATGTACAAACTGTCGTACAAACGGATCTTCTGACTCGATGATTTCAGCTGTTTCACCCTCTGCCATTACGATGCCATTGTGTATGAAGTAAACATAATCGACGACTTTAAGTGATTCCGACATATCATACGTCACGACCACAGAGGAAACCCCAAGTGCATCATTCAGGCGGCGAATCAGGTTGGCAATGGTGTTAAGCGATATCGGATCAAGACCTGCAAATGGCTCGTCGTAGATTATCAGCGCAGGATCAGCCGCAATTGCCCGGGCCAGCGCAACGCGACGCTCCATGCCACCGGACAATTCACGCGGCATCAGATTTCTGGCGTTGCGTAAACCCACGGCTTGAAGCTTCATCAGCACCAGATCATGGATCAATTCCTCAGGCAGTTCGGTATGCTCCCTTAACGGGAACGCAACATTGTCGTAGACGGTGAGGTCAGTAAACAAGCCGCTTACCTGAAACATCATGCCTAATTTCAATCGAAGTTTGTACAGCTGATCATTATCCATTTCATGAACAATTTGATCCATGAAACTAACACTTCCGCTTGATGGTTTGAGCTGTCCGCCAAAATGCCTGAGTAATGTACTTTTTCCACATCCGCTGGCACCGAGAATGGCGACGATTTTGCCTTTGGGTATCGTCAAATTGATACCTTTAAGCACCTGATGTTCACCATAGGCAAAATGCAGGTCGCGAACTTCAAGCAGATTGTCCGGCTCGATATTCAATGGCTACTCCTGTTTAACCTCATTAAATACCCACTTAATCCTGTAAAACATTGGCCTGACCTTATCAAGTCACAGGTAAAGCTTGTACTTGCTCAAGCTCCCAGATTTCATCGTTGTACTGCTTGATGGTGCGATCACTTGAGAACTTGCCACTGGTTGCTGTGTTGAGAATGCTCATGCGAGTCCAGCCTTCCTGATCTCTAAAAGCTTCAGCAGCGCGCTTCTGCTCGTCAATATAGCTACGGAAGTCAGCTATCGTCATCCAATAATCTCCATTTGTCGTAAGAGACTGAATGATGGGATCGAAGATATTCGGCTCATCTTGATTGAAAAGTCCTGACGTAAGCATATCCATCACCTGCTTTATATCCTTGTCCGCCTCGATAATCGCGTTTGGATCGTGCCTGTGTCTTCCACTTTCCACTTCTTCAGCAGTCAACCCGAACAGGAAGAAATTCTCTGCACCCACTTCTTCACGCATTTCAATGTTGGCACCATCAAGCGTGCCGATGGTGAGTGCACCGTTCATCATGAACTTCATGTTGCCGGTACCTGAAGCTTCTTTACCGGCTGTTGATACCTGTTCAGAAAGGTCAGTCCCCGGACAGATGATCTCCATCGCGGTAACACGATAGTTGGGTATGAAAGCCACTTTAAGCAAATCACCAACTGCCGGATCGTTATTGACGACTTTTGCAACATTACAAATCAGCTTGATGATGTTCTTTGCCATCAAGTATCCAGGTGCCGCTTTACCACCAATTAGTACGCAACGAGGCGTCCAATTCTTGGTATCGCCGCGCTTGATGCGATCGTAGAGGTGAATGACATGAAGAATATTCAATAGCTGGCGCTTATATTCATGAATACGCTTAACCTGAACGTCGAACATCGCGTTGGTGTTGAAGACAACTCCGCAATCCTGCTCTACCAAATCAGCAAGTCTTGCTTTATTCACTTGCTTCGCCTTGCGCCATTTTTCGCCGAATTTCTTATCGTCCGCAAAAGCAGCTAGCTTGCTCAAATCGCTCAGTTCAGTAATCCAGCTCTCTCCGATCTTGTCATTGATCAGCGTATTCAAGGTTGGGTTCGCCCATGCTAACCAACGACGCTGAGTAACACCATTGGTCTTGTTGTTGAATTTGTTCGGCCACAATTCGTGAAAGTCGCGGAACAATGTCTGCACCAGCAGTTCAGAGTGTAATGCTGCGACACCATTCACTGAAAAGCTCGCGACGATCGCCAGATATGCCATTCTAATTTGCGGCTCACCACCCTCTTCTATGATAGACATACGTCTCAGTCGGTCAGTATCTCCCGGCCATTTCTGTGACACCTGCTTCAGATAACGCGCATTGATCTCAAGAATGATCTCCAGCAAACGTGGCAGTAGGCTGCTAAACATCCGTACGGGCCATTTCTCCAGTGCCTCAGGAAGCAAAGTATGGTTAGTGTAGGCAACCGTGCTACTGGTGATGTCCCAAGCCTGATTCCATGTCATTCCATGCTCATCCATCAGGAGGCGCATCAGCTCTGGGACGACGCAGGTAGGATGGGTATCATTGAGCTGAAAATGGTTCTTCTCTGCGAAATGAGTGAAGTCCTTTCCGTGCCGACTTATCCAGCTCCTGATGATGTCCTGCAGACTGGCTGAGGCTAGGAAGTATTGCTGGCGCAGTCGTAGCTCCTTACCATTTTCACTCGCATCGTTTGGATAAAGCACCATGGTGATGTGCTCAGCATCATTTTTCGATGCGACAGATTCCGTATAGCTTCCCGCATTGAACTCACCTAGATTGAACTCATCCGTAGCGGCAGAATGCCAAAGACGCAAGGTATTCACCGTACCATTGCGATAGCCGGGGATCGGCACATCATAAGGTACTGCCAGCACGGAGGTCGTCTCCACCCAACGGAAACTGAATTCACCTGCATCGTTCTGGTAGCGCTCAGTGCGACCACCATAATTGACACGTTGCGTAAATTCTGGACGCTCTAATTCCCAAGGATTGCCATCTCGCAACCAGTCATCCGGCTTTTCAATCTGATTTCCATTTTCAATATGTTGGTGGAACATCCCGTATTGGTACCGGATACCGTAACCTTTTACCGGCAGTTGTAAAGTTGCGCAACTATCTAGAAAGCAAGCCGCCAAGCGACCTAAGCCACCATTTCCAAGGCCCGCATCCTGTTCACTCTCAGCAATCTCTTCCTGCACAATGCCGAGGTCATGCATGGCACGCGTGGTTTCATTCTGAGTATTAAGGTTGAGCATCGCATTGCCCAGCGCCCTGCCCATCAGAAATTCCAAAGAAAGATAAAACGCTCTTTTGCAATCAGCTTCATCGTAGGCGTAATTTGTATTTTTCCAGCGCTCCATCAGTCTGTCACGCTGGGTGTAGGCTAATGCTGTGTATAGATAGTGGATTGACTTGCAGTTTCTATCTCGGCCAAGGGTATGATTGAAATATCTGCGAAAATCACTGGCGATACTAGTGGAATTCATCCCCAAAGGTTTCACTGCTGTAATAGTTTTTTTAAGTATGCTGATCGTTACTTGCCTGTATGCCATGAGTCTTTTTTTAATAAGTGAAAATTAATGGAATGTTCTGTGCTGAGGGAAGAATGCCTCTCCCATACACCCAATCAGAAATTTTATCGCAATTAGGCATCCTAAGAGCCCTTTTGTTTGAATGGATGATGTAGGAATAATTGAGAAACTCCCGTTGGGGGTCATAATATTTATGGCTCGATATCCGACGATGCAGCTAATTTTCATAGCCTTGGAAGGTATGGACTCCTTCGTTTCAAGCAAGAGAAACTTGCTAGCGTACGCCCACGACAACACGGCGATTGAGCTCTTCTTCCACTTCATCTTCGGTTTCGACTTCAGGTTCACTTTCACCTCGCCCGGATACTTGGATCATTTTTTCCGAAATACCACCTTTCACTAGGATGTCCCGTATGGCCATTGCTCTATCAAGTGATAAAGCAAGATTATCTTCCTCAGTCCCTCTGCGGTCGGTATGCCCGATTACAGTAACGTCAGGTGAATCCCGATGACTTACATCTTTGAGGATATCGGCCATCATTGCTTCGGAATCTGGCGTGAGTGTCGGGCTACCCTTCACAAAACGTAAAGTAAACGAACGTGGCTTTGCCGGTAGTGCTTGCATTAAACCCGGATATAAGCGTTGAATTTCTTCGGCCGTATACTGCTTGCTCTGAATACTCTCACCAGTCATTTCAACTGCTTGATATGGTTCTGTCACAACCGCTTGTTGCCCGTGACTTTTAAACACAATCCCAGAACTCTTCCCGTCCGCCTCAGGTAACAGAATGGCAACTTCCTTGTGTGGTTCAGGCTGGGTTGTGAATATCAAGTAGGCCAGCGCTGATGCCAGCAATGCTGTAATTAATTCCATAACTAATACTTTCTATTCAACAGATACAATGAAATCAGTTCCGCGCACGCCTATTGTGGCGGCAGGGAGATTGATGGACACAAATTCTGGTTTGCGTTTCCCTAACCAACCTGTCACAAAGCGCATAGATCCCTTGAGCATCGATATAAGTAGATTTCCATCCCGTTTCACCGGGTCGTAACGAAATTTATCTAGGGTTGAGACTGTCTTAGGGCCTAAAGCAATAAGTGTATCATCCTGCAGGATAATACCTACCGAGCTCTTCATACCGGTAACGATCTTGTCTGAAGTATTCAGCTTCATTCTGTTTGCGGCTTTGATGGTTGAGCCATCCCGAACGATCTTCACATCACCTTTGATCGTTTTGATTGTTCCCGCCACTTGGCCGGCATAGGCAGCGTTTAATGAAAAAAAGATCGCCACGGTTGCATATACTGTCCGATTTATCCATCGCCTCATGTTATTTCCTTAAGTAGAAGTCACTCTCGATTCCAAGGTGGAAAATTCAAAATAGGTTAAAAATAGTAATTCAACTCCAACTGAATGTTGTCATCGTTACGGTAGATGTATAGAGGGTCGGTCGCTTCCTTCGGTTGATAGAACCGCCCTTCCAGATTCACCTTCCAATCCTCACCCAAGCGGCGGCTGGCCTCCAGACTGTAGACATGACCATTGGTGTCTAAATCAGTAATTACCCCCAACAAGGCCTCAGTACTCTGCTCATCATTCATCGCCCAGCGCATGCCTAGCATTAGGTCGTCTTGAAATGGTGTAGGAGCTGAATTCCCGCGATCATCGTAGAGATATTCCATTACCAAACCAAGGTCGCTGCTTCCGAACAGGCTGTAGAAGGAGTATTCGAAGCCACCCGTAGCGGCCTTATAGTCATTCACGGGCATGGTCCCCGAATGTTGGATTGCCTCCAGCTTCCACAACCAGCTTTCCTTGGTAGCTTGCAGGTCAAGCCCCCACTGTCTGATTTGGTCATAAAAAGGAATCAACGTCGTGCCAGTATTGATGAAACCGGGCGCACGACTGGTACCGTTAAAATAACTCAGCCCGATATCCAGATCACCTATGTAGTGAGACCAGCGCAGTGCATAGTCGATATGACGCTGCTTATCATCAGAGGCATATTGCGCCTGCGTAGCATCAATTGGTAATGGCGTGCGTAACCTGCCACTTGCGCCGGGAAATGTGCGCTCACGGAAATAAGGCAGGATAAACATATCCACAGTACCCCAGTCGCGGATTAGCGCAAGATTTAGCATTGGTTGGCCTAACTTCTCCTCACCATCGGCGCTCTCAACCAAGTCGGGCTGGTTGATGATATCAACTAAATGCTGGGACTCTGTTACGCCCCAGAATACTTTACGAATTCCTAGGCGCAACTCCCAATCATCCGCCACGTTGACCCATGTAAGCTCACGAATATCAGCATGGCTACGCTCATCATCATGTTGATCTCGCCGCACAAAGGGAACAAAGGCAAAGATTTGATCCCCGTCATTCCACTCATGGACCAAGCTGATTTGCGCCGCTCCTGACAGACTGTTTCCTCCCTGTTGGGGGTATAGCGCTTGCTGGGTGAAGTTGCGGTATTCTGCCGAAATACTTCCGGACAACTCAACGGCAGAAGCGTTGGCGAATAGCCCGCTACTTAACAGCAAAAATGCCAAATATTTTTTTGCAGACACCGCGACCATTTCAGTTAGCGTGAACGCTTCAAGGTATTCTTATCAAAGTCCCGGTCACTGTAGCCATTTTTGAACTGGTAGTTATTCCAATTCAGCGTGGTGCTTTTCTTGGTGACATGGTTGACCATCTCCATTTTTGCAGGACGCCAGTATTTGTTGAGATATTGCTTAAATCCCTGCGCCTCCAGAGTCTTCAACAGCTTTCCTTTACGATCGTAAAAATCGATCTTCAATGCTTGAAGTCTCTCCTTATCCACCCATGCCACCTGCTTGGTGTACCCCGAATGTTTATAGGTAGGATAGCGCTCTACAACATGGGTTTCATGTCCAGAAAAAGTCTCATCTCGTAGCCACTTGTAGGTATATTTTTCGACCTCCTGAGAGGTAATATCCTCAAAAGCAAATTCACTACCCATAAAAGGGCCGGATTTATTATTGGAGGCAATTCTTTTCACTCGCTTAAGGGCGGGGAGATATAGCCATTGATCATCCGCTTTCTTGGAATGAGTATGACTGAGAAATGCGGTCCCCTTAACATCGTTTGGACTGTCAAAGATGCTCAAAGCCTTATCACCATCCCCAATCACTTCCAGTTGACGGTTACGAATTTTGCGAGAGGTCTCTTGCCCTTGACGATTACGCAAAATCATTGTCATCTCAGACTTCATATCCTGCCAGCCGGTATCGGCTTTATCTGCCTTGACAGCGATCGCCATTCCCTTTTCTTCAGGAGTTTCGGCCAATACATTGAATGACAGCAGTAGCAGTATTGGTAGTATCCATTTACGCATGCTTTTTCTCCTCAAATTTCATCAACAACGGGGGTAGCAGTAAGAAATCGGCGAGCAGTGCAAAAGCGATAACGATCGCAGTAAGCATGCCCATGCCTGAATTCAGATAGAAGTTAGACATCGCCAACACCAAAAAGCCTACTATCAGCACGACTGACGTCGTTAATAACGCATAGCCAACATTGGCAAAAGCATAGTGTACCGAATCTTCCGGGGACAGTCCTTTTTCCCTTCGTGCGCGTAGATATTTACTGAGAAAGTGAACAGTATCATCCACGACGATACCCAGCGTCATGCCTGCCACGATGGAAAGGCCAAGACCCACCTCGCCCACTAACAACCCCCATAAGCCAAAGCCCATAGCAGCAGGTACCAAATTCGGGATCAAGCTGGTCAGCCCCATTTTAAGTGAGCGTAATGCAAAGATCAGTATGATTGATATCATGATCAACGCCAGTGTCGTACCGATCAACATACTGTTGATATTACGTTTGCCGATGTTTGCAAACATGATGGTAGGGCCACTGCCACCTGCCGTTGTAATTTTCGGTGCGTTTTCGGTAAGCCATTTACTGGAGGCTTGTTCAAATGCAAGCAGTTCATTGCTAGACATGACTTTCAGCGTCACCGTCAAACGGGTTGCTGATTTATCCACGTTGAGTTGATTGTTCAAGTCCAAGCCATAGGGTAAGGACATCTCATAAAGCAATAAATATTGAGCAGCCAGTTCACGCTCCCTTGGCTGGCGATAATATTCGGAATCATCGCCATGCATATTCTTGTTGAGTCTGGCCATGGTGTCACTGATGGAGTTGACATGCACCACTTCTGGCTGCGCTCTCAACCATGTACTGAAGTCCGATAGTTGCAGAAGAAAATCAGGTTTGTTCACGCCGCCGCTCTCAGCTGACGCCAAAGAGTAATCGATGGTGTACAGACCGCCGAGATTCTGCTCCAGATAATCAGAGTCAGCACGAAACTGGACGCTCTGATCAAAATAATGAACGAACACATCATTCAATTCATTGCGGGGTATGCTGGTGATCAGGATCAACCCCACTGCAGTCATAATCCAAATCAGGCTACGACGTTTACGCACGACGAAAGCACCGAAGCGAGCCATCATTTCACTACCATCTTCTGTTTTCGAGACTTTGACCCGCACCGGCAGAATCGAAATCAATGCTGGCAATAGCGTTACCGATAGCAGGAATGAAGTGAACACACCGATCGATGCCATATTGCCAAGATGATTAAAGGGCGGGACATCTGAGAAATTCATGCTCAAAAAGCCGATCGCAGTCGTTGCGCTGGCGAGAAATACCGGCTGCATGTTGATACGCATGCTTTCCACCATCGCTTCAAGTTTATCCATCCCTCTACGCATCTGGTGCATGAAACTAACCAGCAGGTGCACACAATTGGCGATAGCCACCGTCAGGATAATCGTCGGTGCCGAAGCTGAAGGCGGGGTGATGGGATAGCCAATATAACCACCTGAACCCATCGCAACCAGAATCGAGCCGAAAATCACCACCACTGTGACCGCAGTACCCGTGAAGCCACGAATCATCAATCCGAGCATAATCACCATCAGCAGAAAACTGATCGGAACCAGATTTTTCATGTCTGACTGTGATGCTTCGGCAAACGCATTATTCATCATCACCATCCCGCTCAGCCTAACCTCCATATTGGGATGCTGATTGCGAATCTCATCTGCCATATTGCGAACAAAAGTCACCACCTCGGGTACTTCTGCCACCGGGTTGATGCCCGGCAGTTGGATGGTGACATTGACCCCGGTCACATGCCCTTGTTCGGAAATTAGACGCTGTAACAAGAGCGGCTCATTGATGGCAACTTCACGGATTTTATCCAGCGCTGGCTGGTCCAGAGAGGCATCTTCAGGCACCAGATCCATCACGGTCAGATCATCCTCTACCGCCTCGGTATACTGGAAATTGCTGATGGAATCGACCCGGATCGAATAAGGAACCTGCCAGGCCTGCTCAGTAACTGACTGCACCACTTGCAAATTCTGTTCGGTAAACACATCACCCTCTTTCGGGGTGAGAATGAAAATCACATTGTCATTTTTGGTGTAGGTATTCTCCAGTTCCTCAAATGCAGTCAGCTGCGGGTTATCTTCGCTGAAGAAGACACTGTAAGAAGTTGAAAATGAGAGTAGGCGTCCACCGCTGGCAGCAGCCATGATACATATCAGTGCAATCAAAATTACACCCCAGGGATGTTTGACTATCCACCATCCGTAGCGAGTGACTGGTGTATTTATTGACATATTGCTCCCCTTAAACTCCGTAAGTTAATGTTCTACCATATAATCCAGTGTTATGAAAAAGCACAGAATCACACCCCTTTTTCAATATCTGCAAGCATTACTTTTTCCAGCTCGCGCTCGTAAGTATTTTGTGCCCTATTCAAATATCTTGCCAATATACTTCGCACTTTGCAGCTGACCGGACAAACCCTGTTCTCAGGATTATCGTGAAGAGACACTAACTCATTTTCATCGAGCACCGCACGATAGATGTCGAACAACGATATATCTTCAGGTGAACGCGCCAGTGAAAACCCACCGGCGATGCCACGTTCCGCTTTAATCAATCCTGCGCGATTGAGCGAGCCTAGCAAACGGCGCACAACGACCGGATTAGTATTGACCGATCCTGCCAATAGCTCTGAGGATATCTGCTGCTTCAGATGTGCTAACGCCGTCATGAGATGGACGGCCATGGAGAATCGTGTACTCTTCGACATATGTAACCACTATAGTTACATTTCTAGTTTTACGCAAATACGAGTAAATTAATCAAGAAATGTCCATTTATGTTCCTAGCTGAATCCGATGCTTATTAAAGTGGTATGACCAATACACTAATTTGATCCACCGCTTGCAATTTCTATCAGGCCGCTATTCATCTTGGGAAAGTAAATATTGCTTGAATGCCTGCGCTGAGGTGGAAAGTCGCTTGCTGCTACGATGGGCAACATACCAGTGTCGGATCAACGGAAAATGTTCTACATTAAGCACAACTAGCCGTTTAGTTTCGAGTTCCAGCTCAATACTGTGACGTGACAATATACCGAGCCCCATACCAGCTTGTACGGCTTGCTTGATGGCCTCATTGGCTTCCATCTCCATGCTGATATGAGGCCGAATTTTATGCTCTGCAAAAATCCGCTCCATTGCACTACGTGTCCCGGAGCCACTTTCCCGGGTTAAGAATGCTTCCTTCGCCAACTGTGAAAATTTAACCCGCTTGAGTTTCGCCAATGAGTGGTGTGGTGCCGCAATGACAACCAGCGGATTATCAAGAAACGATTCCGCAGCCAGTTCGAGTCCATCTGGTGGCTGTCCGGTGATGGCAAGGTCGGTACTGTTGTCGGCCAGTTGTTTGAGCACTGCGTCCCGGTTGGCAACATGTAGATTGACGGTGATATTGGGATACTGTTGGCAGAACGTTGCCAATAATTGTGGCATGAAGTAATTCGCCGTATTGACCACCGCTAGGGTGAGTTTTCCTTGTTCGAGCCCTTTCAATTCCTCAAATACGGTTTGCATTTCGCTGAGTTGCTCAAGAATGGCATGGCTATAGTGACGTAATTCCTGTCCGGCCTCGGTTAAAAATATTTTTTTCCCCATTTGCTCGAACAGTGGCAAACCTATGTGGCTCTCTAACTGTTTGATCTGCATAGAGACGGCTGGCTGCGATAAATAAAGTGCTTCAGCTGCCCGTGAGTAATTGAGATGATGAGAAACTTGTTCAAAAACCTGCAACTGTCGCAATGTGAGGTGTAACATAGCTATCCGCCCGATATAATGAGTAATGAGTGCCGAGTTGTCTGACTGCTCAATTTCCTCGCATCCGAACAGCAGTTTCGTCAGCACAAACAACCATAAGCAATTCTTATTATAACCATAAAAAACTATGAGTTGCACTTATGCATTCGGGTGAGTACGATGTGTTCCATGCAGTAACCGTTTTAACCGCGTCGCAGTTTTAAGGCGCAATTTTTGAAAGGGAGTGCAATCATGGCAGTGAAGAAATATAGCGCTGGTGTAAAAGAGTATCGCGAGACCTACTGGGAGCCAAACTATACGATTAAAGAGACAGATATTTTGGCATGTTTCAAAATCACACCTCAAGAAGGTGTTCCTCGTGAAGAGGTTGCGGCGGCGGTTGCTGCTGAGTCATCTACAGGTACTTGGACAACAGTTTGGACTGATTTGTTGACAGACTTGGATTACTACAAAGGTCGTGCTTATGCGATTGAAGACGTACCGGGTGACGACACATGTTTCTACGCTTTTGTTGCATATCCAATCGATTTGTTTGAAGAAGGTTCTGTTGTAAACATCCTGACTTCATTGGTTGGTAACGTATTTGGCTTTAAGGCACTGCGTGCTTTGCGTTTGGAAGATATCCGTTTTCCAATCGCTTATGTGATGACATGTAATGGCCCTCCTCAAGGTATCCAGGTTGAGCGTGACTTGTTGAACAAGTATGGCCGTCCTCTGCTGGGCTGCACCATTAAGCCTAAATTGGGTCTATCTGCGAAAAACTATGGCCGTGCATGCTATGAAGGCCTGCGTGGCGGATTGGATTTCACCAAGGACGACGAGAACGTTAACTCTCAACCGTTCATGCGCTGGAGACATCGCTTTGACTTCGTGATGGAAGCAATTCATAAAGCGGAAGCTGAGACTGGCGAGCGTAAGGGTCACTATCTGAACGTCACTGCACCAACTGCAGATGAAATGATGCGTCGTGCTGAGTACGCTAAAGAAATTGGCGCACCCATTATCATGCATGACTATCTGACTGGTGGTTTGTCTGCTAATACTCAATTGGCACAATGGTGTCAAAACAATGGCATGTTGCTGCACATTCACCGCGCGATGCATGCTGTGTTGGATCGTAATCCGCACCATGGTATCCACTTCCGCGTATTGACTAAGATTCTGCGTTTGTCTGGTGGTGATCATCTGCACTCCGGTACCGTTGTTGGTAAGTTGGAAGGTGATCGTGATGCAACATTGGGTTGGATCGACACCATGCGTGACTCCTTCATCAAAGAAGATCGTTCCCGTGGTCTCTTCTTCGATCAAGACTGGGGCTCTATGCCTGGCGTTATCCCAGTTGCTTCAGGTGGTATCCACGTTTGGCACATGCCAGCACTGGTTAACATCTTTGGTGATGACTCTTGCTTGCAGTTTGGTGGCGGTACATTGGGCCATCCTTGGGGCAATGCTGCGGGTGCTGCTGCTAACCGTGTTGCAGTTGAAGCATGTGTTGAGGCACGTAACGCAGGTGTTGAAGTTGAAAAAGAAGGCAAGGATGTTCTTACTAAAGCTGCGAAAAGCAGTCCAGAACTCAAGATCGCTATGGAAACTTGGAAAGAGATCAAGTTTGAGTTTGATACAGTTGATAAGATCGACGTTGCGCATAAGTAAGAACCATTACCTTGGTGGGAAGGGGCTGCTGCATAGCCTCCCCCTAACCTAACTACTAAACACAGGAGATCATCACAATGAGTGATATGCAAGATTACAACTCTAGCTTGAGCGACGCGGCGCAGAGCCGTAAGTTTGAAACTTTTTCTTATTTGCCAGCATTGAGCAAAGATTCTACTCGTTCTCAAATTCAGTACATCATTGACAAGGGCTGGAATCCAGCGATTGAACATACAGAGCCAGAAAATGCCATTAGCAACTACTGGTATATGTGGAAACTACCATTGTTCGGTGAGACTGATATCGACGCGATTTTAGCTGAGCTTGAAGCTTGTCATAAAGCCCACCCAAAGAACCACGTACGTTTGATGGGTCTGGATAACTTTGCACAATGTGCAGGTACTTCAATGGTTATCTATCGCGGTACAGCTGTTTAACGCTTAGGCGGTATTTGCAGCAACAACAAAGAATCCCCGCCCGACGTTAATTTCGGTCGGGGATTTTTTAATTTATCAATACAATTACAGACTGCTGCAACCCCTCGGAGTGTGGGTTAAATGTCAAAACCAAAGACGTACATAGGAATACAAAACGATTTGAACGGCGGCATGACCGTCATTGGCAAAATCATCCGAGATGCTTGGGTTTTCGGTCTCCTGGATGAGACTGAAACCTGCGAAGGATGGAATGGTGCTCAAATTGATGTCCTACTTGATAAAGTCAATATTGAGTGGGACAAATATGGTTGCATGGTCAGCAACCTACCACCTGAACTTTTTGCGCGACACCAAAAGATTCATAGTCTGGCCTTTACTGAAGCGAAAGCCGCAGGCTGGTCAGGAAACTCTGAAACAGGCGACGAAGCCTCGTGAAATTCTTAAGTCACAATTCGTTTTGCTTGGTGATGAATATAAATTTTGATGAACTCAGTACTAATTTAATAAAAGAGGTAGCTTATGTCGGTGAGTGAATACACAGTAGATTCTGAACAATACAAAATTGCGGCAGAGCCATATTATGAGCCTGTGGGTGATGAGGTGTCGCTTTATGAATCGGCTTATAGCGTCAGAATGCCTTTGATGATCAAAGGACCTACCGGCTGCGGTAAGTCACGATTCGTCGAACATATGGCATGGAAGCTTGGTAAGCCACTCATTACCGTCGCATGTAATGAAGATATGACCGCATCTGATCTGGTCGGTCGATTCCTGTTGGATAAGGATGGCACCAAGTGGCAGGATGGTCCATTGACGACCGCCGCACGTATCGGCGCGATTTGTTATCTTGATGAAGTGGTTGAAGCACGTCAGGACACCACCGTAGTGATCCATCCTTTGACCGATCATCGTCGTAGTCTGCCCTTGGACAAGAAAGGTGAGCTGGTTGAGGCACACCCTGACTTTCAGTTGGTGATTTCTTACAACCCCGGCTACCAAAGCTTGATGAAGGACCTTAAGCAATCTACCAAGCAGCGCTTTGGTGCGATGAGTTTTGATTATCCTGAAGAGAAAACTGAAATCAGTATTGTTTCTAAGGAGTCTGGTGTTTCGCCAGAGATTGCTGAAAAGTTGGTGCATATTGCCCAACGTGCTCGCAACCTGAAAGGGCATGGTTTAGATGAGGGTATTTCCACACGATTGCTTGTGTACGCTGGCCAGTTGATCAGCAGTAAAGGTGTTGATCCCATGGCCGCTTGTACCATGACGATGGTAACGCCTTTAACGGATGATCCAGATATGTGCGATACATTGAATGCGGCGGTTGAAACTTTCTTTGGTTAATGCTGGCTTCAGACAGTGATGCATTCTCAAATGTAATTTGTATTGCGCCATTTCTAAAGTAAACAGGGCCGATAGGTTCTGTATTTCAAGGACGGTTGTAAGCTGATGTCGATAAAATTTGAAGACTATGAAGCCGTATTGAAAGATGCGGCACCTGAGATTCAAGGCGTTCTGAAAGGTATTTTTCAGGATGCCTCACGCGTGATGTCTCCATCAGGCTTGCAGACCTATTTGGATGGTGCAAAAAGTCTGCTGAATTTGGGGCGCGGTAACGATTTGGTAATCTCTTATCTGGAAGAGATGCCGCAAGTCGCCAAGGAATGTGGCGAAGACGTTATCGGTGACTGCCTTGCGGCAGCCATGAAATTGTCCTCCATGACTTCCGGTGCGGTGGTTTCCTTATTGTTTAGCAGCATGCCAACTGCAGCGCGCAATTTGGGGGATGCAGAACTCTTCCGTGGTTATTTGACCTTGGTACATCAGCTAGCTTCAACTGCCTCGCGTGGTGTCAAACCAATGCTCAATCACATCGATGAGCTGCTATCCAAACTCACCTTGAGTGGCTTGCGACGTTGGGCGCATTTTGGTGCTCAAGCCTATCGCCGTGATTACGATAATCTAACCGCTTACTTTAATCTGGAATCGGCAGACAGTCGTGCTGTATTGCAGAAGGAGCGACGCGGTACCTTGTTCGTTAAAACCCAGCGTAAGCTCAATTTTTATTTGCGTGCTTTATGGGGCAGAGATTTCTTCCTCAGACCGACGGGTGCTGATTTTTCAGATTTCCGTCCTTTCATTGAACATCGCATACTGCATTTGCCCGATGCACTGGATGACATAGCCGATGTACCTGGCTTGGAAGTATATCGAGCGACATCTGCGCATATGGCAGCACATATGATGTATTCCAGTGCACCTATTTCTGCAGAAGAACTCAGTCCTGCGCAAATGTTCTTTATCGGATTACTAGAAGATGCACGGGTCGAATATAAAGCTGTACAGGATTTCCCTGGCTTAAAGCGCTTGTGGAAGTCGTTGATCGAAGTACCGCATGAAGACGGGCCAGAACACCCTACCATGCCAATTCTGGAGCATGTGGCGTTAATGCTGCTGGATATTTCGGTTAGCACGCAAGATGCTGAGCTATCAGCATTTGTGCAAAACTTCCACGATCAAATTGAAGCCAAGCAGGACGATAACCAATTTAGTTGGCACATGGGCTTGGAGTTATTCAATATCTTTTCTGCTCGTAAAGAGGTGCCCAGTCTGCGTATATTGGAGCGTATTGATATCCCCTACCGCGATGACAACCGTTATGTCTGGGTATTTGAAGAGTTTGATTGGGATTCTGAAGTGGAATACATGCCCGCTAGCCAGCGGCAGGTTCGCAAGCAAGTGAGTGTCATCGAAATGGCGAATGAAGTTGATTGTGAGCTTGCCGGCGATGATGCACAGGAAATTTGGACATGCTCCACCAATATGCGGCCTTATGAAGATGACCTGACGGACGAGCAAGTCAGCTTCAATGATATGTGGGGCAAGGAGCCGATTTCTGATCCGTTCCACTATCAGGAATGGGATTACCAGATTCAGTTGCACCGACCTGATTGGGCTACGGTCTATGAGCGTCGTCAGCCGCGTGGTTATATCAAAGATATTCAGACCATCATGGATGAATATCGTCCGATCGCTCATCGTATTAAACAGATTATCGACCTGCTGACCCCGGAAGGTGTGCAGCGCATCCGCAATATGGAAGATGGCGATGAGATTGATATCAATGCCGCTATTGATGCGATGATTGCCATTCGTATCGGAGAGCAGCCGAACCCGCGTATTACGATGCGTAACGTGTTGAATAACCGTGATTTATCAGTCGTATTGCTGATGGACTTATCCGAATCCACCAATGAGGCAATGGATGGTTCGGATAAAACTGTTTTGCAATTAACACGTGAGGCAGCGACCTTGGTTGCAACTGCAATAGAAGGCATTGGTGACCCTTTTGCGATTCATGGCTTTTCTTCAGATGGGCGCCATGATGTGCAGTATTACCGCTTTAAGGATTTCAATCAGCACTTTGATGATGATGCCAAAACGCGATTAGCGGGTATGAAGGGCGGCTTATCCACACGCATGGGCGCAGCCCTGCGCCATGCAGGCCACCATCTTTTAAAGCAGCAAGAAAAACGTAAATTGATTCTTTTAGTCACCGATGGTGAGCCGGCAGATATCGATGAACGTGACCCACAGCATTTGCGTCATGACACCAAAAAGGCGGTAGAAGAGCTGTACAGTACGGGCGTGCTGACTTACTGTCTGACGTTAGATCCTCATGCTGACGACTATGTAAAGCGCATTTTCGGTGAAAACAACTATACGGTCATCGACAATGTGGACAAGTTGCCTGAGAAGTTGCCAACGCTGTTTGCAAGTCTGACCGGATAATCAGACAGTAGCGGTACGTCTTCTTTTACTTATCGCGAATAATCAGCCTACTGACAGAAGCTTTACTGCTGGGTGCGTCTTTGCTGGATATTATTTGCAGTGCGTGTAAAAATTCTTGTTGCAGCCTGTCTAGAACGCTGGCCGATTTTTCACAATAATAGACTGCTTCGTAGGAAACAGGTTGATCTAGCGATTCTCGCTCTTGGGGGCGAAATTCTTGCCATGAGATTTTCACTAGCTCCTTTTGTGCGCTATCAATGAAAACAATCTCTTCAGCGTCAATGATAGCTAGGTATTGAATGGAACGAACAGGTACAAACACACACTCAGCATTTGCGCGTGACAACAAAATCTGAGCCAAGTTATAAGTTGCTGCAGGAAGTAAACAATGTTCCCGCGCTAACTCCTTATCGCGGTAGCAAGTAATTTCCATGGTATCGACGTTTTACAGATATTGATTATCCTGATCATGCCCCACAAGATACAGCATTAAATTAGATTCAAAAGTTTTCAATATGGAATAAATAAGTGATGGCAAAATAAAGGAAAAGTTTCACTCCTGTTGTTAATCTTGCCAATATGATCGACCACGCCAAGCAATATCATTATCCAATTGGCGGCAGACTACTGGCGGATAAGCTTAACCCGCAAAGAGCGTTGGAAGCATGTATAAACTATCCTATTTTCCAATTCTTTGTAAGCAAAACCCTCAATCCCTTCGCTAATGAGCGCTTCATTTTAGATTTTGAGTGCCAAGACTAACGTACAAATTACACTGTCAATATCTGCGAAATAAGAAGGTGCGGACTGATTAGATTAATACCAATATCATACGACTGTTCGGTTACTTCAGTTGCTGCTGGTTCGTTTGTTTTCCGACTCCAAACCACAGTGCCGTTAACTCGTAAGTTAATATCTTTGTGTTTGTATTGGATTTCAACTTCTGTTGATATATCCACAAAGTTCTTGAGTTGTATGCTGATACCTTCTGCCGAAATATTTTGGACACAATCTACTGAGTAGGTTTCATCATGGTTATACAAGTAAAATTCACCTTTCGGTTGCGTCGAGAGTACTGTTCGTTTAGCTTGGCGTAATTCAGTTTGCATTATGATTTCCCTTTGTTGCCTATTCACCCACCATTTTTAAAATCCTGAATACCCGGTGGTAAAGTGTCTGGAGTTTTGGTGAAATGCTGTCAAATATAAATTGATTTTAGGGAGAATTCTATTTGTAGCCACTCCTATAGATGAATTCCCAATCCGAATACTGCTTCATACCATTAAAATGTTTGTTTGCGACGCTAAAGTTTGCAACCTTAATTGGCTGTTCTTCGGACTTGCTATAAACCCCCACAATACCTCCGCTTTTACTACGCACCAGCCCCCAATCTTTCTTTCCGGTCATAGGATCGGTATATATTTTTCTAAGATAGCGTTTGACTCCCGGGACGCGTGGGTCTTTCAATAAATCTGCTAATTCTTTGGGAAAACGTTGCCCTCTAGCACTATTAGCATAATATTGCCCTATTGCTTGTTGGAATTGTGCTCCGTAAAAAAGCAATTCCTGTTCTTTATCCCTCCTAGCTGCTGTATGCCAGACAGAACTTACAGCAACTAATCCAATCCCCATGATTAAGATGGTCAGCATTAGCATTAAGTAAGCAGCCCCCTCCTCATGTGTACGTCCATCACACTGAACCTTATGCAAGGGCGAATTGTGATCTATTGTTTCTCTCATACGACTTCAAAAATCACCATTCACTATATGCAACACCGTTAGTCGCGTTACCAGGCGCACTACTCTTTATATTGAACACGCCCCCTTTATCTTGATCCTCTGGTGCTTGGATGACCCATGAAGCGTTGCTTTCGGTAATCGGGTCCATTGGCAAGCTACGCAAGTACTTTTTACTTACTAATTCTTCTAACGTATCTGGATACTTGCCATTATCACCATAATAGTTATCCAAAGCCTGACGGGTTAATGCGAGATTTTGCCGTAACACCGCCTCTTTAGATTTGTCTACGCTGCCAAAATAACGAGGTGTCGCAATCGTTAACAACAGGGCAATCACCGCCATGACGACCAGTAACTCAATCAGTGTAAATCCATTTTTCTGTACATTCATTCGCATTTAATCACCAATCACGATAGGGAATGCCGTTCAAACCCACACCTGGTGAACGCGAATAAACGTCGAAAACGTCATCACCTTCTTCAGGTTCGTCCGCACTGCTGCTGTAACTGCGTAACCCCCATTGTTCTTCGGGAGATATGTCACTATTCTGTGACATGGGATCTCGAGGAATGCGCCGCAATAGATAGATCATAGTGCCTCTATTTGCGCTTTTTGCATCTTCAACGCCCTCCACGAGCACGTTTAAATTAGGCGGGTAACCAGACATGGTCTCCGAGTGTGCAATCCGTCCCTCCTTTACCGCTGCCCGGTATGCATCCAAGGCACCTCGAATCTCCCGCAATGCCGATCTCAACTCTTGATCCTTACCACGCTGCACTGCCAATTCGGTCATCGGCAATACCACACTTGCTAACACCCCTATTATGGCTACAGTCACTAAAATCTCTACGAGCGTGAAGCCCGCATTAGACTGGGCTCTGTCGTTCATTTTCTCAATCGTAAATTGTGCGGTTTAGGTGCAGTTGCTGTATATCCAGTGCCTGAATCATCAATAGGCATAACGCTTGTGACAGTGATAGCAGATTGCGCATAACTATCAATCACCTCAAAGTTCAGTGTAGTGAGACTACCCTTCCCTTTGGTGTTGCCCTGACCTACCGGTTGAGTCACATCAACTACGATCTGGCCCTTTTTCGAATTGATGAACTTTGTAAATTTCGGTACTACATTACTGTTTTTCCAGTAGTTGCCTTCCTTCACTTCATTTATCTTAAGGGCATTAGGATCGTAATTTACGACAAATGATAATCCGTGGAATCCTTTTTCTGACTGCCCATTCAAAGTCAGGTTCACTTTAGCCCCTTTCTTTGCTTGCATAGGGCCAAGCCAAGACATCTCAAGAATTGGCTCTCCTGAGACTACAATAGGTGCTTTAGCGTTCGTAACAGGGACAGCCTTATTGCTCTGGAGTTGGCCTGGATATGGTCTCCCCATGCCAAAATCAATCTCTTCAGCGGACTCAGCGTCGACAGTCATGAGATTAATTGCCTTGCTTCGTAAGGATGAGGAAGTACCACTCCAAAATTCCATTTCACCATATTCCGGCAAGCGTACATTTCCAATAATGCGTGGGGTAATTGATAGAATAATCTCGGTTTTTTTGCCATCATCTCTTTGACTGGAAAATAACCTGCCCAATACCGGCATTTGTCCTAATCCCGGTATTTTGTTGGATACATTACGGTCTTCGTTGTTGATTAAACCCGCTAATACTTGCGTTTCTCCATCGCGCAAGCGAAGCGTTGTTGACACTTTGCGTGTCCCAACTTGATAGGCAAGCGTGTTACCGACAATAATATCGCGAGTGATGTTACTCACTTCGAGATTAAGTTTGATGCCGACTTCAAGGTCTGCATGGATGTCTGGCTCTACCTCCAGTTTAAGTCCTACATCCAGATAATTGACATTAGTTGTGGGGGTAGCACCGCCAGTGGATGAGACAGTTGTTTCTGTAATTACGGGTACGCGATCACCTATCAATATCTTCGCCTTTTCACGATTTCTAACTCTAATGCGGGGGCTAGCCAGCATATTCACGTCACTATCTTGTAACTGCATATTCAGTATTGTACTAATAGAGCTGACTGAGAATTCACCTCCACCCAATCCCCGCTTTAAATCATCCACAGTCAATCCTTTCACAGAATTGGATGGAATCGGCGCAAAGGAAATTTGATCGGGGAGCTTGATTCCAAGTTCTGACAAACGCGAACTACTCACTTCAAGCACTTCAACTTCAAGCATCACTTCAGGGTTGGTGCCATCCTGATCAGCGATTATCTTTTCTGCCAAGCGTATTGCTTCTGGCGTGTCTCGCATTATTAATGAGTTAGTTTTTTCATGCACGTAAAGATCTTTGGATTTAAGCAAAGTTTTGATCATCACTAGCATTTGTTTGGCATCTGCATTTACCAGATGAAAACTCCGGATTTTTAATTCCTGATACTCTTTTAGCTTTGCCGGGGTCTTGGGGTAAATAAAGACACTATTTTCGTTGAGTATCCTTTTTTCTAATTTGTTTTGCATCAGGATGATATCAATAGTGTCTTCGACTGATACATCTTGCACATTAACTGTAGTCTTAAGACTGCCTTTGACATCCCGATCTAAAAGAATATTGATGCCACTGGTACGAGATAACGCCTCAAAAACCAGTTTCACACTTGCATTACTAAATTGCAGATTAATAGGTTTCTTGAACTTTGACTGCAAAGCAATCGAATACTCCTGACTACTGCTGACTTTCTTAGCAATATACCTTTGCAACATTATCGCTTTTTCATCATCAGGATTTTCTAGTAACACTGGTTTAAGTGCCAACTGGGCAGCCTCAATATTACCGCTTCTCAATAGATCTTCGATTGATTTGATCGCAGCAGCATGTTGTTGTGCAACGGCCAACTCCTCCAAGCCTAATTTTGCTCTGTAATTATCAGGATCAATACTGATCACTTTTTGATAAAGCTCTTTTGAAGCATCCGGTCGTCCTGCGTTATTCTCTCTTCTTGCTTGATCATTTATTTGGTTGACGGTCACTTCAAGACTGCGCAGATAGTCAGCTCTATAAGTGGCATTTCTGGGTTGGGCAGCACTTGCTTCTGCCAATTTGGATAAGCCTACCTTGTAGTTGCCTTCCTCCATCATCTCTAAACCTTCTTGGTTCAACAGATAGTTTGCACAACCCGTTACCATTAACAACAAGAGCAACATGCCACTCCTAGTGGTTAAAGTCTGCACCTTTTGTATATTCATCATTTTCATACGCCCTTTTTCATTTGGCTGTAAATCCTTTTACGCCTGTGTTAATACTCTGCATAGTACCCAACGGCAAATAAATAATTTCAATTCTACTTCCTGCAATGTTTTGAACACGATAGATACCATCAATTGTATCGCCTTTAATCACAGGATAGATCTTGCTACCTTTTAGCAACAGCACAATTTGCTTTGACCCGTCTTCGTAACTACCAAAATACTTAAATGGCAAAGGTGGTGCGCTTGGCGCAGGCGCTACATACGGGGCAGGTGCGGGAGGAGGAGGCGGTGGTGGCGCTGGCTTAGGTCGAGGTGGCGCACGATACCAAGTGGATGGAGAGAAAGCATTTGTCGCTTCCACACTCACTTTATCTCTCACCAAATATTCTAACCGCAAGTCTTCAAGTGGCTCCTCGCTTTTGATCGCTGAACCATTCATGGACAGTCTACTACCCGAATTATTTGCCATCCGCTGATTAGATTTATCAATCTCAGATTCAATATCTTGCGTTTCATCAGTAATAACCAACCAAACTGTTGCCATTAACGCCAACAATAACAGCCATGTTCGCACACTCAACCGGCTCATAGCGCTGGCACCAAATGAAGCACGATTACAACGTTCGCATTAACAAATGAATCACCAATTTTCCTTCGCTCAAACAGGACTTGATCTAAAGATGCATTCGGCACATCTTTCAATACTCTCACCAGAAATTTATGGACGCTGGAATAGCGCCCTCTGATTGGTAGAGTAATTTGATAGCGACTCATTTTTTCTGAGCTACGTTGAATAGACTTGTAATTGGCCTGATCTAACTTCAGACGCTCGGCAGCAGCGGCTCTGTATATTTTTTTAAGTGATTCAGGAATGCTGTCTTTTGTTGGAAACGATTTGTAAAAAACAGCCAATTGCTCCACTTTGGTTAGCTTGGTTTCAGCGCGGCCACCTGACCGACTGACAGTCTCTTGGAGCTGAAAAATGGTGTCATTCAATGATTGCAATCTTTTCTCACCCGGCATCAGCGCTGAAAAATAAAAAGCACCGCACATCACAAATATCCCGATCCCTATAATTCCCATCCAGCTTAATTGCTGCGCGCCTGCGCGGATTCTTGCACGCATCATGCCTTGTGACGATTGATTCAGTTCAATTTGCTTGTATTGAGTAGTGTTCATAATTACTCTTCGATCCAATCTGCCATAACTACGAAACGCACGGGTTTTTGTGGATCTTGTTTTCGTATTTTGTGACTTTGCAGGTTTACATCACCAAACGCAGACTGCTGCTCCAAGCGTTTTATATAGTCAAGCATTACCGAAAAGTTTTTCGCTTCGGCACTGATTTTAACGATACGTTTTTCTGGCTTAGGCGCCAAAGACAATAACGCCACACCTTTTCTCTGTGCGGCAGACACAGCGCTAAAGACACCATCCCATCTCATGCCCAACATTTTTAGCACTTTGTTTGCCTGCTTAATTTCTTTTGCTAAGGCACGGGGATCTCGTGTTTCATTCAATCCAGTAGTATCAGTTTTACGATTTACTCTGCTTTCAATCTGATGTAATTCATTCTCAGCAATCTGGCTCTCTTGATTCACTTGTGTATATTTAATAACCATCAATGCCAGCACGCTAATCGCCAACAAACAAATAAACACCCCTAGCAGGGTAATGCTACTTGGCTTGCGTTGATAATCCAGTTCTAATTTACGCATATAGTTACCCGCTGAGTGCCATGACCAGACTATTGTCTTGGTTCTCTTCCATTTCAACTGGCAGGTTGGCAGGTATTTCATGAACCTTCCACCCATTTATTGTCTGAAAGCTACCCATATGAGGTGCAAAAACGTACAGTTGTGGTTCATCAGCACCCGCCTCACTCTCTTCCAGAAAAGCTTCTCGCTCCATAAAACGTGCAAGCGCATGCCACCCATTGTCTAATCTCGCTGTCCTAAATCGCATCCACTGCCCTTGATGAATACGACCAAGGCATATCGCTCCCGGCTCAACAAGGGCGAACCATGCCTCAGTATGTCGAATTTGACTTTTATACTGGTTAAAAGCACTCATGAAATAAGGCTGTACTGACTCAATTTTCATATCATGGCGTTTGACTATTTCACTACAAGCCATTAGTAATTGCTCAGAAACTGCGCTTGCTAACTGAGCTGCACCAACATCTGATTGGCTTATGCGCAGCTCCAATGTCGTCGAGGGCATACCATAGGTCATTTGGAATTGATGTCTAGCGAAGGTCAAATGCTCTTCGTCACTTGATATAAGTCCATTCCATGGCACGAGCACATAGTGGATAAAATGATTCGAAAGTACCAGAGTCACATTGGGGCGATCATCACTGTATCTAGGCAACAACGCATCCATTTCCTGTAGTGCCCAATCCCAGTCAAGGGTGTAGTCATTCGCTTTGCGATCTATGCACTGCTTTGCGATCACATTTTTTTTCACACCTGTCAATCCCGGACTACGCCGCACATGAACAGCCCCAACTTGAAAGGGACTAAGTGAAATATACAATTCATTAGTCCACCAGTGTGACACGATTGATCTCCTGTAAAGTTGTTTCGCCATTTGCAACGGCATCAAGTGCAATTTCTCGCAGGAAGCGCGTCCCATTCCTACGCGCCGCTTCTCGCACCAATCTTGTGGGTTGACGTGAAATAATCAACTCGCGGATAGCATCATTCAACAACAGTATTTCGCAAATCGCTTTTCGTCCCTTGTAGCCGGTTCCGCGACATTGCCCGCAACCGCGACCTTTATAAAAACGCATATTTGCTGCTGCTGATGTGGTCAAGCCGGAATCTCTTAGTAACTGGTCATCCGGTTTTGTCTCTTCACTGCATGCAGAGCAGTTCATACGAACCAGCCTCTGAGCAATAATTCCATTCATTGCTGATACAAAACTGAAGGGATCAACACCCATATGCATGAACCGCCCAATGACATCAAATGCATTGTTTGCGTGTACGGTTGTAAATACTAAGTGTCCAGTCAGCGCAGACTGTACCGCAATTTGTGCGGTTTCAGGATCGCGTATCTCACCTACCATTATCTTGTCTGGATCGTGACGTAGAATCGATCGCAAACCTCGCACAAAGGTTAGTCCTTTCTTTTCATTCACAGGAATTTGCAATACACCCGGCAACTGATATTCCACCGGGTCTTCAATGGTGATTACTTTGTCCAAGCCAAGATTAATCTCACATAGTGCGCCGTACAAAGTGGTGGTCTTTCCACTGCCTGTAGGGCCGGTAACTAAAACCATGCCGTATGGTTCGTTTGACAATTTACGTATCTTATCGAGACTTTGATCATCAAAACCAAAATGATCGAGGCGCAACCCTTTAACGTGGTCAGACAAGGAATTTTTGTCTAGCACCCTGAGAACGGCATCCTCACCAAAGAGGCTAGGCATGATCGATACACGAAAATCTACTTCATTCCCTCTCACAGAAATTTTGAATCGTCCATCCTGTGGGACGCGCCGCTCGGCAATATCGAGCTCTGACATGACTTTTATTCTGGAGATAACCTGTTCTGCCAACTCTAGTCCTGCCACTGAACCTACCGTATTTAGAACGCCATCAATACGGTATCTGATAACCAAGCCTACCGGACTAGTTTCAAGGTGTATGTCACTTGCCTCTGATTTGAGTGCATCATACATAGTGGAATGAACCAGCTTCACTACCGGACTGGTATCTTCTTCAATTGACTTTACTGATAAATGCTCAACATCGTTATCCTCACTGGTTCCTTGCTCTTCTACGCTGACTAATTGATCCATCGTCATGAGTGTGTCTTCATGACGCGTTAGATAGGCAGCCACATTAGCGCGACGCGCTAATTGCCAAGAAAAAAGTCGTGTAATTGTTTTCTCAGCCCAGGCCTGTAGTTCAACATTAAAAGGATCGGTAATTACTAGACCTAAAGCGCCATCGGAATCTCTGAGTAATAAACATTCCTTTTCAGCCGCTTCTGTATAGCTGAGCAAGTCAAATGCAGGCTCAAAGTTATCAAGATCAGACATGGTAAGTACCGGGTAATCCAGGCTGCTACCCAATGCTTGTATGAAGACATCCTCATTCAAACCTGATTGCTCTTCCAGAACATCCATCATGCGACGACCAGAGGCAGTAGCAATCTCTCTGGCTGTACGCACTGCAACTGGACTGATGTCGATACTCGTTACTTCTGCGTGATTCACTGTATGCTCCCAGCCAGCTCAAATATCGGCAGGTACATTAGCACAACAATGCAGCCTATCATCAACCCAATGAACACCATTAAGAGCGGCTCAAAAAGCTTGGTAAATCTCTCTACCCAGCGCGTTGTCTCCTCGTCATGAAAGGCAGCAATGCGTTCCATCATTTCCCCCATCTGTCCAGTACGTTCGCCGACTCTCAGCATACGCCCCGCTACCGGAGTACTCAAATCATGATCTTCCATCGCACGAGAAATCGACATACCTTCACGAATTGCCGTTGTAGCTGAGCTCAACTGTGCTTGCATGCCTACTTGTAGTAAGTCTGTCACCATCTGCAATGCTGGTATGATAGAAATTCCACCTCGCAATAACATCCCTAACGCTCGATAGAAGCGAGCCAACTGGTAAACGCGCAGACGTACTCCTATTGACGGGATTTCCCAAAGCATTTTTGATATCCAGCGCCTTGTTTCTTTACGTGATAGCGTAAAAATCAACATTGCCACTGTCATTCCACTCACCGTTGCTATCATCAATCCATGTTGCTCCAAAAGTTGCCCCCAGTGCATCAGCAATCTTGAAAACAATGGTAAATCAGCGCTGATATCAGAATAAACCCGACTAAAACGTGGCACTACATAAACCATCAGAAACAATGTAACAAGTAATCCCACACCCATTAACAACAAGGGGTAAATTGATGCACTTATCACGTGGCGCTTAACATGATCGACTTGTACTTGATAAGCAATAAAACGTTCCAATGACTCTGGAATATCCCCTGTTTTTTCACTTGCCTTAATACTTGCTACGTATAAATATGGGAAATGTTCAGGAAATTGTTGTAACGCAAAAGACAACGTCTTACCCTCATATAAGCAGTTGACAATTTGTTCAAATATTTCCCTGCTTTCTGCTTTGTGTTCCTTTTCAGCTAATGTCTCGAGAGACTCCACTAAGGACAAACCCGCTGACAACAATGAAAGTAATTCTTGATTAAAAAGGATGAGAGGAAAGCTTGTCTTGGACAGGGGGAGCATTGATTTGAAAGACTTTTGGGGCTTGGCACTTAACACCTTATAACCCTGCAAACGCATTTGTGCCTCAACATCACTTTCATTGATGGCTTCTAGCGTTAATGCAACCACGCCTTCCTTCCCCCGCAATGCCATAATTTCGTAGCGCATTATTCAGTTAACAATCTAAGCTACCAATTACCGATATCCGCATCCGCCCCGGAACCACCTAAACGACCATCCTTACCATATGACATAAGGTCAAATTCGCTGAAATCTCCCGGAATTTTATAGTTATAGGGACTATCCCAAGGATCCAGAGGAAGTCCTTTTCTCAGATAAGGACCATCCCATTTAGGCTCGTCGGAAGGCCTTGACACCAGCGCATCAAGACCTTGTTGCTGGCTGGGATAATGTCCCACATCCAATCGATATTGATCCAATGACTTTTCCAGTGAATCAATTTGAGCCATTGTTACTTTAATCTCCGATTTCCCTACCTGAGCCATGTATTTTGGAGCAACATATCCAGCTAGCAAGCCAATGATCACCATCACAACCAGCAACTCCAAAAGGGTAAACCCCCGTGCGCCATTTTGACTTGGAGCAGTACATAAACGATGAAACTGAGTTTTTTCATTCATAGCTGCGCTATCTTTCTTCCTTTACTTCAGCTAGGCAAAATCCTGCTGAATAATAACCATGCTCATGTTAACAGAATGCCTCTTAAACTCACAAACAAGACACATGACTATCTATAAGAATTAAATAATAAAACCATCTTAGTGTACTCATAATCATGAGCCATTATTCTTAATAAGAATATTGATCCAGCTAGCCTGACATCACTTATTCACTCGTCCGGATTAATAAGGGACTATCCACTTTGTAACAGGTGCTACCGACTTACCCTGATTAGCGTACTTGACTAGATAGGCTCCCTTAGAAGCAATCCTCTGACCGGGGCCCAGATTTAGCTGAGGGTAAACCGATGTCACCAAAGATCGCCCAATCATATGCTCGATAAGCTCGATGAAATAATCTCTTGAATAGTGACTCAACAGATGGCTGAAGGTATCACCTGCCATATTGGCAACAAAGTATGTATTGGCTTGCACTCGCTCATCAGTAATTGCAATCTTTTTTGCACGCAACCATAACTTGGTACGCAACAGAAAGCGTGCTGATTGCTTGGGAATCTTGTAGGGATAGATCAGTCGAATACTATCTTTTATCTTGCTCAAATGTTTAGGCAGCAAGCCTGCGTCCCGTACAAAATCACTCCCCAGCATGCTTGCCGACATAAACACAAGTTGTGGGGTATAGTCAGCCACATCCCAACTGAAGAGTCTGGCTAAATCTGCCCGTCCAACCCACATAACCACTGCATCAGGCTGATATTCCGCTATCACTTTTTGCCAAGCTGTTTCAGATATATCAGCAGGAATAGACCAATCGAAAAGTTTCGCTACGCTACCATTTTTGTTTAAACGATTCCGCAAAACTCGAGCCGCTTCTACTCCTCGTCTATCATTTTCACTAAACACTTGTACGATGCGTGAGTGCTTGATCGGATTTGTTTTGAATTGCCTGGCAAGTACCTCCGCTTCAAGCGTCATGCCCCGGGAAAAATAAAATGAATAATAACCACCATCCAATACGGGTAAATCACTATTTGGAAACAAGCAAGGGACTTCTTGCTGTTCACAAAAATCATGTAGCGGCTTCCAAGTATCATCTCCGATACCACTCAACACCGCGAATACAGGTTGCTGGTGATAATACGCTTCAAGCTGATTCTTCCAGCTATCCGCAGGGCCGGTCAATTTCCAGACATGCAATTTCCACTCTCGGAAAGAACGATACGCAGCGTGAGTTGCGACGGATCTCCGTCGCTTAGTTAAACGTGTGTCTTTATTGACATCCGCGAAAAAAGCATTGAGAACATCCAACATAGCCTTCGATTGACCCGGTTCGACATCAGGCATGATGACTGTCGCAAAGTGTACTGTCGTCTGATCGACACTCGGCTCGGTATAGGTGGACAAAGTTTTTAAATAGGCGATTAGTCCGGCAACCTCTTTAGCGGTCAAAAAGTATCTTGGCATCAATTGATCCATAGATTTACCTACACTGTTCACACCATCCATTAGTGCCCTTGCAAACAGGGTCTGGGTATATGTATTCGGCGAAGTCGCTAACCAAGAAAGTGCCCGCTGCTGCTGCTGTGTTTTCTCTATCACGGCTCTTTCAGGAGCAGTATCTTCAGTCGAAAAAAGAAATTCCCCGGTAATCGGAGCGATGATGTTCTTACCTTCGCTGGTTCCAAAACCGCTTTTACGGTGGCAACGTATACAGGCAGCCTGCATACCACTAAAAGTAACCTGTGCAACACTCACTCCGCGCAATGCCTCACCTGACTCAACGATACCTTGTTGATAGATGCGTCGACCAATCTCAATCAACGATTGGGGATCATCTTCCACCAACGCAGCTGCGGCAGGAACTATTCCAACAGATATATACAGCAGGAAAACAGACAATAGTTTCAACATTTCGCTACTTCACTAGCTGTTTCACTGGTTTGCCAACTTCCGATACTCTTGAATCAACTCATCCGCACTGGCGAGGCCTTCAATGCGTACCCACTGTTTGGTGTTAGCGCCACGAATAAAAGTCAGTGGAATATGATTCATTTTGTCTCCACGATAAGCATCAAATGCTTGTTGCACAAGAATGGAGTCATTAACCGATCCAGTGAAAAGTTGCCATTGAGATTTCGCCTCAAACTTCTTGGCATATTCCTTTAATTTTGGTGGTGTATCGTGCTCCGGATCTACGGAAATAGAAATGAGTTGCATTCCTTCACTTTCAACATCCATTTGTTGCGTTACCTGAGCAAACGTTGCACTCATCGTTGGGCAAATAGCTGTACAGGTCGTGAAAATAAAATTCAACATAACAGGTTTTGTTGCGCTTATCGTTTCAGATAACAAACCCTCCTTATCATCACTATCAACCAGCATCACCTCCGGAATGGTGTAGTTTGTTAGCGTACTAACGTAACCTGTAGCCTCAGCAGTTGCTTTGTGGTGCTCATGGTCATCGTGATGGCCATGATGCTCTCCAGCATTGACTATAGACTGATTACCTAACATCAAGACTAAAGATATAATGAAAATTGTCATCTTAGGCTGAAAAAAACTACCTTTTGTATCGCTCAAATTGTTATACACAGCAACTCCTTCTACTTTACATTTATTCGAACAATGACCTTTTTTGAACTCGCTTTTCGTGTATCAGAAACACGATAATAAAAGGTCTCAATGCCCCTAAAACCAATAGCGGGCGTGTAATTCACAATACCATTTTTAGTTACCTTAAGTGTCCCTTGCTTGTTGGGCGGTGTAACAATTTCTAAAGTGGTTGTATCGATGGTGTTATTGGGATCATATCGTCTATCAGGATCTCTATCATTAGCTAAGACTTTGATGGGTCTAGGGGTGTATCGCACCCCTTGCTTACGGGCCGTCACAGTCACCGCATCACCTCTAGGCAATGGTGCTCGATTGGCTAAGATATTGACAGTCACAGTAGCTTCATCACTGCTTAGCTCTCCGTCGCTGGCACTATAGGTAAAAGTGACTTTACCCGTAAAACTGCGAGATGGCGGCTGATAGCTAAAAGAACCATCAGATTCTCCAATGAGCTTACCTTTGGACGCACGGCTATAACTCACGGCGGAAAGTGGTGTCTGATCGACATCGGTATCGTTCCTTAATACGCCTGGAGCAGCGATACTGTATCGGCTGGTATGTATTAAGTTATATTTATCATCAGTTGCCACCGGGGCATCATTTACATTTTCCACCACCAATGTATAAGACTGTGTTGCAAACTGATTGTCAGTGTCAGATATACGTACTACAACCAATCGCTCCCCTGTTTGCGCATTGGTGGGTGTCCAGGAGATTTCTCCGTATTCGTCGATAGTCATTCCTTGAGGAGCCGTATCCAAGGAGTAATCAAGCTCACTCCCATCCTCGGCACTTGCTTCAACTTGATAGCTATAGTGCTCTCCCTGCATCGCTTCTAGCGTTGGCGTAGAAGTGAAGGTCGGTGCACTACTATCACCATCATCCGGCTTAGATTTATCATCTTCTTCATCTGACGCTACATCATTTCTATCATCAACTTTTTCGAACGCTTCTTGATCATCTGCAAACAAACTAGGATAAGTCGGTGGACTATTTACAATGTTGACCGGATAGGTATCTAACACATCCAAAGGTGTTGCTTCGTTCTCAAGTACATTGATTGTGACTGTCGCCTCTGCACTTGTAAAAGTCCCGTCACTAACTCGATACGTAAATGTGACAATGCCAAAAAAGCTAGGGGAAGGTGGGTTATATTCAAAAGTGCCATCGTTGTTCCCTCTCAGCGAACCGGTAGACGCAGTTCCAAAATTCACTACCACCAACTGATCAGAATTGGGATCTCGATCGTTATTTAATATACCGTCACCAATCACACGAAGGCTAGTGGCTTGCTCTATTTCATAATTATCATCTTTTGCGACTGGAGCATCATTAACATTTGCGACCTCGACGACATAAGGTTGCGTTGAAAAGAGTCCGGTAGCGTCCGTGACACGAACGGTTACCAAATGCTTTCCCGCAAAATTACTGCCCGGCACCCATACAATCTTACCCGTGGCATCGACACTCATACCATCAGGAGAAGCATCCAAAGAGAATGACAGGCTATCCCCATCTGCGTCTTCACCGGCCACAGTATATTCATAAGGAACCCCGACCATCGCAACAGTTGGTGGCAAGGATGTCACCAACGGCGTGTTCCCCGCTGGTCTGGCATCAAGCAACTGCATGGCGGCGACAGCATCCAGCAACCCCAAACCAGTTACATTATCAGCCCCGGGAGTACCTAAGTCACGTGCCGAATCCTTAAGTGCAGTGAATAAATCTGACACCAATAAACTTGGATATCGTCCAGTCAGCAAAGCCAACACGCCTGCTACATGTGGTGTGGCAAAAGATGTACCGCTGACAATGGTATAAGCGTTTGAATCACCAGATGTGATGTCAGACGTGTAAATACTTTCACCAGGTGCAACTAACGTTGGAAAGCTTCCACCGCCGCATGGCGAAGGACCACGACTACTAAACCTTGCGGGATCGAGGGTTGAATTTACTGCCCCTGATGAAATAACACCCGCACTACTAGAGGGACTTACGCCAGTAGCCGGCGCTGGGCCATCATTACCACCGGCAAATACGACCGCAATTCCAGCAGCCTGAAGCATGCGAATATCTGTATCAAACTCTATATTGCATTTATTGTTGGTACCCGGCAGCCCCCATGAAGCATTGACGACGTCAGGTGCATCTTGCGTGTCGGGATCGTTATCAGGGTCAAGTAACCACTGAAACGCAGAATGTATCGTACTGAAGGTGCTCTGATTCGCATCGTTAAATATTTTAGTTGCGATAAATTTTGCATCAGGGGCAACGCCAATATTGGTCCCGCTTGCGTTACCGCCCACTAACAATCCCATCACACTAGTACCGTGCCCAGCTGAATCAAATGGATTGGGATGCTGGCCATGGGGATCAAACCAACTGTTGTTTCCGCCCCGCCATTTGTCTGCAATATCTGGATGATTCATATCAAAGCCTGTATCCATGGTAGCAATCACTACACCAGCACCCTTTTGGCCTGCAGCCCATAAATCAGGGATGCCTACAGCATTTAAATTCCATTCTGGTGGACCATCACCCGTTGCCGCTAGCGGCGCTTCCAATGTCACGACTTCATCGTAGCGAACACTTTTGACATTTGGCTGTGCAGCAAGTGCCTCCACCTGATCCGCTCTTACGGTTGCGGCAAGTCCATTAATTATCCAAAAGTTTTTAAGATTCTTCGCATGCTTTAGGTTGAGATATCTTTTGATGGGGCGCTGACTTACTTTGGCTCGTACCTTCAGTGCCTTTACAAGACGACCATCGCGATCGCGGCGGTCTTGAACCTGATAGGCCTCCGGCCGCTCTGCCCCCTTCATGGTGACTATCACAGAAACTTCTTCATGTGGTGCAAGTTGCTGCAACCTAAGTGTCAAGGCTTCATCCACACCAGCGGTAGCGAATGTTGCGTGAGCCAATAAATACAGGCAGGTAATTCTCAACAAGAAGCGGAGTGATTGCGGAGATTGCATTAAATCTTGCCAGGACGCTCTAGTGTGTGCCGCTAAAATCATCATTTGGTTTAGTCAATCAGGCAAAGAAGTGGCAAATTACTGGATGATCAAATTTTCAATTTTAGTTTCACCCACTACCACACTGACCTTATCGCCCGATTTTAAGCGACCACCAAGATTTGAGAACATAATAAAGTAATCACGATCCTTTTTCATCCCGGCATTATTCCTGGGTCGCTGTCGCAGCAAACCAAGCTTGGGTGTATTCGGAATATCAAGCCTGGCACCTGAGGACGGCACCAACAAATAAGGCTTAATCTTTGCATCCATCAGAACAGCTGCTTTATCTGTATCGACCACACGATAACGAAAATCAAGCATGTATCCCAATGCAGATAATCTCAATCCACTAATGGTAATGCCCAGACTCTCTACTATTCGCCCGCTCGTTGCTACCTGACCTCTATCTAACGCTTGGCCATTGGTAGCGACAGTAGAGCACCCTACGCTTAGACATGCTGTCATCAGTAAAGCTGTGAGTGTATGGCTAGTCCGCCATGCTCTTAGCTGCTTTACCCATCCAACGCTTTGTTCTATCTTCATCGCTCATCTTCCAAAATGACTCCAATGACTTTGCTAGTGAGGGGCAGATAGCCCCTCACTCAAACTCACTTAACAGTCACCGTCACCTGTGCGGTGTTGGAAGTCGCATCATGAGCATCTTTCACATTGTAACTAAATGTATCAACACCTCGGAAGTTTTCATTTGGTGTGTAGCGAATGATGCCTGTCACTGTGTCAACCATTGCCTGACCATTTGCAGCCGGTACTACGATGCTGACACTGGATTTAACAATCCCATTGTCTGGATCAAACACTGCGTCCGCGTCAGTATCATTTTTCAAAACGTCTATTAACACATCAGCGTATACCTGAGTGGCAACATAGATTGCTGCTGTTGCGGTATCAGGTACTGCCACTGGCGCCCTATTAGCCAGCACATTAATCGTTACTGTGGTTGGATTACTATAATCTACGCCATCGTAGGCACGATAGGTGAAAGCATCAACACCTGTGTCTAAGCCAGCAAAGCCAGCGAAAGGCGGAGTGTAAGAAAATCCACCATCTGCCACAGGAGTCACTGTCCCGGCTGTCTGAGCTAGGTGCGCAATCGACGTCAAATTATCGCCATCAACATCGGTATCGTTAATCAGTATTCCTTGCGCCGCAGTAACAGTTAACACACTCCCAGCGGTGACGAAGTAGCTATCTTTGACAGCCACAGGTGCCGTGTTTGGTTTGCCGGCCACATCAATGGAAAATGCTGCTGTTTTATACAAACCCGTTTCATCCGTAACACGCACTGACACAGGATGACTACCAACTTGATTGCCATCAGGAGTCCAACTCATCAATCCATGCTGTGCGTCAATATTCATGCCATACGGTTTTTGAAGCAGTGTATAGGTGAGCCCCAACGGTGCTCTGACAATCTCGTCCTCTTCATGTTCATCAAAATCGTCATCCTGTGAATCATCTAAGTGTGCCTCAAGCCTTGCCCTGACTTTAGCTCTATGTTGTTCAAGCCGCGCCTTGTTGCGCTGCTTCCTGGCTTCGCGAGAAGTATCATCATCATCATCATGGGAATGCGGTTTATGACCATTTTTGTGTCTATGTGGCTTATCGCGATTGCTATGCTTATGCTTTTCCTTTTTCTTTCTGGAATAGGAGTTCTTTTTCTCACGCTTCTTGCGATCCTTACCTAATACAGTTGCTTGTGGGGGTTGCTGATTCATGCCTGTCACTTGCATTGTGAATGGCGCGTCCTGAGTCGCGTAGTAGACGACCCCGGGTGCTGGTTCAGTAATAATCGGCGGAACGCCTACCATTTTGACATCCAAGTGAGCCATCATGCCACCATCCAATTGCTCACCAGTAGTGAGTCCAAGACGGCGATCAAATATCGAGATTAATGCATCTTGTCCAGCCACTGCTTGAGCTACATATAGTGCATCTATCGTTTTAGCCGCCGGTAACAAAACAGAGTATTGCTTACGAGGATTATTATTCCAAGGATATAGATTGCCATCTTCAGCCAGAATTCTGATGTGTCCATTACTAATCATTGGCACACGGGTACGTAATCCTGCATTTAGAAAGCGCAATAAAATTGTCTCACCCGCATTCACCGTAGCAAGTGGCAAATCTGTAGACTGGTAAGTCTTGCCATTCAGTAGAAAATATTCAGGGTTGTAATCAAGGGTACTGGTCGGTCCACTCGGCGTGCCGTAAGTTCCGTTCGCCACAGCATTATGAAGGTTTGTATCTATCTCACTAAACAGTAAAGTAAGTGCTCGATCGTAAGCCAAGCCTGCATAGTTTTGCACGGCTGCTGCTGCACCATCACTCGTCATAGCACCATAAAGACCCATCTGCACTTGCACTTGCGGATGTGTGCCACTCTGATAAAGATAGGTACCTGACTTGACGTTATTCCAAACATAAGTGGCCGTACCACCTAATGCTGCGGCTTCATGGGTGAACGAACGTACTCGTTGACTCGCTGACGTTCTAGGGCCTTGAGTGCCATCAGTCCAGACTGGTGCACTTCCGTCCGGCATCTGTTGACCGTTGATAATGATAGAGACAGGCTCAGGCAGTGTGTTAGACACATGCACAGTCAGACTGTTATCACCTGCTGGCACAACCAAAGCTGGTCCTGGTACTGAAGGGGCACTACATAATGTATAGTTCACATCACAGCTTGCAAAACCCCACATCGGGACACTGACGCCATCTGCCATCGTAACGTTTAACGGTTCGGAACGTAACCAATGCTCCGCTGCCAACGTAGGCACGCTTGCCAGCAACATGGTTGCCATTAATATGGACTTACCACATATCCTAAAAGTATTTGCTGTAGTGTTCATTTGAGTTACCCCTTCTTTTCGGAATCGTAATACCGTGCAGTTCGTATGATTACCAAGGCCATTACATCGCCCGAGAAAATGTTGTAGTTAGTAAGTTGTAGGTGGAATCACAACCCCATGAGGTTCTATGACGACTAAAGTCATCATGCCGCCTGGAAAAATATCATCGTTGGTGAGTTCCTTCTCATTGTGAGAATGCCACATGTGAAAGTAGCCACCGAACTGATTAGATTTAACCTGACCCGGGCGTGGAGCCTCCGAGCTCCCCAAAAACGGACTACCACTGTAAAATTGCCCTTCGGCGATATCCAAGACATTTGGCAACATCAGCGAGACACCAGCGCTGATCTCAGGGAAAGGTTTGCCATGATCCGGCGCATATTCGTGCGGCTCCATCGGATCACCAGGAGCATGTCCGTAAACATCCCAGTTCAGTCCTTTGCCCGTCCACTCATAAGTCGCATCGTAGGTCTGTCCAGGCACGGTCTGCAAGGTGAAATTTGAAGTCGCCAAATCTGCTCCCATTCCAGGCGCACTCTCTAACATTCTTCCATCACGTGCAATCAGCCAGGTGTTATTGCCGTGGGTATGAAATGGATGCATATCACGTCCGGCAGAAACCACTCGCATAAGCAGTTTTTCACCAGGATGCATGCGTGGAATAATGTTGTATGGTTGGTTTGGTAGCCAATCCACATTCGCCTCCAGCAGGGTATCTGGACCATTACGTCCATTAATAAACCATAATGTAGCCGCATATTTACTAAAATCCACTGCGGGGGTAGACCCAGCCAATACTTGGCTTTCTACTTGAGCATGAATACTCGGATCCATTTCCGATAGTAAGAATAAATATTCGTGATCGAAAGACGTGCTTACATGAGAGTAAGCCTGGTGAAATGGGTCGATAACAGTAGGTCTCACAATCAACGCCCCAACCAAACCCATTTCTATCTGCAGAGCCTGTTGGGTTCCACTATGGTACATATAGGTGCCTGGCTCAGTGGCAATAAAGGTATAGCTAACATTCCCACCTACCATAGCTTCTCGTGTGACTTCACCATCTTGACTTTCAATATTCGTACTTACTGCAACATTTTCTTGCCCTGGAAAAATAATAGAGACCGGTGCTGGCAATGCATTACTCAGATTGACAGTAACAGTATCACCTTGATTAACAATTAATGTCGGTCCGGGATATTGCATGGTTGCGGAAGTAGAAGTTGTAACTGTATCCGTTACAACATTTGCAAAACCCCAAACATATTGACTGTTGCCATCCGCTGTACTGATATAGCCGGTTTTTGCCTCCAGATTGAAGGTTGGTCCAGTAATGCCATCAATGACAGCATGAGCTGATTGCGACATTCCAAGCATCAGCACCATCACGACGCTGGCGGCTTGTGCAAATTTCTGTACGGTCTGTTTCATTTCACTACTCCTCACTTTGGCTGGTCTGGTCCAGTTTATTGTTCAGGGCCAGTTATTGGGCTGGGCCAGTAATCACGATTTCAGTCATCATGCCGCCGTAATCTTCTTCATTATTGCTCAAATGATTCAGATTAGTCGTGTATAGGAAATATGTCCCTGCTGGCACATCCTTGGTGTCAATGATGACTTCTACTGCCTCACCACCGCCCAGTGTGACTGAACTGGTTTCATAGTACTGATCCTTACCATCCGGACCACGAGCAATCGCTGCGCCAGCACCTACAACCCGCATGGGCAAGCCCAAGGCAGTAATAGTCGAATATTGTGTGACGCTCAAATCCGATATACGTAACAACAAGGTATTACCTTCAGTCGGCCGATCAAGTGTCATCAATGAACTGACCACTTGAGACTGCACGCCGGCACTTCCGTCATCCATAATTGGTGCTGGCAAAGGCGCATCCAGCACTGTGTCAGGATAGCCACGACCATTAAACATCGCATAAGTATCCTTCATTTCAGCGAATGGCAGTGGTTGAACAGCTTCATGCAGATCATGGTAGTTGTGATCCATGGATGTAATCTGCAATGGATAGGCCTTATCATAACCAGTCGAACCGTCACCATCGTTATAGACAAACTTGCTAAAGCCCCCCAGTACAGTGCCGTCCTGCGCAGGCTTCACATACAGGTTACCCAACATACCCATTTGCATATGCTCAGTTGCTTCAACATGACAATGGTACATAAAGGTGCCAGGCTCTTGGACATTGTAGTAGTAAGTCAAACTTGTACCCATATTGACTCCGAATGATCCTTCAGGCATGCCGTCAAATACCGGCGCAGCTTGCGGGAATCCGTGGAAATGGACGGTATGAGGATCAAACAGATCCGGACGCATCGCCATACCCACATTTGTCAGCGTTAAGAAGAACTCGTCATTCTGACTCAACTCGATAGTAGGTGCTGGAAATGCTGCCGCCAAAGTACCCTTTGTGATTGCATTCTCAGGAAGCGTACCAGTTAAGTCTGCATAGCCGAACATATATAGTCTCTTTCCGTCAGCCATGCTGATAAAGCCATCACCACCGGATAAGTGCATACACTTCACATTGTCAGGCTGACCACCATCAGGGATAGCATCTCCGTCAATGTCTCCAGGACATTGCACGAATACTGCAGTACTGTCCGGTGTGTTATCTACCACGACAGGCTCAACGCCTCCTGGATTGAATGCAGCCACTGGTGGCAATGCACCGAAGTTTGTTTGTACTGGCAAGTTTGCGATAGGCAACACATAGTTACTGTAGGGAACGCAAGGGCCGGTAGAACAATTGTTCAGCGTTAATGGACCGAAACGTACGTCGATAAAGTTACCACCTTCGTCAAATGCTGGCGTCGCACCAATATTGGTGATGCCCTCAATAATCACTACCGTCTCACCGCGTTGACCATTCACATATCCTGTGAAACCTGCTGGCAGGATGGAGCTGTTGCTCGCATCGTAACCAGTGGTGTCGGTCATTACGCCATTCATAGGTGACAGTTTGTCCACCGTATTTGAAAATTGTGGTCCGAAACCCTGATTTGCTGTACCCAGCACCGCAACATCAGAATATAGCGATGCAGCATAGCCTTGCGTCAAACCGAATACAGATGGATCAGTACTATCTATCGTCCATTTGAAAGCACGGTTGTGCCACAAGATATTGCCTTCAATCGTTGGATTAGAGAAAGTCCCAATACTAGCACCCGTCGCAAGCAACGATGCTGAGTGTGCACGAGACACCAAACCAGCTGATTGAGGGGTTGATTCGTTCGGGCTACCGGGTGCAAAAGCGGTCCCTGTCGTCGCAGTGCTGTCGTTATTCGCTATGGTGTTATTAGTAATAACTGCTGATACCACATCCTGCAATACGACACCACCCGCAAGACCCGCAACGTTATTGACGATCTTGTTGTTTTGCAGTGTGACTTGATGCCAAGCTGATGGAGTCGCTGGATTATTAGCAACATCAGCACCGTTGACTGACAATAGACTGATACCACCACCATCACCTGCACCTGCCTGATTACCTTGGATAAGGTTATTCACAATTGCGACTGAACCTGTACCTGCGGAAATGGTACCTCTTGCCTTCTGACCTGCCACGAGGATACCGCCACCATGGACAGGGCCACCCTGCTTGAATGATTGATTGAACAGCACGCTATTGCCATCAATCATGCCGTTGGCACTATGCCCGACATGGCCGATACCGCCGCCGCCGCCAATGCTATAGTTGCCACAGATGTAGTTGTCGGTAATACGATAATCATCAGTACCCGCAGAGATGCCGATACCGCCGGCCACACTACCTGCATTGATACCAGCGTTCTGGGTAATAAGGTTATTGTGAACACGAATTGAATCATTGGAGCTATCTATATAGCCACCCCGTAGATCATTAGCATTAGCTGTGACTGCGACAGGATGTCCGAAGCGGATACCGCCTCCAAATGTACCTGAGTTCCCAACAATCTTATTATTACTGATTTCTAAATGATTGGCGAAACCGTTGACAAAGATACCACCACCACTATCAGCACCGGCGATGGTAAAGCCGTCAATACGGGCATTGAAACTATTGTCAAAAGCAGCCGGGCCAGAATGCTTACCGGCAACCAGGAATACCGGTCCTTCTTCAGTATTAAAGATACTAGGCTCATTATCTACCGCATTAAAGCCGATGCCCTGACCAGGCACCAAATCAAATGTACCCGCTGCCAATTTCTGACTTACTAGATCACGCCAAGCTTGTAAGTTATCACTTGCTGAACCCGCCACATTAATAATGGTAGATGGCGCACCCCAGCCTTGCATACGCACCTGCTTATCAATGATGACGCGTTCTGTGTAGGTGCCTGGTGCAACCAGTATCAGATCGCCCTTGGCTGCAGAATCAACTGCTGCCTGAATAGATCCTCCGGGAGCCACAACAATTGGTGCTGGTCCACCCACTGTAACCGTAATACCGTCAACGGTCGTATTGCCATTGTCACCACGCGTAACTTCCAATTGGCCTGTACTTGCGCCTGGTGGTACGCTCACAACAATAATTCCGTCACTCCATTGACCACCCACAACAGGTAACACAACGCCATTGAGTCTAACGGTACCTTGAACATTACCAAAACCAAAATCACGTTTGATGGTTGGTGAGATGGCAGCCGTTCCGTCATAACCTGGATTGGATACATCAGCCATTCCCACAGAGACGATCGTCAACGTTTCCGCACCCGGTGCTGATACGTAAGGTCCAACATTTCCGGTAGTACCCGTCACTGAATAGATCATAGGTGTACCGGTATCAAGCTCACAATCCAATCTTGACTGGTCGGGGCCAGAAAATGCCGCCACTGGCACAACTGGCGTATCCAGATAAGTCGTTTTGCCAGGTATGTACTGGAATGTATAGCAGAATTGGCTATATTGACGTTGGAAATGAGGGTCAATAATTGACTGACCGAATGTTGGCGAACCCGGACGCTCATCAATAATAGGACCAGCATGGTTCATACAGGTAGTCAGCATGTTAGGGCCAACACCAGAAGGCATAGGCGGATTCACTGTAAAGCTAGAGGGTACCAACGCGTTGTAGGTTCCCCACTCATCTGCGTAGACACGGCTGATTTCCTTACCCGTCCAATCACGTATTGATACTGGCACCCAGGAAGGCGCATAACGCTCACCAAACGTTGGTGCATTCGGGTCAAATTCGTTTGCAGTATCGTCCAGAATCATGCCCACAATGTGACCCGCAATAGGCACTTCCGTGAACAGGAAGAAATTTGCCGCCGCATTCAAACCATCTGCAACGCGCACTGTCTTGCGGTCACACAATGGGCGCATTTCTCCTGCATATGGGCTCTCTACACCTGCAACCAGCGTCAGCTCAGCTGGGACCAAGTGTGGGTCACCCACACATTCTGCTGGTAACGCAAGCGCACTTGGTGTGTAACTATCACCAAAATCGACGTTCTTGTCTTCTTCTTTCAGAAGATCATAGCCTGGAGGTGTGTTTGCTTCCACGATATAAGTGCCTGCTTGCAGCTCAGGCTTATCTGCTCCGCCGCCAAAGGCATAACCGCCATCAAAGACAGCTGGGCGTACTTGATTGTAGTTCCTGAGGCCGTCGTAGCAGTCTGTCACCGTACCGTTAGAGGTGAATACATCACCTTGGCAACCCGTTGGCTGGTTGTCATCCCAACTATCCGTCGAGGTAACATCAATCGCCCATCCTGCATTGTATTCACCTGCAACGCTACCTGAGCGATCCTCATCCTCTGGACCCATGACCGCACTTCCGTCAGCCCAACCAAATGGGTAATTGTCAACGTCTGCAAGTTGCGGCGGATTCGAAGCACTACCCAAACTCAAGCAACCCGCACTGGTGTTAGGTAGGCCTAGATTAGGATTTAGATTAGGTTGATCGATTGTGCCGTCGCCGTTGCAATCGCGGTACAAGTTCACTTGTACACGCGGAACACCCGGCTCCCATTCCTCTGCAGCCGCATAGCGCGGATCATTCTCAGCACGTGTAATGGCATATTGCACAATACCGCTGACACCGCCATTTTCACCCGACGCATAATTATTCTTACCCCATTCGATCACATTGGTCGTACCCAAGAAACCTTGGAAGCCCTGCACTAGCACAGGACCGGTTTCAGTCCGGTAAGGTGCGCCAGCATTCTCTGATTGTGGTTGCGGAGTCAAAGTACCCCATGAAGGTGTTGTCCAACCATCGTGTGGAGGAACTGCACCACCGTCATCGACGACGACCGTTGCACCTGTCGCTTTATAGCGCAGGAAGTCGACTTCAGCTACCATCCAGTTAAAAAATGGAAATACTTCTTTAAAGTTTACCGTACCGCTACCATCTGTTGCGGAAGCTTTATAGATAGAGCCATCGCGAAAACGAATGACAATACCCTGATCTGCCATCCCATATTCAGCCGGATCGTCTTTTTGCCAGAAACCATCGTTATTGGCGTCAAAAAACACTCTGCTGGTATGACGGTGAAACCAATTAAATACCGGCACATCACCCAGACTGACATCACCAGAGGCGGGTACATTCACCGTAGTGAGTCCAAAAACCAAATCAAGCGCATCATCCCAAACCGCTAACTGATAGTCACCTGGCGGCACATTAGGTATGGTGAACGTGCCATCGTCATTACATCCTGCAGCATAAATTGCCTTTGCATCTCCAGGCACCCTATTCAAACCAATACGACAATTTTTGATTGCATCACCAGGGTGGAAAGTATACTCAGGGGGACGCGCAGTGTGCATATTCACGATGCGACCACTAATAGATTGCGTACCATTTAAGGCTGCCGTATCGTTGATATTATTTACGAAACCAATGAATATGTGATGTCCCGGCGGGCCAAATTCAGCAAAAAACCTAGGCTCATTACCTTTTACCCAAGCGTCAATTCCTTTGGTACCTTCAATCGTTGAAGTTTGAATCCAAATGTTTGGCTTTGTTGGGTCTGAACCACCCGGCGGTACCGCAGTAATTGTGTACTTTCCCGGAACGAGATATTTAAAGTGAGCAACACCCTTATCTTGCGCTTTGCTGCTACTAACGACAAAGCCCTTGCCTAGTGTTTTCACCTTTGGTGTAAATCCATCTGCTTCAAACACAGGTGTCTTTTCACCTGCAGCATTGGTTGTAAACTCGTACTCGGTACCAATTGGATCACCAAATGCATTCTGTGTCACCTGTCCGCCAGAAGCACCAAAAGTACCACCCGCCTCTACCAAGATGAGGCTAAATCCACCCAGACCCGTCTCCTCAGGAAGATCAGGTGCACCGTTAATAGGTTGATTATCTTCGAAGATCAAAACAGAAATTTGTGCAGTCGGTATTTCCCCAGCGATTACTCTGACTTGTACCGAAGTCTGACCTTGTGATATTGGCGCACCACCCAACTGATAAGCAGGCTGCCCTGCAGGAGTCACTAATTCTCTACCTGGCATCACCGAGAGGTAATAACGCTTGTTTGGGTCAAGTGTCAGTGCATCTAATTCTGCACTGCCTGTTCCTTTTGCAACCACAGGCATATAACTAGAGTGAAAACTCAGGCCAAGATTACTGCCATCGGCCTTCTCACCCGGCTTTGAATCCCGAGTAGCATCTTCCTCCAATACCCAACGAAAATCAGTATCGTTCAAGACTGCGCCGTCATTGTCAACAACTGTTAGTGTCACGGCTTGCGCTGACAAACACATGGACCCCACACATAGGACTAACCCACATTTAATTGTAAATAGAAATTTCTTGATCGTGGTGCTTCCCATGATGACCCCCTAGCGTGCTGACACATAATTACAAAGATATTTTTTGTACCTCGGTCATAATCTCTACCAAGATACATATTTCATCTTCAGCCACTTAAATTTTGCTAAATATGCGGATTTAATACGAACTCTCCGCAACCATGGGTGTCATAAAGCAAGGTTCAGGCCAGAGCCTTCCTAAATAATTTTTATTTCCTCAATAATCCTCTATCCCAATACTCTTATAGGTTTTTGCGACTGCTCACAAAGTAATTTGTGTCACATCAATCACTTTTCAGAACTCCAAATCGTGTTTACTACGCTTAAAACTTTTGAGATTTCGTGAGAGCTAGCGAAATTTCAGCAGTTATTATTTATAGCTTGAACTGAGTGCGATTATTCTTCCCTGAGCAGTAGAAGAAGCCTCTATAACTTCTTTGCCCCACCCATAAGAGGTCAGCAGAGCGGACTCTCACAGGAGGAATCAGGTTTCACTCCCTGAAAGACAAAAAGCCATCCGAATGGATGGCTAAGTGGTTTAATCGTATCTGACTCACCAATCAAGACTCAAAACAGAGACCTTGAGATTAACAGTGCAGGTACCCTTCGATTCACGGCGAGCAAATCGAGCATGACCGAATATGCTCTCAAATAAGGGCGTAGAGTCACGAAAGCTAGTTAGTCGGAATTCAGCAGGGCTTCCAGTGAGCTTATCGTCAACGGTTCATGGAAATAATAGCCTTGATAGGAACTGCATCCACTCTCCAGCAGTTGCTGTTTCTGCATATCTGTTTCCACACCTTCTGCTATGACTTGAAGACTGAGCGCTTTTGCCATGGCAATTATCGTTGTAATAATGACTTTATCACTATTACTCTGCTCAATTGTATTGACAAATGACTTATCAATTTTAAGTTGAGATAGCGGTAGGTGCTTGAGATATCTTAAAGATGAATAGCCAGTACCAAAATCATCCATTGAAAACTCAACACCCAGATCTCTCAGCGCATTCATGGTCTCAATCGTTGTTTCAACATTTTCCAATACCGCAGTTTCGGTTAGCTCCAACTTAAGTTTGGCGGGATTTATAGCATGCTGTTCTATGACTTGTTTAACCTGCATGTAGAAATCACTTTGCCCGAATTGTCTAGCACTGACGTTAATAGAAATGGTCAGGTGACTGGTATGTGGGTTGTTTTCCCATTGTTTTAGTTGAGCGCACGCTGTATCCAGAACCCATTTACCAATGGGAATAATGAGTGAATTTTTTTCTGCAAGCGGTATAAATACGTTTGGTGAAGTAGTTCCATGCTCTGGGTGATTCCAGCGTAATAGTGCTTCTACACCAAAAATGTGATTATCGTTATGTATTTGTGGCTGATATAACAACTGAAATTGCTCCCTTTCAATTGCTCGAGCAAGTTCAGTTTCCAAGTCTGCGTGACTCTCAACAGTTGCTTGCATCGCTTGATCAAAAAAACTGATTTGATTACGACCCGCACCTTTAGACTGATACATTGCGATATCAGCCTGCTTAAACAGGTCGGCCGACGATATATACTGCTGGCCAAATAGCGTAATACCAATACTGACAGTACAACGATATTTCGCTTCTTCCAACTGGTATTCTTGCGATAAGTTATCCTTCAACTTATTACAAATCGCAGTACACCGTTCCACCGCGATGTCATCTGAATCACCGATATCATCCAGTAATATTACGAACTCATCACCACCAAAACGTGAGACGGTATCGTTCGCACGTATCGACGAAGCCAGACGCTTACCCAACTCCTGCAATAAAAGATCACCAAGTTGGTGGCCCAATGTATCGTTCAGAGTTTTAAAATGATCGACATCTAGAAATATGAGTGCAGAAATTTTGTTATGGCGCACGCTTGACACCAGAGCCTGATCAAGGCGATCTATCAATAAGCGGCGGTTAGGTAAATTTGTGAGTGAATCGTATAGTGCCAAATTCTGAATCTGTAACTCGGCTTCCTTGCGTGTTGTCATGTCACTGAAAGAATAAATATAGTTAAGTGTCTTTTCACCCTTGCCTTTTACGACGCTTATCGTTAACCAACTCGGGTATTCAACACCGTTTTTACGGCGACACCAATACTCTCCCTCCCAAAACCCAAAAGCCACTACTTCCTTATCTATGCCTGCTAAAAATTCCTTATCGTGGCGAGTTGAAGTGAGGATATTAATACTTTTGCCCAGTACCGCCCGTTGTTCATATAAAGTGTCTTGAGTAAACGCACGATTAGTCTGCACAATATTCTGCTTTTTATCCGTAATAACCAGATTTTCCTTCATCTCGAAGGTGATTGCTGCAATTCGGAGTTTATGATTGATGGATGTTGTTTTCCAAAAACTGTATAAAATACGGCAAAGCATCAGCAGCGCAAGTACCAATAGCGCAATACGATAATTATTGGTTGTAACCTGTTGCGCCGCGTATTCTTTGTTGTATGCAGTTTCAAGAGCTTTACCTAGTAAGCCGGACTCAACCCCCTCAGAAAGCTCTGAAGCCATTCTTCTGACAACAGGTAGGTTGGTTAGAATAATTTCTGCATGGCGAACAGACAACTCTGTTTTGTTCTGAATATCCTTTGGCAGATCAGAGGATATTTCCTTAACCTTGTCGATACTCAGTGCCAATTGCTTGTAAGCATCTTGACGATGGTTACTCCCGAGTACTAAGGCATCTTGCATGACATCTTCAAAAAAATCATGAAAGCTATGATCTATATTGTCTGCCTCAGACTCGATTTCACGTAACATATCAGGCAAGTTAAGGAGTGAATTTTTGACAATCGCATTGTGAGATTTAAACTTTTCTACTAAATCTGCTTTATATTTAATTGTCTGAGTGAGTTTATTGAGTGCATCTTGATATTCAGGGTTACCTGAATACAGTTTACGTTCTTGGTACTGTTGCAACACATCATCAAGATTGCGAATGTGATTTATAAGACTATCTGCTATATCGTAGTTATGAAAGAAATCAGATTCGTAGTTTGTTATAACTGTGCCCAATTCAAGGTCAGATAATTGCAGCTCGTGAAAGTATGATGTCAAAGCTTGATGTTTTTCAGGATCAACAGGCTTTGCCTTGAAAAACATAAGCGTCAAACCAGACAACGACAGGACAAGAAGTGCCATCGTTAATGGCTTCATGCTAATTTGCGCGCTCATTCAAAGTGTTCGCTTTGGTATGAGCCCGTCAGGCTCTTTAAAAAACTCACAAGCAACAATTTTTCCTGATCCTTAAGGATAATACCCAATTGCAACCTCGCCATGATAGATACGGCTTCTTCAAGAGTTGTTATCGAGCCATCATGGAAGTAAGGGGCTGTTAATTCCACATTACGGAGTGATGGAACTCGGAATTCATAGCGATCTTCCTCTCGCCCCGTAATGTTAAAACGTCCCAAATCCGCTTTTTGTTCATTTCCGCGTGTTACAAAATAATCATCCATAACACCAATTCTTTCAAACATATTTCCGCCAACATTAATACCATGGTGGCAACTCACACAGCCCATCTTCTTGAATAACCTATAACCTGATTGTGCATCCTCATTTAGTGCCTCAAGATCGCCCCTTAAAAAACGATCAAATGCCGAATTGGGTGTGATGAGTGATTGCTCAAAAGTGACCAGCGCATCGACAAAGCTCTGTTCTTGTATGCCTTCTGAATAGATAGCAGAAAAATCACGCTGATAGCTGCCATCCTTTTTCAGCTTGGCAATAATTGTTGGTATTGTCGAGCCCATTTCACGCAAAATAGGGAAATGCAGTTGCTCTTCAAAATTTTTGGCACGCCCATCCCAGAAAAGGCTGGCATTAAAAACACTGTTGAAAATAGTTGGCGTGTTGACTTCAGAAACAAACCCATTCACGCCTATTGAGCGAACTTGATTATCCATCCCACCAAGCTTCAGGTTATGGCAATGCGCACAAGAAATACTGCCATCAATTGAAAGTAGCGTGTCATGAAATAAGCGCTCACCCAAAGCAACCTTAGCAGGATTTAAAAATCGGTCGAGTGGTATAGGTGTAATGGGTTCTACTGTTGGAACATTATCAGCATTGTGAACATGAATATTCGACAACGACGGTAGTCCTACTGTTTTCGGTGTAGGGTAAAAAAAGTATGCCAAAAATCCAACAAAAAAGACGAAAAGCAATATGAATGATGGTGCTTTCAAAAACCTATCCTTGAGTGAAATATTAGTTATTGACAATAAATTATGAAATATCTTGATGATCTTACAAGAACGTTCTAACAACAATGTCCGACGATATTAGATAAACGATATTATCCCTATAAAAGCGCTGGCTACATTTCTCGTACCCATAATTTACCACCAATATCCCTAAGTTGACTATAAGGAAAATCCTGAGTCCACATTGAGAGAGCTGCATCTATAAAGAATCGGGGTTGGCTTCCTTTTCTGATCGAAGTCGCAGACCCTTTCGCCAAGCCAATCGCCTACCTTTTCAGGTCGAAAAACTGATTGCGCAGCTCAAGCAGGAATGGCCACTCTGGGGTGCCCCGAAGATTCGCGAGCGGTTGCACACCCAATATCCGGAGGTTGCCTTGCCCGCCAAAAGTACTGTCCATGCGGTGCTGGATCGTCATGGTCTGGTCAATAATAGACGTCGCAGGCGTGCACGGTTGGAGGGGATGCCCTTATCCGATGGTCGCGAACCGAATGCCTTGTGGTGTACCGATTACAAGGGCGAGTTCATGCTGGGCAATAAGCGGCATTGTTTCCCGCTCAGGGTGACGGATTACACCACCCGCTTCCTGATTGGCTGTGAAAGCTTGGCAAGCGCGCGTGAACAGCACGCATTTACGGTCTTTGAGCGACTGTTCAAGGAATATGGCTTACCCACAAACATCCGTTCCGATAATGGCGTACCGTTTGCCAGCCCGAATTCGCTGTATGGCCTGAACAGCCTGTCCGTCTGGTGGTTACGCCTGGGCATCAGGATTGAACACATCAAGCCCGGCAATCCGCAGCAGTATGGTCGTCATGAAAGAATGCATCTCACTTTGAAGCAGGCGACGACCAAACCGCCGGGGATGAATCTACTGCAACAACAGGATAAATTCGATGACTGTATTCATGAATATAACTATAAGCGCCCATATCAGGCCTTGGAGATGCAACGACCCGGGGATCTGTATCAGCCCTCTTCCAGAAGATATGAGGGATTACCGGATGTGGCATACCCGTTCCACGATAAGACGGTCACGGTCACTCAATGCGGACGGATTTGCCTGAACGGCCAGAAAATCCACTTCAGTAGCGTCATTGCGGGACACGATGTCGGTTTGCGACAGGTGGAAGACGATGTATGGCTGGCGAGCTTTATGGGGTACGATATGGGTTATTTCGATTTGGAGTCTCATAGGGTCCAATCCCTGGAGAATCCGTTCGGTCCGAAAGTGTTAACTATGTGACCGGTATAAAGTGCAAACCATGTGTCCGGTATACACCCACCAAATCATCCCATCCACCGCAATACCGACCCACGGACTCTCAGTATTCAGACCCCATATCGGCCCCCAGAAAAGCAAAAAGCCACCCCTATGGATGGCTAAGTGCTTGATTCTGAATCTGGCTCCCCGACCTGGACTCGAACCAGGGACCTGCGGATTAACAGGCAGGCCGCTAAACTAGGAGTTTTTATTTATCAATACCTTGCGTCACCCGCAATTATTGATAAACAGCTACAGATAGCGCAATAACACATACAGATACAATTAACGTGGCTACGTTATAGCTACACTGGGGGAAACATGGAAAATGATTCAAGTGCTTTATTTTTGGTTTTGCTTCTTACTTTATCTATCAAATTCTTGCTATCCAGCCTGTGGAAAAACTCCCTTGACGGGCGCAAGCCACGCCAACGGCTAGGGAGAATTTTCCATAGGCTGCGCTTTAGGCTTCTTGTGATATTCTTTGAGTGTTATGTTGGCTTTTTAAGCCTTCTATATTATCAGGGCGTTCGCGGCTGGTGGCTTGAAGAATTCCCTCGGCTTATCGTGCCCGATGGTTTAAGACGCTCTGCGGCTTCTGCCTTAATCGTAAGTAAGAAAACCCGTCGAAAAGTAGATTTATAGGTGTGGCCGCGAAGGTCAACTTACGACACGAAGCTGCCATCTGTTGTAGGGTGCAATAAGCGTAGCGCATTGCACCGAATAGAAGTTCCATGCGGCGCAATGCCCGTTGGTTATTGCTCCCTACGCGGACTGCTCTTTCCAAAAAAACGACACCACAACCATTACCAAGAATATGCCTAACATCGGCAAGAGCACGTAATCCAAGTAACCGACTAGAGCGGATATCCCAAGCACCCCAAACAGGATAACCAAAACGGGTGTAAAGCAGCAAAGCGCTGCAATCGCAGACCCGATAACGCCCGTTTTAAATAATGTTTTATTCATAATCTGTTAACCGCCACTGCAACACTTTTTATCCTGCTGTATGGGTGGACATGGGACATCTCCGAACGAGCAGAACACACAACAATCACCTTTTAAGGGTCTAAGCAAAACACCGCATTCCTTACATTCATAATAGAACTGACACGCATCTTCCGGCATTTTTTCTTTCTCTTTATGTCCACACTCGGGGCATTTAAGTGTTGATTCAAGAATTACATTCATTATCTTAACTCCACCCAGTCCGTATATTAATAAAAACCAAGTAACGCATATTGCTGGCAACTTCGTGATATTTCACGAAACAAGTATATTCCCTTACCCTCATATGCATCGTATTACAGGCAGGTTCGAAGTCTCCTTATGGCACATTGCGGCCACAAACTCGCTCTACATCTTAAGTTATATCAGTTAGATATTATAGCTTGTTCTCACCAAATTTCTTGGAGTTGACAGCGGGTTCTTATTTGGGTTACATTAAATCCCATCATGAAACCCAACTAGGTGATTATTATGAAAGTTAAAAACGGAGAACCCTCAGAAGCACAAATGCTTGCAGCACATATTAAAAGTGGCGGAGCTGGTGGTTTGGATGAACGTAGTGCAACGATACAACGCAGTCATCGTTTTCCTGCTCATCTTTTGAAGCAAATTGAGCAAATGGCTCGCGCTTCAAATCGCTCCACTTCATTCATAATCAACCAACTTCTTAATTGCGGTTTAGAGGCTGTCAATAAAGAATTGTCAGGTGATTCGAATGATTAGAACTTCTGACCGAAAGTATTGTGAAATGCATAGTCTGCTGCGATGCGCTAGCGTACGCGCAGACTATGCCCCCCCCCTTAGTAACACGGGGGGAAAGGAAAAAGCAGGGAATGCAGGTAAAGCCAATAATCATGCGGGATTCAACCTATTTAGTACCGTGTGCAATGTATGTGCACTGCACTAGACTCTAAACGGGAGTTGTGATGCCTAAAACCGTCAACCTAACAGTGCGTATTAATCCCAATTTAAAGCAACAAGCGGAGGTTGCTGCCGGATTTCTGGATGTATCACTTTCTCAAATTGTTAGAGATGCCTTCAAGCAGATTATAGAAAAGGCTACTGCACAAAAGCTTAGGGGTTCAGACTTCCAAAAGGCCTTTGAAGAATATTCACCCTCCCCTATTCGCAAAAAGGAGGCATATAAACCCGAGCCTGAAATGCATACCGAGAAACTAACTAGACAACAACGAAGGGCTAGGGAGCGTTTACAAAAGAAGAGTAAGGCAACCAGTGCAAATGTAACGCTTGGGGATGCGATGCGGCAAAGCAGAGAACAGTTGGGAATGACATAAAAGTGAAATTACGTGATGTGCAAATAAAGTTGGTTCTAGGGACATGAGGTTTCGTACATGAAAACGATGACCCTTAGTGATGCTGCTAAATTTCTGCATCTGCATCCCGTTACGTTACTGCGTAAGACAAATAATGGTGAGATACCCGGAGCCAAGCCCGGCAAACGCTGGATATTTTTGGAAATTGACCTAGTAGAGTACTTACGCGCACAATATCCCTCGCGGGTGATGCAGGGCGCACATGAGGAGGTTGAATTATGTCGCTCTACAAACGCAAAGATTCTTCCGTCTGGTGGCTCAAATTGCACCACAGCGGAAAAATCTTACAAAGAAGCACTGGGACTGCCGATAAGGTAGCAGCACAGGAGTACCATGACAGGCTTAAAGCTTCGTTGTGGGAACAAGAAAGGCTTGGCACTAGGCCTCGCTATTCTTGGCAACAGGCGGCTGGCAGGTGGATTGAAGAAACAAGCTACAAAGCCTCACACAAGGACGATATAGCCAAGCTGAAATGGCTGCATACGATTTTGGGTGGTTTGATGCTAGATGAGATCACGCTGGATGTGATTGCGCGTATCAAGGAAGCAAGGCTAAAGGAAGCTAGTAAGTCCACAGCAAACCGTTTTTTGGCGTTAGTTCGTGCCATTCTCAAACGTGCAGTAGATGAATGGGATTGGCTCGAAAAAGCTCCAAAAGTTAAGCTCTTTAAAGAATCAGAAGGCCGCATTCGTTTCATCACACCGAAACAGGTGCAAGCACTTTTGCTTGAGTTACCAGCACATCTACAAGACATGGTGCTGTTCTCTTTGCAGACAGGTTTGCGTCAATCCAATGTGTTAAAGCTCGAATGGCCACAAGTGAACCTTGAAAAAGGACATATGTGGGTGAATGCGGCACAGTCGAAGAACCGCAAACCTATTGCAGTTCCGCTTAACCGTGAGGCATTGGCGGTATTACAAAGGCAACTTGGCAAACATCCGGCAAGGGTATTCACCTTCTCCGGCAAGCCAATAGCCAACGCCAATACCCGCGCATGGCGGAATGCTCTACAACGTGCTGGCATTGAAGATTTCCGCTGGCATGACTTAAGGCATACATGGGCAAGTTGGCACAGGATGCAGGGTACGCCCACGCATGAACTGCAACAGCTTGGAGGCTGGAGGACTGGAGCAATGGTGGAACGCTATGCACACCTTGCCCCTGACCATCTTGCAAATGCGGCTGCTCGGCTTGATTCGTTGTTATAGGGTTACGTTTTGGCTACGGATGCCATAATGCAAAAAGCCTCGCATCGCTGCAAGGCTTTAAACATCTGGCTCCCCGACCAGGATTCGAACCTGGGACCTGCGGATTAACAGTCCGTCGCTCTACCAACTGAGCTATCAGGGAATAATGAGGTGCGCATGATAGTGATTTTGAAGCGCACGGTCAACCTACAATCAGCATATTCCTTCAAGTCACTCAGGCCTGACATTTTGGACGAAAGCGGCCCTTCTCTCTAGCCTATGGTAGCGGGCTTAATAATAATGGGTCGTAATACATGGTTCACGGCACGACATCAGCTACAATCCCGGCTTTGCCAATTGTCCCCTAATTTTGTAAATGCGTACCGAAGAATTTGATTTCAATCTGCCCGAGCATTTGATCGCGCAGCATCCCACAGCAGAAAGGGGCAGCAGTCGCCTTTTGTATGTGCGCGACGGCACTCAGGAAAACTGTCAGTTTGGTGATTTGTTGGCGTTGCTTAAGCCAAACGATGTACTGGTTTTGAACGATACGCGTGTCATCAAGGCGCGTTTGTTTGGTAATAAAGTTAACCACCCATCTCCCGGCAGCAATCAGTCTGACAACAACAATGATTCGATAGGCGGCAAAGTCGAGGTGCTGGTTGAACGGGTATTGAACGATCACGAGGTGCTCGCACAGGTGCGCGCCAGTAAGTCTCCTAAGGCCGGAAGCTGGATGATCTTGGCAGAGGGTTTAACTGTCGAAGTGCTTGGACGTGAAGGTGAGTTCTTTCATTTGCGTTTTGATAGTGACGAGGCAGTGCTGACTTTACTTGAGCAACATGGGCGATTGCCTTTGCCGCCCTATATATCGCATACGGCAGATCAGGAAGATGAGCAACGTTATCAAACGGTGTTCGCGCGTGAGGCAGGCGCCGTTGCCGCGCCGACTGCTGGATTGCATTTTGACGATACCATGCTGAATGCGCTTCGTGTTAAGGGTGTAATGATCGTTTATGTTACTTTGCATGTCGGTGCGGGGACATTCCAACCGGTACGCGCAACACAGATCAGCGATCATACGATGCATAGCGAGCGCTATGAGATTCCGCAGGCTACCGCAGACGCCATTTCGCAAGCGCATGCATCTGGCGGAAGGGTGATTGCCGCTGGCACGACCAGCCTACGTGCTCTGGAGAGTGCCTCAACAGTGGGACAACTCAAGCCTGGCAAGGGAGAAACCAGTATCTTCATCACGCCGGGATATAAGTTTAAGGTAGTAGATATACTACTTACCAACTTTCACCTGCCACGCTCCACACTATTGATGCTGGTGTGTGCTTTTGGTGGAATGAAAGAAATGCTGACTGCCTATCAACATGCAGTTAATAATCAGTATCGCTTCTTCAGTTATGGAGATGCCATGCTGATAGAACGCAAAAATTAGAAAGCTAACAATGGAATTTGCAATACATCACACCTCTGGCTTGGCTCGGCGCGGACAACTGACCCTCGCCCATGGCACTGTCCAGACCCCTGCTTTCATGCCGGTCGGAACCTACGGCACAGTAAAAGCGATGTCGCCTGTTGAATTACAGGACATCGGTGCACAAATCGTACTGGGCAATACCTTTCATCTCTGGTTACGACCCGGCCTTGAAGTGATTGAGGCGCATGGCGGACTGCATGATTTTATGGGCTGGAAAGGCCCGATATTGACGGATTCAGGCGGATTTCAGGTATTCAGCTTAGGCGCTTTGCGCAAGATCACCGAAGAAGGTGTGAGATTCCAGTCGCCCGTCAATGGAGACAAATGCTTCCTGTCCCCCGAAGAATCGATGCGCATTCAGAAGGTATTGAATTCAGACATCGTGATGATCTTCGATGAATGCACTCCCCACCCCGCTAATGAAAGAGATGCGGCTGATTCGATGCGGCTATCGCTACGTTGGGCTGAGCGTTCCAAGCAAGCGCATGAAGGCAACCCCAATGCACTGTTTGGTATCGTTCAGGGCGGAATGTACGAAAATCTGCGCGATGAATCGATGAAGGAGCTGGTCAAGATCGGTTTTGACGGCTACGCCATCGGCGGCTTATCGGTTGGAGAGCCTAAAGAGGATATGTTACGCATCCTCAAACACACAGCACCACAGCTACCCCATGACAAACCTCGCTACCTGATGGGCGTCGGCACGCCTGAAGACATTGTGGCAGCCGTATCACAGGGGATAGATATGTTCGATTGCGTGATGCCGACCCGAAATGCCCGTAATGGCATGCTATTTACCCGATATGGCGACATCAAGATCAAAAATGCACAATTTAAGATGGATACCCGCCCGTTAGACGAGCAATGTGCCTGTTACACATGCCGCAACTTCAGCCGAGCTTACTTACACCACCTTCATCGCCTCAATGAGATCCTAGGCTCGCGCCTCAACACTATCCATAATTTACATTACTATCAATGGCTTATGGCTGAATTGCGTACCGCAATCAGAATGAATCAATTCACGGAATTCCTAGCGCAATTCAAGCAGGATCGTGCAAGAGGACCAGCTTGATCGCCTTTTGGCCAAAACTATCCCATATTCTTTGACTCCTTAACACCTCCTACCGCATCGCAAGTTCAGATGAAGCATAGCTTCATGGTAGAATGCGCGCCTTTCGTTTCATTTTCGGAGATTCAACAATGTTTATCAGCAACGCTTACGCCGAAACCGCTGCCGCTTCACAGGGTGGTTTCATGGACTTTCTGCCACTTATCGCCCTGATCGCAGTATTTTATTTCTTGATATTGCGCCCGCAATCTAAGCGCGCAAAAGAGCACAAAGAGATGATGGCTGCACTGCAACGCGGTGATGAAGTCATTACCATGGGTGGCGAGGTTGGCAAGATCAATAATGTGTTCGATGAATATGTAAGTGTTGAGCTTGCGGAAAACATCGAGGTCACCATCCAAAAGAGTGCAGTCCAAACCGTACTTCCCAAGGGAACCATCAAGGCAATTAAATAACGGGTGGTCAAATAACTGATGGCATGTATCACAACAAGTGTGTCTGGTAACGGGCACAGCTGCCATTCATAGCGTGTCACCTACTCTCTTTTCTATGCTGCCAATCAAGAGGCTTCAATGAACCAATATCCTTTATGGAAATATATACTGATCCTGGCTGTGCTACTGGCCGGATTGATTTATACCCTGCCTAATTTTTACGGTGAATCGCCGGCAGTTCAAGTGTCACCTTTACGCAGCAGCCTGAAAGCAGATACAGCTCTGCTTGAAAATATAAATCGCATCCTGAGCGATTCCGGGCTTGCTCCGAATGCAAGCACATTGGACGGCAAAAGTGTAAAAGCTCGCTTCACTGATACTGACAGCCAGTTAAAAGCAAAAGATATACTGGGTGATAAATTGGGCGAGGACTATGTCGTTGCGCTCAATTTGCTACCCCGTTCTCCGCAATGGCTGACCGATCTCAATGCTTTGCCCATGTACTTGGGCTTGGATCTGCGTGGTGGCGTGCACTTCATGTTGCAGGTAGATATGAAAGCTGCACTGGACAAAGCGCTGGAGGCAGCTACCGGAGATTTCCGCAGTTCTTTACGTGAGAAGAAGATCGCATATTCAGGCGTAACACGAGACGGCAAAGTACTTTCTGTGAGATTCCGTAATGAAGAGGCACGTTCTCAAGGTGAGGAAGAGCTGGAGCTGAGATATAACGATTTTGTGTTTAGCGAAACCGAAAAAACTGGTCAATTCTTTCTGTCCGCGACGCTGAAGCCCGAAGCTGAAAGACGCATTCACAATTCAGCGATACAGCAAAACCTGCTAACCCTGCGCAATCGAGTCAATGAGTTGGGTGTGGCTGAGCCGGTAATCCAGCAACAAGGCGTAGATCGGATCGTAGTGCAATTGCCTGGGGTTCAAGATACCGCACGCGCCAAAGATATATTGGGCAGGACAGCAACGCTTGAAGTTCGCATGGTGGATGATGATCGTCAGATCTCCGCCGCAGGTACTGCGCCTTTCGGCACGGAAATTTTCAGGAGCAGTGGCGGCGAACAGCTACTGGTTAAAAAACAGATCGTCCTGACAGGTGAGCGTATCAACGATGCACAGCCCGGTTTTGACAACCAGTCTAATGAACCAGCCGTACACATCAGTCTGGATGGCGTTGGCGCTAGAAAATTCAAGAATGCATCTCGAGTAGGTATTGGCAAACGAATGGCGATCATCTTGTTCGAAAAAGGCAAGGGAGAGGTTGTGACCGCCCCTGTGATTCGCGAAGAAATTGGTGGCGGTAGGATCCAGATCACCGGTGCAATGAGCACAGAAGAAGCTCAAAATATATCTTTATTGTTACGTGCAGGCGCATTGGCAGCACCGATGGAAATCATTGAAGAGCGTACCATCGGCCCCAGCTTGGGTGCGGATAACATTGAGCGCGGATTCGACTCCACCAAGATTGGCTTCATCATGATTGCTATATTCATGATTATCTATTACCTAGTATTTGGTACGATCTCAGTGTTGGCACTTGGTGCCAACCTGTTTTTGCTCGTGGCTCTGCTATCCATGATGCAAGCGACACTTACCTTGCCCGGTATGGCAGGTATTGCATTGACATTGGGTATGGCGATCGATGCAAACGTCTTGATCAACGAGCGTATTCGTGAGGAATTGCGCAACGGTGTCACACCACATGCCGCGATAAATTCCGGTTATGAACGCGCCTTCGGCACCATCGTGGACTCCAATGTCACTACATTGATCGCTGGAATCGCATTATTTTCTTTCGGTTCAGGACCGATTAAAGGATTTGCGGTGGTCTTGTGTCTGGGCATCCTGACTTCGGTATTCAGCGCGACGATGGTTTCCAGAGCAATGGTAAACCTGATATATGGTCGCAAAGCACGACTCACCAAACTAACAATTGGTTAAGGATTAAAGACCATGGAATTTTTTAAATTCAAACGCGATATCCCGTTCATGAGTTATGGGCGCTATACCACAACCATTTCACTGCTGACTTTCCTGCTGGCAGTATTTTTCCTTGCCACAAAAGGATTAAATCTCGGCATAGATTTCACTGGTGGAACCGTGCTGGAGGTGCATTATGCTCAGCCTGCTGATCTTGGCAAGATACGTTCTCAACTTGACGCTTCCGATTTGCCGGAGGTATTGGTGCAGAATTTCGGTTCCAGCCATGATGTACTGATACAGGTACAACTCAACCCTGATATCCCGGGCGCAAAATTGAGTGAACAGGTATTGGAAAGCTTGCGTGAACAAGACCCCAGCGTGGAAATGCGCCGTGTCGAGTTCGTCGGTCCACAGGTCGGTAAAGATCTGGTGGAAGATGGTGCTATGGCATTGCTGCTTGTATCACTGGGCATTATCGGATATCTATGGTTACGTTTTGAATGGAAGTTCGGACTCGCAGCCGTTATTGCAAACTTGCATGACGTTGTCATAATTCTTGGCTGCTTCTCATTTTTCCAGTGGGAATTTTCTCTCTCCGTACTGGCGGCTGTTTTGGCGGTACTAGGTTATTCGGTCAATGAGTCAGTCGTCGTATTTGACCGTATACGCGAAAACTTTCGCACCATGCGCAAGACTGAAGTTCCGATAATCATCGACAACGCTATCACACGCACAATATCCCGCACTGTCATTACTCACGGTTCTACCCAGATGATGGTGATTGCAATGCTGTTGCTTGGCGGTGAAACATTGCACTATTTTGCGATGGCACTCACTATCGGCATCATGTTCAGCATCTACTCTGCGACCCTTGTCGCGAGTCCCTTGTTGATGTTGTTTGGTGTATCCCGCGAAGATTTCATCAAACCGGAAAAGAGCGCAGACGAAGTATTGCCTTGATAGCGCACAGAATGTTGAAGTACCACAGGTATTATTCACTATTTCCGTGTCGGAAGTCATGGTGCTATCAATCACAGTGTGAACAATGGATCTGATAACCGCTTTCATCGACATCATCCTCCATCTGGATGTGCACTTGCTCAAGATGACTGCCGAATATGGCATGTGGATCTATGCCATCCTGTTCCTGATTATCTATTGCGAGACCGGTCTGGTCATTACACCTTTCCTACCGGGTGATTCATTGTTGTTCGTTGCCGGTGCGCTATGCGGCATGGGTGCTTTGCAAATTGAGTTGTTAATCCCACTGCTGATCGTAGCCGCTTTCAGTGGAGATAATACTAACTACTGGATAGGCAGGTTGCTGGGAGTACGTATCCTCAAAGCAAACACAAAAATCATCAAGCCTGAATATCTGGACAAGACTCACGCGTTTTACGAAAAGCATGGGAGTAAAACCGTGATCCTTGCGCGCTTCCTACCCATTCTCCGTACCTTCGCTCCGTTTGTCGCAGGAATCGGTCAAATGAATTATCGACTGTTCATGTTCTCCAGCGCGCTGGGCAGCGTACTGTGGATAGGCGGGTTATCTGTAGCGGGTTATCTGTTCGGCAACATTCCCTGGGTCAAAAGCAATCTCACGATAATCATTTTGGGCATCATCGTCATCTCCATACTGCCGGCCATATTGGAGTTTATCCGCCACAAAAGAGACAAATAAATTTTATCAAGCTATTGCTTGAGTGATGTCCTGATCAGCCAGTCCAGCAAGCCCAGACGCGCCCGCTCCTGTCTATCATCCGCCTCGTTGAACGCACATGACGCGTTTGCTTGTGCATCTGGTGTACATACAAAACTTGCTGAATTGCCCAATTGCCAAGCTCCCTGTGCATTTCGTACTTGCCCCCCAAAGGATGTGATGCGTTGCTCATCAAAAGGTGTATGGGTGGAATTCACCAACAGATTACGCCCGGTATTGATGTATCCGCCAGCGATCCCGACCAATGGAAACAATGTCGGAAACATATCACGATGACTAGCGGGTGTCTGAAGTTGCGACCCGCACGATAGTCCTTCTCCCCAGATAAGAAAAGGCACCTGATTCACCAGATACCTGCGTTCAGGCGTTGCATATACGCCAAACGTTCGGGTGTTATGGTCACCTGTCGCGGCGATCACCGTTCCTTCATACTGCGAGCTGGCACGAACATTCTGAACAAACTCACCCAACAGGTCACTTGAGTAACGATAGGTATCCAGATTCTTCCTTAAATCTTCAGAATTACGCTCTCCTCCCCACTCTGACATATCAAGTTTCTTTTTGTGATAGTCGGGTGGTAAATCGTAAGGTGGATGGTTAGTCATGGTCATGACAAAGGCAAACAGAGGTTTACCGCTCTTATTCTGCAAGCGTTGCTCAAGATATTTGAACGCATAGCTATCCCACACTCCCCAGATACCCAATTCAGCATCTGGATAAGCCTGTTGAAGCGTCAGCGCATCGACGATCTCATCAAACCCCTGAGTTTTCATCACCCTGTTCATATCGCGCCAGCCCGACCGGCCAGATGTGATGAACACAGTTTCATAGCCCGCCTGTTTCATTAGCAGTGGTATCGACCAGGGCAGTGGATTTCTGCCCTCCGGGCCAGTGGTCAGTGGCGTGATCGGCGTGGAGAATAGGATTGCTTCAAGTGTTGGATGGGTGCCGCCCTGCACTGAATCAAAGTTGGAGAAATGACATGCATCCGGCAGGGTTTGCTCCAAGCGGCCTAATACATCGAACGCTGGCGATTGATAGAGAAACGGCTCCGCACTCCAAGATTCCATCTGGAAAAACAGCAGGTTTTTATTCCGAGTCGGTGACTCAGTCTCAGCGGCATTGACATACATGGCCTTGCGTAAAGACTCGGCATCGTTTGCCATGATGCCCAGCACTTTTGCTGCATCAAAGGGGCTATCAAAGCCCAGCCGGTTCAGGCCTAGCATAGGGCTACTAAAATCCTGAGACTCCTTGCGTTGATCCCAAGCGAACAGTAACGCAATTGCGCCGTTAGGCACCATGTCGTTAAGGAATTGCGATGTCGTCACCGTTAAGTTCTGGCGAACCAATCCTATTGATCGCAGCGTCCCCTTGATCGCGAACACCATCAATACGAACGCTACTATGCTGCCGGTCACCATCACCCAAGTCGGGTAGCGGGATTCGCTGATTGATGGACTGAGTCTGGCGGCAATCCATTTCATCGCCATCCATGAGCCGGCACTGAGCACCGCCAACGTTGTCAGTGTAAGCACAACCGGAAAGTCGCTCCATATCGTCTGCACGATTGCCTTGGTATCGTCTTCAAAGAATCCGAAAATAATTGGACCAATCGGCGTCTTATAAAAACCAAAGTAGTGAAGGTTGACCAATGAGAGAAATACCAAGATAGCGATGAACCACCCTGCTACCGATCTGGCACATTTCGGGGCAATCACAAATAACGGCAATAGCAACAGTGCCGCAGTCGCGCTGGCTTTGAGATCGAAGCGGCCACCCTGAAATAGCACGCTGATCAAATCAAATCCATTCAGATCAAAATCACTAGGCCAGTGATAAGCAATCTGCCCCAACCGTAAAACTGATAATGCAAGGGTTGCACACACTGTCATGACCCATGCATGCATGAATCCTAGGGCGATTTTTCTCAATATACTCTGCACATTAAACCTTACGAAAAATTCATCTACACATCCCGCAATAACATTGCGTAGCGGGTGAAGATAGCATACATCAAAGTATGAATGCCTCGATTCAACACACGATATCCATATAGCAAAGAAAAGGAGCGCGATTTCTCGCGCCCCCTGCTAAAACAATTAACTGTCAGATGGGAATTAAACCGCCATACCTGCAGCAACCGTATTATTACTCGCTTCATCGATTACAATAAAGCTACCGGTGCCATGATCAACCTGATAATGATCAAGTACCAGCGGCTGCTGGACTTTCAGCGAAACACGGGCAATGTCATTCATATTCAGCTCGGTGATCGCATGCTGCTCAAGAGTATTCACATCCACACGGTGATCGATAGATGAAAAAATACACTTTGCTGAACGCGTAGTATGCTTGACCAGATATTTACGTGCCTTATCCAAGGGTGCCTCTGATAGCCAGCATATCATTGCGTCAAACTCTTTAACCACCTTAGGAGGATTGTTGCTGCTCTTTACAAACATATCCCCGCGAGAAATATCAATTTCATCTGCCAGCGTAATCGTCACAGATTGTGGTGCAAAAGCAGTTTGCAGATTGCCGTCGTAAGTCACGATATTTTTGACTTTAGTGCTACGCCCTGATGGCAGGATCGTTAATTCATCGCCAATGGATATTTCCCCCGACTCGATTCTTCCCATAAAGCCCCTGAAGTCGTGAAACTCTTCCGTTTGAGGACGGCATACCCATTGCACAGGAAAGCGGAATTCTGTTGTGTTCAGATCATCGTCAATCTCTATCCCCTCTAGGAATTCAAGTAAAGCAGGTCCCTTGTACCAATCCATGTTTTCACCACGTTCTACAACCATATCTCCCTTTAAAGCAGATAATGGAATGCAATGAATATCATGAAGACCAAGTTGTGCTGCAAATTTATTGTATTGGGCTGTTATTTCATCAAACCTTTCTTGAGAATAGTCCACCATATCCATCTTGTTTACGGCAAGCACCACATGTGGCACACCGACCAAGCTGGCAAGATAGGTATGACGATGAGTCTGAGTCAACATGCCTTTTCTCGCATCTATCAAAATGATGGCAAGATTAGCCGTACTTGCTGCCGTCACCATATTCCGAGTGTACTGCTCATGCCCCGGCGTATCGCCGATGATGAATTTACGTTTCGGTGTGGCAAAGTAGCGATAGGCCACATCAATCGTAATACCCTGCTCCCGCTCGGCTTGCAGGCCATCGGTCAGTAGAGACAGATCAACCTCCCCCATACCGCGTTTCTCGCTCGTTTTGGAAATAGCTGAAAATTGATCTTCAAAAATAGACTTCGAATCGTGTAACAGACGGCCGATCAGTGTGCTTTTTCCGTCATCCACGCTACCTGCAGTGATAAAACGTAACAATTGTGTCGAAGTATCCATCTTAGAAATATCCCTCTTTTTTCCTGAGTTCCATAGAAGCTTCAGAAGTCTGATCATCCATGCGAGTAGCACCGCGCTCGGTAATACGAGTTGATGCGGTCTCTGCAATAATTTCATCAACTGTACGTGCAGTTGATTCAACAGGTGCTGTGCAAGTCATGTCACCCACCGTGCGGAATCTTACTGAGACGACCTCAACCTTTTCACCTGGCTTGGGCTGAACCAAAGTTGAAACCGGAATCACAGAACCTCCACGCCTGATTACCTCTCGTTCATGTGCGTAATACAACTCCGGGATGAATAGATTCTCGCGGCCGATATATTCCCAGATGTCGGTTTCAGTCCAGTTACTGATCGGAAACACACGAATGTTCTCACCATTTTGAACCCGGGTGTTATAGATATCCCACAGTTCTGGACGCTGATTCTTCGGATCCCACTGACCGAATTCATCACGGAACGAAAAAATTCTTTCCTTGGCACGGGCTTTTTCCTCATCACGGCGAGCACCACCCATACAAGCGTCGAACTCAAGCTCCTCAATGGTTTCTAGCAAAGTGACCGATTGAAAGGGGTTACGCGGTTTGTCAGGATCTTTGATTACGATCGTGCCACGCTTAATCGAGTCTTCCAATGATCGAACAACTAGCCTCTCGCCAAGATCGGCAGCCAATTTATCGCGACATGCAATAACTTCAGGAAAATTATGCTCGGTATCAATATGCACTAATGGAAAAGGAAATTTCGCTGGTCGGAAAGCCTTTTCTGCGATGCGCAGCATCACAATAGAATCTTTACCACCTGAAAACAATAGTGCTGGATTCTTACACTCTGCCGCGACTTCTCGCATGATATGAATTGATTCGCTTTCAAGTGCATCCAGATGAGAAAAAGTATGTTTTTTCATTTCGCCTTCAATTATCTTCACAAATTTGTTCAAAACTATAGATTATGCAGCAATTCCACTATTTACTGAATCCCGATTTACAACTTCTTCAACCCCATTCTGATTATCAGAACAAAAAGAGTCATTTACAGCACACACTCCAAATCAAAGTGCCAGTATTGATGCCGGTTTTGATGCCTGCCCAACATGAAGTCCGCATTCCTTGTTTTCTGGATCTTCCCACCACCATCTTCCGGATCGAATGTCTTCTCCCGGTGTAATTGATCGTGTGCAAGGTGCGCAACCGATACTGGGATAAAACTGATCGTGTAGTTTATTGTATGGAACATCATATTGACGAATATATTCCCATACTTCTTTGTCCGTCCAGTCCAATAAAGGATTTACCTTTTGCAGCCTATTATCCGCGTCAAAGGAGGACACCTCCAATGTGTTACGGGTTACTGCCTGCTCACTTCGCATACCGGTTATCCATGCTCCCTTACCAGACAGTGCGCGGCGCAATGGCTCGACCTTACGAACAAAGCAGCAACCCTTACGTGCTTCGATACTGTCATAAAATCCATTGATTCCGTTTTTCGAAACGTAGTTTTCTACACCCGTCGTATCCGGGAAATATACTTTTAGTGGTACGCCATAATGATTTGGTACTATCTGCATCAGATCGTATGTTTCTTTAGGCAAGCGCCCAGTATCCAAGCTGAATATTTCGATATTCAACTTGTTCTTGGCAATGATGTCGGTCAACACCATATCTTCAGCGCCCAAACTATTGGCGAAACAAACGGGTGAATAATCATTCACAGCTTGCTGTAATGTCGAAATTACCTGATCGATCTTTTGTTGCACAGTTATCTCCTAAATCAGCAAGCCGTCAGCCGCCTCGGTCAAATCAAGTTGCGAGTCCTTCTCAGTCGCAAACTTAGCAACATTGACAGTCCAGCCATCTACTGCAGAGCTAATTGCTGTCAGATCATCATTGCCAATATCCTCAGCATTATTCAATAATCCTGTCACCCGAATAAATTCCTCGGAAATTTCACTGGATGCCAGCAAAGTCAACTGTTCAGCAATCATAGAAAGGTCATCATGACGGTTGCCGCCTAGCAATTGCGTCAAGCCAGAACCTATCAACCTCAAAATGGATTCATTACATTGCACAGCATCCATATATTTACGCTGGAATACAAGCGCATTTCGATATTCGCGCTCATGAGCGGCTTCAAAGAAATTAGCCCCAATCATGACTTGAGTCGCGCCTGCGCATTCTCCGCCACCCAGGTTGAGCACTTTGAAATCAGAAGCGTCTCCATGGTCACGCATTACGGATTCCAATTCATCCGCATCAACTTCAGCCAAGTCAGCCAACAATTGTTTGAAATAATCCGTCTCTTGGGAGCGTGCCCAAGCAAAAAAGTTTTTTTCGCCACTTTCAATGTGCGCTTGCTGTACCCGTGCGATAGCTTTCTCAATACGAGCTACCGGCAGAGTGGGCCCTTTCAAGGCCAACCCACCGTCATGTGAGCCATTACCGCCGAAATACATCTGATAGTGTGGAACCAGCTTGCCGTGCTTGCGCTTACCTTCACCATAGATTCCGATATCGCCGGTTTCAGGTTGCGCACAGCCGTTATGGCATCCTGAGACACGAATCCGCAAATCTTCACTACCACCTGAAAGTTTTGGCGCTATCAACGTGCTGGCAGTGATGCCTAGTCGGCAAGTTGATGTACCCGGACACGCAACAACATTATCGCCAATTTTCGGTCCACTCAAACCTAACACTTCAAGACCGCCCCGCAACATGTCCAATTTGCTCTCAGGCACATTGAGGATAATGAGGTTTTGATCTTGAGTAGTATGCAACTCATCCAAACCAGTTTCACGTAAAAGCACTGCCATGCCATGAAGTTGTTGTGGCGTTGCATCACCTATCGGTAGCGCAATCGGCAAGACGAACATACCTTGTTGACGCTGTGCAAAAGACTTGCGTGGTGCACCCGGTCCAGGTATCTCACTGTCTGTTGGTACGCGCCATTCGCCTTTAGCATAGGGCTGGTCGGCAAGCGCACCACTGGTGCGATTAAATTCCTCACGATACTTTTCCAAAAATCCTTCTACGCCGAATCTCTCAACCAGAAACTTAATTCGTGCTTTAGCGCGTTTGACGCGATCAGAATATTTGTTATGCAACGTGACCAACGCCTCAAGCGAAAACAACAGCTCACGTTCAGAGATAAATTCTTCAACCACAATTGACTCACGCGGTTTGTGTCCCAGTCCTCCACCGGCCTTGACCATAAAACCATTCTTACCATCTTTGACGGTGGCAATTACGCCTATGTCATGCAGCATAGACTGGGCGCAATCAGACTCACAGGCTGAGAAACTCATTTTCATTTTGCGAGGCATTTGCTGATTGAGCGAATTGCGCAAAAAGTGCTGCGTTGCATCATCAAGATGGGTTGCCACATCGACATGCTCTCTCGGGCATACCCCGGATAACGCACAGGCAGACATATTGCGGACAGTATTTCCGCAAGCTTCACGGGTTGTCATACCAACTAATGCCAAACGGCGCATAGCATCTGGCATCTTATCCAAAGGAATGAAATGTACTTGAATCGCCTGTCGCGTGGTCACATGTGCAACCTGTCTTTGAGAATAATTTTCAGCCACATCCGCGACCGCTTCCAATTGCTTCACCGTCAAACGTCCACCTGGAATCTTGATGCGCAACATATTAACGCCCTGCTGACGCTGGCCATATACCCCTTGTTGTAAACGTACTGCTGTGAAACGATCCGCATCGATACCACCTTCGTTAAATGTCTTAATCGCTTGTTCAAATCTGTCTATTTCTGCCAGATCAGACAATATATTTGTATTAATGCTCATAACACTTCCTTTTAATACAGCACCATTCTGGTACCGATAATCAACAACATGATTGCCAACAGTGATCGCAACACCTTTTCAGGAATCTTCGCGCTCAAATGACTACCTATATAGATACCGGGCAATGAACCCAGTAACAAACTTCCCAATAAAACTAAATCTACTGTACCCAACGCCATGTGACCCATCCCGGCTATCGCGGTGAGTGGTACAGCATGGACAATATCTGTACCTACCACTTTGACCGTCGACATGCGTGGATACAAAAATAACACTGCAACGGTACCCAGTGCCCCTGCCCCGATTGACGATATCGCCACCAAAGAACCCACAATGACCCCGGTGAAGATGGTTGCGACTGCAAGGTGATGATGATGCAATTCATATATTGAACCGTCGTCACGTCGTGCAATTTTTTTGATCCAATCTTTCAGTAACAGCGCAATCGCAGTCAATATCAACGCAACGCTTAACACGCCGGTGATCATCCCACTCAATGTTTCTTCATCAAGTGCTAGGAATTTCAACAACGTGATACTCGTCACTGCTGCAGGAAAACTGCCTAAACTCAGCAGCCCAACCACTTTCCAATCAACAGTGCCGCGCTTACCGTTTACCCAACCACCTAATGATTTGGTCAGGGAGGCATACAATAAGTCTGTACCTACTGCTGTAGCAGGTGAAACACCGAACATCAGCACCAGTAGCGGGGTCATCAATGATCCGCCACCGACTCCAGTTACGCCGACGATTACCCCGACGAGGAAGCCGGATAGTGTATACATCCAGTCCATGCATAATGCCTATTTGATTCCAAGGCGCGCATTTTACCGCTGGACCTATTATGTTTCATAATACAAATATGTTAATATCTTATAACAAATAGATATAAGGATCGAATCGTGAATTTGCAGCAGCTGCGATATTTGAATGAGGTCGTTAATCAGAAATTAAATATATCTGGTGCGGCTAATGCTCTATACACTTCTCAGCCGGGCATCAGTAAACAAATCAAATTACTGGAAAGTGAACTGGGTATTGAGATATTCGTACGCAACGGTAAACGTCTCGTCGCCGTGACTGAGCCTGGTAAGGCTGTACTCGAAATCGCACAGCGTATGTTGCATGACATGGATAATCTTAAGCAAGCAGCCGAGGAATTCCATGCAGATGATACAGGCAATCTGACAATTGCGACTACGCATACACAGGCTCGCTATGCGCTCCCTCCGGTAGTGAAACAGTTCATGCATCGATATCAGAATGTGCAGCTAGGATTGCATCAGGGAAGTCCCACTCAAATCGCTGATCAATTACTAAGCGGCGAAGCAAATATCGGGATCGCGACTGAGAGCCTCTCGCTCTATGACGAACTGGTGACTCTCCCCTGCTACGAGTGGCATCACTGCTTGGTTGTACCACCCAACCATCCACTTCTGTCAGAAAAGAATCTTACACTCGCCAAAATCGCAGAATACCCTGTTATCACCTATGATTTTGCCTTTTCTGGTCGTAGTAAGATCAATGAAGCATTTGCAAGAGCTGGCATTAAACCCAACATCGCGCTGACTGCGATTGATGCTGATGTCATTAAAACTTACGTGGAATTAGGGTTAGGTGTCGGCATACTGGCCGATATCGCTTTTATTCCAGAGCGCGACAGACATTTACGTATGATCAAAGCTAGCAACTTATTCAAGGTGAATACGACACGAATTGCGATTCGCAAAAATGAATTCTTGAGAGGTTACACTTATGACTTCATCGAATTGTTTGCACCTCTCCTTACTCGGCCTGTCGTCGAAGAAGCAATGCATGTCCAAAGTCAACACAGCCAGACTGTTAAAAGTAATTAGGACTCATTCGATCCGTCCTGCTTGCCAGAAACTTTCCCTAGCAGTAAATTAGTCGACAAGCGATATCTAACCTAGGAAATATACATCCAAGAAGGATATCTCTCACGACATCTCTTTTATTCGGAGTCAATATGAAAACTGTTTTAGTCCTTTTTGCTGATGGCAGCGAAGAGCTGGAAGCAATAACCATCGTGAACATCATGCGACGAGCTGGTATCACAGTCACGCTTGCCGGATTGACTGATGGCGCTCTCAAGGGTAGTCGTGGGGTGACTATCATGCCTGATTCGACGCTGGATGAAGCTCTCAGCAAAAACTACGATATGGTGGTTTTGCCTGGTGGACAACCTGGCACCAACCATCTGAAGGCAGACACCAGAGTATTAAATCTGGTACAGCAAATGGCGCATCAACATAAGCTTGTCGCAGCGATCTGTGCTGCTCCTTCCGTGTTGGCCACCGCAGGATTACTAGATGGCAAGCAAGCTACCAGCTTTCCCGGTGCACTCGCACCCTTCAGCAACATTGATGTGCAGGGCACGGCCATCGTTGAAGACGACAACCTGATCACCTCGCGTGGTCCCGGAACTGCAATGGATTTCGCCCTCGCTTTGGTAGATCGCCTAGTAGGCAGGACTAAACGTGATGAAGTAGAAGCCACGCTGCAACGCTAATTCTTTCTCGATAACAAATAAAGTCCGTGTTATTTATGCCACGGCCTTTCATTTATTACCCTGCTGGAAGTTCTATCTAGTGAATAATTCCAAATAAAAACTATATAGAACAGCTGTTATCCATCATGCCACTACTATTCCCTTTGATTCCTGCACCTTCCGGGTCAAGTTGTGCATCATCAATAAAGTCGGGCTTGGTCGCCAAGCGAGTTAGGATTTGCTCTGTGCTGAACCCGGTCTCACCAGTCCCCAGATCAATCGTCTCGTCTCCCTTAGCAAGAACAACCTCACCATCATGCACCGTCACATATAAGCCTTCCCCTCCCGCATCCGCCTCAGTTCCAAACAATTTTTCCATATCAACCGGAATGCTATCCGGACGCGGTGCATTGTTATCAGAAATCGTTGGTGGAATAGCCACGACCTTCATTGGCTTTCCTGTTTCACGCGCAATGATTGCAGCCTGCTGAATAGCAACCAAGAATGATCCTCCGGGAGCAACCAGCATGACCTCACCCGCCCAAACATAGACACCTGCCCCATCCAGCGGATTACCCTGAGTCGCACCGGGATTACCCGTACCGTTTGCACATGGCCCGTTACACCATGCATCAAACCCGGTCCCGCGTATCCCGATCGTCGCACTGGCAACCTTGAACTTATAATTATCTTTTTGCTTACGCCCAATCAATCCCGTCACTACACGCACACCACCTTTAAGCAGCCTTAAGATGGCGTTCTCTTTAGGCTTTGCTCTGTTGGATTCAGCCTTGCTGTATTGGAACTTCTCGACCTGGAACACCGTATTTTGCTGCAGGGTCACACGCCCTTCATCGCGAAAAGCCACAACCGCATGTGAACGTCTGCCTGTATTGAGCACATCACCCTCAAATACCATTCCACCCAAAATCATTTTGCGCATTTTGTCGTCTCTGCCCTGAGCAAAAAACTCCCCTTTGACTCTCATCACTCTGCCGATCACTTTGGGTCTATCTACTGGCGGCTTAGCAGCAACTCTCTTATTGGCTTCATCGTCATCTTTACAATTCTTGAAAAAGCACAAGCGAGCAGTAAAGTCTGTACCCCGAATACCTATAGTGGCTGAAGCAGCACGAACCTTGTATGCATTCTTATTTCCCCGCTTGCCGATCAACCCAGTCACCGTCCTGAATCCGCCCTTAAGCAAACGCATGACAAAATTATCTTTCTTGGGTTCTCTATTCCTGAAGCTAAACTCTTCAATGCGCAGATTAGAATTAGGACGCAATGTCATCCTTGAACCATCGTTCATCTTCACTTGCGCATAGCTTCTTTTTGCCGTAATCAATAAGTCACCCTCATATACCGCTGAGCGAGGTACAAGCACTTTTAGGGTCCCATCAGGACGTTGCGCCACCATTGTGCCACTCATATAGCCGACTACTCCCGCTTTTTCGGCAGCTTCAACTACTGTTGAAAGCATCAACAGTATCGCTGTAATAAATGGAATAGCGGTTCTCATCTTATACCCCATGATCAAAAGCTTGCATTCAGACTGGCATGCCAACGCCAATCACCGACACGTTGCTCTATATCTGTACCCTCATCCTTAATCTGCGCACCATCCAGTCGCATCGAATATTTCTCTGCGTAGTTGGCACGCAAGCCCACTCCTACACTCGCAATGGTCTCAGATACACCAACAAACGGATTCGCGTAACCTCTGTCATAGAACGCCACCGCACGAACGCCGATATCACCTCGGCCAAAATCAGGTGAATAAGCTTCCAAATTCAACTTTGCGCCTATCTCACCACCTTCACTACCTTCAGAAAAACCACGTATGCCATCAGCGCCGCCCAATCGAGTCTGCTCCCCTTGTATCAACTGATCTCCACTCCATTGTCCATTAAGGGCTACTCTAAATTGTCCTCCAGTATCACCAATAGAAAGAGCATAGCTCGCTCCATAGCGAATCAAATGGTAATGAGAGTCCGGTTTATCATTCCCAATTGCATCGTAGGATAGAAAGTCTGATTTACGGCCTTTATCTATTCCGGGCATATTTTTCGCAAAAGACACATTAACGTTAACATCGCTTTTATCGAATTTTCCTTGAGCAGAGAATGTCACACTCACCGGCAACACAACAATCTCATTGTAAAAAGATGTAGAACCAATTGAGTTTATGACTTCAATATCCCTGAAATGCCGGCGATCTATCGCCAATGAAATACGAGGATCGAATCTTCCATAACGCTCCATCAGATAATTGTATTTAGCGCTAAATAGCAGACCGCCGCCTTGAAAATTATTAAAGCTGTCCAACAATGCTTTGACATTCGAGTAACCCAGAAAATATTCAAGGCTGCCTCCAAACTGATACAGCGGAACCTTGTAGCCTAGCCCCGCTACTTTCACTCGTTGTGGCTGCTGTGGTGAGGTTGCATACTGAACATTGAGTACGTGATCTGCATCGAACAGATTCGCGTGTTGGTAGGAAATACTTAGCCGTGTTGGGCCGGTTTCTGTCGAGCCGGTATTATCGACTGACGCTCCCCAGCTTGAAGGTGGTGAATCTGTAACAACTACCCTAGCATCAACCTCATCGTCTTTCTCAGCGGCTTTCAGTATCACATTCAACTGCCGTGTTGGATTGTCATTAGCCAATTTCAATTCACGTGCAAGTTGTCGCGAACGCGGTACACCACCACTGCGCACTGAAGGCAATGCATTTAAAACATTGGCTTCAGATACATAGCGATTATCTTTTACCTCCACTTTTCCAAAACGACTTTCCACGACACGAAAACGTATCTTGCCCTTCTCCAACTCCTGCTCAGGCATCAACACACTTACAGCAGTATATCCTTTGGATATATATAGCTCTTCAATCGCCTCTAGCGCACCTTGTACATCTGCAAAGTCCTTATTCTTTCCAACATATGGCGCTACAGCTTCATCTACCTCGGTTTTATTCAGCAGTGTCGCGTCCTCTAATTTGAACTCTGTAATCTCAAAACGCAGCACGCCATCCTGCTCAGTTTGTTGGATAGCATCATCAACATCCTCAGCAACAACAACAGTCGGCAAACTCGAGAGAATCAGCATCAGTGACCAGCAGAACAGTGTATTTCTCATTTATTGACTCTATCCCGATTCATTTCGTTATTGACACACTGGTAAAGATGGTTCGGAACCGCTACCGCCCTCTGTTCCCGCATCAGCCAAAATTATTTCTCCAGATGGTTCATCATCAGGGTCTTCACTCTGGTCGGTGGTTTCTACGATCTCATTGATCACGGTTGGGGGCACGATGGTGAATGTGCCGGGCTGATAGAAGAATGACGGTGAATAATTGCTATCCGTTACTGCAACAGTATTCTGCAGGATTTGGTAGCCTCCCACTTCCTCTCCTGCAACACGCGACAATTCACCGCTCAATGTACTTGATGCTGTGTCAGCAAACTTAAGCCCTTGCACCGTATAGGTCAAAAGCGGATCAGTCGTGGAAAGTACCTTACTCACATCATTTGCTTGAATAAACAGCACGGCTGGTGTGATGTCCAAGGTATTGTTAGTAAAACCAGTGATGGTGTAATTTGAGTTGGTTGCCAAGCTACCCTGTGTAATTGCATAAGAAGATCCAACATCCTCGGTTCCACTATGACTAAGTGCGCCAGTAAATACGGTGGATTCATTGTCAAAAGAAGCCAGATTGGAGCCGCCGACATTGAAAGTCAGTACATCAGCATCCAAATCTCCGTATACCTTAGTAATGGCATTGGCAGAAATTGATATCGGTCGTGCTGTGACGGTCAATGTGCCATCCACGTAGGTGATATCGTAGTTGCTGGCTTGACCCGTGCTGAAAATTGCATTACTCGGAGTGATCGCATAAGTACCGACGTTGGCAGTGTCCACCGCACCCGCACTGGTCAGCGTGACGCCGCTGATAGCATCTCCGGCAAACAATGTACCAGACGTAATGCTAAATTCACTACCGCTGAAAGTCAGAGTATCACCGAAGGTCTTACTGGCATTATTGGCGGTAACATCAAGAAGAACCAAACCAGCTGGATTAATTGTTAATGTGCCATCAACAAAATTGATCGTATAGTTGCTGGCAACCAGGCCACCCGGCGTAATTGCGTAGGTGCCCGCGTTAACTGCACCCTGCGAGGTACCGCTATAAGATAGTGTTCCACCCACTACGGCAGAGGTATCACCGCTCACAAATCCGCTGTAGGTGACACCATTACCACCGCTATAAGGTGAACTATCAAAGGTTCTAGTGAAGTCATTCGCAGTCGCAATCAATGCGGCAGGATTAATGGTGAAATCAACCGGAGCAATTTTGATCGTATAGCCCAATGGTGATGTCAATGTTCCCTGGGTGATTTGATACAGCCCTGCATTTTCACCGCCAACCCGAGTCAACAAACCACTCAGCGCATTGCCTGCATTATCAGTCGTCGTAGCATCGAATCCGGAGGCTGTATAGGTATAAGCACCCGGATCAGCCGAACCATAAACCTTGCTCAGCATATCAGCCGTGATCGTCACGACCATCGGTGAAATACCGAGCGTGAAACTGCCCGCAGCATAAGTAGGCGTCAAATCAGCACGCTGCAATGCAAACGGATCAAATACAGCAGTATCCAGACCGGAAGTAGCAGTGATCAGCTGGAATGAGTCACCTATGCCTACCGTATAGCCGCCTATCTTCGATAATGTCACGCCACCCAAAGAGCCCGTATTACCGGAAATTGCACCCGTCACCACCAATTCATCAAATTGACCCACTCCGGTTCCAGCCAAGTCGATATTTAGATTCGAACCCGTATCCAATTGCAGATCACCATTCACTGTCAGTGTCCCGACCACGCCTGCGCTACCTGGTTCTATGACCCCCTGATTAATCAAACCGGCAGCGCCCGTTCCGACAACAAATGTGCCGTCTCCGGTCAATGTTCCAGAATTCGTAAAGCCTGCGGTGTCACTAAACGTCGCACCCGCTAGTGTATTAATCACACCAGTTTGCGTGATCGGAATTGAAACATTCAAGGTGCCGCTGTTGACGTTGACGAGACCGGTGTTGTTGAATCCCGCCATGAAGTTGATGTTCTGTACCGCTACCGAGCCGACATTCTTGTTCAACGTGCCTACATTGTTGAAGTTCTTGTTGGTCGCGGTGTTGGTCGCGGTGATCGGGGTCGCTGAGCTGCCGTCATAGTTCACGACACCACCCACCAAGTTGTTGAAGGTGGTCGCAATCGTGCCGTTGCCTGCCAGTCTCAATGAACCGGTGCCAGTGATGTCGACGATGCCAAAGTTGTCCCAGGTGGTGTCGGTCAGGTTGCCGATGCCACTAATCGTGCTGGTCACGCCGCTTTGGGTGTTCAGGCCGGCTGTGCCGCCTATCGAGCCACCGCTCCAGTTCAGTGCGCTGCCCGCTCCCAAGGTCAATAAGCCATTGGCGTTGAGTACGCCGCTACCGCTCACTGCCAGTATTTGATTGTATGATTGTGCGTTGTTGAAGTTGAGGGTGCCGCCGGAGACGTGCAAGGTGCCGGGACCGGTGAAGCCGGCGGCGGTGTTGATGTCACGGGTGCCGCCGGAGTGTTGGAGGGTGTTGCCAACACTGATGTTGTAGGTACCGCTATCTGCACCGTTGACAGCCAAGTTCAAGGTGCCGCTGTTGACGTTGACGAGACCGGTGTTGTTGAATCCCGCCATGAAGTTGATGTTCTGTACCGCTACCGAGCCGACATTCTTGTTCAACGTGCCTACATTGTTGAAGTTCTTGTTGGTCGCGGTGTTGGTCGCGGTGATCGGGGTCGCTGAGCTGCCGTCATAGTTCACGACACCACCCACCAAGTTGTTGAAGGTGGTCGCAATCGTGCCGTTGCCTGCCAGTCTCAATGAACCGGTGCCAGTGATGTTTACAATACCGCTGTTATTCCAAGTGCTGTCGCTGAGGTTCACAAGAGCGCTGATCGTCGTGGTCACGCCACTTTGGGTAGTCAGCCCACCCGCACCGCTTATCGTGCCGCCACTCAAGTTCAGAGTCGTGTTTAAAGTGAGTCCGCTGTTAGCCAAGTTTAAGGTACCACTGGTCGTCAGACTATTCAGCGTTACACTGCCCACACCTGCATCGTAGGTGACATTCGCACCTGACGGGATGATTACTGCAAGTACATTAGATA